>DGLA01000013.1:7153-7610 GCA_002387205.1 Stutzerimonas stutzeri | reverse complement strand
CTGCACATCCGCAAGACCTATGCCCTGCAGGGCGCCCAAGACCCAATCGCCCGGCTGCAGGAAGAGTGCCCTCACTGGGAAGAGCTCTTCCCCATCGCCCTCGATTCCCAGGCCGCCGCCAGCCTGATCAAGGGTCTGGTCCGGGATACAGTCAGCATCACGCCCCAGTCGCGGCGGCCTCCTTTCCAGATCCAGCGCGGCCTGCGCTTCAGTTCCGATGGCTCCATACCCGTCTACGAGCTGTCCTTCGTGATGCAGGCTCAGGCCAGGCGCGATCAGGTTGCCGAGGCGCTGGGGATGGCCGTGGATGCGCTGCCGCCACACTTCCAGCTCCTGCTGCGCATCGGCGAGCGGGAATACCTGGTCGGCGAAGCCCTGCTTAGAGACGAGGAATACCAGCTGATCGCCAGGCCGCTGCCGGCCATCCACAGCCTGCACAATGCCGCGCAGCTGATCG
>DGLA01000013.1:0-6937 GCA_002387205.1 Stutzerimonas stutzeri | reverse complement strand
TGCGCCCGCCCATGAGCTGTTTGTCCGCACGCAGGGCAAGGAGCTGCCGCTCGCCCAAGCCCGGGCGCCGGGGCTGTGCCGGCTGATCTGGCGCAAGGATGGCCAGCGCCTGTTGAACACCCGCGCCGTGCTTCTCCCGGACGAAGCCTCCATCACCTACGCGCCGGGCGCCACTACCCTCGAGGGCAGCATTCGCCTTCACCACTGGCCTGATGTGCCCGTGCGCTGCGAGAGCGAACAGATCGCGCTGGAGCGCCGCCATGATGGAACAGGCCTGACCCTGCGGCTGAAGAGCACCGGCAGCCGGCCGGCCACCACGGTTCCGCTGTGCCTGCAGTGGCCCGACGGCGAGCAGAAGCTCACTCTGCCCTTCCCCGGCTATGGCGTCACGCTGCTGCGCAACGACACTCCTCTCAAGCTGAATCAGGCCCTGACCATCGAAGAGCTGATCGGATGCCGTGCGGTATTGATGTCGACACAGGGCGCCGAGAACTGGCAGATTCGCCTGACCTCCGGCGGCACCGACTCACGCTCCACCCTGTCGCAGGAAATTCGCTACACCGGGATCCGCGAAATCCGTCTGTTCGAGCTGATTCCGGCAATCCAGCAGATGATGTCCTGCCACCCCGGACTCGATCATGCCGTGCAGCTGGAGCTGGTCCACGCCCACCAGACCCACGCCCGCCTGCAGGTGGGTCGCTACTCGACGCGCATCCGCCTGCACAGCCAAAGAGAAATGGCCTCCCTGAGCGATGGCGGGCGTGATCTCCTGCCCGAGCAGCCCCAGGCCGAGGGCCTGATACTGGCCCTGCCGCTGGCCGAGCCGGAACATGACCCGGTCAGCCTGCCGCTGCATTTCTCCGAGCAGGTGTTCACCGGCAACTGGCTGGTCAGCCTGCCGACCGATGCGGTCGGTCCCTGGCTGCTGTACACCCCCGATGAATCCACACTGCACAGCCGTCCGACCGTCGTTCCGCCGACCGCAAGCCAACTGTCGAAGCCCCTGACCCCGCTGCGCGAGGCGCTCTGCGAAGGCGATGGCGAAGAGCGCATGCGCCTGCTCAGGGCCGCGCTGCGCGCCATGGCCGCAGACCCGCAGGCTGATGACTGGCAGACGCTGGAGCTGCTGCTAGACCGGCTGCACCACCTGCCACTGGCCAGCCTGGATATCTGCCAGGCACTGATCCATGAGCCGCAGGCGCTGACCATGGCCACCCTGCTGCTGGATGATTTCTCCAGCCGCCTGGCAGAGCGCCTGCCCTGCGAGCTGCCCTTCGAGTGGCTGCTGATCGCCCCGGAGCACTGGTTCGGCACCTTCGCGACACTGCGCCAGCAACTGGCCGCCGACAATCCGCGCATGCTGTCGGTAATCTGCAACGACATCCAGAGCAAGAGCCAGTTCCTGTCCCGCTGGCAGCCCGCGCTGCGCTTCATCTTCGATCAGGGTCTGCACCGCTCCTTCGATCTGCAAAGCCCGGATGTGGGGTTCTTCCTGAAAAACCCGGCGATGCTGACCGCCTCCTGGCAGTCGCACCTGTTTGATGGCGAGAACTCAGCCATACAGCAGATGTTCCGGCGTAACCCTGCTGAAACCCATCAATATCCCGGCAGCGGCAATACAGATATCGGGGCATTCCTAAAAACGCCACAGGGCAAAATGCTCCTGCTCCAAAGCAAGCTCCCTACCAACGACTTCAAACTGGCCGTGGTGATGCTGCCCTTTATGGCTGCGTTCGATACGCATGCCGGCCATGGCCAGAAGTGGCAAGCCGACCCGGTACGCCTGTTCAGTCTTAGAAATGCCCGCCAGTTCGATACGGTCTGGTTTGACCTAGCCTATGAGCTTGGCCTGACGATGGCGCAAGCCGACTCGATGCAGAAGTGAATCCCGTGCTCTATCAAAAAAATTATTTCTCCGCCCTGACCAGCAATCTGAATACCCGCAGCGAACGCGCCGCTCAGGGCCTACTTAGTCTTGGTAATCCCCATCTGCGTCAATTCCTACACGATCAGTTGACCGCCGCCCCCGGAACCCCGGGTGCCTGGCTGGCAGATCCGGTTTTTGAGCCAACCTTCGGCTGGGAGGAAAGCAACGAAACCATGAGTTCGCTGGCCGGCGGTAACCTACTACACCGACGCCTTGCCGAGGCCATGGCCGCCCCGCCCAAGGAACCCCATGATCTTGCAGAGGAATATGCCTTCCCCGGCAACCGCCATCCTTTCACCCACCAGTTGGCGGCCTGGGAGATTCTCAACCGTCCCGAGCCGCAATCACTGGTGGTGACCAGCGGCACCGGCTCGGGCAAAACCGAGTGTTTCCTGGTACCGGTCCTCAACCAGCTGGCCAAGGAAATCGACGCTGGCGAAGACCCGGAGGGTGTCCGCGCCCTGTTCATCTACCCTTTAAACGCCCTGATCAACTCGCAACAGAACCGCCTGGATGCCTGGACCCACGGATTCGGCGGACAGATTCGCCATTGTCTATACACCGGTGCCCTGGAGAACGAACGCAGGAACAGAGACCAGCAGTACGATGGCCAGGTGATCGACCGCAAGAGCCTGCGCGCCAGCCCACCGCAACTTCTGGTGACCAACGCGACCATGCTGGAGTACATGCTCATCCGCAAGGATGATGAGCCGATCCTGCAGAAGTCGGCCGGCAAGCTGCGCTGGATCATTCTTGACGAGGCGCACACCCACATCGGTTCCCAGGCCGCGGAGATGGCGCTGCTGCTGCGCCGGGTGATGCTGGCCTTCAAGGTCAAGCCACAGGATGTGCGCTTCGTGGCGACCTCAGCCACCTTCGGCTCGGATAGCCAGACCATTAAGAGCCTGCGCAAATTCCTCGCCGATATTGGCGGGGTAGCTCCGGAGCAGGTGCATGTCGTGCAGGGCCGCCGGGATATCCCTGCCCTGCTGAATGCAACGCCGGATGCCGAGCAGGATACCCCCGAAGCCATCGGGGCCATCGAGGCGGATCAGGAGCAGTCGGCGCTGCGCTACCAGCGCCTCGAGGCCAGCCCGACCGCTCGGCGGCTGCGCGCCCTGTTCATGCCCGATGGCCAGGTGAAGCCGCAAAGCCTGCAAGGACTGACGCGGGATTCCGGCCTCGCCACGGCGCAGGCGCTCGCCTGGATGGACCTGATGTCTGGCACCAAGAATGCCGAAGGACTGTCCTTCCTGCCGCTACGCGCACACCTGTTCCATAACGTGATTCCGGCGATCCGCGCCTGCGTGGACCGCAACTGCAGCCACATGACCGGCACCGCACTGGAGCATGCCGACTGGCCATTCGGCATGGTGTATCTGGAAGATCGGACTCACTGCCGCTGCGGTGCACCGCTGATGCTGCTGGTGTCCTGTGAAGAGTGCAACGAGAGCTTCTTGCAGGCGGCGACTACCAGCCATGGGATGCTGATCGATCAGTCGCAACAACAGGTCGACGAGTTCTCCCTCGATGAGGAACTCACGGACACCGACGAGCCAGCTGAAGACAACGCGCTACTCAGTCAGACCCTGATTACCAACCGCCCAGTCAACCACGGCTATCCCGAGTTTCTCGATAGAGCCAGCCAGCGACTGATGTTCGATGGCCCCAAGAATGACTACATCGAACTGCAGGTTTTCCGCAGCCAAAAGAGTGAGTGCCCATGCTGTGGGGCCTCTGCACAAGGCCGCAGCCTGCTACGCCCGGCACGCATCGGCACTCCCTTCACGCTGAGCACAGTGATCAGCGCCCTGCTGGAGTTCTGCCCACCGGATCCGATGCCAACCGGCAAGCCGTTCCAGGGCCGCAAGCTGATCTCCTTCACCGACAGCCGCCAGGGTACGGCACGCATTGCAGTCAAGCTGCAGCAGGATTCCGAGCGCAACCGGATTCGCGGCCTGATCTATCAACGCCTGCTGCAAGCAAACCCCGTCAACAGCATTTCCGAGGAGGAGCTGCGCGAACTGCAGGAATTGCAGGAGCTGGGTGCCGCCCAGAAGCTGGGCCGATTCGAGCAGAAATACCTGGGGCAGTTGCTGGAGAAACAGGCCAATTCGGCAAAAGGCGCGGAAATCAGCTGGAACGACATGACCAACTATCTGGCCGGTACCCCAGAGCTGCAGATGGGCATGCTTGATTACTACAACAACCTCGCGCCGAACACCTTCGGCAAGCAGGACAGTGTCGCTTTGGCCAACATGCTACTAGCCCGCGAGTTCTATCGCCGTCCGAAACGCGCCAACAGCTTGGAAACCTTGGGCCTTGTGCAGGTGTGCTACCCCAAGCTGGCCAGCATCACCAGCAAACCCACGGCCTGGCCTGCGCACCTGGATATCGAATCCTGGCGCACCTACCTGAAGGTGCTGCTGGACTTCTTCGTCCGCGAAAACACCGTCCTCAACATCGACAAGCGCTGGCAGTCGCTGATCGGTGCGCGCATCAGTCCCAAATGGGCCGTGGCGCCGGTCTTGGGGAAAAAACCTGAAAAGTTGCAAAGTCGCTTTGCCCGCTGGCCTACGGTCAACACCGTCAATGGCATCCAGTCGCGGGCCATCCTGCTGCTCTGCAAGGCATTCAACTGGTCGACCGCGGCCCACCAAGACCACATCGACTCGATCCTGAGCGAAGCATGGCGCGTGCTGCAGGGAAAACTGCTGACCTCATTCGGCGATAGCTATCAACTCGATCTCAAGGAACTGAGTTTCCGGCTACCCGAAATGGTCTATCTCTGCCCGGTATCGCGGCGCTTCATCGACACCCCGTTCGAGCAACTCAGCCCCTACACCCCACGCACCGACCGCGACATGGTCGTCCGGGTAACGCCGTACCGCCTGCCACGACTGCCGGAAAAGCTTCTGCACGTACCGGGCGATGCCGGCCTGCTGGCGATCCGCGACTGGCTTAACAAAGAGCCGCAAATCCAGCAAATGCGCAAGGACGCGCTCTGGTCGGACGTCATGGACCTGATCATCGAGGGCGGCAATTACTTCCGCGCTGCCGAGCACTCGGCGCAGCAGCCGAAAAACAAGCTGGACAGCTACGAAGGCTTGTTCAAGACTGGCAAGCTGAATCTGCTGAGCTGCTCGACCACCATGGAAATGGGCGTGGATATCGGCGGCATCAGCGTGGTAGCGATGAACAACGTGCCGCCGCATCCGGCCAACTACCTGCAGCGCGCCGGCCGCGCCGGTCGCCGCCGCGAAGGACGCTCGCTAGCCCTGGCTGTCTGCAAGAACACCCCGCACGACCAGAGCGTGTTCAACAACCCGCTCTGGCCGTTCAACACCCCCATGCGCATGCCCAAGGTGTCCTTGCAGAGTCCCGAGCTGGTGCAGCGCCACGTCAATGCCTGGCTGCTGTCACACTGGCTCAAGCACGTTGCTGCCGCGCAGGAAATCAAATCGATGACCGCTGGCGCATTCTTCCTCGACGGCGAACTGCCTATGTCGCTGGCTCAGCGTTTCTGTCTATGGTGCGATAACCAGGCGGTCGATACTGAGACGCTGGTGGAACAGGCGCTGAAGGACATCACCAGACGCAGTATCCTAGACACCACGCCGCAACCCGAACTGATCAAGCGCGCCAACAGCCGCCTGGCCGAGATCATGCAGGCATGGCGGCAGGAGCATTCGGCCAGCCACGCCCAGCTGCTGCAGATTGCTGACAAGAAGGCTGCCGCCTCCCGCGCCATGGAGGCACAGCTCAGCCGCATCGAGAAGGAGTACTTGCTCAGCGAGCTGGCCGACCGGCGCTTCCTGCCGGGCTACGGCTTCCCGACCGATATCGTCAGCTTCGACAACCGCTGCATGCAGACCCTGAAGCAGGAAGAAGGCGACAAGCGCGAAGACAACCGTGCACGCTACCGCTCGCTGGCCTCCCGTGACCGCATCACCGGCCTGCGCGAATATGCGCCCGGAGCCGAGCTGGTCATGGACGGGCTGGTTTACAAATCCTCTGGCATCACGCTGAACTGGCACGCGCCTGCGTCTGCCGAAAACGCCAAAGAGCTGCAGCTGTTCAAGAAGGCCTGGCGCTGTGGGCAATGCGGTGCCAGTGACTCGGCCATCAATCCTGGACTGGAGATCAACTGCCAGGAATGCGGCGCGCCGATCGAGCGCGACAACATCCGTGAATACCTGGTGCCTGCGGGGTTTGCCGTGGACTTCTTCGACGAGCCGCACAACGACATCAGCCGCCTGCAGTATGTACCGGTCAAAGCGCCATGGCTGAACGTACCTGCCAACTGGGTCTGTCTGGTCAATCCGGCGCTCGGCCAGTTCCGCGCCAGCCAGCAGGCGCACCTGTTCAACTACACCTCGGGTGCCAATCAGCAAGGCTTTGCCATCTGCCTGGAGTGCGGCAAGGCTGAGCCCATGCTCAGCTATCCCGATGCATCCGCCCCTGCCAATGAACAGTATCTGCCGGCTATTTTCCGCCAGAAGGCACAGCACCGCCGCCTGCGCGGTGGCAAAAGCAATGAACAAAGCGACGGAACAAACATCTGCCCCGGCAGCCACAACAGCTGGAAGATCAAACAGAACGTCCACCTTGGCCATGACAGCCTGACCGATGCGCTGGAACTGGTGCTGCGCAACCCTTCCAGCGGCGAACTGCTCAACGACGACATCACCGCCTATTCGATTGCCGTGGCGCTGCGCGAAGCGATTGCCGCCGAGCTTGGCATACAGACCGAAGAGCTGGGCTGTGACAGCCATCCGATCAAGGTCGATGGCCAGCCAACTCGCGCTATTCGCGTATTCGACCTGCGCAGTGGTGGCTACACCACCCAGGCCGCAGAGCGGCTGAATGAAGCCAGCCTGTGGCAGCGGGTCATCACCCGCCTGGACAGCTGCAACTGCTCGCATACCTGTCAGAACTGCCTACTTAGTTTCGATACTCGCTTCGAGGCCGAGCGCCTCAATCGTCATGTCGCGCTGGAGTGGATCAATC
>DGLA01000022.1:210028-271670 GCA_002387205.1 Stutzerimonas stutzeri | reverse complement strand
GCCGCAGCAGTCGCGCTACGGCACGTAAGGCATCTTCCGAATAAAGCCAGGGTGATCTTCGTCGGCCCCCGATCAGAGTGGTGGGCGAGCGATGACTCTGACGCCCTCTTAGTGCTTGCCTATAGGCGACCGCCACGGACTCGGCATGCATCCCCTCATGGACGTGATGGTCGACGATCTTTCGCGAGTAGGCGTCAGTGACCAGGCTCAGATACAAAGGTCCACTTCGAGCGGCTAGCTACGCGATATCAGCCAACAAACATGGTCAGGCGCAGCCGCAGTAATCTGAGCTTGCGCGTGCCGACCCGCGGCTGGCGTAGCCGAACTCGTTCAACATAGCGAGCCACTTGCTCGGCCTGCATATGGCGCTGATCAGCAGCACGGTTGCGCTTGTAGTAAGCCTGGCGACCGATGGACAAAAACTGGCAAGCCCTGACGATAGTCAGGGCTTGGACTTGTTCTTGCAGGAGGACTTGCCGGGTCGTTTTTTTGCGATCGAAACGCCGCAATCCTTCTTTAATACATCGACCACGGCTTCGAAGAACTGGGCCTTTTGGCCCATGAACTGCAGATGCTGCTCCAATTCCTTGATGCATTGCTCGGGCAGCAGGTCTTTCGGATCGGTCATGATTTGACGCCTGTCGGCTCGAATCGAGGCCCCCTGGCTCCAATCCTGCCAACCATGCTTCCGCAACCATACCAACACAGCAGACCTCCCTGGATGCCATACCGTTCTTGGGCCTGCTTGTACATCAGTTCGTCCTTTTCGATCTGGTCGACCACAGCCAGTTAAAAAGTCAGTGAAAAATTACGCTGCGTATGCTTTACACCTTGCTCCATCGAGATCTCCAGATTCTCGGGTGGAAGGTTTGAACCTTATCCAGGACAGGGCAGCAGAAACAGAAAAGCCCCGGCTGCATAGGCCGGGGCTTTTGCGTTCAGATACGCAGGGCTCAGGTAAAGAACACCGGTACCACGACGCTGGAGATAAGCAGGATCAGCGCCCCGCCCAGGCGCGAGGAGATCTGCGCGAAGGGCATCAGCGACATGCGCCGGGCGGCGGAGAGCACCGCGACGTCGCCAGTGCCGCCCATGTTGGCCATACACAGCCCGGCGGTGATGGCCGACTCGATCGGATAGAAGCCCACCAGCTTGCCCACCAGCCCGGCGCCGAACGCCGCACCGGCAACCACGGCGAAGACGATCAGCACGTAGGTCAGCGAGATGGCGTCGATCACCTGGCCGAGGTCGGTGAAGGCCACGCCGATGCCGAACAGCAGGGCAAACGTCCAGTTGCGTGCGACGAAGCGGAACCACTGCGCCGCGGCGTCATTGATCGACTCGGGCACCAGGTTGGTCACCTTCAGCAGCGCCACCAGCACGATCATCAGCGCATAGGGATGCAGCGGCACAAACTCGCCAAGTATCTGGCCGGCGACGAAGAAGCTCAGCGCTGCCACCAGGCCGATGCCGAGGGCGGACAGGGTGATCGGGCTTTCCTTCTCGCTGACATCCACGCCGGGCATCATCTGGCCGTTGCCGGTCAGCGACGGGTAGCGGTTGCCGAGGCCATTGAGCAGGCCGGCGATGATGATCGCGAAGACATTACCCAATGCCAGCGCCGGCACCAGAATCGAGATGTAGTAGCTCGCTGGCTGGCCGAGCAGCTGCTCGTAGATCTGGCTCATCGGCACCGCCCCGGCGCCCATGCCGCCGCCCATGATCGGCATGGCGATGACCACCACGGCGTCCTGTGCGGAGAATCCAAGCAGCGCGCCCACGGCCATGGCGAAGAGCGCGGCGAACAGCACGGAGCAGAGCAGCGGCAGCGCATAGCGCGAGCCGACCTTGACCAGCACCTTGGCATCCATGCCGAGGATGCTGCCGGTTATCAGCGCGGCGATGTAGAAGTCGAGGAAACCGCCGCCTTTCATGAAGGTCGCCACGTCGTCCGCGGCCGCGGCGGGCAACCAGCCGAAATACACCATCGCCGCGGCACCGAACAGCGCCAGGATGGCGCCGCCGCCCAGGTAGGTCTTGATGATGGGCAGGCGGTCACCGGCGAAACCAAGCAGCTCGCCAAGCAACATCATTACCAGCAGGGCGCCGATCATGCCGCTGGGCAGGGTGTCGGTGGCGATGGCGCCGGCCATCACGATCAACGCAATGGCGAACAGCGGCAACGGCAGATTGAAAATGCGCTGGGAAAGCGGCGAAGGGCTCGGGCTGCCGTCAGGCAAGGCAGCGCTCAGCGTGGTCCGGCTCATTGTTGTACTCCTTCGAACGTGGCGGCCCGGGGGCGCACGTACGGGTGACTGTTTGCGAAAGCGCTCAATTCAGGCGAGTGTGCGCACTAGGCTCGGTTGCCGGGCGAGCTTAAGCAGAGATGCCGCACGGCCAATGTTTGGCGAAGTTAAAAAAGCATTACGAAACTAAATAAAGCGGAGCCGTGCTTGACCCAGCGTCCTCTGGGCTGGCTCGATCCGGCCTCTGCCGCGTCGTTATTGGAGAACACATTTGCGCTTGCGCCTGAACACGCTGATTTCCCTGCTGGTCGCCGTCATGGTGGCGCTTGCGCTCGTGCTTGCCCTCTGGCTGTTCAATATTCAGCTACAGGAAACCCTTGAAGACGGTCAGGCATCGCGCGTGACCAACCTGGCGCAGAGCGTGGCGTTGCGCGCCGATGTGCAGCGTGCGCTGACTCACGCAGACCCTGAGGTCAGGCGCCGCTTGCAGAACGATATCGACGGCTTACGGCAACGCCTGGGGGTGGACTTCATCGTGGTAATGGACCGCCACGCCTTACGCCTGACTCATCCCGAGCCGGCGCGCATCGGTCAGGCATTCCGCGGGGGGGACGAAGGCCGGGCGCTGGCCGGTGCGATCTATGCCTCCCGTGCAACGGGAAGCCTGGGCACCAGTATTCGGGGCTTCGCCCCGGTGCTGGCCGAGCAGGGCGAAGTGGTTGGCGCGGTGTCGGTTGGTGTCACCCTGGCCTCGCTCGGTGAGCTGTTGAATGAGCGCCGCCGCGATGTGCTGCTCGGCGTGCTGGCGCTCATGCTCTTCGCCGCCTTTGGCGCGCATCTGCTGGCGCGCTACATCAAACGCGTACTGCTGGGCCTGGAGCCGTACGAGATCACACGTCTGGTGGAAGAGCGGCAGGCAATGCTCGCCTCGGTGCGCGAAGGGGTGCTGGCGGTGGACGGTCAGGCTCGCATCACGCTGGTCAATCCGGCCGCGGAGCGACTGCTCGCCAGTACCGGGCTGGGCAAGCCGCCGCTGGGGCGGCCGATCGCCGAATATTTGCCCAACAGCGGCTTACCCGAGGTGCTGAACAGCGTCATGGAGCAACTGGACCGCGAATTCAGCCTCAACGGCCGGGCGATCCTCGTCAACCGTGCGCCGATTCGTCACCAGGGCCGGGTAATCGGCGCCATAGCGACCTTCCGTGACAAGAGCGAGGTCAACGCGTTGGCCGAACAACTGACCGGCGTGAGTCGCTATGCCGAAGCGCTGCGCGCTGCGACCCACGAGTTCAAGAACAAGCTGCACGTCTTGCTTGGTCTGGCTCAGATGGGCGATCTGGACGCGCTGCGGGCGTATCTTCGCGATCTGGCCGACCATCAGCTGGCGCCCGCTACGATCCTTGTCGAGGGGATAGGCGATCCGGTATTGGCGGGCTTTCTGCTTGGAAAACAGAGCGAAGCGCGGGAGCGAGGCATCCTGTTCCAGGTGGATGTCGACCATCCGGTGCCGGCCGCGGCACCTGAACAGATACACGGGTTGGTGACCGTTCTCGGCAATCTGCTGGAAAACGCCTTTGAAGCTGTCGCCGACCAGACTGAACGGCGCGTCAGCCTGACGCTGGATTACGATGAAACGATGCTCTCCCTGCATGTGCAGGACACCGGCGCCGGTATCGAGGCTGCCGTGCGGGAGCGCCTGTTCGAGCGAGGCGTATCCACCAAGGGTGAGCGGCGTGGCATCGGGCTGGCCGCGGTCCAGGAACAGGTCGAGGCCTGGGGCGGAACCCTGTCTGTCTACTCGGAAGCGGGTCGCGGCAGCCTGTTCGAGGTCGAACTGCCCTATCGAACCGCTGCAGAAGGGAAGGGTTCATGAAAACCACCATGCGTGTGCTGATCGTCGAGGACGACCCGATGGTCATGCGGCTCAATGTGGATTACCTCGCCCGTCTCGACGGCGTCGAGCTGGTCGGTCAGTGCGAAAGCGTGCCGGCGGCGCTCGAGTTGCTGGAGCGCGAGGCGGTGGACCTGCTGCTGCTCGACGTCTACCTGCGCAACCGCTCGGGGCTGGAGGTGCTGCGTTACCTGCGCACTGAAGACCGTAACATCGACGCCGTGCTGATCACCGCAGCTTCCGAAATCGAGACCGTGCGTGCAGCCCAGGGACTCGGCGCGCGCGACTACCTGGTCAAACCCTTCAGCTACGAACGCTTTCGCGATGCAGTCGAGGCCTGCCGCCGCGCTCGTGCCGAGTTGGCGCGGTTACCGGATCAACTTGGCCAGAGGGATATCGATCGCCTGTTCAGCCAGCCGCCTGCCGCGGAAACGCGCCGCCCTGGCGCACTTCCCAAAGGCCTGACGGCGGCGTCACTGGCCCAGGTGGTGCAGGCGATCCTGGCGCTGGGTGACGACAGCTTCACCAGCGAGACCCTGTTGACCGCCACCGGTATGTCCCGCGTGTCTGTGCGCAAATACCTCAAGCACCTGAGCGACGCGCAACTGCTGGAAGAGTCCTTCCACTACGGCCAGATCGGCCGTCCGTCGTTTCGCTACCGCTGCCTGGATCGCGCCGCCCTGCAACAGCTGGCGCAAGGTTGAAGGTTTCAGTCTGCCGATTTCGGCGCGCTGTCCCGAGCCGCTTCGACAATCTCACCAAGCACCCGATGCAGCGCATCGCGATGGCCGGAGGCGCCGCCGGACGGTCGGATGTCCGAGGTCATCACCACTGTCATCTCGAGCCCTGGCACCACGTAGACCATCTGCCTGCCATAGCCCCAGCCGTAGCGCACGGCCTCCCCGCCCAGTTCGGTGATGAACTAGCCGTAGCCATAGCCGTGTCCCGTGTAGCGGGACCGCGTGCGCGGCGTCCATGAGGCTTCGATCCAGTCCTGCGACAGCAGCCGCTCGCCCGAGGCGGTCAGGCCGCCGCGGCGGTAGAGTTCGCCGAAGGCCAGCAGCGAGCGCGGCGTCATCGCCATTTCGTTGCCGCCAAGGTAGATGCCCTGCGGGTCACGCGTCCAGGCGCTGATGGCAAAGCCGTCGAGTGGCGCCAGCCATTGCCGTGCCAGCTGCAAGGTTGATTGCCCCGACTGCCGTGTGAGAATCGCCGAGAGCAGGTGGCTGGAGCCGGTGGAGTAGATCATCGGCCCGCCGGGCTCTGCCTCAAACGGCCGTGCCAGCGCCGCGCGGACCCAGTTGCGACTCGCCACCCAGGCGCCGTAGTGGCGCCCGGAGGTTGCGCCGAGGCCGGCCTGCATGCTGAGCAAGTGGCCGACCGTCACCTCGTTCAGGCGCGGGTCAGGGTTGCGCGGCAGGTCGGCTTTCAGAAGCGCGGCGATCGGCTGATCGGTGCCCTCGAGGATGCCCTTGTCGATGGCTATGCCTACCAGCGCGGAGATCACCGTCTTGGATGCCGACTTGATGTTGGTTGGCGCGTTCGTGCGATGACCCTGATAGCTGCGCTCGGCAAGCACTTCACCGTGGCGGGCAACGATCAGGGTTTCCAGCTGTTCGAGCCGTTCAGCCCGGTCGAGTACGGCGTCCAGCTCCACGGCTGCAGCCGCCAGCGGGCTGATGACTAGCAACAGCGCCACGTGAGGCAAGCGGCAAAAGCGGGTGATTCGCTGGAAAGAGGTCGAGGCCATGCCGCTTCGACCCTGACGCGGCGGCGCCGTGCGGTGGGCCCGTCTTCTACACATACGAGGCCCTTGCGGTGGTATATGGCGACGCCTACTGGCGGATCCAGGTCTGGCTGCGGCCCAGGGCTTCAATGCCGATGTAGCCGCGCACTTCCAGCTTGTCGCCGCCGTCGAGCAGGGTCGCCTTGGCGCGGTAGGTCTTGCCCTTGGCCGGGTCGAGGATGGTGCCGTTGCTCCAGACCTGCTCGCCGTCCGGCTTGAGGTCCCAGAGGATGGTCATGCCGGTGATGGGCTGGTCCTTGCGCTCGCCTTCGCACTCGGTGCACAGCGGGTTCGGACCATGGTCGGACTGGAGGATTTCCGCCACCTTGCCGCTCAGGGTGCCGTCGGCAGCCTGCTGGATCTCGACAATAGACTTGGGCTTGCCGGTTTCGTCATCGATGGTCTGCCAGCGCCCGGCGGGCGAGTCGGCGGCGGAGGCCAGTGACGAGAGCGCAAGCGGCAGGGCCAGCAACAGGACGTTGAACAGTGGGCGCATGGTTTCTCCAGTGATCAATGAGGCGGCGCCGACTCTACCACCGCCGCCCGCCGTCGCGAGGCCCGGAATGGCTGACTGGCCGGTTCTCGTCCGGGCCCATCAGTCGCCCCGCTCGGGGCGTGCGGAGCGGCCGATGCGGGCGGCCAGTTCCAACGCCTCGATCGCGCTGTGGAAGCTGTTGGTACCGTGGTTCGCGTCGGGGTTGAGCACGAAGCGCACGTCCAGGCCCGCGATCGCGTCCAGGCGCTTGGCCAGGCCGCGTGCGTTACCGACCATGCGTCGCTCGGCCATGTGACGCTGGCGCGGGTCGGTCAGAGGATCGTCTGGCGCGGGCTCTTCGGCACTGCCGGCGGTGACCAGCAATTGCGCGCCGAGGTCCAGATCGGCGGCCTGCCGTTCGAAGCCGGCCAGCGTGCGTTCGATGTAGCCCTTGTACCACCAGATCGAGGGGCTGGCCGCGACATAGCCCTGGAATGCCTGGGGCCGGCTGAGCAGCGTATGGAGCGTGAACAGGCCGCCGTAGGAATGGCCGAATAGCGTCTGCGCCTGGGCGTTGACCGGGTAGCGCCTGGCGATCAGTGGTTTGAGTTCGGTTTCGATGAAGGCGAGGAAGTCATCCGCGCCACCGGAGGGTGGCGGCTCGCGGCCAGGCAGGCGTTGCCGGTCCTCCGCGTCGGGGGTGTAGTCCTCGGCGCGTGCCTTGAACTGGTAGAGCGCTTCGCCCGGGTAGCCGATGCCAACCACCAGCACCGAATCGCGCAGGCTGGGTTCGGGACGGTCTTCGAGGGCCTGCGCCTGGATCGCCAGACCAGGGAACAAGGCATTGCCGTCGAGCACGTAGAGCACCGGATAGCCACCCGGTGGCGGTGCCTGGCGCGGCTCGGCGACATAAAGGCGATAGTCGCGCCCGGTGCTCTGCGAGTGCGTCTCATGCTGCACCGTGTGCGGCAGCTGGACCGGCTGCCAGGCGTCGTTGGCCACGGCATCGGCGGCGAGGCCGAGACCGGCCAGCAGGCTAACGAGCAGCGATCTCATGCGTCTGCCGGGCGCGCTGGCAGCGGCCCGTCCTGCCAGTCGACCTGCAACGCTTCTTCGCCGGAGAACCGATGGATGTGGTCGGAGAGGACGAAGCGCAGGCGCTTTTCCGCCTCGCCGGATTCGGCCTGGCAATCGATCAGGAGCTGATCATCGGCGGCATGCATGTGGCACTGGCCAAAGGCGAAGCTGCAGTGCGCGTCCGGCCCGGTCAGCGTGACGTCGGCCTTGTGGGCGAAGTGTTTGCACAATCGTGTCATGTTGCGCAGCGCGCGCGGCGTGGGCACCTGGGCGTGAAACTGGGGCATGGTGATACTCCCTGGCGAAGCCGCTGGCACCCGTTGCGAGTGCCAGCGGCTCGGGTTGGATCAGAACGCGTAGCGGGCGCCGACGGTGAAGCTGCGTGACGGGCCGTAGAAGTTGAAGGTGCCGACGCTGCCAACCCGCGAATAGTACTTGCGGTCCAGCAGGTTGTTGGCGTCGAGCGTTGCGGTCAGCTTGTCGGTGATCGGGTAGGACAGCTTGGCATCGACCACCGCATAGCCGGGTGCGCTCAGGGTGACGTTGTTGCGGGTGACCGAGAAGTCGCTCATGGCCGTGACGCCACCGCCAATGCCCAGGCCGTTCAGTGCGCCTCCATCGAGGGTGTAGGTGGTCCACAGCGAGGCCTGGTGGCGAGGCATCAGGGTGAAGATGGCGTTCTCGTCGCCGGACAGCGTCTCGGTCTTCATGTAGGTGTAACCGGCCAGCACTTCCCACTGCGGGGTCAGGTAACCGCTGATTTCGAACTCGCCGCCGCGGATGCGCGTCTTGCCGGCGGCGACGTAGTCGATGGTGGCGGACTGGCCGTCGGCGTCGGTGGCGCGGTTCTCGTCGGTCAGCTGGAAGGCGGTCAGGCGCGCGTTCAGGTCGCCGCCGTAGTAGCTGCCCTTGATGCCGATCTCGTACTGCTCGCCCTCGCGCGGATCGATGACGCGGCCATCGGCGCCGACTTCGGTTTGCGGCTTGAACACCTGCGAATAGCTGGCATAGAGCGAGTGCTGCTCGTCCAGGTCATAAACCAGTCCGCCGTAGGGCGTGACGTGGCCGTTGTCCTCGGAGCGCCCGCCCGCGACGCTGCCGGTCGCCAGGGTGGTGGTGGTGCTTTCGCCCTCGTACCAGCTCAGCCGCGCGCCGCCGATCAGCGCCAGGCGCTCGACCGGGCGGAAGGTCAGCTTGGCGTAGAGGCCGGTCTCCTTCTCGTCGGAATCGACGCGGGTGCTGTAGGCCAGGTCCGGTTCGGCGAACTGGCTCGGGTCGTAGGTGGCGACAACGATGTTGCCCAGCACCTGGCTGCCGTTGAGGTAGTTGCCGTCGTAGTGCTTGTAGTCCGTACCGACGACGAACTCGCTGACCTGCCCGAGCAGTTCGAAGGGCTGGCTGTAGTTGGCGTCGACCGAGAGAGTGTCCTGCTCGGTTTCGCGACCGATGGCCACGGCGCGCGAGGTGCCCGCAGCGCTCACGCCGGTGCTGGTGTAGCTGTACAGATAGTCGGTGTCGCGCTTGGAGCCACGCACGGCGACACGGCCGTAGCCGCCATTGTCGAAGCGGTGGCTGAGCTCGGCGATGACGTCGGTGGTGAGGCCGTTGAAGTCGTTCCAGTCCGAGCCGTAGAAGGTCGAGCGGCTGTAGCTGAGCAGGTTGCCCTCGGCGTCGGTGGGGTAGCCGTTGTGCGGGACGATGTCCTTGGTCTGGTGGATCAGCCCGAAGGACATCACGGTGGCGTCGGACAGGTCGATGTCCAGCGCGCCGTAGAAGCTCTCGCTGGTGTTTTCGTTGTAGTCCACTTCGCCGTTGCTGTCGGCGCGGGAGATGACCGTGCGACCGCGGATGCGGCCCTGTTCGTCGAGCGGGCCGGAGAGGTCGGTCTCCAGGTAGCTGGTGTCCCAGCTGCCGTAGCGGCCGGTCACGCTGCCCTGGAATTCTTCGGTGGGACGCTTGCGCACCATGTTGACGATGCCGCCCAGTTCGCTGGTGCTATTGAACAGGCCGGACGGGCCACGCATGACCTCGACCCGGTCGAACGGCGACAGCGAGGGCACGGTGCCGTTGATGCTGGCCATGGGCGCGGGCAGGCCGTTGATGTTGAATTCGTCGTACTCGTAGCCGCGGGCATAGATCGAGGAGCGGCCGCTGTCGTTGGAAAGCGTGCGCAGGCCGGTGGAGTACTTGGCCAGGTCGTCCAGGTTCACGAACTGGCGGTCGCGGATGTACTCGCTGGTGTAGACGCTGATCGACTGCGGGATGTCGCGCAGCTCGGCGGGCGTCTTGGTGCCGACGGTGGCGGCGTCGACCGTGTAGCCGCCGGTCTCTTCGGATGACGGCATGTCGTAGAGGCGGTTGCCTTCGACGGTGATGCTGTCCAGCTCGACCGGTTCGCTCGGATTCGCCACGCTCTGCGCCAGCGCGCTCAGCGGGAAGGGGGCGAGCAGGCCGGCGAGCAGCAGCGGCCGGGCGCGACGGCCGAGGCCTGAGGTGCGGAGAATTCTGTCCATGGACGGCTCCTGTCGATGGCGGGCATGAACGGGGTTGGCAAACGTTCGAGTCGCTTAATGATAATGATTTGCATCAAAAGATGTCGGCGCGTAGTCTGCCAGCGTCCGCTCGGCGAAACCTTTGCGTGAGCGAATATTTGCTTTGCGATCCATCGCGTTCGAGGCGCAGCACGGCATGAACCAACCCGACCACATCATTCGCGGCGACGAACTGCCAGCCCCCAGCCGGACCGGGCTGCGCCTGTCCGACGGCGACGACGACCGGCTCTTCTATGGCCGGGTGAAATGGGCGCAGCTGCGCGACGGCTTGTCGCTGCACTGGTCCGATTGCCAGGAGCTGCAGGATTTCGTCATGGAGAACACCGTCGGGCCGCGCCTGTCGTTCGTCCTGTTCCTGCAGGGCCAGAGCCGGGTCGACTACGGTGACCTCGCCCTGACCCTCGGGCACGCCTCGAGGCGCCATGCGCCCGAGGGGGTGGCGGTGGCGATGAACGAGCCGGTGTTGTTTCGCCGCCAGGCACGGCGCGGCAGCCATATCCGCAAGCTGGTGGTCAGCCTGACGCCAGACTGGTTCCAGGCCCGGGGTGAGGGGAGCGCCAGTGACGGGGCGATTCACCGCTTCATGACCAGTCATCTGGCACCACGGGTATGGAAACCCTCGTCGCGTCTTCTGACCCTGGCCGAGCAGATGCTCAACCCGCCCGGCTACGACGAACTGCTCGAAGGGCTGTACCTGGAAAGCCGTGCCCTGGACATCGCCTGTGAGGCGCTGGTCAGCCTGGGCGACGGCACCGCAGCCGCGCAGCAGGGCCTGCGGCCGCAGGAGCATCGGCGGCTGCAGAAGCTGGTCGCCTTGCTCGACAGCGGCGAAGCCGATGACTGGACGCTGGAGCGCATCGCCCGGGAGCTCGGCGTCAACGCCACCACCTTGCAGCGCCAGTTCCGCCTGTTCAAAGGCACCACGATTTTCGAGTACCAGCGGGCGCGCCGCCTGCAGGCCGCGCGTGAAGCGCTGGAGCGTGAAGGCGCGAGCGTCACCGAGGCGGCCTGGCGAGCCGGCTACAACAGTGCGGCCAACTTCGCCACGGCCTTCAAGCGGCAGTTCGGCATCAGCCCGCGGCAGGTGCGCGCGCGGGTGTAGATAGGGCAGGGTGCCCGGCCTCAGTGACCTCGCCGGCAAACCTGCATCAGACTACGGGCTCCTTGCGCGCCGTCCGGCACCCCAATGGCGGTCCATGGGTGTCCGTCCGTCGGTGTTTCGTGTTGCTGGTCGCTGGCAGTTCAAGTCTTCGCTTTCGAGGCCGAAACAGGAGCGAGTGAGTGCTCTTCCTGCTGTGATGGCGTGATGGCCAGCCTTGTCTTGGATGCCGCACGGCTGCTGTCCGCCCCTGAGGTCACCTGATGAACCGATCCTCGTTCCGTCTTCTGATGTCTGTTCTGCTGCCGATGGCGTGGCTGGCCGGCAGCTGGGCGGCCTCTGCCGAAGGCATCACGGTCGTTACCGAGGAACTGCCTCCCTACAACATGACCGTCGACGGCAAGCTGACCGGCATGGGTACTGAGGTCGTGGAAGCGGTGCTGGCCGAAGTGGGCGAGACGGTGCGGATCCAGTCGATGCCCTGGGCGCGGGCCTATGACATCGCGCTGAATTCGGAAAACGTGCTGATCTATTCCATCGCTCGCACGCCGCAACGCGAGGCGCTGTTCAAGTGGGTGGGCGTAATCGCGCCGACGCGCTGGTTCCTGTTCTCGCTGCCGGGCACGCATTTCGACCTGAAAAGCCTGGACGACGCCCGTCAGTATCAGATCGCCACGGTGAAGGAAGATGTTGGCGAGCAGTATCTGATCAGCAAGGGATTCACCATCGGCCGCAACCTGCAGTCGAGCAACAAGTACGAGCACAATTACGAAAAGCTCAAGGCCGGGCGCGTGGATCTGTGGATTTCCAACGAGCTGAACGCTCATTATCTGGTGAGGCAGGCCAGCGGAAATCCGGATGAAACCGCCGTGGCCCAGCTGAACCTGGACGACCTTGGTGGTGCCGACGGCTTGTGCATGGCGTTCAGCCGCAACACGTCAGATGAGGTGGTCGAGCGCTTCCGCCAGGGGCTCGCGCGGGTGCGTGCCGATGGGCGTTATGACGCCATCGCCGCCCGATGGCTGCAATGAACGCCCGCATCCCTAGGCCCGCAGCGGTTGCGCCGCGGCAGACCGGATCGCTCGGGCGTCGTTTGGTATTGGTCACGCTCGGCTTTTGCCTGGTGTTCACACTGATGACGGCAGGGGTCAGAACCTGGTCGGCCTGGCAGACTAGCCTTGCGGCGATGCGCGCGGAGCTGGTGCTGATTGACCAGGTGTTTCAGAGCAACCTGGCCAAGGCGATCTGGGAGATGGACAGCGATGCCCTGCAGACCCAGCTCGACAGCGTTTCCGCAGCGGCTCCCATCGGTCGTGTCGAACTGCAGATCCGCCGTGCCGGCCGCGAGCCGGAAATCATCGCGCGCGAGCGGACGCCGCAGCGAGTTCCGCACCGCGCCCCAACCCTGCAGCATCCCCTGACCTACGAGCCCTATCCTGGCGCTACCGAAACCGTGGGCGAGCTGACGCTCGAGGGCAACGAAGACCTGCTCTGGGAGCGGCTGGTCGACGAGGTGACCGACATCGTCATCACCCAGGTCATCCAGTCGCTGTTGCTGGCCGGCCTGATCATGTGGATGTTCAACCGCACCGTGACCCTGCACGTACGCCGGATCGCCCGTCACCTGACCCGCTTGAGCCCTGAGAATCTCGATCAGACCCTGCGCCTGGAGCGTTCGGTGGGACGGCACGATGAATTGAGCCTGCTGGAGGCCGGCGTCAACGGCCTGCAGGCGAAGCTTTCGGCCTATCTTGAGCGCCAGCATCAGGACGAACTGGTCCTGGCCGCGCATCGGGATCACCTGGCCGAGCTGGTCGAGGAGCGCACCGCCGAGCTGCGCGCCGCCAACGTGTTGCTCGAGCAACTGTCCCGCAGCGATCCGCTCACAGGGCTGGCAAACCGTCGACACTTCGATGAGATCAAGGAAACTGAATTCCGCCGCGCGATGCGGCTCGGCCAGCCCCTGGCGGTCCTCATGTGTGATGTGGACTTCTTCAAGCGCTACAACGACCACTACGGCCATGCTCAGGGCGACCAGTGTCTGCAGATAGTCGCCGACACGCTCAACACCGTGTTCGCACGTGCCGGAGAGGTGGTTGCGCGTCTCGGCGGTGAGGAATTCGTCGTGCTCCTGCCCGGCGTCGATGCCGAGTCTGCCCAGCGTTCGGCCGTTCGCCTTCAGCGGCGACTGGCGGAGCGGGAGATCCCTCATGAGGCGTCGGCGGTCTCGCCCCTGGTGACGCTTAGCATCGGCGTGGCCGGGTTCGACCGCGACAGCATGGATCAATTCGACCAGCTCCTGCGCCGTGCGGACGAGGCCCTGTATCGGGCCAAGTCACAAGGCCGTAACTGCATTTCCAACTGACCGCTTGCGAGGAACCGCACGATGCATTCGATCGCCTGGATTGCCCTGTCACTGGGCCTGCTCTGTTCGACGGCGGAAGCCGCACCGTTGCGAGTGGTAACCGAAGAGACGGCCTACAGCTATCTGGAGGAGGGCAAGGTCAGCGGCCCGGCGACTGAGGTGGTCGAGGCGACGCTGCAGCGCGCAGGGCTCCATGACTATCAGATAGGCCTGTATCCCTGGGCCCGCGCCTATGACATGGCACTTCAGGAACCGGGCGTACTGGTTTACCTCATCGCACGTACCTCCGACCGCGAGGCGCTGTTTCGCTGGGTCGGCGAGATCATGCGTATCGAGTACCACTTCTACAAGCTGCGCGGGCGTGACGATATACGGGTGCCCGACCTGGAAGCCGCGAAAGCCTATCGGATTGGCGTTTTGCGCGAAGATGTCCGCCATCAATTCCTGCAGGCCAACGGTTTTACCAAAGTGGTGGTGACGGCGCACAACAGCGACAATTTCAAGCGACTGCTCAACGGGCAGGTTGATCTCGTCCCCATGCCCGAGCAGGACATGATTGCGCTGTGCAACGAGGTCGGCCTGGATCCCGGAGAAATCGAACGGGTCTTTACCCCTGACCATTCGACGCGGCTGTACATGGCCTACAGCAGGCTGACCGATGACGAAACCGTGCTGCGCACCCAGGCGGCCTTCGAACATCTCCAGGCGGATGGCACCGTGGCGCGCATCATGGCCGGCCAGCGCTGATCGAGCCGCCGGGTTGCGGCTCGATTTCAGCTGTCCTGCTCGAATTCGTCCAGTGCCTTGCGACAGCCCACCCCGGAGCCCTCGCCCAGCCCTGCTTCGACCCACGGCAGGATGGCCAGGGGCGGTGCGATCAGGGCACCGACAACGCTGGCCACGGCTCGGGCTACCAGTTCAGTTGTCACCACGCTGACCTGCGGGTCAGTCAGGGTGCCTTGCAATTGCACCGGTGAATTGCCCGACAGCAGGCTGATGTCCTTGGCATGCGCCTTCATTGCCAGGTCCAGGCGCTCGTTGGCGAGGTTGATCTTTCCGCCGCCGGTGATGTTGCTGTCGCGGGTACTGATGAACAGCTGCTCCAGCCGGGCCGTGCCCTGGCTGGCATCGAAGCGTAGATAGGAGCAGTTCATGGGCACCTGGTCCGAATCCGCCAGCGCGGCTACTGCCGCTTCGCCTGCATCCAGGCCAAGCACCTCCACCGCCAGCATGTCGAGCTTCCCTCCGGACATGGCAAGTTCGAGCTTGCCGTCCAGTGCCGCGGCGATTTCGCCCATGGATTGACCCTCGAACGTCAGGTCCAGCTGGCCACCTATGGTGCCGGCCGAGTCCTGTGCGACCTGCGGCAGATCGGCCTGGCGCAGTAGCGGAGACAGGTTGACGCTCTCCACCGTCAGATGCAGTTCCCCGGTGGGTTGCGCCGGGCGTACATCGAGGCGTAGCCGGCCGTTGGCGCGCCCCTTGCCGAGGGCCAGTTGCAGCGGTTCGGCCAGCAGCACGCCGTCGTCCAGTTCGACCTTGAGATCCACCGCATTCAGGGGGATGTCCTCCGCCAGCACCTGTTCCGCCTCGTAGCGGATGATCGCATTGCGGTTGCGCAGCGCATCGAGACCGAGGGATTCGTCGGAGAAGACCTGGCCGTCATTGGGGTCGGTCGGCGTGCCAGGCGCCTTGAGGTCGGCGGTATTCAGGGTGTCCGAGTGCAGATTGGCCCAGAGCATGGGGCGACCGCTGAGGTCGAGGCGCACGTCGCCGCTCAGGTCGCTCTTGCCCCACTGCGCACGCAGATCCTGCAGCCGCAGTTGCTGGTCTTCCCAGAGCAGCTGGCCGCGCAGTTGGTAGCCGGCCAGCGAGGGCAGGCTCAGGCCGGTGAGCGGGTTGAGGTTGGCCGGGTTCGGGCCCTCGAGCGAAACCGCCAGATCCGCCGCCTTCAACTGCAGCGGATCGGTGACCGTGCCATCTACGTTCAGGTGGCTGTCGCGCGACGTCACCGTGCCTTCGACGGGATAGGGTTGGCTGTCGAACAAGGCTTCCAGCGCACCGACATCCAGCTCGAACTGCAGCGGCACCTCGTTGCGCCAGGCCTGGCCCGTCAACTGCAGGCCGGAGTCGGTGGAGGTGGCGTCCACTTCGATCCGCAGGTCCCGTGTCGGGCTTGCATAGCTCAGGTGCGTGTCGCTCAGGCGGGCTGAGCTCTGCCCCAGCTGCGCATGCAACTCACCGTCCAGCGTGCCCAGCGCCGGATAGCCCATCGGTTCAAGCGCACGGCCCAGGTCCAATTCCTCGACGGAGAGATCGACCGTTCCGCTCAGCGAGTCCTCTGTCAGGTCTAGAGCGCCGTTGGCGCTGATGGCCCCGTCGCCTTGCTCGGCGTGCAGTTGCTCGATCTGCAAGCGCTGCTGGGCCAGGCTGCCCTTGATCAGGATGTCGCTCAGCGCAGCATCGCCATACAGGAGCTGATCGAGGCTGAGGTCGACCTCGCC
Source organism: Stutzerimonas stutzeri (assembly GCA_002387205.1). GTDB lineage: Bacteria > Pseudomonadota > Gammaproteobacteria > Pseudomonadales > Pseudomonadaceae > Stutzerimonas > Stutzerimonas stutzeri_N. The sequence continues at coordinate 255,675 of DGLA01000022.1, read as the reverse complement.
GCGATAGCGACGCAAAGGTTGCAACAGGCTCTGGGCACGCTGTTGCAGCGACTGCTTGTCACCGCTTGCCTGCGCCTGCGTGCTGTCCTGCTCGGTATTGAGCAGACGCATCACGCCCCAGCGATTGAGGTCGAGCCGGTTGCCCTGCATGTGCAGGGTCAGCTCCGGCGTCTCGCCGCGCTCCAGGATCAACGAGCCGGTGAGATGACTGTCGCCAGTCTCCAGATCCATGTCCTGCAACGCCAGGCGCTGCCCGTCACGCTTCAACTGGGTACTGAAATTGAATGCCGGCACGTCGATAGCCGGATTATCGAAGGCCATGAGTTCGGCCGAGTCCGGTGCGCTCACCGTCAGCGTTCCCTGCAGCGCGTCGAGCTGCGGCAGTTGCCTGGCTTCACCGTCGAAATGCGCCTGGATCTCGCCCAGCCTTGCGTCGAGCGTCACCGCATAGGGCGCGCCGCTGGCCAAGGCCTGCGAAGGCGGCTCGCCAGTCAGGCTCAGTTGCAGTGGTTTGCCCTGCACGCTGCCCTGGCCTTCGATGGAGAGCTGGCGCTGGTCCGGGCCGTTATCGGTGGTAGCGATATCAAGGGTGACCTCGGCATCCAGCGCTGCGTCGCGATAGGTCAGCTGCCCGTTCTGGATGCGGATAGTGTCGGGCTGGATGGGCGAGGTGCTGTCGCTGGAGCTGTCCTGGCTTGTCAACGCGGCCCAATTGGAGCGGCCATCTGCCTGCCGGGCCAGATGGATCTCAGGCTGTTCGAGCTCGAGTGATTGCAGGCTGAGGCTGCCCGTCAGCAACGCACCGACATCGATCTCCGCCTGCAAGGCCTCGAGCTTGAGCATATTGGGCTGTTCGGCCCACTCAGGGTTGGCGATCTGGACATCGCCAACGCTGATCCCCAGCGGAAAGCCCCAATCGATGTCGAGGCTGCCGATCTCCACCGCGCGTCCATCCAGGCGTTGGCTCAGTTGGGCTTCTATCTTTTCCCGTGCCCACTGCGTTTGCACCACCACTGCCGCAGTCACCAGGAGCAGCGCCAGGGCCGCCAGCACGATTCCAAGAATTTTCGCTGCCTTCGCCATCCTGCCTCCCGATCCGATTCGCTTGCGCGAAAGGTGAGTGAGGGTGCCGCGGCACCAGGTGCAGCGGCCTAACGTTGTCGACCCCTTTCAGGCGGAAAAAGGTCACTGCCAATTTGGCGATCCAGTCTGAATGGACGCGCTGCGGCTGCGGCAGGGCGGAAACACAGGGTGTGCCACGGAGGGGCAAACCGGGAACGCGGACGAATGGCAACCGGGCCCCGTCCGCGTTGGGCAGGGATCAGCCTTGCAGATCGGCCAGCATGGCCGTCGCTACCGCTTCGGCCACCTTGATGCCATCGACTCCGGCGGAGAGGATGCCCCCGGCGTACCCGGCCCCTTCACCGGCGGGGTACAGGCCGCGAGTGTTGATGCTCTGAAGCGATTCGTTGTCGCGCTTGATCCGCACGGGTGAAGAGGTCCGTGTTTCGATGCCGGTGAGGATCGCATCGGCACGGTCGAAGCCGCGGATCTGCTTGCCGAACGCCGGCAGGGCTTCGCGGATGGCTTCGATCACGTAGCCGGGCAGCGACGGGGCGAGGTCGCCCAGGCGCACGCCGGGCTTGTAGGAGGGTTCGACCTCGCCGAATTCGCTGGAAGCCCGGCCACGAATGAAATCACCGACCAGCTGGCCCGGTGCGCAATAGTCGCTGCCCCCCAGCTCGAAGGCATGCGATTCGAGGCGTTCCTGCAACTCGACGCCGGCCAGCGGCCCGCCGGGAAAGTCCTCATCCGGATTGATGCCGACGACGATGCCGGCGTTGGCGTTGCGCTCATTGCGCGAATACTGGCTCATGCCATTGGTGACCACCCGGTTCGGCTCCGATGTCGCCGCCACCACGGTGCCGCCCGGGCACATGCAGAAGCTGTAGACCGCTCGGCCGTTCTTGGCGTGGTAGACCAGCTTGTAGTCGGCGGCGCCCAGTTCCGGGTGGCCGGCATATTTGCCCAGGCGGGCCTGGTCGATCAGCGACTGCGGGTGCTCGATGCGAAAGCCCACTGCAAAGGGCTTGGCTTCGATATAGACGCCGCGCTGGTGCAACATGCGGAAGGTGTCGCGTGAGCTGTGGCCGAGGGCGAGCACCACGTAGCGGCTACGGATCTCCTGGCCGTCGGCCATGCGCACACCCTGGATTCGACCGTCCTCGATGATGAAATCGACAACTCGGCTTTCGAAACGAACCTCGCCGCCCAGGGACTTGATCTCTTCACGCATGGCCGAGACCACGCCGGTCAGGCGAAAGGTGCCGATGTGCGGCTTGCTGACGAACATGATCTCTTCCGGCGCGCCGGCGCGGACGAACTCATGCATGACCTTGCGGCCATAGAACTTCGGGTCCTTGATCTGGCTGTAGAGCTTGCCGTCGGAGAACAGCCCGGCGCCGCCTTCGCCGAACTGCACGTTGGATTCCGGGCTCAGCACCTTCTTGCGCCACAGCGCCCAGGTGTCCTTGGTGCGGCTGCGCACGTCACGGCCGCGCTCCAGCACGATCGGCTTGAACCCCATCTGCGCCAGGGTCAGAGCGGCGAACAGGCCGCACGGGCCGAAGCCGATCACCAGTGGTCGCTCGTTCAGCCCCTCGGGCGCCTGGCCGACAGGGTAATAGCCGGTGTCCGGCGCGACGCGGATGTTGCGGTCGTCTGCAAGGCGCTCGAGCGTCCCGGCTTCATCCGCCACGCTGGCATCGATGATGTAGACGAAGGTGATCTCGCTGTTCTTCTTACGCGCGTCATAGCTGCGCTTGAACACCGTGAAGTCGAGCAGCTCGGTATCGCTGATCTTCAGGCGCATGACGATGGCCTGGCGCAAGGCCTCGGCAGGGTGGTCGAGGGGCAGTTGCAGTTCGTTGATGCGAATCATGACAGGTCCTGGCCGGTTGCCCCGGCAGAGGTAGGATGGCGGCGCAGCGAACCTGGTTGGTTCGCGCGGCGCGCAGTGTAGCCGCGGCGGCTCGGGCTGTCATGACGCTGGCATCTCTGGCCGGAGCCGACCCTCGCCGATGCGATGGTCGGTCGGCCGGATTCCGATTTTACTGAAGGATGACCCGCGCATTGATGGGCTGCAGCGGGCGGTTATTGGCATGGCCAACAGCCTGGGTCAAGGCCTCGATCTGCGCATGGGACGCGACGACCGGTTGTTTCAGCACCAGCCAGCGGACTCCCTCGGAGCAGGGCGGGGTGGTCAGCGAGCCGTTAAAGCGGTAGTAGTCCAGATCGGCTGGCAGCATGTCGCGGATGTTGGTCTGCGCAGCCACAGGCTGTTTCGTGCCCTCAGCCGGCGGCGTATCCCATAGGCTGGCCAGCACGGCATTCTCCTCGCCCTCCTTGAACATGATCGCCAGCACCGCCAGCTTGCCGTTTTCATCCGCGTGGACCAGGTGGCCTTCCAGAGGATACGACTGGCCCTTGATCAGGTTTTCACTAGGCATGTGAAAGTGGAACTGAATGAGCTGGAACCTGTTGCCATCCAGGGTGAGGGTGCTGCCGGGCTGGTAGGCAACCTGCACGGTATGGCCATTATTCACGGCCTCGCTCGCACCGGCGGCATAGTCGAGCTTCAGCGGTGCAAGCTCGGCTTCGATGAAGCCATTCAAGTCGACCGGCGACTGGTTTTTGCCACTGCAGGCGCTGAATTCAGGCGTGAGTTTCGCCCAGTTATCCGGGCCGGCTTCACCCGAGTAGTCCCAGTGCGTCCCTGGCGTGACGGCAAACGCATGGGTGCAGAAGAGCAGGGTGGCGAGCGACGGGGCAATTTTCATAGCGATTCCTCGACTTCAGTGAGCGACGGTGCTGTCTGCCGTCTGGTTATGCGGCTCCTGGGTTGGCGTGTGGCTACACACCGAAAAATTGAGCTTGCTGTGCAAGCGTCTTGAATGCCGACCGGGCGAGCTGGAGGCATTAACTCTTTGTCGTCGCAGCCCCGACGGCGTTCGCCTCATCCGACGGGGAGTGCAGTATGGGCGACGCGCTTTTCGCTTCCCTTTCCGGTTGGCGAACTTCACCATGCGCGCCTTGTATATGTATTGAAGCCGGAGCGACCCCATGATCAATAACGATGTGATGCGCAGCCTGCGCTACATCCTCAACGTCAATGACGCCAAGATCGCCGAGATCACCCGGCTGACAGGTTGCGAGATCCCCGATAGCGAGGCGGTGGCCTACCTGAAGAAGGACGACGAGGACGGCTTCAAACCCTGTCCGGATCGGATCATGGCGCACTTTCTCGATGGCGTGGTGATCTACAAGCGTGGCAAGGACGAGAGCCGGCCAACCCCGCCCATCGAATTGCCGGTCACCAACAACATGGTGCTGAAGAAGCTGCGCGTCGCCTTCGAGCTGAAGGAAGATGACATGCACGCCATCCTCCAGTCGGTCGACTTCCCCGTCTCCAAGCCCGAGCTCAACGCGCTGTTCCGCAAGGCAGGGCACAGCAACTACCGGGTGTGCGGTGACCAGCTGCTGCGAAATTTCCTCAAGGGACTGGCGCAGCGCAAGGGCTGATCCGATCCGGGTATAAATGCGGCAGACATGAAAAAGCCCCGCTGCTCGTCGGGGCTTTTCGTTTGCTGAGCCTTAGCTCTGGATCATCGAAATGACCTTGTCGCGCAACTGAGGATTGTTCTGCACCGCCTGGTTGATGGCGTTGTACTCCTCAATGCTCAGGTCGTTGTTTTCGACCGTCTCCATCATCTTCTCGTTGGCCTGTTGCTGCAGTTGCTGAGCTTCGGCTGGGTCACCGGTCTTTTCCAGCTTGGCGGTGAAGTCCTCGCGGATCTCCATGATTTCACCAAGCGAATCGGCAAACTTTTCCAGTTTCTTGTCGCTGATGTCCGACGCTTGCATGGCCGGTGCCGCCTGAGGGGCTTGCGGCTGGCTCGCCTGCTGAGCGGAAACCTGGGAGGCACCGGCTGCCATGAACAGGGCAAACAGGCTGGTGGACACGAGGCGAGTATTGAACTTGATCATGGTGATAGTCCTGATAGTGAAAAGACCATCAGGCTATTGCATCAGCCATGCCACCGACGCCGTGACTGCCTAACCTCCTGATTTCATTGGCAACTGACCACCCGTCCCGTTCGCCTCGACGGGCAGAAGTGCGCTGTGTAAGGTGCCAGAATGACACATGTAGCAGTTTGGCAACGAACCTCGACCTTACGCGGCGCCTTGCTTCTCAAGGTGGTGATTCCTCTCGTCGCGATCATGCTCGGCTTCAGTTACCTGTTGCTGTGGACGGTCGAGCGCAACAGCGAGCGGCGTTTGCAGGAGGAGGTCGAGCTGGTGGCGCGCGCCGTTCGGCTGCCGCTCAGCGACAGCCTGGAAAAACAGCACGACCGCACTGCACAGCAGGTGCTCGAGTCGGTGCTCGGTGTCGGTCGCGTCTATGGTGCCTACCTTTACGATGCCCAGGGCGAGCTGGTGGCCTTCGCCGGTGCCATCGAGCCTGACCAGGACCAGTCCTCGATCCAGCAGCTGACCGCCGATGGCAAGCGCCGTGGCGGCTATCAGCGCATCCGCGGGCGAGAGGTCTATTCCTATTTCCTGCCGCTGGAGCAGAGCGGCGGGCGGATCAACGGACTGTTGCAGGTCACTCGTCGCTGGAACGATTTCGAGCGTGACACCCGTCAGCTGCGGATGATCGCCGGTATCTGCGCAGCGGTGCTGGCGCTGGCGGCGGTCTGCATCGTCCTGCTCGGGCACTGGTCGGCCATTGGTAGGCATCTGCATGAACTGACCCAAGGCATGGCGCGGGTGGCCGCAGGGGAACGCACGCATCGTGTCCCACGCAGTGGCCCGCAGGAAATTGCCGTACTCGGGCAGGCGCTGAATCGGATGCTCGACAGCATCGCCGATGCCGAGCAGCGCATGGCCGAGCAGAAGGCGCGCGAGGCGGAGCTCGAGGCGCGTTTGCGGCGATCCCAGCAGCTGGCCGCCGTCGGCCGACTCGCCGCGGGTGTTGCGCATGAACTGGGCAGTCCGCTGAGCGTCATCGATGGCAAGGCCCAGCGCGTGCTGCGTAGCGAGACCCTGGAGGATGGCCAGCGCAAGGGCTTGTTACAGATCCGCAGCCAGGTGCAGCGGCTGAGCGAAATCGTTCGTCAACTGCTGGATTTCGGTCGCGCGGCCGGTCGCCCGGCGCGGCGCATGCCCGCCGAGGTGCTGGCGCACTCGGCCGCTGCTGCGGTGGCAGATGAACTGGCCTTGCTAAGTGTCAGGCTGCAAGTCCAGGCCTCGCCCGAGGCGCTGTTCTGCGAGGTCGATCCGGCTCGCTTCGAACAGGCCCTGACCAACCTACTGCGCAACGCGGCCCAGGCCAGCCCGGGTGGCCAGGTGCTGCTGCGCTGGTGGCGGGACGGTAGCTGTCTGCTGTTCCAGGTCGAGGACGACGGGCCCGGCGTAGACGAGCAGCATCGCGCGGCCTTGTTCGAGCCCTTCTTCACCACCAAGCCGGTGGGCAAGGGCAGCGGCCTCGGGTTGGCCGTGGCTCATGGCGTGGTCGCCGAGTGCGGCGGGCGTATCGAACTGGTTGAAAGCCAGCTGGGCGGTGCGGCGTTTCGAATTTCCCTGGCGTTGGCCGATGAGGAGAACAGCCATGCAGATGGATGAAGGCGCGCCCCAGCGGGTCCTGGTGGTGGAGGATGACGACGGCCTGCGCCAGTTGCTGGTCGAGGAGCTGGAGGACCGTGAACTCAGCGTGCGAGCCGTGGCCAGCGCCGAGGAAGCCGTACCGTTGCTGGAGGGCTGGGAGCCGGATCTGGTGGTCAGCGACCTGCGGCTACCGGGCGCCGACGGCATGGCGCTGCTGCGGCGGGTCAAGGCGATGCAGGCGGCACCTGCGTTTCTGGTGATCACGGCGTTCGGCAGCATTCAGCAGGCGGTGGCAGCGCTCAAGGAGGGTGCCGATGAGTTCCTGACCAAACCGCTGGATCTCGACCATCTCGGCCTCGCCGTGTCACGGGCGCTGGAGACCCGCCACCTGCGCGACGAGGTGCGACGCTTTCAGCAGTTGCTCAGCGATGACCGCTTCCACGGCATGCTCGGGCGCAGCCGGGTCATGCGTGGCCTGTTCGACCAGATCCGCCAGTTGGCGCGTGCCGCAGGCCCGGTGCTGGTAATCGGCGAAAGTGGCACCGGCAAGGAGCTGGTCGCCCGCGCCGTTCACGCCGAAAGCGAGCGGGCGGGCCGACCGTTCCTGGCGATCAACTGCGCCGGGCTGCCGGCCGAACTGCTGGAGAGCGAGTTCTTCGGTCACGCCGCCGGCGCCTTTACCGGCGCCAGTCGCGCCCACAAGGGGCTGTTTCAGCAGGCCGATGGCGGCACGCTGTTTCTCGATGAGATCGGGGAGATGCCGCTGCCACTGCAGGCCAAGCTGCTGCGGGTGCTGCAGGAAGGGACCATCCGTCCGGTGGGCGGCGAGCGTGAGCTGAGCGTCGATGTGCGCATCATCGCCGCCAGCAACCGGCCACTGGAAACCGCTGCCGGCCGCGAGTCCTTTCGCGAGGACCTGTTCTTTCGCCTGGAGACCTTCATCCTGCAGGTGCCGCCCCTGCGTGATCGCGAAGAGGACCGTGAACTGCTCGCCGCCGGCTTCGTCGCGCATTTCGCTGCGCGGGACAGCCGGCCGGTGCGGGGCCTGTCGCGGGCGGCGCTGGAGCAGCTCAGACGCTACCCGTTTCCCGGCAATGTGCGCGAATTGCAAAACGCCATGGAGCGCGCCGTGACCTTTTGTCATGGCCGCAGCATCGAGCTCGAACATCTGCCGACGCGCATCGCCAGTTATCAGGACAGTGCGCCCGGAGGCGGCGCCGACGACCTGCTCGGCCTGATGATGGACGGCCCCCTGCTACCGACCCTGGACGAGCTGGAGATGCGTTACATCCGCCATGTACTGGAGCGCGTCGAGGGCAACAAGCGCCGCGCCGCCGCGCTGCTCGGTATCGGCCGGCGCACCCTCTATCGTCGTCTGGGTGAAAAGGAGCAGGACGGCGACGAGACCTGAGGCGAGTGGCCTGTTTCAGCCGATGCCAGGCGATGGACACGAGGTTTCATCCGCCTTGCTGCGCCCGCCGGGTCGGCAGTTGCTCAAGGTGCAAGTGGTCCAGATCGCGGTCGCGCAGCTCTACCCAGTCACGCAGCGCCAGCACCGAGCGCGGCGGCGAAATCAGGTAGCCCTGGAACAGGTCGCAGCCGGCCTCAAGCAGTGCCGACTGCTTTTCCAGGCTGTCGACGCCCTCGGCGGTGACCCGTTTGCCCTGCGCCCGGCAGAACGCAATCATCGCCGCCAGGCTTCGCTGCATGTCCGGCAGAGCCAGGCGCCTGACGATGGCCATGTCCAGCTTGATGGTGTCGGCCGGGTATTCGAGCAGCTGTTGGATCGAGGTGTAGCCAACGCCAAAGTCGTCGATCGCGACCCGGAAGCCGGCCGTGCGTATCGCCTGGACCACTTCCATGGTGCTGTCGCTCAATTCGGCGGCGTAGGTTTCGGTGAGTTCGATTTCCACATTGCCCGGCGCAACGCCGTGGTGCGCGGTACGCTCGATCAGGTAGCGGCAGATGTGATCATCGGTCAGTTGTGCGGAGGACACGTTGATCGCCAGGATCACGCCTTCGCCGAACAGCTCGACCAGTTCGCCATAGCCAGCCAGCGCCCGGTCGATCACCCAGCTATCGATCTTTGGAAACAGCCCCGCACGTTCGGCAATGGGAATGAACTCGCCGGGAGAAACCGTGCCCAGTAGCGGCGAATGCCAGCGCAGCAGCGCCTCGCAACTGACCACCGCACCCTCACGATCCACTGCCGGCATGTAGACCAGACGCCATTGATCGTCACCCCCTATGGCACGCAGCTGGTCCTCGATCATCCGGATGCGTTCATTCTGCTGCTCGAGCTGCGCCGAATAGGCCACCGCCATGTTCTTGCCTTCGGCCTTGGCCTGGTACATGGCGTTGTCGGCGCGGGCCAGCAGCTGGCTGATGGAGGTGGCATCGGCCGGGTAGCGGGCCGTGCCGATGCTGGCGCTGATCGGAAAGTTGCGCTCGCCAAGGCGGAAGCCACCCCGGCACAGGTCCAGCACCGCCTCGCTCAGCGCCGGCACGGCGTCGTCGACGCTATCGGCCAGCAGCAGTATGGCGAACTCGTCGCCAGACAGCCGGGCAAATGCTGTTTCGCTATGCGAGCAGGCTGCCCGGCAACGGTCGAGCGCGCCCTGCACCCGTTGCGCGAATGTGTGCAGCAGCAAGTCGCCGGCGTCGTGGCCGTGGCGGTCGTTAACCTGCTTGAAGTTGTCCAGATCGAGAAACAGCAGGGCCAGTTGCTGTCCGCTGCGGGTGCACTGCTCGTGCATGCGAGCGGCCAGCACACCAAAGTGCGCACGATTGCTGATGTGCGTCAGGCTGTCGGTCCAGGAAATGTCCTGGATACGCTGCAAGGCGGCCGTGTTGCGTTCGTGCAGTGTCTTCATGTTCGCCGTCAGGCGGCCGATCTCTCCGCCCTCGCGCGGCTCATCCAGTGCCTCGCGCCGGCACAACAGCAGGTCGGTCAGCTGGCTGTCGAGCTGGCTGATCGGATCCGTGACATAGCGGCGGACCAGCAGCAGCAACAGTCCGATGGACAGCAGGCAGACCAGTGCTGCGCCCGCGATGAACGCAAGGCGCAGGCGCTGCAGGCGCTGGGCCAGATATTCGGGAGCGGGAACGAGTCGCGCGGCCAATGCGCGCGACAGCTCGACATCGGCAGTCAGCCCTGGTGGGGCCGGCGCCAGTGCGGGGGCGATTTCCACTGCCGCGCCGTACTCTGCCTCGAGGCTGCGCTTGAGCGCTATGAAGCGCACCGGCCTCACCGCCAGCTGAACGGCAAAGGCTTCCTGGCGCTGGCTGGGCAGAGGGCGGCTGTTGGAAGCCGGCAGCAGGAAGTCGGTCGCCAGCAGCAAGGGTCCGCCCTCTGCGGTTTCTACATAGCTCATTTCGCCGGTATCTGGCGCTTGCCTGGCCTCTTGGGCGATCCTTCTCTGGGTGGCGTTCATGGTCGCGAACGGCGTCAGGCTGCTTTCGAAGTAGTAAGCCGCCTGGCCGTCGGGCTGAACAATGGCGAAGGACACGAAGGACAACCGCGTCGTGGACAGCGAGCGGATGCTCTGCTGGATGCGCAGCCCCAGTGTTTCGTTGCGGTAGACCGTATCGGACTCGCGCAGGAACTGCTGCAGCGCCTCGCTATCGATAATCGAATAGAGCACGCTGCGGTTGAATGCCTCGTAGTCCAGATAGGCGGATTTCAGCACCGAGAGCTGTTCTGCCAGGCGCGCCTGTTCGAGACCCAGCAGCGAATCACGCTGGGTCAGGTAGGCCGTAGTGGCGGCCATCATCTGGATGATCAGGATGACCGGGAAGATCACCAGCAGGGCGCGTTTACCGAGCGTCATGGGCGTTGATCAGTGCACTGATGATGCGTCGCCGTGTCTGTGTCGCTTCCAGCGGCCGGGCTTCATAGACCTGGCTCGTTTGCAGGACGGTCTCGGGCGGATAGATACCGGGGTCCTGTTGGACTTCCGATGGCAGCAGGGCCCTGGCTGCCTCGTTGGTTGTCGCCACAGCCAGGTCGGAAGCGTTCAGCGCGGCGATCGTGGGGTCGTTGAGAAAGTTCAGGAAGCGATAGGCGAGCGCCTTTTTCGGGCTGTGTGCAGGCACCGACAGGCAGTCCACCCAGAGCAGGGTGCCTTCCTCTGGCACTACATAGCGCCAGGGTTCGCCTGTCACGCCCTGGGCTTGATTGAGGACGTGCTGGTCACCGCTGTAGGCCAGCGCCATGTCCGCACTGTCGAGGTAGCGCTGACTGCGCACGGAGGTAATCACGTATTCGTAGGTCAGCACTGCACTGGACTGCGCCACGAGCAGTTCGAACGCAGCCTTCAGTTCGTCGTTGCGATCGAGCGCTGCTGGTACAGCAGTGGACCGGCAAGGATGTCCTCGTGGTCCTCCATCATGATGATGTGCGGCTCGTCTCGTTTGGCCGGTTTCAACAGGTCGGCCCATGACGACGGCGCGACGGGCAGTCGGTCGGCGCGATAAGCGATGCCGAGCGTGCCCCAGAGATAGGGAACGCTGTAGGGTCCACAACTCTCGCGCCAGCGTTTCGGAATGTGCTTCAGGTTGGGCAGTGAGCCTTCATCGATGGGATCGAGCAGCCCGCGTTGGCCAAAGCGGGACGAGCTGATCAGCTCGGTCAGGGCTATGTCGATCAGATGGTCGGGTTTGGCCAGTACTTCATCGCGCTTGTCTCCGCTGTCGAAGTACACCTGCTCGATCCTGACCCCCGTTTCGGCTTCCCAGCGTTCGATCACCGCTTCGCTGAGGTATTCCTCCCAGTTCAACAGATTCAGGGTTTCGGCAGCCTGCGAGGCGGCCGAGGGGAGCAGCAAGCCGAGGGTTAGTGCCAGAGCGCTGCCGGTGCGGCAGCGTGCAGGTGTTCTCGTGGTGTTCATCCGCTCTTTCACCTGCTGTGCACTGCCCATTCTGATCCCTGTGATCCGGACGCGTGGAGCGCCGCCGGGACCGCTTTCAGTGGCGCCAATCGGACCCACCACAGCCAGCACATCCCGGCTGCAGGAGATGGCACTTTAATGGCGCCAGCTAAGTGACGGCAACTCTTTTCTAGTGCGTGCCAGGCCGTTCCGATCAGCGGAGCGCGATCGGCCTTTGCTGCCGTGAGCGAGGCCGCAAGGGACGCTGCAGCCAGGGCGCCAGCAGTCGCGTGGACAGGGGAATGAACAGGTAGGTCATAAGCGGCGTCAGGGCCAGCGTGCTGAGCAGTATCCGCATGACCAGGCTCAGCTCGGCGAGCATGCCGCCGAACAGCAGGTTGAACAGCAACGACACCGGAAAGAACGCCAGCCAGATCGCCACGCTCTGTTTCCAGCGCGGCGCAGTGGGGGTACCGCCACCGCCAAACCAGGCATCGATACCTCGGGCGCGATGCTCGTGGGGCTGGCCGAAGAGTTCGCTGCCGCGCTGCAGCCAGGCCCGGCGTGAGGCCGAATGCGCCCAGGTATCGAGAGTCTGCTCATCGGCAAAACGGAAGACGATCTGGAATTCATCGTCGTCAGGCGGAGGCGCCAGAACGCCGGAACCGAGGTAGCCGGGAAAGTCCGCGGCCAGTTGTTCGCCCTGGTGCAGCCAGGCGAGGAGATCGTGGTAGCGGCCATCGCGCACGCGGCGGGCCACCATCAGAGTGACGGGTTCGGTAGACATTGTGTATCTCCAGCATCAGGCCGGTAACCCGGGTAGGGCATTCGGCAAACGCAGCGCCGGGGTGGTGGGCTGCGAGATTGTTCAGGCAATGATCATGCCCTGATCGCCATACAGCGCCGGACCCTGGCGGGGCGGCTCATACGGAAGGCGACGGCGCACTATACGGAGATTTTGCGCACTTGGAAGGGGCGCAGGACGACGCTCTGCACGGAAGTCGAGCAGCAACTGCGGGCCAGCGGTTTGCTGGACTCAGTCCTGATCAGCAGCAACTGCCGGCGTCACCTTCAGGAGGCGGCCCTCAGGGCCATCGGTGAGTAGATAAATCGCGCCGTCTGGCCCGGCCTGGACATCCCGTATCCGCTCGTTGAGTTCGCCAAACAGCGTTTCCTGTTCGGCGAGCTTGCCGTCGATCAAGCGGACCCGGCGGACCTCCTTGGCGGCCAGCGCTGCGTTGAACAGGTCGCCCTGCCAATCTGGAAACAGGGTGCCGTCGTAGATCGCCAATGCGCTGGGCGCGATGGAGGGTGTCCAGTGCAGCAACGGAGCGACGGTATCCGGCTGGCTCTGAAAAGGGCTGACCTGCGCCCCGGTGTAATCGAGGCCGAATGTCGCCAGGGGCCAGCCGTAGTTGGCCCCGGCCACGATCAGGTTGATTTCGTCACCGCCCTTCGGGCCGTGCTCGTTGATCAGCAGCCGGTCGTTCTTCTTGTCGTAAGCGATGCCCTGGACGTTGCGGTGACCATAGCTGTAGATCTCATTGGCCATGCCGGTGCGGCCATGAAAGGGATTGTCCTCGGGCGCTTTGCCTTCGCGTGTCAGGCGGACCAGAGTGCCTAGATGGTTATCCAGGCTCTGCGCCTGTTCCCGATAATCGAAGCCGTCGCCCAGCGTCAGGACCAGCGTCTTGTCAGGCAGAAACGCGATGCGGCCGCCGTAATGGGAACCGCCAGCCTTGGCGGGATGGGCGTCGAACAGCGTCTCCACGTCTTCCAGACGATCATCGACGAGTCGCCCGCGGATCAGCCGCGTGTTGTTCGCATCGTCCGTGCCGTAGGCCAGGGTCAGGTACACCCATGGCGACCTGCTGAAGTCGGGGTCCAGCGCGACGTGCATCAAGCCAGCCTGAGTGTTCTGATAGCCCATGGGTACACCCTCGATAGGTTCGTCCCGAAGCTCCCCATCGGCCTCAATCATGCGCAGCCTGCCGACGCGCTCGGTCACCAGCATGCGACCGTCAGGCAGAAATGCCAGCGCCCAGGGGTACTGCAGTTCTTCGGTGAGCGTTTCGATCCGGTATTCCGAGCGCGCGCTTACGGGGATAGCCAGAGCGAAGGTCAGCAGGGCTGCGATGAGTGGTTTCTGAAGCATCAGCCTGAGCGCTCTCACTGGCGTGGCCTCCTAAGCGTAGCGAACAGAAGGCCGCCGAATGCACCGCTGAGCATCATCGCAGCGGTACCTTCGGCGCTGCGGGTGGCGGCGATCAGTGTCGGCATCGGCGCGACCGCGTCAGCGATCTGGAATGCAGCCAGCAGGCCAAGGCCCCCGGCCAAGAAGTACAGCGGCAGTCGCCAGGTGGATAGAAAGCGGGACGCGAGCGCGGCAAGGGGCATTGCGAACAGAAGCGTGACGGCCATGATTCCGGCATACGCCGGGGTGAAGCCCAGCAGGTCACGAACAGTAGCGTTCAGCCGCACCGACAAACTGACCGGTGCGCCCAGGCTCTGAATTGCAGCCAGGTTGATCTGGGTTTGAATGATCGAGCCGAGGACCGTGGCAAAGGCCACAGCCAGCAGAAAAACCGGGAGGGCGCGCAGGTAGGCGGTCATGCTCAGCTTCCGGAAGTTGTCCCGAGGATTATCTACAGCCTCGTCGGATAGAGTCATAAAGACTGTTACGGGGTTTTTGTCTGGACAGCGAGCCGCTGCCCGAACGCATCGAGCGCCGCTTCGCCGACCACGTCTTCGGCCAGTAGCGGCAGCTCTTGCAGGGGCAGGTCGGGGAGCGATTGGCGCAGCGTGTCCAGATGTCGCTGTTCCCCTGCATGGCGTTCGGCAAGGAAGGGACCGGCGTCGGCCGGGGAGCGTTTGTTCACCACCAATCCGGCCACGTCGATACCGCTGCGCTGCAGCTGGGCCTGTAGCTCGATGGTCTCGAGTACCGGCAGTCGCTCGGCGGCAAGCACGATGACAAAGGCGCAGCGCTGGCGATCCTGGATCAGGTCACGCAGCTGACCGAAGCGTTCGCGGCGGCGGTAGAGCAACTGGCGTACACGCTGCTGGCGGTCCTCGCCGTCACCCTGTTCCTGGCCAAGCACGCTTTCGCCGAGACCGCTGTCGTCCTTGCCGAAATTGCGCAGCACGTCGCCGAAGCGCTTGCTGCGTTCCTGTCGCTGCAGCAGGCCTTCGGTCCAGGCCGTCATCATTTCCGGTAATGCCATCAGACGCGAGGTATGGCCGGACGGCGCGGTGTCGAAGACCAGCAGATCGTACTCGGCCAGACCCTGAATGACGGTATCCGCGATGCGTTCGAGTAACGCTGCTTCGTGCATACCGGGTGCGTCGCGCGATAGCGCCATGTGCTTGTCGACCTCGCCGGCGAGATGGGGCGGCATCAGCCGGCGCAGGGCGCTGCCGACTTCATCGAGGTGTTGGCGAACGGTTTCGTCGGGGTCGAGTTCCAGCCCGTCGAGCCCGGCCGCCAGGCGCACGATGTTCGAGCCGATCGAGCGATCCCAGAGGTGCCCGAGGTTATGCGCCGGATCGGTGGACACCAAGAGCACGCGGCGCCCGGCGCGCGCCTGCTGCAAGGCAGTGGCGGCCGCGACGGTGGTCTTGCCGACGCCGCCCTTGCCGCCTATGAACAGCACCCTCCGCTGGGCGGCCAGCGCTAGCAGCATCCGATGTGGTCCAGCGGTGAGTGCTCCATGCCCATGCGCAAGTGCCAGTCGTGAAAACGTTCGTAGAGCTCCGGCATCAGTTCCAGGGTGTACCAGGCGGCCGGGTTGGGCACGCCCAGTGCTTCGGAGAACACCAGCAGCATGAACAGGTCGTCCTCGTCGCGCCGGGCGCGGGCGAAGGTACGCCGGTAGGGCGCGACGTAAAATTCCTTCAGCCCGTCCGACAGGCGCTCCAGGAACGGTTGCCCTGTCATGGTAGCGGCTCGTCCGTGGTCAGGTCGGCCGCCGGGTCGCGACCCTTGCGCATGGCGATAATCGCTTCGAGGGTGACCCACAGCGCGGCGATGAGGATCACCACGTCCATGCCCAGCAGCAACCAGTTTTCGGCGCGATAGAACTGGCCCATCTGCACCAGCAGCGCGTAGATCGACATCGCCAGCAGGAACACCAATGGCACCAGCGTATACATCGCGGGTCGGCCCTGCTTGATCAGCAGCACGGTGATGATCGACAACGTCAGCCCCGCCAGCAGCTGGTTGGTGGTGCCGAACAGCGGCCAGATCGCCATCCCGCCGCTACCCTCGGAGCCGGCACCGAAGGCCAGCGCCATGCAGACGCCGACGGCGATGAGGGTGCCGACCACCGTGTTGACCTTCATGCCCGCCAGCTCGCCGGCCTCCTGGATCACGAAGCGTTGCAGGCGCAGGCCGGTGTCCATGGTAGTGCCGGCGAAGAGGATCGCCATGACGGCAAGAATGGTAGCGCCGAGGTCCGCCGGCAGGCCCAGGCCGTTGGCGAGCAGGGTGCCGCCGCCCTGGACGAAGGCATTCACGCCGCCCTGACCGAACGCCGTGTACACCTGTTGCCAGTCGAGCAGCGTGGCGAAGCCAGCGGTGCAGCAGATGATCGCCGCCAGCGAGAGCATGCCTTCACCCACCGCGCCGAAATAGCCGACGAAACGGGCATCGGTCTCCTTGTCCAGCTGCTTCGACGTGGTGCCCGAGGCGACCAGCCCGTGAAACCCGGAAATCGCACCGCAGGCGATGGTCACGAACAGCAGCGGTACGATGCTTGGGCTGCCTGGCGGCAGGTCAGCGTTATAGGCGGGCGCGACCAGCTCCGGTGCGCCGAACAACACGGCGAGATAGAGCAGGCCGAGGCCGACGAACAACTGCAGGCCATTGATGTAGTCACGCGGCTGCAGCAGCACCCACACCGGCAGCAGCGACGCGATGGCGGCGTAGGCGAACAGCAGCAGGATCCAGAACGACTTGGCGCTCAGGCCCAGCACCGTATCTGGCAAGGTCACCGGGTATTGGCTGCCGAGCAGAATCAGCAGGTAAAGCACGATCACGCCGCCCAGCGACGGCCAGAGCAGCTTGACGTTATAGCGGTAGATCAGCTGGCCGATCACCAGCGCGACGACGATCGCGCCCCACACCGGGATCACCGAGGTGGGTGTCGACACCAGCAGGTTGGAGATCACCGCGGCAAAGGCGCCGTTGACCATCAGCAGGACGAGGAAGATCACCACCAGAAACAGGCTGCGCCCGCGCGAGCCGATCAGCCGGCCGCTGAGCATGCCGACCGACTGCCCCCTGTTGCGCGCACTGGCCCAGAGCGCGCCGAAGTCATGGATGCCGGCAAAGAAGATGGTGCCCAGCACCACCCACATGAACGCTGGTACCCAGCCCCAGATCACCGCGATGGCTGGGCCTACGATGGGTGCCGCGCCGGCAACGGACGTGAAGTGGTGTCCCCAGAGCACGAATTTGTTGGTCGGCACGTAATCCACGCCATCGCGCATGGTGTGGGCCGGGGTGCGGTAGTTGGGATCGAGGCGGTAGATCTTCTCGGCGATGAACTTCGAGTAGAACACATACCCCAGCGACATGGCCGCCAGCCCCACAATCATCAACGCAATCGCACTCATCGAAGGCTCCTCGCACGCGTGCCCGATCCAGGCATCACGCAGGCTTGGGCTACTGCCCAGTGATCCATGCCGCCCGCGCGGGCGGCGGTTCGCTGTTGTCGGTGCGGCACCGACGCTGCAGATTCGAGCGATGGCTTCATGAAAGGGTTCCGCCAGCAGTCAAGAACGGTCGTCTCGCCCGTTCAGGACAGGCCAACGGCGGCGACCAGAACCTGCCCGCACGCAGCAGAGCGGCGAACCCTCGCCGGCGGTTCAGGTCCGTTGAAGGACGAGCCTGAGCCGCTGGAGCACGTCCATGCAACGCCTCACCCTGCTGTCGCTTGGCAGCATCAATGCCGACTTCCAGGTGCGGGTCGACGAACCCGCTGGCAGCCGCGAAACCCAGCTGGCCCATGATCTGTGCCGCTTGTCCGGCGGCAAAGCGAGCAACACGGCGTACCTCGGCGCCCGTTTCGGTCACCGCAGCCTGCTGCTTGGCCGCGTCGGCGATGACGGGCTGGCCGAACAGGCACTCGACCCGCTACGTCAGGCTGGCGTCGAGGTCGATAACGTCGGGCGCGCCGCCGGCCAGTCCACTGGCGTGTCGGTGATCATGGTGCCGCCGGATGGAAAGAAGAACATCGTCCTGGCGACCAATGCCAACGACCGCTGGGACGAAGCGGCCATTGACGCCATGGTTGCCGTGATCGATGGCTGCGAAACCCCCGCCTGCCTCGTGCTCGACTATGAAGTGCCGGCGCCGGTGGTACGTCGGGCGCTGGAGGCGGCCACTCGAAACGGCATCCAGGCGGTGCTCGACCCGTCCTTTCCCGACCGGGTGGAGCGGGCGCTATTGCCCAGGCTGCATGCGATCACACCAAACGTCTCGGAAGCCGAAGGGCTGGTCGGCCATTCGCTCGACACCCTGGACCAGCTCGCGAAAGCCGCGCGTCAACTGCAACGCGACGGGCCCGCCGTGGTGTGCATCAAGCGCGGCGATGGCGGCTGCGTGCTGGCGACGGTTGACCAGACCCTGCACATCCCGCCGGGCGACGTGGAACCGGTCGATACCACCGGCGCTGGCGATGCCTTTACCGGCGTGTTCGCCGTGGCCCTGCTCGAAGGCCTTGAGCCACGGCAGGCCGCCGCCTGGGGCGTGGCCGCGGCGAACCTTGCCGTCACGGGTTATGGCTCGCAGCCTGCGTATGCCGATCGGCAACAGGTGATCGAGCTGGCGCAGGAACTGCTCGACAAGGCGAGGACGCTTGATGGCTGAGCCGAACACGCGGTGCCAGATCGTTTTCGAGCATTACGACCGCGGCGATGAGCGCCGTCGCGAAGCCCTGCTCGCGCTGGGCAACGGTGTCTTGTCGTGGCGGGCCAGTGCGCCGGAAGCCTCGGTTCAGCCGCATGTGGATGACAGCGAGCACTACGCGGGTTTCTACCGCGCCGGCTGGTATGACGAGGCGCCGCGCGAGGTCAATGGTGACTCAGTGCAGATGGCGGCCCTGGTCAACTTGCCGGACCCCTTCGGTCTCAGCTTTGCGTTAGATGATGGCGATTGGTTCAGCCTCGATAGAGCCGACCTGCAGCGCTATCGGCAGACGCTGAGCCTGGACAACGGCGTGCTCGAACGGCAACTCGAATTCGACTTGGCAGAGCATAGGGTGAGGTTGCTGGAGCGCCGCCTGGTCAGCATGGCGACGCCCAATCTCGCCGTGTTGCGCTGGGAATTGCAGCTGCCGCCCGGGCACCGGGTGCATCTGCGTACGGTGCTAGACGGTGGCGTCCGCAACGCAGCCGTAAGCCGCAACCGTGCCTATGAAGGACGGCGATTGCAGCAGATCGCCTTCGACCATGCCGAGAGTGGCACGGCCGCTATCAGTGCGCGGCTGCACGACCATCGGCGTCGACTGGCGATTGCGACAGAGATCAGGACGCCAGAACAACCCCTGCAATGGTGCACCACCCTCGATGATCATCGGCTGATCCAGCAGGCCGAATGCTGGGTGCCGGACAGTGGTCGGCTGAGCATCGAAAAGCGCGCAGTGGTACTGGTCGACGAAGAACGACCGATGACTGACGAGGACGCCCGTGTCGAGGCGCTGCGACAGTTGCCATCCGCCGACTGTGCGCAGTTGGAGCGGGCCAGCACCGAAGCCTGGCAAAGGCTGTGGCAGGGGCTCGCGCTCACCTCGGACACCCCGGAGCTGCAGCGAACCCTGCATTTTCACGCCTTTCATCTGCTGCAAACCGTGTCACCACTCAGCGTTGGGCGTGACCTCGGCTTTCCGCCTCGGGGTTGGATGGAAGGCTATTACGGCCAGGTGTTCTGGGACGAGCTGTTTGCCTATCCGGTACTCGCGACCCATTGGCCAGAGCTGGCCAGAAGCCTGCTGGATTACCGCTATGCCCGGCTCGACAAGGCGCGCGAGCGGGCCCGTCGCGCCGGGCTGCGGGGGGCCATGTTCCCCTGGCGCAGCGCACGCACGGGCGAAGAGGAGACGCCGCCGTGGCAGTGCAACCCGATGTCCGGTCGCTGGATGGCCGACCACACCCGCCTGCAGCGGCATATCGGTTCGGCCGTGGCGTACGACGCCTGGCAGCTCTATCTGGCCACCACTGACGAGGCGTTGCTGGCCGGGCCGGTGGGTGAGCTGGTCATTGAAGTGGCGCGGTTCTGGGCCAGCCTGGCGCAGTTCGATGCGTCGCGGCAGCGCTACCTGATCTGCGGCGTGATCGGCCCGGACGAGTATCACAACAGTTATCCGGACGCCGCGGAGCCGGGTTTGAACAACAACGCTTACACCAATCTGATGGCGGCCTGGACGCTCGACCGCGCGCGGCAGGTGCTGGCGTTACTCAGCGAGCCCGATGCAGCCGCGCTACGGCACCGACTGCGATTGGAGCCGGACGAGCCGGAACACTGGCAAGCGATCGCCGAAGGTCTTTACCTGCCCTTCGTCGACGATCAATTGCTCAGCCAGTTCGAAGGTTTCGACAAGCTGGAAGCGCCTCCGCAGGAGTGGCTGCACGGCGACCGGCCGCGCTTGGACTGGATGCTCGAAGCGCGGCATGACAGCTGCGATCGCTACCAGCTGACCAAGCAGGCCGATGTGCTGATGGCTTATCACCTGCTACCCCGACAGACCCTGCAGCAGATCCTCGAACGTCTGGGTTACCGCCATGACAGTGCCTGCACACGCCACACCGTCGCCTACCATCTTGCCCGCATCACCCATGAGTCGAGCTTGTCGAAGGTCGTCTGCGCCGGTGCGCTGGCGGGTATCGACAGCGAGGCGTCATGGACCTATTACCAGCAGGCCCTAGCCACAGACTTGGGCTCGCCGGGTAACAGTGGCACCCAGGAAGGCATCCATCTCGGCGCCATGTGTGGCTCGCTCGACGTGATGCAGCGCCATTACCTCGGGGTGCGTCTGGAGCTTGATGGCCTGCACATTTTCCCCTCTCCGCCGCCGCAGTTGCGGCAGATAGCGCTGTCACTGGTGTTCCGGCAGGCACGCCTGCATCTGCAGCTGGCTGACGGCTCGCTGTGGGTTCGCGCCGCCGATGAAAACTCGGGTTCGGTACCGCTGCACTATGCTCAAGGCAGTTGCCAGCTGGGGCCGGGCGAGTCGCTCGAGATCGCCATCCCGCCGCCGCAGGATCGCTCGGCAACGCATTGAAACAAGGAGGCGGGTCGATTCAGCGGAACGTCCGGTCCAGAGCCCGTTCCATAACAGGACGTGCCAGACAAGGAGACGCAGTGATGATGGAGGTCGGAAGCGCTCGGCGATGGCTGGATGGGCTGGGCTGGGTGGTGATCTATGCGTTCATCTGGGCACTGTTCGGTGAGGGCGGCGGATGGTCGCTGGGTATACCGACCATCCTGTTGGCCGCGTGGCTTTCAGTCTGGTTAGGGTTGCGGCCCTGGCACCCTTCGCTGCGGGCGCTGCCTGGGTTTCTTCTGTTCTTTATCGGCAAGATGGCCGCTGGCGGCTGGGATGTGGCCGTGCGTGCGGTTCATCCACGCCGACCGCTGCAGCCCGCGTGGCTCGACTACCCGATTGCCAGCCCTTCGCCCCAGGTGCGGCTGGTGCTCTCTGCGCTGGTCGGCCTGCTGCCCGGCACCCTGGCCTCGCGAGTGGAGGGCGACCAGATGCGGGTGCATGTGCTTGATCAGCGCCAGCCGTGGAAACCCACCGTGAGCGAACTCGAACAGCGACTCGAGCAGCTGCTGGTGCGGGGGCGCTCGCACTGATGGCGGTGTACGCGTCCCTGCTGCTGCTGACCATCATCATCGGGCTCGGCCGCGTGGTGTTGGGGCCGGGTCGGGTGGATCGGCTGCTGGCGATCCAGCTGTTCGGCACCACCGGCACGGCCTTGCTGTTGGTGCTTGCTCAATGGCAACACCAACCGGCGTTGCGTGACGTGGCGCTGCTGCTGGGGTTGCTCGCAGCGGTCGCAAGCGCCGCGCTGGTGCAATTGTTGCGCAGGGGCCGACATGACTGAGCTGCTGCTGGATGGCCTCAGCTGGCTGCTGCTGATTGGCGGCCTGCTGTTTTTCGTGGCGGGCAGTATCGGTCTCCTGCGCTTTCCCGACACCGTCAGCCGTCTGCATGCCTTGACCAAGGCGGACACCCTGGGCCTCGGGCTGGTGATTGCCGGCCTCTCGCTGCGCGCCGACAGCCTATGGGAGGTCGGGCAGATGCTGCTGATCTGGCTGTTGCTGCTGGCCTCCAGCGCCACCGCCTGCCAGTTGCTGGCGCGACAGGCCGGTGAGGAGCCACGCGATGACTGAGTGGCTGTTCGACGGGGTGCTTGGGCTGCTGCTGTTGGGGCTCGCCTTTGGCGCGCTGCATGGTCGCAACCTCTACACCAGCGTGCTGCTGTTCATCGCCTTCGGCCTCGCGCTGGCGTTGATCTGGGCGCGCCTGGGCGCAGCGGACCTGGCGTTGGCCGAAGCGGCGATTGGCGCCGGGCTGACCGGCGTTCTGCTGTTCACCGCACTGGCGCGCCAGCCCGGGCCGGCGGATCTGCCTGATGCCACCGGTACGCGACTGCGCCTTGGCGCCGCGGCTGTGGTGCTGCCAATGCTGATCATGCTGGTACAAGGGCTGGCGCCGCTGAGTGAGCTAGAGCCGCTTCTGCCGGCGCTGATCACGCTGCATCTGGATGAGACCGGTGTCAGCCATCCAGTGACCGCCGTGCTGCTGAATTACCGGGCCTGGGACACGCTGCTGGAGCTGTGCGTCCTGCTGCTGGCGTTGCTCGGCGCTCGGCAGCTGGGGCCGCGACCACTGGATCTGGCCGAACCCTGGCCGCTTCTGCGAGCTTGGGCGCGGGTGCTGGCGCCGCTGCTGGTGCTGGCCGCCGGCTACATTCTGTGGCGCGGTGCCAGCGCGCCAGGTGGCGCCTTTCAGGCTGGGGCGATACTGGCCTCGGGTGTGGTGCTACTGCGCTTGTCGGGCCTGCTGCCGCGACTGCGCTGGTCATCCATGCCGTTGCGCGTGCTGGTGCTGGGCGGCCTGCTGGTCTTTATCGGTGTTGCGTTGATGACCGCCTGGCTGGGCGAGGGCTGGCTGACTTACCCACGCGGGGCGGCCAAGCTGCTCATCGTCCTGATCGAGAGCGTAGCGACCCTGTCGATCGCGGCGAGCCTCAGCCTGCTGGTGGTGGGCGAAGGGGAGGACGTCTCCTCATGAGCAGCAGCCTGTTCTGGATGATCATCGGTGCCACGCTCTGGTTACTGGGGCTGCACGGCCTGCTGACATTGCGTCAGGCACTGCGCCGGATCATCGCCTTCAACCTGATGGGCAGTGGCGTGTTTCTGGTGATGATTGCCCTGGCGGCGCGCAGCCAGCCGAGCGATCCGCTGCTGATAGCGCTGGTGGTGACCGGGCTGGTGGTGGCGGTCAGCGCCACCGCCCTGGCGTTGCGGTTGGCCGGCGTGGCGCAAGGTCAGGAGCATTCAAAGGAACAGCAGGAGCCGCGACAATGAATGCGGCGTTGCTGAGCCTGTCCCTACCGCTGCTTGCAGCTCTGCTGCTGGTGTTGCTGCGGCCGGCCCGCAGTGGCCTCTGCGTGATCCTGATGAGCGCTGCCAGCCTGACCGCCGCGGCGTTTGCCTTGCAACAGGCGATCAGCCTCGGGCCGCAGCTGTTGCAGATCGGCGGTTGGGAGACACCGCTGGCGATCCGGTTCCAGCTGACCCCGCTCACCGCGCTGTTGATGGTCTTTACCGCCGGCCTGCATCTGCTGGTCGCGCTCTATGCAGCGCGCAGCCCGCACGCCACCGGCAACGAGGACTACTGGCCATTGTCCTGCCTGTTGCATGCGTCGCTGGTCGCACTGTGGTTATCAGCGGATCTGTTCAATCTGTACGTCACGCTCGAATTACTGAGCCTCTGTGCCGTGGCGCTGGTGGCACTGGCCGGGCGCAAGGCCTATCGACCGGCCTTCAACTACCTGATGCTGTCGCTGGCCGGTTCGCTCGCTTACCTGTTTGGCGTCGCGCTGTTTTATGGCCGCTACGGCGTGCTCGATGTGCTGGTGCTGGCCGAGTTGACCGAGGCCGACGGCACGACCCGGCTGGCGCTGCTGTTGATGAGCGTCGGTCTGATGCTCAAGGCGGCATTGTGGCCGCTGCACCTGTGGCTACCCCCGGCGCATTCCGGCGCACCGACGGCAGTCAGCGCCTTGCTCTCTGCGCTGGTGGTCAAGGGACCGATCTATATCCTGTGGCTGATCTGGAGCCAGATCGCGCCGCCCGAACTGGGACGTCAGGCCGGCGTGCTGTTTGCGGTCGCGGGCATCCTCGCGTTGATATCTGGCGGCTGGTCGGCGTTGCGAGCGCCACGTCTGAAAATGTTGGTCGCCTATTCGACGGTGGCGCAGCTGGGCTATGCACTGTTAGCGCTCGGCCTGTTGCTGCACTGGCAGGAACCGCGAATGGAGGCGGCGCTGTGGCTGTTCATCCTGGCCCACGGGCTCGCCAAGGTATCGATGTTCCTGGCCGCCGGCGAGCTGCAGCGGGTGCTGGGTACGCGTCGGGTACGCGCGCTGAAAGGCGCCAGCCAGAACATGCCAGTGGCCATGGCGACCTTCGCTGTCGCCGGTGGCAGCCTGATCGGTCTGCCGCCCAGTGGAGGCTTTCTTGCCAAGTGGCTGTTGCTGCAGCCGCTGTTCGAGCAACCTCAGCACTGGCCGTGGGCTTTTGGTGTGCTGCTCGGCACGCTGATGTCGGCAGCCTATGTGTTCCGTGTAGTGGCGCTGGGCTTCGATCGTGCGCGGCCCAACCCACCCAGCGTCAAGCCTGATCCCGTTGCGCAATGGCTGGCGATGCTGCCGGCGCTGTTGGTGCTGGGCCTGGCGCTGATCAGTGAGCCCTTGCTGCTGTGGATCGGCGGGGTGGCGCGATGAACTGGACCCACTGGTTACCGCTGGCCATCGTGCTCAGCTCGCTGGTGCCGGGCCTGCTGATCTTCACCCTGCGCGAAGAACAGCGTCGCTTGCGGGTGACGCTCAACCTCTGTGGCGTGGTGATCAAGCTGTTGCTGGTGGCGGCGATGATCTATGGCGTGAGCCGCGGGTTGGAGTTCCGCTTCAGCCTGCCGTTCCTGCCGGGCGCGCCGCTGGTGCTGCAGGGGGATGCGCTGTCGCTGTTGTTCGTTACTCTGTCGTCAGTGCTGTGGCTGGCGACGACCATCTACGCCATTGGCTACCTCGAAAATTCTCCGTTGCAGTCGCGCTTCTTCGGCTACTTCAGCCTTTGCGTGAGCGCCACCGTAGGCCTCGCGCTGGCAGGTAATCTGGTCAGCTTTCTGTTGTTCTACGAGATGCTGACCTTGGCGACTTTCCCGCTGGTGGTGCATCGCGGTACGCCCGAATCGCTGCGGGCCGGGCGCGTCTATCTGGCCTACACCGTGGGCGGCGGTGCATTGGTATTGATGGGCGTGGCGCTGCTGCATGGCCTGGCCGGTGGGCAGGATTTCCAGCCGGGCGGCTATCTTCTGGACGCGGTGGGCGAGCATGACCTGGCGCTGCGCGTCGCCTTCGTCCTTCTGGTCGCCGGGCTTGGGGTCAAGGCAGCGCTGATCCCGCTGCATGGCTGGCTGCCAAAGGCGATGGTGGCGCCGGCACCGGTCAGTGCACTGCTGCATGCGGTGGCGGTGGTCAAGGCCGGTGCGTTCGGCATCATCCGGGTGGTCTATGACGTCTATGGCGCCGAGGCGATGGGTCAACTGGACATGGCCGGCCCGCTGCTCTGGCTGGCCGCGGCAACGATCCTCTATGGCTCGATGCGCGCTCTGCAGCAGCAGGAGCTGAAGAAGCGCCTGGCCTACTCGACCATCAGTCAGGTGTCCTACGTGACACTTGGCGTTGCGCTGCTCGGGCCGATTGCGGCGGTCGGTGGGCTGGTGCATCTGGTCCATCAGGGGCTGATGAAGGTCACGTTGTTTTATTGCGTGGGTATCTTCGCCGAAACACTCGGCATTCACCGGATTCGCGAAATGGACGGTGTCGGCCGGCGCATGCCGCTGACCATGGCTGCGTTCAGTATCGGTGCGCTGGGCATGATCGGCATCCCGCCGATTGCTGGCTTCGTCAGCAAGTGGGCGCTGGGCATGGGCGCGCTGGAGGTCGGGCAGGATTGGGTGCTGCTGGTGTTGATGGGGTCTGCATTGCTCAATGCCGGCTATTTCCTGCCGCTCCTGTGGCGTGGCTGGTTCGCCGAACCGGCTGACTGGCACGAAGACAACTGGCGCGAGGAGCGCTGGGAAACCCACTGGATGTTGTTGCTCCCCGCGATCTTCACCGCCTTTTTGTCAGTGCTGGTGGGCGTGCTGGCCGGCACGGCGCTGAGCCCGCTGGGCTGGGCGCAATTGATCGTCAATCGGGAGTTCGAGATATGAGCGGCGCCTGGCTCTGGTTGCTGGTGCCGATGGCGCCATTGCTGGCCGGCTGCTGCCTGGCAATCTGGCGTGAGCGCGCCATCGGCTGGCTATGGCTGGCCTGTATTCCGGCGCTGGCGCTGGTTGCTCAGCCCGTTCCCTTGCTGGAGCTGCCGATGCTCTGGGATGGCGTGCGCTGGGGCGCCAGCGATGACCTCAGCCGTGCCTGGCTGGGCTTCACCGCGCTGCTGTGGGGCTGTGCAAGCGTCTTCGCCAGCAGCAGCCAGAAGGATGACGCTTGTCTGCTTCGCTTCTGGACCTTTTGGCTGCTGGCGCTGGCCGGCAACCTGATGCTGATCATCTCGACCGACGCCTTGAGCTTCTACCTCGGTTTCAGCGCCATGAGCCTCGCCGCGTATGGGTTGATCGTGCATCGGCGTGGGCCCGACCCGCGTCGCGCCGGACGGCTGTACCTGCAACTGGCCATCTGCGGCGAAATGGCCTTGCTCGCTGGGCTGATGCTGCGCAGCCACGCCGCGGGCGGCGATTTCTCCTTCGCCGCCTGGCAAGCGCTGCCCATGGATGGCCTGACGCTGATCCTGTTGCTGGCGGGACTGGGGCTCAAGGCCGGTTTCTGGCCACTGCACGTCTGGTTGCCCCTGGCCCATCCGGCAGCACCTGCACCGGCTAGCGCGGTGCTGTCCGGGGCGATGCTCAAGGCCGGTCTGCTCGGCATTTGGCGATGCCTGCCGGAAAGCGATCCGTTGCTGTCCAGCCTGGCGGACGTGTTGCTCGCCATGGGCATCTTCGGGGCTGTGTATCCGGCGCTGCTCGGGCTCGCTGCAGGCAAGGCCAAGGCGGTGCTGGCCTATTCATCGGTCAGTCAGATGGGCTATCTGGTGATGCTGCTGGCGCTGGCCTGGCGGCATCCCGAGCAGCTTCAGGCGATGACCGTCTTGCTGATGCTCTACGGTGTCCATCACGGCCTGGCCAAGGGGGCGCTGTTTCTCGCGGCGGGCCTGATCCATGCCGGTCGTCTTCCGCGCATGGGCTGGGCGATCCTGACACTGCCGGCCCTGGCGATCGTGGGGTTGCCGCTGACCAGCGGTGGGGCGGTCAAGACAGCGTTGAAAGACGTCTGGCATGCCGGGGAGTTCGAAGCTTGGCTGGTCTGGCTGAGCCTCAGCAGCCTGACTACCGCCCTGCTTTTGATTCGCGCGCTGTGGTTGCTACGCCAGGATGCCCGCGATGCGCCCGCGATCCGTCCACCGCTACCTCAGCTGTTGCCCTGGGCGGTGCTCAGCAGCAGCTCGTTACTCTTGCCCTGGCTGTGGCCCGCCCTGCGCGATCCGATGCTGCATGGCCTCTATCCGGGTGGCATCTGGGCCGCACTATGGCCGCCACTGCTGGCATCGGTTTTGGCTGGCGTGGCCTTGAAAAGGGGCTGGAAGGTTCCGGCACGCCTGGCGAATCTACCCAACCCGGCGCTGACGCTCTCGCTGCGACTCAGACGCCTGGTACTGCGTCCGCCGTTGCCGGTGCCCATCCTTCGCCCGGATGCTTCGCGCTGGCGACATCGCGAGCGCTGCTGGAACCGCTTCTGGAACAAGGGCGCGCTCAGCCTGAGTGCCTGGCTGTTGGCAGCCCTGTTGTGGCTGGGATGGCTGTGGTGAACCGCTAGACCTGGAAGTGCCCGACCTGCTTGCTCAGGGTGCCGCCGAGGCGCGCCAGCTCCACGCTGGAGGCGGCGGTCTGCTCGGCGGACGTCGCCGACTCGTCGGCAATATCCCTCACGCGGGTAACGCTGCGGCTGATCTCCTCGGCCACGGCGCTCTGCTGCTCGGCGGCGGTTGCGATCTGCTGCATCATCTGCTGGATGGAGGCGATCATGCGGGTGATGTCGACCACCGCTGCACCGGTGTCATCGACCCCCGTAACGGTGCGTTCGGTCAGCTCGCTGCAGGCCTGCATGGTCGCGGCGGCTTCTTCGGCAATCTGTTGCAGCCCCCCGATCAGGTTCTGGATCTCGACGGTTGCATCCTGGGTGCGCCGAGCCAGGGTGCGTACTTCGTCAGCCACCACGGCGAAACCTCGACCCGCATCGCCCGCCCGTGCTGCCTCTATCGCGGCATTCAACGCCAGCAGATTGGTCTGGTCGGCCACGGACTTGATGACATCCAGCACCCCGCCGATCTGTGCACTCTCGCGCTTGAGGCGCGTCATGGCCCCGGTTGACTGGGCCACTTCTTCGGCCAGTTGCCTGATCTGGCTGACGGCCTGGCGCGCAGTGGCCTCGCCGGCCTGCGCCTGCTGATCGGCAGACAGCGCGGCATTGGCCGCTTGCTCCGAATTTCTTGCAACCTCCTGAACGGTGGCGGCCATCTCGTGTATCGCGGTCGCGACCTGATCGACTTCCTGTTTCTGCGCCACCACGCCGGCACTGGCCTGTTCCGTTGCGCTGGACAGTTCGGCAGCGGCGCCGGAGATGGTGTCTGCCGAGCTGCGCACCTGGCCGATCAGCTCGCCAAGGCTGCGTTGCATCTCGCCGAGGGAGGCCATCACGCTGCCTGTCGGGGCGCGGCTGGCACCGGGCAGGCTGCGCATGTCGCCGGAAGCCACGCGTCGGGCAGCTGCAGACAGCTCAAGGGGTTCCGCGCCGAGGGTACGCAACAGCCCCCTGACGATGCTGATGCCGAGCCCCAGGGCCAGCAGTACGGCCACAATGCTCACCCCGATCATCAGGTTGCGCTGGGTTTCGTACTCGGCGTGTTCGGACAGGACTTCGGCGTTGGCGGCTTCGCGGCTGTGCTGCATATAGGCTTCGCCTGCTGCCAGCAACTGGCGAAGCAGCGGTATGCAGTCACGGTTGATCCGTACGATGGCTTCTTCGCGCTGGCCGTTGACGGCGCGCTCGACGATGTCCAGTGCCACCGGACCGTAAAGGCTTTCGACGCGCGTCAGTTCGGCAAGCAGCTGGGTTTCCTTGCCCGCATCAGCTATACGCCCGACCGCAGTTTGCAGCTCAGCGAGATGGGTCTGGACGTCGCGGTGGGCTTCCACCACTTCGGCATGCTCGAGCTGGAGATCGGCATCGGAGGTCACCAGCACCAGGTTACGTGCCGCGACCGCACGGCGCTGCGCTGCGATCAGCAGCTCGGATGCAAGCTCCTCGCGGGCGTTCACTCCTTCCACATAGTCAGAAAAGGTGTCGTTGAACTTGGCCAGCTCCACCATCGCCAGGGCGGAGACGAACAGCACGATGAGGGTCAGTGCAGCGAAGCTCAGGCCGAGCTTCAGCTTAACGGTCAGGTTCATTCTTATTCTCTGAAGGGTGGCGGATTAATTCACGGATTGACTGTGCGGTCATAATGATGGCCGTTAGATATCAAGCAATTGTACTTTGGTATTGGTTTTGTACAAGGCCTGTATCGATTGGGTGAATGTAAAGCTGTCGGCATAGGCTTGGTGCCTTCATCCAGAGAGGCCTGACAGGCCGGTGAGAAATGTCGAGACGAAAAAAAGGCGCCAACGGCGCCTTGAATGGAGCGGTTTGGTTCAGACGGTGCCGAGCGCAGTGCGGTCGCTTCCGTCTTCTGCCAGCAGTTGCCCCAGTGGTGTACGGGCGAAACCGTCGTCGGCAACCTGGTCTGCTTGCGGCGTCAGGTCGAATCCGTCCTCGGCGAGCCCTTCGCTCAGGGGCGTACGATCAAAGCCATTTTCGGCGAGGGCCCGATCACCTGCCGCGGCCTTCCCGACAGTGGAAGGGCTCTGCGCCTCACCCAGAACCGGCTGCGGGTGGCTCGGCGGAATGGCAAAGGCGGTGGAGGCGACGCTGGCCAGAATCAGACTTGCTAATAGCTTTTTCATGATGTTGTCCTCGGTAGGAGTGGGTACGGGACCCATGCTACGGGCGAGGACGAAGTGGACAAACGTGAGCGTATCGATACTGCTAATCGACAGTCTTGATACTTGATTCCAGGGCTCGCCGATAGCGAAACAGCCAGGATTCAGCTGGCCGTTTTGCCGACAGCCTTCCCGCTGCGGCGGCGGGGTTGATCCAGCGCCGCCATGCTGCGGTCATGAAGATGAACCAGAAGCGTCATGGCCGTGAGCGCGCCGAGCAGGGCGCAGAACATGTCGGCCTGGGTGTCCCAGGGGTCGCCCTGCATGCCGAGGAATTCCTCGGCGCCCTGGCCAAGGGCGAGCGCCGCGGCCCACTCGACCAGCTCGTAGACGGCGCTCAGGGTCATCGCCATGCACACGCAGACGAAGGGCAACAGGTGCTTGCCATGGACACGATCCTTGCGCACCAGCAACTCGCGGGCGATCAGCGCCGGCACGACCCCCTGAAGAAAATGCCCCAGCCGGTCATAGGGATTACGGTCCAGCTCCAGCCAGTCCTGCAGCCAGAAGCCCACCGGAACGCGGGCAAAGCTGTAGTGCCCACCGGCAATCAGCCCCAGCGCCTGAACGGCCAGCAACAGGTAGAGCAGCGACGAGAGGGGGAATCGCTGATGGTTGTAGATCAGAGCCGGCAGCAGGATGGCTGCGGGCAAAATCTCCATCAGCCAGGTGGTGCGGTCATGCGGGCTGAAGGCGGAGGCCAGCAGGGCCAGCAAGACAAGGATAACCAGGGTCTTGAGCAACAGCGGTCGGTGCATTCAACCTGCCTTTCGATAGCGGGGCGACTGTGCAATGGACCGCAAAACCGAGGCGTTGTCTGCCACGAGGAAGCGAATCGCCGCTTTGCCTGCCAATCAGCCACCGTCAGGGCAGGGCTTTTTCCGCGTAGGTGCGTGTTGCCAGGCCCAGTTGGGAGCGGAAGCTTTCCATGTCGAACATGGTGCATATCTCGCGAATCAGTCCGCTTGGGGACAGGGTCCAGAAAGCCATGGCAGAAATGCTCAGCACCTTGTCGCTGGGAGGATAGCCAAGCGCTGCGTTTTCAATAGTGCCGATCAGCGTGCTCCAGGTGACCACCTTGTCGCCTTCGGCGACGCACTCTTCGATCACCACCTGGAGATCCGGCATGGCCGTACGAATCTGCATGACCATGGCGGCGAAGCCTGCGCTGGACAGGGGATGGCCGACGAACGAGCTCTTGTAGAGAAAATCCTTGCCGTGCAACTGCTCGGCGAGCGCCAGATGGCCGCGGTTCCAGCTCAGGTCGACGTGTTTGCGTACCCGTCGTTTGTAATCATCCGGTGACATCCGATGCGTCCAGTGCTTGTTGGGAAGGTGAACTCTAGCAATGGCAACCTGCCAGGGCATCCATCGCGTGGGTGCTTTGTAAT
This sequence comes from Stutzerimonas stutzeri, assembly GCA_002387205.1. Lineage (GTDB taxonomy): Bacteria > Pseudomonadota > Gammaproteobacteria > Pseudomonadales > Pseudomonadaceae > Stutzerimonas > Stutzerimonas stutzeri_N. The sequence goes on along the minus strand of DGLA01000022.1, from coordinate 224,358 downwards.
TTCAGTCCGCAGGCAGGCGCAGGCGGAACGCTGCGCCACCAAGATCGGAGTCATCGAGCCTGAGCTCGCCGCCATAGCTGTCGAGAATGTCCTTGACCACCGCCAGGCCGATGCCCTGGCCAGGGTGCTGGGCGTCAAGGCGTTCGCCACGACGCAGGATGCGTGCGCGCTGATCGACCGGCACGCCGGGGCCGTCATCTTCGATGCTCAGCATCAGGAATTCGCCGTCCTGTTGCAGGCTGACGCGTACGTGATGGAGGCAGAGCCGGTAGGCGTTCTCCAGCAGGTTGCCGAGCAGTTCCATGAGTGCACCCTGCTCCAGCGGTAGGGTAGCTTCTGGAGGCAGCTGCAGCCCGACCTGTACGCGCTTGTCCTGATAGACCTTGTCCAGGGTGCTGCACAGGCGCACCAGCAACGGCTGCAATGCGACCCGGTGGCGCACCAGGCCGCTCTGGCCGAGGCTTGCCCGCTGTAGCTGGTAACCAATCTGCTGGCTCATGCGCTCGATCTGCGCGCGCATGACCCGGGATTGCTCGCGGTTGACCGGCTGGGCGCTGATGACCTCGCCGACGCTTTGCAGGACGGTCAAGGGTGTCTTCAGGCTGTGGGCCAGATCACCGAGCGAATTGCGGTACTGCTCGCGCTGACGACGTTCGCCATCGAGCAGTCGGTTCAGCGAGCGCGTCAGGCGCAAGAGTTCACGTGGATGCCGCTCGCTCAGCCGGTCGAGCTGTCCTGCCTCGGCCAGGTCCAGCTCATGGCTAAGGCGCTTGAGCGAGCGAAAGCCCCAGGTCAGGCCCAGCCAAAGCAGCGTCAGCAAAACCAGCAGGCCTCCGCCGAGCCAGAGGTAGAGCTGCTGACGGAATTCCTCGAACAGGCTGCGGTATTCGCTGGTCGGTTGCATGGTGACGAAACTGAACGCCTGGCGCCGATCATCGCTCAGCCGCAGCTCGACATCGTAGACGAAATATTCCACGCCCTCTGCGTCACGTACTCGCTTGAATTCGGTAATGCCGTCCTGCAGGCGCGGCCGATAATCGATGCTTTCGTCTTCGGCCGAGCGCGATTGCCAGAGCCGTCTGCCTTGAGGATCGAATATGTAGCCCAGCAATTTGGCGTCAGGCAGGTTGAATTCCTCGTCCGGCATGCGGGCGGGCATGACAAGCCGGCCATCTTCGATGCGCGACGCGGTAATCAGGGTATTGGCGTCGGCGGCCAGGCGCTCTTCGATGACGCGCTCGAAGGCAAGGCTGAACGCAGCCTGCAGCACCGGCAGCAGGGCAAACATGAACAGGATGGCAAGGCCGGTAGCGCCCAGCATGAGCCGCAGCCGCAGCGAGAGACTGCCGTTGCGGGAGGTTCGCGCCAGCACCAGCCAGCGGCGCCAGCGCCGGCTCATCGGCAGCGCTCGGTAAACAGATAACCGAGACCGCGAACGGTATCGATGGGTTTCAGCCCGCCCTGGGCTTCCAGCTTGCGCCGCAAGCGGCCGACCAGCACTTCGATGACATTGGTGTCGCGCTCGTTGTCGTCTGGATACAGCTGTTCCATCAGGCGTTCCTTGGCCACCACCTGCTGCTGATGACGCATCAGGTATTCAAGGATGCGGTACTCGAACGCGGTCAGCGGCAGCGGTTCATCGTTGATCAGCGCCTGCTTGCGGTTGAGATCGAGCCGCAGCGGCCCGGCTTCGATGCTGGCCTGGGTGAAGCCGGAAGAGCGACGCAACAACGCGTTGAGCCGCGCCTCGAGCTCCTCGAACTGGAAGGGTTTGACGACGTAGTCATCGGCCCCGGCGGCAAGCCCTTCGACCTTGTCCTGCCAGTTGCCCCGCGCCGTGAGGATGAGGATGGGAAACCGCTCACCATTGCTACGCAGCTGGCGGATCAGGTCCAGCCCGCTGATACCCGGCAGGCCAAGATCGACCACCGCCAGATCGTGATTGAATTCGCGGGTCTGATAAAGCGCCTCTTCGGCATCGGCCACTGCGTTGACGACGTGGCCGCTTTCGCTCAGGCGAGTCAACAGGTGGTGGCGCAGCAGCGCCTCGTCTTCCACCACCAGCACTTTCATCCTCGGCTCCTGTCATGCAAGCGGCCGGGGCAATCCCGGCCGTGCTCCATTGGGCAAATTGCGCTTTAGAACTGATAGTTCACACCCAGGTAGGCCTGCTTGCTGCTGTGTACGTCGATCGAGCCTACCTTGCCGACGCCGCGCTCAGCCACTTCGGTGCCGGCGTTGCTACGCAGATAACGGTAACCCGCTTCGATCGAGGTATTGTTGCCGACGCCTTGCAGGACACCGGCCTGCAGACCAACCAGATAACCGATGTCGCTGTCGCGGCGGTAACCGCTGGACTCGTTCTCCAGCTTGGTCAGGCCGGCACTGGCGCCGCCGAACAGACGGGTGGTATCGCCGATCGGCAGGAACAGGTCATAGCTGCCAATCAGGTTCTGCTGGCGCAGTTTAAGCGAGCTGCCGTAGTCATCGGAGACATTCTCATAGGTCGCATAGTAGCGGGCCTCGTCAGTCATCTGGCCCGCGCGGATGCCCCAGGTGCCACTGTTCTTGATGGTGTCATCGAAACGGTTGGTACCGGGCATGTTCTGCTTCAGGGTGCTGGAGCGATCGATATTGACCGTGCTCTTGCCCCAGGTGAGGCCGGCGAAGTTGTCGGCGGCTTGGGCGCCGAGGGCGAAAACGCTGAGAGTGGTGGCGATGGTCAGGCTATGCAGCTTGTTCATGTGTCGCTCCTTTGCAGGCGTGGAAAAATTTACGTCTCCATCCTGCCTGCGGTCCCCTGAACCGCGCCTGAACCCTGGCTGAACCTGAGCTGAACGGCTGCGAAGACGGCGCAGCAAGGGCTGCGCCGCCAATCCGCTAGCGCCCGCGACGTCCCAACAGGGCGATCAGCGCTGCGGCTCCCACCGCCACGGCTGCGGTGGTGGCAACCGGATGCTGCGTGGCCCGGGTATAGAGACTGCGGGTCAGCACCATGCCGGGGTAGTCACCGCTGGCCTTGCCGTCACCGGCCCTGCCAACGTCATTGGCGTAAAGTGCGCCGCGCGAATTCCGCTCCGGGCGCCCGCTCTGGATCGCGTCATAGACAAAGGTGCGGTTGATCCAGTCGGCCAGGCGAGGCGCATTCTGGGCCAGCTTCGACAACAGCTTGGCATTACCGATATAGACGTCGCGTTGCGGGTGCTCGGCTGCGTGCAGAATCGCCTGGGCGACCACCTCTGGCGCATACACAGGTGGCGGAAACACCGGCGCGCTGGGCAGGTAGTTCTTGGAATGGTCCATGAACATGGTATCGGTCGAGGACGGACGTACCAGCGTTACGGAAACAGGCGTGCCGGATTTCTCCAGTTCCACCCGCAGCACGTCGGTCATGGCCTTGATGGCGTGCTTGCTGGCGCTGTAGCTGCTGTGGAAAGGCAGCGCATTGGCCGACTCGACACTGCCGATGTTGATCAGCGCACCGCCCTTGTCGCGTAGATGTTGCACTGCGATTGCGGAGCCGTAATGGGTGCCCCAGAAATTGGTCTGCATGACCTGTTGATGATCTTCGTCGCTGACCTCGTCAAAGCGGCCCCAGACCGAGCTGCCGGCGTTATTGATCCAGGTGTCGAAGCCGCCGAAGTGCGAGATCGTTTCCTTGGCCACGTGCTCGAGTTGCTCACGCTGGCCGACGTCCGCCATCACATGCATGACCCGATCGCCCGCATTCAGGTCGCGCTCGATGCTGGCCAGCGCTTCTTCATTTCGCGCCACCAGCACCACGCGGGCACCTTTTTCGACAGCCAGGCGGGCGGTGGCAAGGCCGATTCCGCTCGAGGCGCCGGTGATGACGATGACCTGCTCATGCAAAGGTTTCAGAGAGATACGCATTGGATGTCCTCGGATTGCAATAAAGGGGCTTGGCTCGGTAGAAGCCGGGGGCCCGCTTGCGGTTCCGGGCAGGCGATGGATGGCAGAGGCTGGACACGCTTGGCTACTGGCTGGTGCCACTGCACGGCAGTCTCCTACTCGAAAGCGCGCAAGTGCATGCAGGGTTGCGTCAGATTCTGCGGAACTCTTTTGATGGCCAATTGATCTCAGTGGGGCTCGGGAGATCTCTCCCGCTTATCCATCGATCAGGAAGTCTGCACATCCGTCGTGCAGCGGTATGCCTCGACATCGAGCCAGGTGCAGGAATGAAACGCTTTGTAGTGCTGGATGGTTTTCGCGGTATTTGTGCGGTCGCTGTGGTGCTGTTTCATACCCAGATATTGCTGAGTTTCTCTGAGCTCAACTTCTTCAGGCATGCCGATCTGTTCGTCGAGTTCTTTTTCGTGCTCAGCGGCTTTGTCATGTTTCACGCATACGGCAGCCGAGATTTCGGCCCGGATGTGCTCAGGCGGTTCGTTATCAGCCGCACCTTTCGGCTGTACCCGCTGCACCTGTTGATGTTGCTTGTGTTCATCGGCCTGGAGTTCGGCAAGTTATGGGCCGAGCACCACGGATACTCGTTCAATGACTCGGCGTTTACCGGCAAGACGGCGCCGAGCGAAATCCTGCCCAACGCACTGCTGCTGCAGAGCTGGATCGGGGATTTCAACAGTCTGTCGTTCAACACGCCAGCCTGGAGCATCAGCATCGAGTACTACCTGTACATGCTGCTTGCGATGGTACTGCTGATCCTGCCGCGTTACTGTGCCCAGGTGCTGGGGTTGGCCACGGTGATCTCGTTCGTGGCGCTGTATATCGAACTGGACGTGATCAAACCGTTCATCTGGCGTGGCGCCTCCTGCTTCTTTGCCGGCGCGTTGACCTATCGCGTCTATCAGCGATTGGACGCAGCATTCAGCCGCATGGACGACCGTCTGTTCTTTACCGGCCTCGAGCTGCTATGCCTGTTGCTGGTATACCGCACCTTGACGCACGAGACGCCGCATCAGGGCATCATCGCCAGCCTGCTCTTCTGCGCGGTAGTGCTGGTCTTTGCCGGCGAGCGGGGCGCTGTCTCGCAGTTGCTGCAGCACCGGAGCTTCTCCCGCCTGGGCGAACTGTCGTTTTCGATCTACCTGACCCACGCTGCCGTGATCTTTGCATTCACCAGCGCCGCGGTGGTGATCTCCAAGCTCACGGGCAGCGAATACACCACCATTTTGCAGCAGCCAGGTAGCGAGCAGATCATGCGCTATATCAGCACCGGCAGCAGGCTGGTGGACGACCTGCTGACCTTGCTCGAGCTTGGCATCGTCCTGGCGGTATCGAGCCTGACTTATCATTTCGTGGAGTTGAAGGGCATCGAGATGGGTCGTCGTCTAGCGCGCAGTAAACCACTGCCGTTATCGCACGTTTAAACAACCTTTCCGGGCCCTGCTGCGAGTCGAGGGTGTAGATCGTGCGCCTCGTCCGGTGGGGCGGTCTGCAGGCTCATGGCGGTGGAAACCTGGGCGGTCAGGGCAATCGCAACCCTCCGAAGGGAGCGGCTTCGTGGTCCGTTGGTTTGCCAGTGCGGCGCGTTGCACCGGCCCAGGAGGCAGCTCGCCAGCCCGCTGTCGGTTTGTCAGGTGTTCGAGTCAGCGGAGTCGGTTGGTTGTGCCGGGGGATACGTCTCGTGCAACGGCGTTTGCTCTTCACCGTCGACGGTCCAGGTCAGCGTCGCCTCGATGCGGCTGTCCTCCGCCAGGCCGATCCGGTTGTTCAGCGGGCACTGCGCCTCGGGTCCGCTGGTCAGATTGCCGGATTGCCGGCTACGACTGGTCCCGGCGCGGCCAATGGTGCTTACGTCAAGGTTATAGGTCAGTTGGTGGGCTTCTTCACTGCTGAAACACAGTCGCAGATTAAGCCGGTTGTCGTCGGGAGAGAGCTCCAGCCGGGCCGCGACAGGTGCCGCGGCGGCTAGTAACAAGGCGGCCAGCGTGACTGTAACCATGGGCGCTACTCGATGGACTTGAGGTTGGTCTATTGCTGGGTAATCGTAGCCAGGTTGCCGGTTCCGTTCTGCACGATGACTGCGTTCAACATTTCCGCGCTTTGGGTAATGGACGCCTGATTCGACGCTCCGATCTGGCTGATACGGGCCTCGTTGTAGCTGGCTAGCTGGCTGATGTCTGCCATGTTGCCGTCGCCGACCTGCACGACGCTGGCGCGATTGCCATCGAAGCCTTGCTCCACCTCGACGCTGTTGTCGTTTCCGGTCGATGAGCCGCGAAAGCTGTTGTCGCGGCCGCTTTGTTCGACGAGCAGCAGGTTGCTGTCGCCCACCTGGTTGAAGACGACCTCGCCGAACAGGGTGAACTGCTCGATATCCGCGGTATTCGAGTTGCCGTTCTGGGCGAGCTGGATCGCACCGCCATCGCCCTGGTCGATGGTCGCCGAGTTCTCGTCGCCGACTTGGAACACCGCTGTTCGCGTCCCGTTGGAAATGCCGTCTTGCGCCAGGGCTAGCGAATTGCCGTTACCGATCTGACGCGCTTCGGCTATTGCAAAGCCGGTTTGATTGGCGGAAATCCTATTGTTGTCACCAATGCTGCTGGCCTGAAGGTCGTTGGTATACCAGTACTGCTGAACCTCGGCGAGGTTGCCAGTGCCCTCCTGGTAGATGCTGGCAACAGAGAAATAGCTTTCGTCACCCTGGGAGACGGTAACGTCGTTGTCGGAACCGATCTGCACTATTGAGGCTTGGTTTCCCTCGGCAATCAGCCCCTGGTAGATCGATGCAGTATTGGTGGAGCCGTTCTGCCTGACCAGGGCCTCGTTCAGCCGGCCCGTCTGCTCGATGGTGGCGTCGTTATCGTTGCCGTTCTGCACGGCCTTGGCGCTGTTGTCAGCGTAGAGGTTACTGGCGACCGCGAGCAGGACGGCACCCGTGATGAGGTTGAGACGGCGCATGTCGTTTCCTTTCGTTCTTGATTATTGGTGTTGAACGACCTGAACGCGCTGGCTGCTGCCATATTGGACGACGCTGCTGCTCAAACCGCTGCCTACCTGTTCGATGCTGGCTTCGTTGTTGGAGCCCCACTGAGCAATTGCCGCCTGGTTGTCGCTGCCGATCTGGGAAATATCGGCCAGGTTGCCCTGACCATACTGCAGGATGGTGGCCAGCTGGTTTTCGCCCTGTTGAAGGATGTAAGCCGTCTGGTCGTCGCCCGCCTGAATAATACTGGCCAACTGGTTCTGACCGGTCTGGCTGAGGTCGGCGAGATTGTCGTTGCCTTGCTGCAGCACCTGGGCGAGCTGTGATCCCTGTAATTGAGTGGCAGGCACCGCCATGCTACCCAGAACCGACGTGCCGCCGAGAAGATCGGCGTTGTCCATCAGGTCTGCCGCGTGAAGCGGGACGTTGGCGGTCAGCAGAAGAGCGGCAAACAAGCCGCGGCGAAACAGCGCTAGACGATCCATGCAGGCACCTCGAAGTTGTGCGTGGATTTTTCACTGGCGGGGTAGGGCTGAACATCCATCGAACGGTGCAAAAACGGCTTTGGGTGACGAGAGGGGCGGATTAAGCCGTCGCGACTGCTCATAGCTCATCCCGGTCCATATCGAAGGTGTCCTGCAAGAGGTTTTGCAGCTTGCTGCGGCTGATGTCTTCAAGGATCACCTGAGCGGCCTCATCGGCGATCGTTTCGATCTCGGTCATGTTGGGTTGAAGGAACCGCCGGTAGACGGTTCGGGGGCCGTATTCCACCCAGACCAGGCTGCCCCAGCGCGCCGAGGGACGCTCGCGAACCACGAGATCGTTCTCCAGTTCGCTGGAATCCTGCAGGCGAAAGCTCAGGTAGCGGTGAAAGTCATGACCGAAGCGTGACACCGTGTTGTCGATGATCAGCCCGCTCAGTTCCGCCTCGCTTTGCGCCTGCGTGGAGGTCTCCTGCGCCTGCGCCGGGCCGAGCAGGCAGCACAGCAGCAGGCCGACCGTCAGGCGTGACACGACTCGGACCAGTCCAGCCGGCCACGCAGCAGGAAGGCTGCCTCGGCGCGGTTGGAGGCGCCGATCTTGCGCAACAGGTTGTGGATGTGACTCTTGATGGTATGCGGGCTCAGGCACAGCTGTTCGGCAATCTCGGCGTTGGACAGGCCCTTGCCGGCCAGGCTGAGGATCTCCCGCTCACGGAGCGTCAGGGACGGTTTGCTACCAGCGAGCTGACGCATGCGCCGCCACTGGCTGAGCAGGCGCTCGGTGAGCACGCGGGGCAGCCAGTCGCCACCTTCGAGCAACACCTGAATGCCATCGAGCAGATGCTCACGCGTGGCATGGCTATAGAACACACCGCGAATGCCGGGGTGCTTGTCCACCAGTCGTTCGGCCTGTTCGGGGGCAATGTTTACCAGCGCCACCGGGGTGTGTTCGTCGAGGCGGTCGAGCAGCGTCGACAGTTGTTCGGTCTGGCTGTTGCCAGCATCGACCAGGTAGAGGTCCGCCGCGTCGCTGGGGACTTCTTCGAGCCTCGCCAGGGCGACTTCCGCTTGTGCTTCCTCGCCGAGGAAATGCTTGAAAAAAAGGCCCAGCAGTTCATTGCCGGTCAGCAGGGTGACGCTGGGTTGATTACGTTCCCGGTGGGTGAGATCCGCTTCGTCCATGTTCGATCCTTGGATTGGGTACCGTTGAGTCGCGTAGAAAAGTTACTAAACGACCGGCCCGAAATGATGAAGTTCAGCGTTCAGGTCGCGATTAAGCCGGCATCTGCGTCAGGGGGACGATAACCCGACGGACGGTTGGCGAAACGGGCGAGTGGATGGAATGGACTAAGGTGGGTCAATCACCCATTGGATGGAGCCGGCATGAGCAACCCCACTCGCGAACTGACACTGCGCGCACTGCTGACCGGGCTGTTGCTGGGCGCCGTGCTCACACCTTCGAACATCTACTCGGGGTTGAAGATCGGCTGGTCGTTCAACATGTCGATCATTGCCTTGCTGGTCGGCTTCGCCTTCTGGCAAGGCCTGGCGAAGGGGCTGGGCAGGCCTGCCTGGAGCCTTCACGAAAGCAACATCAGCCAGACCACCGCCTCGTCCGCTGCCTCCATCATCTCCAGTGGGCTGGTGGCGCCGATACCGGCCTATACCCTGATCACAGGGCAACAGTTCGACACCCTGCCGCTGATGGCATGGGTCTTTTCGGTGAGCTTTCTCGGCATCTGGGTGGCCTGGTACTTGCGGCCATCGTTGGTCGTCGAGGCCCAGCTGCGTTTCCCGGAGGGCATGGCCACGCTGGCGACCATGCAGCAGATCTACAGCCATGGCGCCGAAGCCGCACGGCGGCTGCTGGTGCTGTGCTCGGCCGCGCTGCTGGCCGCCGCAATCAAACTGGTGGACAGCCTGCTGTGGTCCTTGCCGCGCTGGGCTCCCTCCGCACAATTGGAACGCCTGACATTCACCCTTGAGCCCTCGTTGCTGCTGCTGGGTTTCGGCGGGATTATCGGCCTGCGGGTCGGCCTGTCGTTGCTGCTGGGCGCCGTGATTGCCTGGGGCCTGCTTGCGCCCTGGTTGCTCGCCGAGGGTCTGGTCGTGGTGCCTTTGGACGCCACTGGTCCGCAGTTCGCGCTGCTGATCGAGTGGCTGCTCTGGCCAGGGGTGAGCCTGATGGTCTGCGCAACGCTGACGTCACTTGGCTTGCGCTTTGTACGTGCCCGACGGGAGGGTGCGGCCAATCACCTGCAACTGAGTCGGCCTGCGCCCTGGCCTGCGCTCGGACTCGCCCTCGCGGCGCTTCTGGTGATCACCTTGCAGATGACCCTGTTCGATATCCATCCGCTGATGGCTGCGCTTTCGATCCCTTTGGCGCTGCTGCTGGCGATGGTGGCGGCCCGGGTCGTGGGTGCCACCGGCATTCCGCCGATCGGCGCCATCGGTCAGCTGTCGCAGCTGAGTTTCGGGGCCATAGCGCCAGGGCAGGTGGCCATCAACCTGATGAGCGCCAACACCGCTGGTGGCGCGGCGGGCCAGTGCACCGACCTGCTCAATGACTTCAAGGTCGGTCACGCCATCGGAGCCTCGCCGTCGCGGCAGGTGATCGCACAGTGCATGGGTATTCTGGTGGGGAGCCTGGTTGGGGTGCTGGTCTACCAGCTGCTGATTCCTGATCCAGAAGCGATGCTGATCACTCCGGAGTGGCCCGCGCCCGCCGTGGCGACCTGGAAAGCGGTTGCCGAGGCACTGACGGCAGGGCTTGGCTCGATAGGTCTCGACATCCGTTGGGCCATGCTCGCCGGCGCCCTGGCTGGCCTGGTGCTGGGGGCGCTGGAAGGCTTGGCCCCGGTCTGGCGGTTGCGCTGGCTGCCGAGTTCGGCCGCGCTGGGGCTGGCCTTTATCATTCCCGCTTCGATCTCGCTGATGATGGCCTTTGGTGCGTTGCTGGCCTGGCTGTTTTCGAGCCGCTGGGGGAGCCTTGCCGAGCGATTCGTGATTGCTACAGCCGCCGGTCTTGTAGCCGGTGAGAGCATGGCCGGCATCGGTATTTCGCTCTGGCAACTGGTGCACTAATAGCGTCCTGAAGCTATACCGAGACCGACGAACGGTTAGGTTGTGGGCTTGCGACGAAAGGCGCTTGCCCTTGGGGCTCCCGGTTTAACTGGGTTGCAGCGGTAGCGGAGATTCATCCCTGAGCGGAGGATGAAATTCTTTTTCCTGGGCGCTGCCCGAATAAAGGAACCCCTTCAACAGGAGAGTGATCATGAAAACGACCCAACTCGCTGCGCTGATCCTGGCTGGCCTGATGTCCACTGGCGTGTTTGCTGCTGGTACCGCCGATAGCGGAACCATGAAGCATGACGATGGGCATGGCTCGATGAGCAACGATTCAAGGAATAGTGGCTCGATGAGCAACGATTCGATGAACAGCGGTTCCATGAACAATGGCAGCAAGGACCGCACCATGATGGACGGCAAGACCACCGATGATACCGATCGCAACGGTCTTACCACCGGGGCGGGGACTACTACCGGTTCCGGTGAAACAGCAGGCCCGGGCACCGAGACTGGCACCAGCGTGGGGAACACCACGTCAACCGGGAACAGCGCAACTGGCAACTGATGCCCGTGGCGTCACATGTAGAGCCCTGGCTTCCTGGCTGGGGCTTTTTCTTGCGCAGCCGTTAGCGTCCTGTTGTCGCTGCTGATCGTGCCGCTGACTGTTGCAGATCAGGAGAAGGTTATGGCTAAGCGTTTTGCGTTGCTTTTGTCGGCTTCTATGGCGGCCTCGCTGGCGATTGCCGCCGGAACGGGGCCGACGCATCCGGAAAAGAGCCGCGAGCATCCTCTGGATACCCGCGAACCACGGCAGGATGTCATAGAAGGGCGAGACGGCAACCAGGCCCAGCCGAGGCCGCCTACCCTCGAAACGCCAGAGGAAACTGCGCCCACCGAGCCGGCGGAGCCATCGCTTCAACCAGGTCCCAGCGACCCCCGTTCAACCGGAAGCGGTGCCCCTGCGGCCAGCTGAAATTGCGTCGGCGGAAAACTAAAACGGGAGGCCTGAGCCTCCCATCAATGTCTCGTGCGAGTGTTTAGAACAGGACGCGGCTGCGAATGGTGCCGTTGACTTGCTGGAGCTTTTCCAGGGCCAGATCCGAATATTCCGCATCGACGTCGATCACCACGTAGCCGACGCGCTCGTTGGTCTGCAGGAACTGGCCGCAGATGTTGATGCCGTTGTCGGCAAACACCTTGTTGATCTCGCTCATCACGCCGGGGATATTCTCGTGGATGTGCAGCAGACGGTGCTTGCCCGGGTGCGACGGCAGCGCGACTTCGGGGAAGTTGACCGAGGATACCGAGGTGCCGTTGTCGCTGTACTTGACCAGCTTCTCGGCTACTTCCAGACCAATGTTGGCCTGTGCTTCGGCGGTCGAGCCACCGATGTGCGGGGTCAGGATCACGCGATCCAAGCCACGCAGCGGGCTTTCGAACTCTTCGTCGTTGGACTTCGGCTCGACCGGGAACACGTCGATGGCGGCGCCGATCAGGTGCTCGTCCTTGATCGCTGCGGCCAGGTGATCCAGCTCGACCACAGTGCCGCGGGCGGCGTTGATCAGGATGCCGCCTTTCTTCATGGCGCGGATTTCCTTCTCGCCGATCATCCACTGGGTGGACGGCAGCTCCGGTACATGCAGGGAAATGATGTCGCACATGCCCAGCAGTTCGTACAGCGAGCCGATCTGCGTGGCGTTGCCCAGCGGCAGCTTGGTCACCACATCATAGAAATAGACCTGCATGCCAAGGCTTTCAGCCAATACTGACAGCTGGGTGCCGATGGAGCCGTAGCCGATGATCCCCAGCTTCTTGCCGCGAATCTCGAAGGAGTTGGCGGCCGACTTGATCCAGCCTCCGCGGTGGCAGGAAGCATTCTTCTCCGGGATGCCGCGCAGCAGCAGGATGGCCTCGGCAAGCACCAGTTCGGCCACCGAACGCGTATTGGAATAGGGCGCGTTGAACACCGCGATACCGCGTTCGCGGGCGGCGTTGAGATCGACCTGGTTGGTGCCGATGCAGAAGCAGCCGACGGCAATCAACTTCTTGGCAACGTCGAAGACTTCCTCGGTGAGCTGGGTGCGCGAGCGGATGCCGATGAAATGGGCGTCGGCAATCTTCTCCTTCAGTTCCGCATCGGTCAGTGCAGTCTTGAGGTACTCGATATTGGAATAGCCGGCGGCCTTGAGGGTGTCGACAGCGTTCTGGTGAACGCCTTCGAGAAGAAGGAACTTGATCTTGCTCTTGTCGAGTGAGGTCTGGCTCATCTGCATTAAAACCTTAAGGCCGAAGGGTAGGACGAAGTGTCCAGCGAAGGCTGGCCGACCCGAGAACACCGGAGCCGGGAGTCTGCCGAGGCACGTTTCAAAAGGGTGCGTATGCTAGCATACGGGCCCCTCGAAACACCCCATGTCCTGAGCTGAAGCGTACTCAGGGTGACCATGAATCGAATGAGAGTTTCCAAGATGACCGATCTCGCCCTGACCGACGAGCTGAAGACCCTGGTCGAGCCTGGCAAGGTGCTGACCGATGCCGATTCGCTGAATACCTATGGCAAGGACTGGACCAAGCAATACGCTCCGGCACCCTCGGCCATCGTGTTCCCGAAAACGGTCGAGCAGGTACAGGCTATCGTGCGTTGGGCCAACGAGCGCCATGTCGCTCTGGTGCCCTCCGGGGGGCGTACCGGCCTTTCCGCCGCGGCCGTGGCCGCTAGTGGCGAGGTGGTGGTCTCCTTCGATTACATGAACCAGATCCTCGCGTTCGACGAGATGGACCGCACCGTCGTTTGTCAGCCTGGTGTGGTCACCGCTCAGCTGCAGCAGTACGCCGAAGACAAGGGCCTCTATTACCCGGTGGATTTCGCCTCGTCCGGTTCGAGCCAGATCGGTGGCAATATCGGCACCAATGCCGGCGGGATCAAGGTGATTCGCTATGGGATGACCCGCAACTGGGTGGCCGGGCTGAAAGTCGTCACCGGCAAGGGCGACCTGCTCGAACTGAACAAGGACCTGATCAAGAACGCCACCGGCTACGACCTGCGCCAGCTGTTCATCGGCGCCGAAGGCACCCTGGGCTTCGTCGTTGAAGCCACCATGCGCCTGGAACGCCAGCCAACCAACCTCACCGCCATGGTACTGGGCACGCCGGACTTCGATTCGATCATGCCGGTGCTGCACGCCTTCCAGGACAAGCTGGACCTCACTGCCTTCGAGTTTTTCTCCGACAAATGCCTGGACAAGATTCTCGGCCGTGGCGACATTCCCGCACCCTTCGAGACCCGCACGCCGTTCTACGCGCTGCTGGAATTCGAGGCGACCACCGAAGCCCGTGCTGAACAGGCGCTGGCGACCTTCGAGCATTGCGTCAACGAAGGCTGGGTGGTCGATGGCGTGATGAGCCAGAGCGACCAGCAGCTGCAGAACCTGTGGAAATTGCGCGAATACATCTCTGAGACCATCTCGCACTGGACGCCCTACAAGAACGACATCTCCGTCACGGTTTCCAAGGTACCGGCCTTCCTTGCCGACATCGACGCCATCGTCACCAGCAACTACCCCGACTTCGAAGTGCTCTGGTACGGCCACATCGGCGACGGCAACCTGCACCTGAACATCCTCAAGCCCGAGGCGCTGTCCAAGGAGGAATTCTTCGACAAGTGCGCAGCGGTCAATAAATGGGTGTTCGAGACGGTGGAAAAGTACAACGGCTCGATCTCGGCCGAGCACGGCGTTGGCATGACCAAGCGCGATTACCTGACCTACAGCCGTTCGGAGACCGAAATCGCGTACATGAAGGCAATCAAGGCCGCATTCGATCCGAATGGCATCATGAATCCGGGCAAGATCTTTAAGCCTGAAGCCTGAAGCCTG
>DGLA01000022.1:0-209939 GCA_002387205.1 Stutzerimonas stutzeri | reverse complement strand
GAAGCCTGAAGCCTGAAGCCTGCGCTTAGCCATTTGCTTCCAGCTTGCTGCTACCCCTGAGGATTCCGCAATGAACTACAAGCACCAGTACACCGACGGCACCACGATCCACTTCCCGCTGGGCAAGGTGGTCTGCATCGGCCGCAACTATGCCGAGCACGCCAAGGAGCTGAACAACCCGGTGCCCACCGAGCCGCTGCTGTTCATCAAGGCCGGCAGCTGCACCGTGCCGCTGGAGGGTGGCTTCAGCATTCCGACTGACCGCGGCTTCGTGCATTACGAAGCGGAAATCGCCGTGCTGATAGGCAAGCCACTGTCGCGCAAGCCGAACGAGGAAGAGGTTCGCGATGCGATCTCCGGTTTCGCCCCGGCACTGGACCTGACCCTTCGCGATGTGCAGGCGAAGCTGAAGGAAAAGGGCCATCCGTGGGAAATAGCCAAGAGCTTCGATGGAGCCTGCGTGCTGGCGCCCTTCGTCCCAGGCGATGCGGTACAGGACCTGACCGACATCGGTATCCGCCTGACCATCAATGGTGAAGTTCGTCAGGACGGCAACAGCAATCAGATGCTCAACGCCATTCTGCCGCTGCTGCAACACATCGCCGGCCATTTCAGCCTGCAGCCAGGCGACGTGGTGCTGACGGGTACGCCGGTGGGCGTCGGCCCGCTGAACCAGGGTGATGAGCTGGTGCTGGAGCTGGTCGGGTTGTCGCGTTTCGAGAGTCGCGTGCTCTGAGCAGAGCCGGCCGGGTGAGCGCAATGCACATCCGGCCGCTTTTACCCGTATCCCCCGCCTCGCGGCTCATGCTGTAATCCGTGACTCGTTTCGGGTCAGCATTTCCATGCCAATCAACAGTCATCGTCGCTCCCGTCTGCGCCTGTTGCTCTATGTCCTGCTCGCGCTGAGCATCGTCCTGGCCATAGTGGTCGGTGCGCTGCTGCGCTGGGACCAACAGCTGAAACTCTACTGGCAGGAAGGAACGGTGGATGCGCAGCAGCGCGCGGCAAGCATCTGGTTGCCCGATTATGAGCTGGTGCTTGAAACCAGGCTGGCGGGTCTGGAAGAGGACGAAACATCAGGCCTGACCTGGAACCCGGCGACCGGCACGCTGTTCACCGTTACCGGGCAAAACCCGCAGCTTGTCGAGTTTACGTCCGGGGGCGTGGTGCTCCGTCGCGTGCAGCTGGTCGGCTTTTCAGACCCTGAAGCCGTCGAAGCACTGGACGATGGCCAGCTGGGGATTGTCGACGAGCGGCGCCGGCTGGTTGCGGTGTTTCGCCTGCCGCCCGGCGTTGAGCGTCTGGATCTGGGGCAGCTGGCGACCTATGACCTGGGCTTCGAGGATGCCGGCAACAAGGGCTTCGAAGGGTTGGCCTGGAACCCGCGCACCCGACGCATGCTGCTGTCCAAGGAGCGCGACCCGCACGGGCTGTTCGAGCTGCCATTTCCCGGCGAAGACGGGGCTGCCGGCGTGCTGGAGGCGCTGCCCCACCGGCCGCTGCTGGTGCGGGACATTTCCTCCGTGACCATCGATCCACGTACCGGTCATACCCTGATGCTTTCGGACGAGTCGCGCCTGCTGGTCGAGCTCGATCTGCTGGGGCGCCCCCGCAGCTTCATCAGTCTGCTCGGCGGGCTCAATGGGCTGGTGGAAGGTATCGACCAGGCCGAGGGCGTGGCCATGGACGGCGAGGGGAATATCTATGTGGTGGGCGAGCCGAACCGGTTCTATGTGTTCAGCCGAAAATAGGCTGGCGCAGCGTGATGCGTGACGCAGGCCAGCCGCTTCCTGGCTTCAGGCCCCTCGCTTCATGGTCCTGACGCCGTCCTCGGTGCCGAGCAGCAGGATATCGGCAGGTCGCGCGGCGAACAGGCCATTGGTAACCACGCCGACGATGTTGTTGATCTGCGCTTCCACATCCGGGGCGAAGCCGATCATCAGGTTGTGTACGTCGAGAATGACGTTGCCGTTGTCGGTTACCACGCCGTCGCGGTAGACAGGGTCGCCGCCCAGCCTGACCAGTTCGCGTGCCACGTGGCTGCGCGCCATGGGAATCACTTCGACCGGCAGAGGAAACTCGCCAAGGCGCTCGACCAGCTTGCTGCCATCTGCAATGCAGATGAAGGTCCTGGCAACGGCCGCGACGATCTTCTCGCGGGTCAGGGCTGCGCCGCCGCCCTTGATCAGCTCCAGGTGGCTGTTGGCCTCGTCGGCACCATCGACATAGAACTCCAGGTCCGAGACCGAATTCAGGTCGTACACCGGGATGCCATGGCCCTTCAGTCTCTCGGCGGTGGCGTCGGAGCTGGCCACGGCGCCATCGAAGAAGCCCTTGTGCCTGGCCAGCAGATCGATGAAGAAGTTGGCGGTTGAGCCGGTGCCGACACCGACGATGCTGCGGTCGGTGAGTTGCGGCACGATGAGGTCGACAGCGGCCTGGGCGACGGCCTGCTTGAGTTGATCCTGGGTCATGGCGTAAAGGTCCGGGCAGTGAGTGAATCGAGGGGCGAGAGTATAGCGGGGGCCGATCGGCGGGTCTTGCCTGCAGAACCTGTACGGCTGGCTTGCGCGCCGATTGTCGGTGGCCGCAGGCTTTTTCGCAGAGTAGACTCGTCTGCCCCGCAATGCCCGCCAAGATAGCCACGATGCTCGAAGAATACGTCAAGAAGATCCTCACCTCGCGCGTCTATGACGTTGCGGTGGAAACCCCATTGCAGCCCGCGCGCCAGCTTTCCGAGCGGCTCGGCAACCAGATTCTGCTCAAGCGCGAGGATCTGCAGCCGGTGTTCTCCTTCAAGATCCGCGGTGCCTACAACAAGCTGGCGCAGCTTTCCGCCGAGGAGCTGGCGCGCGGCGTGGTCACTGCTTCTGCCGGCAACCATGCCCAGGGCCTGGCCCTGGCGGCGCGCGAGCTGGGCATCAAGCCCACAATCGTCATGCCGCGCACCACGCCGGAACTGAAGGTTCAGGGCGTGCGTGCCCGCGGTGGCAAGGTGGTCCTGCACGGTGACGCGTTCCCCGAGGCACTGGCGTATTCGCTGAAGCTGGTCGAGGAGAAGGGCTACGTCTATATCCACCCCTACGACGATCCTCACGTAATCGCAGGGCAGGGTACGGTGGCGATGGAAATCCTTCGCCAGCACCAGGGTCAGCTGGATGCCGTGTTCGTGCCGGTGGGCGGCGGCGGGCTGATTGCGGGCGTGGCCGCATACATCAAGTACCTGCGACCCGAGGTCAAGGTCATCGGCGTGGAACCCGATGATTCCAACTGCCTGCAGCAGGCGATGGCCGCCGGTGAGCGCGTGATGCTGTCGCAGGTGGGTTTGTTCGCCGATGGGGTGGCGGTGGCGCAGATCGGTCAGTACACCTTTGATATCTGCAGGGACTACGTCGACGAAGTGATCACCGTCAGCACCGACGAAATCTGCGCGGCGATCAAGGATATCTACGATGACACCCGCTCGATCACCGAGCCGGCCGGCGCACTGGCTGTGGCCGGGATCAAGCGCTACGTCGAGCGCGACGGCGTCGAGAAGCAGGTGCTGGTCGGCATCGACTCCGGTGCCAACGTCAATTTCGACCGCCTCCGCCACGTGGCCGAGCGGGCCGAGCTGGGCGAAAAGCGCGAGGCGATCATCGCGGTGACCATCCCCGAGGAGCCGGGCAGCTTCAAGGCCTTCTGCGAGGCCATCGGCAAGCGCCAGATCACCGAGTTCAACTACCGTTACCACCAGGATCGCGAGGCGCACATCTTCGTCGGTGTGCAGACGCATCCGGAAAACGATCCACGTGCTGCGCTGGTGGAAGGCCTGAGAGCGAAAGGCTTTCCGGTACTCGATCTCACCGACAATGAGCTGGCCAAGCTGCACACCCGTCACATGGTCGGCGGACATGCGTCCGGGGTCAGCGACGAGGTGGTCTATCGGTTCGAATTTCCGGAGCGTCCGGGGGCGCTGTTCAACTTCCTCAACAACCTGGGCGGGCGCTGGAACATCTCGATGTTCCACTACCGCAACCATGGCGCGGCAGACGGTCGCGTGGTTGCAGGTCTGCAGGTGCCCGCCGAGGACCGCCACCTGTTGCCGGCGGCGCTGGACAAGATCGGCTACCGCTACTGGGACGAGACGGACAACCCAGCCTACCAACTGTTTCTCGGCTGACCAGCCGTGCCGCGAGGATCGATGGAACACTATCAACTGCTGAACATTACCCATGCCGCGCTGGCAATCCTGCTCACGCTCGGGCTGATCGCCCATATCGCCATGCTCTGGAAGGCCTCGCGGCGGGCGGATCCGACGGTGTTGCAGAAGAAGCTGCGGCGGACCCGGTTGATGTCGCTGCCGCTGCTCGCCGTGCTGGGATTGCTGCTGCCGGTGACAGGCTGGTGGCTGGCGCATCTGGCGGGCTTTCCGCTCGGCCAGCTCTGGCTGCTGGCCAGCTCGGTACTGTTCCTGATTCTCGTCCCGCTGACGCTGCTGCTCGGTGGCCGTCTGCGCGCCTGGCAAGCAGTGGGCGATACCCCGGCAGCGGCGAAGCTGCCGCGTTTTGCGCTGGTCTATGCCGGGCTGATCCTACTCATTCTGGTCGCCATCATGGGGTTGATGGGCGCCAAGCCGGTCTAGCCAGGGGCCACCGCTCAGCGCAGGCTGATGATTTCCCAGCCACGCTGCTGGGCGATATCGCGAAGGGTGGGGTCAGGATCGACGGCCACCGGATGACTGACCCGCTCGAGCAGCGGCAGATCGTTGCGTGAATCGCTGTAGAAATAGCTGTCGTCCAGGCTTTGATCGTTGTCGCGTAGCCAGCGCTCTATTCGCGTCACCTTGCCTTCCTGGAAGCAGGGTACATCGGTCAGCCGGCCGGTATAGCGCCCATCCTGCATTTCACATTCGGTGGCCAGCAGTGTATCGACGCCCAGGCGCTTAGCGATGGGCCCGGTGATGAAACGGTTGGTCGCGGTGATGATCACCACCCGGTCGCCAGCTTCATGGTGTTGGCGGACCAGCGCTTCACCCTTGGCCAGCACGATGGGCTCGATGTGGTCGCGCATGAACTCGGCGTGCCACTGCTGCAGCTGCGCCATCTCGCTGCGGCCCAGCAGCTCCTGGCAGAAGTTCTGGTATTCGAGCACATCCAGCGCACCGGCCAGGTAGTCCTGGTAAAAGGCATCGTTGCGGGTGCGATAGGCCTCGGCGTCAACCAGGCCTCGCTGGCAGAGAAATTCGCCCCAGGCGTGATCACTGTCACCGGCCAGCAGGGTATTGTCGAGATCGAATAAAGCCAGGCGCACGCTGCGTTCCTCGAAAGGTGAAGGGAGGCGAAGCATAGCGGGATTGCCCTGGACATGGCAGCGGCGGGGTCGAGTATCGGTCCCCGGGCCGGGTTGGTCGACGGCTTCTCAGCGTGCTTTCTGCTTGTCGCGTTTTTGTGGAACAATGCCGCGACATGCGTTTGCGAGGTTGTATGCCGTGATCGACTCCGATGGTTTTCGCCCCAATGTCGGCATCATCCTGACCAATGATGTCGGGCAGGTGCTTTGGGCCCGGCGGATTAATCAGGACGCCTGGCAGTTTCCGCAAGGCGGGATCAATCCGCGCGAGACGCCGGAAGAAGCCCTCTACCGCGAACTCAACGAAGAAGTCGGGCTGGAACAGCAGGATGTGAAGATTCTCGCCTGCACCCGTGGCTGGTTGCGTTATCGTCTGCCGCAGCGTCTGGTGCGTACCCATAGCCAACCACTGTGCATCGGGCAGAAACAGAAATGGTTTCTGCTGCGTCTGACTGGCGCTGAAGATCGGGTGCGAATGGATCTGACCGGCAAGCCCGAATTCGATGGCTGGCGCTGGGTCAGCTACTGGTATCCGCTGGGCCAGGTCGTTACCTTCAAGCGCGAGGTTTACCGGCGCGCCTTAAAAGAACTCGCTCCGCGCCTTCTGGCGCGGGACTGACGGGAGAAAGCCCCTGAGCATGCTCGGCACGCTGCGCAAGATTGTCCAGGAAGTGAATGCCGCCAAGGACCTCATGGCGGCCTTGGGCATCATCGTGCTGAGAGTCAGGGCGGCCATGGGCAGCCAGGTCTGCTCGGTCTACCTGCTCGATCCGGACTCGGGTCGTTTTGTCTTGATGGCCACCGAGGGCCTGAACAAGAAGGCCATTGGCAAAGTCAGCATGGCGCCCAACGAGGGGCTGGTCGGTCTTGTCGGTACGCGCGAGGAGCCGCTCAACCTTGAGCACGCATCCGAGCATCCGCGTTACCGCTACTTTGCCGAGACCGGTGAAGAACGCTATGCCTCCTTTCTTGGCGCACCGATCATTCACCACCGCCGGGTGATGGGCGTTCTGGTCATCCAGCAGAAAGAGCAGCGCCTGTTCGACGAAGGCGAAGAAGCCTTCCTGGTCACCATGAGTGCGCAGCTCGCAGGCGTCATCGCCCATGCCGAGGCGACCGGTTCTATCCGCGGTCTGGGTCGGCAGGGCAAGGGCATCCAGGAAACCCGCTTCATCGGCATCCCCGGCGCGCCAGGTGCGGCAGTGGGCACTGCCGTCGTGGTGCTGCCTCCCGCCGACCTGGATGTCGTACCGGACAAGACGGTTGAAGACATCCCGGCCGAGCTCGCCCTGTTCGAATCCGCACTCGAGGCAGTGCGCGCCGACATGCGTGCGCTCTCGGAAAAGCTGGCGTCGCAGATGCGCAAGGAAGAGCGGGCCCTGTTCGACGTTTACCTGATGATGCTCGACGATTCTGCGCTGGGCGGCGAGGTAGCCAAGGTGATACGCACCGGCCAGTGGGCGCAAGGCGCGTTGCGCCAGGTGGTCGCCGATCACGTCGGTCGCTTCGAAATGATGGATGACGCCTACCTGCGCGAGCGCGCCTCGGACGTCAAGGATATCGGTCGGCGCCTGCTGGGCTATCTACAACAGGCGCGCCAGCAGACCCTGACCTACCCGGATAAGACCATCCTGGTCAGTGAAGAACTGTCGCCGGCGATGCTCGGCGAGGTTCCGGAAGGCAAGCTGATGGGCATGGTTTCGGTGCTGGGTTCGAGCAATTCCCACGTGGCGATCCTGGCGCGCGCCATGGGCATTCCCACGGTGATGGGCGCGGTGGACCTGCCGTATTCGAAAGTCGACGGCATCGAGCTGATCATCGACGGTACCCGCGGCGAGATCATTACCAACCCGGCGAAGGTGCTGCGCGAGCAGTATCTGGTCCTGGCCGAGCAGGAGCGTCAGCTCTACGAAGGCCTGGATATCCTGCGCGAACTGCCCTGCGAGACCACGGACGGCGTGCGCATTCCCCTGTGGGTGAATACCGGCCTGCTCGCCGATGTGGTGCGCGCACAGGAGCGTGGCGCAGAAGGGGTCGGCCTGTATCGCACCGAAGTACCCTTCATGATCAAGGAGCGCTTCCCCAGCGAGAAGGAGCAGATGGCGATCTATCGCGAGCAGCTGCAGGCCTTCCACCCGCTACCGGTGACCATGCGCAGCCTCGACATCGGCGGTGACAAGAGCCTGCCGTATTTCCCCATCAAGGAGGAAAACCCCTTCCTCGGCTGGCGGGGCATTCGCGTCACCCTCGATCACCCTGAGATTTTCCTGCTGCAGACCCGCGCCATGCTCAAGGCCAGTGCCGGGTTGAACAACCTGCGCATCCTGTTGCCGATGATTTCCGGCACCCGCGAGCTGGAAGAGGCGCTGCACCTGATCCACCGCGCCTGGGGCGAGGTGCGCGACGAAGGCACTGACGTCGAGATGCCACCGGTGGGTGTGATGATCGAGGTTCCCGCGGCCGTCTACCTCACGCGCGAGCTGGCGCGTCAGGTGGATTTCATCTCGGTGGGCTCCAACGACCTGACCCAGTACCTGTTGGCAGTCGACCGCAACAATCCTCGTGTCGCCGATCTCTATGACTATCTGCATCCGGCGGTTCTCGAAGCCTTGCAGCGGGTCGTTCGCGAAGCCCACGATGAAGGCAAGCCGGTCAGCATTTGCGGCGAGATGGCTGGCGACCCCGGGGCGGCCATCCTGCTGCTGGCAATGGGTTTCGACAGCCTGTCGATGAACGCCACCAACCTGCCCAAGGTGAAGTGGATGTTGCGTCAGATCAGTTCCGCCACGGCGCGTGAACTGCTGGCCAAGGTAATGGTGATGGACAGCCCGCAAGTGATTCACGCCACCGTGCAGCTGACCCTGCGCAACCTGGGGTTGGATCGCATGCTTAATCCTTCTGCGGCGCTCTAGCCGTCTGTCCCGGGCCGGGGCTGGTTGAGCGCCGGTAGATGGATACAGCTATCACCCAGAATGCCGGCTGGGCCAAAGCTGCGTTCGATGATTTCGGTTGCGCCCTCTGCGCGACGGAGCAGCACGGTGCTGGCGCGGGTCCCGTAGTCAGGGCTGGCAATGAACACGCTCGACAGTCTCTTTTCCCATTCATAGGGCACGCCGGTGCTGGGCAGGTCGGCGTCTGCGGCGGGCTGCGGGTCGCTCAACAACTTCAGCAGGGTGTCGGTATCCGGCGTGTCGTCAATGCAGGCTTGCAGGGCCAGGCGTGCGCGCAGGAGCTTTGGCCAAGGCGTGTCCAGCGCCGCGTTGGACAACCCGTAAACGCCGGCCTCGAGCTGTTTCGGCATGCCGATGCGAGAGTTCAGGTACCACAGCTGATCGGTATCTCCAACCAGCAGGTTGAAGCCGGCGTAGTGATCGAGGCTGCCAACCAGTTCCTCCAGATAGGCCCGCGGCGACAGCGAGCCGCAAAGGAAGCGCTCGGGCAGTTCACCGCGCGAACGGCTGCCGCCGGGCGAGCCGGGTGCACGGATGTTGGTGATTGCCGCGAAGCGTCCCCCCGTTGTCACGCCCATCCAGGTACCGCCGGCCAGCAGGTCGCGGCCGGCCACGATCTGCGGCGCGTCCTCCCAATGGCCCAGGGGCAGGCTTGGACGGGCATGAAACTCGTCACGGTTGGCGGCAACGACCAGCGGTAACGCATGGGTCGGGCGCCAGGCAAATACGATCAGGCACATAGGCAGTCAGAAAGCGAGCGAGGTTCGAGGCTAGACGAAAGGGCGGCTCGACTACAAGCAGGCGAGCAGCCATGCCAGAACTCTGACCGTTGCCAGCCGCTGCCGATCCCCTGTCGCCTGTCGGCCACGCGCGTCGACGCGGCCATGCCTCGGCTTCCAACCTGGTTTTCCGCTAACATGCCGCTTTGTTTTTCAGGGTGGCCCGATGGAGTTCGCGCTTTATCTGCTTCTCGGCGGGTTCGCTGGCGTATTGGCGGGCCTGTTCGGCGTCGGCGGCGGGCTGATCATCGTTCCGGTGCTGGTGTACAGCTTTACCGCACACGGCTTCGATCCCCTGATCCTTACACATCTGGCGGTCGGAACGTCGCTGGCGACCATCGTCTTCACCTCGTTGAATTCGATCCTGACGCACCATCGCAAGGGTGCGGTGCAATGGCCTGTCGTGCTCTGGATGACGGTCGGGATATCGCTGGGGGCGGCATTGGGAAGCCTGACCGCAGCGGCGATCCAGGGGCCGATGCTGCAGAAGATCATAGGGGTTTTCGCCATCGCGATGGCTGTGCAGATGGGCTTCTCGTTACAGCCCAAGGCCAGCGCCGGCGTGCCGGGCAAGCCGGTACTGACCGTGGCCGGGTTGCTGATTGGTTGGGCGTCGTCGATCTTCGGGATCGGAGGTGGCTCGCTTACCGTGCCGTTCCTTTCCTGGCGTAGCGTGCCGATGCAACAGGCGGTGGGTACGTCCGCTGCCTGCGGTCTGCCAATCGCCATCGCCGGTGCGTTGAGCTTTGCCGTGGTTGGCTGGCAGGATGCGCATCTGCCCGAGTGGAGCGTCGGCTATGTGTACTTGCCCGCGCTGTTTGGCGTTGCGATCACCAGCATGTTTTTTGCCCGCGTCGGTGCCTTGCTAGCGCATCGACTGTCAGCGCTGATGTTGCGGCGTCTGTTTGCGCTGTTGCTGTTGGGCGTTGGAATCAATTTCTTGATCTGAGGAAACCTGGATGCTGCCTTATCCGCAGATAGACCCTGTGGCCGTTTCGCTAGGCCCGTTGCAAATTCACTGGTACGGCCTGATGTACCTGATCGGCATTGGCGGAGCCTGGTTTCTGGCATCGCGCCGGTTGCATCGTTTCGATCCAAGCTGGGACAAGGACAAGCTCTCCGACCTGGTGTTCTGGGTGGCTATGGGCGTGATTGTGGGCGGGCGGTTGGGCTACGTGCTGTTTTACGACCTGGCGTCCTACCTTAACGATCCGACGCTGATCTTTCAGGTCTGGAAGGGCGGCATGTCGTTTCATGGCGGTCTGCTTGGCGTGCTGTTGTGCACCTGGATATTCGCCCGCCGCAATGGCAAGAAGTTCTTCGAGCTGATGGATTTCATTGCGCCCTTCGTGCCGATCGGGCTGGGTGCCGGGCGGATCGGCAACTTCATCAATGCCGAACTCTGGGGCAAGGCGACAGACCTGCCTTGGGCCATGGTGTTTCCCACCGACCCCCAGCAGCTGGCGCGACATCCGTCGCAGCTCTATCAGTTCGCCCTCGAAGGCGTGGCGCTGTTCGTGATCCTCTGGATCTATTCCAGCAAGCCGCGGCCGACCATGGCGGTGTCCGGTCTGTTCGCGGTGTGCTACGGCATCTTCCGCTTCATCGTCGAGTTTGTCCGCGTGCCCGATGCGCAGCTCGGTTACCTGGCGTTCGGTTGGCTGACCATGGGGCAGGTGCTCTGCGTACCGATGATCCTGATCGGCGTCGGGATGATCGCCTGGGGTTACCGCCACGAGCCGGTGAAGGCATCGGCCTGACCGGCCAGGCCCGGCTTGTCGAAAAATGGGCGACAAGCCGGGCGCTGCCTCTTACCATCTGCAGGTTTCCTTTCACCGCGCCCAGGCGCCCGCTTCGAGCCCATCGATGAAACAGTATCTCGACCTGATGCGCCACGTGCGCGACAACGGAACCTTCAAGAGCGATCGCACCGGTACCGGGACCTACAGCGTATTCGGCCACCAGATGCGTTTCGACCTGGCCGAGGGCTTTCCGCTGGTGACCACCAAGAAATGCCACCTCAAGTCGATCATCCATGAACTGCTGTGGTTTCTGCAGGGCGACACCAACATCAAGTACCTGCAGGAAAACGGCGTGCGTATCTGGGACGAGTGGGCCGACGAGAACGGCGAGCTCGGCCCGGTCTACGGTTACCAATGGCGCAGTTGGCCGGCACCGAACGGTGAATCGGTCGACCAGATCGCCAATCTGCTGGCGATGATCCGCAAGAACCCTGATTCGCGGCGCCTGATCGTCTCGGCCTGGAACCCCGCGCTGGTCGACCAGATGGCGCTGCCGCCGTGCCACGCGCTGTTCCAGTTCTATGTTGCGGAAGGCAAGCTCAGCTGCCAGCTGTATCAGCGTTCAGCCGATATCTTCCTTGGCGTACCGTTCAATATCGCCAGCTATGCACTGCTGACCTTGATGGTGGCCCAGGTCTGCGACCTGCAGTCGGGTGAGTTCATCTGGAGCGGCGGCGATTGCCACCTCTATGCCAACCATCTGGAACAGGCCGACCTGCAGCTGACCCGTGAGCCGCTGCCGCTGCCGCAGATGAAGCTCAATCCCGAGGTGAAAGACCTGTTCGCCTTCCGCTTCGAGGACTTCGAACTGGTGGGGTACGAGGCCCATCCGCACATCAAGGCGCCCGTCGCCGTCTGAATGTCTCGCCGCTCGGCTTGCGAGCGGCGCTACGATCATTGTTCTCCGAGATAGCGCGCCTGCATGTCCTGCCAGCGTGCGCTGTTGGTGATGTCCAGGATCGCCTGGCTCAGCGGCTCCCGGTAGGGGCTGCCAGCGGGCACTGCAAAGGCGTAGGACTGCTGCTCGAAAATGCCGGGAAGCAGCCGCAGGCCTTCGCCCTGCAATTCCGTGTTGCGGTACTGGAGTATTGGCTGGTCATACACCACCGCTTCCGCCTGGCCGTCGAGCACGGCACTGATGGCCTGGCCGAGATCGGAGTAGGCGGTGGCGCGAATGCGATTTTCCTGTAGGTAGCCTGCGCTGACGGTGCCGTCCACCGTCGCAACGTGCGCGCTGCGCAGGTCGTCCGGACTCTGCAGGCCACTCTTCAGGCTGCCGACCGTCAAGGTACTGGTGACCGCTGCGGTAAAGGTCGACACCATGATCAAGGCGGCGAACATCCAGACGATGGCGATCAGTCGACCGCCCAGCGTGACCGGCGCCTTGTCGCCGTAGCCGACCGTGGTCATGGTCACCGCGGCCCACCAGAAGCTGTTGCCGAGCCCTTCTACCGAGCTGCCGCCGAACTGCTCGCGGTTGCGCCTGCGTTCGAACAGCCAGAGCAATGCACCGACCATCAGCAGTAACGCTCCGAGCCCCAATACCAGGCTTGCGAACTGCCAGGAAAACAACGCACGGACCGCACCCCAGCCGCCGCCTTCCTGATCCTGCGGGACGCCAATCGCCAGCCCGGTGCGGTAGAAGGGATGGGTGAAGTCGACCAGGGCCTCACGGCTAGCGGTCATGGTCAACGCACCGACCACCACATCCAGCTGGTCGCCTTGCAGGCCAGTCAACAGCTGGTCGAATGGCAAGGGTTGCAGCTCGTAGCGATAACCCTCCTGCTCGGCGATCGCTTCCCACAGGTCGATGCTGATGCCGCTCCAGCTGCCGTCTACCTCGTTGATGACGAACGGTGGGACTTCGGTAATGCCCACCCGCAATACCTCGTCTCCTGATTGGGCGAAGGCCTGCTGGCCCATCACAGCGAACAGCAATGCGATCAGAAACCTCTGCACATGTCTTTCCTCGTTGTCGTTCCGGACCAGAGTAACAAAGCTGAACGGTGGGTCCGCCACGCGACCTGTGCATGGAAAGTCGCCAGAACACCATCTGCGTTGTATAGACTCGGGTGAAACCATGATCAGAGGACGAAGCATGCGACGGGTTGTGTTCAATCAGAAAGGCGGGGTTGGCAAATCGAGCATTGCCTGCAACCTGGCGGCGGTGAGTGCATCACAGGGCTATCGCACCCTGCTGATCGACCTCGATGCCCAGGCCAACTCCAGCCACTACCTGTCGGGGCTCACCGGCGATGCGTTGCCCACCGGGATTGCTGACTACTTCAAGCAGGTGCTTGCCGGTGGCGCGTCCGGCAAGAAGGCTCGGCCGCCGATCTTTGAAACGCCGTTCGAGAATCTGCATCTGATCGCCGCCAACGCCGAACTGGCGGACCTGCAGCCGAAGCTCGAAGCCAAGCACAAGATCAACAAACTGCGAAAGTTGCTGGAAAGCCTGTCGGAGGAATACGAGCGCATCTACCTCGACACACCGCCTGCGTTGAATTTCTTCACCGTCTCGGCATTGATCGGTGCGGATCGCTGCCTGATTCCCTTCGACTGCGACAGTTTTTCGCGTCAGGCGCTGTACAGCCTGCTGGCTGAGATCGAGGAGCTGCAGGAAGACCACAACGAGGGGCTCGAGGTCGAAGGCATCGTGGTCAACCAGTTCCAGCCACGCGCCGCACTGCCGCAGCAGATGATTGACGAGCTGCTGACCGAGGGCCTACCCGTGCTGCCGGTGCACCTGATGAGTTCGGTACGGATGCGCGAGTCCCATCAGGCGTGCATGCCGCTGATTCATTTCGATCCCCGGCACAAACTGACCCAGCAGTTCATCGAGCTGCACGGGCATCTGGAAGGTCACTGATTCATTCGTCCCGGGACTGCTCGATTCGGCGGCCCAGGCGCGAAGCATAGAGCTCCCCGACGATGCCCCGGCGAAAAACCAGCACGCAGACCATGAAGATGACGCCGGTGAGCAGCGTGACCGGCAGCTCGGATGTGGCGAAGTAGTTGCCCAAGCTGGTCACCAGGGCGGCGCCGAACACCGGCCCGACCAGGGTGCCGATGCCCCCGAGCAGGGTCATCAGCACCACTTCACCTGACATCTGCCAGCTCACGTCAGTGAGGGTGGCGAACTGGAACACCAGCGCTTTCAATCCACCGGCCAGTCCGGCCAGCGCCGCTGACATGACGAAGGCGCCGAGCTTGTAGCGCGTCACCGAATAGCCGAGGGAGATGGCGCGGCTTTCATTCTCACGAATCGATTTGAGGATCATGCCGAAGGGCGAATTGACGATCCGCCAGATCGCCAGCATCCCCAGCAGGAACACGCTGAGCACGAAGAAATACATGTGCAGCGGTTCCTTCAGATCGATCAGGCCGAACAGGTGGCCACGCGGGATGCCCTGGATGCCGTCTTCGCCATGGGTGAAGGGCGCCTGCAGGCAGAAAAAGAAGAACATCTGCGACAGCGCGAGGGTAATCATCGTCGAGTAGATGCCCTGTCGCCGGATCGCCAGAAAGCCGATCACCAGGCCGAGTAGCGCGGCGCCGAACACCCCGACCAGGATGCCCAGCTCCGGCGTCAGGCCCCATTCCTTGACCGCGTGGGCGGTGAAGTAGGCAGCGCCGCCAAAGAACGCCGCATGGCCGAACGAGAGAATGCCGGCATAGCCCAGCAGCAGATTGAAGGCGCAGGCGAACAGCGCGAAACACATCACTTTCATCAGGAAAACGGGGTAGAAGTGCAGGGGCGCCAGCACCAGCGCGACGATGCCGAGCAGGATCAGTATCGTCTCGGCGTTCCAGCGGCTGCGCTTGGCGAGCGGGTTCGTGGTTGGGGTCATGTCAGGCATCCTTTCCCATAAGGCCGGCGGGACGCACGAGCAGCACGATGGCCATGACCACAAAGATCACGATGTTGGAGGCTTCGGGGTAGAACACCTTGGTCAGTCCCTCGAGAATACCGAGCATGTAGCCGGTGATGATCGCGCCGAGGATCGAGCCCATTCCGCCGACCACCACGACGGCAAACACCACGATGATCAGGTTCGAGCCCATCAGCGGGCTGACCTGATAGATCGGCGCGGCGAGTATTCCGGCAAGCCCCGCCAGGCCGGCGCCAAGGCCATAGGTGAAGGTCAGCAACAACGGTACGTTGATGCCGAAGGTGCGCACCAGCGTGGGATTTTCCGTCGCGGCGCGCAGGTAGGCGCCCAACTTGGTTTTCTCGATCAGCAGCCAGGTGCTCAGGCAGATGATCATGGACGCCACCACTACCCAGGCGCGGTATTTGGGCAGGAACATGAAGCCCAGGTTGTAGCCGCCGGACAGCAGATCCGGCACGGCGTATGGCTGGCCCGAGGAACCGTAGTAGTAGCGGAAGGTGCCCTCCAGTGCGAGGGCCAGGCCAAAGGTGAAGAGCAGGCTATAGAGATGATCCAGGTTGTACAGCCGCGACAGTGCGAAGCGCTCTATCCCGGCGCCGACAAGCCCTACGATCAGCGGCGCGAGGATCAATGCCGGCCAGTAGCCGATGCCGAGTACCGCAAGCAGCAGGTAACCGGCAAAGGCGCCCATCATGTATTGCGCGCCGTGGGCGAAGTTGATCACCTTGAGCAGGCCGAAGATGATCGCCAGGCCCAGGCTGAGCATGGCGTAAAAGGAGCCGTTGATCAGCCCGATAAGCAGCTGACCGAGAAAGGCCTGAATAGGTACGCCGAAAATCGCCGTCATCAGACCCCCAGGGTTTCGTTGAGTATGGTCATGCGACCGGGCAGTTCATCGACGTGGAAGTTGTCGACGATCCGCCCGTGGTCGACCAGGTAGAAACGATCCGCGACCTTGCTGGCGAAGCGGAAATTCTGCTCCACCAGGAGGATGGTCATCCCGCGCTGCTTGAGGGTCAGCAGCACATCGCCGATGCGCTGGACGATCACCGGTGCCAGGCCTTCGGTGGGTTCGTCGAGCAGTAACAGTTTCGCGCCGGTGCGCAGAATCCGGGCAATCGCCAGCATCTGCTGCTCCCCACCCGACAGCTTGGTACCCGGGCTGTTACGCCGCTCCTCGAGGTTAGGAAATAGTTGATAGATCTCGTTGGTGCTCATCCCTCCCTTGGCGATGATTGGTGGCAGGGTGAGGTTTTCGTCCACGGTCAGGGTGGCAAAGATGCCACGCTCCTCGGGCACGAAGCCCATGCCCGTGTGTGCGGTACGGTGCAGCGGTACGCGCATCATGTCCTGGCCATCGAAGTGGATGGTTCCGCTGCGCTTGCGGATGATGCCCATGATGGAGCGCAGCGCCGTGGTTTTGCCTACGCCGTTGCGGCCGAGCAGGGTCACGGTCTCGCCCTGGTGCACGTCCAGGTCAATGCCATGCAAGGCATGGCTTTCGCCGTACCAGGCATTCAGCTCGCGAATACTCAGCAATGCCCTGGCCTCAGTCATCGTCCGTCCCCATATAGGCTTCTCGCACGCGGGCGTCCCGGCTGACGGTCTGGTAATCACCCGATGTAAGGATCTCCCCGCGCTGCAGCACCGTGACCTCATCACAGAGATCGGCGACCACCTTGAGATTGTGCTCCACCATCAGGATGGCCCGGTCACGCGCCACTTCGCGGATCAGCTCGGACACGATGCGAACGTCTTCATGGCCCATCCCGGCCATCGGCTCGTCCAGCAGCAGTACCTTTGGCTCAAGCGCCAATGTGGTCGCGATCTCCAGGACTCGTTTGCGACCGTAGGACAGATCGGCAGCGGGGCTCTGCCAGGCGTCCTGCAGGCCGACCGACTCGATCAGCGCCATGGCGCGTTCGTTGAGCCGGTTCAGCGAGCGCAGCGGCAGCCAGAATTGCGTAGCCAGCCCACCGGGCCGTTGCAGCGCGACCCGCACGTTTTCCAGAACGCTCAGGTGCGGAAATACCGCCGAGATCTGAAACGACCGCACCAGCCCCATGCGCGCCACCTTGGCCGGGTCGGTGCGGGTGATGTCATGGCCGAGCAGCTGGATGCTTCCACTGGTGGGTTGAAGAAACTTGGTCAGCAGGTTGAACACGGTGGTCTTGCCTGCGCCGTTGGGGCCGATCAAGGCGTGGACGCGGGCATGGTGGATATCGAGGTCAACGTTGTTCACCGCGACGAAACCGCCGAAGTCCCGACGCAGGCCGCGGGCCGAGAGCACGACGCCTCGCGCGGGCGAAGCGTCGCTCTTGGCTGCGGTATCACGCCCGGCGGCGGGGTGAGGGCTGCTCGCCATGCTTATTGCTTGTCCAGGTCGCAGCCGCTTTTGGCTGGATCGATATACGCCTCGTCGCCGGGAACCGTGGCAAGCACCTTGTAGTAATCCCAGGGCTCCTTGCTCTCGTCCGGCTTCTTCACCTCCATCAGGTAGACGTCGCTGATGAGCCGCCCGTTGGCACCGACCTTGGCGTTGCGGGCGAATACGTCGTCCACTGGCATCTCGTGCATGGCCTTGGCCACCGCTTCGGTTTCGTCGGTGCCGGTTTTGTCGATGGCCTTGAGGTACTGCATCACGCCCGAATAGGTGCCGGCATGAACCATGTTCGGCATCCGGCCGGTGCGTTTGAAGAAGCGCTGAGCGAACTCGCGGGACTTGTCGTCGCGGTCCCAATAAAAGCTTTCGGTCAGCGTCAGGCCCTGCGCGGCGTTCAGGCCCAGCCCATGCACCTCGGAAAGGGTAAAGAGCAAGGCTGCCAGTCGCTGTCCACTGGCGACGATGCCGAACTCGGCGGCCTGCTTGATCGCGTTGGCGGTATCCAGCCCCGCGTTGGCGAGGCCGATCACTTCGGCGCCCGATGCCTGCGCTTGCAGCAGGAAGGACGAGTAGTCGTTGGTTGCCAGCGGATGGCGCACCGAGCCCTTGATTTCACCGCCCTTGTTCTTGACGAACTGGCTGGTCTGCTCTTCCAGCGAATAGCCGAACGCGTAATCGGCGGTCAGGAAGTACCAGCTGTCGCCACCCTGGGAAACGAGCGCACCACCTGTGCCCACCGCCAGCGCATGGGTGTCATAGGCCCAGTGAAAGCCGTAGGGCGAGCACTGCTTGCCGGTCAGCTCGGTGGTGGCAGCGCCGGTTACCAGGTCGATCTTCTTCTTGTCCCTGGAGATGCCCTGCACGGCCAGCGCCACGGAGGAGGTGGTCAGCTCCATGATCGAGTCGACCTCTTCACGGTCGTACCACTGCCGAGCGATGTTCGAAGCAATGTCCGGCTTGTTCTGGTGGTCGGCGGTGACGATCTCGATCGGTGCGCCTTGAACGGTCCCGCCGAAATCCTCGGCTGCCATCTTGGCCGCCTCGTAGGACCATTTGCCGCCGAAGTCGGCGTAGACCCCGGACTGGTCATTGAGAATGCCGATCTTCACCTTGCCGTCGGATATCTCCGCAGCCGACGCCGGTAGGGTGGCTGCCGCGCCCATCACTGCCGTTGCAATTGCCAGAAGCTTCATCGCCTGTCTCCTTGCTGGGGTCGACCGCTTACAGCACGGCTCGTGGATTGCCACGAGCTGAACGGTTCGGTTGGAAAAGCGGGTAGGGTGCAGCCGGTCTGAGGACAGGTGCGCCAGCATCACAAAAGGTTCGCCGTACGGACGGAGCCGTTGGTTCGTGCCGTTGCAGACGGCTCCAGTGCCGGACGGGCACGGGTCGCCGAAAGCCCCGGAACTGCAGTATGGTGGTCTGGGCTGGCATGCGATCTGTCTTGTTATTGTTTGTAGCTCTAAACGTAGCAGGGGTTTCGGCAAGCGCAACCGCGCTTCGCTCAGAGGCATGGCCGAGCCGCCCGCGACATGCGGGACGGGATGACGATCTATGTACCTGGGGCCCGGACCTACGGGCGCAACGCGGCTTGCGCCAGCGGAGTCAATGGGCGATCAGCACATCGCAGGGCGGTTGGTCGAGATACTGCCGGGTCAGGCTGCCGAGCAGGGCGTTACTTACTTCCCCGCGGCTGTGACCGCCCAGTGCGAGCAGTTGCGGTTGCAGCTCAGCGATGGCAGCTTCCAGGCAGTTGTTGCGTTCGCCCTGGCGAAGGCTCGGGTTCAGACGGGCACCGTTGTCGGCCAGGTTGCTGCGCAGGTCGGCCATCAGTTGGTCAAACAGCTCCTGCTGCAGTGCCAGCTCACCATCGTCGGCGCCATGCACCTCGGCGACTTCGTGAATATTCAGCGCGGTCAGTTCGGCCATCGCAGGCAGCAGTTGCCAGGCGCTCTGCAGGGCACGGCTGGCGCAGCGTGAATAGTCCAGCGCCGCCAGCGCACGGTGGTATGACGCGGCGGGACTGACGGCCAACAGGAGCGGCATCGGGCAGGCGAGCAGGATGCGCTCCAGTGTGGTGCCGGCAAAGCCTTGCGGTTGTCGGCGATGGTGGCGACCGACGACCAGCAGGTCCGCCTCGAGCCCTGTTGCCTGGGTGAGCAATTCTTCTACCACACCGCCCCGGCGAAGCCAGAGCCGCGGTTCGCCCAGGCCAGTAGCATCGAGCTGGGCCTGCAGCTCGCCGCGCGCCAGCTGTTCAGCGTCACCATCGGCGTGCTCGTGCAGCACATGCAGCACGCTCAGTCGAGCGCCAGTCTGTTTCGCCAAGGCGGCTGCGCGGCGTAACGCCACGTCGGCTTCCCGGCTTAGATCATGGGCGACGAGGATGTGCTGAGGCATGAAGGGTCCCGGGACGGCTATGGATACCGGGTGAGTATGCCGCGCCATTGGATGCTTGTCCGCACCCTCGCCGTCGCAGGGTTCCTGTCGCAGAAAACCAGCCGCACAGGGCGGCTGTGCTTTTTTCAACCGGCAGCTACCGCTATGCTGGCGACCATTCGAGCAGGAGCGATTGATGAGCAAGGTCAGTGTGCTGGTAGTGGATGACGCACCTTTCATCCGGGATCTGGTGAAAAAAGGGCTGCGCAGCCACTTTCCGGGCATCCGTATCGAGGAGGCAGTCAACGGACGCAAGGCCCAGCAGATGCTCGATCGCGACCGTTTCGATCTGATCCTCTGTGACTGGGAAATGCCCGAGATGTCCGGGCTCGAACTGCTTACCTGGTGTCGCGCCCATGAGAATCTGAAGACCACGCCGTTCATCATGGTCACCAGCCGCGGCGACAAGGAAAACGTAGTCCAGGCGATCCAGTCCGGGGTCTCCGACTTCATCGGCAAACCGTTCAGCAACGAACAGCT
The DNA here is from genome assembly GCA_002387205.1 of Stutzerimonas stutzeri. Lineage (GTDB taxonomy): Bacteria > Pseudomonadota > Gammaproteobacteria > Pseudomonadales > Pseudomonadaceae > Stutzerimonas > Stutzerimonas stutzeri_N. The sequence goes on along the minus strand of DGLA01000022.1, from coordinate 189,881 downwards.
GACCACCAAGGTGCGCAAGGCGCTCGGCAGGGCCGGCAAGCTCGATGCACTGGCTGCCAGCGCCCCGCCACGGCCGACAAATACCGGGATGGTCAATGACTCCTTGGCAGCCCTTACCGGAGGCAAGGCAGAAGTGATCAAGCCGGCTACCGCGGCGCCAACCGTTTCGCCTGCGCCCGGTTTTGCGGCACCGCTGACCCAGCCCGGCGCCGCCAAACCCTCGTCCGCCAATGGCGGTCGTGGTCAGGGCCAGCTGCGGCTGGCGACCGGAACGCTTCCCTGTGTGATCAAGGCGCTAAGCCTCAAGGAGGGATTGCTGGTGGTCAGGCGCGGTGAGGCGCTGCCACAGGTACTGGAAAGCGCGGTACTGGATCTGGAGCAGGGCGAAGGCGGCGAGGTGGCCCGTCTCAATGGCTATCTGCATGCCGTCGCGGCGCTGGAGCCCAAGCCCGACAGCGAATGGCTGCAATTGACTTTTCGCTTCGTCGATCGCGATCCGCAGAAGCTCGACTATCTGTCCCGCCTGATTGCCCGGGGTACGGCGCAGCGGCATTTCGTGCCGGGAGCCTGATGTTTTCGGGAGTACGGCTCAGCTCTGACAGGGTCCGTTCGTCCGATTGATCGCGGCGGTTAATGAACGATCTCACAGCCCGGCGGTCGGCGGCTCGCGTCAGCTCCGTTGCGCTGCTAGTCTGCGGGCCTCTGAATACATAACCACATGAAGTCTGCCGTTATGTTGGGGCGCACCATACTTGCTCTTGGGTTGTTCTGGCTGGCCTCGTCCGCCTCAGCCCTGACCATCTACAAGTACACCGACGCCAACGGCGTGGTCACCTACAGCGACCAGGCCGCACCGGGCGCGCGCGTGTTCACCTTCAACGATCGGATGGTCGAGAAAATCGATGCCCAGGTGAAACTGGAAACCCGCAAACATGCAGGCGGCGAGACCTTGCTGGTGCGTAACGACCTGTACGCTCCGGTGGATGTCGAACTCAAACTGACCGGTGTGCAGAACGCCGTTGGCGTACCGGACAAGCCGATCCGCTGGGTGTTGCCGCCACGCAGCCAGATCCGCCTGGCGACTCTTGCGCCGCTCGATCCGTCGAAGCCGTTGAAATACACGCCCAAGCTGCGCCACGCCCTGGGCGATCCACGACTGATTCCCAAGCCTTACAAATATCCCCTGCCCTGGCACGGCGGCCCGTTCCGCCTGACGCAGGGCGCCAACGGCAAGTACAGCCACTTCACCCCCAAAGGCCGCTACGCCGCCGACATCGCCATGCCCGAAGGAACCCCCATCGTTGCGGCACGCGGTGGGATGGTGGTGCGAGTGGAAAACAGCCAGAGCGGGCGTGGCAACAACCCGTCCGGTAACTACGTACGGATCCTCCACGATGACGGCACCATGGGCGTCTACCTGCACCTGATGCAGGGGTCGGTCAGCGTGCGGGAGGGCCAGCGTGTCCAGACTGGCGCGCGCATCGCCCGCTCCGGCAACACCGGCAACAGCACCGGTCCGCACCTGCACTTCGTGGTGCAGCGCAACGTGGGCCTGGCGGTCGAATCCATTCCCTTCGACTTCTCACAGCCGGTCAACAGCCTGCCGAATTTTGCGGTGGGTGGTGATTGAAGCTGCCGGACACGGCTAACGCGACAAGCGGCCAGTGGAAGCGGTTTTAAGCGACTCACAAGCCGCCAAGCTATTCAAGCCAGCTAGTCCTGCTTCAACACCTTGGCCAGCACGATTTTTGGCCCGCGCATTTTCTTGACCACGATCTGCAGGTCGTCGACCAGCAGCTCCTCGTTTTCTTCAGGGACGCGCTTTAGGGTCTCGTAGATCAGCCCGGCGAGGGTGTCGGCCTCGATATGGTCCAGGTCCACGCCGAGCAGGCGCTCGAGCTTGAACAGCGGAGTGTCACCGCGTACCAGCAGCTTGCCGGGCTGGTAGGCGAGAATGCCTCGTTCGGTCTTGCGGTGTTCGTCCTGGATATCGCCCACCAGCACTTCCAGCACGTCCTCCATGGTCAGGAAACCCACCACCTTGTGGTCTCCTTCTTCTACCAGCACGAAATGGGCACCGCCCTGGCGGAACTGATCCAGCAGGACATTCAGGGGCAGGTAGCGCGGCACCCGCTCCAGCGGTCGCAGAAGATCGGCAAGGTTGAAATGCTCAGCCAGTTTCTCGTCGCTGGCCAGGGCCAGCAGCAGATCCTTGATGTGCAGCAGGCCGATGTAGTCGCCCTGTTCAGTGTCGTACACAGGGTAACGGCTGAATTTGTGCCGGCGAATCAGGTCCAGGATTTCCGCCAGCGAGGCGTCGTGCTCGAGCTGCAGCAGGTCTTCGCGCGAGTTGGCCCAGTCCGCCACCTCCAGCTCGCTCATTTCCACCGCCGAGGCGAGCACCTTGATGTCCTGGTTCGCCGGGTCCAGGGCGCGGTTGGAATGCAGGATCAGCTTGAGTTCTTCGCGACTGTAGTGGTGTTCATGATGGCTGCCGGGCTCGCCTTGTCCGGCAAGTCGCAGGATGGCGTTGGCGCTGGCATTGAGCAGGTAGATGGCCGGGTACATGGCCCAATAGAAGAGGTACAGCGGTGCGGCCGTCCACAACGACAGCAGTTCGGGCTTGCGGATCGCCCAGGACTTGGGTGCCAGCTCGCCGACCACGATGTGCAAATAGGAAATGATGAAGAACGCCGTGAAGAAGGCGATGCCATGCACGACGGCCAGTGACTGGATACCCACCGCCGCGAATACCGGCTCGAGCAGATGGGCGAAAGCCGGTTCGCCGACCCAGCCGAGTCCCAGTGAGGCCAGGGTGATACCCAGCTGGCAGGCCGATAGGTAGGCGTCCAGCTGACTATGCACCTTGCGCAGGATATGCCCGCGCCAGCCGTGCTGCTTGGCGATCGCCTCCACTTTGGTGGCGCGCAACTTGACCATGGCAAATTCGGCCGCAACGAAAAAGCCGTTGAGCAGGACCAGAAAGAGCGCAAAAAGTATCAGACCGAAATCGGCGAAATAGGAGGGGGCGGCGTAGCTGGCGGCAATGCTGGGGGAAGGGTCCATTAGGCTGTCGGGTAGTCAGAGACGGCCCAAGAATGGGGCCGCATCGGGGTTATTTCAAGGACCCGGCAGGCTGCAGGTGCCGGCCGGTTACGCGGCGTCAGACCACCGCGGCCTGAGTCAGTGGAAAGTGGCAGGTGAAGACGCTGCCCTGGCCCGGCGTACTGTTCACATCCAGACGGCCCTGGTGGCGCAGCAGCACATGCTTGACGATGGCCAGACCGAGACCGGTACCGCCGGTATTGCTGGCGCGACTGGAGTCGACCCGGTAGAAGCGCTCGGTCAGGCGGGGCAGGTGCTTGGATTCGATACCGATGCCCGAATCCTGCACTGCCAGATGGGCGCCGTGCTCGTTGCACCACCAGCGAATATGAACCTCGCCGTTGTCCGGGGTGTATTTGACCGCGTTGAATATCAGGTTGGAGAAGGCACTGCGCAGTTCGCTCTCACTGCCCTTGAGTCGCAGGGTTGCATCGGCATCAAGGGTGATCCGGTGGTTGCGTTCCGCGGAAAGTGCCTGGGCATCGGCCTTGATCGACTCGAGCAGCTTGGCAACGGCCACTGGCTGGGTGTTGGTCGGCGGGCTGGTCGCTTCCAGCTTGGCCAGCAGGAGCAGGTCGTTGAGCAGGTGTTGCATGCGACCGGCCTGCTGGTTCATCTGGTTCAGTGCCCGTGGCCAGCGCGGCGGCATCTCGTCGGTGTGCTCGAGCATTGTCTCCAGGTAGCCGGCGATCACTGTCAGCGGGGTGCGCAGCTCATGGGAGACGTTGGCGACGAAGTCCTTGCGCATCTGCTCCAGCTGATGGAGTCGCGTGATGTCGCGCACCACCATTAGGTGCTCGCTGTTGCCGTAGCGGGTAATGGTGATCTGCAGCCAGAGTCGGTTGTTGACTGGCGAAGACAACTCCAGCGGTTCCTCGTGACGACCCTTGTCGAAGTACTCCTTGAAGCTTGGGTGGCGCACCAGGTTGGTTACCGGGTGGCCGGTATCCTGCGGCTTCTTCAGGCCCAGCAGGCGTTCGGCGGCGGGGTTCCACCACTCCAGGTTGCCATCGCTGTCGAGCATGATGACTGCATCCCTGAGCGCGGTCGTCGAGCCCTGTACTCGGTCGATCACCGACTGCAGTTGCGCCCGCAGGCGCAGATCGCGGCGCTGGAGCTGGTACAGGTTGTCGAAAATTTCGCCCCAGATGCCATGACTATCTGGCGGGGGTTGGTCCGCCTGGTCCTTGAGCCACAGCAGCAGCCGACGGACCTGGCGCAGGGTCCAGCCCAGGTAACCGGTCAGGCCGATCACCAGCGCCCAGGCGTACTCGCCGGTGGCCAGACCGGCCAGCAGGCATCCAGCCACTATCAACAGCAGGCGACGCACCAGAGCGCCTTGCCAGTCTTGATTCACCGCTAACGCTCCTTGAGGCAGCTTGAGGCCGGCCGGAATTCATCTAAAACGCCAGCTGACGCAAGGCGTGTTCAGCTCTTGGTGGAAAAACGATAGCCGGTGCCGCGGACGGTCTGCACCAGATTTTCATAGGTTTCGCCCAGGGCTTTGCGCAGACGGCGGATATGCACGTCCACGGTGCGCTCTTCGACGTACACATTGCCGCCCCAGACCTGATCGAGCAACTGCCCGCGGGTATAGGCGCGCTCCTGGTGGGTCATGAAGAACTGCAGCAGCCGGTACTCGGTGGGGCCCATGTCGGCTGGCGTGCCGTCGATGGTGACTCGGTGGCTGATGGGGTCCAACAGCAGGCCACCGATCTCGATCGGTGTCTCGTTGTCGCTGGGGGCTGCGCGACGCAGCACGGCCTTCAGGCGCGCCACCAGCTCGCGTGGCGAGAAGGGCTTGGTGATGTAGTCGTCGGCGCCCACTTCCAGGCCTTGGATCTTGTTGTCCTCGGCATCCTTGGCGGTGAGCATGATGATGGGTGTATTGGCGGTCATCTCGTCGCGCTTGAGGCGCCGTGCCAGCTCGATGCCGGATGTGCCGGGCAGCATCCAGTCAAGCAGGATAAGGTCCGGCTGGCGATCGATGATCAGCGCATGGGCCTGCTGAGTGTTCTCCGCTTCCAGGCACTCGTAGCCGGCCATTTCCAGCGCCACCACGATCATCTCCCGGATCGGCGCTTCGTCATCGACGATCAGTATGCATTTGCCGTTCATGTCCGCTCTCGGTCCGTTTTATTGTCGCTCGGCATTAGATAACGGAAATGTTGCAGAGATGTTACATGGCAGCCTGAAGCTAGAAGCTTGCAGCTGGAGGAAAAGAGCTGACGAACCCGGCGATGCTTCCAGCTGTCAGCTTGCCTTCGTCGCATAGTCCATCATTATCCCAACCAAAATCGCCAGCCCGGCCCAGTGGTTGTGGAGGAACGCCTTGAAGCAGACTTGCGATTTGCGCGAGCGGGTTTTCCAGAACTCCCAGGCGAAGCAGCCGGCTGCGATCGTCAGGCCCAGGTGGAACCACTGGCCGAGTTCGAAGCGCACGCCAGCGAGAATCAGGCAGAACAGGGCGAGCCCTTGCAGTGTGGCGATAATGACTCGGTCGCCGTCGCCGAACAGGATGGCGGTGGATTTGATACCGATCTTCAGATCGTCTTCACGGTCGGCCATGGCGTAGTAGGTGTCGTAGGCGACGGTCCAGAGCACGTTGGCGATGAACAGCAGCCAGGCTTCGGGTGGTAGCTCGCCGCGTTCGGCGGTAAAGGCCATCAGCATGCCCCAGGAAAACGCAGCCCCGAGCACGACCTGCGGGTAGTAGGTGTAGCGCTTCATGAAGGGGTAGAGCGATGCGACAGCGAGGGCGCCAAAGGACAGCCAGATGGTCGCCGCGTTGGTCAGCAGAACCAGCACGAAGCTCAGTGCGACGAGGAGGGCGAAGAGGACCCAGGCTTCCTTCGAGGAGATCTTGCCGGTCGCCAGTGGGCGGCCCTTGGTGCGGCTGACGTGGCCGTCCAGGTTGCGGTCGGCGAAATCATTGATCACGCAGCCAGCGGCGCGCATGAGAATGACGCCAAGAACAAAGATCAGGGTGTTCTTCACGCTGGGCGAGCCCTCGCCCGCAATCCACAGCGCCCAGAGCGTCGGCCAGAGCAACAGGTAGGTGCCAATCGGGCGATCCAGGCGCATCAGCTGGATGAAGTCCCAGGCGCGCGGGTGGAGGCGATTGCTCGAGTGCAGAAGCTTCTGGAACATCGGAGGGTCTCCGGTCGGTGAAGGCGGTTGCGGGCAGTTTGTGTCGGGTTCAGGTCGCGATCCGTGCGGCCTGCCACAGGGCCGGCAGAAACACTTCAGCGACCAGTACGCGAAGGTCACCCTGGCTGAAACAGGAACGGCGGGCCCAGAGCTGGGCCTGGCGGACCTCCTGCGGCAACCATGTATCGGGATAGCGTCGGGCTTGCAGCGGGCCGCGAGTGAACGCCGGATCGCTGAACAGCAATTCCCCCAGCGAGCGGCTGCCCAGGTGCGGCAGGTCCAGGCCGGACCTTTCCAGCGCGCTGCGTGCGGCGACGCTGCGAGCAAATACCCAGGGCCGCTGATGCCCGCGCAAATAAACCTCGCGAACCCAGCCCTGGCTCCCGTCGGCCACGCCTAGCGATGAGCATTCGTCATTACGCAAGATCTGCCAGCCTTCAGTCAGTGGCGTCACGCTGAATTCGCCGGCTGCCAGCTCGGTAAGGCGGCGAGTGAGCGAGCCTTTGTCCACATAGAGCCAGTCGTGCAGGTCAGGTCCGAGGGAGATGCTGTGGTGGTCGGCGGCTAGCCAGTCTTGAGAGTCGGGCACGGATAATAGTGGGCAGCGAAGAGGAGCGGCGAGTCTAGCATGGGGGGAATGGGGGCTTAAGGCCGGAAACGCCAGGCCTGGGGCTGACCTTGGCTGGATGATCAGGTTGGGCCGGAGACAGGTTAGGTGCCGCTGTCGATCGGGCCCCACCAGGCGCCCTGCTGCGCCGGTGGGACGGATTGCGCGATCAGGTATCAGCTGGCCTGCTGGAACAGGCTCTTCAGGATCTGCGCAAGCTCGGAGATGTTTTTCTGGACGCCTGGGTTGAACTGCTCGCCCATGGCGTATGTGCGCCACTCTTCTTCGGCCATGTCAGCCTGGCGATCCAGTTCTTTCTCCATGGTGTCCAGACGCTGCTGTGCCTGCTGGAGGTTCTGTTGGTTGACGTTCAAGCCTTCCGTGTCCTGCAGTGCCTGGACCAGATCCTCGACAGTTTCCTGCAAGTCATCCACCTGATTCGCGACGTCAGCGCTATCGATTTCCTGCATCTTCTGGCCTTTCGCGCCGCTGAGCATCTTGGCAACTTCATCGAGGTTACTGGCAAGCTCGTTGACCTGCTCCGTCACGCTGACCTTATATTCCTCTCCGCGGATCCAGCTTTTCCAGTAATCGTCGGTACGCTCGGCTTTTTCGTCCAGCTTGTGTTCCATCTGTTGATTGAGCTTTTGCTCCATTTGTGCGAGCTGGCTGTCGCTCTGCTTCCAATTGCTTACGCCCATGGTAGAGCCGGACTGGCGCAGGGAACCAATCAAGTCGGCAACGTTTTCGCGGACGTCGTCTACCGCGTCGACAACATCATGGCCGACTCGAATTGAGGAGCCGCCTCCCTGCTTCATGCCAGACTGAGCGCCTTGCTGCTGGGTCTGCATGCCGGACTGTTGTGCAGTGTTCTGTTGCTGCGCGATGGCAGGCAGGGCCAGGCCAGAGGCCAGCAAAGCGGTGACGAGTGCGAGCGGTTTCTTGGTCATTGTGCGTTCCTCTCTTGTCAGTTCGGGACGCGGATTTGTGAACTCCGCATATTTTTCGAAGGCACTCGTCTTTGAGGGTTCAGATTTTTCCCAAAAGACAGCGTGTCCCGAATTGCAGTCAGCTGTGGTTGCTGCTCATCCCCAACCCTCCAGCCGCATCGTCGCCCGCACCAGTCGCTGTTCTTCCTGCTCGATTTCCTTGAGATTGTCGCGAATGCTGTGAATGTGGTCGCGCGCCGCACGCTGTGCCTGATCCGGCAGGCGTTCGGTGATGGCGTGGAACAGGCGAGAGTGCTGCCGGTCGATCTGCCGCTTCTGCATCGGCCGGTGGTAAAGGTTGTTTACCGAGGCGAAGACTGTGGAGAGCATCAGGTCGGTCAATGACTGTAGGGTGTGCACCAGCACAGGATTGTGCGAGGCCTCGCTGACGGCGAGGTGAAAGGCGTGGTCGAGGCGAGCATGTTCGCGCGGGTCGGCCTCTTCGGTGGTGTGCGCCGCGAGCATTTCTTCATAACGGCGACGGAGCAGGATGAAGTCGGCGTCGGTGCCGCGCAGCGCGGCCAGTCGTGCCGACTCGCCCTCCAGCAGGGCGCGTACTTCGAGCAGGTCGTACAGCGTGCGCGGTTGCGAATTGAACAGGTGCATAAGCGGACTGGCGTCCTGTTCACCGGACAGCTTTGCGACGTGTGAACCGCGCCCTTGAGAGGTTTCGATGATGCCTCGGCCGCGCAGCACGCGCAGGCCTTCACGCAGCGCCGAGCGCGAGATGCCAAGCTTTTCGCACAGGCGACGCTCCGACGGCAGCGCCTGGCCGACCTTAAGTACGCCGTCGACGATAAGCCGCTCAATGCGTTCGGCTACCACGTCCGCCAACTGGCGGCGCTCCGTATGTTCAATCAACATGTTTCGTTCTCCATAACTGGTAGGACCAGTTTGGAGGAAGTCTAGCGTGGTCAGCGCCAGGAATGCATCAGCCCTTGATATACGGGGGGTTCGGATGGCTCGGCTGAAAGGTTAGCGAAAGAAACTGGTAGGACCAGTGGTTTTCGAGATGGACGGAGGGGTGTGGCAGGGCTAATGATGCGTCAAACCACCGCAGCTGGCCGTGCGCGCGGTGAACAATCGAGAGCACCGACTGCCATGAATATCCTCTACGACGAACGCGTCGACGGTGAGCTGCCCAAGGTTGACAAGGCGGCGCTGCTGGCCGAGTTGCAGGCGCAGCTGCCCGGCATGGACATCCTTCATCGAGGCGAAGACCTCAAGCCCTACGAGTGCGATGGCCTGTCCGCCTACCGCACCACGCCGATGCTGGTCGTGCTCCCCGAGCGCGTCGAGCAGGTCGAAACCCTGCTGAAGATCGCCCACAAGCGTGGTGTACCGGTGGTGGCGCGTGGCGCGGGAACCGGGCTTTCCGGCGGGGCGCTGCCGCTGGAACAGGGCATCCTGCTGGTAATGGCGCGCTTCAACAAGATTCTCGAAGTCGACCCGGCCGGTCGCTTTGCCCGCGTCCAGCCGGGCGTGCGCAACCTGGCGATTTCCCAGGCCGCCGCGCCCTATGACCTCTATTACGCGCCCGATCCGTCCTCGCAGATCGCCTGTTCCATCGGTGGCAACGTTGCCGAGAACGCCGGTGGCGTGCACTGCTTGAAATACGGTCTGACCGTGCACAACCTGCTCAAGGTGGACATTCTCACCGTCGAAGGCGAGCGCATGGTGCTCGGCTCCGACGCCCTGGATTCGCCCGGCTTCGACCTGTTGGCGCTCTTTACCGGCTCCGAAGGCATGCTCGGCATCGTGACCGAGGTAACGGTCAAGCTGCTGCCCAAGCCGCAGGTGGCCAAGGTGCTGCTGGCCGCGTTCGACTCGGTGGAGAAAGCCGGGCGCGCCGTGGGCGACATCATTGCCGCCGGCATCATCCCCGGCGGGTTGGAGATGATGGACAACCTGTCGATCCGCGCGGCCGAGGACTTCATCCGTGCGGGCTATCCGGTGGACGCCGAGGCGATCCTGCTCTGCGAACTAGATGGCGTGGAAGCCGATGTGCACGACGACTGCGCCCGTGTGGGCGAAGTGCTCAAGCTGGCTGGCGCCACCGAAGTGCGGCTGGCCAAGGACGAGGCCGAGCGCGTCAAGTTCTGGGCCGGGCGCAAGAATGCCTTCCCGGCGGTCGGGCGCATTTCGCCGGACTATTACTGCATGGACGGCACCATCCCCCGCCGCGAGCTGCCGGGCGTACTCAAGGGTATTAGCGATCTGTCTGACGAATACGGCCTGCGCGTGGCCAACGTGTTTCACGCCGGCGACGGCAACATGCATCCGCTGATCCTCTTCGATGCCAACACCGAGGGCGAGCTCGAACGCGCCGAGGCGCTGGGTGGCAAGATTCTCGAGCTGTGCGTGAAAGTCGGTGGCTCGATCACCGGTGAGCACGGCGTTGGGCGCGAGAAGATCAACCAGATGTGCTCGCAGTTCAATGCCGACGAACTGACGCTGTTCCATGCGGTGAAGGCGGCGTTCGATCCCAGTGGCCTGCTCAACCCCGGCAAGAATATTCCCACCCTGCACCGCTGCGCCGAATTCGGCGGCATGCATGTACATGGCGGGCAGTTGCCCTTCCCTGAACTGGAGCGTTTCTGATGACGGTTTCCTTCGACGACAGCGGGCAGCTGCTCGACCAGGTCAATCAGGCGTTGGCCAGCAACACCCCGTTTCAAATCCACGGCGGCGGCAGCAAGGCGTTTCTCGGCCGCGAGGTGCAGGGCACGCCGCTTGATACCCGCGCGCATCGCGGCATCGTCACCTACGACCCCACCGAACTGGTCATCAGCGTTCGCGCCGGCACGCCGCTGGCCGAACTGGAAGCTGCGCTCGACGAGGCCAACCAGATGCTGCCCTGCGAGCCGCCGCACCTGGGTGAAGGCGCCACCGTGGGCGGCATGATCGCGACCGGTCTGTCCGGCCCGCGGCGCCCGTGGTCCGGCTCGGTACGCGACTTCGTGCTGGGCTCGCGTGTCATCACCGGCCATGGCAAGCACCTGCGTTTCGGCGGCGAGGTGATGAAGAACGTTGCCGGCTACGACCTGTCGCGCCTGATGGCCGGCAGCTTTGGTTGCCTTGGCCTGCTCACCGAGGTTTCGCTCAAGGTGCTGCCCAAGCCGCGCCTGTGTCGCAGCCTGCGTGTGGAGATGCCGGTCGACCGCGCGTTGCTCAAACTGGCCGAATGGGGCCAGCAGCCCGTGCCGATCACCGCGGCCAGCCATGACGGCAAGATGCTGCACCTGCGCCTGGAAGGCGGCGAAGGCTCGGTCAATGCCGCCTGTGACCGCATTGGTGGCGAGGCGCTGGATGCCGGCTACTGGAACGACTTGCGCGAACAACGCCTGGGCTTCTTCAGCGACCCCCGCCCGCTGTGGCGCCTGTCGCTGCCTACCGATACTCCGGTGCTCGCGCTTCCCGGCGAGCAGCTGATCGACTGGGCCGGCGCCCAGCGCTGGCTGAAATCCGATGCCGATGCGCAGAGCATTCGTAGCATCGTCAGCGAAGTCGGCGGTCATGCAACCTGTTTCACCGCCGGTGCCACCGCTAGCCCGTTCCAGCCGCTGGCCGAGCCGTTGCTGCGCTATCACCGCCAGCTGAAAGCCGCGCTCGACCCACAGGGGATCTTCAACCCCGGCCGCATGTATTCCGAGGTTTAAGCTGTGCAAACCAATCTGAGCGAACAAGCCAAACTTCACCCGCGTGCCGAGGAAGCCGAGAGCATCCTGCGCTCCTGCGTGCACTGCGGCTTCTGCAACGCCACCTGCCCGACCTACCAGCTGCTCGGCGACGAGCTGGATGGACCGCGCGGGCGCATCTACCTGATGAAGCAGATGCTCGAAGGCGGCGAAGTCACCGAGGCTACCCAGACCCATCTGGACCGCTGCCTGACCTGCCGCAACTGCGAAACCACCTGCCCCTCCGGTGTGCAGTATCACAACCTGCTGGACATCGGCCGCGACTTCATGGAGCAGCAGGTGCCGCGCTCGGCGGGCGAAACATTGCTGCGCACCGGTCTGCGCACCGTCATCCCGCGCCCGGGGCTGTTCAAGGCGCTGCTGGGCACCGGCAACGCGCTGCGTCCGCTGATGCCGGCCACGCTCAAGGCGCACATGCCGCGCCAGGTCACCCCGGCCAAGCCGCGGCCCCAGGTGCTGCATGCCCGTCGCGTTTTGATCCTTGAAGGCTGCGTGCAGCCGAGCCTGTCGCCCAACACCAATGCCGCGACGGCACGGGTGCTCGATCGCCTCGGCATCAGCGTGACCAGCGTGCGCGAAGCCGGCTGCTGCGGTGCGGTGGACTATCACCTGAACGCCCAGGAAGCAGGGCTCGACCGCGCACGGCGCAACATCGACGCCTGGTGGCCGGCGATCGAAGGCGGTGCTGAAGCCATCGTCCAGACCGCCAGCGGTTGCGGTGCCTTCATCAAGGACTATGGTCATCTACTGCGGAACGACCCGGCTTATGCGACCAAGGCCGCGCGGGTCAGCGAACTAGCCAAGGATCTGGTGGAAGTGATGCGAGGTGCCGAGCTGGAGCGGCTGAAGGTCGAGACTGACAAGCGCATGGCCTTTCATTGCCCCTGCACCTTGCAGCACGCACAGAAGCTCGGCGGAGCGGTCGAAGACGTGCTTACCCGGCTCGGCTTCCATCTCACCGCCGTACCGGATGCGCATCTGTGCTGCGGTTCGGCGGGCAGCTATTCGATCACCCAGCCGGAAATTTCCCACCAGCTGCGCGACAACAAGCTCAATGCGCTGGAAAGCGGCAAGCCGGAGGTGATCGTCACCGCCAACATCGGTTGCCAGACGCACCTGGACGGCGCGGGCCGGACGCCGGTGCGGCACTGGATCGAGATCGTCGAGGAGGCGATGCAGTAACCCCAACCCCCAATCGCGCCGTGACGCACATCGAATCGACAGGAGAGAACATGAAAACCAAAGCCATGCTGACCCAGACCGAAGTGACCGCCATCCTGGCCGCCGCGCGCAGCGAAGCGCAGAGCAACGGCTGGGCCGTGACCATCGTGGTCGCCGACGACGGCGGCCACCCGCTGGCACTGGAGCGTCTGGACGGCTGTGCGCCGATCGCCTCCTACATCGCCACCGAAAAAGCGCGCAGCGCCGCGGTGGGACGTCGCGAAACCAAGGGCTACGAGGACATGGTCAACGGCGGGCGCAATGCGTTTCTGTCCGCCCCGGTGGTCTGCTCGCTGGAAGGCGGCGTACCGGTGATCGTCGAAGGGCAGGTGATCGGTTCGGTCGGCGTATCCGGCGTGACCGCGACCCAGGATGCACAGGTCGCCAAGGCCGGCGTCGCCGCTGTTGCCAACTGATTGTTGAGGAGAAAGACATGACCGAACGCGTAACCATGGGCCGCCTGCAAGTTGCGGCCAACCTGCAACGTTTCATCGAAGACGAAGTTCTGCCGGGCACCGGCGTCGAGGCCGCGGCCTTCTGGAAAGGCTTCGACGAGCTGGTCCACGACCTGGCGCCGAAGAACCGCGCGCTGCTCGCCGAGCGCGATCGCCTGCAGGTCGAGCTGGATAACTGGCACCGCAGCAATCCCGGTCCGATCAGCGATATGCCGGCGTACCGCAGCTTCCTCGAGTCGATCGGTTACCTGCAGCCCGAGCCGGGCGACGTGAAGATCAGCACCAGCAACGTCGACAGCGAAATCGCCACTCAGGCCGGTCCGCAGCTGGTCGTGCCGATCGGCAATGCCCGCTATGCACTCAACGCTGCGAATGCCCGCTGGGGCTCGCTGTATGACGCGCTCTACGGCACCGATGCGATCAGCGAAGAGAACGGCGCACAGAAGGGCCCGGGCTACAACGAAGTGCGCGGCGCCAAGGTCATCGCCTTTGCGCGCAACTTCCTGGATCAGGCCGCGCCGCTGGCTGAGGGCAGCCATGCCGATTCGGTCAGCTACCGCGTGCAGGACGGCGGGCTCAAGGTCACCCTGGAAAACGGCAGTGTCACCGGGCTGAAGCAACCCGAGAAATTCGTGGGCTATCAGGGCGAAGCCGTCGAGCCGACCGCTGTTCTGCTGAAGAACAACGGTTTGCACGTCGAGATTCAGATCGACCCGAACAGCCCCATCGGCCAGACCGACGCTGCTGGCGTCAAAGACTTGGTCGTCGAAGCCGCCGTCACCACGATCATGGACTGTGAAGATTCCACTGCCGCTGTCGACGCTGACGACAAGGTGCTGGTCTACCGCAACTGGCTGGGCCTGATGAAGGGCGATCTGGTCGAGGACCTGGAGAAGGGCGGCAAGCGCATCACTCGGCGCCTCAATGAAGATCGCGAGTACACCGCCGCCGACGGCTCGAATCTGAAGCTGCATGGCCGTTCGCTGTTGTTCATCCGTAACGTCGGCCACCTGATGACCAACCCGGCGATCATCGACGGCGAAGGCCATGAGATTCCCGAAGGCATCATGGACGGCGTCGTCACCAGCCTCATCGCCCTGCACGATCAGCAGCGCAAGGGCAACTCACGCACCGGCTCGATGTACATCGTCAAGCCGAAGATGCACGGCCCTGCCGAAGTCGCGTTTACCGACGAGCTGTTCGGTCGTGTCGAAGACCTGATCGGCCTGCCGCGTCACACCCTCAAGGTCGGCATCATGGACGAGGAGCGCCGCACCAGCGTCAACCTCAAGGCCTGCATTGGCGCCGCGAAGAACCGCGTGGCCTTCATCAATACCGGGTTCCTCGACCGTACCGGCGACGAGATGCACAGCATCATGGAAGCCGGCGCCGTGCTGCGTAAGGGCGACATGAAGAGCACTGCCTGGATCCAGGCCTACGAGCGCAACAACGTGCTGGTCGGCTTGAACTGTGGCTTGCGTGGCAAGGCACAGATCGGCAAGGGCATGTGGGCCATGCCGGACCTGATGGCCGCCATGCTCGAGCAGAAAATCGCTCATCCCAAGGCCGGCGCCAACACCGCCTGGGTACCGTCCCCTACGGGCGCCACGCTGCATGCGCTGCACTACCACCAGGTCGATGTCCAGGCCGTTCAGGCTGAGCTGGAGAAGATCGACCTGGCCGCCGAGCGCGACAAGCTCACGGACGATCTGCTGACCATCCCGGTCGCACCGGAGCGCAACTGGTCGGCCGACGAGATCCAGCAGGAACTGGACAACAACTGCCAGGGCATACTCGGCTACGTAGTGCGTTGGGTCGAGCAGGGCGTTGGCTGCTCCAAGGTGCCGGACATCCACGATGTCGGCCTGATGGAAGACCGCGCCACGCTGCGCATCTCCAGCCAGCACCTGGCCAACTGGCTGCGTCACGGCGTGGTCGACGAGGCGCAGGTTCGCGAGACCCTCGAGCGCATGGCCAAGGTGGTCGACCAGCAAAACGCCGGCGATCCGGCCTACCGTCCGATGGCTGCCGACTATGCGGGTTCGGCGGCCTTCCAGGCCGCCTGTGACTTGGTGTTCAAGGGTCGCGAGCAGCCCAGCGGTTATACCGAGCCGCTGCTGCATGCCTGGCGTCAGCGCTTCAAGCAGCAGGTCGGTTGAGCGGCATCAGCAAGACAGTCGGCGGTCAGCATGGGCTGATCGCCGACGCGATTTGATGAGCCCCGGGCGCTTCCAGCGCCCGGGGCTTTCGAGCAAGAGGGGCCGGCTAACGTGACTCGTTGGTCAGCTTCTCGGACTGAGGTGATTCGTCATTTCAGCCATGCGTGGGACCGGGCTTTTCCGGATAGAAGCGGTTCACAACAAAAAACAAGGAACCCAACAATGAGTCAGACACTGCTGTCCATACTGGCCTTCGTGCCGCTGGTGCTGGCGGGGGTACTGCTGATCGGCTTTCGCTGGCCGGCCAAGTACGCAATGCCGCTGGTTTTCGTCCTCACTGCATTGATCGGCCTGTTGGCTTGGGACATGACCTTCAACCGGGTCCTGGCTTCCACGCTGCAGGGCCTGATTCTCACCGCCGCGATCCTCTGGATCATCTTCGGCGCCATCCTGTTGCTCAACACGCTCAAGCACTCCGGGGGCATCGCGTCGATTCGTCGCGGCTTCGCCAACGTGAGTCCGGACAAGCGTGTCCAGGTGCTGATCGTGGCCTGGCTGTTCGGCTGCTTCATCGAAGGTGCTTCAGGCTTCGGTACACCGGCTGCGGTGGCTGCGCCGCTGCTCGTTGCACTGGGCTTCCCGGCGCTGACGGCGGTCGTGCTCGGGATGATGGTGCAATCCACACCGGTCTCCTTCGGTGCGGTGGGTACGCCGATTCTGGTGGGTGTCGCCGGCGGTCTCGACCAGGCGACCCTGGGCGGGCAATTGGCAACGGTGGGCAGCAACTGGGAGACGTTCTTCCATCTGATCTTCTCCCGCGTGGCAATCATCCATGCGCTGTGCGGCATCCTCATGCCGCTGATCATGATCTGCATCATGACGCGCTTCTTCGGCCGCAATCGCTCCTGGAGTGAAGGCCTGGCTATGGCGCCGTTCGCCATTTTCACCGGCCTTGCGTTCGTGATTCCCTATGCTGCCGCGGGCGTCTTCCTTGGTCCGGAGTTCCCTTCGATGATCGGCGCCCTGGTCGGCCTGGCCATCGTGGTGCCGGCTGCGAAAGCGGGCTTCCTGCTGCCCAAGTCCAGCTGGGACTTCGCTCCGGCCAGTGAATGGCCGGTGGAGTGGATGGGCAAGATCGAGATGAAGATTGACGACGTGGCCGGACGTACGCCGATCTCCGTACCGATGGCCTGGGCACCCTATCTGCTGCTGGCGGTCTTCCTGGTGATGTCGCGGGTATTCCCGGGTCTCAAGGCGGCGCTGATGTCGGTGAGCTTCGGCTGGAGGGACATCCTTGGTGAAACCGGTGTGTCCGGCACGCTGGAACCGCTGTATCTGCCAGGCGGGATTCTCTGCATGGTGGTGCTGGTGACCTTCTTCCTGCATCGGATGAAAGCCGCTCAGCTGGGCGCTGCCATCGCCGAGTCCAGCAAGACGCTGCTGGGCGCCGGCTTCGTGCTGATCTTCACCATCCCGATGGTGCGGATCCTGATCAACTCGGGGGTCAACGGTTCGGATCTGGTCTCCATGCCAGTAGCCATGGCACAACTGGTGGCCAACAGCGTAGGCGGGGTCTACCCGTTCTTCTCGCCTGCGGTCGGCGCCCTGGGCGCCTTCATCGCGGGTTCCAACACGGTGTCCAACCTGATGCTGTCGCAGTTCCAATACAACACCGCCGGGCTGCTGGGTATCTCCGGTGCGTTGATGGTAGCGCTGCAATCGGTGGGCGCCGCGGCAGGCAACATGATCGCCATCCACAACGTCGTCGCGGCTTCGGCCACGGTCGGTCTGCTGGGGCGTGAAGGGATCACCCTGCGCAAGACCATGCTGCCGACGCTTTACTACCTCGTCCTGGCTGGCACCATCGGCCTGATTGGCTTCTATGTAATGAATATCAGCGATCCGCTGGTGGGTATCGCGACCGCCAGCTAAATTGCTGCGCATGTGAACCCGGACGGGCGGCCTAGGCCGCCCGTTTTGTTTTGCCCTGAAATCTTTCGCAGGTACGAGGTCTATCACCGATGCCAGGGTTTGGCGCTCATCGCGTTCTGGTATAGCGTGCAGCGCAACCGAGACTGATCGAGGTGAATAATGAAAAAGTGGCAATGCGTGGTGTGTGGGTTCATCTATGACGAAGCCGAGGGCTGGCCGGACGAGGGCATCGCGCCCGGCACTGCCTGGGAAGACGTGCCGGAAGACTGGCTGTGCCCCGACTGTGGCGTCGGCAAGATGGACTTTGAAATGATCGCGATCGGCTGAGATGAACGACTCGAACCATGAAAACGCACCGCTGGTCATCATTGGTACGGGGCTGGCGGGCTACAACCTTGCCCGTGAATTTCGCAAGCTGGACAGTGAAACGCCCCTGCTGCTGATTACCGCAGACGACGGGCGCTCGTATTCCAAGCCCATGCTCTCAACCGGTTTTGCCATGAACAAGGATGCCGATGCGCTCGGCATGACGGTGGCGGGGCCGATGGCTATCCAGCTCAATGCCGAAATCCGCACCCATACTCGGGTGACCCGTCTGGAACCGGCCAAGCGTCGCGTCTGGATTGGCAACGAGCCTGTGCCTTACCGCGATCTGGTGATCGCCTGGGGTGCGCAGACCATTCAAGTGCCGGTCGCCGGCGATGCGCAGGATGCGATCTTCCCGATCAACGACCTGCTCGACTACGGCCGTTTCCGCGAGGCCGCACAGGGCAAGCGGCGTGTGCTGATCCTTGGGGCGGGGCTGATCGGCTGCGAGTTCGCCAATGACCTGCTGCAGGGGGGCTACGAGGTCGATCTGGTCGCGCCATGCGAACAGATCATGCCGTCGCTACTGCCCGTCGAGCCAGCCGCTGCGGTGCAGCGTGGGCTGCAATCGCTGGGTGCCCGCTTCCATCTTGGGCCGGTGCTCGAAAGGCTGGAGCGTCAGGGCGATGGATTGCAGGCTCAGCTGTCCGACGGCCAGCGAATCCGGTGCGATCTGGTGGTCAGTGCTGTGGGGCTGCGTCCCCGCACCGAGCTGGCCGAGGCGGCAGGGCTCGAGGTCAATCGCGGCATCGAAGTGGACCGCCTGCTGCGGACGTCCGCCGAGCATGTCTATGCGCTTGGCGATTGTGCCGAAGTGGAAGGGCTGAACCTCTTGTACGTGATGCCGCTCATGAGCGGGGTCCGTGCCCTGGCCAGAACCCTCGCGGGCCAACCGACGCCGGTTACCTACGGCCCGATGCCGATCACCGTGAAAACACCGGTGTGCCCGCTCGTGGTGTCTCCGCCTGCCGCCGGCAGTGAAGGCAGCTGGAGCGTCGAAGGCGACGGCAACAACCTCAAGGCAATCTTTTGTGCAGTGGATGGCCGGCTGCTCGGCTATGCGCTCACCGGAACGGCCGTGGCAGAGCGTTTGTCGTTGAACAAACAGCTGCCCCCGGTGTTGGCTGAAATGCCGCAGGTTCTGTCGTTAAAGTCATCAGAATGAACGGCCAAACCCGTGGCAGGGGCTGGCGCGAGTGCTAGCAGCGTGCCATTCTCCTAGGGCGCTGCCGCAGTCCAGAGCCGTTGCAGCGCTTTGGAATGCTGTTCGGAGAACAGCAGAGCACAACAACAAGAAAGTCTCAGAGGCTACCTATGCGCAAACCGGAACTCGCAGCCGCTATCGCCGACAAGGCTGATCTCACCAAGGATCAGGCCAACCGTGTACTTAACGCCGTACTGGATGAAATCACCAACGCGCTCAACCGCAAGGACAGCGTGACGCTGGTGGGCTTTGGTACCTTCCTGCAGCGCCACCGAGGTGCCCGCACCGGCAAGAACCCGCAGACGGGCGAACCTGTCACCATCAAGGCCAGCAATACCGTGGCGTTCAAGCCGGGAAAGATGCTCAAAGACGCGATCAACTGAGTTTCGCGTCGCCCGGGGCCGCCCAGGCTCCGGGTGCATTTGAATCCTGCCGCTAGGAAATACCTCTCCAGTCGCTACAATGCGCGAACTTATCGCCATTTCTGGGACATTTAATGAAGTTTCGCTTTCTTCTTTGGATGCTTGGTCGTTTGATGACCAGGGCCAGCCGCTCCAATCCTGATTTTCAGAAGCAGCTTGTGGACAAGGACCTGACCTTCCAGCTGCATACCCTCGACGGCAAGGTGGCTCGGCATTACAGGGTCAAGGATCAGCGTGTCTCCAGCCACGGCGGCCCTGCCACCGATCCGGCGTTCGCCATCGGCTTCAAGGACAGCGCCTACGGCTTCGCCACCATGAACGCCGAGAACAAGCAGCTGGCCTTCATGCAAGGCATCCAGAACAAGGACATCCAGATCCAGGGAAACCCGGCGCTGGTGATGTGGTTCCAGGGCCTGACCCGCTACCTCAAGCCCCGCAAGAAGAAACCAGCGGCAGCTTGACTCGCCTGGCTGCGCCGGTCCGGTGATCGTCTACGAGCTGATAGCTGGCGAGGCTGATCGCCGGATGCCCGCGATGATCGGATTACCGTGCAGTGGGTCGTGCAGCAACGTGCACGCTACTCCATAGAGCGTTTCGACCAGCTCCGGCGTCACCACGTTTTGCGGAGCGCCCTCGGCCACGATGCGTCCGCCATGCATGGCGACCAGATGATCGGCGTAGCGGCAGGCACTGGTGAGGTCGTGCACGACCATGACGATGGTCTTACCCGCTGTGGCGAGTTGGCGAATCAGCTCGAACACTTCGATCTGGTGCCCCAGGTCCAGGGCCGAGGTGGGTTCGTCCAGCAGCAGCAGCGGGGTGTCCTGCGCGATGGCCATGGCGATCCAGGCACGCTGGCGCTGCCCTCCCGACATCGACTCTAACGGGCGATCGGCCAGATCGGACAGGTCGGCGGCTTGCAATGCTGCCTCGACGATCGCCTGGTCATGTTCACTCCACTGTTGAAGCAAGCGCTGATGAGGTTGCCGGCCGAAGCGGATCAGCTCGGCAACGGTCAAACCGTCCGGGGCGCTGGCTTCCTGGGGCAACAGGGCCAGCTGCTGCGCCACTTCCCGGGTCGGTAGCCTGGTGATCGCCTGGCCATTGAGCAGAACGGCGCCACTGCTGGGCTTGTGCAGGCGTGCGAGCCCGGCGAGCAGGGTGGATTTGCCGCAGCCATTGGGTCCGACAATGGCCGTCACCTTGCCCCGGGGTAATTGCAGGTCGAGTCCTTCGATCACCGCGGCGTCGCCGTAGCCCATGCCTAGCGCCTTGGCTTCGAGGCGAACGTCGGTGGCAGTGCTTTCGGTGAGGATGGCGGGGAGTTGGGTCATGAAAGTGTCCGCGAAGGTTGGCGTAGCAGAATCCAGATCAGATAGGGACCGCCGACAATGGCCATGATGATGCCCACCGGAATCTCCACTGGCGCGAGCAGCGTGCGTCCGACCCAGTCGGCAAGGACCATCAGCAGGGCACCGCTCAGCGCAGAATTGATGACCGGCACGCCATGCTGTCGACACAGGTAGCGCGCCATCTCCGGTGCGACCAACGCGATCAGCCCGACCGGGCCGACTACTGCGACGGCCAGCGCCGTCAGCCATACGGTCAGCGCCAGGGTGACAAGGCGCATCAGGCGCAGCCGTGCTCCGAGGCCAATGGCAACGTTGTCGGAAAAACGCATGAGCGCCAGCGGGCGGACCAGCATCTTCGCAACGGGCAGGCCCAGCGCCAACCCGATCCCCAGCAAAAGCACTGCATCGGCAGGGCGTGCATTGAGGCTGCCGACCGTCCAGGGATAGGCGGCATTGGCTGCGTCGATATCGGTGCGAGCCAGCATCAGGTTGGTGAGCGCACCGAACAGCACGCCGATGGCGATGCCGACCACGATGAAGCGATACCCACGGGCGCCCGAGCCCATGGCCAATGCAAAGGTCAGGGCCGCAGCAGTAGCCGCGCCGGAGAGCGCCAGCATCGATGGTGCAATGCTGGTCGGTATGGCCACGATGGATGCGACGGCAAAGGCAGTCGCGCCGTTATCGATACCGATCACGCCGGGCGTTGCCAGACGGTTTCGCGCCAGGGTTTGCAACAGGCAACCGGCTGCGCCCAATGCTGCGCCGCTCAGCAGCCCGGCAATCAGCCGTGGCAGCCGGAGCTCGTGAACCAGCAGCACGTGCATCGGGTCGCCTCTACCCATGGCAGCGCGCACCGCCTGCCACTGGCTCAGTCCAGGCGTACCTGCTGCCAGCAGCCAGCAGCACGCCACCAGCAAGGCGAGGCTCAGGCCAGTCGCGACCAGCAGGCCTCGCCGGTGGGCGAGAAAGGAACATCCACCGAGCTCCAGCAGGCAATAGCCATGTGGGGCGCGTGTGTGCTGCGTGGAGATGATGTTCATATCAGAGCGTCGGCAGTCGATGGCTACGCACCACCGCGATCAGGATGGGCGCGCCGACAAAAGCCGTGATGACTCCGACCGGCAATTCGTAGGGACGCACTGCGAGCCGCGACAATATGTCGGCAAACAGCACGAGGCAGGGGCCGAGCAACATCGAGAGCCCGAAGGTGCGACGTATGTCGGTGCCCACCAGGCGGCGGGCGATGAAGGGCACCACCAGGCCGACAAAACCGATCGGCCCGGCCGCGGCAGTGGCGGTGCCAACGAGCAGGGCGACTGCCAGCAAGGTCACCAGCCGCGTCATGCGTGGATGGTGACCCAGTCCGCTGGCGACGCGTTCACCCAGGGACAGCGCGGCGAGGGTAGGGATCAACGGCAGCACGAGAAGCAGGCCGGCGATAAGCCCCGGCAAACTCCAGGCCAGGGTGCCTGGCGGACGTCCGGCCAGCGCGCCGACGATCCAGAAGCGCATTTCATCCGCGGTGCGCTGGTCCTGCAGGAGCAACATGCTGCTGAGCGCAGTAAGCAATCCGGTAAAGGCTGCGCCTGCCAGCACCAGACGCACCGGATCGTCGCCTACCCCGCGCATCTGCGTAACCAGCAACACCAGTATGCAGCCGGCAAGAGCGCCACCTATGGCAACCAGCAGGCTGAGCGATGCCGCACTGGCGCCCATGGCAATGGCCAGTACCACCGCGAAGGAGGCCCCCGCGCTGACGCCCATGAGTCCCGGCTCGGCAAGCGGATTGCGCGTCACCGATTGCAACAGCAGCCCGGCGACGCCCAGTGCGATGCCGACCAGTAACGCCAGTTCCGTCCGTTCCCAGCGCAGCTGGTAAACCACGAAGCGAGCCTGCTCGTCGGCGGGGCTGAACAATGCCGTCAGGCTGCGCGACACGCTGATGTCACCTGAGCCGAGCAACAGGCTCGCCAGGCACAGCAGTAGCAGACAGGCCATGGCCAGCCCCAGCGCGAGCGGTAACGAGAACCGGGGGGTACGCATCAGTCGAACAGGGCCCGCTCCACGTCATCGAGCACGTGCTGAGCTGCCAGATAGCCTGAACTGCTGCTCCACACCTGGCCGTCGACCGTAACCACATGGTCGTTCTTTACTGCGTTCAGTCGGTTGAAGGCTGGCTGTTGCTTGGCATCGTCCAGCGCTTTGCGGCCATCGGCGTTGAGTGTCGCCAGGAAAACCCAGTCGGCGTCAGCCTTGGAAAGGTTTTCGAGGCTGAGGATGTCCGTATGCGGCTTCTTTGTCTGAGTCGAAAGCTCATTTGGCTTGAAGCCGATGGCGTCGAGCAACTGACCGACAAACAGCTGGCTGGACATGATGAAAGGCCCTTGCGGGTTCCAGCGAATCACGCTGATCTGCAGTTCATCGGACAGCTGATCACGTAGCCCGGCGACACGCTCGTCGATTTCCGCGATGCGCTGCCGGGCTTCGGCATCCTTGTCCAGGGCATGGGCGTAGACGGCAAAGGTGTTGCGCCAGTCATCGAAGGTTCCGCCTTTCGGCACGACCGTGGGGGCAATCAGACTGAGCTTGTCGTATTGCGCGCGCGCCAGCCCGCTCGAAGCGAGAATCAGGTCAGGCTGCAAGGCCAGTACGGCCTCGAGGCTTGGCTCGCGAACGGTGCCAACCAGCGCAACGGGGCCGGACCTTTCCTTGAGATAGTCAGGAATGTCTGTGCCACCCCGGCTGGCCAGTGCGCCTACGGGTTGCACCCCGACGGAGAGTGCGGCATCGAGTGCGTTTTCGCCCAGTGCGACCACGCGCTTCGGGGTGCCCTCGACCGTGACGGGGCCGTAGGCGCCGTCGACGCTGCGTTCGGCGGCTTGAAGCGTGAAGGCCAGCAGGCTGGCGATGGCCAGCGAGATAAAGGATCGGAGACAGAGGTAACGCATCGAAATGCTCCTGAATGATGGGCGAAGAACCAGGACCGGATGAGGCTGGCGATCACCTTAGCGCGACAAGTAATGGCAATCACTCTCGTTTACCAGCTATTTACATTCATTCCCGGATGTTTGCAATGAGCGCGAGGCATCCATGCGCCGTCTAAAGGCGACGGCCGGACTGGTTCAACTAGTTCTGAAGTAACTGGCGAGCGTTTCGGCGGCGAGCTGCTTCAAACGAGACAGCTCGCTGTTGTCGAAGAAACTTGAGGGAATGCTTGTGGGAACGCGGCGGGATCATCATCGCCTCATTGGTCATGCCGTCCGCAAGACCCTTTCGCTGCCCTTCGGCTGCCGGCAACGGGCGCTACCTGTCCTGCTGCGCCATCCACGCCCGCGCTTCGTCCAGCAGCCAGTCGCGAAAAGCGTTCAGCCCTGCCGACTCCACTCGCCGCTCTGGAATCATCAGCTGATAGGCCTGGTCCTCACGGCGGAAG
The DNA here is from genome assembly GCA_002387205.1 of Stutzerimonas stutzeri. Taxonomy (GTDB): domain Bacteria; phylum Pseudomonadota; class Gammaproteobacteria; order Pseudomonadales; family Pseudomonadaceae; genus Stutzerimonas; species Stutzerimonas stutzeri_N. The sequence continues at coordinate 165,785 of DGLA01000022.1, read as the reverse complement.
GAGTGCGGGTTGGCAATCACCAGGCGACCCTCGGCGAGCTCGCGCTGAATCAGGAACGGCGGGATCAACGCCACGCCCATCTGGTGCTCGGCGGCCTGGGCCAGCATCGAGAACAGCTCCAGGCGGGGGCCGGTCATGTCTCGCGTCACTTTCATCCCCAGCGAATCGAACCACTGGCGCCAGGCGTAGGGGCGAGTCGTTTGCTGTAGCAGCGGCAATTCAGCAATGGCCTGCGCCTCCAGTTGGCCTGCGTCATTGAGCAAGGCCGGGCTGCAGACGGGCAGCGAGTGCTCGGGCATCAGCACATGCGCCACGGTGCCTGACCATTCGCCATTGCCAAAATAGATGGCTGCATCGAAATCGGTGTCGGCGAAGAGAAAGGGCCGGGTGCGATTGGTCAGGTTGACGGTTATTTCCGGATGCAGTGCCTGGAACTGTTTCAGGCGTGGCAGCAGCCATTGGGTTCCGAACGTTGGTACCAGCGCCAGTTCGATGGTTTGCGCACCCTGCTGGCCCATCACGGACAGGGTATCGCGCTCTACCGCGTCCAGCTGCGTGGCGACCCTTCGTGCGTAGGACTGGCCGGCTTCGGTCAGCTTCACACCGCGACGTGAACGGCGGAAAAGCTCCAGTCCGAGGAATTCTTCCAGCCCGCCGATCTGGCGGCAGATCGCGCTCTGAGTCAGTGCCAGCTCCTCGGCCGCGCGGGTGAAGCTCTGGTGGCGGGCGGCGGCCTCGAAGGCGATAAGTGCGGCTGTGCTGGGAATCTTGCGTCGCATTGTGCGGCTGCCTCACTAAATGACGTGCGGTTTCGGCTTGGAGCATACGCTGTAGTGCTTAAAACGCACAGATCATTGCGGATTACTCGTTTGCGCGACCTTTGCGCAGCTTCTAGGATCAACCCATCCATGCAGCATTGGGCTCATCCCCGGCTGATCGTTTACGACAAGAGGACCACTCATGGCCGCTAAAGCTAGCTTCAACTGGATCGACCCGCTGCTGCTCGATCAACAGCTCACCGATGAAGAGCGCATGGTGCGAGATAGTGCGCAGCAGTTCGCCGCAGACAAGCTGGCGCCACGGGTGCTCGAAGCCTTCCGCCACGAGCGCACCGACGCGGCGATTTTCCGGGAAATGGGCGATACCGGCTTGCTTGGCGCGACTATTCCCGAGGCCTATGGCGGCAGTGGTCTGAACTATGTCTGCTACGGCCTGATTGCCCGCGAAGTCGAGCGCATCGACTCGGGCTACCGCTCGATGATGAGCGTGCAGTCCTCGCTGGTGATGGTGCCGATCAATGAGTTCGGCAACGAGGAAACCAAGCAGAAGTACCTGCCCAAGCTGGCCAGCGGCGAATACATCGGCTGCTTCGGCCTGACCGAACCGAACCACGGTTCTGACCCGGGCTCGATGGTCACCCGCGCCAAGAAAGTCGACGGCGGCTATCGCCTGTCCGGTGCGAAGATGTGGATCACCAACAGCCCGATCGCCGATGTCTTCGTGGTGTGGGCCAAGGATGACGAGGGCGCGATTCGCGGTTTCGTGCTGGAGAAAGGCTGGGAAGGGCTGTCCGCCCCGGCGATTCACGGCAAGGTCGGCCTGCGCGCCTCGATCACCGGTGAGATCGTCATGGACAACGTGTTCTGCCCGGAAGAGAACGCCTTCCCGGACGTCCGTGGCCTGCGCGGCCCCTTCACCTGCCTGGATTCGGCCCGTTACGGCATCAGCTGGGGCGCGATGGGCGCCGCCGAGTTCTGCTGGCATACCGCGCGACAGTACGTGCTCGATCGTCAGCAGTTCGGTCGCCCGCTTGCGGCCAACCAGCTGATCCAGAAGAAGCTGGCGGACATGCAGACCGAGATCACCCTGGCGCTGCAAGGCTGCCTGCGCCTCGGCCGGATGAAGGACGAAGGCACAGCGGCGGTGGAAATCACCTCGATCATGAAGCGCAACAGCTGCGGCAAGGCGCTCGACGTGGCACGCCTGGCCCGCGACATGCTCGGCGGCAACGGCATCAGTGACGAATTCGGCGTGGCCCGGCATCTGGTCAACCTCGAGGTGGTCAACACCTACGAAGGCACCCACGATGTCCACGCGCTGATCCTTGGCCGTGCGCAGACGGGTATTCAGGCGTTCTTCTGACGGTTCGTAGGGTGGATGACGCTTCACCCATCCACCTACCTCGGGGCCTTACGACATAGCTTGAAGCTTGAAGTCGGAAGTCGGAAGCTGGAAGAAAAGTCTGCACCGCTTCCAGCATCCAGCATCCAGCTTCCAGCTTCCAGCTTCCAGCTTCCAGCTCCCAATTCCCAACTACCAACTCCGAGACTTCCATGCCCAGCGCGTTATCCAACATCCGCGTCCTCGACCTGTCCCGCGTGCTTGCTGGCCCTTGGTGTGGGCAGATACTCGGGGACCTTGGTGCCGAGGTGATCAAGGTCGAGCGGCCCGGCACCGGCGATGACACCCGTCATTGGGGCCCGCCCTACCTGCAGGATCAGCAGGGCGAGAACACTTCGGAAGCTGCGTACTACCTGTCGGCCAACCGCAACAAGCAGTCGCTGACACTGGATTTCACCCAGCCCGAGGGACAGCGGATCGTGCGCGATCTGGTAGCCAGCTGCGATGTGTTGCTGGAAAACTTCAAGGTCGGAGGGCTGGCGGCGTACGGGCTGGACTATGAGAGCCTGAAGGCCATCAACCCGCGGCTGATCTACTGTTCGATCACCGGGTTCGGCAGCGACGGCCCTTACGCCCAGCGTGCCGGCTACGATTTTATGATCCAGGGGCTTGGTGGCCTGATGAGCCTGACCGGGCGCGCCGAGGGCGAAGAGGGCGCCGGGCCGGTGAAAGTCGGCGTGGCCCTCACCGATATCCTGACCGGTCTCTACGCCACCGTCGGCGTGCTGGCCGCGCTGAACAGCCGCGAGCAGACGGGCGTTGGGCAGCATGTCGAGCTGGCGCTGCTGGACGTGCAGGTCGCCTGTCTGGCCAATCAGGCGATGAACTACCTGACCACGGGTGTCGCGCCCAGGCGCATGGGCAATGCTCACCCGAACATCGTGCCCTATCAGGATTTCCCTACTGCCGACGGGGACATCATTCTCACCATCGGTAACGACGGGCAGTTCCGCAAGTTCGCCGAGGTGGCAGGGCATCCGGAGTGGGTGACCGATCCCCGGTTCGCCAGCAACAAGGCACGCGTCGCCCATCGCAAGGAACTGGTGCCGATGATTCGTCAGGTCACGGTGTTCCGTACCACGGCCGAGTGGGTCACGCTGCTGGAACAGGCCGGTGTGCCCTGTGGCCCGATCAACGATCTGGCCCAGGTGTTCGCTGACCCACAGGTGCGGGCGCGGGGGTTGAAGGTGGAGATGCCGCACCCGCTGGCTGGCAGCGTGCCCCAGGTCGCCAGCCCGATCCGCCTTTCCGAAACGCCAGTCGAGTATCGCAAGGCCCCGCCGCTATTGGGTGAGCACAGCGAAGCGGTATTGCAGGACCTGCTCGGCCTGAGTTTCGAGAAGATCCTTTCCCTGCGGCAGGCCGGTGTGATCTAGCTGGCTTGACCCGCCTCAGGGCTCCGGTCCGGCCGCCAGCCCAAAACCGGCCTCTGGCGCTGTCTTGTGCTGAACTCTCCAGCCGTTCGGCCATCCCTATGGATGTACCCAACATTTCTGGCGGACGAGCGAATCATGCAGACGCAGCGTTATCGATTCACCTGGCAACTGGCCGTTGTCCTGTTCATGTCCTGGTTGCTGGCCGGTTGCGGCATCAACAACATCCCCCAATACGACGAGCAGGTGAAATCGGCCTGGTCGCAGGTGGAAAACCAGTACCAGCGTCGCGCCGATCTCATCCCCAATCTGGTCGAGACGGTGAAGGGCTTTGCCCGTCAGGAGCAGGAAACCCTGACGGCCGTGGTCGAAGCACGTTCGCGCGCCACCTCGATCCAGCTCAGCGCGGATGATCTTGACGATCCGCAGAAGCTGCAGCAGTTCCAGCAGGCGCAGAACCAGCTGACCGGCGCCCTGAGTCGCTTGATGGCGGTGTCCGAGCGGTACCCGGAGCTGAAGTCCAACCAGAACTTCCTCGCCCTGCAATCGCAGCTCGAGGGCACCGAGAACCGCATCGCCGTGGCGCGCCGGGATTTCATCGCCGCGGTCGAGCGTTACAACACCGAGATCCGGACCTTCCCCGGCCGTATCTGGCACAGCCTGATGTACAGCGACATGCCGATCCGCGAGAACTTCGAGGCGACGGCTGAAAACGCCGAGCAGGCGCCACAAGTGCAGTTTCAATGATCCGTACGCTGCCGCTGATCCTCGCGCTGCTGTTCTGGGCGAGTGGCGTCGCCGCCCAGGAAGCTGGGCTGCCTGCGTTGACCGGCAGGGTGGTCGATCAGGCCGAGCTGCTGGACACCCAGGCCGAGGCGCGGCTGACCAGCATGCTCGCCGCCCACGAGCAGGCCAGCGGCGAGCAGGTGGTCGTTGTCACCGTCCCGGATCTCCAGGGCCGGAGCATCGAAGAGTTCGGTGTGGCGCTGGGTCGCGAGTGGGGCATTGGTCAGGAGGGGGAAGACAACGGCGCGCTGCTGATCGTTGCCCGCGATGACCGCCGGGTGCGCATCGAGGTTGGCTATGGGCTTGAAGGGCGGCTGACTGACGCCCAGTCCTCGGTCATCATCAACCGGATCATCACGCCTGCCTTTCGCGAAGGCGACTTCACCCGCGGGATCGTCGAGGGCACCGCGGCGATAGTCCAGGTACTGGGTGGCGATCCGCTGCGCACTACCGGTATGCAGCCGGCGATGCCCATGCATGCGCAGGAACCGGGCGGGCTCGGCATCCTTGGCTTCTTCCTGATGCTGGTCGCCATCTTCGTGATTGGCGGGGGGCGCGGTGGTCGTGGCGGTGGTCGGGGTACTGGACGCGCCCTGCTGGTCGGTGCGCTGCTCGGCGGCATGGGCCGAGGCGGTGGCGGCGGCTTCGGCGGAGGTGGTGGTTTCGGCGGCGGCGGTGGCGGCTTTGGCGGCGGCGGCGCTTCCGGTGGCTGGTAGACACCTCGACGCATCGCCATCGAATGGCCAGCCGATCAACGCAGCAAAACGAGAGCCCTCATCGAAGATGAATACGCAATGACCCTACTGTCCGAAAGCGAGCTGAAACAGGTATCCGACGCGATCGACCGCATCGAGCGCGATACCGACGCCGAACTGGTGACCGTCCTGGCCGCCCAGGCTGACGATTACCGCTACATTCCGTTGCTCTGGGCGAGTCTGCTGGCGCTGCTGCTGCCTGGCGCGCTGCTGTTCTTCACCGGATGGCTGGCAGCCTGGCAGCTATTGCTGGTGCAGTGGCTGACCTTTGTCGTGCTCGCGATGGTGTTTCGTATTCCGAGCATGACCAGCCGGCTGATTCCCCGCTCGGTACGGCACTGGCGGGCCTGCAACTTGGCGCGGCGGCAATTCATCGAATTGAACCTGCACCACACCGCCGCTGGCACCGGCATGCTGATCTTTGTCTCCGAAGCCGAGCGCTATGTGGAGATTCTGGTGGATCAGGGAATCTCCAGCCGCATCGATGACAGCGTCTGGCAGTCAATCGTCGATACCTTTACCGAAGACGTGCGCAACGGCCAGGTGCTGGAAGGCTTCCTAAGCTGTATCGAAACCTGCGGTTCGCTGCTCAAGCAGCACGTGCCGGCGACCCATGAGCGCAACGAGTTGCCGAACCATCTGGTTGTAATAGGGTGAAGCCGATAAATACGCTGGAGGCTTGAGGCTGGACGAAAACGCGGTTCGATGCGGTCCCTCGGCTTCCAGCTTCCAGCTTCCGGCTTCAGCCAGCCACCAAACGGCTTGCATCGAACCTGCAAGAACGAAACCCTGACCTCCAGCCTCCAGCCTCCAGCCTCCAGCCTCCAGCCTCGCCCTGTCAAACCATGCCCGGACCGTCATCCTCGGGTTGCTCGACCGGTGCCAGGTCGAGAAACGGAGCCTTTTCCATCGCGCTGGCGGCGACGCGATCGATGCTGTTCATGGCGTTGCCGATGATGGAACTGACGCTGGCCTCGTGATGATGTTCAGGTAGACGCTCGATGGCTGCGAGCACTTCTTCGCCGGGCACGGTCTCCTCGGCCAGCAGCTTGTCGGCAATTTCATCCAGCGCCGGCTTGAGCCGCTGCAGCAGGGCCATGCATTCGCGGTCGAGCTGCTTGAGCAGATTGTCGGTCGCACGGATGGATTCGCCGGAATCGAACTCGATATGCGCGTCGCGTACGGCTTGCAGGCTGAGCAGCGAGCCGTTCGGGCCCATGCCCAGCGCGCCGACCATCGACAGGGCGATCTTCGAGGCTTCCTGCAGATCCTGACCGGCACCGGAGGAGACTTCGTGGAAATACAGCTGTTCGGCACCACGGCCAGCCAGCAGCATCTGGATGCGATTGCGCAGTTCGGACTCCATGTGCAGACGCTTGTCTTCGACCGGCGTTACCAGGGTCACGCCCAGGGCCTGGCCGCGCGGCAGGATGGTCACCTTCTCCACGCGCCCGACCTTGAGTGCCGCGGCCACCAGGGCGTGCCCGGCCTCATGTACGGCGATGCGCTTGCGATCGGTGTCCGACATGGGTGTGACGCCCGACGGCTGCTCGCCGATGCGGCAGGTTTCCACCGCGTCGACGAAATGCGCCATGGTCACCGACTTGGCCGTGCCGCGCGCCGCGAGCAGGGCGGCATGATTGACGATGTAGGCGATGGCGGCGGGTGTCAGGCCGACGGTGTTACGCGCCAGCTGGGCGAAATCCAGATCCTGCTCGGCGCGGATTTTGTCAGCGTAGAGGCGGAACAGCGCCTCACGGTCGTTCAGGCCAGGCAGGCCGACGGAAATCGAGCGGTCGAAGCGGCCCTCGCGGACCAAAGCCGGGTCCAGCGAGTTGGGGAAGTTGGTCGCACCCAGCACCAGCACACCGCTGGCGCCGTCGAAGCCGTCCATCTCGGCCAGGAACTGGTTGATGATGCGGTTGCTCTCGGCATCGCTGGAGCGCTGCTGCTCGGCACGCTTGCCGATGCCGTCGATCTCGTCGATGAAGATGATGCAGGGCGCCTGGCGCCGGGCGGTACGGAACAGCGCCTTGACCTTCTGGATACCGACGCCGAAATACATCGAGGAAAAATCACTGCCCGTCACCTGGATGAAGCTGGCGTTGGATTCGGTGGCAAGCGCCTTGGCCAGCTGAGTCTTGCCGGTACCGGGCTCGCCGGTCAGCAGCACGCCTTTCGGCGGTCGGGCGCCCAGCGCCGCATACGCAGCAGGGTCGCGCAGATAGGCAGTCACATCGTTCAGGGCCTGCTTGGCTTCGCTCGCGCCAATCACATCGGCGAAGCTGACACCGCTTCCCTTGCGCTGGATGTGAAACGCCTGGCTCTTGTACGCCAGATAACCCAGGGCACCGCTGAGCAACAGGATGAATGGTGCATAGGGCAGCCCGGTCTTGTACCAGGGCGTCTCGCCGTCGGTCTCGAACAGCGTGAGCGGGAACAGCTGGCCCTCGCTGCTGGCATACTGGTCGAGCAGCAGCTGCGCGACGCGCCCGGACTGGTCCGGCACCCAATAGCGCAAGCCATCGTGCAGGCTGATGTAGACGGCATCCTTGCCCAGTGCAGCGCTGGCGATGGTGGCGCCACGCAAGTCACCCATCAACACGGATAGATCCCGGCGATTGGCTTCCCAGGGATCGGTGGATTCCTGCAGGGCTTCGAGCATGCTGGCCGCAGCGCCAGTCGCAGGCGTTGAAGGTGCGGCGGGCCGCAACTGCCAGAACGCAACGCAAGCGGCGATCAGCAGTAACAGGAAAACGGAGAGCACAGGGCCGCGGCGACCTTGTAGCAGACGTGGTGTTTTCATTTCACATCCAATCGGGAAGCCCGATGTTTCGACAAACAACCGCCGGGTAGGCGGACCACAGTTGTTCGCGGGGAAGCCCCGCGGCGCCAATTGCGTGGCGCAGCGCAGTACGGGCGTGTTGGATGCGATTTATATGCCGGACTGCGAATCGGGTAACGGGACACCGATAGCCGGCGAGAATACGGCAAGTGCCACCATACAAGTGGCAACGCGACGAATGGCGGGGCGGTTTGCGACGAATGACCGTTTGGTCGCGGAACCGAAACGGCCCATGGTGATCAGGCCGTCATGCAGCGTCGCACCGACGTCGGGAAGCGAATGGCTGGCGCCGCCAACGTTGCGCAACGCCACCCGATCGACGCCCTTCGCCGCTGCGAAGGGCGTCTCGGCCCAACCCATTCCGGGCGTCAGTGCCCGCCGTTACGCCGCTCGGCAATGGTCTCCGGCGTCAGTTCGCCGCGTTGCGAGCCGAAATGGCTGAGCATGAAGTTGCTCAGGGCAGACACTTCCCGGTCATTGAAATGGCGGTTGAAGGCTGGCATCAGGTGATGCCCGTTTGGTCCGTGCAGGGCATCGCCGTTGAGGATCACCTGGACCAGATTCAGCCCCTGCGGATCGTTCAGCGTGCGCAGGCCGCGCAGCGAGGCGTAGTCGCTCTGACGACCGCTGCCGTCCCACTGGTGACAGCTGGCACAGGTCTCTGCGAATAGTTTTTGCCCCAACGGGTGAGGGCTGTCGGCCGGTGGCCCGCTCGCCAGTTGCTGTGCCGGTGGCCGAGTCACCTCTGCCGGGCGCGCCGGAACCGATTTGAGGTAGGTCACCATCGCCTGGATATCCTCGGGCGTCAGGTGCCGCAGGCTGTAATTGACCACTTCGGCCATCGGTCCGCCCGCAACGCCGTAGCCGGGCGCGACGCCGTGGGCGAGATAGCGCGCCAGGGCTTCGTCGGGCCAGCCACCGATCCCGCCCTGCTCGTCGGCGGTAATGTTCCACGCACTCCAGCCCTGGATCGTCGCGCCAGCAAGATGCTCCGAGCTGTTCTTCGCTTGCAGCAGGTTGCGTGGCGTATGGCACTCGCCGCAGTGCCCGGGTCCCTGTACCAGGTAGGCGCCACGGTTCCACTGTTCGGACTGCTCGGGATCCGGCTCGAAGCGCTCGTCATCAAGAAACAGAAGATTCCAAAGGGCGATGCCCCAGCGCTGGTTGAACGGGAAACCGATGTCGTTTTCCCTGTTCGGCTGCTTTACCGGTTCCAGACTGAACAGGTAGGCCTTGATCGCCAGGATGTCTTCGCGAGGCATCAGCGTGTAGGAGGTGTAGGGGAAGGCCGGGTAGTAGTGCTTGCCATCCGGCCCGACGCCCTGCTGCATGGCCTCGACGAAGTCGTCGTCGCTCCAGTTGCCGATGCCGGTCTCCTTGTCCGGCGTGATGTTGGTGGAATACAGCGTGCCGAACGGCATCTCTACCGGAAGTCCGCCGGCGTACGGCTTGCCGCCTTCGGTCATGTGGCATGCCAGGCAGTCGGCGGCGCGGGTCAGGTATTCGCCACGTTCGAGCAAGGCGTCGTCCGCCTGCTGCGCCAAGGCCGCCGTGCCGAACAGGGCCAGGGCAGCGCCCAGCAGGCTGCCGGTTGTGAATCGATTGTTCATGCTGGGACTCCTCAGATCACGTAGTAGCCGGCGCGCGCCAGCGGCAGGCGGCGGATGCGCGTGCCGTTGGCGGCAGCCAGGGCGTTGACCAGCGCCGGAGCGATCATCGCTGTCCCGGCCTCGCCAACGCCGCCGGGCGCCTCGCGGCTTTCGACGATGAACGTCTCCACTGGCGGCGCTTCGCTGATCCGCAGCTGACGGTAGTCGTGGAAGTTGCTCTGCTCGACACGGCCTTGGCTGACGGTGATCTCGTTGAACAGCGCCGCCGAAAGACCGAACAGCGTGCCGCCTTCGATCTGTGATTTCACCGACACCGGGTTCATCACCTGGCCGCAATCGATGGCCACGACCAGCCGCTTGAGCTTGATGCCCTTGTCTTCGCTGACCTGCAGCTCGACCACGGTCGCGAGGAAACTGCCAAACACCTCCTGCACCGCCACGCCCCGGCCATGCCCGGCCTCGAGCGGCTCGCTCCAGCCGGCCTGCTCTGCGGCGAGACGCAGCACCGCCTGGGCGCGCGGGTGATCGCCGAGCAGCTCCATGCGGTACTCCACCGGGTCGCGGTCGACACTGCGAGCCACTTCGTCGATAAAGCTTTCAAGCATGTAGGTGCTGCGCAGCGGGCCGACTCCTCGCCACCAGGACTGACGCAACGCCTTGGGCGGCACCGGAACATAGTTCACGCGCAGGTCCTGCATGGCATAGATCGGATGAATCGCGACCTCTACCGCATCGCCATCCAGCCCGTTCTCGGGCACCGCGGCCGGCGCGAAGCGGGCCAGCACTGACGCGCCCGCGATGGTGTGGCGCCAGCCGAGAAGACGACCCTCGGCATCCATCGCCGCGGCGAAACGGTCGATGTAATGCGGGCGATACATGTCGTGAGTGGTGTCTTCCTCGCGCAGCCAGGTCAGCTTGATCGGATAGTCGACCTTCGCAGCGATGGCCACGGCCTGGTGGATGAAGTCCACCTCCAGTCGCCGACCGAAGGCGCCGCCGATGAGCTGGTTGTTGACGATGACCTGCTCTGCCGGCCGGCCGGAGGCCTCGGATGCTGCCGTTTGTGCGCGTACCGGCACCTGCGTTCCGACCCAGAGCTCCACGGCATCAGGGCGAACCTGGGCCACACAGGTCATGGGCTCCAGCGCCGCGTGGGCGAGGAAGGGCATCTGGTATTCGGCTTCGAAGGTCTTCGCTGCGTCCTCCAGCGCCTTCTCGATATCGCCCCTTTCGCTGGCAAGAGCGCCGGGTTGGTCCAGCGCTTCCTTGATCTCGCGCTCCATCTGCGCGGAGTCGATGGTGGCGTTGTCGCCATAATCCCACTCGATTTCCAGGGCGCGTACGCCGGCGAAGGTCGCCCAGGTGTGCTCGCCTATGACTGCCACGGCATCGCCCAGGCGGATCACATCGATCACGCCAGAGACTTTCCGCGCAGCGCGATCATCCACACTGCGAACGGTGCCGCCGATAACCGGGCAGGCGCGCGCTGAGGCGTACTTCATGCCAGGCACCACCAGGTCGATGGTGAAGCGCGCCGTCCCGTTGACCTTTGCCGGGGTGTCCAGCCGCCGGGTGGGTTTGCCGATCAGCTTGAACTGCTCGGATGGCTTGAGGGGAATATTTTCCGGTACTGGCAGCTTGGAGGCGTCATCGACCAATTCGCCATAGCCGAAGCTCTGGCCGTTGGGGCCGAGCACCCGACCGTTCTCGGCACGCAGCTGGTCGGTGCCCACCTGCCAGCGTTGAGCGGCCGCCTGTATCAGCAGCAGACGTGCGGCGGCGCCGGCCTGGCGCAACGGCTCCCAATTGCTGCGGATAGATGTCGAACCGCCGGTTGCCTGGAAATTCAGCAGCTTGTCGTTGTAGATCGCCTCGTTCGGCGGTGCTTCCTTGAGGGTGATCTGATCGAGGCCGATTTCCAGCTCCTCGGCGACCATCACCGCCAGGCCGCTCTGTGCGCCCTGGCCCATTTCGATCTTCGGGACGGTGAAGACCACCTGCCCATTGCGGTCGATGCTGATAAAGGCATCCAGCGCCGTAGCGTTGGACATCGGCTGGTCTTCCGGTCCTTCGCTGAGTACCTGCTCGGCGAAACTGCGACCCGGGAAGGGCAGCGAGAAGCCGATCACCAGGCCACCAAGGACCAGGCTGCCGACCTTCAGCAGGTTGCGCCGTGCGGGGGATTCGAGGGTTGTGTCTGGGTTGGCCATTTCGCGCCTCCTCATGCCTGGGCGACGCGCTTGATGGCGCTCCGAATGCGGGTGTAGGTGCAACAGCGGCACAGATTGCCGGCCATGCCCTGGTCGATGGCCAGGTCATCGGGTTGCGGGTTTTTCTCCAGCAGCGCGACGGCGGACATGATCTGCCCGCACTGGCAGTAACCGCACTGCACCACCTCGTCTTCCAGCCAGGCCTGTTGCACCTGCTGACCGAGATCGGTGTTGCCGATGCTCTCGATGGTCACGACCTTGCGATCCTTTACTTCGCCGACCGGCAACACGCACGAGCGCGCCGCCTCACCGTCGAGATGGACGGTGCAGGCGCCGCATTGGGCGATGCCGCAACCGTATTTGCTACCCGTCAGCCCCAGCATGTCGCGCAGAACCCAGAGCAGGGGCATGTCTTCGGGAACGTCGACCTGAATGTCGGCGCCGTTGATTGAAAGTGTCAGCATGGAACAGGAACCTCACGTCAGGCTGTAAAGCGGCGCGCTTATGGTTGGTTTGATGCGCGCTTTAGAACGAGACAACAGGTGAGGCGAAAGTTGCCAAACAGGCGGCGAATTCATCGTTCCGATGAGCGGCGTACCGGGTGTCGGCTGCGTCGAGCAATTGGCTGCGATTCGTAGTACATAGGCGGCCTTTTCGTACCCAGAGCAGTACCCGCACCATGTCCACGTTGACCGAGTTGGCCCAGCAGATCGCTGCGCTTTATCCATTGCAAGACAAGACCGCAGGCAAGCGTTACCGCATCGTTAGCCAACTCGCCGGCATGACCGAGCTGGAGGAGATCGGTGGCATGCCCCGCTACGTTGATACCTGCCAGCTTGAGGACACGGAGCTGTGGGACAGCCGGGTCGCCAGTTGATGGGGCGCGGCAGGCGATCCTTCAGGTTTCGACTGCCGCCGATCGATGAACAAACTCGCTGACATCCACCTGATCCAGTTGCTCGGCTCTGAGATGGCGTTCGCCGTAGCGCAGGTGCAACCCGGACGACAGGAACAGCGCGAAGAGGTCAGCGTCGATATGGCCGCGGTCGCGCAGCCGCGCCAGGATGCGGATCGACTCGCTCAGCGGCTTGGCCTTCTTGTAGGGACGGTCGCAGGCGGTCAGCGCCTCGAAGATGTCGGCAATCGCCATGATCCGTGCGGGTATCGATAGCTGCTCGGGGCCCAGCTGGCGCGGGTAGCCGGTGCCCAGCAGGGTTTCATGATGGGTGCCGGCGTATTCCGGGACGCGCTGCAGGTTCTTGGGGAACGGCAGGTTCTCCAGCATGACAATGGTCTGCATGATGTGCTCGTTGACCTTGAACCGTTCCTCGGCGGTCAGGGTGCCGCGGCTGACACTCAGGTTGTAGAGCTCGCCAAAGTTGAACTGATGTTCGGGCACGCTCATCTTGAAGCCATATTTCGGATCCTGCGCCCTGGTCCCGATGCGTGGGATCAGGTGTTCTGGCTTGTCCTCCAACAGTTTTTCTGACACCGGCAGCGGCCTGGCCGGGAAGCTTTCCAGGCGCGTGGCCTCCTCGTGGGAAATGCCCAACCGGTCATCGAAATGACGCGTCCAGCGCTGTTCGGCGATCTCCTGCAGGCGCTCGATCCGCTCCGGTGCCATCAGCTCACCGCCGATATTGCACTCGGCAACGAAGGCGAACTCGTCCTGCAAGCGCGCTACATGGGCCGCGTGGCGAGCCTCGACGGTTTCCCGGGGTTCGCCGGCAGCCAGGGCTTCGAGCCGCTCGATCATGGCGTCGCGTAGCAGTACCTCGAAGCGCATGCGGATCTCGTGGATGCGGTTGTAGACCGTTTCCAGCTTGGTCGCCTTGTCGACGATGTGCTCGGGCGTGGTGATCTTGCCGCAGTCATGCAGCCAGGCGCCGATGCGAAACTCCCGCCACTGCTCTTCGGTTTCGAAGCGAAAATCCGCCAGCGGCCCTTCCAACGTTGCGCTGGCCTGTTCAGCGAGCATCAGCGCGAGCTCAGGGACGCGGGCGCAATGCCCGCCGGTGTAGGCGCTCTTGGCGTCTATGGCGCCCGCCAGAATCTCGATCATCGAATCGATCAGCGCGGTTTGCGATTCGATCAGGTTGTGGTTCTCCAGCGCGACGGCCGACTGGGACGCCAAGGCCTCGACGAAGCGCAGGTTCTGCCTGCTGAAACTGGTGACGTCGCCGCTACCGGGATCTGTCGCGTTCATGAACTGCAGCACGCCGAGGGCTTCGCCGCTGTGCGTTACCAGTGGTACGCAAAGCATCGAGACCGTACGGTAGCCGGACTCCATGTCGAATCGGCGGGTGCCGGACAGATCGAAGCGTGTCTCTCGGTAGACGTCATCGATGATCACGGTTTCCTTGCGCAGGGCTACGTAAGTCGACACATGCCGCTCGTTGGGCGCACCGGTTTCGGGGTCATGCAGCGGCAGTTCAAAAGCGGGCAGATGGTCAGCCCGCGAGCGCAGGGCGAAGCGCAGGGTGTCATGCTCGGTCATCAGGTACAGGGTCGCAGCATCGGCGTTACAGATGTGCTTGCCTTGCATCAGGATGTGCTGCAACAGGCGATGCCTGTCGCGTTCGGTGGAGAGCAGCATGCCGTTCTCCACCAGGCTCGCCAGTTTGACTTGGGCCTGCTCCAGAGCCAGGTGCTGTGCCTGCAGGGAACCCCGCATGGCGTCGTATTGACGATGCAGCTCGTCGAGTTCGCGAATCGGCGAGCCGGGGCGATTGTAGGCGTTGAAGTTCAGTTCGCGGATGCGTCGGGTGTCTTCGGTCAGGGTGCAGAGGGAGCGGCGCACGATCGCAAGGCAGGCAAACAGCAGCGGTAGGCCGAGCAGCATAAGCAGCAGTTCTATGAGCAGAACGCCAGGCAGATCGAGCCAGCCGAAGCTTGCCAGCATTACGGCCGGTACGGTGGGTACCAGGATGAACATCATGACCAGCACTGAGGCCCAGGTCTCGTAGCTGAACTTGTATTTGCTGGAGTTCATACTGCATCCTGCTGCGATTACTTGACGAAAAGCCATGCCCCTATGGCGCGATCGAGCCCAGCGTCTGCTGCCGCGACCGTATCGCAGGCCATTGGCCATCCGTGGAGAGTACATTGATCATGGTCATTAAAATGGACGCGGTAGGTAGATTTGCCCGAACAGTACTCGCTCTTGGCTTGTTGACGGCGTCCGGGTTGGTCACGGCCGAGGAGGTTGGCGAGCCAGTCGGTTACATCATGAAGGTGCAAGGTGAGGCGACTGTTACCAGTCGCGGGCAGACCGTCGACGCGCGGGTGGGGCAGGCGGTGATGATCGGTGCGATGCTGCGCACCGGCAGCCATGGCTCGATGGGCGTCACCCTGAGCGATAACACGGTGATGTCCTTTGGCCCAAACAGCGAGTTCACCCTGGACGAGTACCAGTTCGAGCCGGCTCATGAAGAGCTGAAGTTGAGCGCTCGTATCAGCAGGGGCACGCTGAACTTCATCTCCGGCGTGATTGCCAAGCTCAAGCCAGAGGCGGTCGAGTTGAAAACCCCGACCGGGACCATAGGCGTGAGAGGGACTCATTTTCTGGTGAAGGTTGACGCGTGAGGAGCATCCTGCAGAAAGCATTGGCGCTGTCATGTTTCGCTCTGCTGATGAGCGGGTGTGCAACGGGTGACTATGTGGTGCTGCTGGAGAGCCCCGATGGCACCACCGGGGCTGTGGTCATTGATGATGCCAGGGGGCAGACGCGGCTCGATCGCAAGCAACAGGGCGCAGTGATCGGCGGCCGGGGTTTCGGGGCAGGGCCTTTCGAGGTCGGTGACCTGCGCATCGCACGTGATTTTTCGGCAGCGCTGGCCGCACAGCCCGCGCTGCCGCAACGTTTCCAGCTCTACTTCAGGATTGGTAGCGCCGAACTCACTGATGAGTCGGAGCGGGCTATCGAGCAGGTGATCGAAACGATCCGCCAGCGTGGACCATCGGCCGTTTCGGTCATTGGTCACACTGACACGCTCAGTGGCCCGCGTTGGAACGGCCAGCTGGGTCTGATAAGGGCTCAGGCGGTCGCGGACCTGCTGCGCAGCCGACATGTGGAGGTGATCGATCTACGGGTTTCGTCACACGGCGAGCGCAATCTGCTGATCCCGACGCCTGATGGGGTCGCGGAGCCGCGCAATCGGCGGGTCGAGATCAGCGTACGCTAGGGCGGCTCACTTCTCCGTCATCACGATGTGCTCGCTGCGCTGCCCTGCCTGAAGGCGCTGCAATTGGTAATTCACCAGCGCATCGTGAGGGCGAAGTGCATGCAGCTCCTCGAAAGCCCTGAGCGCTGCATCGTCAGCCTGAGATAACAGCTTATACGCTGCCTCATACCGCTCATCCGCCTCCGCTTCGCACGGCTCGTAGAGACGAATCGTCTGTTCTCTGCCTTTGAGCTGCACATCGCCAATGGGCCGCATGGGGATCCGTGGATTGGCCTCTCGGATCACCTCGGATACACACAGTTCGGTGCCGAGCCAGCGGTTCAGGTTTTCGAGCCGCGACGCGACATTGACCGCATCACCCAGCGCGCGGTAGTCGAACAGCGTCGCGCCGCCGAAGTTGCCCACCACCACCTCGCCGCTGTGCACGCCGATGCGGGTCCGTCCGATGACAACGCCGGACGCATGCTGGGCGGCGGCGTGTTGCCGGGTGAACCGTCGGATATCCAGGGCACAGGCGAGGGCGCGGGACCGATGGTCAGGTTGTTCCAGCGGCGCGGAGAAGAGGATCGCCAAGCCGTCGCCGACGATGCGTTCGAGCGTGCCTTCATGGCGGAAGGCGATCTGGATGATGCCTTCAAGATATTCATTGAGGATGTTGACCACCCGATCCGGTGGCTGCCCCTCCATCATCGCGGTGAATCCGGTGAGGTCGGTGAACACCAGGCTGCACCAGCGTCGGTGACCGCCCAACCGTAACTGTTCCGGATGGCGCACCAGGTGCTCGACGAGGTTTGGCGAGATGTACCGCGAAAAGGCATCGCGAACCCAGCGCTGCTGACGCTCGCTGGCACGGTGGCGGGCAACGCTGGCAACCAGATAGGCGATGGTCAGGCCCAGGCTGGGATTGAGCGCATCGAACAGCAAGCCATGACGTGAATAGGCCCACCAGGCGAACAGGTTCAGCGACGCCAGCAGGCTTCCCGCCACCAGGGCGCCGGTGAATGCGCCGGTGGTCAGCGTGACGCCGCAGAGCAGCAGTGCAGCGAGCAGCAATGTCAGTGCCTCGAGCGGGCTGGCCCAGTAGGGGCGTTGCAGCGACGTGCCAGACAGTATCTGTTCGATTGCCTGCGCATGGATCTGCACACCGGGAACCATCCCGCCGAGCGGGCTGAAGCGAAGATCCTGCAACCCTTGCGCCGAGCTGCCGACCAGAACGATCGCCCCTTGCAGCCTGGCGTCCGGCTGCGCCTGGAAGAGCTGCCAGGCCGGCAGGCTTTGCGCGCTCATGTCAGGTCGATAATGTATCCAGAGCTCACCGCGGCGATTGGTCGGCAGGGTGAGGTGTCCGATGGCGACCTGCGCAACTGCGCCACGCGTATCGGTACTGACACGGTAGCGATTTTCCTGCAGATAGACGCGTATGGCTTCTGCCGACAGTGATGGCTGCAGGCTCTCGCCCACCCTGATCATCAGTGGCACGCGCCGTACCACGCCGTCCCCGTCCGGCTGGAAAGTCATCGCGCCACTTCCTGCCGCGGCAGCCTCCAGCGCTCGCAGTGGCGTGGCGGTTCCCCTGTACTGGGGAAAGGCCGGCGCGCCCGCATCGGCATCCAGCTGCACGGCGAAGCGGCTCAGGGGGCTGTAGGGACTGGCGGCTCGTGTCGCGGCGAAACCAAGGACGCTGGGCTGGCGTCCGAGTGCCTCGGCAAACAGCTGGTCGTGATCGGGCAACCGCGCCAGCGCTGCTGCCAGCTCGGCGGGAAACTGGTAGCGCAATTGGGCCGGCGAGCTGCGGTCCGGTTCGGCGAACAGTACATCGAACACCACAGTGGCGGCGCCCGCCTCAAGCAGCCGGTCCAGCAACTGCGCCATCAGGTCGCGCGGCCAGGGCCACTGACCGAGACGCAGGAGGCTGTCTTCGTCGATGTCCAGCACCATGACCTTGGTGGGTGCGGAAAGGGTACGGGGTTGCCAGCGTTGATACTGGTCGAACAGGCTGTTGCGCAATGTATGCAGCAGTGCCGGCTCGGCGAGGTAGACCACGCATGCTGCCAGCAAACCGATGCAGGCAAGCAGCAGGCGTGGCGCCATGCGGCCGGGTTGAGCCATCAGTCGCGCTCCCTGCAACCGGGCCGGATGGCCAGGCTGAGCCGTGCGTTACTCGAGCACCAGGACGGCATCCATTTCGACTTGTGCCGCCTTGGGCAGCGCGGCAATGCCAATCGCGGCGCGGGCTGGGTAAGGCTGCTGGAAATAGCGGCTCATGACCTCGTTGACGGTCGCGAAGTTGCCCAGGTCAGTGAGGTAGATGTTCAGCTTGGCGATGTCCTGCAACGACCCACCGGCAGCCTCGGCCACGGCCTTCAGGTTTTCAAAAACCTGCACGGTCTGTGCTTCGAAGCCTTCCACCAGCTCCATCGTCTTAGGGTCCAGCGGGATCTGGCCGGACATATAGACGGTGTTGCCGGCCTTGATTGCCTGGGAATAGGTACCGATGGCAGCGGGGGCGTTTTCGGTGTTGATAACGGTGCGGGGCATAGCAGGACTCCGTTCTGGATCAATGAAAAGCAATGGAACGCCGAAGGCTGAACGAATACGCCGCTTTCGTCCAGCCTCGTCTCCAGCGCTCTTCTTGGCTGTCTAGGCCTTCATCCGAGTGATCCGCATGACGCCCTTGATCGCTCGCAGCTTCTTGATCACCCGGGCCAGGTGCACCCGGTCGTGAACGCTGACCACCAACTGGACGACACTGATGCGGCCGTCGCGCTCGTCCATGCCGATCTTTTCGATGTTGCCGTCGGCGGCATTGACGCTGCCGGCCAGCAGGGCGATCAGGCCGCGCTGGTGCTCCAGTTCGACTCTAAGTTCGACATTGAACTCGCCGGTGACGTCCTTGGACCAGGACAGTTGAATGCACTTGTCAGGGTTGTGGCGTACATCGGCAATGTTCCGGCAGGTATCCAGATGCACCACCATGCCTTTGCCCGCTGAGAGGTGCCCAACGATCGGGTCTCCAGGAATCGGGGTGCAACACTTGGCATAGTTCAGCACCAGGCCCTCCGTACCACGGATGGCCAGTGGGCCTTCGGCGCTCGGAGCCTGCTCGCCCTCGCTGGCCAGCAGCCGGCGGGCGATCACGTAAGCCATGCGATTGCCCAGGCCGATATCCTCGAGCAGATCCTCGACCACCTCCATGTGGTACTCGTTGAGAACGGTCTGGATCCGCTCTTGAGAGATACGGTCCAGGCTCGTCTCGAAGCCGGTGAGCACCTTGTTCAGCAGTCGTTCACCCAGGTTGATCGACTCCGAGCGGCGTTGCAGCTTCAACGCGTGGCGGATATGGGTCCGGGCCTTGCCCGTCACCACGAAGTTCAGCCAGGCAGGATTCGGGCGGGCACCCGGCGCGGTAACGATCTCCACCGTGCAACCACTTTCCAGCGCCTGGGACAGCGGCGCCAGGCGACGATTGACGCGGCAGGCGATGCAGGTGTTGCCAACGTCGGTGTGCACCGCGTAGGCGAAATCCACCGCGGTCGAGCCTTTCGGCAACTCCATGATGCTGCCCTTGGGCGTGAAGACGTAGACCTCGTCCGGGAACAGGTCGATCTTTACGCTCTCGATGAACTCCAGCGAGTTACCGGCGCGCTCCTGCAGTTCCAGCACACCCTTGACCCACTGCCTCGCACGGGCGTGGGTACCTTTGGGGGTCTCTTCACCGTTGGATTTGTACAGCCAGTGCGCAGCGATCCCGTTGTTCGCCATCTCTTCCATCTCGCGGGTGCGGATCTGGATCTCGATGGGCACGCCGTGCATGCCGAACAGCGTGGTATGCAGGGACTGGTAGCCGTTGGCCTTGGGGATTGCGATGTAATCCTTGAAGCGGCCGGGCAGCGGCTTGTAGAGACTGTGCACCGCACCGAGTACGCGGTAGCAAGTGTCGACCTTGTCGACCACGATGCGGAAGGCGTAGACGTCCATGATCTCGTTGAACGCCTTTCGCTTGCCGCGCATCTTCTTGTAGATGCTGTAGAGGTGCTTTTCCCGGCCGACTACTTCACCTTCCAGGCCGTCGCGCTCAAGGCAGTGGATAAGCGACTGCTCGATCTTCTCGACAATCTCGTTGCGGTTGCCGCGGGCGCGACGAACGGCCGCGCGAATGCGCTCCGAACGCATCGGGTGCATCGCCTTGAAACCCAGGTCCTCGAACTCTACACGCATGGCATGCATGCCCAGCCGGTTGGCGATGGGCGCGTAGATTTCCAGGGTTTCCTTGGCGATTCGGCGACGTTTCTCGCCCGCCAGCACTTCGAGGGTGCGCATGTTGTGCAGGCGGTCGGCGAGCTTGACCAGGATCACGCGGATATCGCGCGCCATGGCCATGGCCATCTTCTGGAAGTTTTCCGCCTGGGCTTCGGCCTTGGTTTCGAACTTCATCTGGGTCAGCTTGCTGACACCATCCACCAGCTCGGCGACCGTCTCGCCAAATTGCGCAGTGAGCGCTTCCTTGCCGATGCCGGTGTCCTCGATGACGTCATGCAGCATCGCGGCCATCAGGCTCTGATGGTCCATGTGCATGTCGGCAAGAATGTTGGCTACCGCGAGGGGGTGGGTGACGTAGGCTTCACCGCTACGCCGGCGTTGGCCGTCATGGGCCTGCTCGGCATAAAAGTAGGCACGGCGCACCAGGTTGACCTGGTCGGCGCCGAGGTAGGTCGACAGGCGATCGGCGAGAGCATCTATGGCTGGCAAGGCAGTGCTCCTTGCCGGCGGGGGGCTATGTCTGCGGTTCGACTTCGACCTGGCATCTAATCAGAGGGCCTCGTTGGGCTCTTCCTCGTACTGCACGAACAGTGGCTCGTCATCGACAATATCGTCCTGGGCAATCACATCGTAATCCACCAGGCCGGAAGCGATTTCACGCAGGGCGACGACGGTCGGCTTGTCGTTTTCCCAGGCCACCTTGGGCTCCTTTCCACCGGTAGCCAGCTGGCGTGAGCGCTTGGTGGCGAGCATGACCAGCTCGAAGCGGTTATCTACGTTGTCCAGGCAGTCTTCAACGGTAACGCGGGCCATGGTGTTCCTCATCTGTAACAGTAAAGCGGGCCCAAATGGGCAAGCGGACGGGATAGTCTAAAAAATCACCGCTCAATAGGGAAGCGGTAAAGTTGCGGACGACTCCCGCCCTTTAATGAGAGCCAGCTCTTTGATGGGGTTAGGCCAGTCCTGGTCCTTCCCGTCAGGGGCTCTTCACGCCAGCAGTTCCTGCAGCAGGGCGCTGAAGCGTTGCTGTTGTGAAGTCTGCAAAAGCTGATTGGAACGAAAGATCGCCTGCAGGTCGATCAGGGCATGGGCGAAGTCATCGTTGATCACCAGGTAGTCGTATTCGACATAGTGAGTCATTTCACTGACCGCCTCCCGCATGCGCTTCTCGATGACATCATCGCTGTCCTGCCCGCGATTCGTTAGACGTTGGCGCAGGGCTTCCTGGGTCGGCGGCAGGATGAAGATCGACTTGGCCTGGGGCATCAGGCGACGCACCTGCTGCGCACCCTGCCAGTCTATTTCGAGAATCAGGTCATAGCCTTGATCCAGCGTCTGCTCTACCCAGTGTTGCGACGTACCGTAGAGGTTGCCGAACACCTCGGCATGTTCGAGAAATTCGCCCTGCTGCAACCGCTCGAGAAAGGCTTCGCGGGTGACGAAGTGATAGTTGACGCCATCTGCCTCGCCAGGACGCATCGGGCGAGTCGTATGCGAAACCGAGACCCGGACCTGTGGCTGCGCATCAAGCAGCGCTTTGACCAGGCTGGTCTTCCCGGCCCCGGATGGCGCGGAAACAATGTAGAGGGTACCGGTAGAGGCGGACATTGGATTCTCTAGGCAGTTGCGTGTTGTGGTGTTGGTGTCTGGCTGGCGGCGCTAAGCATGGCTGGCACTCTGCCTGACAGGCTGCTATTCGATGTTCTGGACCTGCTCGCGCATCTGCTCGATCAGTACCTTGAGATTGACTGCCGCTTGTGTGCTGCGTGGGTCGAACGCCTTGGAGCCCAGCGTGTTGGCTTCGCGATTGAGCTCCTGCATGAGGAAGTCCAGTCGCCGACCAGCAGCGCCGCCGGATTTTAGAACCCGGCGCACTTCGTTGACATGGGTCGTCAGGCGATCCAGTTCTTCGGCAACGTCGCTCTTTTGCGCCAGTATCACCAGCTCCTGCTCCAGGCGCTGCGGGTCCAGCTCGATGCGCAGTTCGGCGCAGCGATCCAGCAGTTTCTGCCGCTGGGCAGCGAGCATCTGCGGAACCTGGCTGCGCAGGGTGGCCGTTTCCTGGCCGATCGCGTCAAGGCGCTCGTTGATCAGTCGGGCCAGTTCCTCGCCTTCGCGTTGGCGGCCTGCCTTCAGTTCCTCGAGTGTCTGATGGAACAGTTGCAGCGCAGCACTGCTGAGCGCCTGCGGGTCACTCGAGTCGCTCACCAGGACGCCGGGCCAGGCGAGGATTTCCAGCGGATTGAGCGGTGCCGGCTGTCTGATCAGGCCGGCAACGCTTTCCGCCGCGGCGATCAGCTGGCGGGCGCGTTCGTTGTCGACCTGCATCGAGCGTCCGGCCGCGTCTTCGGCGAAGCGCAGGGTGCACTCGACCTTGCCACGTGAAAGGCCCTTGCGCAGCGCCTCGCGGATGGCGCCTTCAAGGTCGCGGAAGGTTTCCGGCAGGCGAAGGTGCGGTTCCAGATAACGATGGTTGACCGAGCGGATCTCCCAGCTAAGTGTGCCGTGCTTGCCGGCCTGCTCGGCGCGTGCGAAGGCGGTCATGCTGTGGATCATGGAGAGACCTCTCGGTGTGTTGGCGAAAGGCGGAGGATTGTAAAGGAAAAAGCGCACATTGGCGTTTTCGCATCGTCGGCCGATGGCCAGGCCCTGCGAAGCTGCCGTCGCAGTGGCTCGACGGTGGCCCTTGATGGGGGCCAGACCCCTATAATGGTCGCACTCACCACCAGATCAGGATAAGCCTCATGAAGCGTCCCAGTGGCCGCGCCGCCGATCAGCTGCGTTCGACCCGCATCACCCGTAACTACACCAAGCATGCCGAAGGGTCCGTGCTGGTCGAGTTCGGCGACACCAAGGTGATCTGTACTGCCAGTATCGAGAACGGCGTACCACGATTCCTCAAGGGCCAGGGGCAGGGCTGGTTGACGGCCGAATACGGCATGCTGCCCCGCGCTACAGGTTCCCGTAACCAGCGCGAGGCCAGCCGAGGCAAGCAGGGCGGCCGTACACTCGAGATCCAGCGTCTGATCGGCCGCTCGCTGCGCGCCTCTTTGGAGATGAGCAAGCTGGGCGAAAACACCATCTACATCGATTGCGACGTGATCCAGGCTGATGGCGGCACGCGCACAGCCTCCATCACCGGCGCGATGGTCGCTCTGGCCGATGCGCTGAAGTTACTGAAAAAGCGCGGCGGCCTGAAGGGAGGCGACCCGCTCAAGCAGATGGTGGCGGCTGTTTCAGTCGGTATCTATCAGGGCGAGCCGGTGCTCGATCTCGATTATCTGGAGGATTCGGCTGCCGAAACCGACCTCAACGTGGTCATGACCAGTACTGGCGGCTTCATCGAAGTGCAGGGGACCGCTGAAGGCGCGCCGTTCCAGCCTGAGGAACTGAACGCCATGCTGGCGCTGGCGCAAAGCGGAATGCAGGAGTTGTTCGCCCTGCAGCTTGCCGCGCTGGCCGACTGAATCGAGGAGAACGTCATGTCTGATCAAGAATTGGTTCCGCAGCCTTCTGCTCAAGCGCGGCAGTGGGCCATGTTCTGTCACTACTCGGCGTTCTTCTGGTTTCTGGTACCGATGATTGGCAACGTGCTGGGTCCGCTGATCGTCTGGCAGTTGAAGAAGGACATGGATCCCTTCGTCGATGAGCAGGGCAAGGAGTCGCTGAACTTCCAGATCACCTTCAGCATCCTGCAGATGATCTGCGGCGCGCTGGCCTGGATTCTCATCGGATTTCCGCTGATGGCATTGATCAGCGTGGTGGCGCTGGTGCTGGTGGTGATCGCCGGCATTCGCGCCAACGAGGGCAAGCCCTATCGCTATCCGTTCTGCTGGCGAATCGTCAAGTAGCGACAAGCCAGGCAGGCCTCAGCCTGCACCGCCACTCTGAACAGCTTCCAGCTCAGAGACTCAGCGTCCAGTCGTAATCCACCACCAGCGGCGCATGCTGGGAGAAGCGAGGCTGACGGGGCAGGCGGGCATTGCGCACGAAGCGGCGCATGCCGGACGTCAGTATCTGATAGTCGAAGCGCCAGCCTAGATTGAGCATCTGGGCCTGTTCCGTATCAGGCCACCAGCTATATAGATCCCCTTCTCGGGTCACTTCCCGGAGCGCGTCGATGTAGCCCATATTGCCGAAAATTTCGTCGAGCCATGCGCGTTCGGGTGCCAGGAAACCGGTCGCCTGCTGGCAGTCGCGCCAGTTCTTCACGTCCAGCTTCTGGTGCGCGACGTACAGCGATCCGCAGTAGATGTACTCACGGCGTTTGCGGCGCTGCTTATCGAGGTAATGGGCGAAGTCGTCCATGAATTTGAATTTCTGATTCAGGTCTTCATCGCCACCGCGGCCGGTCGGCAAGAGCAGCGTAGCAATGCTGACCTTGTCGAAGTCTGCTTGCAGATACCGCCCATATCGGTCGGCTGTCTCAAAGCCCAGGCCCATGATGACGGCCTTTGGCTGCAGCCTGGAGTACAGCGCAACGCCACCCTGTTCAGGAATCTCGCCGTCCACAGAATAGAGAAAATAGCCGTCGAGCTGGTAGGCCGGATCGTCGAGTTCTACTACGGAGGCGCGGGTATCCTGCAGGCAGATGACATCGGCATTCTGCGCTTGCAGCCAGCTGAGCAAACCCCGCTGTGCTGCTGCTTGAATACCATTCACATTGACGCTGATGATCCGCATAAATGGCCCCTGAAAACACGTGCGTGTATGATAACCCAAGCTCTTTGCAATTAGCTAAATCCGTGTCTTTCCGGGAATATTCTTCATGCAGGCGTACCAGCGCGAGTTCATTCGCTTCGCCATCGAACGCGGGGTTCTTCGCTTCGGTGATTTCACTCTGAAGTCCGGACGTACCAGTCCCTACTTCTTCAATGCCGGCCTGTTCAACACCGGATCGGCACTGGCCCAGCTGGGTCGTTTCTATGCGGCTGCGGTCGCCGAAAGCGGCATCGAGTTCGATGTGATCTTTGGTCCGGCTTACAAGGGCATACCCTTGGCTGCAGCGACCGCCATGTCACTGGCCGAACATCATCAGCGGGATTTGCCCTGGTGTTTCAACCGCAAGGAAGCCAAGGATCACGGGGAAGGCGGTACCCTCGTCGGTGCGCCGCTTGCCGGTCGCGTGCTGATCGTTGACGACGTCATTACCGCAGGAACTGCCATCCGCGAGGTGATGCAGATCATTCATGCTCAAGAGGCGCGAGCGGCCGGTGTGCTGATCGCGCTCAACCGGCAGGAGCGTGGGCAGGGCCAGTTGTCCGCGATCCAGGAAGTGGAGCAGGACTATGGGGTGCCCGTGATAAGCATCGTCTCGCTCGCCCAGGTGCTGGAATTCATCGCTGAGGATGCAGAGCTCAAGCGCTATATGCCAGCGGTTGAGGCGTACCGGGAACAGTACGGTATATGAAACCCTACCGTCGGCCCTGGTGACCGCGTTGGTTGGGCTGCTTTGTCAGCAACTGACAATTTGTGGCGCTTTGCCCAGGCATGGGAGTCGGCTCAGCGCGTGCTGGTGCGGTTCCTAGGGATTGCTTTATCCAGGCCGTATTCGAACCAGGCTGCTGCAGTGCCGGCTCGACGCTGGTTCCAGCCTGGGATTGGGGGAAGGCTGTCCAGTTGGTGTACTTATTGCTGCAGGGATGTGATGGGGTTCGTATAAGCTGAGTCCCCATCGGCAGGAAAGAATCAGGCGATTCGAGTGGCTGTGCCGAGCGCACCGAATATGGAAGAGGCAAAAGTATGCAGATGGGGATCCGCGCGCTGTTACTGCTGAGCTTGCTGGGAACGACGGTTGCGCAAGCTGAGCTGTACCGGTATGTCGATGACAAGGGCGTAGTGGTCCTAAATCGTCTTGGCGTACCGCCACAGTTTATTGGCCGCGGTTACGAGGTCCTCAACGATCAGGGGCGTGTGACGGAGGTGGTGCCTCCTGCGCCAACTGCGCAAGAGCGCCAGCGCCTGTTGGAAGCCAAGGTCAGGGCAGGAAACGATGCCCAGCTGTTGCGGCTGTATGCAAGCGTTCAGGACGTCGAGCGCGCCAAGGCCCGCCGCTTATCCGAGTTGGACAGTGTGATTGGCATCACTCGCGGTAATCTCCAGTCGCTGCGGACACAGCAAGCCAACCTGCAGAGCCAGGCGGCGAATCATGAGCGTGCCGGACGCCAGGTTCCCGAGCACTTGCTGACCCAGATCGACAATCTTGCCAAGGAGCAGGCCAGTCTGAAGCGCGACGTTGAACGCTACAGACAGACCCGCAAGCAGGCCGAACTCAGTTTCGCCAGGGAGCGGGCGCGGGTCGCCGAGCTGCTTGGTCAATCTGAATAGCTGCACGAGCGAGACAAAACAGCCCGGCACTCATTCGTAGAGCCGGGCTTTTTCATGGCTGGATCAGTGCTGAGCGGATGCCTTGCGGTTGGTAATCAGCGTGCCGACACCAACGTCGGTGAAGATTTCCAGCAGCACAGCGTTTGGAACACGACCGTCGATGATATGCGCGCTGTGCACACCGCCCTGGACTGCTTCCAGTGCGCAGCGGATCTTGGGCAGCATGCCGCCGTAGATGGTGCCGTCAGCGATCAGTTCATCGACCTGCGCGGTGGTAAGCCCGGTCAGTACCTGACCCTGCTTGTCCATCAGGCCCGCAATGTTGGTCAGCAGCATCAGCTTTTCAGACTTGAGCGCTTCAGCCACCTTTCCGGCCACCAGATCGGCATTGATGTTGTAGGACTCGCCGTCAGGGCCCACGCCGATGGGGGCAATGACCGGGATGAAGTTGCCGCGAACCAGCATGTCCAGCAACTCGGTGTTGACGCCTGTGACCTCGCCCACCTGGCCAATGTCGATGATCTCCGGCGAGGTCATCTCCGGGGTCTGGCGGGTTGCCTTGAGCTTTTGCGCGCGGATCAGCTTGGCATCCTTTCCCGTCAGTCCGATGGCTGCGCCGCCGTGCTGGTTGATCAAGGTGACGATGCTCTTGTTGACCTGACCGCCCAGTACCATCTCCACCACATCCATGGTCTGGCTGTCGGTGACCCGCATGCCGTCGATGAAGTGGCTTTCGATGTTGAGACGCTTGAGCAGATCGCCGATCTGCGGCCCGCCGCCGTGCACCACCACCGGGTTGATACCCACCGCCTTCATCAGCACGATGTCACGTGCGAAGCCGGTCTTCAGCTCCTCGCTTTCCATCGCGTTGCCGCCGTACTTGATGACCAGCGTCTTGCCAACGAATCGGCGTATGTAGGGCAGTGCTTCGGACAGAACCTGGGCAAATTGGGTGGCGGCTTCACGGCTGAGGGTCATGCAGGGCTCCGCAAGTCAGAACGGCAGGGTGAGATCAGGCGCGACAGTATAAAGCTGCGCACGGAAGACTTCCTGTATGCGCTTTAGCTCTTCTTCTGTCTCGGCCTCGAAACGCAGCACCAGAACCGGCGTGGTATTCGAGGCGCGTACCAGGCCCCAGCCTTTCGGGTAATCGACACGCACGCCGTCGAGGGTGGTGATATTGGCTTCACCCCAGTGGGCATCGCGATGCAGCGCTTCGATGATGGTGAACTTGCTCTCCTCGGTGACCGTGATGTTGATCTCCGGGGTGGATAGATCGTTTGGAAAGGCGGAGAAGACCTGCTCGGCGTTGCGCTTGTCCTGGCTGAGGATTTCCAGCAGGCGCACCGCGCTGTAGATGCCATCGTCGAAGCCGTACCAGCGCTCCTTGAAGAAGATGTGGCCGCTCATTTCACCTGCGAGCAGGGCACCGGTTTCCTTCATCTTTTTCTTGATTAGCGAGTGGCCGGTCTTCCACATCACCGGACGTCCGCCATAGCCGCTGATCAGCGGTGTCAGGCGACGCGTGCATTTGACGTCGAAGATGATGTCGGCACCGGGGTTGCGTGAGACCACATCCTTGGCGAACAACATCAGCAGGCGATCGGGGAAAACCACGGTGCCGGCGTTTGTGACTACGCCGACGCGGTCACCGTCGCCGTCGAAGGCCAGGCCCAGGTCGGCATTCTCGGACTTGACCTTGGCGATCAGGTCTTCGAGATTTTCCAGCTTGCCCGGGTCCGGATGGTGGTTCGGGAAGTTGCCGTCGACGTCGCAGAACAATGGGATGACCTTGCAGCCCAAGGCTTCGATTAGCTGCGGCGCGATAACGCCGGCAACGCCATTGCCGCAGTCGACCACCACCTTGAGCGGTTTGGCCAGGGCGATGTCATCGCGAACGCGCTTGAAATAACTTTCCAGCACATCGACCTGTTCGGCTTGCCCGACACCTTCGGCGAGGTCGCCGGTCTCGATGCGCTGGCGCAGCTTTTGGATCTGCTCGTTGGCGAGGGTGTCGCCGGCGATGACGATCTTGAATCCGTTATAGTCCGGCGGGTTGTGGCTGCCGGTGAGCATGACGCCGGATTTGCCGGCCAAGACGTTGGCGGCGTAGTAGAGCACCGGGGTCGGCACCATGCCGACGTCGCTCACGCTGCAGCCGCTGTCCACCAGGCCCTGGATCAGGTGCTGGACCAGCTCCGTGCCGGAAAGCCGACCATCGCGACCGACCGATACATTCGATTCGCCCTGGGCCAGGCTCTCGGAACCGACGGCGCGGCCGATCCAGTAGGCGGTTTCATTGGTCAGGGTGTCGCCGACGACGCCACGGATATCGTAGGCGCGGAAGATGCTCGCGGGCAGTTGCGGGGCTTTGGGGGCGCTCATTGCGGTTTCTCGCTCCTTGGTGTCGAGGCCAAGCCAGTCCTGGTCCTCGTCGAGAATGTCGATGTCGAGAATATCGGTGTCCTGGAACAAGGGATCGACGTACTCGGTGGATGGGGCTTGCCGGGCCGCGGGCTGGGGTGCAGCCGAGGCGTTGGTCGGTGCCGCTCCGGCTGTGCGCAGCGGCAATCGGACCAGACTCTTGGCCAGCGCGTCGAGCGCCGGCAGGCTCAAGGTCGGTGTTTTGATGGTCTTGCCGTTGGAGAGTTCCTGCACCATCTGGCCCAGGTGCAATACATCCTCACGGAGTCGGCGCTGTTGGGCGCTGAGCATCAGTTGCAGACCGAGCAACAGGCCGCACAGGGCCGTCAGGGCCGCCGCCAGTAACAGCATGGATGGCTGGTTTGCCGCGGCAAGACCTGGTGCTGGCAGGAAGCTTATCTTCCAGTTCGGATTGTCGCTTGCGAGGTCTATCGCCTCCTCGTTCTGCCCCGTGCCGCCGCGCTGCGTGAGCATCTGCGCCGGGGCATTGCTGAATTGCTGAACCAGTCGCAGCTGACCTGCCTCATCAGGAAGCTGCGGCAAGGTTGCCAGGAGGCGTTCGAGGCTGGTGACCAGCAGCAGGGTGCCCTGAACCGGCTGATCGGCATTCGAGCGCAGCGCCGCTGCACTGTAGAGCAGCCAGCGGGTGCCTACCTTGAACGCCTCAAGAGCTGGCGACTGGCCATTCTCGGCGCGCTGAACCAGGTCCAGCGCGGCGAAGTTCAGCGGGCCGGGACGATTAGCGTCCGGCCGCGCCTGGCCGCGCAGACTGAGATGTGCATCCACGACGCCGTCCCGGTAACCCAGTTCCCGTTCCGCAGCGCGAATCAACCTGGGCTCCTCGCTGCTCAGCGCTTCGAACAGTTGCGGATCGCTCGCCGCCGCACGTGTCTCTTCGCCCAGCTGCCGGAGAGCCTGGTTGATCGCGGATGCCTGGCTCTGGCCCCAGGCTTGCGCCAGCTCGGCACTGTGCTGCTGCTGGCTGGATTGCTGGGCCGCCCAGATCAGCGCAGCGGCAATAGCGAGCCCCAGCAGGCCGGGAATCAGGCCGGGCAATAGCATCTTCAGGCCGACACTTCGGCGCGGGCGGGATGAAGTGGAGTCGGCCGGGTTGAGAACGCCGGTGTCCCTGGCGGTGCGCTGAAAGCGTTTCATGTAGCTCCTCATTCGTCCTGAAAGGGCCGAGGCGGTTTCAGTGACTGCCGGAGTGGCCGAAGCCGCCAGCGCCACGTTCGCTATTGTCGAACTCGCTCACCAGTTCGAACTGCGCCTGAATCACCGGCACCAGCATCAGCTGGGCGATACGCTCGCCGACGGCGATGGTGAAGGCCGTCTGGCCACGGTTCCAGCAGGAAACCATCAGTTCACCCTGGTAATCCGAGTCGATCAGGCCGACCAGGTTGCCCAGCACGATGCCGTGCTTGTGACCCAGGCCGGAGCGGGGAAGGATCAATGCGGCCAGGTTCGGGTCGGCGATATGGATCGACAGACCGGTCGGGATCAGCAGGGTCTGTCCTGGCTCGAGGGTAACGTCAGCTTGCAGCATGGCCCGCAGGTCAAGCCCGGCGGAACCGCTGGTGGCGTATTCGGGCAGGGGGAAATCCTGGCCGAGGCGGGGGTCGAGGATTTTCGCTTGGAGTTTATGCATGGTCAGGCCTGGTGGTAACGGTCGGCGATGAAGGCGATCAGCTGACGGGCTATGTGCCCTTTGCTGGCCTGGCTGAAGCGGGTTTCGTGCTGCTGGCGGTCGATCACCGTCACGGCGTTTTCTTCACTGTTGAAGCCGATGCTCGGATTGGCCACGTCATTGGCCACGATCAGATCGAGATTCTTGTCACGCAGCTTGCGCGTCGCGTACTCCAGCAGGTTTTCCGTTTCGGCGGCAAAGCCAACGCTGAACGGACGGTCTTCGCGACCGGCGAGGGTGGCGAGAGTGTCCGGATTGCGAACCATCTGCAGCACCAGCCCGTCGCCCTTGGCAGGGTCTTTTTTCAGTTTGTGCGGCGCGATGACCTCCGGGCGGTAATCGGCAACGGCTGCAGCCGCGATGAACAGATCGCAAGGCATTGCCGCTTCGCAGGCGGCCAGCATGTCGCGCGCGCTCACGACGTCGATTCGCTGAACCCGGTCGGGTGTCGGCAGGAACACCGGGCCGGCCACCAGCGTCACGCGCGCGCCTGCTTCCGCGGCAGCTTCGGCCAGGGCAAACCCCATCTTTCCGGAGCTGTGGTTGGTGATATAGCGCACCGGGTCGATGTTTTCCTGGGTCGGGCCGGCCGTGATCAATAGATGGGTTCCGGTCAGCAGGTTGCGTTCGAAGCAGTCGGCAGCGGCCTGGGCCAAGTCGTCTGCCTCGAGCATCCGACCAAGACCGACATCGCCGCAGGCCTGGCTGCCGGATGCCGGGCCGAACAGCCGAATACCGCGCTGCTGCAGGAGTGCGCGGTTGGCCTGGGTGGCGGGATCCGCCCACATCGCCTGGTTCATCGCCGGAGCCAGGGCAACCGGGGCATTGGTTGCCAATACCAGGGTCGTCAACAAATCATTGGCCACGCCTTGAGCCAGCCGGGCCATGAGGTCAGCAGTGGCAGGCGCGACCAGGACCAGATCGGCCCAGCGCGCCAGTTCGATGTGGCCCATGGCGGCTTCGGCGGCCGGGTCAAGCAGGTCCAGATGGACCGGATGGCCGGAGAGAGCCTGGAGGGTAAGCGGGGTGATGAATTCACGACCACCGTTGGTCATGACGACGCGTACCTCGGCGCCCTGGTCGCGGAGCCGGCGCACCAGCTCGGCACTTTTATAGGCAGCGATGCCGCCGCCGACGCCCAGGACGATGCGTTTACGATAAAGCCGCTGCATAGGCCTGCCTTGTCACGGGTGAGAACTGGTTCCGGCGAGGGCCGATGACCGTGGATAAAAGGCCGCTAAGATAGCACAGCGCCCCCACAGGACGAGGGGCAGGCTCGACAGGGAGGTGACATGAGCATTCGTAATTGGCCTGCATCGGAACGGCCACGGGAAAAGCTGCTGGAGCAGGGCGCGGCGGCCCTGTCCGACGCGGAATTGCTGGCGATCTTTCTGCGCACCGGGGTGACCGGCAAGAGCGCGGTGGACCTGGCTCGCCATCTGCTCAGCGAGTTCGGCAGCCTGCGTGCGCTGCTGGAAAGCGATCTGCAGCAGTTCAGCGGGCATCTCGGACTCGGCCCGGCCAAGTTCGCCCAACTGCAGGCGGTGCTGGAAATGGCGCGACGGCACCTGGCCGAGCGCATTCGCCGCGATTCCGCACTGGAAAGCCCGCAGGCGGTACGCGATTACCTCAAGGCCCGCTTGCGGCATGAGCCGCATGAACTCTTCGCTTGCCTGTTTCTCGACTCCAAACACCGCGTGCTGGCCTTCGAGGTGCTGTTTCACGGGACTATCGACGGCGCCAGCGTCTACCCCCGGCAGGTAGTCAAGCGCGCGCTGGCGCAGAACGCCGCAGCGGTGATCCTCACGCATAATCACC
The DNA here is from genome assembly GCA_002387205.1 of Stutzerimonas stutzeri. Classification (GTDB taxonomy): domain Bacteria; phylum Pseudomonadota; class Gammaproteobacteria; order Pseudomonadales; family Pseudomonadaceae; genus Stutzerimonas; species Stutzerimonas stutzeri_N. Next base: position 133,325 of record DGLA01000022.1, on the reverse strand, counting down.
CGTCCGGCGTTGCCGAGCCCAGTCAGGCTGATCGGCACCTGACCCGCAAGCTCACCGATGCGCTGGCGCTGATCGATGTGCGGGTGCTCGATCATTTCATCGTCGGCGATGGCGAGCCGCTGTCCATGGCCGAGTATGGGTGGATGTGATCACTGCTCATGCAAGGAGCGGGATGAGCAGCAGCGGCAGCAGGACGCTGAGGACGAACCGCCCGTTCCAGCCAAGCGCGATGCGCCAGGGCGACAGCTTGGCGTGGCGGGCCAGTAGCAGCGCCGACGGCCCATAGGGCGACAACAGCATCGCCAGGGAAAAACCGAACAGCAGTGCCACAGCCGGCTGCATGACGGCGACCCCCTGGCTCGCCAGTTGCGCCAACAGCGCCGCACACAGGTTGAGTGAGATGATCGGGGCGACGCCGATCAACGCCATTGCCATCACCAGTAGCGAGCCGAGGGCCCCCAGGCCGAACAATGCCAGTGGCGTATCGCCCAGGTGTCCCGCCAGCTGGTGTACTGGCAGTATTGCCGCGGCCAGCCCGGCCAGCAGCGCTGAGCAGGCAAAGATAAAGGTCTCGTTGCGCATACCGACAAGGGTGTCGCTGATTTCGCCGAGCACCTGCCTGGCGGCCACACGCTGCCACAGCAGCATCGCGATGACAGCCAGTGGCACCAGCAACATGGCAGCCTGGGTCGCGGACAACCAGGTAAATGCCGCGAGCAATGTGATCAGTGCGACGCCCGCCAGGCTGCCGAGCAGCAGGCCGCGAAATCTGCTGCCCTCCGGTTGCGCCTGGGGCTCGTCAGGAATGGTGTCCGCCAGAAACTGCAGGCGCCGGTTTTCCTCAGGCCAGCCGAACAGCAGGAGCAGAAGGCCGCCCAGCAGGCCGAAAGGCAGCAGCGCGCTCCAGCTGAGGCCTGGCAGCTCACGCGTCAGGATCGCTACCGCCACGCTGGTTGGGGCCAGCAGGGGCACCAGGGCAAATCCGCGTAGCGACGTGACCATCACGCCGCGCCGACCCTCCAGACGCTGAAGATCACTGTAGGGGCGACGTTCGAGGTGGCGCTCAAGCGAGCCGCAGATCAGGTTGAGCATGCCGAAACTGAGGATCGAACTGATCGCGAAGGTGCTCAGCAGATAGCTGGGATAAAGCCAGGGGCGCGGACCGGCAAGGAGGCGTCTGTGCAGTTCGCTGAGCTGGTGCAGGCGCTTTACCACGCAGTGCATGAGGCCCAGGGCGCCGATGAACGCAGCGTAATACGCGGCCGAAGATAGCATTCGCGCGGCCTGCTGGAGGTGGGCCTCGCCACTGAGCAGCCAATATCCAAGCAGTGCCAGCGTGACCATGCCGAGCCTGCGCGGATAGGGCATCAACGAGCGCCAGTGCCAGACGAAAAACGTCGCAAGCAGTGTGCCGCTGAGAATGCTCAGCGATTGCAGCCGCGTGGCGAGTGACAGCAGTTCGAGGAGCAACGCCAGCGGTAGCAGCAGCGTCATTTAGCGGGGCAGCTCGCTGCGCAGCGCGCCACGCTTGAAGACGCCTTCTCCGAATGCAATCAGGCGGTCGTTCTCGTCCAGCAGGTCGCAGCCGGCCATGAAGATCTTGTGCCCACCCGAGCGGCATTTCGCTACCGCCCTGACGCGGCTGCCAGCAGAGGCCGGAGCGCTGAAATTGAGGCTCATCGACAAGGTGGTTGCGACCCGCCGCTGGGCCGGGTCCGGCTCCCAGGTGCCACAGAGGCCCATGGCCACATCCATCAAGGTTGCCATCACGCCGCCGTGCATGTTGCTGGCATTGTTCAGGTGTCGCGGCTGCAGGTTCAAGGCGATGACGGCATGGCCCTGGCCATAGGCGACCAGTTCACAGCCGACATCCTGGAAAAAGCCGGTGACCGTTGCTTGGGTTTCCCGCAGTAACTCGGGCGTGTATTCGGATGTGGGCATGATGGTTCTGGTTACGGATGGCTTGCAGACGAGACTGGCAGTCTTTAGGCTCTTGGTCAATTAATCGGAATGCCATTCCGCACTGCGAAATATCTGGTGCGGCACCAACCGTCCAAACCAGGAGGTTCGCATGTTTTCCCGTATCGGCATCATCGGCGCCGGCGCGATGGGGCGCGGCATAGCGCAACTGTTCGCCGGAGCCGGGCAGCGTGTCTGGCTCTATGACAGCCGCTCCGAGGCGATCGATCAGGCTCTGCAATTCAACCGCGGGCTGCTCGAGCGGAGCGTTGCCAAGGGCCGCATGTCAGCCGATGAGCTGCAGGCGACCATCGAGCGCATGCAGCCGGCACATAAGCTGACAGAGCTGGCGGGCTGCGATCTGCTGATCGAGGCCATTGTCGAGAACCTCGAAGCGAAGCAGAGCCTGTTTGTCGAGCTGGAAAGCCTGATCGCGGCTGATGCCGTACTTGCCACCAATACCTCGTCGCTATCGGTCACCCGCATCGCCAGCGCCTGCTCGCGGCCTGAGCGGGTGGCGGGTTTTCATTTCTTCAATCCCGTGCCGCTGATGAAGCTCGTCGAAGTGGTGCGTGGTGAACGCACCGATCCGGCAGTCATCCAGCGGCTGGTTCAGCTGGCCGAGCAGGCCGGGCATTTCCCGGCGATCACGCCGGACACCCCCGGCTTTCTGGTCAACCATGCCGGCCGCGCCTATGGCACCGAGGCCCAGCGTATTCTCAGCGAAGGCATCGCCACGCCCGAGCAGATCGACCGCATCCTGCGGGACGGTCCGGGCTTTCGTATGGGGCCGTTCGAGCTGTTCGACCTCACCGGTCTCGACATTTCCCATGCGGTGATGGAGTCGGTGCACGACCAGTTCTACAGCGATCCGCGCTATACGCCGTCTTACCTGGCCGCACAACGGGTAGCGGCGGGATTGCTGGGGCGCAAGACCGGTGAAGGCTACTATCGTTACGAAGAGAGTCAGCAGATTCGCTCGCCCGAGCCTCGCTTCGATCCGGTAACCATCGATCGGCCCTTCTGGCTCGACAGCATCGAGCCCGAACTTCGAGCGCGTGTCGGCGGGCTTCTGCAGCAGGCAGGTGTCGTGCTGGAGTCTGGCAGCGAACCGTCGGACCAGGCGGTCTGCCTGATTACTCCGCTGGGCGAGGATGCCAGCCAGTGCATCGAGCGGCTGGGCTTACCAGCGGTTCGAACCCTGGCCCTGGATACCTTCAGCGATCTCGACAAGCGTCGTGTGCTGATGCGTCAACCGGCCCTCGATCCGGTATTGGAGGCACAGGCCCGCCAGGCCCTGGGCGCTGATGGCGTGCCGGTCGAGGTGATCAACGACTCACCCGGATTCGTCAGTCAGCGCATCGTGGCCAGCATCGTCAATCTAGGCTGCGAGATCGCTCAGAAAGGCATCGCGACGCCGCAGACGCTCGACCGCGCCGTTCAGCTCGCCCTGGGCTACCCCAAGGGCCCGCTGGGTTTCGCCGAACACTACGGCCCGGCGAGAATCCTGGCGATACTGGAAAATATGCAGGCGTGCTATGGCAACGAACCGCGCTACCGGCCCAGCCCCTGGCTGCGCCGGCGGGTGCAGCTCGGCCTGCCGCTGGCGGCGCCCGATATGCCGTGCTGAATGCGGCTTGCATTCATTAGCTATCCAGCTCAAGGAACGTCGGTTGCTGCCGTTAACCCGGTAACCGGCGTTCAGGCCGGTTGCTGCCAAGGGATACTGGTCATTGGTGGCAGAGGTGGTACAACCCCCTTTTCCGGATGACAACAAGAGGCCATCCATGCGCCCTTATCTCCTTCTTCACCCCTGGGCCTGTCTGCTTCATGCCGTGGCTCTGCTTGGGCTGTTGCTGGTTTATCGCTTCCTGGAGCCACCGTTCTACCTGGTAGCGGTGCCGATGCTGTTGCTTGGTCTCATGCCCTGGTTCTGGACGGGGCGCGTGCGTACTGCCGAGTCGCCCGCGGCCGAGGCTGATGCTTCGGGTTTCGCTGCGCTGAGCAGCAGGCTGTCACGTCACACCTGCCATAACGCGCTGTCGGCGGCCCAGGTCTCGTATAGCGCCGAGCAGTTGGCGGCACGCCTGAAGTCACAGTTGGTCGCCATCAGCGAAATCGCCAATGGGGCCGAGGCGATGACCGCGACCGAGCAGGACAGCGCCAGCCGTGCCCGCCAGGCCCTGGAGGCCGCCGAAGCGGTGCGGCGAAGCAGCGACACGGGCCGTGCGGCGCTGCAGGACGCCATCGAACGCATGCAGGCACTCAGCGCACAGACCCAGTCCAGCCGTGAGTTACTCGATGGACTCTCGGCGCGCACCGAAGAGATCCGCCAGATCACCGATGTGATTCAGGCTATCGCCAGTCAGACCAACCTACTCGCGCTCAATGCGGCGATCGAGGCTGCCCGGGCCGGTGAGGCCGGGCGCGGCTTTGCCGTGGTGGCCGATGAGGTGCGTAATCTCGCTGGACGCACCAGTACCGCGACCGAAGAGGTCGGGCGAATGGTTGGCGATATCCGCCAGCAGAGCGAGGCGGTGGTCACGCATATCCAGCAACAGGCCAGCGAGCTCGACGAAGCGGCCGAACAGATTGCCGGAACGGGTGCGCAGCTCACCGGCATCGCTGAGTTGGCCGGCGATGTCGAAAAGCAGGTGGCGGAGATCACTTCGGGCACGGCCAGCAATCATGAGCGGCTGACCCAGCTGTTCGTTGCGCTGGATCAGCTGCGTGGCGATGCGCTGGACAGCGAGGCTCAGACCCAGCAGCTGGAACAGGCGGCGGAGAACCTCGTCGGTCAGGCAGAGGCAGTCAGTGAACAGCTCGCCGAAGTCCAGCTCGACGACTATCATCAGCGCATCTTCGACCTGGCGCAGGAGGGCGCCGCGGCGATCGCTGCGCGTTTCGAGGCGGATCTGGAGGCCGGACGGCTGACGGTCGATGATCTGTTCGATCGCAACTACAAGGCGCAGGCGGGCACCGATCCGGTGCGTTATCACACTCGCTTCGACCGTTACGCCGACCAGGTCCTGCCAGCGATCCAGGAACCGCTGCTCACGCGCAACGACGCGCTGGTCTATGCCATCGCCACCACACCAGAAGGCTATGTGCCCACGCACAACCGTGCGTTCAGCCAGCCGCCGGTGGGCGATCCTGCGATTGACCGGGTCAAGAGTCGGAGCAAGCGGCTGTTCAACGATCGCACCGGAGGGCGCTGTGGCAGTCATGAGCGCAAGGTGCTGCTGCAGACCTATAGCAGGGATACCGGTGAGTTGATGCACGACCTCTCGGTGCCGATCCATGTTCGCGGCCGGCACTGGGGTGGCCTGCGGCTGGGCTACCGGCCGGAACCCTAGCGGCCGGTAGCCGTCGATGGCCGAAGCGCGGTGGTGTTTGGCACTCACTGACGGGCCATCGCCACCCGGCATGCCGGCGAGCTGACTAAGCTTGTGGCAGGCAAAACCGGAGCATGCAATGAAGACCCTTACCGAACACCTGGCGCAGTACGCGGCCTACCATCGCGATCCGCGCAACCTGCTCAGCCACTTCATTGGCATTCCGATGATTGTCGTTGCGGTAGCGGTACTGTTGTCCCGGCCGGGTATGGATGTCGGTGTCTGGCTAAGCCCGGCCGCGCTGGTTGCGCTGGCCGCGACCTTGTTCTACTTGCGTCTGGATCTGCGTTTCGCCGCGATCATGGCGCTGGTATTGCTGGCCAGTGTCTGGGTCGGTGCGGTACTGGCGCAGGCAGCCACAGCAGTCTGGCTGAGCGCCGGGCTGGGCTTGTTTGTGGTGGGCTGGGTCATCCAGTTTGTCGGCCACTACTTCGAGGGGCGCAAGCCGGCGTTTGTCGACGACCTGACCGGTCTGATCATCGGACCTCTGTTCGTGGCTGCCGAACTCGGCTTCATGCTGGGCTGCCGCGAACCGCTGCGTCTGGCCATCGAGGCCCGCGTCGGGCCGGTGCAGGTGCGTCGACGCCCGCTCGACGCATGAGTCGAGTCACGGAGCGAGCGCCATCCATTGGTCGCTAAGACTGCGGGTATGGCGGTCGACCATGATCGGGGCGAAGGGTCGGCCGGAGGCGGTGTTGAAGCTGTTGGTGCCGCTGTTCATGTCTTCCAGCGCGACTTTCAGGAAACTCCAGCGGGTCTTCAGCCTGGCAATGGCGGGGTCGGCCTTGCTGTCCAGCAAGGCCAGCTGGCTGTCAATCGACGGCACCAGTCGCCGTTCGTCCTGACCCAGGTAGGTGTCCGGTTGCTCGCGCGCGGTTTCGAATGACCCGACATAGGCGCGGCTCAGATACTGCACAGCGAGGTATTCGACCTTGGCTGGCAGCTCGGCACTGCCGTCTGCGCCCTGCTGGCTGCGAACGGCAGTCAGGAAATCGCGTAATGCCTTGCTCATCTGCAAGGGCCAGCCCCATGGCATGTCGTCTTCCTCATGGCCGAACCCTGCACCCTCGCGTAGCGTGGTTTGCAGATGGCGGTGAAGCTCGCGAAGCTCGCTGCTTGCCGCCTGGAATTGGCTGACCGTAGCTGCCAGCGCCTGGAGGTCGTTTTCCATCCGGGTCAGATGCGCTTTTTGAAAGCCTTCGCCGCGATAGAGCAGCAGACTGCTGGTGGCGCGGTTGGCATGGATCTGCATGTTTTCCAGCGCGGTGAATGGTTGAGCCTGGGCGGAGTTGAGCAGGGCTGGCCACCAGCAGCCCAGCAAGACCGCCATCCATAGCCATGTGCGATGAGGCATGTCGCGCTCCTTTTTATTTTTATAGAAGCAGGTGCGCGGCCGGTGCGGGCTGCGCATTGTCAGCTCCGTAGCCTAGTCAAGGAATGGCACTCTGGTGTCACTCCAAGGGGTGAATTACCCGAGCGCGGCCATTTGCGAGGCAATATTGGCCAAAGTGACACGAAACTTTTACCGGCTACCAGCTAGAGCATCCGCTCCAGGCCGATGGCTTCGCTGAGCCATGCATTGAACCGCCGCCAGGCACCTCCGGGCTCGCGCAACAGCACCTTGCGTTGCCCCTCATCTTCGGCGACCCAGACCAGTTGCTCTTCGCCATTGCGCTCGATCAGCCTTACCTCGTAACTGACGGCGGGAGACGTGCCTTCCAGCGACAGCTGATGGACCTCGTTGGCCAGGGTGGGGCTGTCGATCAGTATGCCGACCTCGGTATTCCATAGGACCGAGCGCGGATCGAAGTTCAGCGAGCCGAGAAACACCCGCTCGCGGTCGAGCACGGCCGCCTTGCTGTGCAGGCTCGATTCCGAATCGCCGCTGAGGCTGTACAGGATTTCCTGATCCGGTTGTCGGCGCAGCTCGAACAGCCGGACTCCGGCCTTCAACAATGCGACCCGATAGGGTGCATATCCGCCGTGGACCGCTGGCACATCGGTGGCTTCGAGGGAGTTCGTCAGGACCTGCACGGCGACACCGTCGTTGGCGTGGCTGGCAAGGTATTCGACGCCTTCGCTGGTCGGTACGAAATAAGCGGAGATCAGGGTCATCGAGCGCCGGACGCCGTCCAGGCTCGGCTGCAGCTGAGTGGTCAGGAGCAGACTTTCATCCGGGATGCCGGCTGCTTCGATCTTGTCGGGATGGTCCCACATCGATTTGCCTGGCGCCCAGATCAGCTCAGCCAGCCAGGATTGAAGCAGCGGTGCCTGCAGTTTGCCCATCAGGTGCTGGAAACGACGATCCTGTTTGCGACGTTCAGCCTGCAGGTAGCGCGCAATGTCATGGCGCGCCTGTTGAAGGTCGACGCTGTTGGGCGGATTGCGCAGAAACTGCTGGATCGGCACGCTGAGCTGATGGTTCCAGTATTGGTCGAAACTCACCGCCAGTTCTGCGGCGACCGGCCCGGCTGCGAGCAGGTCGATGTCGGCGAAGTTGAACCCCAGATCCACGTCGAAATACTCGTCCCCCAGATTGCGCCCCCCAACGATGACCAGGCTGCTGTCGGCCAGCATCAGCTTGTTGTGCATCCGCCTGTGTTGTTGTGAAAGGTTCAGCAATCGTCCGAGCGATCGGGTGATGGCATTGCTGCGGCCAAGGTGCAGCGGGTTGAATACGCGGATATGGATGTTCGGGTGCGCCGCCAAAGTGGCGATCTGGTAGTCGCCGCCATCACTGGTGGTGTCGTCGAGTAGCAGCCGGACCCTGACGCCGCGGTCGGCGGCGCGCAGCACTTCGTCGATCAATGCTCGCGTGCTGAGTCCGTCATGGACGATGTAATACTGCACATCGAGGCTGGTCTGGGTATGGCGGATCATCTCCATACGCGCTGCAAAGGCATCGGCGCTGTCGGACAGCAGTCGAAAGCCGGACGTGCCCGTAGGCTGCTCGGCTGCCAGCGTCTCGACTTGCCGGGCCAGCGCAGAGTGGTGGCTCGGCAATGCATAAGATGGCGGGGTGGGGGTGATCTGGCCGGCGCAGCCAGCCAGGAACAGCACTGCCACGAGTAGCAGACGCATGCGCAGGGTCACTCCTGTCGATTGTTATTCCTCGACAGCTTGGACGTCAGCGCAACGGCAGAATTCAGAACTGATCCCTTAGCCGGTGCCAGAGCATGCCCAGCGCCAGCAGTGGTGAGCGCAGGCGTTGGCCGCCGGGGAAGGTCGGGTGCGGCACGCGAGCGAACAGGTCGAAACGGCCTTCAGCCTGTCCGGTGATGGCTTCGGCCAGGAGTCGACCGGCCAGATGCGTGGCGTTCAAGCCGTGCCCGGCGTAGGCCTGGGCGTAATAAACGTTGGGCTGGTCCTGCAACCGACCGATCTGAGGCAGGCGATTGGCGCCAATGCCGATCATGCCGCCCCATTGGAAGTCGATGCGGGTGCCCTGCAACTGCGGAAACACCTTCAGCATCTTGGGCTGCATATAGGCCTCGATGTCTTTCGGGTCGCGTCCCGAGTAATGGCAGGCGCCGCCAAACAGCAGTCTCCCGTCAGCCGACAGGCGAAAATAATCCAGCGCCACCCGCTGGTCGCAGACGGCCATGTTCTGCGGCAGCAATTGGCTTCTGAGCGCCTCCGGCAGTGGTTCGGTGGCGATTATATAGCTGCCGGCCGGCAACACCTTGCCCGCAAGCGATGTGTTCAGCTTGCCCAGATAAGCGTTGCAGGCCAGGACCAGCTGCCCAGCACGGACGCTGCCCCGCGCCGTGTGTACCTGAAGCTGCGGTCCGTATTGGATTCGTTCGACGGTGGACTCTTCGTACAACCGTACGCCCAGTGATTCTGCCGCTGCCGCTTCTCCCAGCGCCAGATTGAGCGGGTGCAGATGGCCGGAGCCCATGTCGATCAAGCCTGCGATGTAACGATCCGAGCCGATGACGTCGCCCAAGCCCTCTTTCGGTACGCGCCGCAACGGATGGGGATAGCCCAGGCGCTGGAGGTCGGCGTAATCGGCCTCAAAGCCTTCGACATGACGTTGCTTTGTCGCCAGGTCGCAGTAGCCCCAGGTCAGATCACACTCGATGCCATAGCGCTCGATGCGCTGGCGGACGATGTCCACCGCCTCGAAGCCCATGCGCTTGAGGCTGTCCACGCCATCGTCACCCAGCACTGGCTGGAATTGCTCGACGTCATGCCCGACGCCACGGATCAATTGGCCGCCGTTACGGCCGCTGGCGCCCCAACCGATCCGATGGGCTTCCAGCAACACCACGGACAGGCCGCGCTCAGCCAGCTCGATGGCGGTGTTCAGGCCGCTGAAACCGCCGCCGATGATGCACACGTCCGCCTTCTGCTCGCCCTGCAGGGGCGCGAATGCCAACGGCCGATTGGCGCTTGCAGCGTAGTAGGACGGGGCGTGGAGCTGTGCGGGTGCGGTCGGTTGTCGGGTCGTCATGGTCGAGCCTTGTACGGTTTGCATGGGCCGAAGGGTAGACCGGATGTTTATTGCAGAGCAAAAGCAGCGCGGGACTGAAGCCAAATCAGGCTGCTCACGGTTGCTTACGGCTCTATTCCGGCACCGGCAGTTCGAGCGATTCCTTGACCTCTTCCATGACGATGTAGCTCTTGGATTCGCGCACATGGGGCAGCTTGAGCAGGATGTCGCCGAGCAGCTTGCGGTATGAAGCCATTTCCGAAATTCTCGCCTTGATCAGGTAGTCGAAATCACCCGACACCAGATGGCATTCCAGCACATGTGGCAGCTTGAGCACGGCACGGCGGAACTCCTCGAAGATGTCACCGGACTTGTAGGCCAGGCTGATTTCGACGAACACCAGCAATCCGCCTTTCAGATGCTGCGGATTCAGCCGTGCGGTGTAGCCCATGATGATGCCTTCGCGCTCCAGACGTCGGACACGCTCCGTACACGGCGTGGTCGACAGGCCGATACGCTCGCCCAGCTCGGTAAACGGCATCCGCCCTTCGGCCTGCAGCAGGCGGAGGATCTGGCGGTCGATCTTGTCCAGCTCGCGCCGGGTCTGATGCTTGGTCCGCATAGGCGTATCGCCTCTGTAGTTGCCGTTAGCGGCGTGAATAAATCGCAAATATAGCCTTTTATATAGCGAAAACCACTACCAGGCGCTTTCTATACTCCGTCTCAACAATGATTCGATAAAGCCCGTTAGCTTACGGGTGGGAGGCGGCGATGCGTGTTCTTGTCCTGGGTGGCGGTGTGATCGGAACCACCAGTGCCTACTATCTGGCGAGGGCCGGCTTCGAGGTGGTGGTGGTTGATCGTCAGCCGGCCGTAGCCATGGAGACGAGCTTCGCCAATGCGGGCCAGGTGTCTCCTGGCTACGCCTCGCCCTGGGCCGCACCCGGAGTGCCGCTGAAAGCCATCAAATGGCTGATGCAGCGCCATGCGCCGCTCGCCATCAAGCTCACCGGCGACATCCAGCAGTACCTGTGGATGGCGCAGATGCTGCGCAACTGCACGGCGGCGCGCTACGCGGTGAACAAGGAGCGCATGGTGCGCCTGTCCGAGTACAGCCGTGATTGCCTCGATGAGCTGCGTGCCGAGACCGGTATCGACTACGAAGGTCGGCAGTGCGGTACCACCCAGCTGTTCCGTACCCAGGCGCAACTGGACAACGCCGCCAAGGACATCGCCGTGCTGGAAGCATCCGGCGTGCCTTTCGAACTGCTCGACCGCGCCGGCATTGCACGCGCCGAGCCGGCACTGGGCAGGGTGTCAGACAAGCTCAGCGGTGCCCTGCGCCTGCCAAACGACCAGACCGGCGACTGTCAGATGTTCACCACCAAACTGGCGGACATGGCGCGCGCATTGGGGGTGGAGTTCCGCTTCAACCAGGACATCCAGCGCCTCGAGTACGCCGGTGATCGACTAGACGGCATCTGGATCGACGGCAAGCTCGAGAAGGCCGATCGCTACGTGCTCGCGCTGGGCAGCTACAGCCCGCAGATGCTCAAGCCGCTTGGTATCCATGCCCCTGTCTATCCGCTCAAGGGCTACTCCCTGACTGTGCCGATCAGCGATCCCGCGATGGCGCCGGTGTCCACAGTGCTCGACGAAACCTACAAGGTTGCAATCACCCGTTTCGACCAGCGCATCCGAGTGGGTGGCATGGCTGAAATCGCCGGGCATGATCTTTCGCTCAACCCGCGGCGCCGGGAAACCCTGGAAATGGTCGTCGGTGACCTGTTCCCCCTGGGTGGCGACCCTCGCCAGGCTGAGCTGTGGACCGGTTTGCGTCCAGCCACGCCGGACGGTACGCCGATCATCGGTGCCACGGCGTACCGCAACCTGTATTTGAACACCGGTCACGGTACCCTTGGCTGGACCATGGCCTGCGGATCCGGCCGTCTGCTCGCCGACCTGCTGGCGAACAAGCGCACCCGGATAAGCACCGACGGCCTGGATATTTCCCGCTATGGCACAACCAAGGAGTCGCACAAGCATGCCCATACAGCGCCTGCACACTAACGCTCGCATGAGCCAGATCGTCGTTCATGGCAGTACGGTTTACTTGGCCGGTCAGGTGGGTGAGGACATGAACGCCGGCATCGAACAGCAGACCCGCGAGACGCTGGAAAACATCGAGCGCCTGCTGGCCGAGGCTGGTACCGACAAGCAGCACCTCCTCTCGGTAACCATTTACCTCAAGGACATCGATGCCGACTTTGCCGGGATGAACGCTGTCTGGGATACATGGTTGCCGGAGGGCGTAGCGCCTGCGCGCGCGACGGTCGAAGCCAAGCTATGCGAGCCTGAAATCCTCGTGGAACTCTCGGTTGTGGCCGCACTGCCGGCCTGACCCCAGCCGGGGCGATTCGTCATTTCGCCCCGGTGTGTTGAAAATACTGAACGCCCTCGCCATCATAGCGCCCTCTGCCATCGCTCTTGATTGGGGGCTCCCGTATTGGACGTCGGTCTACGACTGCAAACCATCCGCAAGCTCAAGGGAGTGTCCCAGCGTGAACTCGCCAAACGTGCAGGCGTTACCAACAGCACGATCTCCATGATCGAGAAGAACTCTGTCAGCCCATCCATCAGTTCGCTGAAAAAGGTGCTGAGTGGCATACCCATGTCATTGGTGGAGTTCTTTTCCCCGGATTTCGACCAGGACAGCGATACCCAGGTGGTCTACAAGGCGGAAGAGCTGATCGATATTTCCGACGGGGCGGTCAGCATGAAGCTGGTCGGCAAGGCCCATCCGGGACGAGCGATCGCATTCCTGACGGAAACCTATCCGCCCGGTTCCGACACCGGGATGGACATGCTCGCGCACCAGGGCGAAGAGGCTGGGATCCTGGTCGAAGGGCGGCTGGAGCTGACCGTAAGTGGACAGACCTATGTCCTCGAAGTTGGCGACAGCTACTACTTCGAGAGCAGCAAGCCGCATCGTTTTCGCAATCCGTTCGACGCGCCGGCGAGGCTGATCAGCGCGACCACACCTGCCAATTTCTAGCGTGTTCCGCTGAACCCGACCAAGGTCGCGGGTCGCTGCGACAAAGCGTCGCTGGGGATGACAGGGCCTTTCGTATTGTTTCGGCGGGCAGGGCTTGCCGTTATACTGACCGCCGCTCGCGATACCGTGGCCGCGGGCGTGTCTAGCCACATGAGGGTATAAGGTGAACCTGATTAAGAAGATCCTGGTAGCGCAGGCTGCCGTAGTCGCCCTGTGGGCAGTGAGCGCTCAGGCTGCGACCAATGATGACATCGCCGAGCGCCTCAAGCCGGTAGGCGAAGTCTGTATTCAAGGCGAAGAGTGCGCAGCGGCCGGTCCGGCTACTGCTGCAGCCGGCGGCGCTGCACGCAGCGGCGAGGCGGTGGTTGGCAAGTTCTGCAACGCCTGCCATGGCACCGGTCTGCTGAATTCGCCAAAAGTGGGCGACACAGCCGCCTGGCAAGCGCGGGCCGACGAGAAGGGCGGTCTTGACGTCCTCTTGCAGCATGCCATCACAGGTATCAACGCGATGCCGCCGAAGGGCACCTGCGCCGATTGCTCGGATGACGAGCTGATGGCCGCCATCAAGCATATGTCCGGTCTCTAAGCTTCAGCCGGTCAGACAGAGCCGCCTCCGGGCGGCTTTGTCGTATCTGGAGGGGAGAAAAGCCGGGTGGCGCCGGGTCGAATCTGGAAACCCGTTCCCTGGACCGCGTCGATGCCGGTTCAGGCAAGAAGATGAGGTGGCCATGCCCAGTTCTGCCCCCCAACCCGAGCAACTGCACTTCGCCAGTGATGGTCGCACGCCCAACAGCTCGCATCCGGTACTGGTGTACCGTCAGTTGCCCCTGGCTGATGGCGATTACGCCGGTGCGTTCGAAAACCTGTTCAACAGTCACCTCTGGCCAGCGCAGTGGCGTGCGGGTGTTTTCGAATATCACCATTACCACTCCACGGCCCATGAGGTGCTCGGCGTATCACGCGGCTCGGCACGGTTGATGCTCGGCGGCGAGCAAGGCCAGGAAGTCGAGGTGAGTGCCGGCGATGCCCTGGTGCTGCCGGCCGGAACCGGTCATTGCCAGCTCAGCGCCAGCGATGATTTTGAAGTGGTGGGTGGCTACCCGGTGGATCAGGAGTATGACCTGCTGCGCCCGGATGAAGGCAGCCACGATGAGGCGCGAGCCCGTGCCCAGCGGGTCGGTGTGCCGGTGAGCGATCCGGTTGCGGGCACCCAGGGCGCGCTGGTCGAGCTATGGCGCAAGGAGTAGGCGCTACGCTTACTCGACGAACACCACCTGGCCGTCGCTGAGGGCGGCCACGCGGGCCAGGGATTCGACACGGAAGCCCGCTTCTTCCAGCTCCTGGCGACCGGCCTGGAAGGACTTCTCGATGACGATACCGAGCCCGGCGATGCTTGCACCGGCCTGCTGGATAATCGATATCAGCCCCTTGGCCGCCTTGCCGTTGGCGAGGAAGTCGTCGATGACCAGTACCCGGTCACTGGGCGATAGGTGGTTGGTGGAGATCGCGATGGTGCTTTCGACCTGCTTGGTGAAGGAGTACACCGAGGCGGTCAGCAGGTGATCGGTCAGGGTCAGCGACTGATGCTTGCGCGCGAAGATTACCGGCACACCCAGTTCCAGGCCGGCCATGATCGCCGGAGCGATGCCGGAGGCTTCGATCGTCACGATCTTGGTGATCCCTTCGTCGCGGAACCGGCGGGCGAATTCCTGGCCGATCTGCTGCATCAGCAGCGGATCGATCTGGTGGTTCAGAAAGGCATCGACCTTGAGTACGCGGTCGGAGAGTACGATGCCTTCGTTACGGATCTTCTGTTTCAGCTGGTCCACAGACGCGCTACCTCAAGCGTGAGCGGCCGGGTTTGCCTGACGAGTCATGGTGCTGAAAACCAGATGGGCGCTGCGCCATGGAGGCGAGCGCCCAGCCCGTATCGATCCAGCTCTTGTTCGTCACTGCGTTCCGCAGCCTGGAAAGCCGCGCATTCTCGCCTAATTCCGTGCGCGGGTCCAAGTGGACCGTTCAGTCCGGTGTTTCGATCGACAGGCGGCGAAAGCGCGCCGCCTCGCCATGGTGCTGCAGCACCACATGGCCTTCCCTGGCCTGGGCGAAGCCTGGATAGCCGCTGAATTTGCTGTGGCTAATGCGTTCGCGCAGGGCCGGGTCATCGAGACGGTAATGCAGCACCCGTTGCCCATCCAGCCAATGCTCGACCTCCCCTCTGCGTACGCTGAGCGCCGCTTCCACGAATCGCTCAGGCTCGATCTGCGTTTCCAGCTCAGGCCGGAGCACCCCATACAGCGCACCGTTGCGTGTGGTGGGCTCTCGGCCATCGGGATGACCGCGGTCATCGAGCAGCTGCATCTCCGGGCCGCTGTGCCAGCTGAGTTCGGCATCCTCGTCCACGCAACAGAACACGCCGGAATTGCCCGCAAAGGGCAGGGCGAATTCGAAGCGCAGGATGAAGTCCCGATAACGTTGCCGGGAGATCAGGTCGACGCGCCGCGTACCGGCGATGGCATGGAGCGCGCCATCTGCGGTATGCCAGCAGTCATGGGGGAATTCTTCGCCATGCCAGGCGCGCCAGTGTGGAGCATCAAGCAGCTGGATCATCTGGTTCACCCGAACAGTTGCTGTTTACGCCGCAGCCAGCGGTAGCCGTATGGCCCGAGGCGAATCTTCAGTGGCGAGCCTTCGGGCTGGTCGTAGTTGCAGTCGGCGAGCACATCGACCATGTCCTGCAGGTCGTCGGCTTCGATGGTCACCGTCGTTTCCTGGTCCGCCAGGTTGACCAGCATCAGCACGGTCGAGCCGTTGTCATGGCGAATGGCAAACACGGCCGGGTCATCGACCTCGACGGTGGAGCGCTTGCCGATGCCGATCTCACGCAACCCGATCCGGGTGCGAATCATGTTGCCGGTGCGCGCCATCAGCGAATCGCTGCGCAGGGTCTGGGCGAACACATTGATTTTCTCGAAGGTGAACGGCCCTTCATCGATCAAGGGTGCAGCCAGCTCACCGCTGGTGCAGGAAAACCCTGCGTTGGGCTCGTTGGACCACTGCATGGGCGTACGGACGGCCTGCCGTTCCGGGCGCTCCATGTCGTCGCCCATGCCGATTTCCTCGCCGTAGCGGATGATCGGCGTGCCGGGCAGCGAGAACAGCAAGGCATGCGTGGCGGCGATGCGGCGCTCGTCGCCATCGAGCATGGGCGCGAGGCGCCGACGGATGCCGCGGTTGTAGGCGCGCATCTTCGGGTCGGGCGCGAAGGTGTCCATCACCTCGTTGCGCTCGCTTTCTTCCAGCCGGTCGAGGCTCAGTTCGTCATGGTTGCGAATCCACAACGCGTACTGCGAATGGCTGGGCGGCACGGGCTGGCTGTTGAGCGCACGGGTCAGGGGTTCTGCCTGCTGACGGGCAAGTGCCAGGAACAGGTGGTTGTTGGTCCAGAAATCCAGCAGCAGGGTGACGCGGTCGGCCTCGTCGCCAAAATACTCGACGTACTTTTCCGGGTCGGTGTCGATCTCACCGAGCAGTACCGTTTCGGGGCGGCGCATGGTGACGAAGTCGCGCATATGCTCAAGCAGCCAGTAGCCTTTTTTCAGGTCACCGCCGCCGGCCTGGCGGACCATGTGCACGGCCGCGTCGATGCGAAAACCGGATACGCCCAGGCGCAGCCAGAACGACATGATCCGTTCGATCTCATGGATCACGCGCGGGTTGGCCAGATCCAGGTCCGGCTCGTGCTTGTAGAACAGGTGGCGGTAGTACTGGCCGGCTTCCTCATCCCAGGTCCAGATGCTGTCCTCGACCGTGGGAAAGATCGGCGCCATGGAGTCGTCCGGCTCGTCCGCCCAGATGTAGTAGTCGCGGTAGGGCGAGTCCCGGTCGCGGCGCGCCTCCTGGAACCACTTGTGTTCGCTGGAGGTGTGCTGGACCAGCAGCTCGATAATCACATGCAGGCCCAGTTCCTCGGCTTTTTCCAGCAGCGCAACCATGTCGGCCAGATCACCGAAACGGGGCGCGATCTGCAGATGGTCGGTGACGTCATAGCCGGCATCGAGGAATGGAGAGTCGTAGCAGGGCATGATCCAGATGGCGGTGGCGCCCAGCCCACGGATGTAATCCAGCCGTTCGGTGATGCCCCGCAGGTCTCCGCAGCCGTCGCCATTGCTGTCGCGAAAGAGGCTGGGGTCGATCTGATAGATCACGGCGTTGCGGTACCAGAGTGGGCGCATGTTCAGTTCTCCATTGGGCGCAGCAGGAGCGCTTGCCCTGGGTTAAGGGTGCCGGCATAGGGCTCGCCTTCACCGACACCGTCGCTGGCGATTTCCACCTGCCAGTGGCCTGCGTGTGGGTAAGCGTGGGGCTGCTCGGCGAAGTTGATGCACACCAGCCGTTGATCGCCGTCGAGTTGTCTGCGATAGGCCAGCACTTCCGGGTGCGAGGGCAGCTCCTCGAAATCGCCGTGATGCAGCGCAGGGCTTGCCTTGCGCGCAGCGAGCAGGCGCCGGTAAAGCGAGAAGATCGAATTGGCTGCGCCGGTCTGACGCTCGGCCGCCAGCTCGTCGGCCTCGGGTGGGAAGGGCAGCCAGGGCTTGGCGCCGCTCCAGCCATGGGGTGGCTCGGCCTGCCAGGGGATGGGCGCGCGGCAGCCATCGCGGCCGCCCGGATCGACACGGGTTTCAGCGGTGATCAGCGCATCCTCCAGCCCCAGCTCCTCACCCTGATAGATGAAGGGCGTACCGCGAAGGGTGAGCAGCATTACCGCGGCCGCGCGGGCGGCCTGCTCGGAGCCCTGATAACGGCTGCGCTGGCGCACGTTGTCGTGGTTGGACAGCACCCAGGTGGGCCAGGCCCCGGCCGGTTGCAGCCAGTGCTGCACGTCGCGGATGCAGGTGCGAAAAAGCACCGGGTCCCAGGGCGCGTCGAGCGGATTGAAGTTGAACGCCAGGTGCAGCTCGTCGCCCGCGCCGTAGTACTGCAACACGCGCTCGGTGGAGCGGATGTTCACCTCGCCTACCAGCATGCGGTCGCCCGGGTAGCTGTCGACCAGCTTGCGCAGGCCGCGCAGCACTTCGTGACTGTAGGGCTGGTCGTTGAAGTCCGACAGCGGCTGGCCGGCCTGGCAACGCGGGTCGTCGGCGAAGCTTAAATCCTTGCCGGTGCAGTGGATGACGTCGATGCGAAAGCCGTCCACGCCGCGATCGAGCCAGAAGCGCAGCACGTCATGCATGGCCTCCACCACCTCAGGGTTGCGCCAGTTGAGGTCCGGCTGCTTGGCCAGGAACAGGTGCAGGTAGTACTGCTGGGTGTGCTCGTCCCAGGTCCAGGCGCTGCCGGCACCCAGCGCGGCGCGCCAGTTGTTCGGCTGGTCGCGCCAGATGTACCAGTCGCGCTTGGGGTTGTCCCGCGAGCTGCGCGACTCGACGAACCAGGGGTGTTCATCGGAGGTGTGGTTGGGCACGAAGTCCAGCAGCACGCGGATATCGCGGGCATGGGCTTCGGCGATCAGCCGGTCGATATCGGCAAGCGAGCCGAACAGCGGGTCGATGTCGCAGTAGTCGCTGATGTCGTAGCCGGCATCGGCCATCGGCGAGCGAAAGATCGGTGACAGCCACAGCGCATCGACGCCCAGCTGCTGCAGATGATCGAGGTGGCGCAGTACGCCATTCAGGTCGCCGATGCCGTCGCCATTGCTGTCGGCGAAGGATCGCGGGTAGATCTGGTAAACCGTGGCGCCTTTCCACCAGGGTGGCTGGGTTGACTCGCTCATGCTCGTGCCCCTTTTTCCGGTGTGCGGCAGGCCCAGCGCAACGGGCCTGTGAGGTGTACGACTGACGAGCGGTGCCTGGGTTTCCCCGGTTCATTGATCTCCGTCGGACGGTACTGAACGCGACCGCTGATACTCCGACTAACCTTCACCAGCCTCAACGACCCAGGAGAGCACCATGTTGCGAGTTGCTATCAATGGTTATGGCCGTATCGGCCGAGCTGTACTGCGAGCCCTGTTCGAGCGAAACCTGGAAAACCAGATCCATATCGAAGCGATCAACGACCTCAGCGAGCGGTCGGCGATGGCGCATCTGACGCGCTTCGATACCACCTTCGGCCGTTTCCACGGCCAGGTGGATCTGCATGAAGACGTGATGCAGATCCGCGGTCAGTCGATCCGCCTGCTACAGGAGCGCGACCCTACGCAGTTGCCGTGGAAGCAGCTCGGGGTCGACGTGGTGCTTGAATGCTCCGGTAAATTCAAGAAGCGCGACCTGATCGACCAGCACCTGCAGGCCGGTGCCCAGCGGGTGTTCGCCTCGCACCCGCTCGATGGCGCGGACCTGACCGTGGTCTACGGCGTCAACCATGAGCTGCTTGGCAGCCAGCGGGTGATCTCCAACGCCTCCTGCACCACCAACTGCCTGGCGCCGATGGCCAAGGTGCTGCACGAAGCGGTGGGCATCCGCCAGGGCTTGCTCAATACGGTGCACTCCTACACCAACGACCAGAGCCTGCTGGACAAGGCGCACAAGGACCTCTACCGCGCCCGTGCCGCGGCTGAATCGATGATTCCTTCGACCACCGGTGCGGCCAAGGCCATCGGTCTGGTGTTGCCCGAACTCGCCGGCCGTCTGGACGGGCTGGCGGTGCGGGTGCCGACGCCGAATGTGTCGCTGGTCGACCTCACCTTCACGGCGGAACGTGCGCCGGGAAGCGTCGAGGCGATCAACCAGATCCTTCGTGACGGTGCGCAGAAATTGCCGCTCGGGGTGATGGAGTGCAACGACCTGCCGTTGGTCTCGCGCGACTTCTTTAGCCATCCGACCTCGTGCGTAGCCGACCTCAGCCATACGCGCGTCCAAGGAGATCTGGTCAAGGTGCTGGCCTGGTACGACAACGAGTGGGCGTTCTCCAACCGCATGCTCGATGTGTTGCTGGCCTGGAAAGCCACCAGCAGCGCAGCCTGAGCTGTCTCGACAGCATCAGCCCGAGCCGGGTGGCTCTGGCTGAGGCGTCGGTATGGCTACATTCCGCAGCTCCGCTCGATCGCCTGCCTGCACTCGAGCAGCCCCTGGCGTAACCGTTCCACAGACGATTCGAAGCGGAAGGCGGGGGCCAGTATGCATACCGCGTAGGCCCCCCCACCCGCGTACAGGGCGGTACCGATGGCGCACACGCCTTGTACATGCTCCTCCCGATCATAGGCGAAGCCTTCCTGGCGGATTCTGGCAAGTTCGTCGTGCAGCGCAGCGCGGCTGCTGAGGGTGTGAGCGGTGAGCCGCGGTAATGGGTCGGGCAGCAGGTCGTCTATGGCTTCGTCAGGGAGCCCTGCCAGGAGCGCCTTGCCCACGCTGGTCGCATGCATCTGCAGCAGGTTGTCGGGCAGCGGCGCCACGCGCAGCTCCTGGTTGGAGATAACCGTGTGGACGATGCCAAGCGTGGTGCCCTTGGCCTGGGTCAGGCAGACGGTTTCATCGCAGGCCTCCGCCAGGTTTTGCAAGTGCGGGCGCGCCAGCGCGACGAAATCGGCGTTGACCCCGGATGCCAACCGCAGGATTGCCGGACCCAAGCGCATTCCGCCTGGCCCGGTTTCCACCATGCCCTCGACTTCCAGCGCCGCCACAAGGCGCTGCACCGTGGAGCGGGGCAGGTCGATGGCCTTGGCAATCGCTCCTAGGCTCAATCCTTTTTCCTGACCTTCAAGAGAACGCAATACCGCTGCCGCACGTGCAATCACCTGGATAGCACCTCGACGAGTCCCGTTCTGGCTGTTTGCCTCACTGAAGTCCATCTGCTCGCCTGCGTTGTGTTTGTATCATTAGGCGGTACACTGTACCGGTTAAACAGCTTCCATCCAATTACTGGAACCTGCGGCCATCCGCGGGTCGCGCTCATTATGGTCCCATTTGCAATACTAACCCCCAGTGCCGCAGCGCCGGTCGCAACAAGCCCGCCGGTGCCTACGCCCTTGAGCTTCAGGCTGGCACTGGGATTGATCGGTGTTTTGCTGGCCACCCTTACCGCTGGCATCAACAGCCGAATCACATCCATTGCTCTTGCGGATCTGCGAGGCGCCTTCGGCATTGGTTATGACGCTGGTACGTGGGTCACCGCCAGCTACGCAGCTGCCGAGGTGGCGGCGCTGTTCATTGCGCCCTGGCTGGCGGTGACTTTTTCGCTTCGCCGCTTCGGCATCACGATGACGTTGATTTTCGCCGGTTTGGGCGTGCTGTGTCCGTTGGCGCCCAACAGCGACTGGCTGATTCTGTTGCGCGTTCTGCAGGGACTGGCTGCGGGCTCCCTGCCGCCTTTGCTGATGACCGCAGCACTGCGCTTTCTGCCCTGGCACGCGAAGATCTACGGCCTGGGTGCCTACGCCTTGACCGCAACCTTCGGGCCTAATCTCGCGCTGCCACTGTCGGCGTTGTGGACTGAAGGTCTCGGCTGGCAGTGGGTGTTCTGGCAGATCGTTCCGTCCTGTCTGCTTGGTGCCAGCTTGATCGCCTATGGCCTGCCACAGGACCCGTTGCGCCTGGAACGATTCAGGCAGGCGGACTGGCAGGGTGCGCTGTTGGGCTGCGTCGGCATTGTCTGCCTGGTGCTCGCGCTGGAGCAGGGGGAACGGCTCGATTGGTTGAATTCGGGTCTGATCAGGGCATTGCTGGTCGGTGCGCTGGTGCTGTTACCCCTTTTCTTGCTGCATGAGTGGTTTCATCCCCTGCCGTTGATCAAGCTTCAACTGTTCGCCCGGCGCAATTTCACCTACGGCGTCTCGACGCTGGCGTTGATGATGGTGGTCGTTACGGTTGGCAACCTGCCGCTTTTGTATATGAGCCAGGTCCACGGCTTCCGGCCGGTGCAGGTCGCGCCACTGGCGCTGGGGCACGCGCTGGCGCAACTGTTAATGGCGCCATTGGTGGCTACGCTGATCAATCGACGGAATGTGGATGCTCGCTGGGTGGCGGGGGGCGGGCTGGTGCTGATGATCATCGCCAGCCTGGCCGGCAGCCAGTTGACCTCCGTCTGGGCAGTGGAAAACTTCTATCTGATCCAGGCATTGCAAGCCATTGGCCAGCCGATGGTGGTCGTCCCTCTGCTGATGATTTCCACCGGGGTGGTGCACCCCATGGAAGGGCCGTTCGCCTCCGCCATGGTTAATGGCATTCGCGGCATTTGTACCGTCGTCGGTGCTGCGCTGATGGAAGCCATCATCAGTCATCGTGAGCAGTTCCACTCCTTCGTTCTGCTCGACCAACTAGGGGCGCGGCCCCGGATCTGGAACGGCAGCCTGGCAGCTCTTGCCGGCCGTGTCAGCGACCAGGCCTACGTTCTGGCGATGGCGGATGCCTACCTGGCCGTCATCGCCGTGCTGATCTCGATGCTCCTTTTGCTGGTGCTTTTGCCGACCCGGGCTTACCCGCCACAACCACCCGCCACTACCGGTCCACGTTGAGTCTTTATGAAAGCGAAACTCTTGCTGTTGCCCGTTGCTGCCGTCCTGCTTGCCGCTGGAATCTATGCCTCTGCGGGCCTGTTGAATACCGGCACCAACGACGCCTATGTCCGGGCGGATGCCACCTGGATTGCGCCGAAGATAGCCGGCCATGTGGCCGAGGTGCTGGTGCACGACCATCAAGCCGTGCAGCCCGGTCAGCTATTGGTGCGCATCGACGACAGCGACTACCGCATCGCCGTGCAGTCGGCTGAGGCAGATGTCGCCGCTGCCCGGGCGGCAATCGAAAATCTTCAAGCGACGCTGGTCCGCCAACAGGCCTCGATCGAACAGGCTGCTGCAACCGTCCGCGCCGACGCCGCCTCGCTCGGCTTCGCGCGGGCCAACGCCGGGCGCTACCAGCAACTATCCAAGCTTGGCGCAGTGCCACGGGAGGAGCAGGAGAAGGCCAGTGCTGAATTGCAGCAGTGGATCGCGGTTGTCGATCGCGATCGGGCTGCGCATGTAGCCGCCAGCAAGGAAACCAGCGTAATCGAGGCGCAAATCAGCCAGGCGAAGGCTGCCCTCGCCAGGGCGCAGGCCGTTCGCGATCAGGCTGCCCTGCGGCTTTCCTATACCGATATACGCGCACCTTTTGCAGGTACAGTCGGGGCTCGTTCCGTTACCCCTGGCGCCTACGTCGCGCCTGGCTCCAATCTCCTGGCAGTCGTGCCACTTGCCGAGTTGTACGTCACGGCAAACTTCCGCGAAACCGAGGTGGCGAAGATCCATGCAGGCCAGCCGGTAAGCCTGAGTGTCGATGCCCTGGCAGGCGTGGAACTCCTCGGCCATGTGCAAAGCCTGGCGCCCGCAACGGGCGTCACCTTCTCTCCTCTCGCGCCGGACAACGCCACCGGCAACTTCACCAAGGTAGTGCAGCGAGTACCCGTGAAGATCGTCTTCGAACCCGACCAGCCGGCGCTGGACCAGCTGCGCGTCGGCATGTCCGTCAGACCCACGTTACTGAGCGACGAGCGCTGATCCTCAGCCGTCACCCCGGCAACTCTCGTGTGCCGCCCCGGTCTGAATGCAATCGGATCATGGTCAGGGGAGGCTGCAGATGCTCGAGGCGACAAGCGTTCTAGACCAGTCCCTGGCTGACTTTCGCGCTGCCATTGCGGCTGATCAGCCGACCCCCGGATGCGGCGCAGCGGCGGCCGTCACGGCCGACATCGGGCTGGCACTGGTGGCCAAGGGCTTGAGTATCAGCGAGGCGCACGGATCTGACCCTCGCCGTCTCGAGTTGCTGCGCGCCGTCAAGGCGCTACTCGGCAGGCCAGGTGCTTTCGCTGACGATGACATACAGGCCTTCGGTGACTACCTGAGTGCTGCCCGCAAGGGTGAACCCGAACAGAAGCAGGCGGCGTCTCGTCAGGCCTGCGCCGTGCCGTTGGCGCTGGCGCATTGTTGCCTGGAGGCGCTCGAGCTGGCCGTCAAAGCCTGGTCGTGTACCGATCCGAACGTCCAAAGCGATGTTCAAGCCGGGGCCATCCTTATTCATGCGGGGATCAGCGCGGCCTTGATCAATGTCGATGCGGATATGACGAGTCTCGATGACGCCTCTGCCCGAGAGCAGGCCTGGCGGTCACGCCGCCGTCTGCAGGCCGAGGGGGACGATCTGTTGCAGCAATTGCTCGATCAAGTCGAATCCAATCGACCAGCTTCGGAGTAGGTACACCCTTCCAGCTAAGACTGTTGCAGCAGCTGCCCGGACCTATGTATTCCGGAGCGCGCACTCCTGTCTCGCTCATCTGTGGTTGAGCTATAACGAGATGAAACGTCTCATTATCTGTTGACGTGTGAAGCCATTGTTTCTAGTCTCGACTGCAAATGAGACAAACCATCTCAAAATAACAATCGAGACCCGAGGTCCCCGTTCGTGCAGCGCGCCCTGTCTGGCAGAGCGCATCGCGAACACCACCGGAGAGCACCATGAGCCATCGCATCGTCCTGCCGCGTCTGATGGAAGTCGGCGCCGGCGCCGTTCAGCAGATCGTTTCCGTGCTGCACAACCTGGGCTGCAAACGTCCATTGATAGTGACCGACCGGATGATGGTCGAGCTCGGCTATGTCACCCGGATCAGCAAGATCCTGACCGAGGCCGACATCCCCAGCGACTGCTTTGCCGACACCCTTCCGGAGCCGACTGCGGCATCGATTCGTGCCGGCGTTGAGATGGTGCGCCAGGGCAGCTACGACTCGATCATTGCCCTCGGCGGCGGCAGCCCGATCGACTCGGCCAAGGCCATCGGCATCCTCGGCAAGTTCGGCGGCGAGATGCGCGACTACCGCTTCCCACGCGATGTCAGCGAAGCCGGCCTGCCGCTGATCGCCATTCCGACCACCGCCGGAACCGGTTCGGAAGCCACGCGCTTCACCATCATCACTGACGAAACCAGCGACGAGAAAATGCTTTGCGCCGGCCTCGGCTTCATGCCGGTGGCTGCGCTGATCGACTACGAGCTGACCCTCTCACTGCCGCCTCGGGTGACCGCCGACACCGGGATCGATGCGCTGACCCACGCCATCGAGGCCTACGTCAGCCGCAAGGCCAGCCTCTACAGCGATGCCCAGGCGTTGCAGGCCATGCGGCTGTTGGCCCCGAACCTGCGTGCGGCCTATCACGAGCCCGGCAATCGCCAGGCCCGCGAGGCGATGATGCTCGGCGCGACCCTGGCTGGCGTTGCCTTTTCCAATGCCTCGGTGGCGCTGGTGCATGGCATGAGCCGGCCCATCGGCGCCTTCTTCCATGTGCCGCACGGGCTGTCCAACGCCATGCTGCTGCCAGCGATCACCGCCTTCTCGATTCCCGCCGCGCCCGAGCGTTATGCCGACTGCGCGCGTGCCATGGGCGTGGCGGGCGAGGGCGACAGCGTCGAGGCAGCCAACGAAAAGCTGCTGACCGAGCTGCGCGCGATCAACAAGGAACTGCAGGTGCCCAGCCCCGAGAGGTTCGGCATCACCCGCGAACGCTTCTTCGAACTGCGCGAAACCATGGCCAAGCAGGCGCTGGCCTCGGGTTCGCCGGGCAACAACCCGCGTGTGCCTACGGAAGCGGAAATCATCGACCTCTACGAAATCGTCTGGAACCAGGAGTAACCCATGCAGACCCTCGGCAACCTGATCAACAACGAGGCCGTCGCTGGCCGCTCCGAACGACACGCGACCGTTTACAACCCCGCTACCGGTGAGCCGCGGCTCTACGTCTCGCTGTCTTCGGCGGATGAAACCCGAGAAGCCATCGCTGCTGCCCAGGCCGCCTTCGAAGGCTGGTCGAAGACGCCGCCGTTGGTGCGCGCTCGCGTCATGTTCCGCTTCAAGGCGCTGCTCGAGGCGCGTCGCGATGAGGTTGCGCGGCTGATCTCGTTGGAGCACGGCAAGGTGTTTTCCGATGCGCAGGGCGAAGTGACCCGCGGCCTCGAAGTGGTGGAGTTCGCCTGTGGTATTCCGCACCTGCTCAAGGGCGAGTTCTCACCCAACGTCGGGCGTGACATCGATTCCAACTCGCTGATGCAGCCGCTGGGCGTCTGCGTCGGTATCACACCGTTCAACTTCCCGGCCATGGTGCCGCTGTGGATGCTGCCGGTGGCCA
Source organism: Stutzerimonas stutzeri (assembly GCA_002387205.1). Classification (GTDB taxonomy): domain Bacteria; phylum Pseudomonadota; class Gammaproteobacteria; order Pseudomonadales; family Pseudomonadaceae; genus Stutzerimonas; species Stutzerimonas stutzeri_N. The sequence goes on along the minus strand of DGLA01000022.1, from coordinate 107,402 downwards.
TTGCCTGTGGTAACACCTTCGTCTTGAAGCCGTCTGAAAAGGACCCGAGCGCGACCATGCTGCTCGGCGAACTGCTGGCCGAAGCAGGGCTGCCGGCGGGCGTGCTGAACATCGTCAACGGTGACAAGGAAGCGGTGGACGTGCTGCTGACCGACGAGCGCGTGCAATCGGTGAGTTTCGTCGGCTCGACGCCTATCGCCGAGTACATCTACAGCACTGCTTCGGCCCACGGCAAACGCTGCCAGGCCCTGGGCGGGGCGAAGAACCACATGGTGATCATGCCCGACGCCGATCCACAGCAAGTGGTCGGCTCGCTGATGGGCGCGGCTTATGGATCGGCCGGCGAGCGCTGCATGGCGATCTCGGTGGCGGTCTGCGTCGGTGACGAGGTGGCGGACAACCTGGTCGAGATGCTCAAAGGCGAAATCAGCCAGATGCGCACCGGCCCGGGCACGGGCGTCGAACCCGAGCCGCACATGGGGCCGCTGGTTACCCGCGAGCATCAGCAGAAGGTGTCCGGCTACATTGATCTGGGTGTGGAAGAAGGCGCGACGCTGGTCTGTGATGGTCGCGGGTTGAAGGTCGAAGGCTACGAGAACGGATTCTATGTCGGCCCGACGCTGTTCGACCGGGTGACCCCCGGGATGCGGATATACAAGGAGGAGATTTTCGGCCCGGTATTGGCCGTCATGCGGGTCAAGACCTTCGACGAGGCGCTGAAGCTGGTCAACGACCACGAGTTCGGTAACGGCACCTCGATTTTCACCCGTGACGGTGACACCGCACGGCAGTTCGAGGAGGAGGTCAAGGTCGGCATGGTCGGGGTCAATGTGCCCATCCCGGTGCCGATGGCGTTCCACTGCTTCGGCGGCTGGAAGCGTTCGATCTTCGGCCCGCTGAACATGCATGGCCCGGACGGCGTGCGTTTCTTTACCCGGATGAAGACAGTGACCCGGCGCTGGCCGACCGGAATCCGCGCGGGGGCGGATTTTTCAATGCCGACAATGAAGTGATGCGACGACCTGGGGTTTGCCTTGCTCCGGTCCGAAATCTTTCGTTTTGACTTTGCCGCCCTCCGGGGCGGTCGTTTTTTATCTACCGCAACGGGCAACGATCCATGCGCAGTACCTCCCGCGAAAAAGGCTCTTCCATCACCCGCGTGCTGGAAATCATCGAAGCCGTGGCCGGCGCCGCAGAGCCGCTGACGCCGAGTGCCTTGGCCGAAAAACTGGACATTCCCCGAGCCAGCGCCCATCGCCTGGTGCAAACCCTGGAAAAGGAAGGCTTCCTGCAGTTCGGTCTGCGTGGCGGGTTGCTGCCGGGTGATCGGCTGCACGCGACGGCGGTCAATATTCTCGGTAGCGGTCGGCACAAGGCGCTGCGTCAGGCGATCCTGCGGCAGCTTTCCGATGAGATCGGCGAAACCTGCGGCCTGTCCGTGCCGGATGGCCTTGATATGCTCTATTTCGATCGAGTGCAGACCAACTGGCCGCTGCAGATCAATCTACCCATCGGCAGCCACACACCGCTCTGGTGCACCGCCAGCGGCAAGCTCTATCTCGCCTCACTGCCTGGCGACCAGCTGGAGCGCATCCTGCCGCGCTTGCCGATCCGGCAGCTGGCGCGCAATACCCTCACCGAGCTCAGCGCCCTGCGTGACGACCTGGCGCGTATCCGCGAGGAAGACCTGGCCACCGACTCCGAGGAATTCATCGACGGCATGGTGGCTTGCGCCGTACCGGTGCGCGATGCCCGTGGCGAGCTGAGCGCCTGCCTGTTTTCCCATGCGCCGGTGATTCGTTGTTCCATGGAGCAGCTTCTCAACTTCGTACCGCGCCTGCGCGTGGCGGCGAAGGAGTTGGAGGCAATTGTCGCCGGATGAGTGGGTGGATGACGTTCTGTTCATCCCCCGATTCCGCTCTGTGAGCGTTATCCCCACGAATGCATGGCGCGCCACCCCGGTGGATCGCCACTGGTGGATCAGTGAGGCGTGATCCACCCTACGTCTTCCGCTTCCAGCTTCCAGCTGCTGCTATTTCTTCAACATCGCCCGCATCGCTGCCAGCGCGTCGTTGCCGCGCGCAGCTTTGACTTCCATCGGCGCGTCTTCCTGGCCTTCCCACTCCAGGTCTTCCTGCGGCAGCTCGTCGAGAAAGCGGCTGGGCATGCATTCGATGATCTCGCCGTACTGCTTGCGCTTGGCGGCAAAGGTCATCGCCAGGTTCTGCCGCGCGCGGGTGATGCCGACATAGGCCAGGCGGCGTTCTTCCTCGATGGTGTCGGCTTCGATGCTGGAGCGGTGCGGGAGGATTTCTTCCTCCATGCCGAGGATGAAGACGTAAGGAAATTCCAGTCCCTTGGACGCATGCAGCGTCATCATCTGCACACCGTCGGCGCCTTCTTCCTCTTCCTGCTGGCGTTCGAGCATGTCGCGCAGCACGAGTTTGGCGATGGCCTCCTCGATGGTCATGTCGCCTTCTTCGTCTTTCTCGAGCGTGTTTTTCAGCGCATCGATTAGGAACCAGACGTTGCCCATGCGGAAGTCGGCGGCCTTGTCGCTGGAGGTTTGCGCGCGCACCCAGGTCTCGTAGTCGATGTCCATGACCATGCTGCGCAGGGCGGCGATGGGGTCGTTTTGCGCGCACTGCATGCGCAGGTTGTCCATGTAGCGCTTGAAGCGCGATAGGCGATCGGTGAAGCGGCTATCCAGATGCTCACCCAGTCCCATTTCGTCGCAGGCGGTGTACATCGAGATCTTGCGGGCGGTGGCGTAGTTGCCGAGCTTTTCCAGCGTGGTTGAGCCGATTTCCCGGCGCGGCACGTTGATCACGCGCAGAAACGCATTGTCATCGTCCGGATTGACCAGCAGGCGGAAGTAGCTCATCAGATCCTTCACTTCCTGGCGGGCAAAAAAGCTGGTGCCGCCGGACAGCCGATAGGGGATCTGGTGGTGCTGCAGCTTCAGCTCGATCAGCTTGGCTTGATAGTTACCGCGATAGAGGATGGCGAAATCACTGTAGGGCCGCCCAGTCTTCAGGTGCAGCGTGAGGATTTCCATCGCCACGCGCTCGGCTTCGGCTTCCTCGTTCCGACAACGGATGACTCGTATGGCGTCGCCGTGCCCCATTTCGGACCACAACTGCTTTTCGAAAGCGTGCGGGTTGTTGGCGATCAGCACGTTGGCACATTTGAGGATGCGGCTGGTGGAGCGGTAGTTCTGCTCGAGCATCACCACTTTCAGCGACGGGAAGTCCTCCTTCAGCTGCATCAGGTTTTCCGGACGCGCGCCGCGCCAGGCGTAGATCGACTGGTCGTCGTCGCCCACCACGGTAAAGTGCGCCCGCTCCTGCACCAGCATTTTGACCAGCAGGTACTGACTGGCATTGGTGTCCTGGTATTCGTCGACCAGCATGTAGCGAACCTTGTTGCGCCATTTCTCCAGCACATCGGGATGGTTCTGGAACAGCTTGACCGGCTGCATGATGAGGTCGTCGAAATCCACCGCGTTGTACGCCTTGAGTGTGCGCTGGTAGTGGGTGTAGACGATGGCGGCGGTCTGCTCCTTTGGATTGCGCGCGTTTGCCAGGGCTTCTTCGGGCGTGATCAGGTCGTTCTTCCAGTTGCCGATGTAGCCCTTGATCTCGTCCACGCCGTCGTCGCCGGCGTATTCCTTCTGCATGATGTCGGTCAGCAGCGCCTTGATGTCGCCCTCATCGAAGATCGAAAAGCCGGGCTTGTAACCCAACTTGGCGTATTCCTTGCGAATGATGTTCAGGCCGAGATTGTGGAAGGTCGAGACCGTCAGGCCGCGGCCTTCTCCGCCGCGCAGCAGGCTGCTGACGCGCTCCTTCATCTCGCGGGCGGCCTTGTTGGTGAAGGTCACCGCGACGATGTACTGCGCGCGGATGCCGCATTGCTGGATCAGGTAGGCGATCTTGCGGGTGATCACGCTGGTCTTGCCGGAACCGGCGCCGGCGAGCACCAGCATGGGGCCGCCGACGTAGTTCACGGCTTCCTGCTGCCGGGGATTGAGTCGGGACATCGTCGTTTGGTCTGTTGAAACGGGGGCGAGAGTTTAGCAGGGCTGGCCCCGCTAATTGAGGCTGTCGACAGGCTGCAACTACCGGTCGTCGCCGGCGAGGCTGGGTTATGTGCTGCAATGCTCTAGGCTATGCGCCGCGGCGCCCGCTTTAGGCTGCTCAGCTTGCCGCCCCGCTTCACACAAGGAGGTGTAACCGTCGAGGTGGCAATGCCACCTCCTGCTCCGTACGAACCGGGGAAACACTGTGACATCGTCTATACAACCGATGCGTCTGGTCCTGCTGGCCCGTGAGCCCGAGTGGGCCGAACAACTGCAGGCTGCGCTGGCGATTCTACGCAGTCGCGATCAGCTGATGATCGCCAACGATTGGTCTGCCGCCACGGCGCTGCTTTCCGAAAGCGGGCACAACCTGCTGCTTGCGACACCTGGTTGTCGCCCTCCCTCGGCGCACTTCCCCTGGCCGACCGTGCTGTTGCTTGCGGACGAGCCGCTGGAAACCCCGGATGGCGTGATCGACTGGCTTCCGGGCCCCAACGTTGGCGCTGAGATGTTGCGTCGCTGCCTGCGCTATGCACGCGAACGCTGCAACCTGCAGGGGGCGCTGCAGCGCCTGGCGGTACAGGATGCGCTGACCGGCATCGCCAACCGTCAGGGTTTCCAGGCCCTGCTCGCATCGCGCCTGGCCGAACATGAAGGCGAGGGTTTGGCCCTGGGCTTTCTGGATCTGGATAATTTCCGTCGCGTTAACGACGCGCTGGGGCATCAGGCCGGGGACAGCCTGATCCTGCAGGTGGTGGCACGCTTGAGGTCACAGCTTGAGGTGGGTGACATCCTGGCTCGACTCGGCGGTGATGAATTCGCACTGTTGCTGGATACCGAACGGCGACCGGGTCGCGCCGAGCTTGTTGCAGACCGTGTGGTGGAAGCCCTGGCTGAACCCTACTGGATCGATGGCGAAAGCCTGATGCTGGGCTGCAGTCTCGGTATCGCCCACGCCAAGGCGGACACCGATTCGGATCAGCTGCTCTGGCTGGGGCAGGTCGCCATGCGCCATGCCAAGGCCAGCCAGGGTTGCACCTGGTACCTCTTCAACGAGCGGGTCAACCGCAGCGCCAGCCATCTCGCCGATCTGGAAGGCGAGTTGCGCCGGGCGCTACGCCGCGACGACCTGGAGCTGCATTATCAACCGCGCCTGTGCATCGACACCGGGCGCATCGTCGGCATGGAGGCCCTGGTGCGCTGGCCGCATGCCGAGCGTGGCCTGCTGGGGCCGGATGAGTTCATCCCCATGGCCGAGGAAAGCGGCCTGATCGTGCCGCTGGGGTACTGGGTGATCGCGCGGGCGCTGCGCGACATGCAAAGCCTGCGCGAAAGCGGTGCAGGCGAGCTGCACATGGCGATCAACCTCTCGTTTCGGCAGTTCCAGGACAGCCAGATGCTGGCGACCCTGCAGCGGTTGATCGAGGAGCGCGGCATAGACCCGCACTGGCTGGAATTCGAGCTCACCGAAACCGCTGTGATGCGGCGCAGCGACCAGGTAAGCGGCACCATGAGCGCACTGGCGGCGCTCGGTGTGCGCTTCTCGCTGGACGACTTCGGGACCGGGTTCTCGTCGTTCGTGCACCTCAGTCGCCTGCCCATCAGTCTGTTGAAGATCGACAAGAGCTTTGTTGATCAGATGGCCGCACGGCCTAAGAATGGCCGGCTGGTTCGGGCGATGATCAGCCTGGCCCATACGCTGGGACTGGAAGTGGTGGCAGAAGGAGTAGAGGGCGCATCGCAGCTCGGGCAGCTGCGACGCTTTGGAGCGGATCAGATCCAGGGATTCCTGATCAGCAAACCGCTGCCGTTGGCCGAGCTTCGGCCCTTCCTCGACAAAAGCCGGACGGCTTACGCGAGGCACTGAAACGAAGCGCCGGGCATGGGCCCGGCGCAATGGTCAACGGACCATGTGCAAGAAGTGCATGTGCTTCTCATACTGGTCCAGGATGTCGCCGATTACCCCATCCCGGCTCCAGCCCATCACATCGTAATTCTGCCCACCCTCCTTGAGGTGAACCTCGGCACGGAAGTAGGTGGCCTCGTCGGTATCGCCCTCTTCGGTTGCGACGAAACTCGGCATCGGATAACCGCGTGGGCGGATCTGGTAGATGAAGTCGGGTGCGCCTTCATGGGTGATCTGCAACCCGGTGCGGTTGTCTTCCCCGCCGGTAAGCTCCACGGCGTAGCCTTGCTTGCGAAGTTCTTCAGCCACTTCGGCGCATGCGGGCGCTGCGATTTCGCTGATGAAACGCTCCACGTCACGACGGCGCGGATACTTGGTCAGGTTCTGTACGCGGCGCCGCCAGCCACCTTCGGACTGTGGAGCGGTGGGCGTGGTGCTGACCGTCTGGTAGCGCAGACCCTGCTTGGTCGCATCCACGCGCAACGCCTTGAGTAAGCCCCACATGGCGCAGAGCAACACGAGGGTGAAGGGTAATGCGCTGGCGATGGTCGCGGTTTGCAGCGCCGTCAGGCCGTCGGCAAGCAGCAGAGCGATGGCGACCGCACCCATGGAACCGGCCCAGAAGACTCGCTGCCATACAGGCGTCTGGCCTTGACCGCCCGAGGCGAGCATGTCCACGACGAGTGCACCGGAGTCCGCCGAGGTGATGAAGAACACCACCACCATGATGATCGCAATCAGTGACAGCAAGGATGCAAACGGGAAGTGCTCCAGGAATGCGAACAGCGCCAACGAGCTGTCACGCTCGATCGCTTCGCCCAGGCTGGTGACATGTTCCCAAAGGATCATGTGGATCGCGGTATCGCCAAAAACGGTCATCCACAGCAAGGTGAAGGCGGTCGGGACCAGCAGTACGCCGGTGACGAATTCGCGGATGGTGCGGCCGCGCGAGATGCGCGCGATAAACAGGCCCACAAAGGGCGACCATGCCAGCCACCAGCCCCAATAGAACAGCGTCCAGCCACCGATCCAGTCGTTCGGTTCGTAGGCGTAGAGGTTGAAGGTTGCAGTGACGATCTGCGAAAAGTAATTGCCGGTGTTTTGTACGAAGGTCTGCAGGATAAACACGGTCGGCCCGGTCACCAGTACCAGCACCAACAGCAGGACGGCCAGCGTCAGGTTCAGTTCCGACAGTCGGCGTACGCCTTTATCCAGGCCCGTCACCACCGAGATGGTGGCCAACACGGTTGTGCCGGCGATCAATGCGATCTGCACCGGAACCGAGATAGGCAGGCCATAAAGATGGTTGAGCCCGGTGTTGATTTGAGTGACGCCCAGCCCCAGTGACGTTGCAACGCCCAGGACGGTGCCGATGATGGCGAAGATGTCCACGGCGTGGCCGATGGGGCCATGGATGCGCTCGCCGATGAGTGGGTACAGCGCCGAGCGCAGCGTCAGTGGCAGGCCTTGGCGAAAGCTGAAGTAGGCCAGGATCATCGCCACGATGGCATAAATGGCCCAGGCGTGCAGGCCCCAGTGAAAGAATGTGATTTTCATGGCCTCGCGTGCCGCGGCGACCGTGCCACCTTCGCCAACCGGCGGCGAGAGGAAGTGCATGACCGGTTCGGCGACGCCAAAGAACATGAGACCGATGCCCATGCCCGCGGAGAACAGCATGGAAAACCAGGTCGGGTAGCTGTAGTCCGGCTCGCTGTGGTCAGGGCCCAGCTTGATCTCGCCATAACGGCTGAGCGCCAGCAACACGACCATCAACAGTATGACCGCGACAGCAAGAATGTAGAGCCAGCTGACGTTGGCGATGATCCAGGCCTGGACATCGCTGAACATGCTCTGCGCATGCTCCGGCGCGGCGACGCTGTAAACCACCAGCATCAGAATCAGGATGGCTGAGCCGTAGAAAACCGGGGGATTGAGGGTGGGCGAAGAAGACTTGTTGGCCTCCATGCTGCGCTCCTTTTAGTTACCAATTAGGGAGTGGCCGCCTGTGGCGAAGAGGGCGCAATCTAGCATACTGGTCGGTTTTCAACCGGTGGATTGCCAATTGCAACGAGGCTGCTCAACAGAATGGACCATCTAAACAGGCAAGTTGCAGCGGAAATTAAGCTTCTCCAAGACGCGTAGCTGATTCGTTTTCGGCGCGCTTTCTCGGTGCAGTCCGAAAGCCTCCCCAGCTCAGCCAGCCTGGCCTCCGGGGCGGTATTGCAGTGCCTCGGCCAGGTGCATGCGGCCAATGGATTTGCCCTGTTGAAGGTCGGCCAGCGTGCGCGCAACCTTCAGTATCCGGTGTGCAGCACGCAGAGAGAGACCCAGGCGTTCGCAGGCGCGCTCCAGCCAAAGCTGATCGTCGGGCTGCAATTGGCAGTGGCTGCGCAAACCTGAAAGGTCAAGAAAGGCGTTGGCGCAGCCTTGGCGGCGCAACTGAATCTGCCGTGCCTCGGCTACCTGTGCGGCCACCTGCTGTGTGGTATCGGTGCTGGCGAGCGGCACATTCAGGGAAGTGGCCTCGCGTGCGACCGTCAGATGCAGGTCGATGCGATCCAGCAGCGGCCCGGAAAGCTTGCCACGATAGCGCTGGATCTGATCGGGAGAGCAGCGGCATCGGCCGCTGGGGTCGCCAAGGTAGCCACAGGGACAGGGGTTCATTGCCGCGACCAGCTGAAAACGCGCCGGGAAGCGGACCTTGTCTCGCGCGCGGGCAATCACGATGCAGCCGGACTCCAGCGGCTCGCGCAGAACCTCCAGCACCTTGCGGTCGAATTCGGGCAGCTCGTCGAGAAACAGCACGCCCTGATGTGCCAGGGTGATTTCCCCAGGCCTCGGCCGACTGCCGCCGCCGACCAGAGCAGGGCCCGATGCACTGTGATGGGGCTGCCGGAATGGGCGCTGAGGCCAGTGTTCAAGCGGAGACTGGCTTGCAACCGAATGAATCGCGGCGACTTCCAGCGCCTCCTGCTCGTCCAGCGGGGGCAGCAAGCCGGGCAAACGGCTTGCCAGCAGGGTCTTGCCGGTCCCGGGAGGGCCCGAAAAGAGCAGATTATGCGCGCCGGCTGCGGCGACCAGCAGGCCGCGCTTGGCGGCGGCCTGCCCCTGCACATCCGCAAGGTCAGGGTAAGGCAGCACCTGGCGCAGCAGCCCTTGCGCCTTGAAGGGCTCGATGGTGGTTACGCCGTTGAAGTGCGCGGCCACTTCAAGGAGATGGTCAGCGACGTAGACCACCAATCCCGAGGCCAGGCTGGCTTCTTCGGCATTGGCTCGAGGTACCAGCAGCGCGCGTCCGGCCTGGCGTGCTGCCAATGCTGCAGGCAGCACCCCCTGAACCGGGCGTAGTGCGCCGGACAGGGCCAGTTCCCCCAGGCATTCCAAGGTGTCGAGGCGATCGCCGGGTATCTGTGCGCTGGCGGCCAGAATGCCGAGAGCGATGGCCAGGTCGAAACGGCCTCCATCCTTGGGCAGATCAGCAGGTGCCAGGTTGAGGGTGATGCGGCGCGCCGGGAAATCGAAGCCGGAAGTCAGGATCGCGCTGCGCACGCGGTCCTTGCTTTCCTTGACCGCGGTTTCCGGCAGCCCGACCAGTGCGAGCGAGGGCAGGCCGTTGGCCAGATGCGCCTCTACCGTTACGGCAGGCGCTTCCACGCCCAGCTGGGCGCGGCTGTGAACAATTGCGAGGGACATCCGATCACTCCTTTGATCGTTTCCTCCGGGTTCACTCGGAGGTGGGGGGCGTTAACTTCTCTTCGAGCTCGGCGACCTTGGCTTCGAGGGCTTCCAGCCTGGCTCGGGTGCGGGCAAGCACCACCATCTGGGTGTCGAACTCATCACGGCTGACCACATCGAGTTTGTTCAGAGCTCCCTGCACGATGCCTTTGAGCTGGGCTTCGATCTCCGCACGGGGCAGGGGATTTTCACCGTTGAAAAGGCGCGAGGCTTGCGAGCCGACGGCATCCAGGAACGCTTTGGGTGGGAACATGGGGATCACCTTTCTTTGAGCGACCGGCAGTGTAGCACGGCCGGTTCACGCGTCATTTTTGCGCCCGTGCACGTTTTCGGGCATGTCGCCGCAGCAGGGCGCACTGAACTGGTGCGCAGGCAAAGGGCTTTGAGTCCGCATGATCTTGCGGGCCTGCAGTGGATCGCGCCAAACCGGCTATCCGACAAGATTGGCATCGATTCTGCTTGGCTCCTCGTGACGCAAGCACCTGCAGGTTGCGGGTCATAGGCGATTCGGGACGTTTCGTCGGATCGGTTGATGGTGTCGGATGCTCGCTCGGCGACGCCGGCGCGTTACAAGAGCCAGACACTGCGCTTAGACTTGAGCCGGGTTCGTACTTCTGGGGCAAGTCCACCTAAACGGGAGAAGTTTTCATGAAACTAGTCACTGCCATCATCAAGCCGTTCAAGCTGGACGACGTGCGCGAGTCGCTGTCCGAGATTGGCGTCCAGGGCATCACGGTTACCGAGGTCAAGGGCTTCGGTCGCCAGAAGGGCCATACCGAGCTGTACCGTGGCGCTGAGTACGTGGTCGATTTCCTGCCGAAGGTAAAGATCGACGTGGCCATCGCCGACGATCAGCTCGACCGTGTGATCGAGGCCATCACCAAGGCAGCCAACACCGGCAAGATCGGCGACGGCAAGATATTCGTCGTCAACCTGGAACAGGCCATTCGCATCCGTACAGGCGAAACCGATACCGACGCAATCTGACGGCCTGGCGCGTAGCGAACTGACGAGTCGGCATTAACGCCCTACGCCTCGCCACGCGCCACCGAGTATTTGCGATTGCCTGCTTGGCAGGCCTACGAACCCCCACGCCCCAGGAGTAAAACCATGACTCTGCGAAAATTCGCAGGGCTAGGAGCCCTTTTGTCTCTGATTTGCCCCGGCGTCGCCATGGCGCAGGAGGCAACGCTTGATTCCGGCGATACGGCATGGATGCTCACGGCCACTGCGCTGGTGCTGTTCATGACGATTCCAGGCCTGGCGCTGTTCTATGGCGGCATGGTCCGTTCCAAGAACATCTTGTCGGTCATGATGCAGTGCTTCGCCATCACCGGCCTCATGAGCATCCTCTGGATGGTCTACGGCTACAGCCTGGCGTTCGACACGGCTGGCATGGAAGCAGGCGTCACCAACCTCAATTCGTTCGTCGGCGGGCTCGGTCGTGCCTTTCTCAGCGGCCTGACGCCTGACAGCCTCACCGGTACCGTACCGGAGAGTGTGTTCATCACCTTCCAGATGACCTTCGCCATCATCACACCAGCGCTGATCGTCGGTGCGTTCGCCGAGCGCATGAAGTTCTCCGCGATGCTGGTGTTCATGGGCGTCTGGTTCACGCTGGTCTATGCACCTATTGCACACATGGTCTGGGGTGGCGATGGCGGCCTGATGTGGGACTGGGGCGTGCTGGATTTTGCGGGCGGCACCGTGGTGCATATCAATGCCGGTATTGCCGGGCTGGTGGCGTGCCTGGTACTCGGCAAGCGCAAGGGCTACCCGACCACGCCGATGGCACCTCACAACCTCGGTCTGACCCTGGTCGGCGCCGCGATGCTCTGGATCGGCTGGTTCGGTTTCAACGCCGGCTCCTCGCTGGCCGCCAACGGCACGGCCGGAATGGCTATGCTGGTGACCCAGATCGCCACCGCTGCGGCTGCGCTGAGCTGGATGTTCGCCGAATGGATGACCCACGGCAAACCCAGCGCCCTGGGTATCGCCTCCGGTGTTGTTGCCGGCCTGGTAGCCATCACCCCGGCGGCTGGCACGGTCGGCCCGATGGGCGCCCTGATCATCGGTCTGGCCTCGGGCGTCATCTGTTTCTTCTGCGCCACCAGCCTGAAACGCAAGCTCGGGTACGACGACTCGCTCGATGCCTTTGGCGTGCACGGCGTCGGCGGCATCGTTGGTGCGTTGCTCACTGGTGTGTTCGCAGCGCCGGCGCTGGGCGGCTTCGGTGAGGTAGAAAACATCGCACTGCAGCTGTGGATCCAGTTCAAGGGCGTGCTCTTCACGGTCGTGTACACCGCCATCGTCACCTTCGTGATTCTCAAGGTGATCGATGTGGTGATGGGGCTGCGGGTCAGCGAAGAAGAAGAAACGGTCGGCCTTGATCTCAGCCTGCACAACGAGCGCGGCTACAACCTGTAAGCACACGGAGTGCGCCCGGAGCCAACCCGGGCGCCTTAACCGAACAGCGCCTAGGCGCTCGGCAAAAGGTGATAAAAAATGGATAGCACAGCTTTGATACCCGTCCAGTACGGACTCGATACCTTCTACTTCCTCATCTGCGGTGCGCTGGTGATGTGGATGGCGGCCGGTTTCTCCATGCTCGAAGCCGGTCTGGTTCGGGCAAAGAACACTGCCGAAATCCTGACCAAGAACATCGTGCTCTACGCCGTGGCCTCGATCATGTACCTGATGATCGGCTACTACATCATGTACTCCAGCCCCGACGGCGGCATCCTGCCGAGCCTGGGCTTCCTGATCGGTGACGAGAACGCCGTGGACGTAGTCGCCGCCGGTGGCGAAGACGCACCGTACTACTCGACCCGTGCCGACTTCTTCTTCCAGGTCGTGTTCGCCGCGACCTGCATGTCGGTGGTCTCCGGCGCGGTGGCCGAGCGGATGAAACTCTGGGCCTTCATCGCCTTCGCAGTGGTGATGACGGGCGTCATCTACCCGGTGCAGGGTTTCTGGAAATGGGGCGGTGGTTTCCTTGATGCAGCCGGCTTCCTGGACTTCGCAGGCTCCGGTCTGGTGCACATGGCCGGTGCTTCGGCGGCCTTGGCTGGCGTGTTGCTGCTGGGCCCGCGCAAGGGCAAGTACGGTCCGAACGGCCAGATCAATGCGATTCCCGGCGCCAACCTGCCGCTGGCGACCTTGGGTGCGTTCATCCTGTGGATGGGCTGGTTCGGTTTCAACGGCGGTTCGCAGCTGAAGATGAGTACCATCGAAGACGCCAACGCTGTCGCCCAGGTGTTCACCAACACCAATATGGCAGCTGCCGGCGGCCTTGTTGCAGCACTGATAACGGCGCGTCTGCTGTTCGGCAAGTCCGACCTGACCATGGTCCTCAACGGTGCACTGGCTGGTCTGGTTGCCATCACTGCCGAGCCGCTGACCCCGAGCGCGCTGCAGTCCGTGTTGATCGGCGGCGTAGGTGGCGTGCTGGTGGTGTTCAGCATCCTCGGCCTGGACAAGCTCAAGCTGGATGACCCGGTCGGTGCCATTTCGGTGCATGGCGTCGTAGGCATGTGGGGACTGCTGGCGGTGCCGCTGACCAACGCCGATGCGACCTTTGGCGCTCAGCTGTTGGGCCTGGCTTCGATCTTTGCCTGGGTATTCATCGCCAGTCTGGTTGTCTGGGGGATTCTCAAGGCTGTCATCGGTCTGCGCGTGAGCGAAGAGGAGGAGTACGAGGGCGTCGATGTGGTCGAATGCGGCCTCGAGGCCTATCCGGAGTTCACCAACAAGCGTTGATTCATCATTTACCGACAGGGGCGCCTCAGGGCGCCCTTTGTTTTTTTTGGCACCGCGCTAGAATGCGCCCGTCCACGTGGTTGAGGAGCCGTGAAGCATGTGGCTACAGACGATGATCACGCTGCGTCCAAGGCCGCGAGGCTTCCATCTGATAACCGACGAGCTGCTTGCTCAACTGCCGGAACTGCAACAATGCCAGACCGGTCTGTTACACCTGTGGCTGCGGCATACCTCGGCGTCGTTGACGGTCAATGAGAATGCCGATGGTGCAGTCCGGCGCGATTTCGAGCGATTCTTCAATCGCTTGGTACCGCAGGGGCAGGGTGGCTACGAACACGATTATGAAGGGCCGGACGATCTACCCGCGCATTTCAAGGCAAGCCTGTTGGGCTGCCAGGTGAGTCTGCCTGTCAGTGAGGGGCGGCTGGCGTTGGGGACCTGGCAAGGTGTTTATCTCGGTGAGCACCGGGATCAAGGCGGCGCCAGGCAGGTACTGGCCACGTTGCATGGGATGGCGAGTTGAATTTTTTTTGGCGATGGCGAACAAAGCACATCGCTGGGTTAGGGTCTGTTGCCGTTTCGTCGCGGCCGCGACGGAGCTGATTTTTGCGCGAGGCAAGGCACGAGTCGCGCAGTTTGGTCGTTCCAGATAAGCGACGAGAAACGCCGTCTCGCGCAAAAATCGGCCCGTCCCTACGGGTTGCGCGGCAAATCTCGCCAGGCGGCGTTGCGGGACTTGGTAAGGGAACGACCATTACCTGCGTCCCGCGCCTTGCCCGGCGAGATTTGGCGCAGCAACGCGGCTCGCAGCGAAACGGGAACAGACCCATAAACTTCCGCTTTGGCAAGGTACGAGGTTGAACATGAGTGACGAAGAACTAGAACAAGACGATCTGGACACTAGCGACGAGGACGAAGGCGAGGAGCTGGCTGCTGCCGATGACGGCGAAGTCGATAACAGCGCCGACGACGAAAGCACCGACAGTGACCGTGCGACGCCCACCAGTAAAAAGAAGGCCAAGGCGGTTGTAGTAGAAGAGCTGCCGAGCCTGGAAGCCAAGCAGAGGGAACGTGACGAGTTGGCTCGAGCAATGGAGGAGTTCCTGGCTCGCGGGGGGCGTGTACAGGAAGTCGAACCCAACGTGGTCGCGGATCCACCCAAGAAGCCCGACAGCAAATACGGAAGCCGTCCTATCTAGATCCGGAAGGGTCGGGATCACACTAAGCTTCGCTCCGCAAGGCGTGACCGCAACAAAGCCCACACCTGTGTTGGGCTTTGTCGTATCTGCGCTGCGGGTTCGTTGGCCTGTTATCGCCACCTTGCGAGCAGGGCGGGGAGCTCTGCCAGGCTGCGAACCTCGGCGTCAGGCTGGGCCTCCTGCTGCCACGCTTTACTGCCCGGATTGAACCAGACGGCACGCATGCCGGCGCGCTGCGCACCACCGATATCGTCGTCAGGGTGATCGCCAATGTGCACCGCATGCTCGGCGGCTACTCCCGCTCGCCCAAGCGCCTCCCGGAACGGTCTAGGGTCCGGCTTGCCGATGCCCAAGTCCTCTGCGCACAGGGTGAACTGGAAGTAGTCGGCCAACCCTAGCCGCCGGACGTCTGCATTCCCGTTGGTCAGCACACCAAGCGTGTAGTGATTGGCCAGGTGCTCCAGTGTTGGGTGCACGTCCGGGAAAAGATCGATGGCATGCCGCGCTTCGAGAAAGACTTCGAATGCCTGGCTGGCAAGGTCTCGGGCGTCGCCCTCCGGGTAGCCGGCGTCATGCAAGGCATGGAACAGGATGCGTCGACGTAGCTCGCTGATGCGGTGCTTCAGGTCCGGCTCGGACTCGACCAGCATGCGGCGGATTGCAGCGAGCGACTCCACCGGAAACCCGCCCAGCCGAGGTGCATGCTGCCCGAGCCAGTCGCGCAGACAATTTTCGGCGCTGTGAATGACCGGGCCGACATCCCACAAGGTGTCATCGAGGTCGAAGGTGATCAGTCGAATGGTCATGAGTCACTGCCTTGCTTGCGTTTGGCGCGAGGATGCGCCTGGTCATAGACCTTGGCCAAATGTTGGAAGTCCAGGTGCGTATAAATCTGGGTAGTACCGATATCGGCGTGGCCGAGCAGTTCCTGTACCGAGCGAAGGTCCTGGGATGACTCCAGCAGGTGACTGGCGAAGCTGTGCCTGAGCATATGCGGATGCAGGTGCTGGCCCAGCTCGCGAACGCCGGCCTGGCGCACCCGCAGCTGCACCGCGCGTGAGCCCAGACGCCGGCCTTGCTGGCTGACGAAAACCGCACCATCCGGGGGATTGCTCAATGCTCGCAGTGGCAGCCAGGCTTCGAGGGCTTCACGCGCCTTGCGGCCGACGGGCAGCACCCGCGCCTTGTTGCCCTTGCCATGAACCTGAACCAGCCCTGCGGGCAGGTCCAGCTGGTCGAGGTTCAGCCCGACCAGCTCGGCCAGACGCAACCCTGACGAATAGAACAGTTCGAGCATGGCCTGGTCACGATAGCCGATGAAGTCGTCTTCAGCCCCGCCATCGAGCAGTTGCATGGCCCGATCGGTGTCGAGCAGCCGCGGTAGCCGCCGTTCACCCCTGGGGGCCGATATGCCCACCGCCGGGTCGTGTGTGCAACGGCCTTCCTGATTGAGGTAGCGGTACAGTCCGCGCAGCGAGGATAACAGGCGCGCAAGACTGCGCCCTGATTGACCCTGGCGATGCTGTTCGGCGATCAGTTGGCGGACGTGAACACTCTTCAGCGAAGACCAGGTATCGAGCTGCTGCTTCTCGCAGAATGCCATGACCTTGCCGAGGTCGCGCCGGTAGCCATCCAGCGTGTGCGGTGACACCTGCCGCTCGCTGCGCAGGTGCTGGAGATAGGCATCCAGATCAGTTTGCATCATCACGCTCTCAAGCCGGCACCACGTTCAGGCCGCGCTGGCTTCCAGCTTCCAGCTTCAGCGTACCGACCGAAGCGGCGTGTAATAGCTAGGAAGCACCCGCGTCAGTACTTCTGCGATATAGCCGAGAAACAGCGTGCCCAGCGAACTCTTGTAATGCTGCGGATCCGCGCTGCCGATCGCCAGGATGCCCTGTTGCTTGTCCAGCGCGACCACAGCCGCCGAGCCGATGCCGTGGCTTTCTTCCTCGCCGAAGAGAAAGGCCAGCTCGTGCGGGCGAAGCACACCGCAGACGGTCTTGCCGCTGCCGAGCAATCCACCGATGGTTTGCTGGGCTTCAGCGTGGGTAACACTGCGGCCTACCGGAAGCGGCGACTCGCTGAACAGGACCAGGCTTACGAAGGGGACCTGGAATTCGTGCCGCAGGCTTTCGTCCACCGCGCTGATGATTTCCTCCAGGCTGTTGGCATCCAGCAAGTCGAGTACCAGCCGGCGCGTCTTGTCGAACAGTCGATCATTATCGCGGGCAACATCCATCAGGTGCGCCAGCCGATGACGCATTTCGATGTTGCGCTCGCGCAGCAGTTTCACCTGGCGCTCGACCAACGACACGGCGCCGCCGGGGAGATGGGGTATGCGAAGTTCGGGGATCAGCTCGTCGTGGTCAACAAAGAACTCCGGATGGGCCCGCAAATAGGCTGCGACGGCTTCTGCATCCGGCAACGGTGGCTTTTCCTGGTTTTGCTCGGTCATAGGCGAACCTGTCCTTCGAATACGCGAACGGCGGGGCCGGTCATCATAACGGGCTGTCCGGGACCTGCCCATTCGATGGACAAACGGCCGCCAGGCAGATCGAGCTGTACCGGCGAATCCATCCAGCCCTGGCGAATCGCTGCAACCGCCGCCGCACAGGCACCGGTGCCACAGGCCTGGGTTTCGCCGGCACCGCGCTCCCAGACGCGCAATTTCGCGTGCTGACGGTCGATGACCTGCAGGAAGCCGGCATTGACCCGCTGTGGAAAGCGCGGGTGATGCTCAATCTTCGGCCCGAGCTGATGAACCGGAGCAGTATCGATGTCCGCCACGCGGAGCACCGCATGGGGATTGCCCATGGACACCGCCGCGATCTCGAGCTGCTGGCCATCGACATCCAACCGGTAGCTCAAGGCTTCGCTGTCCGCCTGAAAGGGGATTTCGCTCGGCACCAGACGAGGCGGTCCCATGTCCACAGTGATCTGGCCGTCAGGCCGGACATGGAGCTCGATGATGCCGCCCTTGGTCTCGACGCGGATCTGGCGCTTCATCGTCAGCCGCTTGTCCAGCACGAAGCGCGCAAAACAGCGGGCGCCGTTACCGCATTGCTCCACTTCCGAACCATCGGAGTTGAAGATGCGATAGCGGAAGTCCACGTCCGGGTTATGCGGTGGTTCGACCAGCAACAGCTGATCGAAGCCCACGCCCGTATGCCGGTCACCCCACTGCTTGGCGTGCTTGGGCTGGATATGCGCGTGCTGGCTGATCAGGTCGATGACCATGAAATCGTTGCCCAGGCCGTGCATCTTGGTAAAACGCAAAAGCATCGTCTTGGCCTCAGGCGGGCAGCAGGCTTTCGCCAGCGTATAGCTCCTGCACGCTTTCGCGGCGGCGCACTTCGTAGGCTTCGTCGCCGTCCACCAGCACCTCGGCGGCGCGGCCGCGGGTGTTGTAGTTCGAACTCATGACGAAACCATAGGCTCCGGCCGAGCGGACCGCCAGCAGATCCCCTTCGGCGAGCACCAGCGGGCGCTCCTTGGCGAGGAAGTCACCGGTTTCGCAGATCGGGCCAACGATGTCGTAGTGGCGTGCCTCGCCTTCGCGTGGCTGGACTGGCACCACGTCCATCCAGGCCTGATACAGCGCCGGACGGATCAGGTCATTCATCGCCGCGTCGACGATGGCGAAGTCCTTGTGCTCGGTGTGCTTGAGATATTCCACCCGGGTCAGCAGCAAGCCCGCATTGGCAACGATCGAACGGCCCGGCTCGAACACCAGCGCCAAATCGCGGCCGTCGATGCGCTTGCGCACCGCCTGGATATAGTCGCCGGCCAGTGGCGGTTGCTCCTCGCGATAGCGCACGCCCAGACCGCCACCCAGATCCAGGTGACGTATGCGAATACCGCGCACGGCGAGGCGGTCGATGAGCGCCAGCAGTCGATCGAGGGCGTCAAGGAACGGTGGCAAGGTGGTGAGTTGTGAGCCGATATGGCAGTCGACCCCTGTCACTTCGAGGTTGTCGAGTTCGTGAGCACGTTGGTAAACCGCCTCGGCATCGGCAATGGCGATGCCGAACTTGTTTTCCTTGAGCCCGGTTGAAATGTACGGGTGGGTGCCTGCGTCCACGTCCGGGTTGACCCGCAACGAAACCGGCGCCACTGCGCCCAGCTCGGCGGCAACTTGCTGCAGCCGTTCGAGCTCCTCGGTGGATTCGACGTTGAAGCAATGCACACCGACCTGCAACGCGCGGCGCATGTCGTCACGGGTCTTGCCGACGCCGGAAAAGACGATGCGATCCGGCTGGCCGCCTGCGGCCAGGACGCGCTCCAGCTCTCCGATCGATACGATGTCGAAGCCCGCACCCAGGCGGGCCAGTACGTTCAGCACGCCAAGGTTCGAGTTCGCCTTGACCGCAAAACAGACCAGATGCGGCATGCCGTCCAGCGCATCGGCATAGGCGCGGTACTGCGCCTCGATATGCGCTCGGGAATAGACGTAGGTGGGGGTGCCGAAGCGTTGCGCGAGAGCGGGCAGCGCCACGCCCTCCGCGAAGAGTTGACCGTCGCGGTACGAGAAGGCCTCCATGATTGCCTCCTTACAGTTCGAATCGGTCTTTGGAACGTTCTTTGGCGGTAGCCTCGTCGTCCGGTAGATAGAGCGGGCCTTTCTGGCCGCAGCCGGTCAGCGCGGAAGCGAGAACCGCCAGTGCGATGAGTGGAAGCAACAGACGCTTCATTGGGGGGCAATCCTAGAAAAATCGATGGGCCGGAGTATACCCAGCACCCACCGGATTGCCTATGTGGCCGCGCCCGCCGGCAGGAGATGAAGAAGGGATGTCTGGTCCGCTGCTCGCTAGACGCCGCGGTCGCCTGCTAAGCTCGCGGCCATCGTCGGGTGGCTGTGCGCTGCCCTGCCACCGTACCGAGGAAATCATTCATGAGTCTTAGCGAAGCGCGTTTTCACGATCTGGTCGATGCCGTGCAGGAAGAAATCGAGGACGTGTTCGATCACAGCGGAATGGACGTCGACCTGGAGAATTCCGGTGGTGTGCTGACCGTGCGTTTCGAGAATGGCACGCAACTGATCTTCAGCCGCCAGCCTCCATTGCGTCAGCTATGGGTCGCGGCGCGCTCGGGTGGTTTCCACTTTGACTATGACGAAGCCAGTTCGCTGTGGATCTGCGATGCCAATGACGAGCGCCTGGGCGAGCTGCTGTCTAGGGTCGCGCTGGAGCAGAGCGGCGAATCGCTGGATTTCGAAGACCTTTGAGCGTGCCGAGTTGGCCAGTGGACGCGCCTGATGTGAAATTCCAGGTGGGTTGCTAAATCGAAGAGCTGTGGTAGGGTCGTCTTAGGTTAAAAACCCCGCTTTCTGGCGGGGTTTTGTTTTTCTATCGCTTAACTTTTTTTGCAGGAGCTAACCCGGACCCATGACCAGTGCACCCTCTATCATCATTACCCAGCCCGACCTGCAGCGAATCGAGCGTCTGCTCGATGGCCTGGCCGACTACGGTCCGGCCGCCGAGGCGCTCGAAGAAGAGTTGTCCCGCGCCCAGGTGGTCGAGCGTAGCGAATTGCCTGCTGGTGTGGTCTCGATGAACTCCCGGGTGCATTGTCGGGAAGAGGGCAGCGGCAAGGATTACCACCTGACGCTGGTTTATCCTCAGGACGCGGGCAAGGAAGGCACCGTCTCGGTATTGGCTCCGGTAGGCAGTGCTCTCCTGGGGCTCAGCGTCGGGCAGCATATCGATTGGCCGACCCCCGGTGGCAAGGTGCTCAAGCTGACCCTTCTCGCCGTGGAGTACCAGCCCGAAGCGGCCGGTGACGTGGCCTGAATCAGCGGATGCGACGCCATGCCGGCCGCGTCAAACCGTCTGCAGCGCCTGATTGAGGGCGGTCTCCAGATGGGTCTTGTAGCGCAAATGCTGAACGGTCTGGGCGCGACCGGTGCCGTGCATCCCGGATAGATCAAGGTCGGTGATGTAGCAGGGGTAGCGCTCGCCGTCCCGCCGCTGGGCCAGGATATAACGAGCCACGGCGGCAAAAAGTTCGCTGCCGTATTCCGGGCTGGAAAACTCCTGGTGGTTGCAATAGAGCGTGACCTGCGAGCGTCCCCGTTCGCTGGGCTCGACAATGGCCTGGATATCGTGGAGTGGATCACCGGGCTCGTCGCGTGGAGCGGGCCTGCGCTCCACCGCCAAGGGGCGGCCTGGAGCGGTCGATGACAGTTGGTAGAACAGGATATCCATAGCCGCCAAACGGCTTTCTTCGAAGGGCAGCTGGGTCGTACGGCGATAGCGCACCGCCTGAAGAAAGCGCAGCAGCGGCGTGAGCAGGCTTTGCTCATCCCGATAGGCTTGCTGTTGACGCCAAAGCGCGTTGAACTCGTCGAGCACCGTTAATTCTGCCATGGCCCCCTGTATGCGATAGAACACCTGAAGGCAATACGGCCTGGCCTGGCCGAGAATCAACGAAAGATCGGTGCCTTCCAGTGCGTGCCGGTCCACCCGGATCGGGCGCATCCCTTGGTGGGCCTCGCCGAGGTGCTCCAGCAGCGCAGGCATGTCGCTCAGGGCGGTATGGCGGATATTGCCGGCGATGAGATCAAGCACATGGAAATGCTGACGGACCTGCAGCAGATAGCGGCTCTCGCCCGGCTCATCGAGCATCGTCTGAGCATCAAGAAAAACCGTTTCGACCCGTCGCGCAATCGCCATGCCGGCGTTGCGGCTGAAGCAACGAACCTGCAGGTTTGGTCGCACGCCCTGTGCTGGCAGCGACTGCAGGTAATCCTGAAGGCAATCGGCCAGAGGGGCGGGGCTCTCGTAACGAGTCGCAAGCAGCTCGCCCCAGCTGTTGAGCGTCAGTTGATCAATGCTCAGGACCAGATTCTCCCGTGCCGCGCCAAGCCCGAGGGAGTCGGTCAGTTCGTCGAACGAAAGTGGTTGGGCCGGGCTGAGGGGGTCGAGGCCAACGTTTGCCAGCAGCAGAACCCTGGTCGGTGTGGCTGCGCTGAGCAGGGCTTCGTCGGCCACCGGCTGCGGCGGCATGGGGAAGGCTTGCCGCAGGTCCGTCAGCAATGCAAACAGCTCGGCTTCCGTCAGTCCGCTGTCTCCCGGGTGCAGGGCAACATGGGTCGCCGCATCGACCACACCGTTGCGATGGCACCAGGCCAACAGGGGGATCAGCTCGCGCGAACGCTTCAATGGCGAGAAATCGCTGATCTGCCTGGCATTCAGCCTGCCTTCGTAGAGCGCCCAGGACACGTCATCTGCTGCATCGTAACCCTGCACCAGCGTCAGGCTGTGCTCGGCCAGGTCCGGCGCGATTCCCAGGTTGATGGCTTCGATCTTGCCAGACTTGCGTTCGATCGCTGCATGCAGGCGTCGTCCGAGTACGCCGAAGTCGCGGCCGTTGATGCAGCTGGTGATCTGCAGTCGCCTGGCAAACTCGCTCAGGAATCGATAGGCATAGGTCAGTTCATTGACCAGCGCTCGTCGTTCTTCGACGACACGTCGAACCTTCCACTGGCTGCGTGCATCGAGCTGGGCAAACTGGCGCTCGTCCCAGCCCCAGTCCGATGTCAGGCGTTCGAGCAGGCGGCGTTGCCAGCTCTTGCTGCGCCCTGTTGGAGGGCGGCTGAGTGGCTTGTTGACCTTCAGGTAGAGGCAGCGACGCAGGAGTGCCAGCCGCTCATGGTCACCGCGTTGCGCCAGATAGCGCTCGATGCGGCGGTAGGCAACGATATAGGGATCGAGCTCGTCCAGCTCCAGACGATTGGCATAGACGGCCTGCTTGAAGTCCAGCCCCAGGCAGCGCACCTGCGGATGCTCGCTGGCGTACACCTCAACCAGCAACAGCTTGAACAGCGACTTGTAGGGTGATTCGACGGCCTTGTAGAGCTGCCAGAGCCCGGCGCCAAGGTACTCACCGGGCGGAATGTTGCCGAGATGGCCCAGATCCAGGACGTCGTCACTGCGCACGAAGCGCTTGTCCAGCAATATGCGTACATATGCGTCGTAACGATGCTCCTCATACGCCGGCACCAGCCACCAGAGCGGTGTGCGGCCGCCCAGCCAGATGGCGGTGCGGTAGAACTCGTCAAGCAACAGGTAGTGCTGGGTAGTACCGCAATCGTCGGAGGTCAGCCTGGTGTCGCGTGCGCCCTGGGTAAAGCGCTGGGGATCGACCAGAAAAAAATGCGCCTCGCTACCCTGAGTTGCAGCCCAGGCTTGCAGCTGGTCGCACTTGCGCCGGAGTTCATCGAGCTGGTCTGCGGACAGTTCCGGATCGTGGCAGACCCAGACATCGAGATCGCTTTGCTCTTCCTGCGCGACGGTACCCAGACTGCCCATCAGAAACAGTCCGAGGATCGATGCGGGTGGTTTTCCCCGTAGCGGCTTGTAGTGGAAGGATCGGCTGAGGCGCTGGGCTTCAGCCAGTGTTTCGGCATCGGGATCGAAGCCGGCGAGGCCGGCCGGCGTGGCAGCAGTGGTGTAGCCGGGCAGGATCGGATGATTGACATGAAACAGCAGCGGCAACAGCTTCAATACGGCCTGCTGGCGAACGGAGATCGCCTGCCGGGTGCGCTCCAGGCGGCCTGAATTCACGGTGAGAAAGCGAGCCCGCAGCGAAGCCAGCATTTTGCGATCGATACCTTCCTCAAGGATCGGACGAATTTCCTGATGACCGTTCATTCGCAGGGAGTGGGCAATGTTTGAGGTGTCCGGTGGCGGGTCGAAGGCGGCGTGAGCGGAAAAATAGCACGGCAGTCGCTTCCGGGGAAAAGCGAAACGGAGCCGTCGCTGGCTGAGCATGGCCAGGTCGGCAGCAGGGCTCACCCAGGCCCGGCCTACAGCCGGGGTGGGATGGGTGGGCTTCAGGCCGCTGCGGTTTCCGACAGGATGGTCAGCAGCACCTGGGCGTGCTCGGCGGCATCGCGACCGAGCCCTGTCAGATAGCCACCGTCCGGTTGGGTTGTCAGGCCTTTTGCATGCAGCCGCTGGGTTGCGGCGATCGCTGCGTTGCCGGCGTCATGGTGGACCTTCAGCCCTTCGAGCGTGCTGTCGAGGTTGAACAGTCGGAGAATTTCCAGCTCGGCTACTAGTTCAGGTGTGTACGCCATGTTCGCTCCTCGGAGTGGTGGGCCTGTGCCCGGTTCGTCAAGTGTAGATGCTCAGCCCGGGGCTGCCTTGATCGGTGTCTACTCAGGCAGATCAGGCAAGGCACGCAGAAGGGTTTCATAACGCTCGACATCGAAAGGGCGGTCGTCTGCAAGCATCTGGCGGATCTCGTCCGCCAGCACGAGCGCCATCATCTTCAGCGTTTCGTTGCGTTCATAACCTACCAGGGTCAGCTTGTTGAGGGTGGCCTGCGCCGCAGCGGGCTCGCCGCTTTCAAGCTGATTCTCGATGGCCTGGATAAGGGTTTCTTCGGCGAAGGTTTCGTCATCGTCGGAGGTGGTGGTCATGGTGCGGTTCTCGTTGGCGGATATTGATAATCTGATGCGGTTTCCTGCCTGCAAGCTAGGCGCTGACATTGTATGAACGCTTCGCTTGAGGCGGTTTCTATTCCTACTATGGACCATCAGGGAACGCGACCCCAGCAATGATCATTCTTCACAGCCTAGAAAACGGCGCACTGGTGCGGCGCGCCGCCGAGAATATTCAGCAACTGCCAGACAATGTGTTGTGGGTGGACCTGCTGGCGCCGGATCAGCAGGAGGAGCGCTTTGTCGAAAGGGCTCTGGGCCTGGACATACCCACCCGAGAAGAGCTGGCCGAAATCGAGGATTCATCGCGCTTCTACGATGAAAACGGTGCCATCTTCATGACCACGACGGTGGTGATGGGAATTGCCGAGCACCGACCGGAAAATGCGCAGGTCACCTTCGTGCTGACCCGCCGTTGCCTGGTAACGGTGCGCTATTCCGAGCTCAGTGCCTTCCGCCAGTTCGAAACCAAGGTGGCGCGCCAGCCTACTGCCTACTGTGCGAGCCACCAGATTTTCCTCGGGCTGGCCGATGCCGTGGTGGATCGCATTGCCGATGTGCTGGAGAGCGTCCAGGGTGAACTGCAGACCTTGTCCCGCTGTATCTTCGACAAGCGTAAAGAGCAGCGAACCGATCTTCAGCAGATTATCCAGCAGCTTGGGCAGCATCGTTCTCTGCTCTCGCAGCTGGGCGAAAGCCTGTTCAGCTCGAACCGCCTGATCGCCTTCTACCGGCTGCACGTGGGCGATGCCAAGCAAGGTGGTGCCAAAGGCTCGTTGAAGGCACTCGAGCGTGACGTGCGTTCGCTTGGGGAGCACCAGGCGCGACTGCTCGGTGATATCGCCTTTCTGCTGGACGCTACGCTGGGCCTGATCAACATCGAGCAGAACGCCATCATCAAGGTGTTTTCCATTGCTGCCGTACTGTTTCTGCCACCGACGCTGGTCGGTACCGTCTACGGCATGAACTTTGACAACATGCCCGAGCTCGGCTGGCCATTCGGTTATCCCATGGCGCTTGGGATGATGGTGGTCTCGGCGATCATCCCCTACGCCTGGTTCAAGTTTCGTGACTGGCTCTGATCATCCGAAAAAGTGGAGCACGACACAAAAGATGCCCAACAGCGCCCAGACGCTACCGAACATGATCGGCGTACGCAGGGAGAACAGCAGTGTACGTTTGTAGCGTTCGCCGCCCGCCGGGCTGTTGCCTTCGCCGAACAAAGCCGAATCATGGTTGGGCAGCAGCCCAACACTACCTTCGGTTTGCAGCAGTTCGGCCTGCTTGCGATGCCAGCGCTCTATCACATCAAAGCTCGCACGAATGCCGGGTATGGCGTGCAATGAAGTAAGCAGGCCGAGCACGGCCAGCAGGCTGGGCACGACCAGACGGAACAGGCTGCCCCAGTCGGGGTTGGTGTTCGCCATTGACGACGCGAACGCGATCATCAGAAACGATTGGGAAGACAGGTAGCCACTGGTGCGACTGGCCAGCAGCGTCGATTCGAAGTGGATTTCCGAACGATAGAAATTCAGGCGCTCCTTCGCCGAGTCGAAGACTTCGGCACCCTGTGTGTCCTGATTGAGCAGCAACGTTTTGAGGTCGGCCATCGGAGGCAATCGCTGAGGTAACAACGATCTTGAGCGTCATGCAGACGCCTGAGTTCCCCTACGGCGATGGCTAAGGTTGCTCTGCCAGAGCCTGGAGTGCCGCGCCGGTCAAGCGATAGGTTGTCCACTCGTCTTGCGGTCGCGCACCGAGCGACTCGTAGAATCTTATCGCCGGTTCATTCCAGTCCAGCACCGACCACTCGAAGCGGCCACAGCCACGCGACACTGCCAGCCGCGCGAGATGCTTTAGCAGCGCCTTGCCCGCCCCGGTTCCGCGGGCTTCGGGCGTCACATAGAGATCTTCGAGATAGAGGCCGTTACGGCCGAGCCAGGTCGAATAGTTGAAAAAGTAGACCGCGTAGCCAATCGGCTGGCCATCGCGCTCGCATATAAGGGCACTGGCGCTGGCGTCATCCGCGAACAGGCTGGATTCAATGCCGGCAACATCGGTTTTGACTTCCTGCTCGGCGCGCTCGTAGATAGCCAGCTCGGTGATGAAGCGCAGGATCAGCGCGGCGTCGCCGGTTGTAGCGGGGCGGATGTTCAGGGGCATGCAGCTCTCCAATTTGCAGACGCGAGCCGCCTCGCGCCTGCCACTGTCAGGACTCAGCGAGCGGCCAGCAACTCACGGCCACGCTGAACGGCCGCACGAACCTGTGCCGGCGCAGTGCCGCCGATATGGTCGCGGGCGTTCACCGAGCCTTCCAAGGTCAGCACGGCGAAGACGTCGTCGCCGATCTCTCCGCTGAACTGGCGCAGCTCGTCCAGTGTCATCTCGGCCAGATCCTTGCCGGTCTGCACTCCGTACTTCACCGCATGGCCGACGATCTCGTGACAATCGCGGAACGGCAGCCCCTTGCGCACCAGGTAGTCGGCCAGGTCCGTGGCGGTTGAAAAGCCGCGCAGTGCTGCCTCGCGCATGATCTCGCGCTTGGGCTTGATCGCCGGGACCATGTCGGCAAAGGCGCGCAGCGAGTCGCGCAGGGTGTCGGCGGCGTCGAACAGCGGCTCCTTGTCTTCCTGGTTGTCCTTGTTGTAGGCCAGTGGCTGGCCCTTCATCAGCACCAGCAGGCCCGCGAGCGCGCCGAACACACGTCCGGTCTTGCCGCGCACCAGCTCAGGCACGTCCGGGTTCTTCTTCTGCGGCATGATCGAGGAGCCGGTGCAGAAACGATCCGGCAGGTCGATGAACTGGAACTGGGCGCTGGTCCAGAGCACCAGCTCTTCGGAGAAGCGCGACAGGTGCATCATCGCCACGGAGGCGGCGGCGCAGAACTCGATGGCGAAGTCGCGATCGGAGACGCCGTCCAGCGAGTTGCCGGAAATCGCTTCGAAACCCAGCAGCTCGCAGGTGATTTCCCGCTGGATCGGGTAGGTCGTGCCGGCCAGTGCGGCCGAGCCGAGCGGCATGCGGTTGGTGCGCTTGCGGCAGTCGACCAGGCGCTCATAGTCGCGGCTGAGCATCTCGAACCAGGCCAGCAGGTGATGGCCGAAGGTCACCGGCTGGGCGGTCTGCAGGTGGGTGAAGCCGGGCATGATGGTGTCGGCTTCGGCTTCGGCGAGACCCAGCAGACCCTGCTGCAGACGGGTGATTTCGGCGAGGATCACATCGATTTCGTCGCGCAGCCACAGGCGGATGTCGGTGGCGACCTGGTCGTTGCGGCTGCGTCCGGTGTGCAGTTTTTTTCCAGTAACGCCTATGCGGTCGGTCAGCCGCGCCTCGATGTTCATGTGCACGTCTTCCAAATCGACGCGCCAGTCGAAGGTGCCGGCCTCGATCTCGCCCTGGATGTCCTTCAGGTTCGCGATGATCTGGTCACGCTCGTCCGCATTCAACACGCCTGCTTTTTCCAGCATGGTGGCATGGGCGATGGAACCCATGATGTCGTGACGGTAGAGGCGCTTGTCGAACTCGACGGAGGCGGTGAATCGGGCGACGAAGGCGTCGACGGGCTCGCTGAAGCGGCCGCCCCAGGACTGGTTGGTCTTGTCGGTGCTCATGAATGCGCTCGCTGGATCGGATGGGCAAATTGGAGGGCCCGAATAATAACAGGGTTATGCACGGCTTCCGTATTGGCACTCCGCAGCGAGCGGTTTATCAGGCCTTGAACTGTCCGAGACTGGCTTCGAGCCTCTGCGCGAGAACGCCCAGCTCTTTTCCGCTGGCCGCGGTTGCAGTCACCGCTTCGGCCGCGCGCTCGGCTTCGGTGAGGATGACCTCGACCCGCTCGCGCACGGCCGTTGCGGTACCAGCTTGTTGCTCCGCGCCCTGGGTTGCCTCCCTTACGACCTGATGCACTTGCTCGACGGCGGCCTGCAGCGCGCGCTGCAGATCGCGACTGCTACCCAGGGAAACCAGGCCGCTTTCGGCTTGCTTGCCAGCCGTGTTGATTGCCGATACGGCATCACGTGCACCCCGCTGCAGGCTTTCGATATGCGTCTGGATATCGCCGGTAGACTGCTGGGTCTTGCTGGCGAGCGCCCGCACCTCATCGGCCACCACGGCGAACCCACGGCCGCTCTCGCCGGCGCGAGCGGCTTCGATGGCAGCGTTCAGCGCAAGCAGATTCGTCTGCTCGGCGATGCCCTGAATCACGGTCAGTACCACCTCGATCTGTTCGCTCTGCTTGGCCAGTTTTTCGATCACCGAGGCGCTTGTCCGTACGCCGTTGCCAAGCGCCTCGATCGTCCGTCCCACCTGCTCTGAAATCGCCTCGTTATCTACCGCGGCCTTGCGAATCGAGGCGACCTGCTCGAGTGCGGTCTGCATGGCTCGGCTTTCGTCCTGCGCGCGCTGGGTCATGTCGGCCAGCGCCTGCAGGCTTCCGGCGACTTCGTCACGTTGACGCTCGGCGGCGGCTGCTGCTGAGCGGCTGCGGTGGCCCAGGGTGTCGATTTCCGCTCCCGTCTGGACGGCGATGCGGCGTGCTTCCTGGACGATCGGCTGAAGCTTGGCCAGAAACAAATTGACCGCGTCAGCCATTTCACCCACTTCGTCTGCACTGTGGATCTCGACGCGCTGGGTGAGATCGCCGTGGCCGGCCGAGAGGCCGCGCAGTGCGGTGCTGAGCAGGCCCAGCCGGCGCAGTACCTGACGCCCAAGCACCAAGGTGACGGCGAGCAGGAGCAGCGCGCCGGTAACGGCGAGGGCGACACTGATTTTCCATAGCAGCGCCGAAGCCGAACGCTCTACGGCCTTCTGGCTATTGGATTCGATGCTCTGTGCCACTTCCGTCGCAGCGGCCAGGCCTGACGCCATGATCTTCGCGCTGTCGTTGGCGGTGGTTGCGAGACCGGCCTCCACCAGCTTGGCTCCGCCAGCGACAAGGGCCTGAAAGCGGCTGTCGAAGGCCGCCAGTTCGGTGCTCACCGCGGAGGTGGAGAAGCCGAGGACCACCTGGCCGATGTCCGCACCCTTGGGGTTGATCGAAGTCTTGGCGAGATAGAGCGTGGGGTCGTTCTCGGCGGCCGACAGTACCTTGTCGAACGCGGTGCGACCGGTGCCCTTGTCCAGCAGTGCCTTGACTCGGGGATCCTGGCGGTTCAGGTGGCGGGTGAGCTGGTTGCCACTGGCATCGAAATAGACGACGAAGACGACCGCCGGGTTGCGGTGAGCCATCCTGACGAACTCGGTCAGCGCCGGTACGTCGTTGTCCCAGATTGCTGCTGGCGCAACGCCGGCAAGCAGCGTGGCGAGGTCGTCTCCGGACTGCTTGAGATGGCGTTCCAGCACGTCTTTCAGCTGCTTCTGCTCTTCGGTCAACTGCTGCGTCAGTCCCTGGGACAGGTCGCCCGTCATGCGTTCGGCCAGATTGGTAATGCCGCCCCGGACCTCGGCATCTGCCGAACGCAGCGCGTGCAGCAGGCGCGCCGAATCCTCGCCCAGGCTTTGCTCAATGTCGTGTTCGAGCCCGTCGATAGTGCTCCGGGTCAGGCCAGCGCCACCAAGACTTGCACCAGAACGGCGCCGCACAGCGTCAGGAATACCGGGCGTAGCAAGCGGCTACGCAGAGAGGAAAAAAGCAGCACGGATCAATACTCCTTGGACAGCGGTAGCGGTTAGCGTGAAATGGTTGCAATGCAATCATTACGCCATCATCCGCTATAACGAGTCGTTCGTTGAAGTCCTTATCGGCCGATACGGGCGGTGCATAACTGCCAAAGGGTGGAACTGGCGACCGCTCGTCACCTTCTGATCGCGCCAAGCCGATAGACTGGCCTGCGGCTGCGCCACGGCGGGCATCCGCCTTGCCGGGCTACCTTGCGTTGCGCCTTCGCGGCGCGGAACTCTGAACATGCGAACAAGAAAACCTGATCGAACGCCGCCAGCGCCCCTTGTCGATGATTTTTTCGTGCCTGAGCTATGCCAGCCCGATGCGCTGCTTGGCCTGGTGCTGCTCGCCGAGCTGCTGGTGCTGGTGCTGGTGCTGGCCGAGCCGATGCAGCCTGGGTTTAACTGGATGCGCCTGGCGCTGACCTCGCTGTTCGTGCAATGGGTGATGCTGCTGTCGGCCGGAGTTACCTGCCAGTTACGACCACTGCTGGCGCGGCTGCCGGCCTGGCTGGCCGGGCTCGCCTGCTGCTTCATGGTGGTCGGGCTGACGCTGGCGTGCACGGCGGTCGCCGATATCTACCAGCTCGGTGGCCCGCTGACGCGCGTTGGTGAGGTCAACCTGTACCTGCGCCATGCGTTGATCAGCCTGATCATGTCAGGGCTGCTGCTGCGCTATTTCTACCTGCAGAGCCAGTGGCGGCGTCAGGAGCAGGCCGAGCTCAAGGCGCGAATCGAGTCGCTGCAGGCGCGAATCAGGCCGCATTTCCTGTTCAACAGCCTGAACAGTATCGCCAGCCTGGTCGTTACCGATCCGGCCAAGGCCGAGCAGGCGGTCCTCGATCTTTCCGATTTGTTTCGGGCGAGCCTGGCCCGCCCTGGTACGCTGGTGCCCTGGCGCGAAGAGCTGGAACTGTCGCGTCGCTATCTGTCCATCGAGCACTACCGCCTGGGGGATCGCCTGGTGGTCGAGTGGCAGGTGGATGCCGTACCTGATGATGTGCCGATTCCGCAGTTGACCCTTCAGCCGCTGCTTGAGAATGCCTTGATTCATGGCATTCAGCCGCGCGTCGAAGGCGGAGTGGTGTGCGTAACGGCTGGTTATGCCGACGACGTGTTCCAATTGGAGGTCAGCAATCCGTTCGACGAGGCCGCTCAAAAGCTGCCGTCACAGGGTACGCAGCAAGCGCTGCAGAACATAGCCGCACGATTAACGGCACTTTTCGGTCCTGCAGCGAGTCTCAGCGTGGAGCGGCGTAACGCCCGTCACTACACCTGTCTACGCTATCCGTGTGCGACACAAAAGCAGGAAGCCAGATCCATATGAATGTGCTGATTGTCGATGACGAACCTCTAGCCCGCGAGCGCCTCAGCCGACTGGTAGGTGACCTTGACGGCTATCGTGTCCTGGAACCTTCCGCCTCAAATGGCGAGGAGGCGCTGTCCCTGATCGAGGAGCTGCGTCCCGATGTTGTGTTGCTGGATATCCGTATGCCCGGCCTTGATGGCCTTCAGGTCGCAGCCAGGCTGTGTGAGCGTGATGCTCCCCCTGCCGTGATCTTTTGCACGGCCCATGACGAGTTTGCCCTCGATGCCTTCCAGGTCAGTGCGGTGGGCTATCTGGTTAAGCCGGTGCGTCCCGAACACCTTGTCGAGGCGCTGAAGAAGGCTGAACGGCCTAACCGGGTGCAGCTCGCTGCCCTGACGCGTCCGGCTGCCGTGAGTGGCACCGGTCCGCGCTCCCACATCAGCGCCAGGACCCGAAAGGGTATCGAGCTGATCCCGCTGCCCCAGGTGATCTACTTTATCGCCGATCACAAGTACGTCACCCTGCGGCACGAGACGGGAGAGGTTTTGCTGGATGAACCGTTGAAGGCGCTGGAGGATGAGTTTGGCGAACGCTTTGTTCGCATCCATCGCAACGCGTTGGTCTATCGCGACCGCATCGAGCGTCTGCAGCGCACCCCGCTCGGCCATTTCCAGCTGTTTCTCAAGGGGCTTGAAGGCGAGCCGCTGACCGTAAGCCGGCGGCACGTCGCCGGGGTGCGGAAGTTGATGCAGAATCTGTGAAGCCGACAAGAGCGCATGAGGCAGAAGGCTGAACGATAACGGCGGGATGTGCGTGTCGCCGGATCCAGCGATCCGTTCATACCGCCTAGGCAAGCTACGCTGACGTCCGTTTAGCCTCCAGCCTCCAGCCTCCAGCGGCTTCTTATTGATCCCCGCCAACCCAGCCGCGCTGCCTGGCCTGTTATCATCGCCGCCAGTTCATTTGTCTGGAATTGCTCATGTCCCGCGAAATTCGCATTGCCACCCGCAAGAGTGCCCTGGCCCTGTGGCAGGCCGAATACGTCAAGGCGCGCCTGGAGGAGGCACATCCCGATGTGACGGTCAGCCTGGTGCCGATGGTCAGTCGTGGCGACAAGCTGCTGGATGCGCCGCTGGCAAAGATCGGCGGCAAGGGGTTGTTCGTCAAGGAGCTGGAAACGGCTCTGATGGAGAACGAAGCGGACATCGCCGTGCATTCCATGAAGGATGTGCCGATGGAGTTTCCCGAGGGGCTTGGCCTGTACTGCATCTGCGAGCGGGAGGACCCGCGGGACGCCTTTGTCTCCAATCACTACGAGAATTTCGACGCGCTTCCGGCCGGTGCGGTTGTGGGAACATCCAGCCTGCGTCGCCAGGCCCAGCTGCTCGCACGTCGGCCTGATCTGAAGATCCAGTTCCTGCGCGGAAACGTGAATACTCGCCTGGCAAAGCTCGATGCGGGCGAGTATGACGCCATCATACTGGCGGCGGCAGGCCTGATCCGTCTCGGTTTCGGCGAGCGCATCCGTGCCAGCATCAGTGTCGAAGACAGCCTGCCGGCCGGAGGGCAGGGCGCGGTCGGGATCGAATGCCGGACCGGCGATACCGAGCTGCACCAGCTCCTGCAGTGCATGAACGATCCGCAAACCGCTACTCGGGTCAGCGCCGAACGTGCCCTCAACCGCCATCTGAACGGCGGCTGCCAGGTGCCCATCGCCTGCTACGCCGTGCTCGAAGGTGACCAGCTGTGGTTGCGCGGTCTCGTTGGGCAGCCTGACGGTGCCCAGCTGCTGCGAGCCGAAGGCCGCGCGCCTGCCTCCGAAGCCGAAGCGCTTGGCGTGCGCATCGCCGAAGAACTGCTGCAGCAGGGCGCGGGCAAGATTCTCCAGGATATCTATGGCGAGGCCGGTCGCGAGTGAGTGGCTGGCGTCTGCTATTGACGCGTCCGGCTGAGGAGTGCGCTGCGGTGGCAGCTGCGCTCGCGGAGCAGGGGGTCTACAGCGCCAGTCTGCCGCTTCTCGCAATCGAAGCCCTGGCTGAAACGCCGGAGCACCGCCAGACCGTGCTGGGGCTGGATCGCTACACCGCCGTGATTGTCGTGAGCAAGCCTGCGGCCAGGCTGGGCGTGGAGCTGCTCGATCGCTACCGACCGAAACTGCCCTCGGCTCAGGCATGGTTCAGTGTGGGCGGGGCCACCGGCGCGATACTGGCTGACCGCGGCCTGCATGTCAGTTGGCCATGCACTGGTGACGACAGCGAAGCCTTGCTGCGGTTGCCACGACTGGCTGAAGCGTTGGCGGTACGCGATCCGAATGTTCTGATCCTTCGGGGGGAAGGTGGGCGCGAACATATTGCCGATACGCTGCGCGCACGCAACGTGGCGGTCGACAGTCTTGAACTGTACCGGCGCTACCAGCCCCATTACCCGCCCGGGACGCTACTCCAGACCCTTCGCTCGGAACGGCTGAACGCCGTGGTGGTCAGCAGTGGACAGGGTTTGCAGTCGTTACGCGAGCTGGCCGGTGCCGACTGGGCCGAGCTGCTTGAGCTACCCTTGTTCGTACCGAGCCCGCGCGTGGCACAAATGGCCGCTGAGTTGGGTGCGAAAAGAATTGTGGACTGCCGTGGTGCCGGTACCACGGCTTTGCTAGCGGCGTTACGGGACTGTCCCGAGCCCGCTTCCTGATGCAAAGGATGGAAACGTGAGCGAAGTAGATTCCGACAAGCCAGCGCAGCAACCCAAAAGCAACAATGATCCTGTGATCCCCGCGAAAGAGATTCCGCCCAAGCAGCCTGCCAGCAGTTCGCCCAAGCCCGGCAAGGGCGGTCGCGGGATGGCTGGTGTCGCGCTGGTGGTGGGGCTGGCAGGCCTGGCTGCCGGTGGGTATAGCCTATGGCAGACCCAGCAGCTGGCCGATCAGGAACAGCAGCGGCTGCAGTCTGCTCAGGCCACGAGCGAGCAGACTCGCCAGTTGAGCGAGCGCAGTCAGCAATTGGCCGGCCGGCTCGGCAGGCTTGAGCAATTGCCTTCGGCGGAGCAGCTGGAGGATCGTCGGCGCCTGCTTTCGCAATTGCAGAGCGATCAACAACGTCTGTCAGGGCGTGTGGAGCAGGTTCTCGGAGCCAGCCGCGAGCAATGGCGGCTCGCCGAGGCAGAGCATCTGGTGCGCATGGCCATGTTGCGTCTGTCGGCAATGCAGGATGTGAACAGTGCCGAATCGCTGCTGGCCGAAGCCGACCTGATTCTGCGCAAGCAGGATGATCCTGGCGCCTACGCGACACGGCAAAAAATGCTGGAAGGACTCGAGGCGTTGCGCAGTCTGCCTGAGCTGGATCGCACCGGGCTGTTTCTGCAGCTTGGCGCCCTGCGCGGCCAGGCCAACCAGCTCAATGGCCTGGCACCGCAATTCGAAATGGGGCAGGGCTCGGAGAGTGGGCAGGCGGACAGTCGCTGGCAGCGTTGGTTGAACGAATTGACACGCTATGTGCGCATCGACTTCCAGGCCGGGAACAGCGTCAAGCCTCTGTTGGCCGGCCAGAGCCTGGCTCAGGTCCGGCTGGCGCTGTCACTGGCCATCGAACAGGCACAGTGGGCCGTGCTCAACAGCAACGAAAAGGTCTACCAGCAATCGCTGGATCAGGCGGCCCGGTTGATCGAGGACCACTTCAGCGAGGAGAACGGCCAGAGTCGTGGGCTGCGCGACCGTATCGAGGCGCTGAAGGAGCGTCAGGTGTCGGTTACGCTGCCCGACCTTGCGCCGGCCCTGCAAGCTCTCCAGGCCTATGTGCAGAAGCGGGAGTCGGCCGACGATGCCGCAGCGCCTGCCAACGGCAACGACAAGCAGCCATCGAACGAGGAACCTGAGCAGCCGGCTACTGGCGAGCCGACCACTGAGAAACCTGAGCAGTCGACCCCTGATGAGCAACCTGCTAACAATGAATCTGCGGAAGAGGGGCAGCGCACATGAAGCGATTTGCCTTCATCCTGCTCATCCTCATCGCGATCATTGGCTTTCTTGGCTGGGCCATTGCTCAGGATTCAGGATATGTCCTGATCAGTTATGACCAATTCCGCTACGAGTCGAGTTTCTGGATTTTTCTCGGCCTGATTGCCTGCCTGTGGTTGCTGGCCATGGCGGTCCACTGGGTGCTTGGCCTGCTGCATACGTCCGGCGCGCTGGTCAATCCCTGGTCGCGTCGCCATCGTGAGCGGCGAGTCGGCAAGGCTTCACGTAGCGGTCTGCGGGAGTTGGCCGAAGGACAGTGGAACCAGGCGCTGGCTCACTTGCGTACCGCGGCGGAGCACGACCAGCAACCATTGGTGCACTATCTCGGCGCTGCCCGTGCGGCCAATGAACTGGGCGAGCATGAGCAAAGCGACGAATTGCTGCGCAAGGCGCGCGAGCGCGACCCTGAGTCCGGGCTTGCAGTCGGCCTGACCCAGGCACAGCTACAGATTGCCCGCGGCCAGTACAGCCAGGCGCGGGAATCCTTGAACACGCTGCATGCCGATCACCCACGTCATCCTTATGTCTTGACGCTATTGCAGCAGCTCTATGTTCAATTGGAAGACTGGCCGGCGCTGTGCCGGCTGCTGCCCGAGCTGCGCAAGCATCGCGTGCTATCCCCGGCTCGTCTGAGCGAACTCGAACTGCTGGCCTGGACGGCTGCGCTCGAGCAGGCCGGCCACGCCCCGGCAATCAGCAACGAGGATGCCCAGCAGGCCCTGAACCAGCGCTGGCAAACCGTCCCTTCCGGGCTGCGCAACGAGCCCCTGTTGGTGCGTGCCTATGCAGATGGCCTCAGCCGTCTCGGTGCTGATGCCAAGGCCGAAGAGGTGCTCTACGGCGCCCTCAAGCGGCATTTCGATGATCGGCTGGTGGAACGCTACGGCCGGATAGGCGGTCAGGATCCTGCGCGTCAGTTGGCCCAAGCCGAGGGTTGGCTCAAGGCAAATCCAGAGAATGCCGAACTGTTGCTCGCGCTGGGTCGATTGAGCATGCGCAACGCTCTATGGGGCAAGGCGCGTGATTATCTCGAGGCCAGCTTGCGCGTCGAGCATCGACCGCAGACCTGCGCCGAGTTGGCGCGGCTGTTGGCGCAGCTTGGTGACAACGAGCGTAGCAATCGCCTCTTTCAGGAGGGGCTCGGGTTGCTTGAAAGTCCCCAAGCGGCGCCACCCCAGGCTGCTACCAGTCAATAGCAGCGGGCTCGCTCGTGATGGCCGTCCCGTGTTGCTGTTCTGGCTTGCGCGCAGCGCTTGCAGCACCGGGCCGGCGGCACTAACGTAGCGGGCTTTTCCTTCCTGCGGAGTCACCATGAACCTGGCCAGCCCACGTTCGCTGTTCTTCCTGGCCTTCATTGGCTGTTTGCTGATGATGGCCGCAGCCTTGTATCTCGAGCACGTTGTTGGCCTTGCGCCCTGTCCGTTGTGCATTGTCCAGCGCATCTGCGTAATCGGCTTTGGCCTGGTCTGCCTGATCGCAGCGATTCATGGTTCGGGCAAGACGGGGCGTCGCGTCTACTCGGCGCTCGGATTGCTCTTCGTGTTTGCCGGCGGCGCCACTGCGATCCGTCAGATCTGGCTGCAGAATATTCCCGCCGATCAACTTCCGAGTTGCCTGCCCAGCCTGGAATACATGATGGACGCCCTGCCGTTCCAGGAAATCGCAAGGCTGGTCCTGCATGGCACCGCCGAGTGCGCCGAGGTCACCTGGACATTGCTGGGCATGAGCATCCCCGAATGGACCTTGCTGGCCTTTATCGCTATGGCGGTGTTCTGCGTATGGATGGCGCTACGGCGAGACTGAGGCGGTTTTTGCTTGGGGCGGCGAATCATCGTTCTCCCTGACGGTCAATGATCCTGCCGCAGCAATTGCTCGTCATGATCGGTC
Source organism: Stutzerimonas stutzeri (assembly GCA_002387205.1). Classification (GTDB taxonomy): domain Bacteria; phylum Pseudomonadota; class Gammaproteobacteria; order Pseudomonadales; family Pseudomonadaceae; genus Stutzerimonas; species Stutzerimonas stutzeri_N. The sequence goes on along the minus strand of DGLA01000022.1, from coordinate 70,414 downwards.
GGGCAATTTGGTTCTTGATGCTTCGATCATCGCGGCTTAGTCTGCTCTGGCGGCGTCGGGTTTCTGCCATTTGGCGCTGCCACTCACCCAATGCCGATATCCCAAGACAAAAACCCGTCTCGGAAGGCGCAACAAGCACTATCAATTAGGGAAGTGAGGTCACCATGCTCGAGAGCTGTCGGAACGCCCAGGAACGCTGGGGAGGTGTGCACCTGTTGATCGATCGCTGGCTGCAGGAACGTCACGCTCTGATCAATGCATTCGATGGGCTGCATGTGGGTGCCGAAGCGGCAACTCGGCCGGCCTTGCAGAAGTTTTGCGAAATACTGCTCGATTACGTGTCGGCTGGTCATTTCGAGATTTACGAGCAGTTGCTCAACGAAGCCGAAGCCTTCGGCGACACGCGCGGCCTCGATCTGGCCCGCCAGATTTACCCCCGCATCGAGGCGATTACCCAGGTGGCGGTCGCCTTCAATGACCGGTGTGACTCGGGCGAGTGCCTGGACAGCCCCGGTCTTCCCGATGAGCTCAAGCATCTTGGGCAGTTGTTACACGAGCGCTTCGAACTGGAAGATTGCCTGATCGAAGTGCTGCATACCGCTCATAAAGAACCTGCCGCTACCGCCTGAGGCGTGTTGGTTTGGAGCGAGGGATCGCTCGTACAGACCATCCTCGTCTGGCTGTTGGCGGATGCCTGGCGCGCGTCTAGTATGGCTGCACCAACCCCGCCAGGAGGCACTTTCATGCCAGCGAAAAAAAACGCGGTCATGACCCCGCTGCACTTGCTTCAGCAGTTATCGAAGAGTCTGGTCGTGCATCTGGAGAAAGCTTGTACCGATGCGCAGAAGGACGCTGAAATCCTGCTTGCCAAGCTCGAGAAGCAGCGAGGCAAGACACAGGAAAAACTGATCAAGGCGCGCGCCAAGCTCGACGAGGCCGGCAACGCAGGCAAATCGAAAGCGCAGACCAAGGCCCGCTCAAGGCTTGCCGAACTGGACGACATGCTAGCTGTTCTGCAGTCTCGGCAGAGCGAGACGCTGACATATCTGTCCGACCTCAAACGTGATGCCGAACATAGCCTGACCCTGGCGCAGGGCATTTCCCAGGTGGAAAAAGCGGCTGGTGAGGCACTCGCGTCGCGCGGCAAGACGACCACGTCGCGCTCGGCTTCGGCAACACGCAAAACCGCGTCAGCCAGCAAGCCGGCACCCGCCAGGCAGGCAGGCGTAAAGCCGAACCCGGCCCCAGCCAAGTCTCCCGCCAATCGCGCAAGCAAGACCAAGGAACAAAACCCATCGACGGCGAAAGCGCCCACAGCCCAGCCTGCATCGGGCAACACTACCTCTCGGCCTACAAGCCGCGGTAAGAACCCGGCCGCAAAACCATCCCGCGCTTCCAAGCCCGCCACTGCACGCAAGCCGGCTGCCACGCGCAAGGCAGCCGCCAAGGCGGGGGATGACAATCAGCCCTCGCCGGGCGCTTCCAGCTGAGCCTGAGCCGCTCGCCGTAGCAGGTGCAGCGATGCGCGGGGCTCTCCCTGGAGTCCCGCGCAGAGCCGCTCCAGCCACTGGACAGGGCCTTTATCTGCAGGCCAACCCCCGGAGGCCTGCTGCAGGCGATCGAGTTCAATCCGCTCGGCATCCAGTTCCAGCGTCTTGATGCGCTCGCGCAAGTTGGCCAGCGCTGCGTCGTTGGCTGTTTGTTCGCGCCAGCACAGGCGCAGGCTGCGCAATGGCGCGACCACCTCCTGCTGCCAGTCGCGACTGAGCTGTTTCAACTGCCGCAAGCGCTGCTCGTTGCAGGCTACGCCACGTATTTCCAGCCAGGCGCCGCTGAGCAAGAGGCAAACATCGGCGCCCATCGCCTGAAGGTCTAGGCATGCCTTCTCGACACCTGGCGACGCATAGCAGGCGAGGGCGAATGTCCAGAGGTCGTCGTCGTTGTTCATCGAACTAGTTTTTTTATGGGCAGCCGGATGGATTTCCAGGCGACCTGATAAACTCCGCCGCCATTATGATCCGACTTCAGAACCTTACTCTACAGCGCGGCCCGCAGCGTTTGCTCGACGGTGCCGAGTTGACCCTTCATCCTGGCCAGAAGGTCGGGCTTGTCGGTGCCAATGGCGCCGGTAAATCCAGCCTGTTCGCCTTGTTGCGTGGTGAATTCGCCGCCGACGGAGGCGACTGCCAACTGCCGCCGGACTGGCGTATCGCACACATGCGGCAGGAGGTCGATACGCTCGATCGACTGGCTGTGGATTACGTCCTCGATGGCGACACCGAGCTTCGTCGTATCCAGGCTGCGCTGGCGACCGCCGAATCGGCCCATGACGGCAGCGCCCTGGCCCGCCTGCATACGGAGCTGGACAATGCCGACGGCTATAGCGCCGATGCTCGGGCGCGTAAGCTGTTGGCTGGCCTGGGTTTCGCCAATGAACAGATGGATCGTCCGGTCAGCAGCTTTTCCGGTGGCTGGCGGATGCGACTCAACCTCGCCCAGGCGCTGATGTGTCCTTCCGATCTGCTTCTGCTCGACGAGCCGACCAACCACCTCGATCTTGATGCGATTCTGTGGCTGGAGTCCTGGCTGAAAAGCTATCCGGGCACGCTGATGCTGATTTCTCATGATCGTGACTTTCTCGACGAAGTCGTCGGCAACGTCGTGCATGTCGAACAGCGCAAGCTGACCTTGTACCGCGGCGGCTATTCGGCGTTCGAGCGCGCGAGGGCCGAGCGTCTCGCGCAACAGCAGCAGGCGTTTGAAAAGCAGCAGGCGCAGCGCGAGCACATGGAGGATTTCATCCGTCGCTTCAAAGCCAAGGCGAGCAAGGCGCGCCAGGCTCAAAGCCGGATCAAGGCGCTGGAGCGACTAGAGGAGCTGGCGCCAGCGCATATCGATTCACCGTTCGATTTCGCCTTTCGCGAGGCCGACAGGGTTTCCAGCCCGTTGTTGGACCTGGCAGAAGGGCGTCTCGGATATGGCGACAAGGTTGTGCTGGACAAGGTCAAGTTGCAGTTGGTGCCTGGTGCTCGAATCGGCCTGCTCGGGCCCAACGGTGCGGGCAAGTCCACCTTGATCAAGACCCTGGCCGATGAGTTACAGCCCTTGGGTGGCCGTTTGCAGCGTGGCGAGAACCTGGTCATCGGCTATTTCGCCCAGCACCAGCTCGACGCCCTGGATGCCAATGCCAGCCCGCTGTTGCACCTGCAGCGCATTGCACCGGGCGAGCGGGAGCAAATGCTGCGTGATTTTCTCGGTGGCTTCGATTTTCGCGGCAATCGCTGCGATGAGCCGGTGCTGAATTTCTCCGGCGGCGAAAAGGCACGTCTGGCCCTGGCGTTGATTGCCTGGGGCAAGCCCAACCTGCTGTTGCTGGACGAGCCCACCAACCATCTGGATCTTGAGATGCGCCTGGCGCTCACGCTTGCATTGCAGGACTTCGACGGTGCGGTGCTGGTGGTGTCTCACGACCGTCATCTGCTCAAGAGCACCACCGATGAGTTTCTGCTGGTCGCCGACGGCCGCGTCGCTGGCTTTGACGGCGATCTTGACGACTATGCGAGATGGCTGACGGATTACCGCGTTCGGCAGCAGCCCGTGAACTCTTCGGATTCCGTTGGCGACAAGACGGACAAGCGTGCGCTGCGGCAGGCGGCGGCCGCGCTGCGTCAGCAGCTGGCGCCGCTCAAAAGGCAGGCTGACAAGCTGGAAAAGGACCTGTCTGGCGTGCAGGAAAAACTCGCCGAGATCGAGACACGTCTTTCAGACACTGCGCTTTACGAGGCGGCGCGAAAAGATGAATTGCGGGATGTGCTCGCCAGGCAGGCCGAGCTGAAAGGGCGTGAAGCCGCGCTGGAAGAATCCTGGCTCGAGGCGCTTGAGGCTCTGGAGTCACTGCAGGGCCAGCTGGAGGCCAGCGCATGAGCGAACGCCTGCTGCGCCTTTCGCATCAGTGGCAGGACCAATTGTTGGTCGCGTTTCAGGTGCTGTTGATCCTGACCGCAGCCTTCGTACTGCAGCGGCTGGTAGTTCGTGGGCTGTCACGGCTGGGCAACCGTTACCCGTTGCCGGCCGAACTGCTGTTACCGCTGCGCGGAGGCATTCGCTGGCTCATCATCGGCGGCGCGCTGATCATGGTCCTGGAGCGTTTCGGCGTATCCGCCACCGTGCTCTGGACCGCATTCTCGGGGTTCGTGGCAGTCGCAGCAGTGGCTTTTTTTGCCATGTGGAGCGTGCTGTCAAACTTGCTGTGTGCGGCGCTGATCATGGCCGTAGGACCTTTTCGCCTGGGCGACGTGGTGGAGCTTGTGGAAAGTTTCGACAAGCCGATCGTCAAAGGGCGCGTCACAGATATAAATCTGCTGTACACCACGCTTGAGGAAAGCAGCGAGGGTGGAACTGCCGCCATCGTCCAGGTACCCAACAGTCTGTTCTTTCAAAAGGTACTGCGCCGCTGGCGCGGGACCGAAATTCGACCTCTCGACCACACCTCCCACGAGTAAAGCAATATGGAATGGCTTAGCAACCCGGAAATCTGGGTCGCGTTTCTGACCCTGACCGCCCTGGAAATCGTCCTCGGCATCGACAACATCATCTTCATTTCCATCCTGGTGGGGCGCTTGCCCAAGGAGCAGCAGCCCAAGGCGCGTTTCTTCGGCCTGGCCCTGGCAATGGGGACGCGAATCCTGTTGCTGTTGTCGATCGCCTGGGTCATGCGTTTGACCAACGATCTGTTCACGGTCTTCGAGCATGGCGTTTCCGGGCGCGACCTGATCCTGTTCTTTGGCGGTCTGTTCCTGCTGTTCAAGAGCACCATGGAAATCTGGCACAGCGTCGAAGGTGAAGAGGAGCAGGGCAGCGCCGCCGGTGGAGCAGCCAAAGCCAGCTTTGTAGGCATCATCCTGCAGATCGCGGTGATCGACATCGTATTCTCCCTGGATTCGGTAATAACCGCGGTGGGCCTGGTAGATAACGTGCAGGTGATGATTGCCGCGATCGTCATCGCGGTCGGCGTGATGATGCTGGCGGCCGGTACCATCAGCGACTTTATCGAAAAGCACCCGACACTGAAGATCCTCGCGTTGTCCTTCCTGATCGTGGTCGGCACCTTGCTGGTTGCTGAGGCGTTCGGCGCCCATGTCCCGAAAGGCTACGTCTACTTCGCCATGGTCTTTTCCCTTGGCGTGGAGGCGATCAACATTCGCATGCGCAAGGCGATGAACCGCAAGCTCAAGGAACCGGTCAAGCTTGGCAAAGACATTCCTGACTGAGACACGCCCGCCGTTGCGTCCGGGCGCAGCGGCAACTGAGGAACACCCATGACGTTGGATACCTGGCTGGCCTTTTTCCTTGCCTGTTGGATCATCAGCCTCTCGCCTGGTGCGGGGGCCATCGCGTCGATGTCCTGTGGTCTGCAGTACGGTTTCTGGCGAGGTTATTGGAACGCCATCGGCCTTCAGATCGCTTTGGCGCTGCAGATCGCCGTCGTGGCGGCAGGTGTCGGTGCGGTACTGGCGACCTCCGCGCTGGCGTTCAGCCTGATCAAATGGTTCGGTGTCGCCTACCTGCTGTGGCTCGCGCTGAAGCAATGGCGGGCATTGCCCGAAGAGCTCGATGACAGCTCCGCGCCGCGGCCGATTGGCCGGCCATTGGCGCTGGTGTTCCGTGGGTTCCTGGTCAATGCCAGCAACCCCAAGGCCATAGTGTTCATTCTCGCCGTGCTGCCGCAGTTTCTCGATCCGCAGCGGGACCTGTTGGTCCAGTACCTGCATATGGGCGCCACCATGGTGGTGGTGGATCTGATCGTCATGGCTGGCTACACCGGCCTTGCCGCGAAGGTGTTGCGCCTGCTGCGCACCCCGCGCCAGCAGCGCCTGGTCAACCGCAGTTTCGCTGCGATGTTTGCCGGTGCAGCAGCCCTGCTCGCTACTGTGCGGCGGGCCGTGGCATGAGCGGCGTCGGGCCATTGCGGGTGTGGGTTGATGCCGATGCCTGCCCAAAGGCGGCCAAGGAGCAGTTGATCAAGTTCGCCCTCAAGCGAAAGTTCGAGGTGGTCCTGGTGGCGGGGCAGAGTCAGGTCAAGCCGGCCTTTGCCTGCGTTCAGCTGGTTGTCGTCCCGAGCGGGCCGGACGCTGCCGACGACTATCTGGTCGAGCATGCCCGGCCGGGTGAGCTGGTGATCTGCAGCGATGTCCCGCTGGCTGATCGGCTGGTCAAGAAGGGTGTGGCAGCACTCGATCCGCGTGGCCGCGAGTTCGACGAGCGCAACATGGGGGATCGTCTGGCAGTGCGCAATCTGTTCACGGATCTGCGCGAACTGGGCCAGGCGGGCGGCGGTCAGGCGGCTTACGGCGACAGGGATCGTCAGGCATTCGCCAATGCCCTGGACCGTCTCCTGACGCAACTGTCCCGAGCCCGGGCACGCTAGGCGAGCCCATCCGGGGTCGCTTCGTCATGTCCGTCCGTTGTGCGGTTATCCGCACAGATAGGTGCCGGTGCCTACTGCAATCAACACATCCTCTTCGTTGTGCAGTTCGGAACGCACCACGGCCACCTTGTTGCCGGACCGCAGCAGCGTGGCACTGGCGTTGAAGCACTTGCCGCGCCCGGGACGCAGGTAGTCGATGCGCATGTCGATAGTGCCGAGGCGTGCAAGGCGCAGGGCGCGCTCCTCGGTCGTCAGATGCCGATGCTTTTCAAAGGCACCGATCATGGCCATGGCGCCACCTGCAACGTCAAGCAGGGAAGCGATCACGCCACCATGCAGGATGCCGTGGAAGAAGTTTCCGACCAGCTCCTGTTTCATGGGCAGGCGCATCACCACGCGCTGGTGGGAGACTTCATCCAGCTCGATGCCAAGGTACTCGTTGAAGGGTATGCGCTCGAACAGCTGACGCACGGCTTGTTGCTGGTCTTCGATGGTGTCGATGGGTGGCGGTGTCATGATCGCAGCTTCCTGGCGGATCGGATCAAGCTGCAGGAGTATGGCCGGATTGACCAGAGGTGCGGCGGGAGTGCCGGTACGATTGGCCTTATAGCCGCCGTCCGCACGAATAAACCCCGGGGATGCCCCCGGGCTATAATCGCTGGGTTACTCGCTTGTCAGGTCAAGCACCCGGTCGACGAGCTTGTTGATGCCGGAGGCCGCTTCGCTGATCGATTGGGCCAGCATGTACGCAGGCGTCGTCACCAGCTTGTGCTGCGGATCTTCCACGATCTCGGTGACTTCGCACGCCTGATGTTCGATCCCCATCTCGCGCGATGCCACGGCAGCGGGGTCATCGTCATTGCCCAATGTGCAGACGACGCCGGGACCGAAGATCCGTGCGGCCATCGTCGGGGCGATGCACATCATGCCGACTGGCTTGCCGGCTTTGGCGAATGCCTGCGCCAGCTGCAGAACCTCTGGCAGAATCGTGCTGCCGGCGCCTTGGGTGGCGAAGTCGGACAGGTTTTTCGCAGCACCGAAGCCGCCAGGCATGATCAACGCGTCGAAATCCTCGACGTCGGCCTCGCGTAGATCCTTGATATTGCCGCGCGCCAGCCGGGCAGACTCCACCAGAACGTTGCGGCTTTCGGGCATTTCCGCGCCGGTAAGGTGATTGATCACATGCATCTGCTCGATGTCCGGTGCGAAACACTGGACCGTGGCGCCGCGCTGGTCCAGTCGCAGCAGGGTAATCACGCTCTCGTAGATCTCCGAGCCGTCGTATACACCGCAGCCGGAAAGAATCACGGCGACTTTTCTGTTCATAGGGTTCTCCTGATCGGATTTTCAAGCCCGATGGGCTTGGCTGATGGGCTCGATGTTAAACCCTGGCTTGGGTGCTGGTAAGTCCGCCTCATCCTGATGGGATGCATGGACGCGCCCGGCGTTCGCTTCGTGCAGGTGCGGGCCGGTGCGCTCCTGGTTGCGGCTGGTTGCCTAAAGCACTGGCAGTGGGCGTCCTGGGTGACGACAATGACCACAACAGCCTGTTGATCTGGGATGACCCTGTCATCAATTGGTCATAAAGACAGCTTATAAACGTCATATTCGCCCGCCATGCGGGCCAGGAGTTCGCTGTGAGTTTCGTGCCTGCCAACCGGTTGTTCCCTGCCACTCGCCTGCGCCGTAATCGCCGTGATGATTTTTCCCGCCGATTGGTGCGCGAAAACCTGCTGAGCGTGGATGACCTGATCTTGCCGGTGTTTGTACTTGACGGCGAAAACCGTCGGGAGCAGGTGCCGTCAATGCCCGGTGTGGAGCGTCTCTCCATCGATCTGCTGCTGGAGGAAGCGGAAGAACTCGTGGCGCTTGGCATTCCGGCGCTTGCCCTGTTTCCGGTGACTCCCCTGGAAAAGAAGTCCCTCGATGCGGCTGAAGCCTGGAACCCTGACGGCATTGCGCAGCGTGCCACGCGGGCGCTGCGTGAGCGGTTCCCTGAACTAGGCATCATTACCGATGTTGCGCTTGATCCCTTCACCACTCATGGGCAGGACGGCATTCTCGACGAGCAGGGCTACGTGCAGAACGATGTCACCGTCGATGCGCTGGTCCGCCAGGCCCTGTCCCATGCAGAGGCAGGCGCTCAGGTGGTTGCGCCTTCGGACATGATGGACGGTCGTATCCAGGCGATTCGCGAGGCGCTGGAAGTGGCCGACCATCACAATGTCCGGATCATGGCCTATTCAGCCAAATACGCCAGTGCCTATTACGGCCCGTTCCGCGATGCGGTGGGTTCAGCGGCCAACCTGGGCAAGGGCAGCAAGAACACCTACCAGATGGACCCGGCCAATGGGGATGAGGCACTACATGAAGTAGGTGCTGATCTCGCCGAAGGCGCCGACATGGTCATGGTCAAGCCGGGTATGCCTTATCTGGACATCCTGTGGCGGGTCAAGGATGCCTTTCGCGTGCCGACGTTCGTCTACCAGGTCAGCGGTGAATATGCGATGCACATGGCGGCGATACAGAACGGTTGGCTCACCGACGCCGTTGTGCTCGAGTCACTGACCGCCTTCAAACGTGCAGGCGCCGATGGCATCCTCACCTACTTCGCCAAGCAGGCGGCACAACAATTAAAGCAGGGGCGATAAGCCCTCCCGAGGCAGATCGATGACGAATCAGGGACTCAGCGAAAACGAAGTGCAGCTCGCTGCGATCGAGGCGCAGCCTCTCGAGGAGCTGGCTCCGCCAGCGCCCGAGCCGGAGAAGATGGAGGAGGCGCCAGCGCCAGTAGCGCCACCGCCAAACCTGGACGACAACAGCCTCTATATACACCGCGAGCTGTCGCAGCTGCAGTTCAATATCCGCGTGCTGGAGCAGGCGCTGGACGAGTCCTACCCGCTGCTGGAGCGGCTCAAGTTCCTGTTGATCTTTTCCAGCAATCTCGATGAGTTCTTCGAGATTCGCGTTGCCGGGCTGAAGAAGCAGGTAACCTTCGCTCGTGAGCAGGCCGGCGCCGATGGTCTGCAGCCCCACCAGGCGCTGGCGAGGATATCTGAGCTCGTTCACGACCAGGTCAACCGGCAGTATTCGATCCTTAACGAGGTTCTGCTGCCCGAGCTGGCCAAGCATCAGGTGCGCTTCATCCGCCGCCGGCACTGGACGGCAAAGATCAAGGCCTGGGTGCGTCGTTACTTCCGTGACGAGATCGCGCCTATCATCACGCCCATCGGTCTCGATCCCACCCATCCGTTCCCCTTGCTGGTCAACAAGAGCCTAAACTTCATCGTCGAACTGGAAGGCATCGATGCCTTCGGGCGGGATTCCGGGCTGGCGATCATCCCCGCCCCGCGCTTGCTGCCACGGGTGATCCGCGTGCCTGAAGACGTGGGGGGAGCGGGAGCCAACCATGTCTTCCTGTCATCGATGATTCATGCCCACGCCGACGACCTGTTTCATGGGATGAAGGTCAAGGGCTGCTACCAGTTCCGTCTGACGCGTAACGCGGACCTGTCGGTCGACACCGAAGACGTCGAGGACCTGGCGCGCGCGTTGCGCGGCGAACTGATCTCGCGGCGCTACGGCGATGCGGTGCGGTTGGAGGTGGTGGATACCTGCCCGAAGCATCTGGCCGACTTCCTGCTCAAGCAGTTCAGCCTGAGCGAGAGCGAACTATATCGTGTCAACGGGCCGGTGAACCTGACCCGCCTGTTCAGCATCACAGGGCTCGATAGTCATCCGGAACTGCAGTACCTGCCGTTCACGCCGGCCATTCCCAAACTGCTGCAGAACAGCGAGAACATCTTCAACGTGGTCGGCAAGCAGGACATCCTGCTGTTGCATCCGTACGAGTCGTTTACGCCGGTGATCGATCTGCTGCGTGAAGCGGCGAAAGATCCCTGCGTGCTCGCCGTCAAGCAGACGCTGTACCGCTCCGGCGCCAATTCCGAGATCGTCGATGCGTTGGTCGAGGCCGCGCGTAACGGCAAGGAGGTCACCGCGGTTATCGAACTGCGTGCCCGCTTCGATGAGGAATCCAACCTGCAACTGGCCAGCCGCCTGCAACAGGCCGGGGCGGTGGTGATCTATGGTGTGGTGGGCTACAAGACCCACGCGAAGATGATGCTGATCCTGCGTCGTGAGAATGGCGAACTGCGGCGCTACGCCCACCTGGGGACCGGCAACTATCATGCGGGAAATGCGAGGCTGTACACCGACTACAGCTTGCTGACCTCCGACGACGCGCTTTGTGAAGACGTTTCCAAGCTGTTCAGCCAGTTGATCGGCATGGGCAAGACCATGCGCATGAAGAAGCTCCTGCACGCGCCGTTCACCCTGAAAAAGGCGTTGCTAGACATGATCGCCCAGGAGACTCAACACGCCAGCGAAGGCAAGCCGGCGCACATCATCCTCAAAGTCAACTCGCTGACCGACGCCAAGATGATTCGAGCGTTGTACAAGGCCAGTCAGACCGGCGTGCGCATCGATCTCATCGTCCGTGGCATGTGCTGTCTGCGTCCGGGCATTGCCGGAGTTTCGCACAATATCCAGGTGCGCTCGATCATCGGGCGCTTTCTTGAGCACAGCCGCGTGTTTTATTTCTTCAACGGGGGCGACGAAAGGCTTTACCTGTCCAGCGCCGACTGGATGGAGCGCAATCTGGACCGGCGGGTCGAGACCTGCTTCCCTGTCGAAGGCAAGAAGCTCGTGACTCGCGTCAAGAAGGAGCTCGAAGGCTATCTGACTGACAACACCCAGAGCTGGACCCTGCAGCCGGACGGCAGTTACCTGCGCAACAGTCCGAGTGGCAATCAGAATGCACGCAACGTGCAGAACTTCCTGCTTGAGCGGCTCGGTAGCCCTACCGCGCGGTAAGGTTCAGGCATGGCGGCGGGCAACAGCCTCGCCGCCCTTGGCCCGGTTTATCGTACCGTCAGCGTGAAATCGATCCGCTTGAGCCAGTCCGCTTCCAGGGCGAAATCAGCCTGCGTCAGCGGATTGTTGGCCAGCCAGCCCTCCGGGAAGACCACGTCCAGGCTGTTGTCACCGGCCTGGAGCTCGAATGCCGGCGCCTGCTGCGGTCCACGTATGTGATGGAACAGAATCGCAAAGCGCAGCAGCACGCACAGACGAGTCAGCTTGACGCCGTCTTCGCTCATCTCTTCGAATTTCTGCTTGGGAATATTGCGCCGGTGGCCGCGGACCAACAGCGCCAGCATCTGCTGATCCTGGCGTGAGAAACCCGGCAGGTCGGAATGCTCGATCAGGTAGGCGCCGTGCTTGTGGTAGTGGTAATGGGCGATGTCCAGACCGACTTCATGAATGCGCGCCGCCCAGCCGAGCAGTTCCCGCAGCCATCCCTCATCCAGAGCCCAGTCCGCCGCTACCTGATCAAAGGCCTCCATGGCCTTGCTTTCGACCCGTGCCGCCTGCTCGGTGTCGACGTGATAGCGCTCCATGAGAAAGCTCAGGGTGCGGTCGCGTATGTCTTCCTGATGATGCCGGCCGACAAGGTCATAGAGCACACCCTCGCGCAGGGCGCCTTCGGAGTGGGCCATGCTGGCGAGCTCAAGAGCGTCGAAAATCGCTTCAAGAATGGCCAGCCCGGCGGGGAAGATGCTCTTGCGGTCAGGCTTGATCCCGTCCATGTCCAGCTTTTCAACATCGCCGAGCTTGAACAGCTTGCGTTTGAGCACGCCGATGCCTTCGGCGGTGACTTCGCCATTGCTCAACCCTGCGCCCTTGATGGCCAGGCCCACGGCGCGGATAGTGCCGGAGGCGCCTACCGCATCCTGCCAGCCGAGCCGACGCAGGCCGTGCTCGATGCTCATCAGCTCCAGTCGGGCGGCGGTATAGGCTTGGGCATAGCGTGCAGCGGTGATTTTGCCGTCGCGGAAGAATCGCTGGGTAAAACTGACGCAGCCCATCTGCAAGCTTTCACGCAACAGTGAATCGAAGCCCTCGCCGATGATGAATTCGCTGCTGCCACCGCCAATGTCCACCACAAGACGCTTGCCTGCTGAGGCAGGAAAGGTGTGCGAGACACCCAGATAGATCAGCCGTGCTTCCTCGCGACCAGAGATAACCTCAACCTGGTGGTTGATGATCGTTTCCGCCTGGCGGATGAACAGGGCACGATTGCGCGCCTCACGCAGGGCATTGGTGCCCACGACACGCACCGCACCCTGGGGCAGATGGTTCACCAGCTGGGCAAAGCGGCGAAGGCAGTCGAGGCCGCGCTGCATGGCGACCTGATCGAGCTGTCTGTTTTCATCGATGCCGGCCGCGAGCTGGACCTTTTCGCCAAGCCGCTCCAGGATGCGCATCTCGCCGTTGCTGGTGCGGGCCAGCACCATGTGGAAGCTGTTCGATCCCAGATCGAGCGCGGCAATCATCGGAAATGGTTCGGCGGGTAGTGGGCGCATGGGGCAATCTCTGTGCAAAACCACGACATCCTGACATGATCGCCGTCTTCCGCCAACGCGCAGGCGCCAGGCAGTGCCATCTTGTCGCGATCCCTGGGTACACCTGCGCGTTTCTCCTGGCCAAATCCCGAGCGACAGGCTGCGGCTTTCGGTCTGCCCCAAGCCGGGCTATGATGGCGTCACTTCTGATTTTGACCCTGGAGAACATCCATGAGCGAATACATCAACAATGTCAGCGACAGCAGCTTCGAGCAGGACGTGCTCCAGGCAGACGGCCCTGTGCTGGTCGATTACTGGGCCGAGTGGTGTGGTCCATGCAAGATGATCGCTCCGGTGCTCGATGAGATTGCCAAGGATTACGAAGGCAGGCTCAAGGTCTGCAAGCTGAACATAGATGAAAATCAGGAAACCCCGCCAAAGTACGGTGTGCGTGGTATCCCCACCTTGATGCTGTTCAAGAACGGTAATGTCGAGGCGACCAAGGTGGGTGCCTTGTCCAAGTCTCAGCTGGCCGCGTTCCTCGACAGCAATATCTGATGCAGCTGCCGTGACTCCAAAGCCCTCGCAAAACGCGGGGGCTTTTTTTATGCATGCAGGCTGGACGCTTCGCCTGTGTGGTGCTAAATTCGGCCCTGCGACGCTTCTCCGTCGCCCTCTGCATGCCGTCGCCGACGCACTTCAGCCTAAAAAAGCACAACGAACCTGTTCGTCTCTTGCTGCGCGGCTTCTCAAGCTAATCGCTTTCTTCATCCCTTCTGATCTCTCTCTATGAATCTGACCGAACTTAAGCAAAAGCCCATCACCGAACTGCTGGAAATGGCCGAACAGATGGGCATCGACAACATGGCCCGTTCGCGCAAGCAGGACGTGATTTTCTCCCTGCTGAAAAAGCACGCCAAGAGCGGTGAGGAAATCTCCGGTGATGGCGTGCTGGAGATCCTCCAGGATGGCTTCGGCTTCCTGCGCTCCGCGGATTCGTCCTATCTCGCCGGGCCTGACGACATCTATGTCTCGCCGAGCCAGATTCGCCGCTTCAACCTGCGAACCGGCGACACCATTGTCGGCAAGATCCGGCCGCCCAAAGAGGGTGAGCGTTATTTCGCCTTGCTCAAGGTCGACACGATCAACTTCGATCGTCCGGAAAATGCGAAGAACAAGATCCTCTTCGAAAACCTGACGCCGCTTTTCGCCAACAAGCGACTGACGATGGAAGCCGGAAATGGCTCGACCGAAGACCTGACTGGTCGGGTGATCGATCTCTGCGCCCCGATCGGCAAGGGCCAGCGTGGCCTGATCGTCGCACCGCCGAAAGCGGGCAAGACGATCATGCTGCAGAACATCGCGAGCAACATCACGCGCAACAATCCCGAGTGCCACCTGATCGTTCTGCTGATCGACGAGCGCCCGGAAGAAGTGACCGAAATGCAGCGCACCGTGCGTGGTGAAGTGGTCGCCTCTACCTTCGATGAGCCGCCGACCCGCCACGTGCAGGTTGCCGAGATGGTGATCGAGAAGGCCAAGCGCCTGGTCGAGCACAAGAAGGACGTCGTCATTCTGCTCGACTCCATTACCCGTCTGGCACGTGCCTACAACACCGTAATACCGAGTTCCGGCAAGGTCCTGACCGGCGGTGTGGATGCTCATGCCCTGGAAAAGCCCAAGCGTTTCTTCGGCGCGGCGCGCAACATCGAAGAGGGCGGCAGCCTGACCATTCTCGCCACTGCGCTGGTTGAAACCGGCTCGAAGATGGACGAAGTGATCTACGAGGAATTCAAGGGCACGGGTAACCTTGAGCTACAGCTTGATCGGCGCATCGCCGAAAAGCGTGTCTTTCCGGCCATCAACATCAACCGCTCCGGCACCCGCCGCGAAGAGTTGCTGACCAGCGAAGAAGAGCTTCAGCGCATCTGGATTCTGCGCAAGCTGCTGCACCCGATGGATGAAAGCGCCGCCATCGAGTTCCTGCTAGACAAGCTCAAGGACACCAAGACCAACGAAGAATTCTTCATGTCAATGAAGCGTAAGTGATCGACAGGCGGCTAGCCGCCTGGGGCTGAAGGCTGGAAAGGCTGGACGAAGAGTTTTTCGTTCAGCCTCCAGCCTTTAGCGCTTTTATCGAGAGGCCTGATGAACTACACCGACCTTCGTGATTTCATTCGCAGCCTGGAACAGCGCGGCGAGCTGAAGCGTATCGCCGTGCCGGTATCGCCCGTTCTGGAAATGACAGAGATCTGCGACCGCACCCTGCGCAAGCAGGGGCCGGCACTGCTGTTCGAAAATCCGACCGGCTTCGACATGCCGGTATTGGGCAACCTGTTCGGCACGCCCAGGCGAGTTGCGCTTGGGATGGGCGCCGAGGAGGTCTCGGAGCTGCGCGAGATCGGCAAGCTGCTGGCCTTCCTCAAGGAGCCCGAGCCTCCGAAAGGGCTCAAGGACGCCTGGAACAAGCTGCCGATCTATAGGAAGGTCATCAGCATGGCGCCCAAGGTTCTCAAGGACGCGGCATGCCAGGAGGTGGTGCTGGAAGGTGATGACGTCGATTTGGCCAAGCTGCCTGTCCAGACCTGCTGGCCTGGCGACGCGGGGCCGCTGATCACCTGGGGCCTGACGATCACCAAGGGGCCCAACAAGGAGCGCCAGAACCTCGGTATCTATCGTCAGCAGGTGATCGGCCGCAACAAGGTGATCATGCGCTGGCTCAGTCATCGTGGCGGCGCGCTGGATTTTCGCGAGTGGTGCGAAAGGTACCCGGATCGTCCCTATCCGGTTGCCGTGGCGCTTGGTGCCGACCCGGCCACCATCCTTGGCGCAGTCACGCCGGTCCCGGACTCGCTCTCCGAGTACGCCTTTGCTGGCTTGCTGCGTGGCAGTCGCACCGAACTGGTCAAATGCCGGGGGAGTGAGCTGCAAGTGCCGGCGGGCGCTGAAATCGTTCTGGAAGGCCACATTCAGCCTGGCGAAATGGCCGATGAAGGGCCCTATGGCGACCACACCGGGTACTACAACGAGGTGGATCGGTTCCCGGTGTTCACCGTCGAGCGCATCACCATGCGTCGCGATGCCATCTATCACAGCACCTACACCGGAAGGCCGCCGGACGAGCCGGCGATTCTCGGTGTGGCGCTCAACGAAGTCTTTGTTCCGATCCTGCAGAAGCAGTTTCCCGAAATCGTCGACTTCTATCTGCCGCCGGAAGGCTGCTCCTACCGGATGGCCGTGGTCACTATAAAGAAGCAGTACCCCGGCCACGCCAAGCGCGTAATGCTGGGCGTCTGGAGCTTTTTGCGGCAGTTCATGTACACCAAGTTCGTCATTGTCACCGACGACGATATCAATGCCCGGGACTGGAATGACGTTATCTGGGCGATTACCACGCGCATGGACCCCAAGCGCGACACGGTACTGATCGACAATACGCCGATCGACTATCTCGATTTCGCGTCGCCGGTCTCTGGCCTTGGTAGCAAGATGGGGCTCGACGCGACCCACAAGTGGCCGGGTGAAACCGTGCGCGAGTGGGGGCGGGCCATCGTTCAGGACGAGGCGATCAAGCGCAGGGTAGACGAACTCTGGGCCGAGCTGGGCATCGACTGATGACCTGCCATGTATTCACTCAGGTTTAGAATTGATGAAAGTGACCCTGCAGCCCTCCGGCGCAGTACTCGAGGTCGAGAGCGGCGAACTGATTCTGGACGCTGCGCGTCGGCTGGGATATGACTGCCCACAGGCCTGTCGCAACGGTAACTGCCTGATCTGCGCAGCGCTGCTGGTCAATGGACGGGTCCGCCAGCGCGGCGAGAGCCAGGATCACGGCGAGGTATTCGCCTGCCTCGCCGAACCGGAAGAAGACTGCGTCTTGCTGTGGGATGGTGTGCTCGCGCCGGGGGAACTCCCGGTGCGTACGTTGAGCTGCCAGCTGATCAGCTGCGAAGCTGCCGGTGGCGACGTGTTTCGCGTACGGCTGCGTGCGCCGGCCGGAAAGATGCCGCGTTACCATGCAGGGCAGTACCTGCTGCTCAAGCGTGCCGATGGCGAGTTCAGTGCGTTCTCGCTTGCTTCGGCGCCCAAGCAGGGGCGTGAACTGGAGCTTCATGTACTGGCCCGAGAGCAATCGGCAGTTGCTTTGCTCGATTTCATCCGGCGTGCGGGCATGGCGACGATCCAGATGCCCTTTGGTGATGCCCATCTCGATGAGCTTCCCGACGGACCACTGCTGCTCATAGCGGCGGGCACCGGAATGGCACAAATGCACAGCCTGATCGAGCACACCCGAGCAGAAGGATTTACCCATCCGGTGCATCTGTACTGGGGCGTTCGCCGACCAGAGGACTTCTATCAGCTACCGCACTGGGACGAGTGGCAGTCAATGCCCAACCTTTTTCTGCATCAGGTGGTCAGTGACGTCTGTGATTGGAAAGGCCGCTGCGGCATGTTGCATCAGGCCGTGTGCGAGGATTTCACTAACCTTGAGCCGCTACACGTATACGCCAGCGGTTCTCCGGCGATGGTTTACGGCACGCTGGATGCCCTGGTCGAGGCAGGCATGGATGCCAGGCAGATGCGGGCCGACGTCTTTGCCTATGCGCCGAGAAAAGTCTAGATCGGCTAGTCAGCCGTGGGTTCGCCGCGAAGCGTCAGGTGAGCTGATCGACTAGAAGCGGGAAAGGCTAATTCCCGCTTTGCATGTATGAATTAACGACTCTGCCGCTGCTGCAGCAACAGGTTGCTGTAGCCGCTGGCGGAGAGAGTTTTCTGCGCCTTGCCGAGCTGCTCGCGATCAGCGTAAGGCCCTACCAATACCCGATACCAGACCTCGTCTCGCACAGTGACATTTTCCACCCGGACATCCTGGCCCAACAGGATGATCTGGGCGCGGACCTTCTCGGCCTCGGGTTTCTGCCGAAACGAGCCTGCCTGCAGGAAAAACAGCGTTGCTGGCGCTTTGGCAACGGTCGGCGGAGGTGGCGGCACCTGTCCATTTAGTGCCGCTTCAGCGCGTGCCGCATCGATGGTCGCAGCTTGCTCCGGAGTGACCGGTGCTGCGGCTGGTGGTTCGGGCTTGGGAGCTTCGGGCGGCAGTATGACTTCCGACTCTGGCAGCAGTGTGTAGAAATCGTACTTCGGCTTCACTGCCTGACCGGTTGCCGGAGTCGGCCGCTTGGGTTGCTCCTTGGTTTTTTCAGTTTCCCTTGAGCGCTTGACCTCGCTGCCGCCGGGCTCCAGGTTCATCAGGAACACGATGAAGCCGCCGATGACCAGTCCACAAAGGAGCCAGACCCAGCCGGGCACCGGCTTCTTCGCTGGCGCCTGGTAGCGGCTCGCGCCTCGCTTCGGGGCGGGTTTCTTCTTGGCTGCCACTTACATCCGCTCCAGCGTTTCCAGGCCCAGCAATTCCAGCCCTTGCTTCAGCGTCTTGCCAGTCAGGGCTGCCAGGCGCAGGCGGCTCTGCTTGATCGACTCGCTCTCGGCCGAAAGGATCGGGCAGTGCTCATAGAAGCTGGAAAACAGGCCAGCCAGGTCATACAGATAGCTGCAGAGCACATGCGGTACGCCTTTTTCGGCAACGCCGTTGAGTACTTCGCTGAACTGCGCAAGCTTCGTGCCCAGCGCCTGTTCCGGCTCCGATTCGAGCTGAATCGAGCCGGATAGCTCGTCCATTCCGGTGCCGAGCTTGCGGAACACGCTGGCAACACGGGTGTACGCGTAAAGAAGGTAAGGCGCTGTATTGCCCTCGAAGCTCAGCATCTGTTCAAAGTTGAAGCTGTAGTCGCTGGTGCGATGCTTGGAGAGATCGGCATATTTCACTGCGCCGATGCCGACTGCTCGCGCAATCCGGCGAAGCTCGCCCTCGTCGAGATCAGGGTTCTTGCCTTTTACCAGGTCATAGGCGCGTAGCTCTGCTTCGTCGAGCAGGTCGACCAGCTTCACGGTGCCGCCGTCACGCGTCTTGAACGGACGGCCGTCCGCGCCGTTCATGGTGCCGAAGCCCATATGCTCGAGCTGCATGGCGCCGTCGACGAAGCCGGCGCGGCGGGCAACCTCGAAGGCCATCTGAAAATGCAGTGCCTGGCGCTGGTCAACGAAGTACAGCGCGCGGTCGGCCCGCAATTGCTGGCTGCGATAGCGCATCGAGGCCAGGTCAGTCGTGGCGTAGAGATAACCGCCCCCCGCCTTTTGGACGATCACCGGAAGCGGGTTGCCCTCGGCGTTCTTGAACTCGTCGAGAAAGACACACTGCGCGCCATTGCTTTCGCTCAACAACCCCTTGGCCCTGAGCGACGCCACGATATCGCCGAGCTCGGCGTTATAAGCGCTTTCGCCTTTCACGTCGTCCGGAGTGAGCTTGACGTTGAGGCGGTCGTATACCTTTTGGCAATGCGAAAGCGAGATCTCGTTGAAGCGTGTCCACAGGCGCAGGCACTCGGGGTCGCCTGCCTGCAGTTTCACCACCAGCGCGCGGGCGTGCTCGGCAAACTCGGTCGATTCATCGAAGCGCTGCTTTGCCGCGCGGTAGAACTGCTCCAGATCCGATAGCTCGGTTTCAGCTGCCGCCGGGTTTTCTTCAAGGTACGCGAGCAGCATGCCGAACTGCGTGCCCCAGTCACCCACGTGGTTCTGGCGGATCACCTCGTCGCCGAGGAATTCCAGAACGCGCGCAACGGCGTCACCAATGATGGTCGAGCGCAAATGGCCGACATGCATCTCTTTCGCCAGGTTGGGCGATGACAGGTCGACCACGACGCGCTGGGCCGGACCCGCCTTGCTGACGCAAAGGTGCGCGTCAGCCAGCGCAGCGTCGAGTCGCTGGGCGAGCGCCGAGCTGTTCTGGAAGAAGTTAAGGAATCCGGGGCCGGCGATCTCGACCTTGCTGATGCTGGCGTCGCTCGGCAATGCCTCGATCAGTTTCTGCGCCAGATCCCGGGGCTTCATCCTGGCCGGTTTCGCCAGCATCATGGCGATGTTACTGGCGAAGTCCCCGTGGGTCCTGTCGCGGGTGTTCTCCACCTGGATCGTCGGGGCCAGGCCATCGGGCAGCACAC
This sequence comes from Stutzerimonas stutzeri, assembly GCA_002387205.1. Taxonomy (GTDB): domain Bacteria; phylum Pseudomonadota; class Gammaproteobacteria; order Pseudomonadales; family Pseudomonadaceae; genus Stutzerimonas; species Stutzerimonas stutzeri_N. The sequence goes on along the minus strand of DGLA01000022.1, from coordinate 50,522 downwards.
CGTCAGCGGTGAGGCGGATCAGGGCTTGCTGGATCAGGTGGCGAATACTGTCTTTCATCGGATGCTCGGTCGGCCAGAGGCTTGGGTCGAAAACTGGGCATTATCGGGGGCCGAGGGGCGAACCTTCAAGGCTTAAGGCATGAGTCGTCGGTGTGTTCCGAGTCTAGTGCTCAAAATAGGTCGATCGGATCCACATCCAGCGACCAGCGTACCGCGCGGCTGCCGGGTAGGTGTTCCACGACGGGCATCCATGCATTCATCAGGCGATGCAGGGTCGCGCGCGTATTGGCTTGTAGCAGCAGTTGGGCGCGGTAACGACCGGCACGGCGCTCCATCGGGGCTGGCACCGGGCCAAGCAGTTCGATGCCGCTGAGCTCCAGTTCTGCCAAGAGCTGTTCGGCCTGGCTGCATGCCTGATCGAGAAAGTCTTCCGCCTGGCCTGGTCTATGAGCCTCGGCGCGCAGCAATGCAAGGTGACTGAAGGGGGGCAGCCCTGCGGCGCGACGTTCGCTCAATGCCTGGTCGGCAAACGCGAAATAGCCTTGTTCCGTGAGCTGCACCAGCAGTGGGTGGTCGGCAAGATGGGTCTGGATGATGACCTTGCCAGGTTCGTCAGCGCGTCCCGCACGCCCGGCCACTTGGACGATCAGCTGAGCCATGCGCTCGCTGGCTCGGAAGTCTGCGGAAAACAGCCCGCCATCAGCGTCGAGGATGGCCACCAGGGTGACCCTAGGAAAGTGATGCCCCTTGGCGAGCATCTGTGTGCCCACCAACAGGCAGGGCTCGCCGCGGTTGATGGTTGCCAGCAGCGCTTCCATCGAACCTTTGCGTGAAGTGCTGTCGCGGTCGATGCGCAGCACCGGACAGTCCGGGAAAAGAACGCCGAGTCGTTCTTCGGCGCGTTCAGTTCCTGCGCCAACGGGCCGCAGGTCGACCTGGCTGCAGTCTGGACAGTTCAGCGGCGGACGTTCGGCATGACCGCAGTGGTGACAGCGCAACTCATTGTGGCGCTGGTGTACTGTCATGCGTGCGTCGCAGCGCGGGCATTGACTGAGCCAGCCACAATCATGGCAGAGCAGCGAAGGGGCAAACCCGCGGCGGTTGAGGAACACCAGGACTTGTTGTCCTGCAGCCAGTGTTTGCGTCATGGCCTGTTGCAGCGGGCCCGATATCCCGGAATCCATTGGTCGGCTTTTGACATCCAGACGCAGGAAGCGGGGCGGCAGAGCGCCGCCGGCTCTCTGGGTCAGTTTCAACAGCGCATAACGGCCGGTATGGGCATTGTGCAGGCTCTCCAACGAAGGAGTCGCCGAACCGAGGACAATCGGCAGACCTTCCTGGCGTGCCCTGACGATGGCAAGGTCCCGGGCGTGGTAACGCAGGCCTTCCTGCTGTTTATAGGAGGCGTCATGTTCTTCATCGAGAATGATCAGCCCAGGATTCTTCATTGGCGTGAACAGTGCCGAGCGGGTGCCGATGATGATGTCGGCTTCGCCGTCCCGTGCCGCCAGCCAGGCATCCAGCCGCTCACGATCGTTGATATTTGAGTGCAGCAAGGCGATGCGCGCATTGAAGCGCTTTTCAAAATGGGCCAGGGTCTGCGGACCGAGGTTGATTTCTGGAATGAGCACCAGGGCTTGCTTGCCCGCTTTCAGCACCTGGTGGATGAGCTGCAGGTAGACTTCGGTCTTGCCGCTCCCGGTAACGCCTGCCAGCAGGAACGGCTGAAAACCCTCGAGGCCCGCGTGTATGGCTTCCACGGCGGAGCGTTGCTCCTGATTGAGCGGAAGTTCGGGCTGTAGCAACCAGCTGCCATGGTGGCGGGGAGCGGAGTGGCTGCGACGCGTCTCGACACGCAGCAATCCCTTCTGCATGAGCAACTCCAGGCTGTCCTTGTTCAGCTGCAGCTGGCCCAGCAGCGAGTGAGCAACGCCATGGGGGTGCTGTGCAATCGTTCGCAGCGCTTCCCGCTGGCGGGGAGCCCGGTTCAATCGGGGATCTTCCGGGCGTGCGCCAGCGGCCGCATGCCAGAAGCGCTCCTGCCTGGCCTCGGCTGGCTCGCCTTGACGCAGCAGTACCGGAAGCGCCCAGCTGAGAGTGTCTCCGAGGCTGTGCTGGTAATACTGGGCAGTCCACAGGCATAGCTTGAACAAGGCGGCGGGCAAGGGCGTAGTTGCGTCGAGCAGTTCCAGCGCAGGCTTGAGCCTGTCTTGCGGTACCTCGCTGTCATCGACCAGCTCCACGAGCACGCCGATGATTTCGCGCCGCCCAAAGGGCACACGCAGCCGCATCCCCGGGCGCAGCGCCGCATAGGGCACGCCCACCGGCGGCAGGTAATCGAAAAGCCTGCGCAGGGGCGAGGGTAAAGCCAGCCGGAGAATGGGTTGAGGCACGCTGAGATCCTTGAGGAGGATGCCGATGGTAAACCATCTCTGTCTGTCAGGCTGAGTCCAGCCTTGGGTACCTTGCGTCGGCTGGCGCCTTTTGACCGGGCGCCTCCAGAGCGACCGCCTGCGCTTGCATCACCTCGCTGCTCTGGTATTATTCGCGCCCTTCCGTGCGGTACTCGACATAGGGTCGGGTGGCGGCACAAGTCCTAGAGGATTTTCCATGAAAGCCGATATCCATCCAAATTACGTTGAAATCGAAGCCACTTGCAGCTGCGGCAACGTCATCAAGACCCGTTCCACGCTGGCCAAGAACATGAACATCGACGTCTGCTCCGAGTGCCACCCGTTCTACACTGGCAAGCAGAAAGTGCTGGATACCGGTGGCCGTATCGACCGCTTCAAGCAGCGTTTCGGTGTGTTTGGCGCCAAGTAAGCTGTCATCGCGAAGGGAACCCATGAGGTTTTCCACGCAAATGAAAAGGGCGTCCCTGGTGGGCGCCTTTTTTGTATCCGCAATCTTGTGCTTGCCGGCTGCGGCGCTCTGCCGAGCTGACGGCCAGCTTGCTCAGACTGATGTCGCAAGGGTGCTGGATGGCGATACATTGCGCCTGGCTGACGGGCGCAGCGTGCGTCTCATTGGCATAAATGCGCCTGAGCTTGGCCGCAAAGGCCATCGCGACGAGCCCTTCTCCGTCATGGCGCGGGACCGCCTGCAGGCCATGGTGGACGCTAATGGCGGCAAAGTGGGCTTGAGGCTGGGGCGGCAGGCCCAGGATCACTATGGTCGCCTCCTTGCGCATACTTATGATGCCGGCGGCGAGAATCTAGAAGCCGATCTGCTTGCCGAGGGGCTCGGCTACTTCCTGGCTATTTCTCCCAATACCCGTTTGGCGGAATGTCATCGAGCAGCCGAGCAGCAGGCGCGACATGCCGGTAAGGGCCTATGGTTCCGGTCACCCGCCGTTTCGTCCACGGAAATCCGTCGGGCCGGTTTCGCCTTGGTGCGGGCCAGGGTGCAGCGACTGGAACGGAACCGTGGCGGCATCTGGCTGGAGTTGCCGGGCTCGCTGGTCATACAGGTCCCGAACAGGAGTTCTGCCGCTTTCGGAAGCGCGGCTCTCAAAAAGCTAATGGGGCGTGAGATCGAGGTCAGGGGCTGGGTGACCGACAGGCGGGGGCGCGTTGACGAAAAGCGGCAGGCCCGTTGGATGCTCAAGGTCACTCATCCCTCAATGCTTCAGCGGCTCGAATAACAGGCAGCTGAAAAAAGCATTCAGTGGTTGCTCCTGTTTGTCGCTGCGCCTCGTCTGCGTCTTTCAACGGTCTGCCAACGGCTCTGTCCTGAGTTCGGCAGTTTTGCCACGCCCGGTTGGGCCTTGTCAGCTGAAAGTCTTATGGTCTGGACCTTGACAGTCAGGTTTCTGCTTGGCTTGTGACTGTGCGGGAAGTTGGCGTATCCTCGACCGCCTGTCTGTCCCAGTAAAATAAGCGGAATGCCCATGACTGACCTTAAAACTGCCGCTCTCGATTACCATGCCAAGCCCCGTCCGGGCAAGCTGAGCGTCGAGCTGACCAAGCCTACCTCCACCGCTCGCGATCTATCGCTCGCCTACAGCCCGGGTGTAGCGGAACCGGTGAGGGAAATCGCTCGTGACCCTGAGCTGGCTTACCGCTATACCGGCAAAGGCAATCTGGTGGCCGTGATATCCGACGGCACCGCGATCCTCGGTTTGGGCAATCTGGGGCCGCTGGCCTCAAAGCCGGTAATGGAAGGAAAGGGCGTACTGTTCAAGCGTTTCGCTGGCGTCGATGTGTTCGATATCGAAGTGGACGCTGAGAGCCCGCAAGCCTTCATCGATACCGTCAAGCGCATTTCCATCACTTTCGGGGGGATCAACCTCGAAGATATCAAGGCGCCTGAATGCTTCGAAATCGAACGCGCCCTGATCGAACAGTGCGATATTCCGGTGTTTCACGACGATCAGCATGGCACTGCCATCGTGACCGCAGCGGGCATGTTGAACGCTCTGGAAATTGCAGGCAAGACGCTTGAGGAGGCCAGGATCGTCTGCCTGGGGGCCGGTGCTGCTGCGACTTCTTGCATGAAGCTGCTGGTCAGCATGGGTGCAAAGATCGAAAACATATTCATGATCGACCGCAAGGGCGTCATCCACGCCGGTCGCGACGATCTGAACCAATACAAGGCAATTTTTGCTCACGAAACCGACAAGCGGACACTCGACGACGCGCTGGACGGTGCCGACGTATTTGTCGGGCTGTCCGGAGCCAATCTGTTGAGCCCCGAAGGACTTAAGCGTATGGCTGCCAACCCGGTGGTGTTCGCCTGCTCCAACCCGGATCCGGAAATCAGTCCCGACCTCGCGCATGCCACGCGTTCGGACGTCATCATGGCGACAGGCCGTTCCGACTATCCGAACCAGGTTAACAATGTGCTGGGCTTCCCCTTTATCTTCCGTGGTGCATTAGATGTGCGCGCGTCGCGTATCAACGAAGAGATGAAGATCGCTGCAGCATTGGCCTTGCGTGACCTGGCCAAGCTGCCCGTGCCGGCCGAAGTTGCAGCCGCTTATGGTGTTGATCATCTGGAGTTTGGACGTGAGTACATCATTCCCAAGCCGATGGATGCCCGCTTGATCACCTTGGTATCGGATGCGGTCGCCAAGGCTGCCATCGAAAGTGGCGTGGCCACGCTGCCCTATCCAGCCAACTATCCGCTGAAGTCGGTTGCCGACGTGTTTAACGGCTGATCGGCTGGCGATAAAAAACCCCGCATTGCGGGGTTTTTTTATTTTTAGGGCGACGTCAAAAAAGGTCGATTGGCGCCGCTTCCGATGAAGGCAATGGGCTGCCGGGCACAGGTGCGCCGGGCTCGAACTCATCGGTGCCCGGTGGCAAGTCCTCGCTTCGGAACACCTCGAAATAAGCCTCCGGTGTTCCTGGTGCTGCCGCCCGGCCGCTCGCGGGATCGATGCGCAAGGTCAGAATTCCGTCCGGTTCGGCTGGAGGGTGCTCGGGTTGGCCTTCCAAGACGGCGCTCATGTATTTCATCCAGATAGGAAGCGCGACGGTGCCGCCATATTCCGTCCGGCCAAGGCTCTGTGGCTGGTCGAAACCGGCCCAGACGGTAGTGACATGATCGGCGTTGTACCCTGAGAACCAGCTGTCCTTCGATTCGTTGGTCGTGCCCGTCTTTCCGGCGAGATCCCCGCGCCCCATGGACAGGGCGCGGCGGCCTGTGCCTCGCTTAATCACATCCTGCAGCATGCTCGTCATGATGTATGCCGTGCGCTCGTCGATGATCTGCTGTGCATATACGGGCGGCTGCTCCGTGGTCTCACGCTCACCTACCAAGCGCGTATCGTGCTGCGCAAACGCGGTGACGGCCGCCTGCTTCATTTCGTCCCCCAGTCGGGGTGTCTCACCTCTGGGTACCCGTGCCGGGTTGGCCTGGAAGACCGGCTTGCCGTCACGATCATCGATTCGCTCGATCAGATAGGGCTCAATCTTGAAGCCGCCATTGGCAAAGGCTGTCCAGCCCGTGGCAATTTCCATCGGTGTTAGGGTCGCAGTACCAAGCGCCAGAGAAAGGTTAGCCGGCAGGTCTTCCGGTTTGAAGCCGAAGCGTTTTATGTAATCGATCGTGTACGGAATCCCCAGTGTCTGCAGCAGGCGGATAGAGACCAGGTTGCGCGACTTATATAGCGCCTCACGTAAGCGGATAGGTCCAAGAAAGGTGTTGTTGTCGTTCTTGGGACGCCAGACCCTGTCGAGACTGTCTTCGAAAACGATGGGTGAGTCATTGACCAGCGTGGCAGCGGTGAAGCCGGCATCCAGTGCAGCGCTGTAGACGAAAGGCTTGAAGCTCGAGCCCGGCTGCCGCTTCGCCTGGATGGCGCGGTTATAGTTGCTTTGGTCGAACGAAAAGCCGCCCACAAGTGCCTCGATCGAGCCGTCAGTTGGGTCGAGTGACACCAATGCCGCCTGCGCCTGTGGAATCTGGCTGAACACTGCCGTGTTATCCACCAGGCGGACCCGAACGACATCGCCGACCTTGGCAACGTCTTCGGGGCTATTGGGACGAGGTCCGAGACTGTTGGTGCTGATATATGGGCGGGCCCATTTCATGCTGTCCCAGGGCGCGCTCCGTTGGGATCCGTCACGCAGAGCCACGGTCAGACCATCAGTAGAAACCTCGGTGACAACGGCGGGGACCAGGCCGGACTGGCTGCGAAAGGCGTTCAGCTCCTTGATCCAGGCGTTGCGATCGTTTCCTTTGAGTGTGGCCTCGGGCCCTCTGTAGCCATGGCGTTGATCATATTCGATCAAGCCCTGGTCCAAGGCCTGATTCGCGGCACTCTGCCGCTCACTGTTTGGCGTGGTGTAAACGCGATAGCCATCGGTGTAGGCAGCACTACCGAAACGCCCGACCATTTCCGCACGAGCCATTTCCGCAATGTAAGGTGCCACCAACTCGGGCGATGCACCGTGGTAGGTTGCATCCACAGGCTCGGCCAATGCTGCCTGGTACCTGGCATCGTCGATCGAGCCAAGCCGGTGCATGCGGCCTAGAATCCAGTCGCGCCGCTCCTTGCTGCGTGCCGGGTTGGCCAGCGGATTGAATGCCGATGGTGCCTTGGGCAATCCAGCAATCATTGCCATCTGCGCGAGGCTCAGCTCGCTCATGGGCTTGCCGTAATAAACCTGAGCTGCCGCTTCGATACCATAAGCACGATTACCCAGATAGATCTTGTTGACGTAGAGCTCGAGAATCTCGTCCTTGCTTAATTCCCGTTCGATCTGTAACGCCAGCAGAATCTCGTTGATCTTGCGTGAGAAGCTGCGCTCGCTGGACAAGAAAAAGTTCTTGGCGACCTGCATGGTGATGGTGCTGCCGCCTGTCTGAATCTGCCCAGTCTTCAATAATTGCGTGGCAGCGCGCATCAGGCTGGCCACTTCGACGCCATAATGATTCGCGAAATTGTCATCCTCGGCGGCCAGCAGCGCGGCGATGAAATCTTTCGGGATTTGATCGAAGCGGACAGGGGAGCGGCGCATTTCGCCATACTCTGCAATCAGCTTTTCGTCGCTGCTGTAGACACGCAGCGGTATCTGGAGCTGAACGCTGCGGAGTGAGTCAACCGATGGCAGATTCGGGCTGAGATAAAGAAAGGCGCCGCTGAGACTAAGCACAAGTCCACAGAAAACAGTCAGGCACGACCATAGGAAAAACTTCAGGAAACGCATCGGGGTTCATTGGATCCAGGGTGGGAGCTGAAGGGTAAGCCGCAGACGATGCTGAAAGGAAAAACCGTTCACATTATAAGCGGATTTTTTGCTGAAGAGCCATTTACGGTTCTGTCAAGGCTGTTATCTAATGCGGGCATACATAATTAATCCGTAAGTAGCGGATAAAGATAGGGAATCGGCCGTGCTAGGGCTCTTCACGAAGAAAGCAAATACGCTGCTTGGGATCGATATCAGTTCGACTTCCGTCAAGCTGCTCGAATTAAGCCGCTCGGGCTCCCGCTATCGGGTAGAGTCCTATGCCGTTGAGCCACTTCCACCCAACGCAGTGGTGGAAAAGAACATCGCTGAGCTTGAGGGCGTCGGGCAGGCCTTGACTCGCCTGCTGGCCAAGGCCAGGACGGGCGTAAAGTCTGCGGCGGTGGCAGTTTCCGGATCGGCAGTGATTACCAAGAGTATCGAAATGGAGGCTGGGCTCAACGATGATGAGTTGGAAAACCAGCTGAAGATCGAGGCAGATCAGTACATTCCCTACCCCCTCGAGGAGGTGGCGATCGATTTTGAAGTCCAGGGTCCAGCGGCCCGTTCGCCAGGGCGTGTGGATGTCTTGCTGGCTGCGTGCCGCAAAGAGAATGTCGAGATCCGCGAGGCTGCGCTTGCTCTGGCAGGGCTGACCACCAAGGTTGTGGACGTTGAAGCCTATGCATTGGAACGGTCGTATGGGTTGCTGGCGCCGCAGCTGGGTGCGGGCCATGAGGAACTCACCGTTGCGCTGATCGACATCGGCGCCACCATGACCACCCTGAGCGTGCTCCATAACGGACGCACCATCTATACGCGCGAACAGCTGTTTGGCGGGCGCCAGCTGACTGAGGAAATCCAGCGCCGTTACGGGTTATCCATGGAGGAAGCTGGGTTGGCCAAGAAGCAGGGCGGCCTCCCTGACGACTACGAAAGTGAAGTGCTTCAGCCGTTCAAAGAGGCTGTCGTTCAGCAAGTCTCGCGCTCGTTGCAGTTTTTCTTTGCGGCTGGGCAGTTCCACGACGTGGACTACATTCTTCTCGCGGGCGGCACTGCTTCGCTGCCTGATCTGGACCGGCTCATCCAGCAGAAAATCGGAACTCAGACTTTAGTCGCCAACCCATTTGCCGATATGGCCTTGAGCAGCAAGGTCAATGCAGGTGCCCTTGCAAGTGACGCGCCTTCGCTGATGATCGCATGCGGGTTGGCGTTGAGGAGTTTCGACTGATGGCCAAGATCAACCTTCTTCCTTGGCGCGAGCAGCTTCGGGAAGAGCGCAAGCAGCGCTTTCTGGTATCGCTTGCGGGGGCTGCGGTGCTCGCGGTGGGCCTGTTGTTTCTCGCCGATCAATATCTGACAAATGCAATTGAGCAGCAAAACGCTCGAAATCAGTTCATCAGCAAGGAAATCGCTGTGCTTGATGCGCGGATCAGCGAGATCAAGGAATTGAGAGAACGTCGGCAGCAATTGCTCGAGCGCATGAAGATCATTCAGGACCTGCAGGGCAACCGCCCGATTATTGGGCGCGTATTCGACCAGCTGGTTCGTACATTGCCCGATGGTGTGTATTTCACGGACTTGAAGATGACTGGCAAAAATATCGCGATTGTCGGAGCCGCCGAATCAAACAATCGGGTCTCCAACCTTATGCGCAACCTGGATGGTTCCGACTGGCTCGAAGCCCCGAATCTTAATGAAGTCAAAGCTGTGACCGCAGGTGCTGTCGACCAGGAAAACGTGTTTCAACTTACGGTACAGCAGACGCAACCAGCGGTGGCTGTTGAGGAGGCGAAGCAATGAGTTTTGCCTCGTCAATTGAAAGCCTTCGTAGCGTTGATCTGTCGGATCTCGATCTCAACAACCTTGGCTCCTGGCCTGCGCCAGTCAAGGTCATCACCGCCGCGTTGCTGGTCATCCTGGTCTTGGCTGGAGGTTATTACCTGCATTTGAGTGATCTGCAGCTCAATCTGGAGCAGCAGAAAGCTCAGGAGGAGTCGCTCAAGCAATCGTTCTCCTCCAAGGCTTTCCAGGCTGCAAACCTCGAAGCCTACAAATCTCAGATGACCGAGATGGAGGCGTCGTTCGGCGCCTTGCTACGCCAGCTACCCAGCGACACCGAGGTGCCTGGGTTGCTTGAGGATATAACTCGTACCGGGCTCGGCAGCGGATTGGAGTTTGAGGAGATCAAGCTTCAACCGGAAGTTGCGCAGCAGTTCTACATCGAGCTGCCAATCCAGATCAAAGTCATCGGTAGCTATCACGACCTGGCCACGTTTGTAAGCGGCGTCTCGAGCTTGCCCCGAATCGTCACGTTGCATGATTTCGAGATCAAGCCGGAGAGCAAGGACTCGTCCTCCAAACTAAAAATGAGCATTCTGGCCAAGACTTACCGTTATAACGACAAGGGGCTACAAAAATGATGGGGGCCCGATTATTCGCGATTGGCTTGGGTCTCGTCGCGCTAAGTGCTTGCAGTGACGGCGGAGATTTTGCTGATTTGCGCGCCTACATGGACGAAGTGCGTGCCAAGCCAAAGGGCTCGATCGAGCCGCTTCCAGCATTCTTGCCGTACGAGGCGTTCACCTACAGCGCCGCATCGCTGCGGCACCCGTTCCAGCCGCCAATGAAGCTTGATCTGGCTCAGCGTCAAAAGGGCACGAAGGACATCAAGCCGGACGATACGCGAATCAAGCAATTTCTCGAACAGTTCAATATCGAGAATTTCGTCATGGTCGGTACGCTGGCTAATGGAGTCGGTAACTATGCGCTTATCAAAGGCGGTGACGGCGTTCATAGAGTGAAAGTTGGTGATTACCTGGGGCGTAACCACGGTCGTGTCGTCGAAATCAACGAGGCGGAAGTCGACGTCGTGGAAATTGTCCCTGACGGAGATGGTGGCTGGCTAGAGCGCCCGCGTAGCCTGACCTTGAAAGAACGCTCCTGAGTTCGGAGCGAAACATGGAAAACCGATACCGGTCCGCACAACGGAAGCCTTTTATGAATACCACCCTCTCACGTCTTGGCTTGTCGCTTTTGGCAGTCCTTATCTCGCCGGCGCTATTGGCTGCCAATCTGAATAACATGGACGTTGCTTCCCTGCCTGGTGACCGCGTCGAACTGAAGCTCGCTTTCGACGAGCCGGTAGCGGCGCCTCGCGGATATACCTTGGACCAGCCCGCGCGCATCGCGCTCGACCTGCCTGGCGTATCCAGCAAGCTGGGCACCAAGAACCGCGAGCTGGGGATGGGAAATGCCCGCAGCGTGACGGTCGTCGAAGCTCAAGGGCGCACAAGACTCATCGTGAATCTCACAACCCTCGTCCCTTACTCCACGCGAGTAGATGGCAACAATCTTTTCGTCGTGCTTGGCGAAAGCACTCCCGGGTTGGCGGCCACGGCTACCGCGCCGCTCGCTCCAGTTGTACCTGCACCGCAACAGCAGCAGGCGCGAGCAAGCAGTATCGAGAATATCGACTTTCGGCGCGGAGAGGACGGCGCTGGCAACGTCGTCATAAGCCTGTCGGACCCATCCGTCAGTCCGAGTATCGAAGAGCAGGGTGGCAAGATTCGGGTTTCTTTTGCCAAGACTCAACTGCCCGAGTCATTGAGAGTTCGTCTGGATGTTCAGGACTTCGCAACCCCGGTCAAGTTTGTCGACGCTACTAGCAAGTCGGACGGTGCGAGCATCTTTATCGAGCCGACCGGTCGCTATGACTACTTGGCTTATCAGACTGATGACAAGCTGACCATTAGCATCAAGCCGCTGAGCGAGGCTGATGTTGAGAAGCGCAAAGCAGAGCGCTTCGCTTACTCGGGAGAAAAGCTGTCGTTAAATTTCCAGGACATTGATGTTCGCTCGGTGTTGCAGTTGATTGCAGATTTCACTGATCTCAACCTTGTCGCCAGTGATACCGTTCAAGGAAACATCACATTGCGGTTGCAGAACGTCCCGTGGGATCAAGCGCTTGATCTGGTGCTGAAGACCAAGGGGCTCGATAAGCGTCAGGTCGGAAATGTTCTGCTTGTCGCGCCGGCAGATGAAATTGCAGCACGTGAGCGGCAAGAACTGGAATCCAAGCGGCAAATCGCAGAGCTCGCACCGCTCCGTCGCGAGGTGGTTCAGGTGAACTACGCCAAGGCTTCGGATATCGCGAAGCTGTTTCAGACGGTTACTAGCAGCTCGGGGCAGGCTGACGACCGTGGCTCTATAGCTGTCGATGACCGCACTAACAATATCATTGCCTATCAAACGCAGGAACGATTGGATGAGCTGCGTCGAATCGTGACTCAGCTGGATATTCCGGTGCGTCAAGTGATGATCGAGGCCAGGATCGTCGAAGCCAATGTCGACTACGACAAGGCGTTAGGCGTCCGGTGGGGGGGGAGCTTCACGTCCGGTAACGCAGCGGTCTACGGTAAGGACGGTGCTACTACCTTTGACACGGATACTGGGCGCGCTTACTTACCAGGAACCGACACTATCGGAAACTTTACGGCCAGCGAAGGCGTTGCACCGGTGCCCTTCGTCGATTTAGGTGCCGCAAATAGTACCGCTGGTCTCGGCATTGGTTTTATCACCAATAACTTGATCCTGGACTTGCAGCTTTCTGCAATGGAAAAGACCGGGAACGGGGAAATCGTATCTCAGCCAAAGGTGATGACTGCTGACAAGGAGACCGCAAAGATCCTTCGCGGCTCTGAAATACCTTATCAAGAAGCCAGCTCCAGCGGTGCAACTTCCACATCGTTCAAGGAGGCCGCCCTTTCGCTGGAAGTAACGCCTCTGATTACGCCTGATAACCGGGTCATCCTTGAGGTTAAGGTGACTAAGGATGCAGCAGACTTCAGTCGTGCGGTAAACGGCGTGCCTCCGATCAATAAAAACGAGGTCAATGCCAAGGTGTTGGTCGCCGACGGCGAGACAGTGGTAATTGGTGGTGTGTTCTCCAATACGCAAACCCAGTCAGCCGAAAAAGTCCCGTTTTTAGGCGATCTTCCTTATCTCGGGCGGATGTTCCGTCGCGATGTTGTAGCTGACTCTAAATCTGAGCTGCTGATTTTCCTGACACCGCGTATCCTGAACCATCAGGCCATTGCAGTGAATCGTTAACTGGTGGAAAACATCATCCTCGTAGGCCCGATGGGAGCTGGCAAGAGCACCATTGGGCGGCTACTTGCCAAGGAGCTTCGGCTGCCGTTTCGTGATTCCGACAAGGAAATCGAGCAGCGCACGGGTGCCAGCATTCCGTTGATCTTCGATGTGGAAGGCGAGCAGGGCTTTCGAGAGCGTGAGCAGGCTACGATCGCCGATCTCTGCAAGATGCAGGGCGTAGTGCTGGCAACTGGTGGCGGAGCTGTATTGAGGCCAGATAACCGTCGGGCCCTTCGGGCCGGTGGGCGTGTTGTATATCTGCATACATCGGTCGAGCAGCAGCTCGATCGCACCGCTCGTGATCGCAATCGACCGTTGCTCCAGACAACGAATCCCCGAGAGGTTCTGCTGGGTTTAATGGCTGTAAGGGATCCGTTATATCGGGAGATCGCCGACCTGGTTATCGAAACTGACGAGCGCCCGCCGCGGCTCGTAGTGGTTGAGATTCTTGATCAGCTCAAGCTGCTCGCGGCTCGTGAAAGCCATGACCGAACTGCGTTATCCTAGCCTCCTTTATTAAGTGGGGGCCCCATGCAGACTCTGAATGTCGATCTCGGCGAGCGTAGCTATCCGATTCATATTGGCGAGCGGCTCATCGAGCGCGGCGAGCTGTTATCCCCACACATTCGCGGCAACCAAGTGGCGGTTGTCACAAACGAGACTGTCGCTCCCCTTTATCTAGAGCGTCTCTGCCGGAGCCTGGCAGATTACAACGTCACTCCGATTATTCTGCCGGACGGCGAGGCACACAAGAACTGGCAAACCCTTCAGTTGATCTTCGATGGGCTACTGAACGCCAGGCATGATCGCAACACTACTGTGGTCGCCCTTGGCGGTGGGGTAGTCGGGGATATGGCGGGCTTTGCTGCGGCCAGCTACCAACGAGGCGTCAGTTTCATTCAGATCCCTACCACGCTGCTCTCTCAGGTGGACTCTTCGGTTGGCGGCAAGACGGGAATCAATCATCCCCTCGGCAAGAATATGATCGGTGCTTTCTACCAGCCCCAGGCGGTACTGATCGACACTGTCACGCTCCAGACGCTGCCGGCACGTGAACTCTCCGCCGGGCTGGCCGAGGTCATCAAGTACGGCTTGATCTGTGACGAGGCATTTCTCGGGTGGCTCGAAGAGCATGTCGACAGCCTTCGTGCGCTCGATCAGCAGGCCCTTACCGAGGCCATCCATCGTTCTTGTGCCGCCAAGGCCAGGGTGGTTGCAGCAGATGAGCGAGAGGGGGGTATCCGCGCGATACTCAATCTGGGGCATACCTTTGGTCACGCGATCGAAACGCATCAAGGGTACGGCGCATGGCTTCACGGCGAGGCCGTTGCGGCAGGTATGGTCATGGCGCTTGAAATGTCTCGTCAGCTTGGCTGGATTACCGTTACACAGCGTGATCGTGCTGTCAGTTTGCTTGCGAGGGCTGGCTTGCCTGTGGCTCCGCCTGCCCAAGTGAGCCGTGATGACTTTTTGCGCCACATGGCGGTCGACAAGAAAGTCCTCAATGGTCAGATGCGCTTGATTCTGTTGCGCGGCTTGGGTGATGCGCTGGTCACCGGCGACTTCCCTCGAGAGGCGCTGGATGCCACGTTGAGCGTCGATTACGACGCATTGATGCAACAGTCGAATATCTAAGAGATTTTCATGACCACTTTGTCTGCCGACGACTCGTTTCTGGATCACTATGGATTCAGTCATGATCCCTTTGCTGCGCGCGTACCCGGATTCAAATTCTTTCCCGCTCAGCGCAAGCCGGTGTTGGGGCAACTGCATCATCTCGCTCGCTATAGCCAGCTGTTATTGGTCGTGACGGGGCCCGGAGGCAGCGGGAAAACCCTCCTTCGTCAGGCGCTCGTGGCAAGCAGCAACAAGCAGTCCGTACAGAGCGTTGTTATCACGCCGCAGGACACGCTTGATTCTGCTGGTCTGCTGCAGCAAATCGCCCAGGCCTTGGGCGTGCAGCGTGCCGATTTCGATTCGGTCATTGGGCAGATCATCCAGTTGGGGCTTACCGGGCAGGAGGTTTACCTTCTGGTCGACGATGCGGAGCGGCTGACTGGTGCGGCAATTGAAACCCTGTTGCGTCTGGCTGAGGGTAGCCCCGAGGGGCGACCCCATGTGTTTCTGTTTGGCGAGAATGGGCTGGTTCCTCGTCTGGAAGCGCTGGTTGAAGGGGAAGAGCGCTTTCACGTGATTGCTTTGCAACCCTATGAAGAAGATGAAACCCGCGAGTATCTCGCGTTGCGCCTCGAGGGGGCAGGTGCCGGACTGGATTGTTTCAGCGAAGACCAGCTGGGCCGCATACATGAACAGTCTGAGGGATGGCCGGGTGCAATCAATCATATCGCTCGGAATGAATTGATCGAGGCCATGCAGAGTTCCTGGTCGAAGAAGAAGTCGACTGGAAGGGGGCTGCCGCTACCAATGAAGCATGTGTTGGCATTGGTCGCGGTGCTCTGCGTTGTGGTGATAGCGCTTCTAATGCGAGGCGGCAACGATGAGCCTGTGACCTCGACAACTACGAGTCTCCCGCTTGAGTCTCTGCCGGCAGCGTCCTCACCAGCCGCACAGGAGCCTGGTGTATCTGTGGATGAGTCGCAGCAGGCCCAACCGTTGATGCGTGAGCCGCTCGCGGCTGCCGGTGGTGATGAGAGTGAAGCCCTGCCCGAGGGGCCTTCGCTGACCACAACCCCCGAGGCGGAGGTGCCGGCGTCTGTAAGCTCGCCTGAGCATGACCAGCCTACAGCGCGCGCTTCGATTCCAGCGGCGCCCGAGCCGCTTAGCTCCCCCGTGCAGCCTGCTCAACCTATGGCTGCTGAACCTGAACCTGAGCGCCGTCCTGCGCCTGCGGCATCTCCTGCCGTTACTGCCCAGTCTGCAGGGGGTTGGTACGCGAGCCAGCCGAAAACGAATTATCTGGTCCAGGTGCTGGGAACGCGAAGCGAGAGCAACGCCGAAGCGGTCGTGAACAAATACGGCAGCGGCTACCGTTATTTCGTCAAGCGGCACGACGGCAAGCCTCTGTACGTGGTCACCTATGGTAGCTACCCAAGCCGGAGCGCTGCCGTGGCGGCAATCAACTCGTTGCCGGCCGCGCTCAAGTCAGGCAAGCCATGGGTGCGTAGCTTAGCCAGCGTCCAACAGGAAAATGCCGGTACTCGGTAGCTGACGCTTCGCATGGGCTGCGTGCGCCGTTTCGGTGCGCGCAGAAATAAATTGTGCAGCCCTTCACTGCTTTGTAAACTGCTCCCCCTTTTGCCCGCGTGAAAGACAGGGCTTTGCTCCGTCTATCCGGTAAGAGGTTGTTTTACAACGAATTAGCTGTTGGAGCGCCTATGAGAGCAGGTCTGTTTCGTCCTGAAGAGTTCAAGGATAACTGCGGCTTCGGTCTGATCGCCCATATGCAGGGCGAGGCAAGCCATCACCTGCTTCAGACCGCCATTCAGTCCCTCACTTGCATGACGCACCGTGGCGGCATCAACGCCGACGGCAAGACGGGCGACGGTTGCGGTTTGCTCATGCAGAAACCCGACGTGTTCCTGCGGGCCATGGCGAAGCAGCACTTCAACACCGACCTGCCGGCCTTGTATGCAGTCGGCATGATCTTTCTCAGCCAGGATTCGGCCAGGGCCGACGCTGCCCGGCGCGCGCTCAACGAGGAAATTGCTGCCCAGGGGCTGACGCTGGTTGGCTGGCGCGAAGTACCCATCGACACCACCGTCCTTGGCCGTCTGGCGTTGGAGCGCCTGCCCCGCATCGAGCAGGTATTCGTCTGTGCTGAAGATATTTCCGAACGGGATTTCGGTATCAAGCTCTTCTTTGCTCGTCGCCGCGCCGAAGTGGCGCTGGCTGGCGACAAGGAATTCTACGTCTGCAGCTTTTCCGACAAGGACATCATCTACAAAGGTCTGATGATGCCGGCAGACCTTGAACAGTTCTATCCAGACCTCGGAGACGAACGCCTGGCGACTGCCATCTGCGTTTTCCATCAGCGTTTCTCCACCAACACCATGCCCCAGTGGCCGCTGGCGCAGCCGTTCCGCTTTCTTGCCCACAATGGTGAGATCAATACCATCACCGGCAACCGTAACTGGGCCCAGGCGCGTCGCTTGAAGTTTGCCAACGAGTCGCTGCCAGGTCTGGAAAGCCTCGATCCGCTCGTAAACCGCACCGGCTCCGATTCTTCAAGCATGGACAACATGCTGGAGCTGTTGGTCACCGGCGGCATGGATTTGTTCCGCGGCTTGCGCATGATCATTCCGCCGGCCTGGCAGAACGTCGAGACCATGGACCCGGATCTGCGCGCCTTCTATGAATACAACTCCATGCACATGGAGCCCTGGGATGGCCCTGCCGGCGTGGTATTGACCGATGGCCGCCACGCGATCTGTCTGCTTGATCGCAACGGGCTGCGTCCAGCGCGCTGGGTGACCACCACTAACGGTTACATCACTCTGGCGTCAGAAGTGGGCGTATGGGACTACAAGCCGGAAGATGTCATCGCCAAGGGCCGGGTCGGGCCGGGTCAGATTCTGGCGGTCGATACCGAGACCGGGCAGGTTCTGCATACCGACGACATCGACAATCGCCTGAAGTCGCAGCACCCCTACAAGAAGTGGCTACGTCAGAATGCCCTGCGCATCCAGTCGACCCTTGACGATAACGACCATGGATCGGCGTTCTACGATGCCGACCAGCTCAAGCAGTACATGAAAATGTTCCAGGTCACGTTCGAGGAGCGTGACCAGGTGCTGCGCCCGCTCGCCGAGCAGGGGCAGGAGGCGGTAGGTTCCATGGGCGACGATACGCCGATGGCGGTGCTGTCGCGTCGTGTGCGCTCTCCGTATGACTACTTCCGTCAGCAGTTCGCGCAGGTTACCAACCCGCCGATCGACCCGCTGCGCGAGTCGATCGTGATGTCGCTGGAAACCTGCCTGGGCGCCGAGCGTAATGTCTTCGAGGAAACCGCAGATCACGCCAATCGTGCAATCCTGACGACTCCGGTGGTCTCTCCGGCCAAATGGCGGACCATCATGGAGCTCGATCGGCCGGGCTTCGAGCGCCAGTTGATTGACCTCAACTACGAGGAGTCCATAGGGCTCGAAGCTGCCGTGCGCAACATTGCTGATCAGGCTGAAGAAGCGGTGCGTGGCGGCAAGGTCATGCTTATCCTCAGCGACCGTGCCATCACCCCGGGGAAACTGCCTGTACACGCAGCGCTGGCCGTCGGTGCGGTACACCATCGCTTGATCGAGACCGGTTTGCGCAGCGACTGCAACATCCTGGTCGAGACCGCCACCGCCAGGGATCCGCATCATTTCGCGGTGCTTATCGGTTTCGGTGCCACGGCAGTCTATCCGTTCCTCGCATTCGAGGTGCTTGGTGACCTGATCCGTACAGGGGAGGTGCTTGGTGATCTTTATGAAGTGTTCAAGCATTACCGCAAGGGCATTTCCAAGGGGTTGCTGAAGATCATCTCGAAGATGGGCATCTCCACCATCACCTCTTATCGGGGCGCCCAGCTGTTTGAGGCGGTCGGCCTGTCGGACGAGGTCGTGAATATGAGCTTCCGCGGCGTCGCAAGCCGTATCAAGGGGGCTCGATTCATCGACCTGGAAGCCGAACAGAAAGCGCTCGCCAGTGAGGCATGGAGCAACCGCAAGCCCATCCAACAGGGCGGCTTGTTGAAGTTCGTCTACGGTGGGGAATATCACGCTTACAACCCTGACGTAGTAGCTGCCTTGCAGGTTGCGGTGCAACAGGGGGACTACAATCGCTTCAAGGAATACACCGCGCTGGTCGACCAGCGTCCGGCCTCCATGCTGAGAGACCTGCTCAAGCTAAAGGTTACGGACCAGCCGCTTGCGCTGGAGGATGTCGAGCCGCTGGAGCAGATTCTCACGCGTTTCGACTCGGCAGGTATCTCGTTGGGCGCCTTGTCGCCGGAAGCACACGAAGCGATCGCTGCTGCTATGAATCGCATCGGTGCGCGTTCCAACTCCGGTGAAGGCGGGGAAGACCCGTCTCGCTACCGCACCGAGCGCAGCTCGAAGATCAAGCAGGTGGCAACCGGTCGTTTCGGTGTCACGCCTGAGTATCTGGTCAACGCCGAAGTCTTGCAGATCAAGGTTGCGCAGGGCGCCAAGCCAGGCGAGGGTGGCCAGTTGCCGGGTGGCAAGGTCAACGGGCTGATCGCAAAGCTGCGTTATGCGGTGCCTGGCGTGACCCTGATTTCTCCGCCACCACACCATGACATCTATTCGATCGAAGATCTGGCGCAGCTGATCTTCGATCTGAAGCAGGTCAACCCCACGGCGCTGGTATCGGTCAAGCTGGTAGCTGAGCCGGGCGTCGGCACTATTGCAGCCGGCGTTGCCAAGGCGTATGCCGACCTGATCACCATTTCCGGCTATGACGGTGGAACGGGCGCATCGCCCCTGACCTCCATTCGTTACGCTGGCTCGCCCTGGGAGCTTGGTCTTGCCGAAACTCACCAGACCCTGCGCGGAAACGACCTGCGGGGCAAGGTTCGGGTGCAGACCGATGGTGGCTTGAAGACCGGCCTTGATGTGGTCAAAGCGGCCATTCTGGGTGCCGAGAGCTTTGGTTTCGGTACTGCGCCGATGATCGCGCTGGGCTGCAAGTACTTGCGTATTTGCCATTTGAACAACTGCGCCACTGGGGTTGCGACGCAGAATGATCAACTGCGCAAGGACCATTTCATCGGCACCGTGGACATGGTGGTCAATTTCTTCACCTTTGTCGCCGAGGAAACCCGCGAGTGGCTTGCCCGGCTTGGCGTGCGCAGCCTGCAGGAATTGATCGGACGAACTGACTTGCTCGAGGTGCTGCCGGGCGAGACCGCCAAGCAGAACCACCTCGATCTGACTCCCCTGCTGGGTAGCGATCATATCCCGGCCGACAAACCACAGTTCTGCGAGGTGGACAGGAATCCTCCCTTCGATCAGGGTCTGCTTGCCGAAGAGATGGTCAAGCTGTCCCGTGCGGCGATCGAGGCCAAGAGCGGCGGTGACTTTGAACTGGACATTTGCAACTGCGATAGATCCATCGGTGCGCGTGTGTCCGGTGAGATCGCTCGGGTGCATGGCAACCAGGGTATGAAGGACGCGCCTATCACCTTCCGCTTCAAGGGCACGGCGGGGCAAAGCTTCGGCGTATGGAACGCCGGCGGTCTGCACCTGTACCTGGAAGGCGACGCCAATGACTATGTCGGCAAAGGCATGACCGGCGGCAAGTTGGTCGTTACTCAGCCCAAGATCAGCAGTTTCAAATCGCAGCACTCGGCGATCATCGGCAATACCTGCTTGTACGGCGCGACAGGCGGCAAGCTGCTTGCAGCCGGTACGGCCGGTGAACGATTCGCTGTCCGTAACTCGGGCGCCCATGCAGTGGTTGAAGGTACCGGGGACCATTGCTGCGAGTACATGACCGGTGGTTTCGTTTGCGTTCTGGGCAGGACTGGCTCCAACTTCGGCTCCGGGATGACTGGTGGTTTCGCCTATGTTCTCGATATCGATAACAGCTTTGTCGATCGCGTGAATAATGAGTTGGTGAACCTGCAGCGAATCACCGGCGAAGCGATGGAAGCTCACCGCAGCCACCTCCAGGAGGTCCTGCGAGAATACGTAGCCGAGACTGGCAGTGAGTGGGGCGCTGAGCTGGTGGAAAACCTGGACGATTACCTGCGTCGCTTCTGGTTGGTCAAGCCGAAGGCTGCGAACCTGGCGTCATTGTTGTCCAGCACCCGGGCGAACCCCCAATAAGAAAGCAGATTCAAGCGGTAAGTCTTGGGCTATTCCCAGGGCTCGCCCCGCTCCCGTGATTGTCACGCAGTCTGCAGCCAGTGCTTGTAGCTGCTGCTAAGAGGTTTTGAAATGACTGAACGTCTGAATAACGACTTCCAGTTCATCGAGGTCGGGCGCAAGGATCCGAAGAAGAAGCTGCTGCGCCAGCGCAAGAAGGAGTTCGTAGAGATCTACGAACCCTTCAAGCCGCAGCAGGCTTGCGAGCAGGCCCATCGTTGCCTGGGTTGTGGCAACCCCTACTGCGAATGGAAATGCCCGGTACACAATTACATCCCCAACTGGCTGAAGCTGGTTTCCGAGGGAAACATCCTTGCTGCTGCTGAGCTGGCTCACCAAACCAATACGCTGCCGGAGGTCTGTGGGCGGGTCTGTCCGCAGGATCGTCTGTGCGAAGGCGCCTGTACCCTGAATGACGGTTTCGGTGCTGTCACTATCGGATCGGTGGAAAAGTACATTGCCGATACTGCCTTTGCCATGGGCTGGCGCCCGGACATGTCCAAGGTCAAGCCGACCGGGAAGAAGGTCGCCATCATCGGCGCCGGCCCGGCCGGTCTGGGTTGCGCTGACGTGCTGGTCCGCAGCGGCGTTACGCCGGTAGTCTTCGACAGAAACCCGGAAATCGGCGGTCTGCTGACCTTCGGTATCCCCGAGTTCAAGCTGGAAAAGACAGTGCTCAGCCGCCGGCGTGAAATCTTCACCGGCATGGGCATCGAATTCCGCCTGAACACCGAAGTCGGCAAGGACGTGACCATCGATCAGCTACTCGCTGACTACGATGCAGTGTTCATGGGTATGGGGACCTATACCTACATGAAGGGCGGCTTCCCTGGGGAAGATCTGCCAGGTGTATACGACGCGCTGGATTTCCTTATAGCCAACGTCAATCGCAACCTCGGTTTCGAGAAATCACCTGAAGATTTCGTCGACATGAAGGGCAAGAAGGTCGTAGTGCTGGGCGGTGGCGATACTGCTATGGACTGCAACCGTACCTCGATTCGTCAGGGTGCGAAGACTGTGACCTGTGCGTACCGCCGTGACGCGGCGAACATGCCCGGGTCACGCAGGGAAGTTAAAAACGCCAAGGAAGAGGGCGTGAAGTTCCTCTTCAATCGTCAGCCGATTGCCATCGTTGGTGAGGGCAAGGTGGAAGGCGTCAAGGTTGTGGAAACACGCCTCGGCGAGCCGGATGCGCGGGGGCGCCGTAGCCCGGAGCCGATACCCGGGTCCGAAGAAGTGCTACCGGCTGATGCGGTTGTTATCGCGTTCGGTTTCCGCCCCAGCCCCGCTGACTGGTTCGAAGCCAAAAGTATCCAGACCGATAACCAGGGGCGCGTCGTCGCTCCCGAAATGGGTAAGTTCAAGCACCAGACCAGCAATCCAAAGATATTTGCCGGTGGCGATATGGTGCGCGGATCCGATCTGGTGGTCACGGCCATCTTCGAGGGCCGCCAGGCTGCTGAAGGTATTCTCGACTTCCTGGAAGTCTAATTGGTAGGGTTGGGTCGTGCCTCCATCCGACTGTTGCGGATGTAGGCGTTTGCCCGCCCCGCATATGCTCCAGCAGGCCTGATCTGAATCAAGCCCATAGACAAAAGGCACGGCGCTCGCCGTGCCTTTTGGTTTCCGCTTTGCGACAATGCCGCCACTTTTTTGCTGGAAGCCAGACATGACCGCCCTGAAGAACGATCGCTTTCTCCGCGCCCTACTCAAACAGCCGGTTGATGTGACGCCGGTGTGGATGATGCGTCAGGCCGGACGCTATCTGCCCGAATATCGCGCCAGCCGCAGCAAGGCGGGCGACTTCATGAGCCTGTGCATGAATCCCGAGCTGGCGTGCGAGGTCACGCTGCAGCCCCTGGACCGTTATCCTCTCGACGCTGCCATCCTGTTTTCCGACATCCTCACGGTGCCGGATGCCATGGGCCTGGGCCTGTATTTCGAAGCAGGTGAGGGGCCTCGCTTCAGGAAAGTAGTCAGCAGCATGGCCGATATCGAGGCGCTGCCTGTGCCCAATCCTGAGCAGGAGCTTGGCTATGTCATGCAGGCCGTGCGTACCATCCGCCGGGAGCTCAACGGCCGCGTACCGCTGATTGGCTTCTCTGGCAGCCCCTGGACGTTGGCGACCTACATGGTCGAGGGCGGTTCCTCCAGGGACTTTCGCAAGTCCAAGGCGATGCTGTACGAAAATCCGCAGGCCATGCATGCGCTGCTCGACAAGCTGGCGCAGTCGGTGACCAGCTACCTCAACGGGCAGATCCTGGCCGGTGCCCAGGCTGTGCAAATCTTCGATTCCTGGGGAGGCAGCCTCTCAGCTGCGGCATATCAAGAGTTCTCACTGGCCTACATGCAGAAAATCATCGATGGGCTTATCCGCGAGTACGAGGGCCGTCGTGTACCGGTGATCCTGTTTACCAAGGGCGGCGGGCTTTGGCTGGAGTCGATGGCCGTCACAGGCGCCGAGGCGTTGGGGTTGGATTGGACC
This sequence comes from Stutzerimonas stutzeri, assembly GCA_002387205.1. Taxonomy (GTDB): domain Bacteria; phylum Pseudomonadota; class Gammaproteobacteria; order Pseudomonadales; family Pseudomonadaceae; genus Stutzerimonas; species Stutzerimonas stutzeri_N. The sequence goes on along the minus strand of DGLA01000022.1, from coordinate 27,387 downwards.
TGCGATATCGGCGCGGCTCGGGCTCGAGTCGGAGACAAGGTATCGCTGCAGGGCAACATGGATCCGAGCGTGCTTTTCGCCAAGCCTGACGCCATTCGCGCCGAGGTCGGCCGTATCCTCACCAGTTACGGGCACGGCAGCGGGCACGTATTCAATCTGGGGCACGGTATCACACCTGAGGTTGACCCAGCCCACGCCGGTGCTTTCATTGACTCCGTGCATGAGCTGTCTGCTAAATACCATGCCTGATCCGCCTGGATGAAAAGAGCCGCTAAAGCGGCTCTTTTCAGTTATGGCTGCTGGTAATGACCTGGTGTGGTGCCCGGTTCGTGTTCATGCAGCAACTTGGTCACGCGTATGTCGCTTATACCTATGACCTCGGCTTGCTCCAGCACCTCCGCTTCGTCGGCTCCCGCATCGGGCATTACAAGGCTGTTTTCAGCATCCCCGTTGTGTAACTCGATCAGATGCCGTGCAGCGCTGGCCTGCGACATCCGCTCATCTTCCGACTCGATAATGTGGTGGCGCGGGTCGTTCTGAAAGATGTAATTGACTTCGAATTTGTGCGATGACTTTCCGAACATGATGGCTCCAGGACGAGTTGTATTCTGTCCTGTTGACTCACGAGTCGAATTATTCGTTCGGTAATGCTGCGGTTTGAGCGACGGTCGGGCTCCTGGGGGCTGCGCTCGCCGGTCAGCGCTAGATGAGCAGGCTAGGGCATAAACCTACCCCACGATTAGATAGCCGCTATATGCCTTGTTGTTCCAACCAGCTGAGTAACTGAGCAAGCGGCATCGCACCACTCTGGCGGGAAATTTCCTTGCCATCCACGAACAGTATCAGGCTCGGGATTGAGCGAATGCCGAGTTGCGCGGAGAGCTGCGGGTTGCCCTCGCTGTCGAGCTTGGCGAATCGGCAGCGTCCCTCGAGCCGTCTGGCAGCCTGCTCGAAGGTTGGGGCAAAGGCCTGGCAGGGTCCGCACCAGCTTGCCCACACATCGACCAGCAACGGTAGCTCGCCCTTGATCTGACGCGCAAAGCTGTCCTGCTCCAGGGTGAACGGCTTGCTGCTCAGCACAGGTGACTTGCAATGGCCGCACCGAGGCATGTCGGTAAGGCGTTCGGCGGGGATGCGGTTGAGCCCCGCGCACTGTGCGCAAGGAACAAGGAGGGCAGTCATGGCATAACTCCGGTTGGCGTGCTTCGAGAGGACGAAGAGTAGGTGGAGTCGGTCCGGTAAATATCAAGTCGGCCACGAAGCGGCTTGCGCCACAGCCATATCATGGATGTGCATGTCGAGGCGAAGTGTTCCCTGATGTCCTAACGCTTCCAGGGACAGGATCAAAAAAACTCTGCAACGAAACGCGCTGACGCAATTATCGTTCGGCTGTCTGCTCAGGTCTTCGCTCGCCGCTCACCGATGAGCATTCCGCACGAGACCGTATAGAGCACTTCTCCGCTCTTTATCATCAAGGGGGCTCTCTCGGTGATTATCGCGCCGTTGCCAAGCATCTCATCGATGTGTGCCCGTAGTTGGTTAAAGCGTCTGGTGTATTGGCGATCCATGAAGGGCCTCTCAAGGCTGTAGATTCTTCACGATCTGACCATAAACCGCCACGTTCGTTGACAGCTGGAAACAACCCTCTCGCCTGAACCTGACCCTATACGGCTGCAGGCTGATACAGCAACGGACGCAATATCAAATAGCTACTATACTGTCGAGTCTTCACATGGTGAGCACACTGCAATGAACGCACAGGCCGTCCCGATATTGCTAATGTTCCTGACCGCTGCGTTCTTCGCAGCGTATCTCATGCGCCGAGCGTTTGATGCGCTTGACCGCCAGAAACAGGCTCCCGAAGCAGAGCCGCTATCAGTCTCGTCGGAGGCTGGCAAGCCAGATCATGATGGCGTAAGAGTGCGCTCAGCCTCGTAGCAGAACGCTTCGATCATGCAAGGCTCTGTCCGCGCTGCTCTGATGGGGAGCGTTTGCGACACAACGTTCCCCGCTGGCGGTGAAGAACCATCGAGAAGCTTGTTGGAGCGTTGCTGAGCCAGAAAAAAAGCCGCGCAATGCGCGGCTTTGAAGGTGGTGGGCCCACACGGACTCGAACCGTGGACCAAAGGATTATGAGTCCTCTGCTCTAACCAACTGAGCTATAGGCCCTCAGAGGCCGGCGGATTATACCGGTGGTGTTGCGTGTGCGCCAAGCGCAGCAGAACGCAGCTTGTTGTTTTGTTTGGCCATGAATGCAAAAACCCCGGCCTGGGCCGGGGGTTTGATTTACTCGTCGAGGAAGGAGCGCAGGTGCTCGCTTCTCGTCGGGTGGCGCAGCTTGCGTAGTGCCTTGGCTTCTATCTGACGGATGCGCTCGCGGGTTACATCGAACTGTTTGCCGACTTCCTCGAGGGTGTGGTCGGTATTCATGTCGATCCCGAAGCGCATGCGCAGTACCTTGGCTTCCCTTGCGGTGAGGCCGGAAAGCACTTCGCGAGTGGCTTCCTTGAGACTCTCCACGGTCGCCACATCGATGGGAGATTGCATGGCGGAGTCTTCGATGAAGTCACCCAGGTGCGAGTCTTCGTCGTCACCGATCGGTGTTTCCATGGAGATCGGTTCTTTGGCGATCTTCAGTACCTTGCGGATCTTGTCCTCAGGCATTTCCATGCGCTCGCCAAGCTCCTCAGGCGTAGGCTCGCGGCCCATTTCCTGCAGCATCTGGCGGGAGATGCGGTTGAGCTTGTTGATCGTCTCGATCATGTGCACCGGGATACGGATGGTCCGCGCCTGGTCTGCAATGGAGCGAGTGATCGCCTGGCGAATCCACCAGGTGGCGTAGGTCGAGAACTTATAGCCGCGGCGGTATTCGAACTTGTCCACCGCTTTCATCAGGCCAATGTTGCCTTCCTGAATCAGGTCGAGGAACTGCAAGCCACGGTTTGTGTACTTCTTGGCGATGGATATAACAAGGCGGAGGTTGGCCTCGACCATCTCTTTCTTCGCCCGGCGAGCCTTGGCTTCGCCGATCGACATGCGCCGGTTGATGTCCTTGATGTCGGCGATCAGCAGTGCGCATTCTTCTTCGAGGGCGAGCAGCTTCTCCTGGCAGCGCTGGATGTCTTCCTTGCGTGCCGCGATGGCTTCGGCGTACTTGCTCTTGCCATTGGCAAGTTGATCGGCCCAGCTCAGGTCGGTTTCGTTGTTCGGAAACTGACGCAGGAAGTCAGCGCGCGGCATGCGTGCATCACGCACGCAGATCTGCATGATGGCGCGTTCCTGGGCACGGACTTGGCTCAATGCGTCGCGCACACGGTCGACCAAGGCATCGTACTGCTTGGGGATGAGCTTGATCGGCATGAAGAGCGTGGCCAGCTCCTGAAGGGCATCGGTCGCCTGTTGGCTGCCACGGCCATGCTTCTTCAGGGCCTTTTTGGCGGCTTCGAGCTGTTCGGCAACGGCGCCGAAACGAACGCGAGCAACTTCCGGGTCCGGGCCGCCATCGCCTTCCTCTTCGTCGCTGTCGGAGTCGTCTTCTTCTTCGTCATCCTTATCGTCTGCAGCAGGCTTTGCGGCAGTCTGAGGGGTGACGGGCTCGACTTCTTCCTGCGGGCCGGCTGCGCCGTCGTCGTCAGGGTCTATGTAGCCGCTGAGGATGTCAGATAGCCGCCCACCCTCACTGGTGACCCGATCATAGTCGGCGAGAATGCTGTCTACCGTGCCCGGGAAATGGGCTATGGCGCTCATTACTTCGCGAATGCCTTCCTCGATGCGTTTGGCGATTTCGATTTCGCCTTCGCGGGTCAGCAATTCAACGGTGCCCATTTCACGCATATACATGCGCACGGGATCGGTGGTGCGGCCAATATCGGTTTCGACAGCGGCAAGTGCCGCTGCGGCTTCTTCCGCTGCGGCTTCATCGGTATCGGCTTCGGCCAGCAACAGGGCATCGGCATCCGGGGCAACCTCGAATACATTGATACCCATGTCGTTGATCATGCGAATGATGTCTTCCACCTGTTCCGGATCGGAAATATCCTCCGGTAGGTGGTCATTGACCTCGGCGTAAGTCAGGTAACCCTGCTCACGGCCACGCTGGATCAATTCTTTGAGACGGGACTGCTGTTGCGCTTTTCCGGACATATAACCCTATCCACTGACGGTTCTGGCGGGCTGAAAACAAGCTGAGCATTATAGCCGAGCAGGGACCTCGCGCGCCAGTTGAGGTCGATTTAGGGCACCTCTAAAAACTATCTCCGTTGGCAACACTGCGTTAAAAACAGGCTCGGACTGCTCATTTAGACCACTAAACTCCGTATCCTCGCCTGTTTTTTCCTTGATCTTGCCTGCCTTGCCTACGTTTTTAGACGTGCCCTTTAGCGGGTGCTGAGTTGCGATTTAGCAGGGTGCGCAGCTGATCTTTCTCCTCTGCGCTGAGTTCGCCTTGGCGAGCCTTGCGTAGCAGCGTTTCCAGGCTGCGCTCGCGTTGTCTGGAGGCAAGGCTTGTTATGGTGTCGAAAAACTGTTGTTCAAGGTTGTCGGCCGAAATCAGCCATTCTTTCTCAGCCAGGGCTCGTAAAAGTCGCCCTTGGTCGGTTCCGTGCCAGCGAGCGATCAGCTGCAGGCTTCTGAGCCTTGGGTTTTTCTGCAAAGTGCCGAGCAGTGCAACCAGCAGCTGCGCATAAGTATCATCTTCGTCGGCAAAGTGGCTGACGTCTTCGACCTTTTGAGCAAGCTCCGGATGATGCAGGAGGGTGCGCAGGGTCGTCAGAGCCGGCGGCTCGACGCTTGTCGGTGTGCGTGGGCCTCGTGGTTTGAAGTCTGGACGCCCGCCGGGTTTTTTCCAGTCTTTTTTCCATTCTTTCTTGTCGCTGCGCCTGGGCTGCGCGGGCTCGGGCGGTGCGTAGTAGTCGCCTTCGTCGTGTGTGACGCCGGTGTCGTAATAAGCGCTGTCATCGTATTCCGGGGTTGCGCTCGGACTATTGGCCAACGACATGTGCTGGAGCGTTTCGCCTTGCAGACCGGTGATCTGGCTGAGTCGTTGGCGCATCAGTGCGCGCAGATTGTTACCTGGAATTTTTTCGATCAGCGGCGCTGCAAGGGTGGCAAGGTGGGCCTTGCCTTCCAGTGATCGAGGGTCGGCTTCCTCGCTCAGTTGCTGGAAAAAGTAATCGGCAAGCGGCTGGGCCTGTTGATTGATGCGTGCGAGGAAGGCATCGGTGCCTTCTGCGCGTACCAGGCTGTCCGGATCTTCGCCGTCTGGCAAGAACAGAAACCGTGCGCGGCGACCGTCCTGCAGGTTGGGCAGGGTGGCTTCGAGTGCGCGCCAGGCCGCTTTGCGGCCTGCAGCATCACCATCGAAGCAGAAAAGAACGCTGGGGACGATGCGAAACAGGCGCTTGAGGTGTTCGTCGCTGGTTGCTGTACCAAGGGTTGCCACGGCGTTGCGCAGCCCTTGCTGTGCTAATGCGATGACATCCATGTAGCCTTCCACGACCATGATTTCTTCAAGGTCGCGGTTGGCTTTGCGCGCTTCGTAAAGGCCGTACAGTTCCTGGCCTTTATGGAATACAGGCGTTTCCGGAGAGTTGAGGTATTTAGGCTTATCGTCGCCAAGTACCCGTCCGCCAAAAGCAATGACGCGGCCGCGTGAATCATGAATGGGGAACATCACGCGATCACGGAAGCGATCATAGCTTCTGCCGCTTTCTGCGTTCTCAATCAGCAGGCCGGCATCGACCATCGCCTTTTGCTGGAGGCTGTCACCACCCAGATGCTTCATTAGGTTGTCCCAGCCGGGTGGCGCGAAGCCAAGGCCGAAATCTCTGGCTATCACGCCGGACAGTCCGCGACCCTTGAGGTATTCCACGGCTGCCTTGCGGGCTGGGTGGTTTTTCAGCGCTTGCCGGTAGAATTCGGCCGCAGCGTTGAGCAAGGGATAGAGCGGCGAGTCCACCGGTTGACGTGGCTTGCGTCCTGGTCCGCTTTCCTCCCGGGGGACCTCCATGCCTGCGCGCTTGGCCAGCTCCTCGACAGCCTGGGGAAACTCGAGGCTGTCGTGGTCCATGATGAACCCGAGCGCGTTGCCGCCGGCGCCGCAGCCGAAGCAGTAGTAGAACTGCTTGTCGGGGCTTACGCTGAACGAAGGCGTCTTTTCCTTGTGGAATGGGCAGCAGGCGGTGTAGTTCTTTCCGGCTTTTTTCAGCTGGATGCGTGAGCTCACCACCTCGACAATGTCGGAGCGGTTCAGCAAGTCGTCAATGAAGGATTGCGGAATCAGGCCGGCCATAGGGCTAAGAGAATACGCTCGCAGTGATCGGGCCGGAATGAAAAAAACTCCGACTTTTCGCCGTTGGCGAAGCGGAGTTTCCTTCAGGAACGCAAAGCCCGGCAGTTGCCGGGCTTGATGCAACGCTTAGCTGTACCGGATCAGTACAGGCGAACGCTACGGCGCTGTTCGCGCTGCACTTTCTTGGCGTGACGCTTTACCGCTGCTGCAGCTTTACGCTTGCGCTCGGCAGTAGGCTTTTCATAGAACTCGCGGCTACGGACTTCAGCCAGAACACCGGCCTTTTCGCAAGAACGCTTGAAGCGACGCAGAGCTACGTCGAATGGTTCGTTCTCTTTAACTTTAACGTTGGGCATCCAGGACGTACCTTCACTTGTTTACCGGTTACAACGCGCTTCGGCAAATATCGCGAGCACGCTGGTTTTAAGGGTTGCGGATGTTAACGCCTTGACGCATGGAATGCAAAGCCCCCTGAGCGAAAAGCGCTGGTCGGTCGCAGGGCCCGGCGATTAATATGCGCGGCTTCATTCGCTTCTTTAAAGGGTCATGCCCATGTTGGTTCTGGGGCTGGAAACGTCGTGTGACGAGACGGGCGTTGCGCTTTACGACAGTGAGCAAGGGCTACTGGCTGATGCGCTATTCAGCCAGATCGATCTGCACCGCGTCTACGGCGGGGTCGTGCCTGAGCTGGCTTCACGCGACCATGTCAAGCGCATGCTACCGCTGATCCGCCAGGTGCTCGAGGAGGCCGGGCGCGAGTCGAACCAGATCGATGCGGTTGCCTACACGGCCGGCCCTGGGCTGGTCGGGGCATTGCTGGTCGGCGCTTCCTGTGCCCAGGCCATGGCATTTGCCTGGGGGGTGCCGGCGATCGGGGTGCACCATATGGAAGGTCACCTGTTGGCCCCCATGCTCGAGCAGACGCCACCTGCGTTTCCATTCGTTGCGCTGCTTGTATCCGGCGGCCATACGCAGCTGGTTCGGGTCGACGGCATCGGCCGCTATGAGCTGTTGGGAGAGTCGGTCGATGATGCCGCGGGCGAGGCGTTCGACAAGACCGCCAAGCTGATGGGGTTGCGTTATCCCGGCGGTCCGGAAATCGCTGCGCTGGCCGAGCGAGGGACTCCGGGGCGATTTAACTTCCCGCGGCCGATGACCGACCGGCCCGGCCTGGATTTCAGCTTCAGCGGGCTGAAAACGTCCACCCTGACTGCGTGGCAACTATGCCAAAGCAACGGCGACAACGGTGATCAAACCCGTTGTGATATTGCGCTCGCCTTCCAGCAGGCGGTGGTCGATACCTTGACCATCAAGTGCCAGCGCGCCTTGAAACAGACCGGCCTCAAGAGTCTGGTGATTGCTGGTGGCGTAAGCGCTAACCAGTCACTGCGTCAGAGTCTGGAGAAGATGCTTGAGAGCCTGAACGGGAAGGTGTTTTACGCCAGGCCCCGCTTCTGTACGGACAACGGTGCCATGATCGCCTATGCCGGCTGTCAGCGGCTGCTGGCAGGGCAGCATGAGGGGCCGGAAATCTCGGTTCAGGCCCGTTGGCCTATGGAGCAGCTGGCTGCTGTCTAGACAGCAGTTCTAGAAATGCCGCTCCCGGCCGGCACGCAGGTCCTGCAGGTTGTTGCGGTGTCGCCAGATGATCAAGGTAGCAAGCAGCGCCATGGGTACGAATGCAGCGGGCTGTTGCCAAGCCAGCAGAGGCAGGCACAGGGGTAACGTGCACAAGGCGGCAAGGGAGCTGATGCGGCTAAGCTTGAACACCAGCAGCCATGTGCCAAGCGCTACGAATGCGACAGGCCAGTAAAGGCCGAGGAGGGCACCGGCCGCAGTCGCAACGCCTTTTCCGCCGTGGAAGCGAAAGTAAAGAGGGTAAAGGTGGCCGATGACGGCGGCGAGACCGATCCAGGCTTGCTGCTGGAGCGCGAGGCCCAGCGAGGCTGCAAGCAGGACCGGCAGCAGTCCCTTGAGCAGGTCGCCGAACAGCGTCAGCACTGCGAGGCGCCTGCCAGCCAGGCGTAGCATGTTGGTCGCGCCGGGATTTCCCGAGCCACTTGAACGCGGATCGGGCGCACCGGCCAGGCGACTGAGTAGAATGGCGAATGACAGGGAGCCGATCAGATAGGCAAGCAGTATCAGTTGCCAGAACATGGCATCCATCCGGGGCAGGGAGCCTTGAGTCTAACGGCGGACGCCAGCGTTGTCGTGCTGTGAGGAGAGAGTTGCGTGGATACAGTTTTCATCGAAGGGTTGGAAGTGGACACGCTGATCGGCGCCTATGACTGGGAGCGCGGCATTCGGCAGTGTCTGCGTCTGGACCTGACCCTGGGCTGGGACATTCGTCCCGCTGCGGCAAACGACGAACTGGACAAGGCGCTGGACTATGCCAAGGTCACGGCTTCCATCGACCGCTTTGCCCAGGCGTCGCGTTTCGAGCTGGTGGAAACCTTCGCCGAACGGCTCGCGGCCTCCCTCATGGATGAGTTCGGCATCACCTGGCTGCGCTTGCGAGTCACCAAGCCGGGCGTCAATACACGTGCCTCGGCACTGGGTGTGGAGATTGAACGCGGATGTCGATGACTCCCGTACTGCTGGGGCTCGGCAGCAATGCCCGGCGCGAACAGCACCTTACCGCTGGTCTCCATGCGTTGCAGCAAATGCTCGGTGACATGAGGTGCTCGCCTGTGTTCGAGAGCCTGGCGGTGGGCTACAAGGGTGAAAACTTCTTCAACCTGGTCGTCTCCGGGACGACGGGGTTGCCACTGATGGAGCTTGATCGCCGACTCAAGTTCATCGAGGCGGACAATGGTCGCTATGCGCCGGACCGCAAGGGCTTGCCGCTGGATATCGATGTGCTGATGTACGGTGATCTGGTCGGCAATTTCCATGGACTGGAGTTGCCGAGGCCGGAATCCCTGAGAAATGCCTTTGTATTGTGGCCGTTGTCATTGCTGGCGCCAGAGGTTCGGCATCCTGTCGTGGCGAAGACCTTCGCCCAGCTGTGGGGCGAATCGAGCATTGATCAACAGCTTTGGCCGGTGTCGTTTGACTGGCAAGGTTCAGATCTCACCCCTGACCGTTTGCGGCAATCCTTCCCGGCCCCCTCTGACCGGTAGCCGCTCCGCCAGCGCTAGGGTGAGGGGCTCCGCTGGCGTTCCGCATAGCGTTCAACGGCGTACCGCCGTTCGGCTTTGAGCGCCTCACCCAGCTCTGCTCCCTTGTACCCCTGCTCGATCAGCGCCTTGACCTCCACGGCGCGCGCGGCCATGGCGGCACCGACCAGGTATTGCGCCTGCGGATAGGCGGTGGGGGCGCTTCGGGCGTCGCTGCGGGCGATCGTTCGCCATGCTTCTATGCAGAGCTCAAAGCGCTCAGGGCGGCGGTAGATGTCGAAATGCTGCAGCAGCTCGAAAAGCGCCGCGCCCGCGAGTTGCATGGCCATGTCCGCCTGGTGGCGAAAGGCGCCGACCAGCAACGCCAGATCCTGGCATTCGCGGGGCACCTTGAAGCGCGCGCCGACTTTGGCAATCCGTCCTGAATCCGCAGGCTGATCGAGGCGTGAGGGGATATTTGCGAGCCCATGCAGCAGGCATGCCCAGCGCACGGCGAGCGGCTGCTGGTCGTCTGCACAGTCATGCATGATGTGGAGAAGCTGCCGACCAGAACTGACCGGCTCTTCGCGATACGTGTCGAACAGCTCATCGATTTCGGGGAACAGCTCCTTAAGCGCGCCGCACCGGCGCAGGACCTGAACGAAGACATCCGGACGTGGCTCCATGAGCGCACGTGATATTTCCTTCCAGCTGCGCTCCGGGGTCAGTGCCTGTAGCTCGCCGGATTCGGCGAGTTGGCGCATCAGGTTTTCGGTCTCCGTTGCGACGCGAAAGCCGAGGTCCGCGTAGCGCGCCGCAAAGCGCGCGACACGCAAAATCCGCAGCGGATCTTCAGCGAAGGCGGGCGACACGTGCCTGAGCACGCGGTCGGCGAGGTCCTGCTGGCCGTTGTAGGGGTCGATCAGGTGACCTCTGGCGTCCTCTGCAATAGCGTTGATGGTCAGGTCGCGACGGACCAGATCCTCTTCAAGGGTGACGTCGGGGCTGGCATAAAAGGTAAAGCCGCCATAACCACGACCGCTCTTGCGTTCGGTGCGTGCAAGGGCATATTCCTCGCCGGTTTGCGGATGTAGAAACACCGGGAAATCCGCCCCGACCGGACGGTAACCCTGCGCCTGCATCTGCTCGGCAGTCGAACCCACGACAACCCAGTCCACCTCAGTGACAGGCCGTCCCAGCAACCTGTCTCGTACCGCCCCTCCAACTTTATAGATCTGCATGTCATCCTCCGGAGCGGGGAGGATAAACCAATGGCGGGGCGGCGACAGGTGTCCCTGTTCAGGTCGGCCTTAGTGCCAGGCTCATGCCGGGAAATCTTGCCTCAGGCTCTGCTTCCGTACGTGGCGGCATGTGGTGGTTGGCCACCACCTTGTCATCCTGCATCGATTGCAGATGGACATCGAATCCCCAAAGCCGGTGCAGGTGCTTGAGTACCTCCTCGGTGGAGCCGCCAAGCGGTTTACGGTCGTGTTGCTGATGACGCAGGGTAAGTGAGCGGTCGCCGCGGCGATCGACACTCCAGACCTGCACGTTCGGTTCACGGTTGCCGAGGTTGTATTGCGCGGCCAGGAGCTCGCGGATAGTGCGATAACCGCTTTCGTCGTGGATTGCAGGCACCAGAAGATCGTCCTTGCGGTCGTCGTCGAGGATGCTGAACAGCTTCAGGTCACGAATCACCTTGGGCGAAAGGAACTGCAGGATGAAGCTCTCATCCTTGAAATTGTTCATCGCGAACTTGACGGTGGTGAGCCAGTCGCTGCCGGCGATATCGGGAAACCAGCGCTTGTCTTCCTCGGTTGGGTTCTCGCAGATCCGGCGAATGTCCTGATACATGGCGAATCCCAGGGTGTAGGGATTGATACCGCTGTAGTAGGGGCTGTCGAAACCGGGCTGATAGATGACGCTGGTGTGGGACTGAAGGAATTCGAACATGAAGCCGTCGGTCACCAGCCCTTCGTCGTACAGGTCGTTGATCAGCGTGTAGTGCCAGAATGTTGCCCAGCCTTCGTTCATGACCTGCGTCTGCCGCTGCGGGTAGAAATACTGGGCGATCTTGCGCACGATGCGCACTACTTCTCGCTGCCAGGGCTCCAGCAGCGGTGCATGTTTTTCGATGAAATAAAGAATGTTCTCCTGGGGCTCGGCGGGAAAGCGCTGGTCGCGCTGGCGTTCGTCATCTTTCTCGCCGAATTTGGGAATGGTTCGCCACAGATCGTTGATCTGCTTCTGCAGATGCTCTTCGCGATCCTTCTGCCGGCGTCGCTCTTCCTCGGCAGATATCGGGTAAGGCCGCTTGTAGCGGTCGACGCCGTAGTTCATCAGCGCATGGCAGGAGTCGAGCAGATCCTCCACGGCATCGATGCCGTGGCGTTCTTCGCACTGCATGATGTACTGCTTGGCAAACACCAGGTAATCGATGATCGAACTGGCGTCGGTCCAGGTGCGGAACAGGTAGTTACCCTTGAAAAAGCTGTTGTGGCCATAACTGGCATGGGCGATCACCAGTGCCTGCATGGTGATGGTGTTTTCTTCCATCAGATAGGCGATGCAGGGATCGGAGTTGATGACGATCTCGTAGGCCAGGCCCATCTGCCCGCGGGTATAGGATTTTTCCGTGCTGAGGAAATGCTTGCCGTAGGACCAGTGGTGATAGCCAAGCGGCATGCCCACCGAGGCGTAGGCGTCCATCATCTGCTCGGCCGTGATGACCTCTATCTGGTTGGGGTAGGTGTCCAGCGCATAGCGCTCGGCGATGCGACCGATCTCTCGGTCATAGCTCTTGATCAGCTCGAAGGTCCATTCCGAACCGGTGGAAATGGGCTGTCGTTTCATGCTGCGTACCTCAGCTAGCCATGCGCCGCTGGAACAGTTCGCGGAACACCGGGTAAATGTCTCCAGCCGTTACCAGTTGCTGCTGGGCAAACGAATCGGCAAAGGCTTCGGCCACCTGGTTGTATTCGTACCACAGCGCCTGATGCTCGCGCGGGGTGATTTCGACGTAGGTGAAGTATTGGACGAACGGCATGATCTGGTTGATCAGGATGTCGCGGCAGACCGGGGAATCGTCATTCCAGTTGTCGCCGTCGGACGCCTGTGCAGCGTAGATATTCCACTCGTTGACCGGATAACGCTCGGCCATGATCTCCTGCATCATCTTCAGCGCGCTGGAGACGATGGTGCCGCCGGTTTCGCGGGAGTAGAAGAACTCTTCTTCGTCGACTTCCTTGGCACTGGTGTGGTGGCGAATGAACACCACCTCGATCTTGTCGTAGTTCCGCTTGAGAAAAAGGTAGAGGAGGATGAAGAATCGCTTGGCGATGTCCTTGGTGGCCTGGGTCATCGAGCCGGACACATCCATCAGGCAGAACATTACCGCCTTGGAGCTCGGGTTGGGGTGTTTGACCAGGAGGTTGTACTTGAGGTCGAAGGTGTCGAGAAAGGGGACGCGATGAATGCGGGCGCTGAGTCGCTGCAGTTCTTCTTCCGCGGCCTGGATGTCGCTGAAGTTGGCCGGCTCCTCACGTTTGAGACGCTCCAGTTCGGCCTTCACTTCACGTAATTTGGCGCGGCTGCTGCCTGATAGCGCAATGCGCCGCGCATGGGCCGAGCGCAGCGTGCGCACGATATTGATTCGCGAGGGATTGCCCTCGTTGCTGATGCCTGCACGAACCGTCTTGAAGGTGTCGGTGCCGGTGAGGTGCCGTTTGACCAGGTTGGGCAGCTCCAGATCCTCGAACATGAAATCCAGAAACTCTTCCTGAGTGATCTGGAACACGAAGTCATCCATGCCCTCGCCGCTGTTGCTGGCCTGGCCTGCGCCCTGGCCGCCACCTCCGCCTTGTGGGCGGGGAATCCGCTCACCGGCGATAAAATCCTTGTTGCCTGGATGCACGATGGTCTGCCGGCCACCGCGGCCGTGATGAAGAATCGGCTCGTCGATATCTCGCCCTGGGATACTTATCTGCTCCCCATGTTCCATGTCGGTGATGGAGCGCCGGCCTACGGCTTCCTCCACGGCCTTCTTGATATGCCCTCGGTAGCGCTGCAGAAACCGCTGGCGGTTGACGGTGCTTTTGTTCTTGCCGTTCAAGCGGCGGTCGATCACGTAACTCATAGGCCCCTCCGGGGCAGCTGGAAGCTGGAAGCTAGAAGCTGAAAGCGTGCTGCTTTCTTCCAGCTTCTAGCTTCAGACTTCAAGCTGCTGTTACTGCGATTTACGTACCCGCAGATACCATTCCGACAGCAGTCGTACCTGCTTTTCGGTATATCCGCGCTCGACCATGCGCACGACGAAGTCGTTGTGCTTCTTCTGATCCTCCTTGCTGGCCTTGGCGTTGAAGCTGATGACCGGCAGCAGGTCCTCGGTGTTGGAGAACATCTTCTTCTCGATCACCACGCGCAGCTTCTCGTAGCTGAGCCAGGATGGGTTCTTGCCGTTGTTGTTGGCTCGGGCGCGCAGCACGAAGTTGACGATCTCGTTGCGGAAATCCTTCGGATTGCTGATGCCGGCCGGCTTTTCGATTTTTTCCAGTTCTTCGTTCAGCGCCATGCGATTGAGGATTTCGCCGGTTTCCGGGTCCCGGTATTCCTGGTCCTGAATCCAGAAGTCTGCATACAGCACGTAGCGGTCGAAGATGTTCTGGCCGTACTCGCTGTAGGACTCCAGATATGCTGTCTGGATCTCCTTGCCGATGAACTCGACGTAGCGTGGCGCCAGGTACTCCTTGATGAAGCGCAGATAGCGCTCGCGAACCTCCGCGGGGAACTGTTCCTGCTCGATCTGCTGCTCCAGCACATAGAGCAGGTGTACCGGATTGGCAGCGATCTCGTGGGGGTCGAAGTTGAAAACCTTGGACAGGATCTTGAAGGCAAACCGGGTGGAAAGCCCATTCATGCCCTCATCGACACCAGCGGTGTCCCGGTATTCCTGGATCGACTTGGCCTTGGGATCGGTGTCCTTGAGATTCTCGCCGTCGTACACCCGCATCTTCGAATAGATGTTGGAGTTTTCCGGCTCCTTCAGCCGGCTCAGCACCGAGAACTGCGCCAGCATCTTCAGCGTATCCGGCGCACAGTGCGCCTTGGACAGGGAGCTGTTGAACAGCAGCTTGTCGTAGATCTTTATCTCGTCGGTGACCCGCAGGCAGTAAGGCACCTTGACGATGTAGATACGGTCGATGAAGGCTTCGTTGTTCTTGTTGTTGCGGAAGGTGTGCCATTCCGACTCGTTGGAGTGGGCCAGCAGGATGCCGTTGTAGGGAATGGCGCCGAGACCCTCGGTGCTGTTGTAGTTGCCTTCCTGGGTGGCCGTCAGCAGCGGGTGCAGCACCTTGATCGGTGCCTTGAACATCTCGACGAACTCCATCATGCCCTGGTTGGCGCGGCACAGCGCGCCCGAGTAGCTATAGGCATCGGCGTCGTTCTGCGGGAATTCCTCCAGCTTGCGGATATCCACCTTGCCCACCAGCGCAGAAATATCCTGGTTGTTCTCGTCGCCGGGCTCGGTTTTGGCGATGGCGATCTGATTGAGGATCGACGGGTACAGCTTGACCACGCGGAACTGGCTGATATCACCACCAAATTCCTGCAGACGTTTAGTGGCCCAGGGAGACATGATCGAGGTCAGGTAGCGGCGCGGGATGCCGTAATCCTCTTCGAGAATGTCGGCGTCTTCGGCGGGATTGAACAGCCCCAGCGGCGACTCGAAAACCGGGGATCCCTTGATGGCGTAGAAAGGCACTTTTTCCATCAACTGCTTGAGCTTTTCGGCCAGCGACGACTTGCCGCCACCCACCGGGCCGAGAAGATAGAGAATCTGCTTCTTCTCTTCCAGTCCCTGGGCTGCATGGCGGAAGTAGGAGACGATCTGATCGATGCAGTCTTCCATGCCGTGGAAGTCTTCAAAGGCCGGGTAGCGGCGGATCACCTTGTTGGAAAAGATGCGCGACAGTCTTGGGTCCGTCGACGTGTCGATTACCTGTGGCTCGCCGATCGCCATCAGCAGGCGCTCGGCAGCAGTGGCGTAGGTACCCCGGTCTTCCTTGCACAGATCGAGGTATTCCTGAAGCGAATACTCTTCCTGGCGTGTTGCTTCGAATCGTTGCTGGAAATGGCTGAAAATGCTCATTGACTTCACCTCGGACGATGCTCGGAGCCGGTGTTGTCATCTGGCATTCAGGTACCGGCCGACTATCGGCCTGTGGAGTCCCCCCGAACACCTGATGGTCGAAACTTGAGGCCCGTTAGCCGCAGGACGGCTTCATCTGTATGGATGGCCTGACTGAAGGATAGTTCGGATTCGGCACATTCAAGGGCAAGGAGGCGCTATTACCGCTGCGTTTCGTCGGAAGGAAGGCTCAAGGCCGCGCCCTGTGCGGCCTCTGGCAGAAAATATTTTTTAGGCAGGACCGCTTTGTTCGACTTCATCAGGAAAGGCCTGGCGCCACAGTTCGAAGCCTCCATCGAGGCTATAGACGTCCGAGAAACCCTGATTCACCAGGTAGGCTGCAGCACTCTGGCTGGAGTGCCCGTGATAGCAGGTCACAATCAGCGGATGGTCGAGGTCGGCTGTGGCGATGAAGTCGGGTAGCGAGTGGTTGTCCAGATGAGTGGAGCGGCTGATGTGTCCAGCGGCATAGCTCCCGGCGTCGCGGATATCTACCACGACGCCGCCCCGGTCACGCAACGCCTGCGCCTGTTCCGGTGAGATGCGCTTGAAGTCCGTCATGCTTTTGCCTCGCAGTCGCAGTGGTACAGCTCGTTGCTGTCAACGTTCATCAGTGTCATGGAATTGCCCCAGACGCAGCCGGTGTCCAGAGCAAACACGTTCGGCTCATCGCAATGACCTTCCAGTGCGGCCCAGTGACCAAAAATGATCTTGGCTCCGCGCGCTTTACGCGTGGGGTGGCTGAACCAGGGCGCAAAGCCATCGGGCGCCGAGTCGAGTCCTTCCTTGGCATCCAGATCGAGCGTACCGTCGGCCTTGCAGAAGCGCATGCGCGTGAAATAGTTGGTAATCACGCGCAGTCGCGGAATACCGTGCAGGTCCTTGCTCCACTTGGCCGGCTGGTTTCCGTACATGCCGTCGAGAAAGGGTTGCAGCAATGCATCATCGCGAAGCGCCTGTTCGACCTCGGCTGCCCGACGCAGGGACTTGCTCAATGTCCATTGGGGCGGGATACCGGCATGCACCATTGTGGTTTCACGCACGGGGTCGTGATGGATGAGTTTTTGCTGGCGCAGCCAGTAGATCAGGTCGGCGCGGTCGGGTGCGTCGAGAATCGCCTGCAGCGTGTCGGACTTTTTCAGCCGTTCGACGTTGTAGGCGACAGCGAGCAGATGCAGATCGTGGTTGCCAAGAACTGTAATTCCCGAGCTGCCAAGGTCATGCGCGAAACGCAACGCCTCAAGAGACTGAGGTCCACGGTTGACCAGGTCACCAGCCAGCCACAGGCAGTCGCGGGACGGGCTGAAATCGACGCGTTCCAGCAGGCATTGCAGAGGGGTAAGGCAACCTTGCAGGTCACCGACAGCATAGGTAGTCAATGCAGAGCTCCGGGTACGGCCAGCCTGAACGGCGCAATCAGGGCGTCGAAGCGGTGCCCATCTTCGGCGAGCATCTGATAACTGCCTTGCATGGTGCCAACACGGGACGCCATCAGCGTACCGCTGGTATATACGTGGCGCTGGCCTGGGGCGAGGACCGGCTGCTCGCCAACTACGCCGTCGCCGCGTACTTCCTGCACCTGTCCGTCGCCGTCGGTGATGATCCAGTGGCGTGACAGCAGCTGCGCAGTGAGCTGGCCATTGTTTTCAATGGTTATGGTGTAGGCAAAGGCAAAACGGTTTTGTTCCGGCTGCGACTGGTCTGCCAGATAGGCCGTGCGGACGCTAACGTCGATCCGATAGCGAAGGTCTTCGGGCATGGTGACTCCTGCTTGTGGGTTCGCCTTCAGCCGCGGGTGCAGCTGCGGGCGGAAAGTTGATCCGACAATCTTACGAACGCGGCCAGGTCCAGCTGTTCCGGGCGCAGACTGCCGTCGACCTCCGCCGCGGCGATGGCATCCGCATCCAGTAGCCCCTTGAGGGTGTTACGCAGCGT
Source organism: Stutzerimonas stutzeri (assembly GCA_002387205.1). GTDB lineage: Bacteria > Pseudomonadota > Gammaproteobacteria > Pseudomonadales > Pseudomonadaceae > Stutzerimonas > Stutzerimonas stutzeri_N. Next base: position 9,878 of record DGLA01000022.1, on the reverse strand, counting down.
CTTGCGGCGTTGATTGAAGGCCTGCCGGACAACGGTCTCCAGCTGCCTGTGGTCCTGCGCCGGATGGGGCAACACGTCATGCGGAACCAGGCGAACGATAGCCGACTCGACCTTGGGCGCAGGGTTGAAGGCGCCGGGGCCAACGTTGAACAGATGTTCGACGCGGCAGTGGTATTGCACCATGATCGACAGCCGGCCCCAGTCACCTCCGCCAGGTGCCGCTGCGAGGCGCTCGACCACTTCCTTCTGCAGCATGAAATGCATGTCGCGGATCAGGTTGGCATGATCGAGCAAATGAAAGATCAGCGGTGTGGAGATGTTGTATGGAAGATTGCCTACGATGCGCAGGCTGTCTGGCTCGGAGCTCAGCTGGGCGAAGTCGAACTTCAGCGCATCGCCCTGGTTCAGCGCAAAGTTGTCGCGGTCGGCGAATTTCTGCTTGAGGATCGGAATCAGGTTGAGGTCCAGCTCGACCACGTCCAGGTGCGCACCGCTGTCGAGCAAGCCTTCGGTCAGTGCGCCCTGGCCCGGGCCGATCTCGACGATCCGCTCCCCCTGCTTGGCGTGGATGGCGCGCAGGATGCGATGAATCACACCAGCGTCGTGGAGGAAGTTCTGGCCGAAACGCTTTCGCGCGCGGTGTTGGTAATCGGACATCGGAAGCTCCAGGGGGCAGCTCGAAGCCAGAAGCTTAGAGCTGGAAGCGAAAAGGCGCGCATTTTAGCAGCCCGTAAGAAGAGAAAGACGAGAAAGGCGCAGGAGGACGAAAAGGGGCGGGACGACTCGGGGGGGCTTTGCGCAGAAGCCATTCGCCAAACTGATTTGCTTCCAGCTTCCAGCTATCGCGCCATCTGATACGCGGTCTCCAGTGCGACCTGAAGGCTGCCGGTGTCGATTCGCCCGGTACCGGCAAGGTCCAGTGCGGTTCCATGGTCGACCGAGGTGCGCACGATGGGCAACCCAAGGGTGACATTCACCGCAGCGCCGAAGCCTTTGTATTTAAGTACCGGCAAGCCCTGGTCGTGATACATCGCCAGCACGGCGTCGCAGTGCTCAAGGTGCTTTGGTGTGAACAGCGTGTCTGCGGGCAGCGGTCCGACCAGATCGAGGCCTTCGTTTCTCAGGCAGCTCAGCGCAGGTTCGATGACGTCGATTTCCTCGCGCCCCAGATGACCCCCTTCGCCCGCGTGGGGGTTCAACCCACAGACGAGTATGCGGGGGTGGGGTATGTCAAACCTGGTGACGAGATCGTGGTGGAGAATCCTGGTCACTCGTTGCAGCCGCTCGCCGGTCACGGCGCTCGCCACGTCCTTGAGAGGGAGGTGAGTTGTCACCAGGGCTACGCGCAACCCGCGAGTCGCCAGCATCATCACTACCTGTTCGGTGGCGGTCAGCTCCGCGAGAAATTCGGTATGTCCTGAAAACGCGACGCCCGCCTCGTTGATCACGCCTTTGTGCACGGGCGCGGTGATCATGCCCGCAAAGCTGCCGTCCAGGCAGCCCCGACCGGCGCGCGCCAGGGTCTCGAGCACATATGCTGCATTGGCCGGGTTGAGCGTGCCTGCCACCACTGGTTCGGCAGGCGGCGTATCCCAGACATACAGCGCACCGGCGGAGGCAGGGCGATCCGGCCACCCCTGCGGGCCTACAGTCAGGATCTGGATGTTCAAGCCCAGCGCCTTGGCACGGTCGCGCATCATATCGGCGCTGGCTATGGCGATCAGGATGTGAGGATGTGTCTGGCCTGCCAGCAGCAAACAGAGGTCGGGACCGATGCCGGCGGGTTCGCCGGGCGTGAGGGCGAAGCGTTTGGCGATCATGACGGTGCCTTCAGGCTGGTGAAAAGAGGCGGGCCGGCCGATTGGCCGGCCCGTCGAGGCGAAACAGGAACAAGGTCAGCGTGCCCGTCGTGATCAGATCTTGATTTCGACGTACGCCTCGTCGCGTATCTGGCGCAGCCAATTCTGCAATTCTTCTTCGTACTTGCGATTGCGCAGCAGGTTCAACGCCTGTTGTTCACGGAACTCTTCGCTGGCGTCCGTGGCGCGGCGGCCGAGCACTTCCAGAATGTGCCAGCCGTACGGCGTCTTGAACGGTTCAGACAGCTGGCCGCTGGGCGTGTTCGTCATCACCTCGCGGAACTCCGGCACCAGCGAGTTGGGGTCGATCCAGTTCAGGTCGCCTCCATTGAGTGCCGAGCCGGGATCTTCGGAGAAATTCTTCGCCAGTTCGGAGAAGCTTTCGCCTGCCTGTATACGGTCGCGCAACCGCTCGATCAGACGACGGCTTTCTTCCTCGCTGCGGATCTGGCTCGGCTTGATCAGGATGTGGCGAACATGGACTTCGTCACGTACCTGCGTCTCGCCGCCGCGCTTGTCGAGCACCTTCAGCAGAATGAAGCCCGGCGGAGTACGCACCGGTTGGGTAACCTCCCCGACCGACATCGAGCTGACTTCGCTGTCGAACGGCGGCGGCAGCTGGGCTGCTTTACGCCAGCCCATGTCGCCACCTTCCAGCGCGTTTTCACTGGCTGAGCGCGAGACGGCCAGCTTGGCGAAGTCGGCACCCTGCTGAAGCTGCTGGTAGGTGTCCTGAGCGATTTTTTCAGCTGCCTGGATCGTCGCTGAATCAGCTGATTCAGGCACCGGGATCAGGATATTGGCCAGACGGTATTCTTCAGACAGTTGCAGCTTGCCAAGATCGGAGGCGAGGAAGTTTTCAACCTCCTGATTCGAGACCTGCACCCGTTCAGCGATTCGCCGCTGACGCACCCGGCTGATGACCATCTCCCGGCGAATCTGCTCGCGCGCAGCGTCCAGACTCAAACCGTCGCGCTCCAGCGCAGCCCGAAACTGGTCAAGGCTCATGTTGTTGCGTTGAGCAATGGTGCCCATGGCCTGGTTGAGTTCTTCATCAGAAATGCGGATGCCTGAGCGCTCACCGATCTGCAGCTGCAGATTCTCGGTAATCAGTCGTTCGAGAACCTGCTGCTGCATGACCTCGGCGGGCGGCATCTCGGCATCGCGCTTTTCGATGGTCTGTTGAACCTCGCGTAGACGCTGCTCCAGTTGGCTCTGCATGATGACATCGTTGTCCACGATGGCAACGATGCGGTCCAGCGGCCGAACTTCGGCCGAGGCGGTGCTGAGAGCAGCTGCGCTGCTCAGCAGAAGGGCGCCCGCCAGCAGGGGGCGCAGGAAATCAGAAAGCTTGATCTTCACGTTCACGGTAGCCTTGTATGCCTTCGTCGAGGAATGTCTCGGTGGAGCTGCCGAACACGCCGCCGAGTCCCTTGAGGACGATTTGCAGGAAGATGCCGTTGTCCGGCTCATCATTCTGCGATGGGTTGAGACTGGTTTCGTCGTAATCGATCCAGTAGCGGTTGATCAGGCGCAGTTTCCAGCAGCAATTGTCGTACTCGAAGCCGCCGAAGGCTTCCAGCGTGCGGTTGCGGCTGTAGTCATGCTGCCAGCGTGCGATCACACTCCACTGCGGCAGGATTGGCCAGATCGTGGAGATGTCGTGCTGGTTGATCTTGTAGTAGTCCTCGATGTACTCAGGCGAGCCCGGCGTACCGTAGTCGCCACCGTAGGTCCACTGACCGGTGGCCTGGTCGAAGCGAACGGTGTCGTTGCGATAACGGTAGCCGAAGTTGACGATCTTCCGCGGGTTGTCGGCCGGCTGGTAGTGGAACATGGCGCTACCGGACTGGGTTTGACCTTGGTCCGGATCCCAATTGAGCGTCGATGTGAAGCGCCAGTCGCGGTTATAGCGGTACAGGTACTCAAGGGCGTAAGGCGACACGTCAGAGGTCGAGCCCGGACGATCCTCAAGATTGGGTAGCTGCACTTCACGATCGCGGAAGTAGATGATCTGGCCGAAACTCAAGCGCTGACGCTCCAGCCCGTTCGGCTCGATCCAGCGATTGGTCACGCCCAGCGACAGCTGGTTGGCATCACCGATCCGGTCATTGCCCGAGAAGCGATTTTCCCGCCACAGCGAGGAGTAGCTGAAGGTGTTCTCGCCGGTATCGAACACCGGGATGTCATCCTGGTCTTCTTCTGGCACGTACAGGTAGAACATCCGCGGCTCGAGGGTCTGACGATAGTCCTTGCCAAACCACTGGGTGTCGCGATCGAAATACAGGCCGCTGTCGACGCTGAAAATCGGCACGCTACGGTCAGGCGAGTCATTGAACTCGGCCACCTGGCTGCGGCCGGTATTGTCCAGCGTGAGGTCATACCTGGTGTATGCGTATTTCAGCGAAGGTTTGACGAAACCCCAGGACCAGTCGAGGGGCAGGCTGACGCCCGGCTCAAGATGGAGACGCTCGCCTTCCGCACGATTCAGCCCGGCAAGCCGCGCGTCGTACCACAACTGTTCAGGCGTGCCTGTATTGCCATATTCGTCGGTGAAATATCCGCTGCGCAGGCTGCGCTGAAAACTGACGAATTCAGTGTTATACGCAAACTGCAAACCGCCCGGCTGGAACGGCAGTGCGCCGTTGAGCGTCAGCTGCGGCAGGCGCTCATAGGGAGTGACGTCGGCGATGGTGGCGCGCTCGTAAGCATGCACGTTCAGTCGCGCTGTGTAGTTTGCTGCGCGATAGGTAAGGGTGCCGCGCTGGTCCAGGTGATCGGGCTGGTCGATGCCCAGCTGGGTGTCCAGATCCTGGAAGTAATAGGGGTCGCTGATGTCGGTGTAGTCGACTTCTGCCAGCCAGCGGTTATCCAGGCCGGTGCGGTGTTGCCAGCTGTACATCCAGCGCTGGTCTTCGTACTCCGACTGCAGCTGGCGATCGTCGTTGCTGTCGTTCAGGTAGGCGGCGCCAAACTGGCCGTCACTGTTGCGGGTCAGGTAGCGGAACTCACCCTCCATCAACAGGCCGCGGTCGGTCATGTAGTTCGGGTAGAGCGTGGCGTCGAAGTTGGGGGCCAGGTTGAAGTAGTACGGCGTCACCAGGGACAGCCCGGTATCGCTGGAAGAGCTGATGCTTGGCGCAAGGAAGCCGGACTGGCGGCGGTCATCTATCGGGAAAAAGATATAGGGCGTGTAGAACACCGGAACGCCCTTGACCCGCAGCGTCACGTTGGTTGCCGAGCCGAAGCCGGTGGCAGGGTTCAGCGTCACGTTGTTGCCTTGCAGATACCAGTCGTTGTCGCCTGGCTCGCAGCGGGTATAGGTCCCGTCCTTGAGGCGGATAATGGCGTCGTCGGTGCGTTTGGCATACAGCGCGCTGCCGCGGACCTTGCCTTCGTGAACGACATACTCGGCGTTCTCCACCTGGGCTTCACCGGTGTCGAGGAACAGCTCGGCGCGGTCTCCGACCATCAGGGCACCCTGGTCACGCAGACGCACGTTGCCTCTCAGCTCGCCGCGGTTTTCCAGCTGATACAGGTTCGCCTCATCGGCTTCGGCCTGGATACTGCCCTGGCGAAGCACCACGTCCCCTGCCAGCGTGGCGATTTCCTGCTGCTGCTCGTAGCGGGTTGCCTTGGCCGAAACGTATGTGGGTGCTTCGCTCATCGGTGTTTCATCGAACTGACCGGGACGGTTCGGTTCAACATAGGTGCCGGCGCAGTAGGGGCCGGTCTCGGCCAGCTGGGCATTGGTCAGCTGGTCGCGCGGCACCCAGTCAAGGTGACTGTAATCGGCGCTGCGTGAGGCCAGGGCCCGCCCTCTGCTTTCGTTGACCAGCCGGGTGGTCGCTACCTGGCGTTGTGCCTTGCGCGCCGGCTGTTGAGCGGATGCGGTCGTGCTGCCGGCGGTGCTTGCGCTATGGGCTGGACGTGGAGGCAGTGCAGGACTGGCCGCGTCAGACGAACAGTTCCAACCGCCGCCGGTGCCGGGCTGGCAGGCGAACTGTTCGGCTGCGATCGCCAGAGGCATCGCTACCGGTTGCAGAGCAAGTAGCCCGCCGGTAACCAATAGAGGGAATTTTTTACGAAAAGCGGGATATTTGACTGCCATCTTGTTTTTTGGTCCGTGCTTACGGCGAGCCATCGGCCGGGCTGGGCCGCACGCCTCTCGATGGGCTGAAAAAGATGCTGGATAATAAAGCATGACCTGCCTATCGGCTAGCGCCGTGGAGAGCCCCTGAAATGCCGCAACATGATCAACGCCTGCTGGACCTCGACGCCTGGCTGAAGCCTCATCTAAGCGACCTATTCCAACGTCAGGGTTGGGGGGATGTGCCCGATTCGACGCTGGTCCCGGCCAGCAGTGATGCCAGTTTTCGTCGCTATTTCCGTTGGGAGACGCCGCAGCGCAGCTTCGTGCTGATGGATGCACCGCCTCCTCAGGAGAACTGCCGGCCGTTCGTCAACATCGCGGCCTGTCTTGCCGACGCTGGCATTCACGTGCCTGAGATTCTGGCCGCCGACCTTGACCGCGGGTTCCTGTTGTTGACTGATCTGGGGCGGCAAACCTATCTGGACGTGATCGACGCAGGCAACGCGGACGAGCTGTTCGCCGATGCCATGGCGGCGCTGCTGACCTTCCAGGACGGCGCCGATCCGTCTGGCTTGCCAGCTTATGACGAGGCACTGTTGCGCCGGGAGTTGCAGTTGTTTCCCGAGTGGTATGTGCAGCGCCATCTTGGGCACAGCCTCACCGCGGTCGAAGAGCAACTTTGGGAGCGCAGCTGCCGCGTGCTGATCGACTCGGCACTGGCGCAGCCTAGGGTATTGGTGCATCGCGACTATATGCCGCGAAACCTGATGGTCAGCGAGCCGAACCCCGGTGTACTGGATTTTCAGGACGCAGTGCTCGGCCCGGTGACCTACGACATAACGTCCCTGTTCAAGGACGCGTTTGTCAGCTGGCCCGAGGAGCGCGTGCTTGGTTGGCTGCAGAGTTATTGGGATGCCGCGCGGGCGAGGGGCATCCCTGTGCAGGAGAGCTTTAGCGAATTTCACCGTGCCAGCGACTTGATGGGGCTTCAACGCCACCTCAAGGTCATCGGTATCTTTGCACGCATCTGCCACCGCGATGGAAAACCCCGATACCTGGGTGACGTGCCGCGCTTCTTTGCCTATCTCGACACCGTCCTGGCACGACGTCCCGAGCTGGCTGATCTGAAGCAACTCCTGCAAGGGCTGCCGAGGGAGCGGACAACAGCATGAAAGCAATGATTCTCGCTGCAGGCCGGGGAGAACGCCTCCGTCCGCTTACGCTTCATACGCCCAAGCCTCTCGTGCGAGTTGGAGGCATGCCACTGATCGAGTACCACATAAGGGCGCTGGCCAAGGCCGGTTTTGATGATCTGGTGATCAATCACGCCTGGTTGGGCGCCCAAATCGAGAGCCACCTTGGCGATGGTGCCGATCTGGGCGTGCACATCCGCTATTCGCCAGAAGGGGAGCCGCTTGAAACCGGAGGCGGTATCCATCGGGCGCTGCCCTTGCTGGGAGAGGAACCCTTCGTCCTGGTCAATGGCGATATCTGGACCGATTACGACTTCAGCTGCCTTAACAGGCCTCAGTCAGGACTGGCTCATCTTGTACTGGTGGATAACCCGGCGCACCACCGCGAAGGAGATTTTGCCTTGATCGACGGCATCGTCCGTGACGAGTCGACAGCCGCGCTTACCTATAGCGGCATCGCCGTGCTCAGCCCGCGGTTGTTCGTGGGCTGTACGGCGGGCGCTTTCAAGCTGGCGCCCTTGCTGCGCAGGGCCATGGCGGAGGGACAGGTCAGTGGCGAGCATTACCGGGGGCGCTGGATCGACGTCGGCACCCATGAGCGCCTGGCTGAAGTCGAGCGCGTGCTCGAGGCGCAGCGCTAGTGTTCTGGCCGATCACGCTGCTGGGCGCCCTGGCTGGCTGGCTGCTGGCGAGCATTCCAGGGGCTTTGCTGGGGGCGCTTGTCGGGCAGGTGCTGGATCGCCGTCTCGGAATCGATTCGTGGGCGAACTTGCGGAAACGGCTTGCCGGTGCCAGGCCCGTCATGCAAGGCAACGACCTGCTGTTCTTCCTGCTCGGGCGCCTGGCAAAAAGCAGCGGGCGGATCAGCGAGGCGCACATCCAGGCTGCGCGCAGGGAGATGCAGCGTCTGCGGCTGTCGGCCGGACAGCAGCGGGCTGCTATCGATGCCTTCTATCGCGGCAAGTCCAGCGGCGAGGGGCTGCGAGAGCCGCTGCAGCGGTTGCGGGGTCGCCAGGATGAAGCGAAGGCCGTGCTCCAGGCATGCTGGCGCATGGCAAGGGCGCAAGGGCACGTTGACGCGCGCGAACATGAACTGATCATGCTCTGGGGCAAGTGGATGGGCTGGGACTCGGCGGCAATCGCAGCCCTGGACCAGCACAGAAGCCGCGCCCAGGGTGCCCCGAGCAACCTGGGCGGCGCATACGAGCAGGCCTTGCGGTTGCTCGACGTGCGTGCTGACAGCGAGCCGCAAGTCATCAAGCGAGCCTACCGGCGGCTGCTCAGTAAACACCACCCTGACAAGCAGGCCGGGGCAGGTGCGACACCGTCGCAGGTGCGCGAGGCCACGGAGCGGACCCGCGAGCTGCACAACGCCTACAGCCTGATCCGTGAGCGACGGGGCTTCCGCTGAGCCGCTATTGCTTGTCCAGCCAGCCCCGAACGCGCCGCAGCAGCCTTTCCCGATCAATCTCGACATTGCCGGTCGGCGGCGGCAGTTTCACCTGGCGGTAGGACGGATGCTGGAGGCGTCGGCTGGCATTCAACCGCTCGCGGGCGGCCGATAAGGTGGCGCTTCCCTCCTCTGAATAGAAGTCGCCGGTAGCCAGTTTGAGGGCCGGAACCAGCTGCGCGACAGCTACCTGCTGTCCCTCGGGCTGACGTGGCTGGATCATCAACAGGTGCTTGACGTCCGCGGGTGCAAGTTGTTGCAGGTAGCGGGCCGCCCAGTACGCGCCGGTGCCCTGTCCAAGAAGCACGAGGGTGGTCGGCTGCTTGCTTCGGGCGAACGCCAGGGCAGCCTCGATACGTTCATTGATCTGCTCGGCCGGGTCGGCGTTTGGTAGTTCCGGTTCGACAGCAGCGGGCGCCTCTGGAGTTTCAAGCGGCGGTTCGGCGGGTGGCGTTGCAGTTTCCTCTGGCAGATAGCCGGCCTCGCTCGGTGGTTGAGCGTCGGGCTGACCTTCGTTCGCTGCCTCGCTTTGTCTGGCGGCCGACACGTCCGCCGGGTCACCTGACGCAGCGGTCATTGGAATAAGATTCGGCGAGTCTGGCAAGGTCAGGCTCAATGTATGCCAACCGTGATCCGGCAGCCCTCGGCGTAGCGGCCCGATGCCGCGCGGCCAGTCTGCCGTCTCCCCATCGCCAGGGACCAGAATGATCGCCCCTTTCGGCTCAGCCACATTGGCAGGTCGCCAGAGCGCGACGAACTCATCTGAACCTGCTTTCAGGCTGAGGAACTCCTCAGGCGGCAGTTGCTGTAACAAGCCGGCGGCGATCGTGTCGCTGCGTGAGGGCAGTGCGGGCCGCTCGGCTGCTACCGGGGCAGTGTCGGGGTCCGCGTCGGCCGGCTCGTCCGCGGCACTGATGGACCAGGCTGTCAGTATTGCAGACAGGGCGACAGCCCACCGAATTGAATCGCGAAAACGAGGCATTGGAACTCCATAAATTAGACGCAACAAGGTCTCTGGAAATTGCGTCGCGGACACCTGGCTTGGGGTGATGCGTACAGTATTGCTGGGTCAAATAGATGCACAGCCAATGGGCAATGCTTGCGCAGCAAGCTCCCAGAAGAAAGCGCAGAAATCGAGCGTGCAAAATAATGCACGGGGTTTTACTGTAATCCGAACGCTCCGGAGGGTGCGGTAGTCGATCATCGTATGCTGCCGCGCCCGCTCCCTGGCGTTCTTCATGACCCGTGCCGACGATGAGCAGCTACCGAGGAGCTTATGAGCA
>DGLA01000024.1:46601-298570 GCA_002387205.1 Stutzerimonas stutzeri | reverse complement strand
GAGATCGCGATGAAGGTACACATGCCGAGGAAGAACGCCAGGGCCATGTTCTCGATGAACACGGCGCGGACGAACAGGCTGATGTAATGCTCCATTAATAAGCCTCCTTGTTCGACACTTGAGGCGCCATCTTGAACGACGGCTTCTCGACCTGGTCGCGCTTCCAGCTACGGATGCCCCAGATGAAGAGGCCAATCAAGAAGAATGCGGAAGGCGGCAGCAGCAGCAGGCCGTTCGGCAGATACCAGCCACCGTCGTTCACTACCGGCAGGATGGTGTACCCCATCAGCTTGCCTGCACCGAACAGCTCACGAATGATGCCGAGCGCGATCAGCATGGCGCTGTAACCGAGGCCGTTGCCAAGCCCGTCGAAGAAGGAAAGCATCGGCGGGTTCTGCATGGCGAACGCTTCGGCCCGGCCCATCACGATACAGTTGGTGATGATCAGACCAACGAATACCGACAGCTGCTTGGACAAGGAGAAAGCGTAAGCCTTGAGCACCTGGTCCACCAGGATAACCAGCGACGCAATGATCACCATCTGCACGATCATGCGGATGGAGCCGGGGATCTGGCTGCGGATCATCGAGATGAACAGGTTAGAGAAGGCCACCACAAGCGTCAGGGCGATGGACATGACCAGCGCCGTCTTCAGGTTGGAGGTGACCGCCAGCGCCGAGCAGATCCCGAGGATCTGCAGGCCGATTGGGTTGTTGTTGAAGACCGGATTGAACAGGACTTCCTTAATGGTAGGTTGCGACATACTCAAGCCTCCCCAGCGCGCAGGCTAGCGATAAAAGGACCGAAGCCGTTTTCGCCGAGCCAGAAGTGCAATAGGTTGTTTACCCCGTTACTGGTCAGCGTAGCGCCAGCAAGTGCGTCGACCTGATGGTCGGCTTTCGGGCTCTGCGGATCGACACCACCCTTGACGATCTGAATCGCCAGCTCTCCGTCGTCGTTATACAACTCCTTCCCTTCCCAGAGGCTGCGCCACTTGGGGTTGTCCACCTCACCACCCAGCCCGGGCGTTTCGCCGTGCTGATAAAAGCCGAGGCCGGCTACGGTATTGAGGTCTTCCTGAAGGGCCAGGAAACCGTAAAGCGTCGACCACAAGCCATAACCGCGCACAGGCAGCACCAGTGTGTCGAGCTCTCCATCGGTTTCGACGATATAGACGACGCTGTAACGCTCGCGACGCTTGATCGAAGCGATGTCCTGCTCCGGCGGCAATGCGTCAGACAGCTGCGGGTCCTTAGCAGCGACCAACGGATCGAAGGTGTTTGGATCAAACTCGTCACTGAACTCACCAGTTTCGAGATTGACCAGCTTGGCAACGATGCGTTCTTTATAGAGCGCCTTGACCTCCGCGCCTGACATGCCGGCTTCACCCAGTCCAGCAATTGCCAGGATGCTGCGCTGCTTGTCGAGCTGGCGGTTTTCCAGCTGGGTCGGTCGCAATGCGACCGCCGCACCCGCGACGAACACCGAGCACACCAGGCAGACCAGCAGGGCAACGATCAGCGTGCGGAAAGTGGATTCTTTTTGACTAGACATTACGCGCCAGCCTCCGCTTGATATTGGCCTGAATGACAAAGTGGTCAATCAAGGGTGCACAGAGGTTGGCGAACAGGATCGCCAGCATCATGCCCTCGGGGAAGGCCGGGTTGACTACACGGATCAGCACCACCATCACACCGATGAAGATGCCGTAGACCCATTTACCGGTATTGGTCATCGCCGCCGAAACAGGGTCGGTGGTCATGTAGATCAGACCAAAGGCAAAACCACCCACCACCATGTGCCAGTACCACGGCATGGCGAACAACGCATTGCTGTCCGACCCGATCAGGTTGAACAGGGAGCTCAGCGCGATCATGCCGATCATGGTGCCGGCAACGATACGCATCGAGGCAATCTTGGTCATCAGCAGCACCGCACCACCGATGAAGATGGCCAGGGTACTGGTTTCACCCAGCGAACCGTGAATGGTGCCGACAAAGGCGTCCATCCAGGAAATGCCGCTCTCCATGATGTTTTCCATGCCGCCGGCAAAACCCAGGCTCAGTGCGGTGGCGCTGGCATAGCCGTCGACCGCGGTCCATACCGCATCACCGGACATCTGTGCCGGATAGGCGAAGAACAGGAACGCTCGACCGGTCAATGCAGGGTTGAGGAAGTTCTTGCCGGTGCCTCCGAAGATTTCCTTGCCGATCACGATACCGAAGCTGATACCCAGCGCGACCTGCCACAGCGGGATGCTGGGTGGCAATGTCAGGGCAAACAGAACCGAGGTGACAAAGAAGCCTTCGTTGACCTCGTGCTTGCGGATGGAAGCGAAGAGCACTTCCCAGAAACCGCCAACGATAAAGGTAACCGCGTAGACGGGCAGGAAATACGCCGCACCCTGGATGAAGTTATCCCAGGCGCTCGACGGATCGAACCCGGCCAATGCACTGATCAATGCAAACTGCCAACCTTCCTGTGCCGCAAGCAGGTCAGGACTCTGCGCATAGATCCGGTTGGCCTGGTAACCGGTGTTCCACATCCCGAAGAACATGGCCGGAAAGGTGCAGAGCCAGACGGTGATCATCATCCGCTTCAGGTCGATGCCGTCACGCACATGAGCGGTGGTCTTGGTCACGCTGCCGGGGCGATAGAGGAAGGTGTCCGCTGCCTCGTAAAGCGCGTACCACTTTTCGTATTTGCCGCCTTTTTCGAAGTTATGCTCGATCTTGTCGAGAAATTCGCGAATGCCCATGCCTTAACCCTCCTTCTCGATACGGGTCAGATTGTCTCGCAGGATCGGGCCGTACTCGTATTTCCCGGCGCAGACGTAGGTGCACAGCGCCAGGTCCTCTTCGTCCAGCTCAAGGCAGCCGAGCTTCTGCGCTACCTCAGTGTCCCCGACGATCAGAGACCGCAGCAGTTGAGTAGGAAGAATGTCCAGCGGCATGACCTCCTCATAGTTGCCAACCGGCACCATGGCGCGCGGGCTGCCATTGGTGGAGGTGGAAAAGGCGAACTTCTTGCCGCCCATCAACTTGGAGATGTAGATATTGAGGATCGAATGCTTGTCGCTACCGGCACGCAGGTAATGCAGCATCTCGCGCTCTTTGCCTTCACGAAGGCAAGAGACCTGCTGGTGATAGCGACCAAGAAAGGCAAACGCGCCGTGTGCCGTGCGGCCGCCGAGAACCGACCCGGAGACGACCCGGTTGGCGCCGGGCTGGAGCTCGCCAGCGGTGAGCTCGTCGAGGTTGGCGCCCAGACGCGTGCGAACCAGACGGGGATTCTCCACGACCGGACCGGCCAGCGAAACCACGCGCTCAACAGACAGCTTGCCCGTGGTGAACAGAGCACCGATGGCGATCACGTCCTGGTAACCGATGGTCCAGACGCTTTTGCTGGCGCTGACCGGATCGAGGAAATGAATGTGCGTCCCGGCCAGGCCCGCAGGATGCGGACCGGCGAAGCTTTCGGTCTTTACCTTGGCAAGCTGCTCGCCTGGCAATGCGGCGCCTTCGGCCTTGCATAGAAACAGCTTGCCCAGGTTGCCGAGCACCCTGAGGCCCGCTTCGAAATCTTCGCTGCGCTCGGTGATGACCACCACCGGATCGGCCGCCAGCGGGTGGGTGTCGATAGCGGTGACGAAGATCGAGCTGGGCACTGCGTCGATGGCCGGCACCTTGCTGTAGGGGCGCGTACGAAACGCTGTCCAGAGGCCCGCCTGCTGCAGATTCTCGCGAACCTTGTCGCCACCCAACCCTTGCAGCTCAGCAGCGCCGTACTGGTTGAACGACACCTCTTCGGCTCCCTCCAGATCGATCACGACCGATTGCAGGACGCGCTTTTCGCCACGATGAACCGCGCTGACCACACCCGCTCCCGGTGCAGTGAACAGGACGCCTGGTGTCTTCTTGTCGGAAAACAGCACTTGCCCCAGTTTGACGCGGTCCCCGACCTGAACCTCCATGGTCGGCTTCATTCCCGGGTAGTCAAACCCTACTACGGCGACGCTTCGAACGGGCCTTGCGGCCTCGATACGCTGCGCCGGCGCACCTGCAATGGGCAAATCGAGCCCACGTTTTATATTGATCATCGGTTCGCCTAACCACTGATTTTAAAAGCTTTTTTTACGAGCCCAGCGGTTTAGCTGAAAGTCGAATGGCACGACGCGCGCCGATAAGGTATCAGCGCGACGCTATGCCGCGGGCCCAGGTAGAAATCCGCCCGATTATAGAGGCCGCGACCCGTGACTGACCACCCAAGGTCTTCCAATTTTTTGACTAGAGACAAGCGGTCATCAGCAACCGACTATTGACGCTCCGGCACAAGCGGCAATGCCCGCTCTGCTTTTGGGGGATGAATAAAACAGAAACGGGAGCAAAGCTCCCGTTTCTTCAGAGCTGCCGAAGGGTCAGCGAGGGAAGGCTGGCGGGTTCACTCCAGCCATATCTTCCATCACCCGTACTACCTGGCAGCTGTAGCCGAACTCATTGTCATACCAGACGTAGAGCACGACACGGTTGTCGCTGCAGATCGTCGCCTCGGCATCCACTACGCCTGCATGACGGGAGCCGACGAAATCACTGGATACAACTTCCTGCGAATTCACGAAGTCGATCTGCTTCTGCAGATCCGAGTGCATGGCCATCTGGCGCAGGTACTCATTGATTTCCTCGCGTGTCGTTGCCTTTTCCAGGTTGAGGTTGAGGATAGCCATCGATACGTTCGGCGTCGGAACGCGAATGGCATTACCGGTCAACTTGCCTTTGAGCACCGGCAGCGCCTTGGCCGCGGCAGTCGCAGCTCCAGTCTCGGTGATAACCATGTTCAGCGCGGCACTACGACCACGACGGCTGCCTTTATGGAAATTGTCGATCAGGTTCTGGTCGTTGGTGTAGGAATGCACGGTTTCGACGTGACCATTGACGATGCCGTACTGGTCATTGACCGCCTTCAATACCGGAACGATGGCGTTGGTGGTGCAAGATGCAGCGGAAACGATCTTGTCGTCAGCCGTGATCTCGCCGTGGTTGATGCCATGGACGATGTTCTTCAGCTCGCCCTTGCCAGGCGCGGTCAGCACGACGCGGGCAACACCGGGGCACTTCAGATGCTGGCTCAGGCCTTCGGCGTCACGCCACTTGCCGGTGTTGTCCACCAGCAATGCGTTTTCGATGCCGTATTGGGTGTAATCCACCGAGGCAGGATCGTTTGAATAGATGACCTGAATCAGGTTGCCGTTGGCAGTGATGGTGTCGTTCTCGGCGTCGATATGAATGGTGCCTTCGAAGGGACCATGTACCGAATCACGGCGCAGCAGACTGGCACGCTTGACCAGGTCGTTCTCCGCGCCTTTGCGCACGACAATGGCACGCAGACGCAGCCCGTCGCCGCCGCCAGTCTTCTCGATAAGAATACGGGCCAGCAGCCGGCCGATACGGCCGAAACCATAGAGAACCACGTCGGTGCCTTTGTGCACGCCAGTGGTGTTGCGCTTGCCGGCTACCTCTGCCAGCTCATCACGCACGAACTGATCAAGGCTGCGACCGTTACCCTCGGCCTTGAACTTGCCCACGACCTTGCCCAGGTCGACCGAAGCGGCACCCAGGTCCATGCTGCTCATGGTGGTGAGGATCTGATGGGTTTCGTTGACACACAGCTCGGCTTCGTCAGCCTGGCGGTGGCGCGCGAAACGATGGGCCTTGAGCAGTGCGATGACCGAGCGGTTGATCAACCCACGGCCGTAGATGGAAGTCACCACGTTGTTGTTACGATACAGCTGACCAATCAGCGGAATCATCGCTTCGGCGAGGGCTTCTCGATCAATCCATTCACCAAGACACTGGTCGGGCTTCTGAGTCACGGGCAGTTCCTTCCAACATGTAGGGGCTGAGAAAAAGGGCTACATTATGCCGGCGCACCCTAGCGCCGGCAATCTGTGCAGCCGAAACACTGACAGCGTCCCGCGCGGATAGTTACAATCCTGGCGGTCCATTTTTACCGACCGGAGCCACGCCCACTCGTGTCCGTATTGCGCCTTCCGCCCATGCCTGCCGCCAGCGGCAAGCAAACCTGGGGCAACCTTCCTGGAGCCGCGCTGAGCCTGGCCATTGCCGAAGCTGCCAGCAACGCAAATCGATTCACTCTCCTCATTACGTCGGACAGCCAGAGCGCCGAACGCCTGCAGGAAGAGCTCGCCTTCTTTGCTCCCGACCTGCCGGTCCTGCATTTTCCGGATTGGGAGACGCTGCCCTATGACGTCTTCTCACCCCATCAGGACATCATTTCCCAGCGTATCGCGGCCCTCTATCAGCTGCCGGAGCTTACCCATGGCGTGCTGGTAGTTCCCATTACCACGGCGCTACACAGGCTCGCCCCGAAAAGCTTTCTGCTCGGCTCCAGCCTGGTACTGGATGTGGGCCAGAAGCTCGATGTCGATCAGATGCGGGCACGCCTTGAAGCCGCAGGATACCGCTGCGTCGACACCGTCTATGAGCATGGCGAATTTGCCGTGCGCGGCGCGCTGATCGACCTGTTTCCAATGGGCAGCCCCCTGCCCTACCGCATCGACCTGTTCGATGATGAGATCGAAACGCTGCGCACCTTCGACCCGGAGAATCAGCGGTCGGTCGACAAGGTCGAATCGATCCGCCTGCTGCCGGCTCGTGAGTTCCCGTTGAAAAAGGAATCGGTGACAGGCTTCCGCGCGCGGTTCCGTGAGCGCTTCGACGTGGACTTCCGCCGTTGCCCGGTTTACCAGGACCTCTCCACCGGCATTACCCCAGCCGGTATCGAGTACTACCTGCCGCTGTTCTTCGACGAGACCTCGACGCTGTTCGACTACCTGCCGGATGACACCCAGGTGTTCTCTTTACCGGGCATCGAACAGGCGGCGGAACACTTCTGGAAGGATGTACGCACCCGCTACGAAGAGCGCCGCGTCGACCCCGAGCGTCCCTTGCTGCCTCCCGCCGAACTGTTCATGGCCGTCGAGGACTGTTTCGCCCATCTGAAGTCCTGGCCGCGCATCGTGGCCAGCCAGGATGACGTCGAAACGGGAATCGGCCGCGAGCGTTTCCCGGCCAGTCGCTTCCCGGAACTGGCCATCGACGCCAAGGCGCCCGAGCCGCTGGGAGCACTGCGCCGCTTCCTTGACGAGTTCCCCGGCCGCGTATTGTTTACCGCCGAATCTGCTGGCCGACGCGAGGTTCTGCTCGAACTGCTCGCCCGGCTGAAGCTGCGTCCGCAAGAGGTTTCAGGCTGGCCGCAGTTCGTCGAAAGCAATGAGCGCCTGGCCATCTCCATCGCCCCGCTGGACGATGGATTACTACTGCAAGACCCCGCCCTGGCGCTGATCGCCGAGAGCCCACTGTTCGGCCAGCGCATCATGCAGCGCCGGCGGCGGGAAAAGGGGCGTGATGCCGGCGAGAACGTCATCAAGAATCTCACCGAACTGCGCGAAGGCGCGCCGGTGGTGCACATCGACCACGGTGTCGGCCGTTATCACGGTCTGGTCACCTTGGAGATCGAAGGTCAGGCTGCCGAATTCCTGATGCTGCAGTACGCCGAGGACGCCAAGCTCTATGTGCCGGTGTCCAGCCTGCACCTGATCGCCCGCTACACCGGCAGCGACGACGCTCTCGCCCCGCTGCATCGGTTGGGTTCGGAGACCTGGCAGAAGGCCAAGCGCAAGGCCGCCGAGCAGGTCCGGGATGTCGCGGCCGAACTGCTCGACATCTATGCCCGCCGTGCGGCGCGTGAAGGCTATGCCTTCGAAGACCCGCAGCTGGACTACGAAACCTTCAGCGCCGGCTTCCCCTTCGAAGAAACGCCTGACCAGCAGGCGGCCATCGAAGCCGTGCGCAACGACATGCTCGCGCCAAAGCCGATGGATCGTCTGATCTGCGGCGACGTGGGCTTCGGCAAGACCGAAGTGGCCATGCGTGCGGCGTTCATTGCGGTGCACAGCGGCCGTCAGGTGGCGGTGCTGGTGCCCACCACCCTGCTCGCTCAGCAGCACTACAACAGCTTCCGCGACCGTTTCGCCGATTGGCCGGTGCGCGTCGAGGTGATGAGCCGCTTCAAGTCCGCCAAGGAGATTCAGGGCGCGGTGCAGGAGCTGGCCGAAGGCAAGGTGGACATCCTCATCGGCACGCACAAGTTGCTGCAGGACGATGTGAAGTTCACCAATCTGGGCCTGGTGATCATCGACGAGGAGCACCGTTTTGGCGTGCGCCAGAAGGAGCAGCTCAAGGCGCTGCGCAGCGAGGTCGATATCCTCACCCTCACCGCCACGCCTATCCCGCGCACCCTGAACATGGCGGTAGCGGGCATGCGCGACCTTTCGATCATCGCCACGCCTCCGGCGCGACGGCTGTCGGTGCGCACCTTCGTCATGGAGCAGCAGAACTCGGTGATCAAGGAGGCGCTGCTGCGTGAGCTGCTGCGTGGCGGTCAGGTCTATTACCTGCATAACGACGTCAAGACCATCGAGAAGTGTGCCGCCGATCTTGCCGAACTGGTGCCAGAAGCCCGCATAGGCGTGGGCCATGGCCAAATGCGCGAGCGCGAACTGGAACAGGTGATGGGCGACTTCTACCACAAGCGCTTCAACGTGCTGATCGCCTCGACCATCATCGAGACCGGCATCGATGTACCGAGCGCCAACACCATCATCATCGAGCGCGCCGACAAGTTCGGCCTCGCTCAGCTGCACCAGTTGCGTGGCCGGGTTGGCCGTAGCCACCACCAGGCCTATGCCTACCTGCTGACGCCGCCACGCAAGGCCATGACGCCCGACGCCGAAAAGCGCCTGGAAGCCATCGCCAACTCGCAGGATCTCGGTGCTGGATTCGTCCTGGCTACCCATGACCTGGAGATCCGTGGTGCCGGCGAGTTGCTCGGTGACGGCCAGAGCGGACAGATCCAGGCGGTCGGTTTCACGCTATATATGGAAATGCTCGAGCGTGCGGTCAAATCCATTCAGAAAGGCGAGCAGCCGAACCTCGATCAACCGCTCGGTGGCGGGCCAGAGATCAATCTGCGCGTTCCAGCGCTGATACCCGAGGACTATCTGCCGGATGTCCATGCACGACTGATTCTCTACAAGCGCATCGCCAACGCTGCTGACGAGAACGGCCTGCGTGAACTGCAGGTCGAGATGATCGACCGATTCGGCCTGCTTCCTGAACCTGCCAAGCACTTGGTCAGGCTGACCCTGCTCAAGCTGCAAGCGGCCAGCCTCGGCATCACCAAGATCGACGCCGGGCCTCAGGGTGGGCGTATCGAGTTCGCTGCGGACACCAGCGTCGATCCGATGGTGCTGATCAAGCTGATCCAGAGCCAGCCCAACCGTTACAAGTTCGAAGGCGCCACGATGTTCAAGTTTCAGGTGCCGATGGAGCGTCCGGAGGAGCGCTTCAATACACTCGAAGCGCTGCTCGAGCGCCTGTCGGCTGGAAAGTCATAGGGGATGACGGCCATCTGCTCCTGCGAGCCGACCATGGGGCGCTTTGTTGATGTCCGGTAGCTTTCTGCCGCATCTGCCGTATGGCTGGCAGCTGCCGTTCTCCGACAACGCCCTGGCCAGAGGCCGGCAGTACGCCGCGGATAACAGGGTCAAGGTCGGGCGGCAAGATGCCCGTTACGTGGAAGCGACCTGCCGCGGCTCAGGCGGCAATGTCTATCGGCAGTCACTCCAGCTGTCGCGCGACGACCGGCTGACCTGCCTGTGCAGCTGTCCGGTCGGCCTGAATTGCAAGCATTGCGCCGCACTGATTCTCACGCTCGAAAGCCAGACAGAGCGAGAGCCGGTCGAAGCCGCAGACCAAGCTGATGAGCGCTTCCCCGGGACCATCGAGCAATGGTTATCCAGGCTTCCCGGGGCCTTGGGCGACCCTCTACAAGCCGGCCAGAAGTGGTGCCTTCATTATCGAGTTGTCGCCGACACCTGCATCGAGGTCTACAAGCTTCGCCTGCGCGAGGATGGCAGCTTCGGCGAGAGAAGCCCTTATTTCGGCATGCGCGAGGCCAGCTATCGGCAACCCGGCTTCATGCAGACCCTGGATCTGCGTATCGCCGCGCTGATGACACTGGCCCGTACGTCAATGGGCAATGGCTTCACGCTCGACGGCGAACACGGCGGCGAAACCCTGCGCCTGGTGCTTGAAAGTGGACGTGCTTTCCTAGACTGGCACCAGCCTCCGCTGCAGCCTGGACGTTCCCGTCAGGCACGCTTCAACTGGACTCAGCGCGCCGACGGCAGCTACCAGCCAAGCCTCGACCTGGGTGGACACAACGCCAAGTTGCTCACGGCCGTGGACCCGCTGTACTACCTCGACGAGCAGGAAAACGAGGTAGGCCTGATCGATCATGGCTTGCCCATGCCGCTGGCACGCCACCTGCTCGACGCACCCTCGGTTCCAGCCGCCAAGGCGGCCCTGTTCAGCCTGACGCTGAATGAGATAGCGCCGCAGCTGCCAGCACCCGCGAGGCCCGAGGAGCATCGGGTCGATGACGTGTTGCCAGTTCCACGTCTCAGCCTGGGCAGCCATCATTCGGTCACCTACCAGCCAGGTAGTGGGCGCATGGTGGGTGACCACCAGCATAGGGCCGGGTTGAGTTTCCTCTATGGCCAGGCAAGCGTGCATGGCAAGGCCAAGACAGGTGACCGCATCCGCCAGACTGAAGGCTCACGGGTCATCTGCATGGCGCGCCAGCCCGATGCGGAGCAGGCGCTGCGCCAGCAGTTGAAGCAGCTGGGTTTTCGCCCCTCTCTGCGCCAGAGCCAGGCGCTGCCGAAGGACTCTGCGGAAATGTTCGAACTGGCCAATGACGCGGCCTGGCTGCATTTCACCCAGCTGCAGTTACCCCAGCTGCGCGAGCAGGGCTGGCAGATCATCATGCAGCCTGGCTTCGCCTATGACCTGACGCCGGTCGATGCCTGGTATGTCCAGATAGACGAACCGTCCGATCCCAGCTGGTTCGACCTGGAACTGGGCATCATCGTCGAGGGTGAGCGGATCAGTCTGCTGCCGGTCCTGCTCGGCCTGATCCGCCGCAACCCGGCCCTGCTCTCGGCCCAGGCCCTGGCTCAGCGCACCGACGACGAAACCCTGAGGGTGCAGCTGGACAAGCGCCGCGCCGATGACGATCAGCCGCTGCAGGTGCTGCTGCCCTTTGGCCGCCTCAAGCCCATCCTGGCCACCCTCGCGGAGCTTTATCAGGGCCAATCCGCAGGCGAAAACCTGCGCCTCGGGCGCGCCGATGCGGCACGCCTGGCCGGGCTCGATTCGCTTGCGCTGCAATGGCACGGCGGCGAACACCTGCGTGACTTCGCTCAGCGGCTGCGTGACTACCGCCAGCAGCCCGTCAGCGCTCCGGTCGGCTTGCATGCGCAACTGCGGCCGTATCAGCTTGAAGGTTTGCGCTGGATGCAAACGCTGCGAACGCTCGAGTCCGGCGGCGTCCTCGGCGATGACATGGGCCTGGGAAAGACCCTGCAGACGCTTGCCCACCTGCTGCTGGAAAAGGAATCAGGGCGCATGGACCGGCCCAGTCTGGTTGTAATGCCGACCAGCCTGATCCCCAACTGGCAGGACGAAACGGCTCGCTTCGCACCCACCCTGCGGGTGGCCACACTGCACGGCACGGCGCGTCAGCAGCTTTACGAGCACCTCGGCGAATACGACCTGCTGTTTACCACTTACGCCTTGCTGCCCAGGGACATCGAGCTGCTCGCCGAAACGCCCCTGCATGTACTGGTACTCGACGAAGCACAGAACATAAAGAATGCGAGCAGCAAGGCAGCCCAGGCTGCCGGCCGGCTGAACGCTCATCAGCGCCTGTGTCTCACCGGCACTCCGCTGGAAAATCACCTGGGCGAGCTGTGGTCCCTGTTCCACTTTCTCCTGCCTGGCTGGCTGGGCGATGCCAAGCGCTTCAATCGCGACTACCGCAAGCCTATCGAAAAGAGCGAGGACGCCGATCGTCTGCAGCACCTCACGAGCAGGATCAAGCCCTTCCTGCTCAGGCGGCGCAAGGAACAGGTGGCCCATGAACTGCCCCCGAAGAATGAAATCCTGCACTGGGTGGAACTGAGTCCGGCCCAACGAGACCTGTACGAAACCGTGCGGCTGGCCATGGACAGCAAGGTTCGCGAAGAGATTGATCGCAAGGGGTTGGCGCGCAGCCAGATCGTCATTCTCGACGCGCTGCTCAAGTTGCGCCAGGTCTGCTGCGACCTGCGGCTGGTCAAGGGCAACGCAGCCAAAACGGCACGCGGCGGTACCTCGGGCAAACTCGACAGCCTCATGGAAATGCTCACCGAACTACTGGCCGAGGGACGCCGCATCCTGCTGTTCTCGCAATTCACCTCGATGCTTGCCCTCATCGAGGATGAACTTGACCGCCGAGCCATCGGCTACGTTCAGATAACCGGTGCGACCAAGGACCGGCGCACACCCGTCAAGCGCTTCCAGAACGGGGAAGTCCCGCTGTTTCTGATCAGCCTCAAGGCTGGTGGCACCGGCCTGAACCTGACCGCCGCTGACACCGTGATCCACTACGACCCCTGGTGGAACCCGGCCGCCGAAAACCAGGCGACCGACCGCGCGCATCGTATCGGCCAGGACAAGCCCGTGTTCGTTTACAAGCTGATCGCCCGCGACACGGTAGAAGAAAAGATTCAGCAACTGCAGCGACGCAAGGCGGAGCTGGCCGCCGGCGTCCTGGATGCAGCCAACCCGGCCGGCTGGCAGCTGGACCCAGCTGATATCGAGGCGCTGTTCGCGCCGCTGCCTTGAGCGGTACCGCGCTGCCCCACGATGCTTTCACGCCCCAGCCGGAGCCTCTATCATCGGTTCGGGCCCAGCCTCAAGGATATCCAGCATGAGTCGCTATGAGATTGCATTTTCCGGAGAACTCGCCCCAGGCGCTACGCTCGAGCAGGTAGAAGCCAACCTGAGCCGGCTGTTCCAGGCTGATGCCCAGCGTATCGCCGCGCTCTTTTCGGGGCGTCGCGTGGTCATCAAGCAGGACCTCGACCATGCAAGTGTCGAGAAGTATCGCCAGGCCATGGCTCGCGCCGGAGCGGTAGCCGAGGTTCGGCCCATGCCGGTCGAAGTCGAGGAGATCGAGCTGGCGCCACCGCCAACCGAAGCCTCAGTGACCGCCGCTCAGCCGACCAGATCCAGTCCCGGGACTGCACCAGGCCCTTTGCACGTCACGCCGCGCGACGAATACATGGCCGCCTTTGCCGATGTCGAGGCGCCCGACTTCGGCATCGCGCCGGTCGGCGTCGACCTGCACGACGCCAGGCCCGCAGCCCAGCCGCCCGTTGTCGACCTGTCCAAGTTCAGCCTCGCACCGGTGGGCAGCGACATGAGCGATCGCCGCCGCGCCAGCGATGCGCCCGTGCCGGATACCTCACACCTGAAACTGCTGGACTGATATAGACGCCTAGGTAACCGACGCAAGCGCCTCCGGCGATTCCATCCTACGAACCCAAAAGCAATGCCCAGTCAACGTAGGTTGGATTAGCCAGAGGCGTAATCCGACGTTTGAGGCTGATCGGACCGACCGCCGCCCCGACCCGCCACAACCGAACTCGCAGCGCTGCGCCGTGCTCCAATCCTGCAAGTCCGCAAAGTGCCTTTTTTCATGGATCTCGTCGTCTCCCGCCCCGAAGGTCTCTACTGCCCGCCCGGTGATTTCTATATCGATCCCTGGCGTCCGGTGGACCGGGCCGTCATCACCCATGCACACGCCGACCATGCGCGCTGGGGCATGGGCCACTACCTGGCTTCAAGCGACAGCGAAGGCATCCTCCGTTCACGGATAGCGGCCGACATGCCCTTGCAGACGCTGGCCTACGGCGAGTCCATTGAGCACCACGGGGTAAGGCTCAGTTTCCACCCCGCCGGCCACGTGCTCGGCTCGGCGCAGGTGCGATTGGAATACAAGGGTGAAGTCTGGGTGGCGTCGGGCGACTACAAGGTGGAGCCGGACGGCACCTGCGCGCCTTTCGAGCCGGTGCGCTGTCACACATTCATTACCGAATCGACCTTCGGGCTGCCCATCTACAAGTGGCCGTCCCAGGCCGAGGTGTTCCGCGATACCAACGACTGGTGGCGCGCCAACGCGGCAGCCGGGCGCGCCAGCGTGCTGTTCTGCTACGCCTTCGGCAAGGCCCAGCGGATTCTGCACGGGCTCGATGAAAGCATCGGAACGATCGTGGTTCACGGTGCGGTGGAGCCGCTGAACAAGGTCTACCGCGAAGGCGGCATCTACTTGCCGCCAACCGTCTATGCAGGCGACCTGAAAAAGGGCGACCCTCGTTTGAAACACGCGATCATCCTCGCGCCGCCTTCAGCCGGTGGCAGTACCTGGATGCGCCGCTTCGGCGACTATGCCGACGCCTTCGCCAGTGGCTGGATGATGCTGCGCGGTACCCGTCGTCGCCGCGGCGTCGATCGCGGATTCGTCCTGTCGGACCACGCCGACTGGCCCGGCCTGCTGTGGGCCATCGAGCAGACCGGCGCGGAACGGGTCATGGTAACCCACGGCTCGGTTGCGGTACTGGTGCGCTACCTCCGTGAGATGCGCGGCCTCGATGCCCAGGCCTTCGAGACCGAATACGGCGAAGAGGATGACACCACCTCCCAGGAGGCCGAATGACCTGCAGCCATGCCTTAGGGGTCCGCAGGATTGAGCATGCTCGCGAACAGGCCTCAGCCGTGAGAAGTTGGCCAGAATGAAAGCCTTCGCCACCCTCTACAGCCGTCTCGACGCAACCACCTCGAGCAATGCCAAGCTCGCCGCCATGCGTGATTATTTCCGCGAAGCCGATCCGGCCGACGCTGCCTGGGCGGTCTACTTCCTTTCCGGCGGACGCCCCCGCCAACTGGTGCCGACCCGCGTGCTGCGCGAGACCGCGATGCAGGCCTCGGGCTTGCCGGAGTGGCTGTTCGAGGAGAGTTATCAGGCGGTCGGCGACATGGCCGAGACCATCTCGCTGCTGATGCCAGAGGCCGAGCACAGCTCAAACGAAGGGCTGGCCGTCTGGCTGCAGGACAAGCTACTGCCGCTGCGCGGCCTGCCGCCGGAA
This sequence comes from Stutzerimonas stutzeri, assembly GCA_002387205.1. Classification (GTDB taxonomy): domain Bacteria; phylum Pseudomonadota; class Gammaproteobacteria; order Pseudomonadales; family Pseudomonadaceae; genus Stutzerimonas; species Stutzerimonas stutzeri_N. The sequence goes on along the minus strand of DGLA01000024.1, from coordinate 283,458 downwards.
GAACTGGCTGAGCGCCTACCCATGCTCTGGGCGCAGCTGGACCGGCTCAGCCTGATGGTTTGCATCAAGCTGATCACAGGGGCCTTTCGTGTCGGCGTCTCGAAACTGCTGGTCACCCGCGCGCTGGCCTCGCTGGTCGATCTTGACCCCAAGCGCGTGGCGCAGCGGCTGGTCGGCTACACCGACCTGTCCCACCGTCCCAGCGCCGAGGGCTATCTGGCACTGATCGCCGACGAATCCGAGCACGAGCATGCACAACGTGGCGGCCAGCCCTACCCTTTCTTCCTTGCCCACCCATTGCAGGCACCGGTCGAGAATTTCGACACCTTGCTCGGCGCCCCGGAAAACTGGTTCATCGAATGGAAGTGGGACGGCATCCGCGCCCAGCTGGTCAAGCGCGATGGGCATATCTGGGTCTGGTCGCGTGGCGAGGAACTGGTCAGTGAACGTTTCCCGGAGCTCTGCGAACTGGCCAGCTGCCTGCCGGACGGCACGGTCATCGATGGCGAGATCCTGGTCTGGAAGCATGCCCCGGAGACCCCGGACGGCGAGCTGTTCGACGCCGCCAGCACCGGCGAGCCCAGCGCCGGTGCCTTCGGCGTGCAGCCCTTCGCCCTGCTGCAACAGCGCATCGGCCGCAAGAACCTGACCGCCAAGGTGCTGCAGGATGCGCCGGTGGCGGTGCTCGCCTATGACCTCCTGGAATGGCAGGGCGACGACTGGCGGCAGCGTGCCCACCACGAGCGCCGGCAACAACTGGAAACCGTGGTCCTGCAGTGTCCCAACCCTCGGTTGATGCTTTCGCCATTGGTGAGCGGAACGGATTGGCAGGACCTGGCCCGCCAGCGCGAAGCCTCCCGCCAGCTGGGCGTGGAAGGCATGATGATCAAGGCACGCGCCGCCCAGTACGGCGTCGGTCGGACCAAGGACGTCGGCGTCTGGTGGAAATGGAAGATCGACCCCTACTCCGTCGACGCCGTGCTGATCTACGCCCAGCGTGGCCACGGTCGCCGCGCCAGCCTATATACCGACTACACCTTTGCCGTCTGGGATGGCGAGCCGGGCGACCCGGAGCGCAAGCTGGTGCCCTTCGCCAAGGCCTATTCGGGGCTGACCGACGAGGAAATGCGCAAGGTCGACGCCATCGTGCGCAAGACCACCGTGGAAAAGTTCGGTCCGGTCCGCAGCGTGACGCCGACCCTGGTGTTCGAGCTTGGTTTCGAAGGCATCGCCGCCAGCAGCCGGCACAAGAGCGGCATCGCCGTGCGCTTCCCACGCATGTTGCGCTGGCGTCTCGACAAGCCGGTGGATGAGGCTGATACGCTGGAGACGCTGAAGGAACTGCTTGGATGATCTGCAAGGCCCGCCACACTACTCCGACAATCGCCATCTGCGCGGCCAAGGCCGCGCCCACAGGGCAAGCCTCGCACTCGGGCTTCAGCAGGCTGCCCCATGAATGATGCAACCGAACTGTTGAGCGAGCAGTGGTTCACCCGTCGCGCCTGGCGGCCCTTCCCGTTCCAGCAGGAGGTCTGGCAAGCGATAAGGGATGGCGAATCCGGGCTGCTGCACGCCACCACCGGCTCCGGCAAGACCTACGCCGTCTGGCTCGGGGCGCTGAATCGCTTTTCGACCAAGGCGCCGCCTTCCACCACGAGGGACAAGCCGGCGCCTTTGACGGTGCTCTGGATCACCCCGATGCGCGCGCTGGCCGCCGACACCGCCCGCGCTCTGCAGGCCCCGCTGGACGACCTCGGCATCAACTGGAGCATCGGCCTGCGCACCGGCGATACCAGCGGTGCCGAGCGAGCGCGCCAGGGGCGGCGATTGCCCAGCGCGCTGGTGACCACACCGGAAAGCCTGACCCTGCTGCTGACCCGCGCCGACGCCCGCCAGGCCTTTGCCGGGCTGCGCATGCTGGTGGTGGATGAATGGCACGAACTGCTGGGCAACAAGCGGGGCGCGCAACTGCAGCTGGCGCTTGCGCGGCTGCGCCAGTGGATGCCGGAGCTGATCGTCTGGGGGTTGTCCGCGACGCTGGGCAACCAGCCCCATGCGCTCGAGGTGCTGCTGCATCCGGGTAGCGGCAAGCTGGTGCAGGGCAAGGTGGACAAGGATCTGCGCGTCGATACGCTGCTGCCGCCGAGCATCGAGCGCTTCCCCTGGGCAGGCCACCTCGGCCTGCGCATGCTGCCGCAGGTAGTCGAGGAGATCGACTCCGCCGCGACCACCCTGGTGTTCACCAATACCCGTTCGCAGTCGGAGATCTGGTACCAGGCGCTCCTCGAAGCGCGTCCCGACTGGGCCGGACTGATCGCCTTGCACCACGGCTCCCTGGCGCGCGAGGTGCGCGACTGGGTCGAGCTGGGCCTCAAGCAGGGTGCGCTCAAGGCCGTGGTCTGCACTTCCAGCCTGGACCTGGGGGTCGACTTCCTGCCGGTCGAACGCGTCCTGCAGATCGGCTCGCCCAAGGGCGTGGCCCGGCTGATGCAGCGCGCAGGGCGCTCCGGCCATGCACCGGGGCGCACCTCGCGGGTCACCCTGGTGCCGACCCACAGCGTGGAAGTAGTGGAAGCGGCCGCCGCGCAGGTCGCCATAGCCGAGCGGCGGATCGAGGCCCGTAGCGCACCGCACCGCCCGCTCGACGTGCTGGTGCAGCACCTGGTGAGCATGGCCCTGGGCGGCGGTTTTCGGCCTGATGAATTGTTCGCCGAAGTTCGCCAGGCCTGGTCGTACCGGGAGCTGACCGATGACCACTGGCAGTGGGCGCTGGCCTTCGTCCGCCATGGCGGGCATTCGCTGACGGCCTACCCCGACTATCAGCGGGTCGAGCCGGACGAAACCGGCCTCTGGAAAGTACCCAGTCGCCGCGTGGCGCTGCGCCATCGCATGAGCATCGGCACCATCGTCAGCGATGCCAGCCTGACGGTGAAATTCTGGGCCAAGGGGGGCAGTGGCCGCTCGCTGGGCACCATCGAGGAAGGCTTTATCGCCCGTCTGCGGCCCGGCGACAACTTCCTCTTCGGTGGACGATTACTGGAGCTGGTACGGGTCGAGAACATGACCGCCTACGTCAGCCGCGCCACAGGCAGGAAGGCTGCCGTGCCACGCTGGAATGGCGGTCGCATGCCGCTGTCCAGCGAATTGGCCGATGCGGTGGTCCAGCAGCTCGGCGATGCGTCACGCGGCAGCTTCGCCAGCCCCGAGATGCGTCTGGTCGAACCCCTGCTGCGTGTGCAGATGGACTGGTCGGCCCTTCCGACCGAAGCCACGCTGCTGGCGGAGGTCATGAAGTCCCGCGAGGGCTGGCATCTGTTCCTCTACCCCTTCGCGGGTCGCCATGTGCATCTTGGGCTGGCCAGCCTGCTGGCCTGGCGCATGGGCCAGCGCCAACCGCTGACCTTTTCCATTGCCGTCAACGACTACGGCTTCGAGCTGCTGTCGGCCACCGAGGTGGACTGGCTGCACTGGCTGACGCCCGCCTTGTTCAGCCAGCACGACCTGCTGCATGACGTGCTCGCCAGCCTCAACGCGGGCGAGCTGGCACGCCGGCGTTTCCGGGAAATAGCGCGAATCGCGGGGCTGGTCTTTTCCGGCTACCCCGGCGCCCAGAAAAGTGCCCGTCAGCTGCAGGCCTCCAGCGGCTTGTTCTTCGACGTGTTTCGTCAATACGACCCCGCCAACCTGCTGCTGACCCAGGCCGAGGAGGAAGTGCTGCGCCAGGAGCTGGAGGTCGAACGACTGGAACAGACGCTTACCCGGCTGCAGCAGCGTCAGCTGGACATCCATCTGGTCAAGCGCACCACTCCCCTGGCGTTTCCGCTGATGGTCGAGCGCTTTCGCGAGAGCATGACCTCGGAAAAACTGGCCGATCGCATCCGCCGGATGGTCGCCGAACTGGACAAGGCCGCCGGGCCCGGTGGCTACCAGCCGCAAGCGGATGAGGGCATTGCTGTAGAACGCGAAACCAGCCCCAGGCGCAAACCGCGAGTTACCAAGGACGGCACGCCGAGAGCGAAAAAGGCGAAACGATAGCGGGCGTTTCGCCCCGGCATCGCCGAGCACTGCCGCGCAAGCTGTTAAGCAGGGCGTGGGGCGGTCAACCGAGCGTTGACCTGGTTCCGGCGACCCTGACGCCGGACGCTGTGAACAGCTAAACGCCCGCGATAAACTCCGCCGCATGACCCCACACCTATCCATCGAGCTCCAACAGACCGAGCTCTGGCTGCTCGCCGACAAGGCCGTCTACTGGCCGGAACTGCAAGCGCTACTCATCGCTGACATCCACTTCGGCAAGGCTGCGGCCTATCGTAGTCTCGGCCAGCCGGTGCCTCACGGCACGACCCAGGCCAATCTGCAACGCCTCGACGTCCTGCTTGACCGCTATCGCTGCGAACAGCTGATCTTCCTGGGCGATTTCCTCCACGCGCCGGAATCGCAGACGCCCGCCACGCTCAGCCAATTGCACGAGTGGCGCGCCAGACACCTGGGGCTGGCGATCACACTGATCCGGGGCAACCACGATCGTCGCGCCGGTGATCCGCCAGCCAGCCTGGGGATGAACGTCGTCCCCGAGCCGCTGCTGCTCGGCCCGTTCGCACTGCAACACGAACCCGACCCACACCCTACCCATCACGTCCTCGCAGGCCACCTGCATCCGGCGTTCCGCCTGCGCGGTCGCGGCCGCCAGTCGTTGCGTCTGCCGTGCTTCTGCATAGGCACAGCGGTCAGCTTGCTGCCGGCATTTGGCAGTTTCACCGGCATGATGGAGGTCGACGCCGATCGGGACCGGCGTCTGTTCGTGGTCGGGGACGATTGTGTCTGGCAGGTGGCCTGATCAGGCCTGGGAAATGCCGGTTACGGTAATACCGAAGCGTTCGGCCAGGCGCGTGGCGGGTGTCTCTTCCAGGTCGGGATCGTGCTCATAGGCATCATCCTCGCCGGCATAGTCCTGCTCGGCCTTGCGGGTAACCAGCTCGACTGCCTCGTCTATGTCCGGCTGGCGATCGGACTCGGTCCGGAGGATAGCCGTGTTGCCGTCTTTGCTGTAAGCGATGATCCAGGTCGTCATGGGTGCCCCCTCGTTTCTTAGCGCTTTCAGCGGAAACCGCTCGCCTATATTGGCGTCGCTTCTGTTAGAGACTAGTCCCTCGCATCTAGTTCTGCCGCTTGTGCTTGATCCGATGACCCGCCGGACGGTCTGAACAGGGCCGTCCAGCGCCGGTCATCCCTATGGAGCAGAACAGGAGCCGAGGACATGTCCGCATCCCGCCCGCAACCTGGCACGTTGACTGAAGAGCAGCTGGTCGAACTGCTGCGTCGCCACGCCACCGCTCTCCCGCCCATCGGCGACGAACATTTCGCAGATGCGTTCGAGCCGTTGGCAGACGCAAGGGTCGTGCTCATAGGCGAAGCCAGCCATGGCACATCCGAGTTCTACCGTGCCCGTGCCGCCGTCACGCAGCGGCTGATCGAACGGCACGGCTTCTCCATCGTCGCGGCGGAAGCGGACTGGCCGGATGCAGCCAGGATCGACCGCTACGTGCGCCAGCACGAGCCGCCTGCCTGGGTGGAAGAAGGCTTCAAGCGCTTTCCGACCTGGATGTGGCGCAACCAGGAAGTAGCCGACTTCGCCTCCTGGCTGCGTACCCATAACGACTCGCTTGCTGCCGAGCAGCGTGTCGAGTTTCGTGGGCTCGATGTCTACAGCCTCGGCTCCTCGATTCAGGAGGTGCTCGGCTACCTTGACCAGGTCGACCCGCAGGCTGCCAGTGCCGCTCGCCGGCGCTATGGCTGCCTGAGCCCCTGGCACGATGAGCCGGCCGTCTATGGCCACAACGTGATGCGCGGCGAGCCGTCCTGCGAAGACGCGGTGGTCGAACAGCTGCGCGCCTTGCTCGATCAGCGCCTGGAATACCTCGAAAAAGACGGCAGCAATTTTTTCAATGCCGAGCAGAACGCACGCGTCGTGCTCGCAGCGGAGCAGTATTACCGCGCCATGTACCAGGGTTCGACCGAGTCGTGGAATCTGCGCGACCGGCATATGTTCGATACCCTGCGCGCCTTGCTGGAGCATCGCGGGAATGGTGCCAAGGCAGTGGTCTGGGCACATAACTCCCATATCGGCAATGCCGCCTCGACGTCCATGGGCTGGGGCGGGGAATTCAACATTGGTGAGCTGTGCCGCACCGCGTTCGGTCGAGATGCGGTACTGCTGGGCATGGCCACTGATCGCGGCGAGGTAGCTGCCGCTGATAACTGGGATGAGCCCATGCAGATCAAGCAGGTCCGCCCCTCTCGCCCGGATAGCTGGGAGCAGCTGTTCCTGCGTGCCGGGCTGCCGGCTTCGCTGACCGCTTGGCGGGACAATCCAGCACTTCGCGAAGCACTGGCCAGACCGCGCCTCGAGCGCGCCATCGGCGTCATCTACCGTCCGGCTACTGAACGTCAGAGTCATTATTTTCAGGCCATACTTTCCGAACAGTTCGACGCCCTGCTCTGGCTCGAACAGACCACAGCCGTCAGACCGATCGGCCCGCAGCAGATCGACGAAGAGAGCGTTCCGGATACCTACCCGTTCGGAGAGTGAGCCATGCGCGCCTTCATGCCCGAATCCCCACTGTTTCGCGACCGCAGCCATGCTGGCCAGGAGCTGGCAGACGCCCTGCAACATCTAACAGACAGCAATCCACTGGTTCTCGCCCTGCCACGTGGCGGCGTACCCGTCGCCTTCGAGGTGGCGCGTAAGCTGGCCGCGCCGCTTGATCTGGTGCTGGTACGCAAGATCGGCGCGCCGGGGAATGAAGAGCTGGCACTGGGCGCGGTAATCGACGGCGCCGAACCGAAGTGGGTGATCAACCAGGAACTGCTGAACCAGATCGCGCCGCCACCCAACTGGTTCAGCGAGGAAATGAGCCGTCAGCTGACGGAGCTGGAACGGCGACGCCAGCGCTATTGCGGCGAACGACCGGCACCCGTCATTACGGATCGTTGCATCATCGTGATCGACGACGGCATTGCTACTGGAGCCACGGTGCGAGCGGCCCTCAAGGGACTGCGGCAGTCGAAACCAGGCAGGATCGTCCTGGCGGTGCCGGTTGGCCCGCGTGACGTGATCGAGATGCTTCGGCCGGAAGTGGATGAGCTGGTCTGCCTGCAGATGCCCGAGCCGTTCATTGGCGTGGGTTGTCACTACGGCAACTTCGAACAGACCAGCGACGAGCAGGTGGTCGACCTGCTCGCACGGGCCGCTGGTCAGGCATGATACAGCTGTCAGGCTACCGGGTCTGGCGGTGGCTGATCCGGAATAGTCGGCTCGCCGGGCTCGCTCGGCAGGTCCGGCACGCCAGGCTCTTCAGGGTCACCGGGCACGCCCTGGGCATGCCAGCTGAGCGTATCGATCTCGTCCGAATAACGTGTGGTTTCCATTTGAGTCCTCCTGCTGTAACCGAAAGCCCGGTCGGGCTGTAGCAGTAGAGGCCGCAAGACGGGCATAAGTCCGTCCTTTTGTCGGAGGGGCTCGCTGGATGTACTCTCTCCGCTACCCCACAGCCTGCCTTGGTAGGCGACAAGCGCGGACCAGGCACTCGCCAGAGGCCCGCTGCAATTACCGGCAGCAGGCCTGCTCCACGATTACCACATCAGATCGTCGGGGATCTGGTAAGCGGCGTAAGGGTCGTCGGCATCCGGTGCTTGGGTCTGGACATTGAGCTGCACGATGCGGCGCGGATCGCGCTCCTGGATCTTCAATGCAGCCTCACGCGGGATCACTTCGTAACCGCCGCCATGGCGGACGATAGCCAGCGAGCCACTGGAGAGCTTGTCACGCATCAGCTTGTTCACCGACAGGCGCTTGACCTTCTTGTCGTCGACGAAGTTGTAGTAGTCCTCCGTGGTCAACTTGGGTAGGCGGCTGCCTTCGATCAGCTGCTTGATCTGCGCGGTGCGAGCCTTCTGTTCGGCTTTTTCCTGCTGCTGACGGTTCAGCTCCTGATCGCGGGCCTGCTTTTCGGCCTGAGCCTTGAGCGCCGCTTCACGCTGGGAGTCATCCTTTTCGAGCTGGCCTTTCTTTACCAGGCGCTGCTGTTTCTGCTGTTGCTTACCGGCCTGCTTGGCCTGCTTTTCGTTGACCAGCCCGGCTTTGAGCAACTGATCGCGAAGGGAAAGACTCATAGTTCCACTCATCCAATATGACTTAAGGCTAAGCTTGAAGCGGCTCAGCATACCGCTATACCTAGCAGCTTTTGACTTCTAGCTTCCAGCTTTGAGCTGCTTCTTGGCTTCATCCCACAATGCATCCAGCGCTGCCAGATCGCACTGTTCGATAGGCCGCCCCGCTTCCCGCAAGGCTTGTTCGATAAAGCGGAAGCGCCGCTCGAATTTTCGGTTGGCCGCACGCAAGGCATTTTCCGGATCGACCTTCAGATGCCGCGCCAGATTGACCGTGACGAACAGCAGATCACCGATCTCTTCTGCCATGGCCTCCGGGTCGTTCTCGCTCATGGCCTCGAGGACTTCGTCGAGTTCCTCACGCACCTTGTCCAGTACCGGCAACGCGTCCGGCCAGTCGAAGCCGACCTGTGCGGTGCGCTTCTGCAACTTGGCCGCGCGGCTGAGGGCAGGCAGTGCGCTGGGCACATCGTCGAGCAGCGACAGCTGTTCTGGTGCAGCGGACTTCTCCGCGCGTTCCTCGGCTTTGATCGCTTCCCAGCGCTGCTTGATCTGCGCTTCATCGAGACGGGGCAGCTCCGGCGAGCCGTAGAGATCGCCGTCGGGGAACACGTGCGGGTGCCGACGCAGCAGCTTGCGGGTGATGCCATCAACCACCGTATCGAACTCGAAGCGGCCCTCTTCCCTGGCCAGCTGGCTGTAATAGACGACCTGGAACAGCAAGTCGCCCAGCTCACCCGGCAGGTGGTCGAAGTCACCGCTCTCGATGGCATCCGCCACCTCGTAGGCTTCTTCCAGGGTATGCGGCACGATGCTGGCGTAGTCCTGCTGCAGATCCCACGGGCAACCATGCTGCGGATCACGCAGCCGGGCCATCAGGTGCAGCAGGTCGGGGAGTTGGTACATGGGATTCCTCGGTGACACTTGGAAATCGAAGCTGGCGCCAACGTAGGTGGATGACGCTTCACCCATCCACCGCAGCGTCGTCATGGTGGATGTAAAAAACGACATCCCACCCTACGGTGCTGGAAGCCTGACACCGCGCCGCTTTTACTTCCAGCTTCAGGCGTCCAGTTGGAAGCTGCTCTAACTCGTTCTCTGGCGCTTGGCCTCGATAATGTTGGGCAGCTGCGATATCCGGCTGAGCAGCCGCCCCAGCGCATCCAGCCCGGGTATCTCGATGGTCAGTGTCATCTGCGCTGTGCTGTCTTCCTTGTTCGAGCGGGTGTTGACGGCCAGAACATTGATTCGCTCGTTGAGCAGGATCTGCGAGACGTCCCGCAGCAGACCGGAACGGTCATAGGCACGAATGCTGATATCCGCCGGATAGGTCTTCTCGGGGATCGGGCCCCAGCTGACCTGGATGATCCGCTCCGGCTCACGTCCGGCCAGCTGCAGCACCGAGGCGCAGTCCTGGCGGTGAATGCTGACGCCGCGTCCGAGGGTGATGTAGCCGACGATAGTGTCGCCCGGCAGCGGTTGGCAGCAGCCCGCCATCTGGGTTAGCAGATTGCCGACCCCCTGGATCTGCACGTCGCCGCGCTTGCCAGGCTTGGTGCTGGTGGAGCGCTTGGGGATCAGCTCGAGCTGGTCATCATCATGGGTATCCGGCTCAACCAATTGCTGGGCATGGTTGACCAGCTGAGCCAGACGCAGATCGCCTGCACCGAGCGCGGCGAACATGTCTTCTGCGGTCTTCAGGTTCGCCTTTTCCGCCAGTTTGTCGAAGTCCACCGGCGGCAGATCGAGGCGGCCCAGTTCGCGCTCCAGCAGCGCCTTGCCGGCCGCGACGTTCTGGTCGCGCGCCTGGAGCTTGAACCAGTGGACGATCTTCGCCCGCGAGCGCGAGGTGGTGATGTAGCCCAGGTTGGGGTTCAGCCAGTCGCGGCTCGGCGAGCCGTGCTTGCTGGTAATGATCTCGACCTGCTCGCCGGTCTGCAGGCTGTAGTTGAGCGGCACGATGCGGCCATTGATCTTGGCGCCGCGGCAGTTATGGCCGATCTCGGTATGCACGCGATAGGCGAAGTCCAGCGGTGTGGCGCCCTTGGGCAGGTCGATGGCATGGCCGTCCGGGGTGAATACATAGACGCGATCCGGCTCTATATCGACGCGCAGCTGGTCCGCCAGGCCGCCGATGTCGCCTAGTTCCTCGTGCCATTCGAGCACCTGGCGCAGCCAGGAAATCTTTTCCTCGTAATGGTTGGAGGTGGCTTTTACGTCGGTGCCCTTGTAGCGCCAGTGCGCGCAAACGCCAAGTTCGGCCTCTTCGTGCATGGCCTGGGTGCGGATCTGCACTTCCAGCACCTTGCCTTCCGGCCCGAGCACCGCGGTGTGCAGCGAGCGGTAGCCGTTTTCCTTGGGGTTGGCGATGTAGTCGTCGAACTCCTTGGGAATGTGCCGCCACAGCGTGTGCACGATACCCAGCGCCGTGTAGCAATCGCGCACTTCGGGTACCAGCACACGGACGGCGCGAACGTCGTAGATCTGACTGAACTGCAGGCCCTTCTTCTGCATCTTTCGCCAGATCGAATAGATGTGTTTGGCCCGCCCGTCGATTTCGGGATGAATCCCGGTGGCGGTCAGTTCGTCCTTGAGTTGCTGCACAACGCTCTGGATGTACTGCTCACGATCCAGCCGGCGTTCATGCAGCAGCTGGGCGATCTGTTTGTACTGCTCGGGTTCAAGGTAGCGGAAGGACAGGTCCTCCAGCTCCCACTTGATGTGACCGATGCCCAGGCGGTGGGCCAGCGGGGCATAGATGTCGAACACTTCGCGGGCGACGCGATGACGCTTGTCGTCATCGGCATTCTTGACCGCACGGATGGCACAGGTTCGCTCGGCCAGCTTGATCAGCGCGACACGCACGTCGTCGACCATGGCCACCAGCATCTTGCGCAGATTTTCCACCTGGGTCTGGGTGCCCAGCACCAGCGATTCGCGCGGGTTGAGGCTGTCGCTGATGGCCGCCATGCGCAGCACGCCCTCGATCAGCTTGGCCACCACCGAGCCGAACCGCTGATGCACCTCGGACAGCTGGATCTTGCCTTCGCGTACGCCGCGGTAGATCACCGCGGCCACCAGGCTGTCCTGGTCGAGCTTGAGGTCGGCGAGAATTTCTGCGATCTCCAGCCCGATCTGGTAGCTGGAGGTGCCTTCGCTCCAGAGATTCTGTGCCGCGTTGGCCTGCTGTTCCGCCGTTCGGGCGAACTCGCAGGCCTGCTTGAGTGCGTCGCGGTCGAGTGCCGGGTCCATCCCCAGCACATGATCGAGCCAGCCATCGAGGTTGATGCTGCCGTCGGTATTGATCGGCTGAAGCGCTCTGACCTGGACCATCTATTACCTTCCCTCTACGCATCATCTGCGCCGAATACGCCGGCTTTCTTGGAGCCGGTCGGTTGAACCACAGGCCGATCGCCTGTCAAAAAAACTGAACTACGCGGGCCGCTCGAAGAGTGCCATGGCCTCGACGTGCGCCGTCTGCGGAAACATGTCCAGCACGCCTGCCTGCTTCAATCGATAGCCCTGCCCAACCAACTCAGCTGCATCGCGCGCCAGCGTTGCAGGATTGCACGATACATAGACCACGCGCCGTGCACCTAAAGTCGCCATCTGCTGCACAATTTCCAACGCACCATCGCGCGGCGGATCGAGCAGTACCGCTGCGAAGCCACCTTCGGCCCACTGCGCCTGAACAAGCGGCTTCGACAGGTCCGCCTGATAAAAGTGCGCACCCTCCAGCCGGTTGTGCTCCGCATTGGTGCGCGCGCGCTCGACCATTTCCGCGACGCCTTCCACTGCGACCACCTGCGCACCAAGACGCGCCAGAGGCAGGCTGAAATTGCCCAGCCCGCAGAACAGATCGAGCACCCGCTCGCCTGCCTTTGGCGCCAGCCAGTCCAGTGCCTGCGCGACCATCGCTTCGTTTACCGGTGCGTTGACCTGGACGAAGTCGCCGGGTCGCCAGGCCAGCTCCAGATCCCACGCGGGCAAGCGGTAGCCCAGCCGGTACGCGGAGTCCAGCGGCTGTGGCGCACCCTCGCCCTGCAGCCAGAGCTGCACGCCGTGCTCCAGAGAAAAGGCGGTCAGACGCTGCAGATCGTCTGGCAACAGCGCAGCGGTATGGCGCACCAGCACCGCTTCGCAAGTCCCGCTGAACAACTCCAGGTGACCGATCACCTGCGGCTTGCCCAGTTCATGCAACACGGCTATCAGCGCGGGCAACAGCGTTTGCAAGGGCTGTACCAGCACCGGACATTCGCGGATCGCGACGATGTCCTGGCTGGCACTGGCACGAAAGCCCACGTCCAGCCGCCGCGCCTTGTTATCCCAACGCACCGCCAACCGTGCGCGACGGCGATAGCCGAACTCCGGGCCACTAAGCGGTGCTGCCCATTGCTGTGGCTCGATCGCCGCCACCCGGGACAGCTGCTCGGCGAGGCTGCGCTGTTTCATTTCGAGTTGATCGGCCGCGCTCAGGTGCTGCAGATTGCAACCGCCGCAGACCCGCGCATGCGGGCACGGCTCGGCGCGCCGCCGGGCGCTGGCCGTTAGCACGCGCTCGGTGCGGGCTTCGACGATCTGGCTGCGCGCGTTCAGTACGCGTGCCTCGACGTCTTCTTCTGGCAAGGCGCCTTCGACAAACCAGGTGCGGTTGTCGAGAAAGGCGATGCCGCGCCCATCATTGGCGAGCCGCTGAATGCTCAGCCGCTGCTTCTTGCCGACCGGAATCTGCGGCTTCTTCTCGCCACCGCTGGGCTGGAAGCGCAAACCGCCGCTGCGCTTGGCCATCAGCAGGTACCGCCTTGCAGCGTCAGGTCGCGATCAGGGCTGGTCATAAACGCCCGTCGACAGATAGCGATCTCCACGGTCGCAGATGATCGCTACGATCACCGCATTCTCGACCTCCTGCGACAGGCGCAGCGCGGCAGCCACGGCGCCACCGGAGGACACGCCACAGAAGATGCCTTCTTCGCGGGCCAGCCGGCGCATGACCTGTTCGGCTTCGTCTTGGGCCATGTCGACGATGCGGTCGACGCGCTCGGCCTGGTAGATCTTCGGAAGGTATTCCTGCGGCCAGCGACGGATGCCCGGGATAGCGGCGCCCTCCATAGGCTGCAGGCCGATGATCTGAATCTGCGAGTTTTGCTGCTTGAGGTAGCGCGACACGCCCATGATGGTGCCGGTAGTGCCCATGGAACTGACGAAATGGGTAATGCTGCCCTGAGTCTGCTGCCACAGTTCCGGCCCGGTACTGGTGAAGTGGGCTTCCGGGTTGTCGCCGTTGGCGAACTGATCGAGCACTTTGCCGTGTCCGTCGGCTGCCATTTTTACCGCCAGGTCGCGGGCGCCTTCCATGCCCTCTTCCTTGCTCACCAGAATCAGCTCGGCGCCGTAGGCCGTCATCGCCGCCTTGCGCTCGGCGCTGGAGTTATCGGGCATGATCAGGATGAACTTGTAGCCCTTGATCGCCGCAGCCATGGCCAGGGCAATACCGGTATTGCCGGAGGTGGCTTCGATAAGCGTATCGCCCGGTTTGATATCACCGCGAGCTTCGGCCCGGGCAATCATCGACAGCGCGGGACGGTCCTTGACCGAACCAGCGGGATTGTTGCCTTCGAGCTTTACCAGGATGGTATTGCTGGTTTCACCGGGCAGGCGCTGCAGGCGAACCAGAGGGGTGTTGCCGACGCAATCGGCGATGGTCGGGTACTGAATTGTCATGGCTTGAGGGACCGCACAGCCTTGGAGAGGCGCACATGATACCGGCAACCATCGGCCACGGGCAGACCGCGATACCCTCGCGTCCGTCATCGCAGTACCCCGGAGCGACAGGCTTTACGTCCCGCCCCGTACCCTTTCGGCGCAGCAGACAGACGAACGGCACAGCATGGTGAGCATACGAGGAATTTTCCCGTCCGCAGCGATCAGGCTTGGCATACCGGGGTCAGTGGTCTAGGCCTGTAAACAGTTACATATTTCCTACCGCCTCAGACAAGGAACATGCCATGCACTCTGGACGAGCCGCCCTGGTTCCCTCGATTCTGGTGTTCAGCCTCACCGCCTGTACTCAGCCGGACGCTCCGTCCAGCGAAATCCCACCTGCGCCGGAAGCGTCCAGCGGCTACTCGGCCAAACCCGGCTGGGCCCTGGAGCGCTTCGCCGTTGCCGCAGCCAACCCACTGGCAACCGAGGCCGGCTACCGGATACTCAAGGCCGGCGGCAGCGCAATGGACGCCGCCGTAGCGGTCCAGATGGTGTTGAGCCTGGTCGAACCGCAGTCCAGCGGGCTTGGCGGCGGTGCCTTCCTGCTGCATTGGGATGGTGAACACATCGCAGCGCTGGACGGGCGCGAGACAGCACCTGCAGCGGTAGACGAGCGACTGTTTCTGACTGAAGACGGCAAGCCGATGGCATTTCTCGACGCGGTCGTGGGCGGTCGCTCGGTGGGCGTGCCGGGGGTGGTCAGGATGCTCGAACGCGCGCACGACAGGTACGGCAAGCTGCCCTGGAGCACCTTGTTCGAACCGGCTATCGAACTGGCTGAAGAAGGTTTCGAGATCAGCCCGCGCCTGCATGGCCTGCTCGCCAGCGACCCGGCCCTGCGCAAAGACCCGCGAGCCGCGGCGTTCTACTACCAGAACGATGGCGAGCCTTTGCCCGTCGGCCATCGCTTGCGCAATCCGGCCCTCGCCGCGCTGCTCAAGGACATCGCCGCACGCGGCAGCGATGCGTTCTACACCGGCGCCAACGCCCGGTCGCTGGTACTGCAGGTGAACACTCACCCGACCAACCCGGGCCGCATCAGCCTGAATGATCTGGAGGGCTACCAACCACGCCAGCGCGACGCCATCTGCACCCTCTGGCAGAAGCGCTATCAGGTCTGCGGCTTCCCGCCACCCTCTTCCGGCCACATTACCCAGATGCAGATCCTGGGCATGCTGGAGCAGCTGCCACCGCTACAGCCCCTCGATCAGAACGTGCCATCCGCCGAGTTCCTGCACCGTTACACCGAGGCTTCGCGCCTGGCCTATGCCGACCGTGCCAAATACCTGGCCGACCCCGATTTCGTGCCGGTGCCGGGCCGCACCTGGAACAGCATGCTCGCGCCGGACTATCTCGAGCAGCGCGCCGCCCTGATCGGTCCGCGCAGCATGGGCACCGCCGAGCCGGGAGAACCGGGGGACATGCCGATCGCCCTCGCCTCTCAGCCCGATCAGCCGGAATATGGCACCAGCCACATCAGCATCGTCGATGCCGAAGGCAACGCCCTGGCAATGACGACCACCATCGAACAGGCCTTCGGTTCGCGCCTGCTCAATGACGGCGGCACCGGCCTGGCAGGAGGCTACCTGCTGAACAACGAACTCACCGACTTCGCCTTCGAACCCTACGACGCGCTGGGCCGACCGGTAGCCAATCGCGTCGAACCCGACAAGCGCCCGCGCTCGAGCATGAGCCCCACGCTGGTTTTCGACGTCACAGGTGAACGGTTTCTGGCGAGCCTCGGTTCCCCTGGCGGCGCAGCGATCATCCACTTCACCGCGAAAACACTGCTCGGCATGTATGACTGGGGGCTCGACGCGCAGCGAGCCATCGACCTGCCCAACTTCGGCAGTTTCAATGGCCCGACGGTACTGGAGGCCGGCCGCTTCCCGGCCAGCACCGTGCAGGCGCTGAAAGCCCGCGGCCACGCGATCAACGAGACGGAGATGACCAGCGGTCTGCAGGCGATCCAGCGTACCGAGAAGGGCTGGTTCGGTGGCGCCGACCCACGGCGCGAAGGCGTGGTGATGGGCGAGTGAGCTAGCCTGGACTGCCCGGCCATTCCTGTCGGCCGGGCAGAGTGCGAGCCCCGTCAGACGACTCGCGACTCGTATTCCAGGCGTTCGATTGCGTTGTCGAGCTCATCCAGTGCCTGGGCCGCGCTGGGGTGATTCTGCTTGAGCAGGGTTTCGCTGCGTTCGCAGGCCGCGCGCAGTTGCGGCACGCCGCAGTAACGGGTCGCACCGTGCAGGCGGTGGACGCGATCGATCAACGCCTGTTGGTCACCGAGGCGCCGCGCCTGCCTGATCGACAGGCGGTCGTCCTCCAGAGTGGCCAGCAGCATGCTCATCATGTCTGCCGCGAGGTCGGCCTTGCCGGCCGCCAACCGCAAGCCTTCCTCGGCATCCACCACCTTGAGGTTGTTCTCCGCCGCTGGCATCTCCTGTGGCGCGGCCAGAAAGCTGCGCGAAAGCGGCAGCCCGGTCCATTTCAAAACCACCTGGGCCAGTTGCCGCTCGCTGATCGGCTTGGTCAGGTAGTCATCCAGCCCGCTCTGCAGCAGCGAGCGCTTCTCGTTGGACAGCGCATGCGCCGTGAGCGCAATGATCGGCAGCGGCGGCTGCCCACTGTCGGCTTCCCATTGGCGGATCGCCTCGGTGGTCTGGCGCCCGTCCATCCCGGGCATCTGCACGTCCATGAAGACCAGATCGAACGCCTTGCGCTTGACCGCCTCCAGCGCTTCCTGGCCGCTGCTGACCGCCTCGGCCTCACCGCCCATGTCGGTCAGCAGGGTCTCCAGCAGCAACAGGTTGGCCGGGTTGTCATCGACGCAGAGCACTCGCGGTGGCCGGCTATCTGGCACTGTCAGGGCTTCGATCAAAGCCTGGGGCGGGCGCAGCAGGTCGAGAAGAACGCGCTGCAGCTTCCGTGTACAGGCCGGTTTGCCTTGCAGCTGCGTGTGGGTATGGGATTCGGGCAGCGCCTCATGATAGTGCGCCTGTTCGGTGGTCGGGCAGAGCACGATGCATTTGCAGCCCAAGCCCTCGAACTCCCATAGACGCTGGCACAGCTGCTGCGGTGCGATCTCGCGGCTGGTCACGCCGATCACCGCGATCTCGATCGGTGCCTCGCTTGTTCGGCCGGCATCCACGGCCTGCTGCAACTGGTCCAGCGTGTCGAAGCTCAACACCTCCAGCCCGCAGCTTTCCAGCTGATGCTGCAAGGCCTGGCGGGCCAGCGGGTGTTGCTCCAGCAACCCGACCCTACGCCCCAGCAACGCGGCACGCGGCAGGTCCTCGATGTCATCGCGGGCTTTCGGCAGGCTCAGGCTGATCCAGAATTCGGAACCCTCATCGGGAATGCTGTCGACGCCAATCTCGCCTCCCATCTGTTCGATCAGACGCTTGGAAATCACCAGCCCAAGCCCGGTTCCGCCGGGCTGGCGGGACAGGGAGTTATCCGCCTGACTGAAGGCCTGGAACAGCATGCGCAGGTCCTGATCGGTCAGGCCGATACCGGTGTCCTGCACGCTGATGCGCAGCTGGGCCCGGTCGGCACGCTCATCCTCGACCATGGCGCGGACAACGATGGTCCCCTCGTTGGTGAACTTGATGGCGTTACTGACCAGATTGGTCAGCACCTGTTTGAGGCGCAATGGGTCGCCGACCAGCGACAGCGGTGTGTCGCGATAGACCAGGCTGACCAACTCCAGATGCTTGCCGTGCGCCGCAGGCCCGAGGATGGTCAAGGTATCTTCGATGAGGTCGCGCAGGTTGAACGGAATGCTGTCGAGTACCAGCTTGCCGGCCTCGATCTTCGAGAAATCGAGGATCTCGTTGATGATGCCCAGCAGGCTGTCGGCCGATTTTTCGATGGTGGACAGGTAATCCTGCTGACGCGGCGTGAGGTCGCTCTTCTGCAGCAGATGGGTAAAGCCGAGGATGCCATTGAGGGGCGTGCGAATCTCGTGGCTCATGTTGGCCAGGAACTCGGACTTGATGCGGCTGGCTTCCAGCGCCTCCTTGCGCGCCAGATCCAGCTCGATGTTCTGGATCTCGATGGTTTCCAGGTTCCGCTGCACGTCCTCAGTCGCCTGGTCGATGCTCTGCTGCAGCTCCTCGCGCGCGCCGAGCAGCGCCTCGGCCATGCGGTTGATCCCCGCGGCGACCTCGTCCATCTCGTGACTGCCAAGCGGCGGGAGACGGGTTTCGAGGTGACCGTCCTTGAGCTGCGCCACGGCCACCTTGACCTTGTGCAGGGGTTTGCTGATGGCCGCACTCATGCGCAACGCCAGCAAGGCGGTGATGATCAGCCCGGCGCCGATCAGCAGCAGACTGGTGAACAGGCTGCGATAGCCGCGTAACAGGGTGCCCTGGTGCGACAGCTCCAGCTCCAGCCAGCCAATCTGGCGCAGATCGTTGTCAGGGTTGTCCTCAGCCAGGTTCAGATGCTTGCCCAGCACCGGCAGGAGGATGCGCGTGGCGTCGATGCTGCTGACCTGGGTCAGCGCCTCGGGGTCGGCCGGCGGTGACGGAGTGATCATGTTCGGCCCTGCGTGAGCCAGCAGGTTGCGCTCGGTATCGAGAATCGAAACGGCGCGTACGTCGGGCTGGTCGAGGACCTGGTTGAGGATCCGCTGCAGACGCTTGCCGTACCCCTGGGCCATGGCCGGTGCGGCCAGCGGGGCCAATTGCTCGGCAATCAGCTGGCCGCGCTCGTCGAGCTGATGGCGCATTTCCGACAGCTGCAACCAGGTGAAATAGACGCCGAGCGCGACCGCCAGCACAGTGCTGGGCAGCAGTATGAGCACCAGCACACGACTCTTTATTCCTAGGTCTTTAAGCACGGATCCATTCCCCTGGTTGCGTGGCGGCTAGTGTAGCGGCTCGACGGCCGGGAATCTGCCCGTTAGCGCGACCTGACGACGGGTATCCTGTGGTCCGGGCAAAAGGCGAAGAGATGGACCTGGCCTGGGCGCACCGCAGGGCAGCTCCTATCTGGGCAAACATCAGCGTATTCGCTCCAGAGGGGGATTGAGGCACACTGACGCGCATGAAGCCGCTCTCCTACCACCCCGCCTGCTGCTCACCACTGAGTGATCACTGGCCGTTGCCGTTTGCCCTGCCAGGCGTGCAGCTGATCAGCACCCGCTTCGATCCCGCCTTGCTCGATCCAGAGGATTTCGGCCGCTGTGGCTTGCCTGCCGTGGCAGCGGTGCGCAAGCGCCAGAGCGAATTTCTCGCAGGCAGGCTCTGCGCACGCGAAGCCTTGCTGCGGGCAACCGGCGCGTCGTGCACCCCAACCGTGAATGAAGACCGCTCGCCCTGCTGGCCAGCCGGCGTGGTCGGCTCCATCACTCACGGCGCGGGATGGGCCGCTGCTGTCGTGGCGCGTCGCGAGCAGTGGCTCGGCATCGGGCTGGATGTGGAAAAAAGACTTCCGGTGGCGCGGGCTGACCGGCTGGTCGCTGAAATCCTCACCCCGCGGGAGCGTGCAGGCTACGAAGCGCTGGACGAAACACAGCGGGCACTACGGGTGACCCTGACCTTTTCCATCAAGGAGAGCCTGTTCAAGGCGCTCTACCCGCTGGTGAACAAGCGCTTCTATTTCCAGGAAGCCGAACTGATCGATCACAATCCCAGGGGCAGCGCCCGCCTGCGCCTGCTCAATGATCTTTCGGAACACTGGAAGACCGGCGCCGAGCTGGATGGCCAGTTCGTGCAGTTCGATGATTACTTGCTGAGTCTGGTCAGTATTCCGGCTCCGTCATCGGGCCTATAAGCACCCGAACCAGTCGCGGAAGGCGGGGTGATCACCCTCTCGAGACCAAACCTGTTCGCCCAGCGCGGATATTCGCGAGCCCGGCACGGCCCGATCTCTGTTCTATTTCACATGCCTGCGCGGCCAGACCAGGCTGAAGCGCGCCCCACCCAGATCACTGTGCCCGATCTGTGAGCGTCCGCCATGCCAGTAGGTGATCCGGCGCACGATGGAGAGCCCCAGACCATGGCCACCCGATGCCCGGGTACGGCTGTCATCCAGCCGCAGGAAGGGCGTGAAGACCTTCTCCCAAGCCTCTTCCGGCACGCCCGGCCCGTCATCATCGACATGCAGCTGCACCCGTTCGGCGTCGATGCCGTAGCTGACCTGCACCCGCGTTTCGGCATGGCGCATGGCGTTAGCGACCAGGTTGCTCAAGGCGCGACGCAGGTAATGCGGCTCGGCATCGACCACACTGCTGCCGTCGGTGCCCGGCTCGCAAGGTCCGCGCTCGACCAGCACAGCAGGCCGCAGCGGCGCCAGCTCACCGATGACCTGATCGACCAGCGCGCGCAGATCGACAGCTTGAAAGGTCAGCTCCGGCGACCCACGCTCCAGACGGGTATAGACCAGCATCTCGTCCACCAGCCGGTCGAGGTCGTCGATATCGCCATCCATCCCTTGGAGGTATTTGGTTCGCGCCTCGGGGGTCTGCGCATCCGCCGCCATTTCCAGACCGAAACGCAGGCGCGCCACCGGTGTGCGCAGTTCGTGGGCCACGGCGCTGACCATCTCGCGCTGCACGGCCAGCAGCCGCTGCAGGTGGCTGGCCATGCCATTGAATGCCTTTGCCAGGCGCCCAACCGAGTCAGTACCCGCGTCCGGCACACGCGTTTCAAGGTTGCCGCCGGCAATGCGCGTGGCGGCGCTTTCCACCTCTCGCACACGGCGCTCCAACTGACGCACCAGCAGATAGACGGTCAAGCCGATCAGCGACAACCCGAGAGCGGCGATCAGCACCAACAGTTGTGGCGGATAGGGATTGAGCTGGTACAGCGGCCCCAGGGACATGATCCATGGCGTGCCGGAGATCGCCGCGAACACCCGGATCGCATCGCCGTCTCGATCCAGCGCCATCACCGTGTCGCCTTCATCGAGACGGCGTCGCTGGTCGTCATCGAGGCTGGCGCTGTCACGGGTCAGCAGCTCCAGTGCGTAGCCGAAGCCATGCGTCTGCTTCAGCTCGGCCAGACGCCAGGGCTGCTCCTGTTCGGGGTAGCGGATCAGTTCGTCGATCAGCAGATAGATGGTCGCGCGGGCCAGTTGCTCGCTGATCTGCTCGACCTCGCCGGTCAGGACCAGGCGTGCCGTGGCGCTGACCAGGGAAAAGATGGTGACGCTATGGGGGCGCATCTGCTCGACCAGTACCTGTCCACGCAGCAGGCGCGCTTCCAGGCTGCTTTCGAGCCTCACGTCTTCCAGCGTGCGCACGCGCAACGGGATGCCCAGCAGCCGGCCCCAGAGGTTGGCCGCCTGGCGCCGCTCGATGGGCGTCATGCTTTGCATGTTGTGCGCCATCAGGCGGAAGGTACCGGCTGCCAGCGCCTCGCGGTGGCGATCGGCACGCGCTTCGTTGAGCAGCTGCAGCCCGCCCACGCCCAGCAGCGCCACCAGCACCAGCACGGCGACCATGCCGCCGTAGATGCGCAGGAAGATGGAGTTCACTGCAAGGCTTCAGCCGCTTCGGAAACGAACAGGTAGCCCTTGCCGCGGACGGTCTTGATCAGTCTCGGGTGGTCGGGGTCGTCGCCGATCTTGGGACGGATACGCGAAATCCGTACATCGATGGAGCGGTCCTGGCCGTCGTAGGCGATTCCACGCAGCTCGGCGAAAATCTGCTCGCGGGACAGGGTTCGTCCCGGGTTGGAAGTCAGCAGCCAAAGCAGGTCGAACTCCGCACCGGTCAGTTCGATACCTTCCCCGCGCAACCAGGCTTCGCGCAGCGCGCTGTCGACCACCAGCGGGCCATATTGCAGACGCTTGAGGCCTGCGCTCGAGGCTGGTTCGCTGACGCCCTCGCGACGACGCAGCAACGCGCGGATACGTGCCAGCAACAGGCGAGGCCGAACGGGCTTGCAGACATAATCATCGGCGCCGGTTTCCAGCCCAAGCACCTGATCGAGATCATCGGCGCGGGCGGTCAGCATCAGGATCGGACCGTCGTAGCGGTGGCGGACCTTGCTGCAGATACTCAGGCCATCCTCGCCCGGCAGCATCAGGTCGAGCACCACCAGATCAGGGCGTTCACTGATGATGCGTTCGGCAGCCTGGGCACCGTCCGCTTCGATGGAGACCTGCAGGCCATTGCTCTCCAGATACTCGCGCGTCAGTTCAGCCAACCGCTGGTCATCTTCGACAATGAGGATGTTCCACGACTCTTGATCCACCATGCGCCCCCTTCAGACCGACGGCCGCATTGTAGCGCCAGCCTGTGACCAGATGGCAGGGCCGGCCCGCCTTCGGATGACGCTCAGGTGCGCAAACAAGGCTGCAGGCTTTGAACAGGCAGATCTTCCCTTGGCCATGCATCGGTGCTGACTCAGCCTTTTCGAACAGCTGACTGGCAGGCCAACAAAGGTCCCGGGCCGTGCTGATGTGTCACAACGCCAGTATTGTTGTGACAGACCGCAAGCCGGCTGTCTCTCTGCGAAAAACGTACCTGAATCCAGCTTTGACAAAACACCACATATAGTGTTTACGCATTCGCCGGCCAGGCGTCTGAAACCGGCCGGGAGCGCAGCATTTCATCCGAAGGCTATGCAGCCCTTGAACGACGCGGGTTGCACTCTGATCGCGCACAGCTCACCCACAACTTATCCACAGCTTGTTCATTCCAGCCGTCTTGCATGGGGCCACAACCGCCACTATCGTGTCGTCCCAGGCGCCTAAAACCCTATATGTAGGGTTTAATCGAGCCAAGAGACACAAACAGCAAAAAAAGCAAGCCAAATATTTCGCTCCGAGAATTAACCGGCTCGCGCACGCGCCGAGCGCGACGGATCGATGCTGCAAGCCCCGCTCTGCGGCCCGAAACGTTGATTTTGCTCAAGCCCAGCAGTAGCGCATGCGCCAAGCGCGTCACACTACATGTTGTGTTTTGCGGTTGTGAACTTCACAACGCCTGACTATGCTTCGGCACATTCGATTCGCCGCCCCAGGAGCGAATCGCCTCCAGTTTTGAGTTACCCATGAGCCGGTTCGCCGGGGCATGGTTCATGCAACACGAAAGAAACATGCGAGACCGATCAAGGCCGCCCACAAAGCAGGCCTGACACCTAACGCGTTAGAGACAGAGAGAATCCGGAGACCCCATGCAGAACGAGTCCATTCGCGAGAACCCGCACGCCGACAACAGCACGCTGGACCTGGCCGCCACTGCGCCGGGCCAGCTACGCGTGATCAAGCGCAACGGTACAGTCGTCCCCTACACCGATGACAAGATCACCGTCGCCATCACCAAGGCGTTTCTCGCAGTGGAAGGCAACAATGCTTCTGCCTCGTCGCGGATTCACGACACCGTCGCGCGTCTGACCGAACAGGTCACCGCCACCTTCAAGCGTCGCATGCCCTCCGGCGGCACCATCCATATCGAAGAAATCCAGGATCAGGTCGAACTGGCCCTGATGCGTTCCGGTGAGCAAAAAGTCGCGCGCGACTACGTGATCTACCGCGAGTCCCGCACCCAGGAGCGCAAGCGTGGCGCGGTCGACGCACCGGTTGACGCCCATCCGAGCATCCGCATCAAGCGCGCCGACGGCAGCCTGTCGCCGCTGGACCTGGGCCGCCTGAACACCATCATCACCGAAGCCTGCGAAGGCCTCGCAGAAGTCGATGGCGCGCTGATCCAGAAGGAAACCCTGAAGAACCTGTACGACGGCGTTGAGCAATCGGACGTCAACACCGCGCTGGTGATGACCGCCCGTACCCTGGTCGAGCGTGAGCCGAACTACTCCTACGTCACCGCTCGCCTGTTGATGGACACCCTGCGCGCCGAAGCCCTGGGCTTTCTGGAAGTCGCCGAATCGGCCACCCATCACGAGATGGCCGACCTCTACGCCAAGGCGCTGCCGGCCTACGTGGAAAAGGGCGTGCAGTTCGAGCTGCTCGACCCGCGCCTGAAAGAGTACGACCTGGCCAAGCTGGGCGCCGCGATCAACCATGAGCAGGACCAGCAGTTCACTTACCTCGGCCTGCAGACCCTCTACGACCGCTACTTCATCCACAAGGATGGCGTGCGCTTCGAGCTGCCGCAGATCTTCTTCATGCGCGTCGCCATGGGCCTGGCCATCGAGGAAGAACAGCGCGAAGCCCGCGCCATCGAGTTCTACAACCTGCTGTCGTCCTTCGACTACATGGCCTCCACGCCGACCCTGTTCAACGCCGGCACCCTGCGTCCGCAGCTGTCGTCGTGCTACCTGACCACCGTGCCGGACGACTTGGGCGGCATCTACGACGCCATCCGCGATAACGCCCTGCTCTCCAAATTCGCTGGCGGCCTGGGCAACGACTGGACCCCGGTTCGCGCACTCGGCGCCTACATCAAGGGCACCAACGGCAAATCCCAGGGCGTCGTGCCCTTCCTGAAAGTGGTCAACGACACCGCTGTTGCGGTCAACCAGGGCGGCAAGCGCAAGGGCGCGGTCTGCGCCTACCTGGAAACCTGGCACCTGGACATCGAGGAATTCCTCGAACTGCGCAAGAACACCGGTGACGACCGTCGCCGTACCCACGACATGAACACCGCCAACTGGATTCCGGACCTGTTCATGAAGCGCGTCTTCGACGACGGCAAGTGGACGCTGTTCTCGCCAAGCGAAGTACCCGACCTGCACGACCTCACCGGCAAGGCCTTCGAGGAGCGCTACGAGTACTACGAAGCCCTGATCGAATACGGCAAGATCAAGAACTACAAGACCCTGCAGGCCAAAGACCTGTGGCGCAAGATGCTCTCCATGCTGTTCGAGACCGGCCACCCATGGCTGACCTTCAAGGACCCGTGCAACCTGCGCAGCCCGCAGCAGCACGTCGGCGTGGTGCACAGCTCCAACCTCTGCACCGAGATCACGCTGAACACCAACAAGGACGAGATCGCCGTCTGCAACCTGGGCTCGATCAACCTGCCGCGCCACATCGTCGACGGCAAGCTGGACACCGCCAAGCTGGAGCGCACCGTGCGCACCGCCGTGCGGATGCTCGATAACGTTATCGACATCAACTACTACTCGGTGCCGCAGGCGCGCAATTCCAACTTCAAGCACCGCCCTGTGGGTCTGGGCATCATGGGCTTCCAGGACGCGCTGTACCTGCAGCACATCCCGTACGGTTCCGATGCCGCCATCGACTTCGCCGACAAGTCCATGGAAGCGGTCAGCTACTACGCCATCCAGGCTTCCTGTGACCTGGCCGACGAGCGTGGCGCCTACGAAAGCTTCCAGGGTTCGTTGTGGAGCCAGGGCATCCTGCCGCTGGACTCGCAGCAGATCCTCATCGAAGCACGCGGCCAGAAGTACATCGACGTCGACCTGACCGAGTCCCTGGACTGGGCTCCAGTTCGCGCCCGCGTCAAGAACGGCATCCGTAACTCGAACATCATGGCCATCGCCCCGACCGCGACCATCGCCAACATCACCGGCGTGTCGCAGTCCATCGAGCCGACCTACCAGAACCTGTACGTGAAATCGAACCTCTCGGGCGAATTCACCGTGATCAACCCCTACCTGGTTCGCGACCTCAAGGCCCGCGGCCTGTGGGACGCGGTCATGATCAACGACCTCAAGTACTACGACGGTTCGGTGCAGCAGATCGAGCGCATTCCGCAGGAGTTGAAAGACCTCTACGCGACCGCCTTCGAAGTGGAAACCAAGTGGATCGTCGACGCCGCCAGCCGCCGCCAGAAGTGGATCGACCAGGCCCAGTCGCTGAACCTCTACATCGCCGGCGCCAGCGGCAAGAAGCTGGACGTGACCTACCGCATGGCCTGGTACCGTGGCCTGAAAACCACCTACTACCTCCGTGCCCTGGCCGCGACCAGCACCGAGAAGTCCACCGTCAACACCGGCAAGCTCAACGCCGTGTCCAGCGGTGGCAACAGCGGCGCCAGCGCTGCTCCGGCGAAAGCCGCACCAGCGCCAGAAATGTCGGCAGGTCCGGCACCGGTCCCAAAAGCCTGTGCCATTGATGAACCGGATTGCGAAGCCTGCCAATAAGTAGGTGGTTAGCTGACGCACGAATCTGAGCGGACCGCGCGTTGTTGTCCGCCAAGCCGGCCCCCATCACGTACAGCTGTACGCTCAGGGGCTCCGACTTGGCAGACGCCTAGCGCTGCCTCGCTCAGCTTCGCGCTCACACAGAGCTGCGCTGATAAGCGGTACTCCGGGGCAACGTAGCTCGTAGGGTGGATGCCGCTTTTTGCATCCACCGATGGGCACCACTCCGCTGCCCACAGTCACAACACATTCCGCGCTTTTGCGTGCAAACCAAAAGCCACCAGACATTTTCGACCGGCCACGACCGGTCCCCAATCAGGAGAAACCACCATGCTGAGCTGGGACGAATTCGACGAAGAAGAAACCACCACCGCCACCGCGCAGGCCGCCCCGCAAGCCGCTGCCGCAAAGACTGAATCTCCCGCCAAGCTCGACCAGGACGCTGCCGGCTCCGTCGAAGAAGCCCGTGCCGTCGCCTCTGACGACTCCGCAGCGGTCGCACGTGCCAAGAAGGCCCTGAACGACCTCGACATTCAGGAAGGTCTGGACGAACTGGAAGGCGAATCCGCCCGCGTTCACGTCGGCGACAAGCAGATGATCAACGCCCGCGCCGACCTCAACCAGCTCGTCCCCTTCAAGTACGACTGGGCTTGGCAGAAGTATCTGGATGGTTGCGCCAACCACTGGATGCCCCAGGAAGTAAACATGAACGCCGACATCGCCCTGTGGAAGAGCCCGGACGGCCTTTCCGAGGACGAGCGCCGCATCGTCAAGCGCAACCTCGGCTTCTTCTCCACCGCCGACAGCCTGGTCGCCAACAACCTCGTGCTGGCCGTGTACCGCCTGATCACCAACCCCGAGTGCCGCCAGTACATCTTGCGCCAGGCCTTCGAAGAGGCGATCCACACCCACGCCTACCAGTACTGCATCGAATCGCTGGGCATGGATGAAGGCGAGATCTTCAACATGTACCACGAGATCCCGAGCGTCGCGAAAAAAGCCTCCTGGGGCCTCAAGTACACCCGCTCCATCTCCGACCCGACCTTCCAGACCGGCACCGTCGAGACGGACAAAGAGTTCCTGCGCAACCTCATCGCCTACTACTGCGTACTGGAAGGCATCTTCTTTTACTGCGGCTTCACCCAGATCCTCTCCATGGGCCGCCGCAACAAGATGACCGGCACCGCCGAGCAGTTCCAATACATCCTGCGCGATGAATCCATGCACCTGAACTTCGGCATCGACGTGATCAACCAGATCAAGATCGAAAACCCACACCTGTGGGACGCCGCCATGAAGGACGAAGCGACCCAGATGATCCTCCAGGGCACCCAGCTCGAAATCGAATACGCCCGCGACACCATGCCCCGCGGCGTCCTCGGTATGAACGCCTCGATGATGGAGGACTACCTCAAATTCATCGCCAACCGCCGCCTGACGCAGATTGGGTTGAAGGAAGAGTACCCAGGCACCACCAACCCGTTCCCATGGATGAGCGAGATCATGGATCTTAAAAAGGAGAAGAACTTCTTTGAGACGCGGGTTATTGAGTATCAGACTGGTGGGGCGTTGAGCTGGGATTGATTGCAATAATAGTTTAGTAAAGAGAACCGCCTATAAGGCACTTAATCGGGCGACTGGCTTGCCTAAATCAAGAGCAAAGTATTAGCCACACTAGGAAAGACGAAAAGTTACACTAATAAGGAGGGCGTCTTGGTAGTCGCCCTCAGCTTATTTAACTCCTCTATGTTCTACATCCGCGAAACGTCGACCACCAATTGCCGGCATACTGCTAGCCATCGCAAGGAAGAACGATGCCACAGAGTCTCTTCATCCCAAGATTAAAAGATAAAAACCTGATAGATTGCCTCAAAATTTTGGGTGATCGATTATCTTCAAAGGCTCCAAAAGCATCAATCGGAATCCTAGGCCCTAGCACAATATCTTTTGATCCCGCAAACTGCGAAGACAGTGAAGACTTGCAGGCAATCGCTCAGAAAAACTCGACATTAATATATACCGCAGGATTCTCCGCTGGAGGTTATTCATTTCAATTCTACAGAGGCGGCCGAAACGAACCTAAGTCTCCTTTCACGGACGAAATATATATTGGAGATAACAACAGCGCCACGCTCTCTGCAGAAGAAAAACTAGAAGTAGCATTCATCCTAACAAAAACCCTAAAAGCCTTCGATCCGGAACGATCAATTGGAAACAAATTCAGCAAGGAACAGGCGGAGCTGGCATCTATACATGAGGCCACATTATCTCGCTTAGAAACACTCAACGAAGAACTTATCGCCAGCACACATAAATATCGGGCAAAGCTGGACGAGGAACTTACAGAGAGGACCAGTGCTCTAAATGATGAGCACAAAGTCAAGCTAGCTAAACTTGAGACTGAAAAAGCTGCATTGCTATCTGAAATAAAGAAAAAAGAAGACAATCTTGAAAGCAAGAAAAAGGAACTTGACGACAAAAGCAATACCCACGCAAGGCGGCAAATCCGAAAAGATATTATTCACGAAATAAAAAGACGACAAACCGATTTTACATTAACAAACAGCACCAACAACCTCAGACGCCCAATTTCCGCGATGGTTTTTGTAGCAATTACTCTACTTTGCATCGCCGCCTATTTATCTTTCCAAGATCTTAGTGAAGCACTAGCGTCAGGCACAGCCTATCAAGCAATTGCCGCTGGCATTCGTCAAGTTTTGTACTCTGCGGGGGCCTTCGGAACGGTGTTATTCTACATCCGCTGGCAGAACCGATGGTTCGAACAGCACTCCCAAGCGGAGTTTCATTTAAAACAACTTGAACTTGATATGGAGCGAGCTAGTTGGATCGTCGAAACCGGCCTTGAATGGAAAGACATAAAAGGTTCTACTATGCCTATCGAGCTGCTTGAGAGCCTCAGCCGCAACTTGTTCATCGCGCCTAATGAAAAAGTTGAAAAAGCCATTCACCCTGCTGACCAACTGGCCTCCGCACTCATGGGCACAGCCTCAAGCATCAAATTGAAAACTGGCGATTCAGAATTACTCATAGATCCTAGAAAATTGAATAAAGCCAGCGAGTAGCGTTGAAAAGGGGACAGCGAGGTAGCCTGGAAGAGACGCGTGGAAAAGGCTTCGCCGTTTTCCACCCTACGCTCCGGCAACGTTGATGCGTTGGCGGTGTGGGCGTGTGAGATGGCGTAGCGAGGTAGCCTGGAAGAAACGCGTGGAAAAGGCTTCGCCGTTTTCCACCCTACCTCCGGCAACGTCAATGAGTCGGCGGTGCGGGCGGGTGAGATGGCGTAGGGTGGATAACGCTTTGCTTATCCACCGATACGGACCTCCCGCCAACACAACGCTCAAGGATGAGCCGCCATGTCTCGATACCGCCGCGCCCAGGCGCCGGGTGCCACCTATTTCTTCACGGTCAATCTACGTAACCGTCGAAGCGATCTTCTTGTCCGTCACATTGACCTTCTCCGCGAGACGGTTCGCGCCACCAAGGCACGTCACCCGTTTCATATCGATGCCTGGGTCGTCCTGCCAGATCACATGCACTGCGTCTGGACGTTACCCGACGGCGATGCTGATTTCGCGCTGCGCTGGAAGGTCATCAAGTTCGCGTTTGCCAGGCGGTTGCCGAAAACGGAGGTGCTGACCGCAACGCAACTATCCCGGGGGGAGCGAGGGATCTGGCAACGCCGGTATTGGGAACATCTGATTCGTGACGAACGCGATTACCGTCATCACATCGACTATGTTCACCTCAATCCGCTGAAACATGGGTGGGTTACCCGCGTCGCCGATTGGCCTTACTCAAGCTTTCATCGAGCCGTCACCGCTGGCCTTTATCTCCCCGACTGGGGCGGCGAGGCGGGCTAGCTGGGAAGCGAGCAGCCTGGAAGTGACGGTGGAAAAGGCTTCGCCGTTTTCCACCCTACGTCCCGGCAATGTCGACGCGTCGGCGGCGTGGGCGGTTGAAATGGCGTAGCCCGAAAATAACCGGAATTAGCGCAGGGGAACTTTCATATAAATCAATAGTGAAATTCTATTATTCAAGATCGTGCCACGGCCCTATAAGAGCTATCAATATGCCACCACAGAAAAGGGCCGTCATGAATATTAGAAATATCCGCATAGCTACCCGCGCGACGCTCAGCTTCGCCCTGATCACGCTGATAGTGATCATGCTGGGTCTGTTTTCCGTCCTGCAGGTGCGGGACATGCGTCAGGCCGAACAGGATGTGGAGACGGTCTGGCTGCCAAGCATCGAGGCGGCCGCTGACATCAGTATTCTCCTGTACAGCATCCGCCTGGATGCGCTGAGGTCGATGGCCACGCCCAACGGCCCAGACCAGGATGAGATCAACCAGCGTCTCAAAGAAGAACGCGATGCCATGGTGCAAGCCGTAGATCGCTACCGTAACTCGACTATCAGCTCCGAAGAGGGGCGGCGCCTCATCCAGATCCTGCACAGCAACATGCAAAGCTACCTGGAAGGATTCGACCTGCTTATGAATCTGGATGGACAAGGCCTTAATGACCAAGCGTTGGAATGGGCGAACAATGGACTGCGCGAACGTGCAGGTGCGTTCGAAGCTGCGGTGAACGATGTACGCGAAATGAACAGGGAAGGTGCCAAGGCTTCCGGGCTAAAGGCTAAGGAAACCTACGCTTTGAGCCTGTGGCTGGTGGGTATCGTGGTGCTCTCAGCGGTGTTCCTGACGATCATCCTCGCGGTGTTGCTGACTCGTAGCATTGTGCGGCCCATCAACCAGGGTTTGCATGCTGCCGAAGCCATTGCCGAAGGGGACCTGACACAGCCGATGATGATAGAGGGCAAAGACGAAGCGTCGCAGCTGATGACAGCATTGAGCACTATGCAGGCAAACTTGCGCCAGACGCTCCAGCAAATTGCCGACTCATCCACACAGCTGGCAGCGGCGTCGGAAGAAATGACCGCAGTCACCGAAGAAGCCAGTCGTGGCTTGCAACACCAGAACAGCGAGGTGGATCAGGCCGCCACGGCAGTGACCGAAATGAGCGCAGCGGTCGACGAAGTAGCCCGCAATGCCGTGAGCGCGTCCGAGGCCGCGCGCCAGTCCACGCATGCGGCGTTGCGCGGGAAACAACGCGTTGATGAGACGCTATATGCGATCCGTGACCTGACCGATCAGGTGCAGCAGACCTCCACTGATATCGAACGCCTTTCCAGCGAGTCGCAAAATATCAGCAAGGTCCTGGGTGTGATCAGTTCCATTGCCGAACAGACTAATCTGCTTGCGCTCAATGCGGCCATTGAGGCAGCGCGTGCGGGTGAGCAAGGTCGCGGCTTTGCGGTGGTCGCAGACGAGGTGCGGGCGCTGGCGCATCGCACGCAAAGCTCGACGCTGGAGATCGATCAGATGATCACGGCTATCCAGAAGGGAACCGATGGCGCCATGACCTCCATGGACCGCAGCCGACAGAAAGCCATAGCTACCCGCGAGGCAGCCGAGGCTGCCGGGGGGGCGCTGAACGACATCACCTCGTCGGTAAGCGTAATCGACGAGCGCAATCAGCTGATCGCCGCGGCGTCTGAAGAACAGGCTCATGTAGCGCGTGAAGTCGACCAGAATCTGGTCCGCATTCGAGATCTGTCAATTCAGAGCGCGGCAGGAGCCAATCAGACGTCGGTAGCCAGTGGCGAACTCTCGACCCTGGCGGTTCAGCTTAATACCCTGGTACGGCGCTTCCGGGTGTGATTAAAGCAAAACGGCGAAAACCAAGACTCAATCTGGGCTACGGCCACAAAGCGCAATAGCTGAACTCTGCTGCCGTTCCCCCACTCCTCTCTAAAGAACTCATCACCTTTTGGAGGCTGGTCCATGTCTAACGATCACTCTGGCGAAACTGGCATATCAAGCGTTGTGGCAGACGTTGTCATTGGGGCTGCGGCAGGGGCGATAGCTGTCTGGGTCATGGATCGGATGGACTGGTTCGCCTATAACCACGAGTCGGAAGAGGCCAGGCAGCGAACGATTGCAGCCCGTCCTAATGGTATGGATCCGGCTCATCTGGTGGCCGATAAGATGACAGTGGGAGAAATCACCCAACCGCATCCGGCTGGGATTGCTGTTCACTACTCGCTTGGTATAGCTCCTGGAGCGCTCTATGGAGCATTGCACCAGACGGTGCCTGGGCTGAGTGTCGGCCGCGGTAGCCTGTTCGGACTGGGGCTTTTCCTGATGCAGGACGAAGGTTTGAACGCGGTGACTGGCCTGTCAGGTAAGCCTCAACAGTATCCATGGCAGGCCCATGCCAGGGGGCTTGCAGCTCACATGCTATATGGCGTGGTGATGGATAGCATCGTGAGGCTAGCTAAAAGAGCAGTGCGGTAGCGAAGCAGCCTGGAAGGTGACACGTTGGAAAAGGCTTTGTCGTTTTCCACCCTATGTACAATGTTTCAACCCACCACCTCAGACAACCCACCCGGCACCGCCATCACCCAATCCCTCACTGCCAGAACCGTCGGATCATCCCGACGGCTTTCCGGATAGACGAGATGAAACGGCTTCCCCTCCATTACCGGCCCAAAGGGCTGCACCAGCCGCCCTTCCCTCAATTCATCCTCGATCAGCTGACGGCTCATCAAGGCCACGCCCTGCGCGCCGATGGCGGCTGAGATGGCGTGGGTTTCGTCTGAGAAGACCAGCCCGGCACTGACGTCCAGCCCCGGCACGTTGGCAAGCTTCTGCCATGACGACCAGTAAATCGGGGCGGACGAAGCGCCCTGGGCGCGGAAGTGGACCAGGGGGTGGTTGGGCAAGTCGGCGATATCGTGCAGGTTCAGGTGCGGGCTGCAGATCGGCGCGAAAGTGTTGTCGAACAGCTTTTCCGCCACCAGCCCCGGCCAGCGACCATCGCCGTAGCGAATGGCGACGTCGGCCGTGACGCCATCCAACGCGACCGGTTCATGCGAGGTGTGAAAGCGCAGGTCGATATCGGGCTGGGATTCGCGCAGCAGGCAGACCCAGGGCACCAGCCTGCGCACCGCTATAGCCGGTGTGGTGCTGAGCGTAATCGCCTGACGGCAGGGATTCGCGCTTAGGCGTTCGACCGTGGCGCTGATGGTGTCGAACGCGGTTTCCAGCACTTGCTGCAGCGCCCGCCCCTCGGCGGTCAGCTCCAACTTTCGTGGCTTTCGCAGAAACAGCGAGACGCCCAGGGACTCCTCCAGTGACCGAATCTGGTGGCTGATCGCCGTGGCGGTGACGTACAACTCCTCTGCGGCCTGTTTGGCGCTCTCATGGCGGGCGGCAGCTTCGAAGGCACGCAATGCGGAGAGCGAAGGTAACCGGCGGTGCGCCATGGCTGAGTTGTCCTCATCCGTACTCGAAAGAAATCGTCGTTTGTCGCCCACAGAGCCTAAACCTAGTCTGGGTCTACCGCGAATGACAGATGAATTCAGTCACAGAGGAGACCCACCATGACGCACCTTCTGCACCTTGACGCCAGCGCCCGCCCCGGCCTTGCCGGAAAGGACGAACACGGCTCTCACAGCCGCAACCTCACTCACCGTTTCGTAAGCCAGTGGCTGGCCCGCCGCGCGCTGGACAGCGTGACCTACCGGGACATCGGCCAGAACCCGCCCTCCTACATCAGCCATGACTGGATCGCTTCCAGCTTCACGCCGCCAGAACGTCGCGAGCCCTGGATGAAGGAGAGGCTGGCCGAAAGCGACCGGTTGGTAGACGAGTTAATTGCAGCAGATGTGCTGATCATCGGGACGCCGCTCTACAACTTCGGTATGCCCGCCGCGCTCAAGGCCTGGATCGACCAGATCGTGCGCCCGGGCCGGACGGTTGAGGTCGATGAAAGCAAGCTGCCCGACCCGTACGTACCCTTGCTGGCAGACCGACCACGGCATGCTGTCATCCTCAGCGCGAGAGGCGGCATCGGTTTTGGCCCCGGCGGCGAGATGGCGCAAATGAACCACCTGGAGCCGAACCTGGTTACTGCGCTGAACTTCATCGGGATCACCCGCATCCATCAGGTCGCGATCGAAGGGCAGGAAACGGGTGGCGAGGTGTTGGCGGCTTCGGTGGCCGCGGCACTGCATCAGGCTGATCAGTTGGTCGCGGAGCTTCAGGCGGCGCTTGCCCCCTCGCCAGTGCCCAAAGTCCAACAGAGGCTGACCGTCCAAGGACCGGCCGTTGCTCCGCTGGCTACGCATCACTCCCTCTGAAGTCGCGAACTGCAGTGCGCCGGGGCGCTTCTGGGCAGGTGCTTGGCAAACAAAGCAGCCATCATGGCCGCAGGGTCTGGACGCGGCTTAGAGTGTGCCGTGCCCGGGCAACGACAGGCGTCGGCAGCGGTAACCGGAGGACCCACGATTGAACGATTCAGCGCGCGGCCTGCTTCTGGTGATCAGCGGCATCGTCGTACTCAGCTTCGATGGCCTGTTGGTGCGGCTGGCTCAGGCGGATGGCTGGAACATCGTGTTCTGGCGGGGTCTGTTGATGTTCATGGCGCTGGGTGTGTTTTCGCTGTCCGCCAGAAGCCGGGCCAGCGTCATGAAGCGGCCGCTGATCAGTGCCGGCTCGGCCTTGTTGCTGGCGTTTACTTCGATCTTCTTCGTACTGGCGGTGATTCATACGACGGTCGCCAACGTGGTGGTCGTCCTCAGTACGGCACCCCTGTTCGCCGCCCTGTTCACGCGTTTCTTCCTGCGTGAGCAGGTGGCCTTGCACACCTGGCTCGCGATCGGCGTGGCGGCGTTGGGGATCATGATTGTCTTCGCCGGGACCTTCACCCCAACGGATCTGGCCGGTAACGGCTATGCACTGCTCTCCTCGGCGGCGGTGGGCGCCAATCTCACGCTGCTCCGCCGCCACCCCGCCATCGAGCGGATGCCGCTGATCGCGCTTGGCGGGCTGGCGGCGGCGCTGATCGCGTTGCCCAATGCCCAGCCGTTCAGCCTGGGCGCCACGAGCTACTGGACACTGGCGGTCATGGGTTTGATCCAGATGCCGCTGGCGACGCTGATGATCAACAGCGCGACCCGCTACCTGCCCTCGGCCGAGGTGGCGCTGTTCTATCTGCTGGAAAGCGTGCTGGGATCGCTGTGGGCCTGGTATTTCCTGCAGGAGACGCCCGCCAGCGCGACGCTTTACGGTGGAGCGCTGGTGATCGCGACGCTGGTGATACACGCAGGTCTGTCCCTGCACCTACGCCCCAGGGTTCTGGCCGGTGAGAAACGGACTGATGCATTTCTCCACTGATCAGGTAATGCACTGCCCACTCGTGGCTATCCCAATCCGCCGCCGCCATCGTCGCCCCTTGCTCGTTACAATGCAGCTCCTCTACGCCCCCGGAGCCCCTCCCCCTTATGTTCACCCTCAGCCATCTGAACACCCCACCGCCGGAATCGATGAAAAGCCAGGTGCTGCAGATGGTGGTGGATTATCTCGGCGATATCAGCCCGGTCTCGCTCATGCCGAGCAATCCCCTGTATCAGCTGTACCAGTACGTGGTGGGTTTCGAGGTGCATCGCTATCTGGACAGCATGGACGGAGCGCAGGCGGGCAAGCCTGAATTGATCATGGCGCTGGATGCAGACGACCCGGCCGAGCTGCTCGGCTTCGCGCTGTATTTGCCGTATGTGGATGACCCCGAAGCCTGTTCCCTGTTGTATCTGGCCGTGCAGGAATCCCATCGCCGGCAGGGCATTGGGCGGGCCATGGTCGAGGGGATGATGGCGCGGTATTCCCATGCCGAGGTGGCTTGCGTGGCCAGCAAGGTGTCGTACTTCGAGCTGTTGGGCTTTTTGCCGCTGGTGGCCCGCGGCCCGCAAGTCGTGATGAACACACGCAGCCGGGTGTCAGACGGTACCTTAGCGGTGCAGGATCTGGAGCCAATCTTCCAGTCGGAAGAGGTCCGGCAGATCCATGCCTATCTGGTCAAGCAGCACGGTGCAGAAGCCATGAGCCACGCCGAGGATTTGCGTGATTGCCTGCTTGATGAGCTGGCACAACAGGCAAACGAGGTGGTTCAGCGGTCGTCAGCAACGCGCTTGCATTAGCAGATCGAGACGAACCCTGGAGTCAGCGACATCAGATGGCGGCCGCCGATCAGTGAGCAGCGCCTGAACGGCAGGATCACGAAAGGGGGTTTGCGGGGCGTCGGCGGCGCCCGGGAGCGCCGCCGCCAGGCCTAGGCGGAGAGTTTCTGACTGAACTTGTCTTCGGCCGTACCCATATCGATGCGGTCCGCGTTCATGACCTTGTCCCAGGCCGCTACGAAGTCCTGCACGAACTTCTCGTTGCCGTCGGCCATGCCGTAGACCTCCGCCTGGGCACGCAGCTCCGATTGCGCACCGAAGATCAGGTCCACGCGGGTGGCGGTCCAGGTCGGCTGGCGGGTCTTGCGATTGAGCCCCTGGAAGCGGTTCTTGTGCTCGGTCGCGACCCACTCGTTGCCCATGTCCAGCAGGTTGACGAAGAAGTCGTTGGACAGCGTACCCACGCGATCGGTGAATACGCCCTCCTTCCCACCATCGACATTGGTACCCAGCACCCGCATGCCACCGACCAGCGCTGTCATTTCCGGCGCGCTGAGGCGCAGCAGGTGCGCCTTGTCGACCAGCGCTTCCTCGGGCGCCATGAAGTGGGCTTCGTAGTAATGGTTACGGAAGCCGTCCGCCACGGGGCGCAGCGCCTGGAACGACTCGGTGTCGGTCCACGCCTCCAGTGCATCCATCCGTCCCGGCGTAAAGGGCACCTTGATGGGGACGCCGCCGTCCTGGGCCGCTTTTTCGACCGCGGCACAGCCGGCCAGCACGATGAGGTCGGCCATGGAGACCTTCTTGCCGCCGGTTGCCGAGCCGTTGAATTCGCTCTGGACGTCACTCAGCTTCTGCAGCACGCGGACCAGCAAGGCCGGGTTGTTTTCTTCCCAATCCTTTTGCGGGGCGAAGCGGATACGCGCGCCGTTGGCACCGCCACGCTTGTCCGAGCCGCGGAAGGTGGATGCCGAGGCCCAGGCCACAGAGACCAGCTCCGAAACGGAAAAGCCCATGCCCAGCAGCTTTTGCTTGAGCGCGGCGATGTCGGCGTCGTCGATCAGCGGGTGGTCGCACTCGGGAATCGGGTCCTGCCAGATCAGGGTTTCCTTCGGCACCAGTGGTCCGAGGTAGCGGCCGATCGGGCCCATGTCGCGGTGGGTCAACTTGTACCAGGCGCGGGCGAAGGCATCGGCGAATTCGTCCGGGTTTTCGAGGAAGTGCCGCGAGATCTTTTCGTACTCCGGATCGAAGCGCAGCGCCAGGTCCGAGGTGAGCATGGTCGGCTTGCGCTTCTTGCTGGGGTCGAAGGGGTCGGGAATGATTTCCCCGGCATCCTTGGCTTGCCACTGATGGGCGCCGGCAGGGCTCTTGGTCAGCTCCCATTCGAAGTTGAAGAGGTTTTCGAAGAAGTAGTTCGACCACCTCGTCGGGGTCTGGCTCCAGATCACTTCAAGGCCCGAGGTGATGGCATCGGCGCCCACGCCGCTCTTGTACCGACTGCGCCAGCCCAGGCCCTGATCTTCGATGACAGCGCCTTCGGGCTCCGGCCCCATCAGCGAAGGGTCGCCGGCGCCGTGAGTCTTGCCGAAGGTGTGACCGCCAGCGATCAGCGCGACGGTTTCGTAGTCGTTCATTGCCATGCGCCCGAAGGTCTCGCGGATATCGATTGCCGACGCCTTGGGGTCCGGATTGCCGTTCGGGCCTTCAGGGTTCACGTAGATCAGCCCCATCTGCACCGCGCCCAGGCCGGGATGCAGCTGCCGCTCGCCGCTGTAGCGCTCGTCGCCTAGCCAGGTGCCTTCAGGCCCCCAGTACAACTCTTCCGGCTCCCAGGTATCGGCGCGACCGCCCGCGAAACCGAAGGTCTTGAGGCCCATGGATTCGAGCGCGACGTTCCCGGTAAGCACGTACAGGTCAGCCCAGGACAGCTTGCGGCCATATTTCTGCTTGATCGGCCACAGCAGCCGCCGGGCCTTGTCGAGCGCTGCGTTATCCGGCCAGCTGTTGAGCGGGGCGAAGCGCTGCTGACCGCCGCCGGCACCGCCACGGCCATCGGTGATCCGGTAGGTGCCGGCGCTGTGCCAGGCCAGTCGGATGAACAGCCCGCCGTAGTGGCCGAAGTCTGCTGGCCACCACTCCTGCGAGTCGGTCATCAGGGCGTGCAGATCGGCGATCACCGCATCGAGGTCGAGCGAACTGAATTCGGCGCCGTAGTCGAAATCCCCGCCGTATGGATTGGAGCGGGGCGAGTGCTGGTTGAGTGACGTAAGGCTCAGGGCTTCGGGCCACCAGTCCCGATTACCCGGACGTTTACGAGGCGCGCCAACACCATGACCGAATGGGCACACACCGCCTGTTTTTTCTCCAGATTCAGCGCTCATATTCTGCTCCTCAGGTAAGTGGTTATCATCGGCGGTCAGACGCCGTTGCATGAAAGCTAGCATCCCCGCATGCCACAGCCAGGAAGGATGTATTTCGATTTCTTGCCGCAAAAAACATCCAACAGCCATGGAATGCGTCGCGATCATGAATCATCTCGAACAATCAAGATCCAGGAATCGCCAATCAACAAATTTGCCTATGAGCCTGATAGGCAGCACGCTGTCGGCGCTCGCGCGCGCGACGTCTGCCGCCGCGCGCGCCAGGCTTGCCCGGAACAATGCTGCCTTGAAGACCGCCCGGAGCCCGACCATGTTCACCCTCACCCACCTGGACACCACGCCACCGGCATCGATGAAAAGCCAGGTCTTGCAGACGGTGGTGGACTACTTGAGCGACATCAGCCCAGTCTCGCGCTTCGGCCACCCGCCTACACTGATCCTCTGTGCGAACGGCTACCATCCTGCTGTGCGGAGTGCAGCCGAGCCGCAAATCTGGTCGTATCCAGACGACTCGTGCCTGGCAAATGGGTGCTAGGCTTCACCGGGCTCGGATGAACCTCATCGACAATCGTGCAGCCCCTTTTTCAGGGGCTGCGTTCAGCGTCACGCTAAGCGCGCGTCATCCGAGCCCACCCCAGCAGACGGCGGAAGGTACCGATGGCCAGCGACAAAGAGTTCGTGGACTACGTGGCGGAGCAGATCGGCCTGGGAAGCCGACTAACGTACCGAAAGATGTTCGGCGAGTACGCGGTTTATCTGGATGCGAAGGTGGTAGCCCTCATCTGCGACAACAGCCTTTTCATCAAACCTTCCCAGGCGGCAAATTCACGTGCGCCAGAGTTGCCCCAACGCCCGCCCTACCCAGGCGCGAAGGATTATCCCGTGGCGGACGAGCTGCTCGATGACCCCGACGCGCTGCGCCGCCTGGTGATCGAAACCGCCAGGGTCCTGCCCGATCCGAAACCACCGCGATCTCGCAGGAAAAAGCCAGACGCTGCGCAGCGCTAAAGGCCGCTCGGGTAGCGCCACCACAGGCGCGTCATTCAGCGGCCTATTGCGCTGCCTGTTGTGCCAGCCGGCGCGCCCGATCGGTTCGCTGACGAGCGGATCATCGGGCGTCGAAGACGCCTGCGCCTTGCACCGCTGCGACTACACAAATCGCAAGTGCCGAGGCTCAAGCCACGCTCATTGTCTGCCGATAGCCTTTAGGCACCGCTCGCCTGCGTTCGATTTCAGGCATACGTGGCCGCGAAGCGCATCGGATTGCGCGAGGGTTCCCCGAAGAACGAAACGCAGGTGGGCGTGGACGTCTTGATGAACTGGCCAGAGGCCTTTGAACAATGAAGATAAAACACAAGTTGCTGGCAAGCTTTCTGGTCGCGACCCTTGTCCCGGTGCTGGTCGTGGCGCTGTTCACCATCCGCAACGTGACCGAGGAAGCCAAGGTCCGGTTCGAGGAGAACAGCAGCCTGGACGTCAAACTGGTGAACAACACCTTTGTGACCCTGTTCGAGTCGGTCAACCACACCGTGTCGGCGATGGCCGATTACGCCGCCGTCCGGGACACCGATAGCGGCGAGCTGACCGTCTATTCCGGCTCGCCCCGCAAACCGGGCGCGGTCGCCACGGCCAATGGCGGCCGCGAAAAAGACATCTTCGATTACTTCTCCGGTATCGGTAACAACAACCCGAACTTTGGCTACGTCTACATGGGCGATACCAAAGGAGGCTACGTTGAATGGCCAGGCACCGGCGACTACGGTGACTGGGACCCGCGCGGGCGCCCCTGGTTTACCCTGGGCAAGGACGCCAACTTCCAGCTGACGCGCCTGGATGGCTATTACTGGGAGCCGGACGACGCTGTCTACGTATCGGTGATCAAAGCCTTCAAGGACAAGGCGGGCCAGTTCGCCGGGGTTGTGGCGACCGACGTGTCGCTCAAGGCGCTAACCGACATGGTGCAGAAAATCCGCTTTGGCGAGACCGGCTTCTTCATGCTGGTGGAAGGCAGCGGCACCTTGCTGGTCGACGGCCACCAGCCCAAGAACAATTTCAAGAAGCTCGACGAGCTGTCGGGAGACTACTTCTCGACGATCAAGCAAACCGAGAACGGTGTAATCGAGGTGAATATCGATGGCGTCGACTACCTGGCCAACGTCTTCACCTCGCCGACCCTGGGCTGGAAATTCATCGGCTTCATGCAGGTCGACG
Organism: Stutzerimonas stutzeri; assembly: GCA_002387205.1. GTDB lineage: Bacteria > Pseudomonadota > Gammaproteobacteria > Pseudomonadales > Pseudomonadaceae > Stutzerimonas > Stutzerimonas stutzeri_N. The sequence continues at coordinate 242,864 of DGLA01000024.1, read as the reverse complement.
AAATCCTGGCCGGCGCCCACAGGCTGGCGTGGTTGACGCTGGTCGCCTGTGCCGTACTGGTGGTGCTGTTCGGTGTCGCCGGGGTGATATTCGCCAACCGCATCGTCACTCCGATCAACCTGGTCAAGGATGGGTTGCGCACGATCGCCCAGGGCGAAGGTGACCTGACTCATCGACTGCCCGTGCTGGCGCGCGACGAAACCGGCGAACTGGCCAAGTGGTTCAACCAGTTCATTGAATCGACGCAATCGATGATCACCGTCATCAAGGAAAACGCCATCAGCATCGACAGCGTTTCCAGCCAGACCAACGAGCGCACCACCGCCATGTCGGACAGCTTGCAGCGCCAGACCAGCGCGGTAGACCAGATCGTCACGGCAGTGACCGAGATGGCCTCGGCAGCCAACGAGGTGGCGCACAACTGCGTTCGAACCGCGGAAGTCTCCGCGCAGGGCCTGGATGCGACGCGCAATGGCAAGGAGGTGATCGCCCGCAGTACCGCAGGGGTGAACGACCTTGGCGCCAGCATTCAGGGCTCGAGCGATGTAATCCGAGAGCTCGAACGCGAAACGGTGAGCATCAACACCATCCTGTCGAGCATCCAGCAGATCGCTGAACAGACCAACCTGCTGGCCCTCAACGCGGCCATCGAAGCGGCGCGTGCCGGGGAGCAGGGACGCGGCTTCGCCGTAGTGGCTGACGAGGTGCGCAATCTGGCCAGGCGTACCCAGGATTCAACCGGTGAGATCAACAAGATCCTCAATCTGCTGGTCAGCCGCATCAGCGAGGTGACAGCGAGCATGGATCACAGCCTGACCGAATCGAGCAAGGCCATCGAGCTGGCCGGCGACGTCATGGGGGCGTTCGAAGAGATCGAGAACGCCGTCCAGACGATCCGCGACATGACGACACAAGTCGCCGCCGCTACCGAGGAACAACACTTGGTGACCGAGGACATCAACCGCAACGTGGTCGCCATCAGCGACGCGGTTGCACAGGTGTCCACCCAGGCTGCGGAAGTCGAAAGCTACTCCCAGGAACAGCGTCAACTCAGCAGCGCACTCCGGCAGCTGGTCGGGCGGTTCCGTACGCAATAGCGCTCGAGGACGTTATCTCCATGGTCGAGCGAGGCGCCCGGCATCACAGGCTCAGACGTCACGCGCGTCGAATGCCTCAGCGGGGCGTTAGTCCGCCCGGAATGGCCACCCGGCTCCCGGTGGCAGGACCGCGTCGACCCCGGACCATCAGCGTTTGACGCAGACCAACAGCGCATTCCCGGATGCGCTGTTGCGTGGAAGGATCCGCTCGTAATCATGCTCGAGCACATGGACGTCGAAGCGTGGCGCCAGCAGCTCGGTCAGCTCAGCAAAGCTCACCGCTACCATGGCGTGCTCGTCGTGCCAGATCTGGCTTTGCCCCTCGACGGTCCTCTCGATACGCAACCTCAGGGACTGGCGCTCGCCAGCGCCCGCGTAGTACCAAGAGGAGCTGAAGCTGAACAGCCCATCCGCGTGGCTGGCGGAGTGGGAGACAAAGGAGCGGTTGTCGATGCAGTGCTTGTCGACGGCGTTGAAGCAGAAGAGTCCGCCTACCGCTAGTGCACCGTGCACACTGGCAATGCAGTTTTTCAACCGCTCCACGCTGGCGCTGTAGTGGATCGAGTACAGGAAACAGGTAATCAGGTCGACCGGTTGGCTCACCCTGAAACCACACATGTCTTGCCGGGAGAAGCGCGCTTCCGGGCAGCGAACGGCGGCTCTGTCCAACATGGGCTGGTTGATGTCGAGTCCGCTGCTCTCGAAGCCGGCATCGATGAAATGCCGCACGTGCGGCCCGGTCCCGCAGGCAAGATCCAGATGCCTGTTCCCGGCGTTACCGAACAACTGCTGCAGCCGTTGGATGCAGCGGCTTTGTGCGCCGTAGTCGATATCGGCGCACATGAGATCGTAGTAAGCCGACAAATCGGTATAGAGCGCATTACCGGGCATGGTGACCTGACGGGCTGGCTATGGAGCGTTGGAGGGGCGCGCATCATATCTGCAGAAACGACCGACGTCGCGAAAAGTGAGCGAGTCTCCCGACGGAGGCTGCGCAGCGAGGGCGGCCGCACCGTTTGCCATCGAAGACTCGGTCCTGGCACCGCTCGTCTCGCCCCTCTGCCGGGAGCTTCCAAATCATCCGATGCCGATTCTCATGAATAACGGGCAATACCCCTCGGGCAGAGCGTTTAAGAAGGAACTGTGGCGCCGATGGCACGCCCAAACCGATAGGCACCTCGTAATTCGTACCCCGCCAACCGCAGAACGGAGGAACTACTGGTGAAATTCAAACATTCGGCTTCCCTATCCGCAACCGTACTGGCCGCGTCCCTCGCGATGGGAATGCCCGCAGCGGCCATAGCCCAGCAGAACGGCCAGGATCAAGCAGGACAATCGCCGACCGGGACGCAGACCATCTCGGTCGGCCATAACGTGGTGGACGCAGTCGATGATGTCCGCGAGTCCACGTCGGAATTCATTGGCGCGCTGCTTGGCGCTGAAGAAGGACTGGGCCTGGGCAATTGGGAACAGCAGGAGAAGAAACTGCGCCAGCTCGACGAGCAGCTGCGGCAAATGGAGGGTGTGCTGGACGCAAAGGCTGAAGCCACCGATGAGGAATGGCTCGACTGGATGGGCAGCCCGGATTACAGCGTGACCGTCACCGAGCAAATCAAGAACATCGGCAGTTATCTGGACCAGGTCTCCGACATCCTGAACGAGAACTGGCATACCCAGGGCATCCAGGTGCTGATCGGCAGCAACGTGCTGGAACAACTGCGCGACCTGCGCCAGAGCACCAGCAACCTGCTCGACTCCATGGAGCAGGCGGGCACCAACTATGGTTGGAGCGCCGACCCCGACAAGCTCAAGCAGGCCCGGGAACGCCTGGCGAAGCTGTCACGAGACATCGATCAGCCCCTGGTCATGTCCGAAGCCGACTGGCGCGCCTACCTTGAGTCCGACCGGTTCCATGTAGTCGTGCATGACAATGTGGGAACGCTGGCGGACGTCCTGCGGAATCTGGCAAAGCCGAACAAGGGCTGAGCGCCTTGTCCGTGACGGCGGCCTGATCAGGGCTGCCGTTTCCGCACAGCGGACCACTGGGCCAGTCGCGGCAGACCGCCCCTACCGACTACCGAAGCCACGACCGTAGCGATTGCGCTGAGAATAATGTCCGGGGCGAACCGGCAGCGCGGCCCCTATACTCGCGCGTTTTCCGTCCGAGTCATTCCTTGTGAGCAACAAACGATACGCCTGCATCGGCCTGAGCAACCCCAAGTCACCGTCCAACGTCGGCGCAATCATGCGCGCGGCGGGCTGCTACGGCGCCGCCTCGGTGTTCTACACCGGCACCCGCTATGACCGTGCCAGGGATTTCGTCACCGACACCAAGAAGATTCATCAGGACATTCCGCTGATCAATATCGATGACCTGCGCAAGATCCTGCCGCTTGGTTGCGTGCCGGTGGCTGTGGAACTGGTCGAGGGCGCGCGCGCCCTGCCCGAATACACCCATCCCGACCGTGCGCTGTACATCTTCGGTGCGGAGGATGGCTCACTGAGCAAGGAAATCCGGGACTGGTGCGAGGACGTGGTCTACATCCCCACCGACGGTTGCATGAATCTCGCGGCCACGGTGAATGTGGTGCTCTATGACAGGCTGGCCAAGGGCAACAACACCCGCTCCGGCCCAGGCTTTGGAGCGGCGCGCAAACCTTATTGAGCCGCTGCCTTCATGCCTCGGGCGCCCCTGCCGATCCCGGATGCGGTCGCTTCAGCGGCAGCAGCTTGCGTGCGCTATCCACGAACGGCGTGACGATCAGGCTGTAGACCGTCAGGTAGCGGTGCGAATCCTGCTCGGCAGTGCCGAAGCGGATGTCTTCCGGCTTGGTGGTGGTGACATAGAGCGTGCCGAACATCCAGTCCCAGATGGACAGGTTGGTACCGAAGTTCTTGTGAAAGTGTCTCGGCGCATCACTGTGGTGGATCTGGTGCTGCGCCGGACTGTTCAGCAGGTGCTCTATTCGCGGCCCGAACGACAGCCAGACATGGCTGTGGCGCAGGTTGGCGGCCAACGCATTGAAAATGAAGACCAGATAGGTCACGCCGAACAGCGTGTAACGGCTGATCTCCCCGCCACAGGCGTACCAGAACACGCCGGCATACGCCCCGAGAAAAGTGAGATCGACCAGCTTGCCAACGACCTTCTCCAGAAAATGCACGCGGCTGGCGGTCACTGGCACCATGACAGGCGCGGAATGATGGACCTTGTGAAACTCCCACAGCCAGCTGCAATGAAAGGCGCGGTGCACCCAGTAATGGGTGAAGTCGCTGATCAGGAAAACACCCAGGCCGTATAGCAACGACAGAGACAGCGTTTGCCCGAGCTGCGGCCTGGCGCCCCAGAGATTGGTAAAGAAGCCGATATAGTCGCCCGCTCGCAGAATGTGTGGATCCACCAGGCCAACGAGTGGGATCACAAATGCCACCTTGAGGATGCCGCGCACCAGGTAGTAGCGATAATCCAGCAATGCCGAGGGGTGCAAATGCACCGCGCCGCCGCCGATGAACTGCCAGAACGAGCCCGCATCGGTCAGCCCGCGCTGTTTCCGGTAGCGGAACAGGCCATAGGCCACGGCATAGGAGACGCAAAGAAACAGCACGCCCAGCCGGCCATTAAGGTCGAAAAGGCTGGTGAACTGGTCGATGAGCGGCACGAAAGTGACGGAACGGAGGAGTTCAAGAACGCCCACGAACAGGCCCCCTCACAGTAAGGTCGCGGATTATAGGACCAGATTAAACCGTTCGTAAATGCGAATCTGTATCACCCTCACAAAGCCGGCAGCCAAACGAAAAGGACCAACCAACCTATGTCACCGCCGGCGACACCCACTCTGATCCAATCGATCGCCACCAGCATAATGGCTGGAGCTTGCTGCCGTAGTCGCTCGTGCGGACGGCAACTGCATGCTCTGTATGGATGAGAATCGCGAAAAACAGCACCCATCCTGCCGCGGATATCTGCGCGAGAGCGCTCGTGGAAGCGCAGACGAATATCAAGGTGTCGACCCCAGACAACTGGCCAACACAGCGACGCTCTATGGTGGGCGGCCTACCCCACCGATCCGGAGCGCCCATGGCCAACAAACCGATCACCGTACTGCGCGATACACAGCCCATGCCCGTCGTCGATGCCTGCAAATGGGAACGCATAGAAGGCGACCCGCATACCGTCAACCTCAACGCCTACACATCCGATGACGGCAGCAAGATCATGGGTACCTGGATCTGCACGCCTGGCAAGTGGCGAGTGGAATACGTCAAATGGGAGTACTGCCATTTCCAGGAAGGCTACTGCATCATCACTCCGGACGGCATGGAGCCCATCCATCTCAAGGCCGGCGATATCTTCGTGGTGGAGCCAGGCATGACCGGCACCTGGGAAGTGGTCGAAACAGTCCGCAAGTATTTCGTGTTCGCCTGACAGGCGCTGTCAGCCCGGTGTCCCCATGCGTGACGTGGGGACACATCATCGAACGACTCATGATTCATCTGGCACCCAACGGAAGCCCCGCGTCCTCTCTTGGCCAGCCATCCCGCACCTCACCCCGCCTCGCCCGACCGAGCGATCCGGAGAGACACGCTGCGATCTACCAAAGGGCTTCCAATCCAGCCGCCCGCACGGCAAGCTGCGCCAGCAATTCGGAGCGTTTCGTTCAACAGCAACCTGCCGTTGTAACGGTTCAACCCTCACCTGGGCCTCGCTGATCGCGGCCTTTCTACATGAAGCGCCATGACTCAAGGATCGAACAGGTGCCGAACGATAACGTTACCCCGCAGCCCCATGCTACGTACGCAGAAAGCATCGATCAGGCGAAGCACGTCATCAACGGAACGGAAATCCTGCGGGCATACGCTCGGCGGGTTCCGCTGCGGATGTGGGCGCTGCTTTTGCTGGTCATCGTCATCGGCATTGCCGGTAATGCCTACACCGTTGACCAGACGCCTGAGCGGCCAGAAGTGGCCAGGCCACTACCGCTGCTGCTCTTGATGACCGAAACGCCGGTTCGTCGCCACCCTCGATAATGGCAGCGGCGCTACCGCTGCATAGCCGTGAGCAGATAGCGACAGCCTTCTACAGGCACACCCGGATCACATCTGCTTCGCCAGCACCATCGCGAAACCCACTGCGATACCGGCCAGGGCTATGACCCAGCCGACTCGGTGCGCACGATTCTTCTCTGCCTGACGGATGGGATCCACGGGCTTTTTCTTTCTCACAGCTCTACTACCTGCAGCAATTCGGTCGGAGGCGTGACGCCATCCGATGTGGATGCGCGTCTTTGTAAGCTCGCCGGCTGAGATTGTCCAGCGCTAGCCTCTGAAGGTCAGCGATAGACATGTCATGGACGCGGGCGGTTGCCATGTGCTTGCCAGGAATTTCCAGATACATGGAGTTAATTGCCATCATTGCGGCGATTTCAACCGTTCGACCTATTGGGAAATTTTCAGGCGGGACTACCTTATCTACACCCAAGCGCAACACCCCAACCCAAGGAGGCACGGATGCGAAACGAGCACCAGCTGCCAGGGCAAACGGCACGTATTGCTGGAACCGTTTTCTGGGAAAGGGTGACTGCGCAGGTGGGCAAATCGGTACGCCAGGCGACCGATCACGCAATCCATGGAGAGATACCAAAATGTTCAAGCTAAACACCCTGTTCGCCGCCATTCTCGCTGTTTCCGCAGCACAAGCATTTGCTGACAACAGCGACGCCAAGGTCTACCAATCAGGCGATAAGCAAACGGCCACAGTCACGCAAGAAGGTCCTAAGCAAAACTCCGAAGTGGTTCAAGTCGGAACGCAGAACGTCGCCACCACCACCCAGAAGTCTCCCTGGTATCGTTCGGAAAACACCTCGTACGTCTACCAGAACGGGACCAAGAATAACGCGACGGTCGATCAAAACGGCGGAGAGCACAATGCTGTCGTCAAGCAGTGGAACGACCACCAAACTGCCACAGTGACGCAGACAGGCTACGATAACGATTCAGTTTCGGAGCAGTGGGGTGGCGTGAAGAACGTTTTGCTCGTCAAGCAGAGCGGCGCATACAACGACTCGGCCATTTCTCAAAACGGCAACCACAACGATGCCACGGTGAAGCAAAGCGGTACGTCTGATGATTCGTACGTTTTCCAACAGGGCAACCACAACGATGCCACTGTTACTCAAGCCGGCCTGAACGGCGAAGTCGACGTCAATCAGTGGGACAACCACCAAACCGCCACAGTGACTCAAGCAGGCTACAACAACTCTTCGTACTCCGAGCAATACGGTGGCGAGTACAACTCCCTTGAAGTCAAGCAAAGCGGCAGTGACAACGACTCGAACATTTATCAAAAAGGCAACCGCAACGAAGCGGATGTGGCGCAGAGCGGCGCATGGAACGATTCAACCATTGCGCAAAAAGGCAACCGCAACGAAGCTGAAGTGAAGCAGACAGGTGACTATGGCAACGTCGACCTCTATCAAAGCGGCGACAAAAACGTAGCGGACATCGCCCAGTCCGGCTGGGACAACGATCTGACTGCCGATCAGTACGGCGACGAAAACCAGCTGATCTCCAAGCAAAGCGGTAGCTTTAACGATGCCTATGTCCTTCAAGACGGCGACCATAACGTGGCGACGCTGACCCAGTCTGGGTATAACGACGCCGCATACGTCACCCAGTTGGGCAACTCTAATATCGCGACTGTTACACAACAGTAATCTAGCCGTTAGGGTGGCTACCTCATAGTTACCCCTCCACAAACAACCGAGCCGGCAATGCCGGCTCGGTTGTTTGTGCGTCTCGGGCAGCTTCGCCGGTAAGCCGGCGCCCCTCATGTTTCCGAATAATTGCAGGCCCGCCCTACTCCGGCATGGCCTGCAAAACAAGCAAGCCTGTCGTGCGAAGCCCAGCTGCGAACACCTGCATGTACGCCTGAACGTCGAGCTTGCCGTCCCTACACCCTCGCAATCTATAATCGTTCCTATTTGCACGGATACCCGCCATGCCAGCTTCCACTGCCCGGCAGATCCTGGCGATCGAGGACGACCCGGTTCTCGGCGCGCATCTAAAGACTTCGCTGGAGAGCCACGGCTTTAGCGTTACCCTCGCTGACGAGGGTGTAGCCGGATTGACCCTGGCCCACGACACCGATTACGACCTCATCCTGCTGGACGTGATGTTGCCGGGTCTCGGCGGGATGGAGTTGCTGACCGAACTGCGAACCCGTCGACGCACACCCGTGTTGATGATGTCCGCACTGGGTAATGAAGCGCATCGCATCCAGGGATTCGACAGTGGCGCCGACGACTACCTGCCCAAGCCGTTCAGCATTGAAGAATTGCAGGTGCGTATCGCCGCCATACTCCGCCGCGTGGCCTACGAGCGTAGCGAGCGCAGTGCGGCGGCGGCGGCAAACGATGATCTGTTGCATTTTGATGACCAGCGCAGCGACCTGCGTTACAGCGGCCGTTGGATCGGACTGACTGCCACTGAGTACCGCCTGCTCAGGGTGCTGCATGAGACGGCAGGCGAGGTACTGAGCAAACCTTTCCTCTACCAGCAAGCCTTGCGCCGGGGCTATTCGCAACACGATCGCAGCCTCGACATGCACATCAGCAACATTCGTCGCAAGCTCGCCCGCCAGCACGTTGCACTCAGCCTGGAGTCGGTATGGGGCAAGGGCTATGTACTGGACCGGCCAAGCTGCTGATGCCCAACCGACATTCATTGTTCTGGCATCTGGTAGTGCTGGTCGCGGGGTTCTGCCTGGCCATGATCTGGGCCAGCGGTTACGTTAGCCGACAGATCGACCACAATACCTCCTATCTCTCGCGGGAGGCCCTCGAGGTGCTCGGCCGCTATGGCGACCAGGCCCAGGCCGCCCTGCTACAGGGGCCTGACCAGTTATCGCAGTGGCTGGCAGCAGTTGCCGAGAGTGAGCCGAGCTGGATGGTTGTCGTCGACTCGACACTCCAGCCGCTCGGTGGGCAACAGTTGAGCGCCCAGGAGCGGCAGCAGCTGACCTTCGTGCGCAACGTCGAGTGGCCGATGAGCCGCCGTAACAAGGGGCTGCCGCTGATTTCCATCCCCATGCCGGAGGTCGACGCGCAACTCATCATGCGGCTGCCGGAACGCTTTCGTCCCTGGCGGCACCATGCCCTGCTCACTACCGCCGCGGTATATGTGCCGTTGGTGTTGCTGTCCATGTTGTTCTGCTGGCTGCTCTATCGCTTGCTGGTTTCGCCGCTCGATGCCCTGCGCCGGCAGGCCAATGCGGCGCGTGGCAACCAACTCGAGACTCTGCTTCCCCCCTCGATCGCCCGTCGCAGTGACGAACTCGGCGAACTGGGACGATCACTGGATTACCTGACCCAACGCTTGCGCGACACCATCGGCCAGCAACAGCAGCTGCTGCGTGACCTGTCCCATGAGCTGCGGACACCGCTCAGCCGGCTGAGGGTCGCCTGCGAAAGCGAGCTGGATGCCGAAGACATGCGCAACCGCACCGACCGTGAAGTGCTCTGCATGCAGCAACTGGTGGACAACACCCTGCAATTCGCCTGGCTGGACAGCGAGCAGCCGCGCTTCGAGTGCGAACCGGTGAATGTGCCGGCACTCTGGGACCTGCTGTGTGAAAACGCCTGCTTTGAATCCGGCTGGCCGCGCGAACGGATTCAAGCCGAGGTGCCCGACGCTTGCCGCGTGCTTGGCAACCTCAACGCGCTAGCACAAGCCATGGAGAACATTCTGCGAAACGCCATTCGGCACTCCCCTGCGGGCGCCGCCATTTGCCTCACGGCCCATCGTGAGGCCGAACAATGGCGTCTGTGCATCGCAGATCAGGGTCCGGGCGTTCCCCCGCAACAGTTGCACGCCATCTTCCTTCCGTTCGCCCGACTCAGCACGGCCCGCCCAGGGGGCGACGGTTTCGGGCTGGGTCTCGCCATCGCTAGAAGCATGGTACTGATGCAGGGCGGCGAGATCTGGGCCGAAAACGGCTCCGCTGGGCTGCAGATGAACATCCGGCTGCGAAGTGTATAGTTTGTAAACGCGCTTTACTCTCAAATGCGAATGAATACTATCCGTACGCGGTGGTGCTGAATATCACCACCGTTGCAAGCGCGCCCAAAAAGGGCGATCAGGACGGATGCTTTTGAGGGGGAACGCTGTAATGGTTATCTACTGTCGGCACAAACTGACTTGTGCGATCGCTGCGGTGGCATCTATGGGTGGTATGGCTCAGGCGCAGGAAGCCGTCGAGCTGGGGAACGTCGTGGTTACCGCTTCCGGTTTCGAACAGCAGATCAAGCAGGCTCCCGCGTCGATTTCGGTGGTAACCCGCGAGGAACTCGAGAGTAAGTCCTATCGTGACGTAACCGATGCGCTACGTGACATACCAGGGGTGGTCATTACCGGCGGAGCCAGCTCCAGCGATATCAGCATTCGTGGCATGGCGTCCAAGTACACGCTGATCCTTATCGACGGCAAACGCATGGAATCGCGCGCGACGCGTCCCAACAGCGACGGGCCTGGCATCGAACAAGGCTGGACGCCTCCCCTGGAGGCTATCGAGCGCATTGAGGTCGTGCGTGGGCCGATGTCTTCCCTCTATGGCTCCGATGCCATGGGCGGCGTAATCAACATCATCACGCGCAAGGTGGCCGATACCTGGCGCGGCGGCGTGCGGACCGAAAAGACCTTCCAGGACCGCTCCGATTCCGGTGACTACCACATTCTGAACGGACATCTGTCCGGTCCCCTAGTCGATGGCCTCCTGGGGCTGCAAATCTTCGGACAGACGTCTCGCCGGGACGAGGACGACATCCCTCGCGGTTTCAACGAGCAGAAGACCGACAGCGCAACGGCCAAGTTGGCGTTCACGCCGAACGCGTCCAATGACATCGTTCTGGAAGCAGGCAAGACCGAGCAGGAGCGAAACGCCAGCGTAGGCCGCTCCGGCACGGGCATCAGCGACTCGCTATCGGATTACGACCGTACTCATTACGCCATCAGCCACACCGGCCGCTGGGACTGGGGCCAGTCCGACACTTATCTGCAGCAGGAGCGCATCGAAAACCCAGGGCGCGAAATGGAGCTGGAAAACAGCGTGTTCAATACGCAAGGCTCGCTGTTCCTGGGTGACCACATCGCCACACTCGGTGGCCAATACAAATACGAGGATCTGTCCGACGAGGGCAACCAACTGGCCGGCGCTGAGGACCTGACCCAGCTGACACGCTGGTCCTGGGCGCTGTTCGCTGAGGACGAGTGGAGCCTGACCGACAGCTTTGCGCTGACCACCGGCCTGCGCATGGACCGAGATGAAAACTACGGCACCCATTGGTCTCCACGCGTCTACGGTGTATGGCAAGCAGCGGAGCAGTGGACGTTAAAAGGTGGCGTTTCCAGTGGCTATCGCTCGCCGGATATCCGTGCGGCTGTGGACAACTGGGGCCAGATCACCGGCGGAGGCCGGGGCGACCCCGCTGTGATCGTCGGCAACTCGGCACTCAACCCTGAAAAAAGCCTGAGCCAGGAAATCGGCGTGTTATGGGACAGCCTCAACGGTGTCTCGGCGGGCGTGACCCTGTTCAACACCGACTTCGAGGACAAGATCACCGAGCTTCGCCGCTGCACGGATACCACCGGCAATGCCTCGGGTCAGTGCGTCGTCAATGGCGAAGCGTACCGTTTCATCAGCGACCGCGTGAACGTCGACGAAGCGCGCATGCGCGGCGTCGAGGCGACCTTCGACTGGGATATCACCGAGACGCTCTCCCTGGGTGCCAACTACACCTACACCGAATCGGAACAGCGTAGCGGTGACTTCCGCGGCGAGCCGCTGAACCAGATGCCCAAGCACATGTTCAATACCATGCTCGATTGGCAGGCCAGCGACCGCCTTGGCACCTGGGCGCGGCTCAACTACCGCAGCGAAACCTCGGAATACCTGTCGCGCACCAGCATGGCGGACAGTACCCCGGCGTACACCCTGGTCGACCTGGGCGGCACCTATGCGCTGAACCGGAACGTCAAGCTGCTGGCCGGTGTGTACAACATCTTCAACGAGCAGATCGACTACGACAGCTACGAAACCGTGCTGGACGGGCGTCGCTACACCTTGGGGGTGAGCGCTTCGTTCTAAGTGGTCAAGAGGGAGACACCTTCCCCAAGGTGGCTCTCCTCGTTCAGACGACGCACGTAACGACCGCAGGTTCGGACCGGGCGGCAAAGCGTCATCGGTTCATCACAACATGCCCGGCCGGCGCTTACGACGGTTGGGCATTTTTCGTAAGCCCCTCACTGGAAAGCGCGTCGTGACCCGTTCTGCCACTCAACCAAGAAGGGCCTGGCCTGCCGTCGTGGCCCGCACCATGCTGGCTATTCTGGGCGGTTACGCCTTCACCTATGCATTCACTGCAGCGCTCGCCCAGTGGCTGCCGATGGATCCGGTGGACGCGATTACCACCGCGTCGTTGCTGTCGTTCGTCGTGTACCTGACGTTCTTGCTTTGGGCATTCGCGGCAGCCTCGCTCCAACGGGTACTGATCGGTGCCGGACTCACCCTTCCCTTGGCGGTCACCGGGTTCTGGCCGCAGTTGCTGGAGGTGTTGAGATGAAAGGCAGCCTGACGCAATCGATGTCCTGGCTGCACACCTGGTGTGGGCTGTTGCTCGGCTGGATGCTGTTCGCCATCTTTCTCACCGGCACCCTTGCAGTGTTCGACAAGGAGATCAACTGGTGGATGCAACCGGAGCTGACCGATCGGGCGCAGACACCTGCCGCTGCAGCTAATGTGGCGCAGCGCTGGCTGACGGACAACCATGCGGACCAATCGAACTGGAACATCAGCCTGCCGACTGAGCGCTCGCCTGATCTCAGCGTATCCGTCGGCGAACGTCGCCGCGACGCCGTAAGCACTCAGCTGGACCCGTTTTCCGGGGCCACCATCGAGCCGCGCGAAACCATCGGCGGCAACTTCTTCTTCCATTTCCACTACACCCTGCACCTGCCGCGCACCCTCGGGGTATGGGTGGTGGGATTCGCTGCCATGGCGATGCTGGTGGCGCTGGTCAGCGGGGTCATCATCCACAAGAAGATCTTCAAGGAGTTCTTCACCTTTCGCCCAGCCAAGGGACAGCGCTCCTGGCTGGACGCGCACAATGCCAGTGCCGTCCTGCTACTACCGTTTCACTTGATGATCACCTACACCGGCTTGGCGATCTTCTTCTTGCTTTACATGCCTGCGGCGGTGGATGCCGTTTACGAAGGCGATCGCCAGGCCTATTTCCGCGACGCACAAGCAGGCCGAACAACCGGACAGGCAGCACGCGGTGAAAGCCGTGGCGGTCAGCCCGCCTTGAAGCTAGCGGCACCACTGCTACCACTGGGCGAGATTGTTAGCCAAGCCGAAGCGCACTACGGGCCCGGAATGATCGGCGGTCTGGCCGTCAGCAACCCTGGCAAGACCAACGCCCAGGTCACGGCGCGCCCCGTGCTGGGCAACCGCATCGAGCTGACCAAGGGCGAAGGCATGGTTTTCGACGGCGTCAGCGGCGAGCTGATCCAGGCCCCGGAGCCGTCACGCACCAGCCAGTTGACCCAGCGGGTGATGGCGGGCCTGCATTTCGCTCAGTTCGGTGGTTATCCCATGCGCTGGCTGTATTTCGTCTGCGGCTTGATCAGCTGCGCCATGATCGGTACGGGGCTTGTGCTCTACGCAGTCAAACAGCGCAAGCAGGCCAAGGCGAACCCGCACTTTTTGCGGGTGGTGGAGAGCCTCAACATAGCGGTCGTCGCTGGGCTCCTGCTGGCCTGTACGGCACTGCTATGGAGTAATCGGCTGCTGCCGGCTGCGCTTGCTGACCGTCAGGACTGGGAGCTGCGGGTGTTCTTCGGAATCTGGGCACTGAGTTGGCTACACGCCTGGTTGCGTAAGCCGCTGACTGCCTGGCGCGAACAGCTTTCATGCACTGCACTGCTGGCCGTGACCCTGCCGCTACTGGACCTCTGGAATGCACAGGGCACCCTGGACAGCATGCGGCTATCACTACTGGCGAGCGTGGTCTCGATGGGGCTGCTGTTGGGCTGGGCCCTTCGGAAAATCCCGACGGTGATCGCCGCCCGAAGCGCCCACTCGCCTCGCCCAAGCCGCGCAGCTCACGGAGCATCCTCATGAACGGTCCAGCCCTGTTCGCCAGTCTGATGCTGGCCTACGCCGGCATGCTGGGTTTCTGCCTGGGCAAAGAGCGCCACTGGAAGCAGCTGGTCAATCCGCGCGTACCGATTGGGCTCCGTCGCGTATGCATACCAGCCGGTAGCGTTCTGCTCGGGCTGGCCGCTTTCGCTGCTTGCCAGGTCTGGCCCAGCGGCATGGCCGTGGTCGGTTGGTTCGGCCTGGTCTCGCTGACGGGCTTCGCGTTGCTGATGTTGGTCCCCTATGCGCCGCGGGTGGCGATGTCGTTGCCCGTGCTAGGCGCGGCGATCTGGGGGGTAGTGGCGTCGCTATAGGACATCGAGCGGCTGGACGCCTAAGCGCAAGCGGAACTATCTCCAGGCCCGTGCGGCACAGCCTGTTCATAGCCGTTCACGGTACAAATCAGCGGCGCGAACAGATGTCGATCGGGGGCCCATTGCCCAGAACCTAAAACTCCGCCCATCTGCGTCGCGGCTCTTCTGCCAGAGAAGCTAGGCATCGCTAACGGAAAAACCCGGCCTTGCGGCCGGGGCTTTTGATATTGGCTTTCTGGATCACCCTGACAAGCAACCCTTCTGCCAATGCATCCGTTAGAAGCGATACTTCGCGGATGCAGTGACGCTGCGGGGCGCACCGTATGTCAGCGCGCCATAGGCCTCGAACATGTCGAAGTATTCCTCGTCGGTCAGATTGTCCACATTCAATTGAGCGGTGAGGTTCTCGGTCACCTCGTAACGCGCCATCAGGTTGACCAGCGCATAGGCTTCCTGCTCGACCTTCTCCCGGTTGCCGGCGGGGTTGGTGGCATAGGTGTAGATGCTGTCCTGCCAGTTTACGCCGCCGCCGATGGTCACCTTATTGAGTGCACCCGGTAGACGGTAGGTCGTGAAAGTCCGCACCAGTTTGGTGGGGAAGCGCGTGCTGCGAGCGTTACCGTCCGGGTCCTCGACTTCAAATTGGGTATAGCCCGCCATGAGATTCCAATCCGGAGCCAGCTCGCCGGAGATCTCCAGTTCGAAGCCCTCGCTTGTCACGTCGATAGGCTCGTACGCAAACTCTCCCGCCATGCCGCCGGGAACGGCAATACCCGTGCTCTCGCCCAGGCCATCCTGCTTGATCTTGAAGATGGCCGCGGACGCGTTTAGCCGGCCTTCGAAGAATTCGCCTTTCAGGCCTGTCTCGTAGCTTTCACCGATGACCGATTCCAACTGCTGACCGCTAATATCCCGCCGCGCCTGGGGCTGAAAGATATCGGTGTAGCTGGCATAGGCCGACAGGTTTTCTGTCAGGTCGTAAACGATGCCGGCGTAGGGCGTCAGTTCATGCTCGTCCAGGCGGGAGGGCGACGTGAACGGGGTGTCGTCACTGGTCTTCTCGTAGCGGTTGTCACGCGCGCCCAGGATCACTTTCAGATCGTCCGTTACGCTCAGTCGAGTCACGGCGTACAGCCCTTTCTGGGTCAGGTCGCCGTAGCTGTACGGCGTCAGACCTCCCCAGACCGGCGCAGGAAAGTCGCCGTCATAGGCGTCGAAATTGGCGACGCCACCGAAGCCGCTCTGCGCGACACGCCTGTCGGCATCGAAGTCCTGCTGGCTATAGATGTAGCCGAAAGCGACCTCGTGTTCGCGCCCCAACAGCATCACCGGCCCGCCAAAGCGGATGCTGTAATCGTCCTGCACGGTTTCAGTCTTGTAGGAGCCAGGAAAGGATGACATCGGTGCGCTGCCGTCGCGGCCCGGGTTACCCGACAGGTACAGCAGATAAGAATCGGAGCTGCGTTCGCCGCGGTTGTAGCTCAGGTTCAATTCCCAGTCATTGGCGAAGCGGTGATCGAGATTGATGAAGTAGGTGTCGTACGTGCTGTCCCATTTACTCCACTTGGCAGAGGTCGTCTTGGAACGGCTCCAGTCCGTACGGCTGCCATCGGCATACCAGATCGGCAGGCCGCCCCACATCGGCGAGTCGGAGTCGTTTGTCTGCCGGCTCAGACCGAACCAAAGGGTGGTGTCTGGAGTGAGGTCAATGTCCATGGTCCCGTAGAAGGTTTCGCGCTGTTTGGATTTCAGGTCAATCCAGCTGTCTCCCTCGTTGAACTCACCCACCAACCGGGCACGTATCGTACCGGCCTCGTTGACGGCGAACGACAGGTCGCCCTCCGTACCATAGGTATCCCAGCTTCCAGCGCTGACCTCGACCGAACCCGTCAGCTCGCGGCTGCTTGCACGTTTGCGGACCAGATTGAGCGAAGCAGACGGGTCTCCGGCCCCCGCCATCAGACCGTTTGCTCCGCGCACCACCTCGACACGGTCATACATCGCCAGGCTGCTGAACATCTCGCCCGAACTCCATGGTTGCTCCCATATAGTCGGCACACCGTCGATCATCAGGGAGTTGATCGCGAACCCACGCGCGTTGAACTGCGCCCGATCCGTTTCGTAACGGTTGACCGAAACACCGGTGGTGTTATTCACCACATCAAGGATGGTCTGCATGTCCTGATCTTCAATGCGCTGCTGCGTTATCACGCTGACCGACTGCGGCGTTTCGCGAAGGGACATGCTGAGCGGGGTGGATGTGCGTGCCGCGCCCGTCGTGTAGGAGCCAGTTCCTTCCGTCACGTCTTGCACCGCCTTACCGGTGATGGTGACCGCTTCGAGCGTGGTTGCCTCGTCTGCCTCAGTTGCAGCGGCGGACTGGGCGTAAACAGGCATGGCGGGAAGGATCGCACCAACCGCGAGTAGGTGAACTACCAGTGTGAGCGGCTTCAGGGCGAGCTTTGAGCGACCGGCAGCGGGGTTGAACTCGGCAAACGTGGTGTTCGACATCTCTGGCTTCCATGTAATGGGATCGATTATGAGAATCTTTCGCATTATATATTCGTGCCCAACCCGCCGAAAGCCCCTCGATGAAACGAACGAACGACCAAGCCATTAAAATTGATAGCGCGCCCTACTCGCCCGGCGGCCAACCCCAAACCGGCTCCAAGCCATTACAATGCGCGACTTTCGATTCACAGCCGGTCCGCGCCCATGTCCTTGCCCAAGCACCATCTCGAACTGCTCTCCCCCGCTCGGGACACCACCATCGCCCGCGAGGCCATCCTGCATGGCGCTGATGCGGTGTACATCGGCGGGCCGAGTTTCGGGGCACGGCACAACGCTGAGAACAGCGTGGCGGACATTGCCGAGCTGGTGACATTCGCCCACCTGTTCCATGCCCGCGTGTTCGTCACGATCAACACCATCCTGCATGACGACGAGCTGGAAGCCGCGCGCGCACTGATCTGGCAGCTCTACGAAATCGGCGTGGATGCACTGATCGTGCAGGACATGGGTGTGATGGAAATGGACATTCCGCCAATCGAAATCCATGCCAGCACCCAGACCGACATCCGCACCCTCGAGCGCGCCAAGTTTCTGGACCAGGCCGGCTTCTCGCAGCTTGTGCTGGCCCGCGAACTGAACCTGCAGGAAATCCGCGCAATCAGCGATGCGACCGACGCGGCCATCGAGTTCTTCATCCACGGCGCGCTGTGCGTGGCGTTTTCCGGTCAGTGCAACATCAGCCATGCGCAAACCGGCCGCAGCGCCAACCGCGGCGATTGCTCGCAAGCCTGCCGCCTGCCCTACACGCTGAAGGACGATAAGGGCCAGGTGGTCGCTTTCGAGAAACACCTCTTGTCCATGAAGGACAACAACCAGAGCGCCAACCTGCGCGCGCTGGTGGATGCAGGCGTGCGTTCCTTCAAGATTGAAGGCCGCTACAAGGATGTGAGCTATGTGAAGAACATCACCGCTTACTACCGCCAGCGCCTCGACGAAATTCTCTTGGACCGACCCGATCTGGCCCGCGCCTCCAGCGGCCGCACCGACCACTTCTTCGTGCCGGACCCGGACAAGACCTTCCACCGCGGCAGCACCGACTACTTCGTCACCGACCGCAAGATCGACATCGGCGCCTTCGACTCGCCGACCTTCACCGGGCTCGCCGTGGGTGAAGTGCTCAAGGTCGGCAAGCATGACCTAACCGTGCAGACCCGCGAGCCGTTGTCCAACGGCGACGGCCTGAACGTGCTGGTCAAGCGCGAGGTGGTGGGCTTCCGCGCCAGCGTGGTCGAGCCGCTCGCGCAGCTCGAGGAAGACGGCCAGCCGCTCTGGCAGTACCGCGTCGAGCCAAACGAGATGCCGACCGCGCTGCGCCAGTTGCGACCCAACCATCCGCTCAACCGCAACCTGGACCACAACTGGCAACAGGCCCTACTGAAAACGTCCGCCGAGCGCCGCGTCGGCGTGCGCTGGCTGGCCCGCCTGAGAGCGGACGATCTCGAGTTGCATGTCACCAGCGAAGAAGGCGCCTACGCCACGGCCACCCTGCCCGGCCCATTCGGCGAAGCGAAAAAGCCCGAGCAGGTGCCCGGCCAGATCGCCGACCTGCTGAGCCAGCTGGGGACCACGATCTACCACGCCGAAGAAGTGGACGTGGACGCGCCGCAGGCGTTCTTCATCCCCAACTCGCAGCTAAAGGCACTACGCCGCGCAGCCATCGAGGCGCTGACTGACGCCCGCGAAGCCATCCGTTCGCGCGGCGGGCGCAAGCCGGTCAGCGTGCCGCCGCCGGTCTATCCCGAATCGCACCTCTCGTTCCTCTACAACGTCTACAACGAGAAGGCCCGGGCCTTCTACCACCGTTATGGCGTGCAGCTGATCGATGCGGCCTACGAGGCCCACGAGGAAACCGGCGAAGTTCCGGTGATGATCACCAAGCACTGCCTGCGCTTCTCCTTCAACCTGTGCCCGAAACAGGCCAAGGGCGTGACGGGCGTGCGCACCAAGGTCGCGCCAATGCAGCTCGTACACGGTGACGAGGTGCTGACACTGAAGTTCGACTGCAAGCCGTGCGAGATGCACGTGATCGGCAAGATCAAGGGCAACATTCTCAACCTGCCGCAGCCCGGCAGCGCCAGCAGCGTCGTCGGCCATATCACCCCGGCCGACCTGATGAAGACCATCCGCAACAAGCCGCACGCCTGACTAACCACTGCAGCACAAAAGCTGGTTGTCCGTGGCTGCTCTGAACAGCCACGGCAATGCGCCATGTACTCAGAAGGTGAATGACGCTTAAACCTGCGATTCTTGGCGCATTACATTGGCTTGTAGCTCGCCCACGTAGCGCGCCTCTTCACGGATCGGCACCCAGCCCTTGCTGGCACTGCTGACTTCACTCCCCTGCTTAAGAACCTGCTCCGCCACAACTGGCGTATAGACGATCTGAACTTCGGGCAATACGGTTGTCTGCTGTTCGTCGGCAACTGCTTGCGCTATCGACCGACTGACGAAAAGAGACGGCAGCAGACAATGCGAAACGTACCTGCTGGTGCGGCGAGAAAGCCAGAAGTGTACGAAACGAAGCCCGACCTGAAGATGAAGCATCGCAATTCAAAGTTGGTCAATGCGCTTAGATCGCGTTCAAGAGAATTTCAGAAACAACCATAAGCCGGGGCAGGCCGCAATTTCCTCGATACTTTGACAGGTCGAGCAGCGCCGCTTCTCATAAGCAGACAAGGAACGAGCATGCTTGGGACAATTCGCTGGGTCATCGTGTTATCGCTGATCACAACACTCTTTGGTTGCGCATCACCCCCGTCCAGGGAGCAGGCGCCCGGCACCGAGCCCCAGTCATCCACCGAGCAGGGCGAAGCCATAGGCTCTGGCAAGGCGTCCTTCTATGCCCAACAGCACCATGGCAAGTTGACCGCCAGTGGCGAACGCTTCGATCAGCACTCGCTGACAGCCGCCCACCGCACCCTGCCCTTCGGCACCAGGGTGCGGGTCATCAATACCCGCAACGGTAAAAGCGTCGTGGTGCGCATCAATGACCGCGGGCCCTTCGTGCGCGGGCGGGTCATCGATTTGTCCAAGGCCGCTTTTCAAAGCATCGCCAGCACTCGCTCAGGGGTCATCCGGGTGCGTCTTGAACGGGCCGACTGATCGCACAGCCTTCACACGCCCGGCCAACCCTTGCCGAACCCGCTTTTTCGGCCAGGCAAGGCGAACCTCAGCTATTGCAGTCGCGATCCAAGCCGATGAACGTGTATCAAGAACTCCGGCAGCATGCCGATAGAGAGGCACGTCCACTCAGCTCCTGGTGCCCCCCATGTTCAACGGCCATCTCAAAAAACAACTCGAAGAGCAGGCTGCCGAGCTATCCCTGCTGCGTCAACTTCGCGATCAGATGAGCGCTACGAAATTGTCGGTCACCCTTGATCCGGAATTCCGGATGGTGGGCCTCAACCAGGCATTCGCCAGCACGCTCGGTTACCGCGTCGAGCAGCTACAGGGACGCGCCATGCTGGAGATCGTGCCGGCTTACGTGAAGGCCCTGCCGTGCTTCCAGAAATTCCGTACGGCGGTGTCCCAGCTGGCGCCGGTCAACGACGATTACCGCTTTCTGCGTGCCGATGGCAGTCTCGCCTGGCTGCACATCGACTGGTACCCGGTTCAGGACAAAGCAGGCGCGTTGCTGCACATCAGCGGCTATGGACGGGAAGTGACAAAGGAGCTGCAGCTGGCAAAGGAGAACGAGGCGTTTATCAATGCCCTGCTCCGCTCCTCCGCGGTCATCGAGTTCAACCTGGACGGCACGGTTGTTACCGCCAACGAGCCGTTCTTGAAGGGCATGGGTTATTCGCTCAAACAGATCGTAGGCAAGCACCACCGCATGTTCTGTACTCACGAGGAAGCCTCTTCGCAGCAGTACCAGGCGTTCTGGGAGACGCTCAATCGCGGCGAGTTCGTCGCGGATCGCTTCAAGCGCATCGACAGCATGGGCCGGGACGTCTGGCTCGAAGCGACCTATAACCCCGTCTACGATACCGAAGGCAAGCTCTGCAAAGTGGTCAAGCTCGCCAGTGTCGTGACCGAGCAGGTCGCTCGGGAAGAAGAAGTCCGGGAAGCGGCCAGCATCGCCTATGACGTGTCGCGCAAGACCGACACCTGTGCCGAGCGCGGCGCCGTGGTGGTCAAAGACACGGTCGCGACCATGCAACGCATCGCCGAAGAAGTGGAGTCGGCAACCCAGGGTATCGAGGCGCTGGGCCAGCAATCACATCTCATCAGCTCCATCGTGCAGACCATCGGCGGCATCGCTGCACAGACCAATCTGCTCGCACTCAACGCAGCCATCGAAGCGGCGCGTGCCGGGGAACAGGGCCGGGGCTTCGCGGTCGTGGCCGATGAAGTTCGGCAGCTCGCAGGCCGCACCAGCGCAGCCACCGAAGAGATCGTCAGCGTGGTGGAAAAAAACCAGTCGCTGGTCGACGAAGCCGTTCGGGAAATGGCCAACAGCCGCGAGCAGGCTTCCCAGGGCCTGGCACTGGCGAACCAGGCCGGCGCCGTGATCGTCGAGATTCAGGACGGCGCGAAACAAGTCGTCAGTGCGGTAGGGCGCTTTGCCAACGAGCTCAAATGACCCACCCGGGTTCAGCGCTCATGGTTGCTCGCCGCCTGAAAGGGCTTCGCCGTCACTGCTGCCCTGAACCTCGGCGATCACTTCGTTGATGGCTCGTGCAATCACATCCGGATGGTCTTCGGGGCTGAAATGCCGGCCCTTCGGGATACGGATCAGCGGTGCACCTAGCTCCTCGGCCAGGCGTTCGCCAGTGGCAAATTCCAGCGGATCGGCGTCGCTCCATACGACGCGCTTCACCCCGCCGATCACTGACAGCTTTCCAGCCAATGCCTGGGTATCGCGGGCACTCATGCTATCGAGCTGGTGAGCGAAGGCCTTCGGGCCGATCGCTCGGGAATATGGCTGCCAATGCAGTTCCGCCGATCTGGCCCGGCGCCCGGCCTGGTCATGACCGAGGTTGGCCAGTCCGGCCAGGAAGATCGGCTTGAGCAGGGCTGACGGCAATTTGCCGATTACCCCGGTCTGCTTCTTGGCCGCCCGTACCGCCGCCACTGGCCAGTTGTCGTAGGCCACACAGTCCGCCAGCACCAGCCCGCGGCAGAGCTCGGGGTGTTTGACCAGCAGCTGCTGGATCACACCACCGCCCACATCATGCCCGACGAAGACTGCCTGACGGATGCCCAGGTGCTGCAACCAGCCATAGAGATAGTCCGCCTGGCTTGCGACCGAGATGTCTCGATCGAGCCCCTGCTCCATCGACCAACCGAACCCCACCAGCTCCCATGCCAGGCAGCGTACGTTGGTCTGCACCAGCTGGGGGACGACGTAGCGCCACAAGCGCGGGTGCGTCGGGATGCCGTGCAGCAGGATCACCGGAATGGCATCCGGCTCGGTGGCACCCTGTTCTTCCCAGCGCATCAGGATACCGTTGACCATCGCGCTCCTGACCAGCTCAGGAGCCTCGGGTAGGTCGCTGGCCGATTCTTCTGCTTGCCTGCCGGTCAGCGCAGACCCGATGCCAAGCACCGC
This sequence comes from Stutzerimonas stutzeri, assembly GCA_002387205.1. Classification (GTDB taxonomy): domain Bacteria; phylum Pseudomonadota; class Gammaproteobacteria; order Pseudomonadales; family Pseudomonadaceae; genus Stutzerimonas; species Stutzerimonas stutzeri_N. The sequence continues at coordinate 220,139 of DGLA01000024.1, read as the reverse complement.
GGCGGCATAGGCCGCGGTGCGCAAACGACCGCGCGGCAAGGCCAGGGCAGAGGCAGCGGCGATGCCGCCGAATAACAGGCGATTCTTGTCGAGCTTTTCAGAGAGTTTCATGAACGCGTCCTGGAAGGGATATAAGGATGGGTACCTCTTACCTCCCCAGGGTTCCCCACCCCGGACGGCTCCGCGACGAGGGGCAGCCGGACGAACTCTCGCCGCCTCGTCAACCGTCAGAGTGCCGCGCTGTTCACCGGCCGGGCGAAACGATAGGTAGCAAAAGCGCACAGCACCACGCCACTCAGCGCCAGCAATCCTCCGACGATGCCGACATTGCTCAGTCCCAGGTGTTGCGTGACCAGGCTCCCCAGCAGCGCGCCGCCGCCGATGCCGACGTTGTAGATACCGGAGAACATGGCCATGGCGACATCGGTGGCATCGGATGCAAGGTTCAGCACCTTAGCCTGCAATGCCAGGCCAAAGCACATTCCGGCAATGCCCCATACCACCACCAGTGCGCCCAGCAGCGAGCTGTCACGTGCGGCTGGCAACAACAGCAACAGGCAGGTCGCCATGATGGAAATTGCCGCGATCAGGAAGCCCTTCGGGTAACGATTGCTGTAGCGGCTGAACAGCACCGAACCGAGGATGCCGGCGCTTCCGAACAGCAACAGCAATACCGTGGTCATGTCACCGCTCAGACGCGCGATGGTCTGTGCGAACGGCTCGATGTAGGTGTAGGCGGTGAACTGTGCGGTGATAACCAGTGCGGTCAGCACATAGGCAGCCACCAGCGCCGGACGCTTGAACAGTACTGGCAAACTGCGCAACGAGCCGGAGTTCTGGCTCGGCAGCAACGGCAGCGTGCGCGCCAGCACCAGCACGACCAGTGCAGCGATCACGGCAATCGACAGGAAGGTTGTGCGCCAGCCCAGCAGCTCGCCAACCACCCGGCCCAGCGGGATGCCCAGCACCATTGCCAGCGCACTGCCGGTGGCCAGCAGCCCCAGCGCCTGCGCCTGCTTGCCTTGCGGGGCGACGCGCACGGCCAGCGATGCGGTGATCGACCAGAACACCGCGTGCGCCAGGGCGATACCGATGCGGCTGAGCATCAGCATGCCGAAACTCGACGCCACACTCGACACCAGATGGCTGCTGATGAACACCACGAAGATGAAGATCAGCAGGGTACGGCGCTCGAAATTGCGCGTCAGCAGCATCATCGGCAGCGACATCAAGGCCACCACCCAGGCGTAGATGGTCAGCATCAGGCCGACCTGGCCGGGCAGCATGCCGAACGAACGGCCGATGTCGCTGAGCAAGGCGACCGGGACGAACTCGGTGGTATTGAAGATGAAAGCGGCCAGGGCCAGCGCGACGACGCTGAGCCAGCTCCCGGGCCGGGAGCACTGCGATTCGTTCATGTTGATGAATGTCTGGAAAGCAAACGGCAGCCCCGGTACGCCAGGAAGGCGCGCCGCAGCGTGGCGAATGTCGGGTGTGAAGGAAAACGGCCTTGCCTGACCGCCACGTGGCCCGTCCCGCTAGCCTTCGATTACGAGCGAGATGACGAAAACATCGTCGGGGGCGACTGGCCAGTCGGCGCGGCGCGGATTCTACGCGCGCCGATTGCCGGTGTCAGGTCAGGCATGGGTGTCGCGACGAGTGGCCGATCACGGCCACCGCCTGCTGCACCGTTCGGCGTGCTGCCGAAACTTTCCCACCTGGCGCCAGCCGTAACTACAGAACCCATCCACCTCACTGGAGCCTGTATGGCTTACCCGAAGATCCCCGCACAACAACAGGACCGTCTACCCGGCCGAGAAACCGAGATGCACCCGCAGGCCGAGTTCATCCGTGACAGCTACAAAGGCAGCGGCAAGCTGGCCGGCAAGGTGGCATTGGTCAGCGGTGGCGACAGCGGCATCGGTCGTGCAGCTGCGGTGCACTTCGCTCGCGAAGGAGCCGACGTGGCCATCATGTACCTCGAAGAACATGAGGATGCGGAAAACGCCAAGCGCATGATCGAAGCCGAGGGCCAGCGTTGCCTGCTGTTGCCCGGCGACATTCGCGACAGCAGCCATTGCAACGATGCCGTCGAACAAACCGTGAAGACCTTCGGTCAGCTGGATGTGCTGGTCAACAACGCCGGGCGGCAGGAAGTCCAGACGCGTCTCGAGGACATCACCGACGAGCAGTGGGAGAAGACCTTCGCCACCAACATCCATGGCTACTTCTACCTCACCCGCGCCGCCCTGCCCCATCTCAAGGCAGGTGCGTCGATCATCAACACCACATCGATCAACTCCTTCATCGGCAACCCGATGCTGGTCGACTACACCTCGACCAAGGGCGCCATCGATGGCTTCACCCGTGCCCTGTCGCAGCAGCTGATCGAGCGCGACATCCGCGTCAACCAGATCGCTCCCGGCCCGGTCTGGACGCCACTGCAGCCGCCGTCCCTTGGCAAGCATGACCCGCAACTGCTCGAGGACTTCGGCAGCCAGATGCCCATGGGCCGCTGCGGCCAGCCGTCCGAACTGGGCCCGGCCTATGTGTACCTTGCGTGCGAGGACTCGTCCTATGTCAGTGGCCAGACCATTCACATCAACGGCGGCAAGGTGGTGAACGGCTGACCCTGCCTGCGCATCACGCCGCGCGTGACACGTGCGGCTTTTGCCCACCTCAGATACCGCCGAAGCATGGCGTAATGAGAGCGAGCGGAACCATCCTGCCGGCTCCCGCCCAAACAGTCAGGACGGCACGTGTTCGTCCTTCGCGCGCGAGACGCTCGCCGCGCACTCCAACCGCAGCCAGGCCTGAACAGCCCACAGGTGAACCATGACCCAGATTCTCATTGCCGCCTTCGACCGCTACACCGAAGCCGAACAAGTCAAAACCGAACTCCTGAGCCAGGGCGTGGCCAACGACGCCATACAGATCTCCGCCTCGTTCAACCCGCAAAACGTGGACAGCAGCCGCGTCGAGGTAATCGGCGAGGAGCCGGACGATGACGCTTCGGTGGCTGAGAAGGTCGGAAGTTTTTTCAGCAAGATATTTGGTGACGACTCCAGTAAACATGCGGGCCGCTACCCCGAAGCGGCCCGTCGCGGATCTACCGTTGTCACCGTCACGCTGGAAGACGACAGCCAGGTGCAGGCAGTCGAGCAACTAATGGAGCGCAATGGCGCCATCGACATCGACGAACGCAGCGCCAGCTGGGGTAGCGATCAGGCCACGCCAGTGACCGCCAGCACCGAGACCCTGACCACCGGCTATCCCGATGCCACCTCCATCAGCGAGGACGAGGGCAAGCTCAACGGCATGGCCACTCCGGATCGTGGGGCCGACGACGGGTCGATCCCCGGTCGTGCCGAAAACGAGAAAGTCGCGCGGCGTGACAATACGGCCGGACGGGTACGGATCATCCCCCGCTGAGGGCACGCAGAAGCCGCCGCTCACCAACCGACTCGCATCAGCGCACCCATTTTTACTGGCTGAACACCGCATTGCATGCGGCAGGCAGGCGCCGGCTGGGGGTGGCCATGGCTTCCGGGCGCGGCGTTGGAAGTATGGCCTTGCAGCCCTCGCCGGCTGGCGGCGGTGGCTGGTCGACGCAGTCGCTGGCGCCTTCCGGGCAACGCAGGCGCACGTGCAGATGCTCATCATGGAAGGGCCAGGGCCGGATGCGTTGCAGCCAAGAACGGTCGTCCCACTCACGCTGGCAGAGGTCTCGCTTGACCGCGCCATCGACGAAGATCCGTGTGACCCGCGGGTCCTGCGCGGCAAGGCGAATCAGCTTGGCCTGTTCATCGGTCCACCTCGTCGTGTCCAGCTCCCCGGTTGTTTCGTCGACCAGGATGGGTTGCTCGATGCCCTCGCGCTCGTTGCGGGGCAGCGGTGGCAGGTCGAGACGGAACCAGATGTCGACGTCCAGCCCGCTCTGGTGGCTGACATGCCCATAGGACATCGGGCCACCACGCGGCTGCGCCATGTCGCCTACCAGCATGGGGCCGATCCCCGCGCGCTCGACCCGGAGGCCAAGCCGCTCGATGTAGTCGATCAGATCCGGGTGTCCGTAATGGCGATTACGCTGCAGGTCCACGGCCTGATAGCCCTCGCCCTCTGGCGGCAGCTGTACCGCGCCGATCAGACAGGCTGCGCCATGCTTGCCGATCACACGTGGCTCGCCGGGCAGCGGCTCGGTCACGCTGGACCAGTCCCGGTCCGCCGCGCCGGCCGCTGAAACCAGCCATCCGGCCAGACCGCAGGCCACCAGTGCCCGCCTGCAAAGGTGACTCGACATGCTGATGCGTTGACTGCTCATAACGACTTGAAGTCCTTCTATTGATGCGAACCTTGGATCACCGCTGCTGACGTGAAAGCCACTCCAGCCCAGGCCGGTAGAGCATGTCGTGCTCGCCCTCGAACAGCACCAGCTCGGTAGGGCCAGATTTCAGGTACAGCAACACCTCGGCATCCGCCTCGGCGAACTGCGGAAACTCGTCGTTGCCCTTGGCCGACCGCTGGCGCAGGGCATCCGGGACCTGACGGGTTTCCATCAGCTGGTTGATTTGCTCTTCAGGTATGCGGTCTTGTGCATCGGCCAGATCATTGAATGCATGCAGCGCCTGTTCCGGCGGGACGGTGGTGTCATCGATGCCGTGGGCGATGAGTACGCGAATATCGCCCGCCACCTCTGGCACGTGGCTACTCGGGCTGCGCTTGCGGCATTCATCGAAGGCGCTGGAGCCCTGAGTCGGCTCGCCGCCGCAGGCCTGCTCGATTTCGCCGGCATACTTTTCCCCGCGCGCCTTGTTCCACTGGTGCCAGGTAACCAGGTCATAAACCGGCACCCAGGCCGCAACGCCAGCAAACACGTCGGGGTTGCGACTCGCCAGGTGCAGTGCATTCATCGCACCGCCCGAATAGCCGAGCAGGTAGATTCGCGACTCGTCGATTTCAGCATGTTCGCGCGCATATTCGAGCGCGTCCTGCATGTCGGAAATCGCCAGATCGGAGGCGGTCGACTCAGGACGACCATCGTTCTGGCCCCGGAAGTTCGGGTGAATGAACACCCAGTCGTTGGCAATGGCGAACTGGCCCAGCGGAATGTCGATGTTCTGCAGGTAATCGGTGCTCCAGCTGTGCAGCACCATGAGCAGAGGTTTCTGCTTGTCTGAGCCCGAGTCGTAGAACAGCGCCGCCTGCTCGCTGTCATCGGCGCTGGACGGAATCTTGATGTCCTTTATTTCCGGCGTTGCTTCACGCCAGCGGGAAAGTTCGGCGATCGCCAGACCGCCTGGATAGTTGGTGACCCGGAGGAGATCGCTGGGGTGCTCTAGTTCGTCTGCCTGAGCGTTCCCGACACCAGCACCGGCCAGCACCAGGATTCCGAGCATCAAGGCGCGGACTAACAGATCGTTGACGCGCCATGACGGACCCACGTCCGCCAAGACAGCCTTTAGCGAATAGTTGCTTTCACCTTTGCGAAGCATCATGGCCGTCATCTCCCGCGGGTCGGTTGTGGGTCGTATAGGATTTGCGACTCCCAGCCATTGCATACGTTCGCCCTTCTGCGAGCCGACGCATGGCCCCTCCCGTGCTGCTCGTATTGCGCGGGCCGATTGTCCAAACTTGCAGCACACCTGATCAGAGAGGCGTCGATCATGCGCAAGGCCGAAGCCAAACACCGCCACACCCACAAACTCGAACGATTGCAGCGTTTTTTGGACTGGGCCAGCGAGCGCCATCCCGATTTCGTGCCTAAGAAAAATCACCAGGAGAAATGGTTCAGCACCTATCTGGGCCACCAGCCACCGGAAATCGGCCGTGCGGCGCGATTGTTCTGGCTGGGGCTGGACCTGCCAACGGTCAAGGCGAATCTTGAGGTCGCCGAACCGACCCGCCTGATCGGCCGACTGCTGAACCGGGATGTGAACGATTTCAGCTGTACCGTCGATATCTTTGGTATTGAAAAATCGCTGGATTGCGGCCCGGTGCAGAACCTGCTCGAACCCGAGTTCGCGCTGCGCATCGATGACAGCGGATCGATAGACGAATTCGAACGCAACGTGTGCGCCGCGGTGCAGGCCCTGGTCCGGGATCGCCTGCATGTTCTGCAGAAGCCGTTCACGAGCCTGAGCGATGAACAGAAAGCCCAGTGCCTGGAGCGCCTGCCCGCCAGGCTTTCCCGCCTCGATGATTTTGCGGCGCGCGCCGTCGACATCGTCAACGAGGTCCAGCATGAGCTGCGCTATGTGGTCGAGCTGCGCCACGGCGAGGTCGCCCTGGACATGCAAAGGCGCATCCCGGGCGGGATGGGTCATGTGCTCAGCGAGCAAGAAGTGGCGCAGCTCAAAGACGAAGACCGTCAGGCCATGAATGCCAAGTTCGAGATGATGATCGAGGAAGCGCAGGACTTCGATCTGCAGCTGCTCGGCGAGAAGCGCCTGACCGAAGTCTTCATGATGGAGCCGAAAAAACTGCGCCGCACCATCCGTTTCGCCCGCGAGGACAACCGCGAGAAGATGGCCTTCGCCGTGCTGCTGGAGAACAACCCGCGCTTCGTGCATTACCACAAGCTCTACGCCGCACGGCGCATCACCCGCACCTGGACCGCCCTGCTCGGCCCGACCAACAGCGGCAAGACTTACCAGGCGATCCAGGCCATGACCGGCGTGACCCACGCCATCTACCTGTCGCCGCTGCGCCTGATGGCCCTGGAAAACCAGGAACGTATCGAATCCATGGGCGTGCCCTGCTCGCTGGTCACCGGGGAGGAGGAAATCATCCGCGAGGGCGCCACGCACTTTTGCTGCACCGTCGAGGAATTCGCCCGCTTCCGCCACGAGTCCTGGGACGTGGTGGTGATCGACGAAGTGCAGATGATGGCCGACTCGCAACGCGGCTGGGCCTGGGTCGATGCGCTGGTCAGTGCCTATACCCAGGACCTGATCATGACCGGCCCGGAGCTGATCCAGCCGTCGCTGAAAACCCTCTGCGACCTCTGCGAAGACCAACTGGTAGTCAAACGCACCAAACGACTTTCACCCGTGGACGTGGCGCGCCGCTCGACCAATCTCAAGCAGCTCGATGCCGGCTCGATGCTGGTCGCCTTCAGTCGCAAGACGGTACTGGATCTCAAGGCCATGCTGGAGATGACCGGCAAAAGCGTCTCGGTGGTCTACGGTGCGCTGTCACCGGAAGTCCGTCGCGAGCAGGCACGTCGCTTCCGCGAGGGTGAGGCTGACCTGATGGTCGCCACCGACGCCGTGGGCATGGGGCTCAACCTGCCAGCGCATACCCTGTGCTTCTACACCGACGAGAAATACGACGGCATCCAGAACCGCCAACTGAAGGTGCAGGAGGTCAAGCAGATCGGCGGCCGCGCCGGGCGCTTCGGCCATCACGACAGCGGCCTCATCACGGCGCTGGACGGGCAGACGCTGCAGTCGATCAAGCGCCTCTTCCACAGCGCCGACCTGCCGGTGGACCTGTCGCAGTTCCAGGTACGCCCTTCCATCGAGCACCTGCAAGCCATCTCCGAGCTGATGAACGAGCCGAGCCTGTTGCGGGCCTGGCTGACCTTCAACCGCAACATCAACTACGGCGACGAATTCATCTCGATCCTGCCCGACGAGCTGGCCGAGTGGATCAAGCTGATCGACGACCCAACCATCGAACTGCCGCTGCGCTGGATCTTTGCCTGCACGCCGATTCGCGGCGGTCTCGACAGCCCGGCCGCCGTTTTCGCCCAGCAATGGCTGAAGAAGGTGGCCCAGGACAAGGAGATTCCATTGCCGCGGCTGATCATCGATGCGGACCTCGCCACGCTGGAAAGCTCGCTGCACGTCATCGAAACCTACCTGCACCTGGCGCGCACGCTGCCGGCACACTTCCCGGCGCTGGAGCAGGCCGAAGAGCACCGCAGTCTGCTCAATGGCGCCATCACCCGCGAGCTGTCACGCCAGCGCAAGCCGCGCAGCTCGGACCGCCGGCGGATCTCAGGCGAAACGCGTAATTGCAAGGGCTGCGGCAAGGCGATGCCGATGGCAGCACGCAAGTTTCGGCTGTGCCAGAGCTGTTTTCGTGAGCAGCGCTAGACGGTTTGCAGAGCACGGCGGCACCGCGGCTCAGCGCCCTTATCGCCTCTCAATGGTTGCCCATTGCGGGCATCGAGGCTGGCCAGGGGCGGCTGCGGCCCTTAGGATGCGGCAGGTTTATCCGGTGACCGCCTCCTTTCGGAGCGTACGTCACGACCCTAATCACCGCTTGCCAAGGAACCATGGCAGATGTCGATCATCCTTCAGTTGCGCAGGCAACTGGCCGCGGCCACCAGCCGATTCGGCTGGGCCGCACTGTTACTTGCACTCGTGGTGCACGCCGGCGTGTCCTATCTCGGTTTGCGCCTGTTCGCCGAAGCGCCGCTCACCGAGCTGAAGACCTTCGTCTACTTCTATCTGACCACCGCACTGACCGTCGGCTACGGTGACTTCTCACCGCAAACCGCTGGCGGTCGCATCTTTGTTTCCACTTGGCTGATGGTCGGCGGCATCGCGTTGCTGACCGCCGTCATCGGTAAAACCACAAATTCCATCATCGCAGTCTGGAGGAAAGGCATGAAAGGCAAAGGGACGTTCGCCACCTGCACGGGCCATACCGTTGTGATCGGTTGGGAAGGCGAAATCAGCGAGCGCGTCGTCGAGCTGCTGCATGAAGACGAAACCTCCAACGACCACCTGATCGTCATCTGCGACACGGTGCTCGAAGAAAACCCGATGCCAGGCAAGACCGAGTTCATCCATGGCGAAAGCCTGTCGTCGCTGGCGCTCTTACAGCGCGCCGGGGTGAGAGGAGCCGAACGCACACTGGTGCGCACCGGCTCGGACGACCTGACCCTGGCGGTGGTGCTGACCATCAACCAGCTCAATCCGGTCGGCCATGTGGTTGCCCATTTCAGCAGCAGCGAGACCGCGCGACTGGCCCGCAGCTACGCGCCGAAACTGGAATGCACCTCCAGCATGGCCATCGAAATGCTGGTGCGCTCCTTCCAGGACCCAGGCTCCTCGGTGATCATCAATGAGCTGCTCAGCGTCGGCCAGGGCGCGACCCAATATCGCCTGCTACTGCCCGAGAGCTACGAAAGCACGGTCGGCACGCTGTACAAGCAGTTGAAAGACCGGCACAACGCGACCTTGATCGGCTATCGCGCCAAGGACCAGACCCAACCGACCATCAACCCGGCCAACGACACCCCGGTACGAGGCGGCGAACTGTTCTATATCGCCAACACACGCCTCGCTGGCCTGGGCGAAGCGAACTGAGGATGGTGTCACCCGGTTGTGCTGTGCCGGGCTTAGTGCCGAACGTGCGGGGTCGGCACCCTTCGGGCACTTGTTTGTCACCTGATAACAAGTCCGGCCCTACGGGCTGTATGTCACCCCAGCGGCCTGTTGCCGCCTCTTTTCTCCCAGGGAATCAACCTCGCCATTCCCCGCTCTGATAAGGACAGCCCTTGGCAAGCGGGAGGCACCATGAGCGACCCCTATAACCTGCAGCGGTTCGTCGACGCCCAGGAACCGATTTACGACCGCGCACTGGCGGAGCTAAAGGCCGGGCAAAAGCAGAGCCACTGGATGTGGTTCATCTTTCCGCAGATCGCCGGTCTCGGCCGCAGCGACATGGCTCGGCGCTATGCCATCGGAGGCCCAGACGAGGCCAAGGCCTATGTCGAGCACTCGCTGCTCGGCCCCCGCCTGGAAGAATGCGCCCAAGCCCTGCTGGAACATGCCGACCGCTCGGCGCGTGAGGTGCTTGGCTCGCCGGACGACATGAAGCTGCATTCGAGCATGACCCTGTTCGCTGCCGTCGCACCCGAGCGCAGCGTGTTCCAGACGGTGCTGAACGCCTTCTTCGCCGCCAAGCCCGACCAGGCAACGTTGTCGCGCCTGGCGCAGTGACCAGGGTGCAATCACAAGGATTGGCACCCCGACGCGTCGGTGGGTACCGCGTTCTCTAGTGTTGATTTGCGTCAAGCAACTGCCAGGCATAGCGCGACCAGCACCCTTTTGTCAGTTTTCCGCCGGAATGTTCATCTTTTTACTTTGACAGCCCTCGCTTTTGACTTTAAGTTTTCGCTTCCGAACATTTCCGAACACTCGCAGTATCGGATCATAAAAACAACAGTCTTCTAGAGAGGTTCTGCGCATGAGCAATCCGTCCACCCCGACGCTTCGGGGGCAATGCATTGCCGAATTCCTTGGCACCGCCCTGCTGATTTTTTTCGGAACCGGCTGCGTAGCAGCACTCAAGCTCGGCGGCGCAGACCTGGGACTATGGGAAATAAGCGTTATCTGGGGCATCGGCGTCAGCATGGGCGTCTACCTCGCCGCCGGAGTCTCCGGTGCACACCTCAATCCCGCCGTATCCATTGCGCTCTGGCTGTTCGGCACCTTCGAGCGCAACAAGGTCCCCGCCTACATCCTTGCGCAAACCGCTGGCGCCTTCTGTGCCGCTGCATTGGTTTATGGCCTCTATAGCAGCCTGTTTTTCGATTTCGAACAGGCCCAGCAGATGACCCGCGGCAGCATTGCCAGCCTGGAGCTCGCATCGGTGTTCTCCACTTACCCGCACCCGTCACTCTCGATCGGCCAGGCGTTTCTGGTGGAAGTGGTGATTACCGCTATCCTGCTGGGGATGATCATGGCGCTGACCGATGACGGTAATGGCCTGCCCCGGGGCCCGCTGGCGCCCCTGCTGATCGGCCTGCTGATTGCCGTGATTGGTGGTGCGATGGGACCGCTGACCGGGTTCGCGATGAACCCGGCACGCGACTTCGGACCGAAGCTGATGACCTTTTTTGCTGGCTGGGGTGAAGTCGCGTTCACCGGCGGCCGGGATATCCCCTACTTCCTGGTCCCGCTGATCGCACCGGTCATTGGCGCCTGCCTCGGGGCCGCCGGTTACAAGGCCCTGATCTGCAAGCATCTGCCGGGCATTGGTGGTGCTTGTGCTGTTCCCGAACCGGAACCCGAGGCCGACCGCTTCACCGAACACGATGTCACTGCCCACGAAGCTCGTTAAGGAATCGACACCATGAGCAATCAGAACAACAAGCAATTCATCGTCGCCCTCGACCAGGGCACCACCAGCTCGCGGGCCATCGTGCTCGACCGCAACGCCAACGTCGTCAGCATTGCCCAGCGCGAGTTCGCGCAGATTTACCCGCAGCCCAGCTGGGTCGAGCATGACCCGATGGAAATCTGGGCCACCCAGAGCGGCGTGTTCGTCGAGGCGCTGGCCCAGGCCGGGATCACCAACGAGCAGGTGGCCGCGATCGGCATCACCAACCAGCGCGAGACTGCCATCGTCTGGGACAAGCACACCGGTCGGCCGATCTACAATGCCATCGTCTGGCAGAGCCGCCAGAGCACGCCGATCTGCGACCAGCTCAAGCGCGACGGGATGGAAGATCACATCCGCAAGACCACGGGCCTGGTGATCGACCCCTACTTCTCCGGCACCAAGATCAAGTGGATCCTCGATCACGTCGAAGGCAGCCGCGATCGCGCGCGCCGTGGCGAGTTGCTGTTCGGCACCGTCGATTGCTGGCTGATCTGGAAGATGACCCAGGGCAAGGCCCATGTGACGGATTACACCAACGCCTCGCGCACCATGCTCTACGACATCCACAAGCTGGACTGGGACCCGGTGATGCTGGAGACGCTGGACATCCCGCGCGAGATGTTGCCGGAGGTACGCTCCTCCTCCGAGGTCTACGGCCACGCCTATATCGGCTCCGGTCAGAGCACTGGCATCCCCATCGCCGGTATCGCCGGCGACCAGCAGGCCGCGCTGTTCGGCCAGATGTGCGTCGAGCCCGGCCAGGCCAAGAACACATACGGCACCGGTTGCTTTCTATTGATGAACACCGGGACCAAGGCCGTGCAGTCCGAGCACGGCCTGCTCACCACCATCGCCTGCGGGCCCAAGGGCGAGGTCAACTACGCGCTTGAAGGCGCCATCTTCAATGGTGGTTCCACCGTGCAGTGGCTGCGCGACGAGCTCAAGGTGATCAACGACTCGCTGGATTCGGAATACTTCGCGACCAAGGTGCAGGACAGCAACGGCGTCTATCTGGTACCCGCCTTTACTGGCCTCGGCGCGCCCTACTGGGATCCACGCGCCCGTGGCGCCCTGTTCGGTCTGACCCGTGGCGTGAAGGTCGACCACATCATTCGCGCCGCGCTGGAATCCATCGCCTACCAGACCCGCGACGTGCTCGACGCCATGCAGCAGGACGCCGGCGAGCGCCTGCGCTCACTGCGCGTGGATGGCGGTGCGGTGGCGAACAACTTCCTCATGCAATTCCAGGCCGACCTGCTCGGCACCCAGGTCGAACGCCCGGTAATGAAGGAAACCACCGCCCTCGGTGCTGCCTACCTGGCCGGCCTGGCGACCGGCTTCTGGAGCAGCCTGGACGAGCTGCGCAGCAAGGCCACCATCGAGCGCGTGTTCGAACCGGCTTGCGACGACGAGAAGCGCGAAGCGCTCTATCAAGGCTGGAAGAAGGCGGTGGGTCGCACCCGCGACTGGGAAGAGGAATAGGCCCAGACGTCCAAACGCGCCACACCTCGCGCCCGGCCCGGATCTTGACCGCGCCGGGCGCGCTTATTCGCAAACGAACAATTCTTTAATCAAACCCCAGACTGCGGCATCCTTCACGGCATATCGATAAGAAGGAAGCCTCCATGAGTCTGGCCCCACGACAGCAGAGCATTCTCGAACTGGTGCGCGAACGCGGCTACGTCAGCATCGAAGAGCTGGCGCAGCAGTTTTCGGTAACGCCACAGACCATCCGCCGGGACATCAATCAGCTTGGAGAAGCCGGCCTGCTGCGCCGCTACCATGGTGGTGCCGCCCATGATTCCAGCGTGCAGAACACCGCCTACACCCAGCGCGCCCGGCAGATGCGCGACGAAAAACGCCGCATCGCCGACGCCCTGGCGGCACATATTCCCGATCAGGCGTCGCTGTTCATCAACATCGGCACCACCACCGAAGCCATCGCCCACGCCCTGCTGAACCATCGCGACCTCAAGGTCATCACCAACAACCTGCACGTGGCGAGCATCCTCAGCCCCAAGGAAGACTTCGACGTGTTGATCGCCGGGGGCAACGTGCGCAGCGACGGCGGCGTGGTCGGCCAGGCCACGGCGGATTTCATCGGTCAGTTCAAGGTGGACTTCGCCCTGATCGGCATCAGCGGGATCGACGAGGATGGCACGTTGCTGGACTTCGACTACCAGGAAGTACGCGTCTCCCAGGCCATCATCAACAATGCCCGCCAGGTCTTCCTCGCCGCCGACTCCAGCAAGTTCGGCCGCAACGCCATGACCCGCCTCGGCTCACTTGAACAGATCGACATGTTGTTTACCGAGGCCCAGCCACCCGAGGCCTTTGTCGAGCTGCTCAGCCAGCACAAGGTCAAGCTGGAAGTCACCGGCTGAGTCCGTCAGCTTCTGTCCCTGCTTTCCACAGACCGCGTTACCTGAGAACGAGCTGGCTCACGTTCCCCCTTTAGGGTGCGGTGCGATCGCCGGTAGGAACACGGTCGCCTCCACCCTGCGTGGAGCCACTGACCGATCCCACCACCTGCCCCTTGCTTGGTTCATCAAGCCAAGCGGTAAGCATCCGTAATGTCACACGTCGCGCTTAGCCTCTCTACCGCGTCCCCTGGCTAAGCCCAAAGGCTGCTCATCACTAAACAACAGCTCGTATAAGTTCGATTATTTTCTTTTGATATAAAAACCGAACATCCCCTCTAGAGAGGCGCTCAGATGTGCGCTAGGATGTTCACATTCGAAAATCAATGTTCGTTCTTGAGGAGAATCCCGTGACTGAGCCCGTCTCCGAGCTATACGACCTCGCCGTCATTGGCGGTGGCATCAATGGTGTAGGTATCGCTGCTGACGCAGCCGGGCGCGGCCTGTCGGTGTTTCTCTGCGAGCGTGACGACCTTGCCAGCCACACCTCCTCAGCCAGCAGCAAGCTGATCCACGGTGGCCTGCGCTATCTCGAACACTATGAATTCCGCCTGGTCCGCGAGGCCCTGGCCGAGCGTGAAGTGCTACTGGCTAAAGCGCCACATATCGTTAAACCGATGCGCTTCGTGTTGCCACATCGCCCGCACCTGCGTCCGACCTGGATGATCCGCGCCGGGCTATTCCTCTATGACAACCTGGGCAAGCGCGAAAAACTGCCCGCATCGCGCGGCCTGCGCTTTGGCAGCGAAAGCCCGCTAAAGCCCGAGATCACGCGCGGTTTCGAATACTCCGACTGCTGGGTCGACGACGCGCGGCTGGTCGTGCTCAACGCCATGGCCGCGCGGGAGAAAGGTGCGCACATCCACACCCGCACCCAATGCCTTAGCGCCAAGCGTGCCGCCGGTATCTGGCACATCGAGTTGCAGCGTCAGGACGGGACGCGCTTTTCCCTGCGCGCCAAGGCACTGGTCAACGCGGCCGGGCCCTGGGTCGCCCAGTTCATTGGCGATAACCTGCAGCAGCGCTCGCCTTATGGCATCCGCCTGATTCAGGGCAGCCACGTCATAGTGCCCAAACTGTACGAAGGCGAGCAGGCGTACATCATGCAGAACGAGGACAGGCGCATCGTCTTCGCCATCCCCTACCTGGACCGCTACACCATGATCGGCACCACCGACCGTGAATACCGCGGCGACCCGGCCACGGTCAGTATCAGTGAGCAGGAGATCGCCTACGTGCTGGGTGTCGCCAATACCCACTTCCGCAAGCAACTCGAACCAAAGGACATCATCCATACCTTCGCTGGCGTGCGCCCTCTGTGCGATGACGAATCGGACAACCCCTCAGCGGTCACCCGTGACTACACCCTGTCGCTGGCGGCCGAGGAAAAGCAGGCGCCGCTGCTCTCGGTATTCGGCGGCAAGCTGACCACCTACCGCAAGCTTGCCGAATCGGCCATGGCGCAGCTCAAGCCGTACTTCCCGCGGATGGGCGACAGCTGGACAGCCAGTGCGCCGCTACCGGGCGGCGAAGGGATGAGCACTGCCGAAGCGCTTACCGAGGAGCTGCTCACCCAGGTGCGAGGCATCGATCGCCCCTTGGCCAAGCGCTGGGCGAGCCTCTACGGCAATCGGGTCTGGCGCATGCTCGGTGATGCACGCTCGCTCGATGCGCTGGGCGAAGAACTAGGCCCGCAGCTGTACGCACAGGAAGTCGACTATCTCTGCCGTGAAGAATGGGCCACACAGCCGGATGACATCCTCTGGCGCCGAACCAAGCTCGGCCTGGCATTCGATGAAGCGGATAAGGCCCGCCTGCAAGGTTATCTCCCGGCGCGACCAACCGTTGGAGTACCTCGCGACAGCGACGCCGCCTAGGCGCGACCTGAGTGCGCCTGCGGAATCAGGTGCACACTGGCAACGCCCTATCCATCGGCCACAGCACCGTTCATCGCCTGAACGCCGCTCCGGTCACGCACCCTTCACACCTGCAGCCCACCGTCGAGCCACCAACCATTCTCAAGGGGACGTGGCTCATGGCGACCAATGCCGGTGCACTGGCTGAACAATCCTCGGCCTCCGGATCACGCCAATGGCTGTCATGGCTGTTGGTCATTACCCTGATCTATCTCCTGCTGGCCGCAGTAGGCGCCATTGGAGACGGCTTCAAGGCTGCGGTTGGCGACAATGCGAAGGAACTGTTCGCTTTTGCCACCAACCCCTTTGTCGGGCTGATGATCGGCCTGGCTGCCACGGCGCTGATCCAGAGTTCCAGCACGGTGACCTCGATCATCGTGGGGATGGTCGCCGGTGGCCTGCCGATCCCCATCGCAATTCCGTTGATCATGGGCGCAAACATCGGCACGTCGCTGACCAGCACCATCGTCAGCCTTGGCCATATCCGCAGTGGAGAGGAATTCCATCGGGCATTTGCGGCGGCTACGGTGCATGACGCCTTCAACATCACGGCGGTGACCATCCTTCTGCCGCTGGAGTTGCTCTTTCATCCGCTGGAGCGCGTCTCACAGGCGCTTGCAGGCCTGCTGGTGCATGACAGTGCCGGCGTCGATATGAAGAGCATGAACTTCATGAAGACCATACTGACCCCAGCCAGCGAGCTGCTCGAAGCCAGCGTGTCCTGGCTGCCGAGCAAGGTGTGGGCCGGAGTTGGGCTGATCATCATCGGCGTCGGGCTGATCCTCTTTGTGGTGCAGGCCATCGGCAAGGTGCTGCGCCGGGTGATGGTGGGGCGCGCCAAAGACATCATGCATGCAAGCGTCGGACGCGGGCCGGTGTCCGGCATTGCCTCGGGCACACTCATCACGATCCTGGTGCAGTCGTCCTCCACCACAACGGCACTGATCGTACCGCTGGCCGGCACGGGGGTGTTCACGCTCAAGCAGGTCTATCCCTTCACGCTCGGCACCAACATCGGCACCTGCGTCACCGCGCTCCTGGCCGCCACGGCCATTGCCGGCCCTACGGCAGAACTGGCGATGCAGATCGCCCTCGTGCACCTGATGTTCAACCTCCTGGGGATCACCATCATCTACGTGCTGCCTTTCCTGCGGGGTGTGCCACCGGCGATCGCCAACTTTCTTGCGGACCTGGCTCAGCGCAACAAGTTGTATGTCGGGGCCTATATCGGGGGCGTGTTCTTTGGCCTTCCGTTGCTACTCATTGGCGGCAGCCAACTCTGATCCAGCCTGGAGCCAACCATGCAAAGTGAACGCCGCATCCAGACCGAGAACCGCATCCGTGAACTACGCGAATCGCTGAATGAGCTCGAGGCCCAGCTTGAACGCATCGACGCCCAGGAGCAGCAGGCACAACACCGGGAAATCGACCACCTGGACGATTACATCAACGCGGTGGACACGCGCTTCAACAGCCTTCAGCTGTTCTGGACAACGCTCAAGACCGACTGGCTGAAAGCTAAATCCTGAGCCAGGCCTGCGCCAAGAAGGGACATTTCATGCACCTCGCCAAATCCCGCCCGCTGCAGCTGATCAGCCTCCTGCTTGGCCTGCACGCCTCGTTCGCATCAGCCGAGGGCGCAGCGCTGGCGTCGGCCCCGGCTTCCGACGGGCTGCTTGTCGATGGATCAAGCACGGTTTACCCACTGACCCGTGAAGCGATAAAGCGGTTTCAGCGCGCCCGCCCCGGTCATCCGATAGACGTTGAGTTTTCCGGGACCACCGCGGGCTTCCGCCGCTTCTGCGCCGGCCAGACGGACATCAACGATGCGTCGCGCGAAATGAACGCCGAAGAACAGGCAGAGTGCGCCAAGAACGACGTCCGCTACCGCAAGATCCCGCTGGCCATGGACTCCATCGCGGTAGTGGCACATCCCAGCAACCACTGGGCGAAAGACATCACGGTAGATGAACTCAAGACCGTATGGGCACCAGCTGCGCAAGGCCGGGTCATGCGCTGGAACCAGATTCGGCCCGAATGGCCGGATCGCCCGGTGAAGCTGTTTGGACGAGGACAGGATTCGGGCACCTATGACGTCTTCACCCGCGAGATCGTCGGCACGACGCACCGCAGCCGTCAGGACTACACCGCCAGCGAAAACGAGGAGGAGCTGGCAGCTGGCATTGCGTCCGAACCCGATGCCCTCGGTTTTTTCGGTATCGGTGCGTACCACCGGCACTGGGACGAACTGAAGCTGCTCGCTGTGGATAACGGCAAGGGGCCGGTCTATCCGACGCTCGCCACGGTCAGCGAAGGAAAATATCAGCCACTGACGCGCCCGCTGTTTCTCTACCTGAACGAAGAAAGCCTGCAGCGCAAGCCGATCACCCGCGCATTCGTCGAACACTACCTGCAGGGGTTGCCCAGCTGGATTCACTTCACCGGCTACATGCCACTAGGTGCCGAGCAGTACAGACGCAGCCTGGACGCTCTGCAGAACTCGCCGAAGCGCGCTTCGACCGAGTCGAACTGAGCCCGACGCTTGAATCGCTGAGCAAATCCGGTAGGCTCGCACCTTTCCCACTGGAGTAGACACTTATGGCACGAGCCACTGCCCGCCACATCCTGGTTCCCACCGAAGAAAAGTGCAACGAACTGAAGGCTGCCATCGAAGGCGGTGCCGATTTCGCTCAGGTTGCCAAGGACAATTCCACCTGCCCGTCCAGCCGTCAGGGCGGCGACCTGGGCTCGTTCGGCCCCGGTCAGATGGTCAAGGAGTTCGACACCGTCGTCTTCAGCGCCCCGCTCAATGAAGTACAGGGCCCGGTGAAAACCCAGTTCGGTTATCACCTGCTGGAAGTGACCAGCCGCCAGGACTGATCGCCCCGTCCCCGTGCCTCACGCGCGGGGACTCCTTCCGCTACAAGCGCCCCATTCTGCAGCACGTCGCCGCACGTTTCAGGTACGCCCCGTATAGCCCGCCACACGAGGTGCCAGGTCATCGCGTTGTGGCTGTTACTGCCCTGCAGAAGGTTGCTGCGCAGCACGCCAAGGCTCCGACTTGCCTGGAAACAGAAGCTCGACCACCCTTTCATCAGAACGCCGCGAGGCCGCCATGGTCATCCAGGGCGCAGTAACCCGTCTCCGTTTCCATACAAGGACACTCGTCATGTTTCACGTCACCCGTATCGGCGACAAACGCATCGATGTGGACTTTTCCGGCAAACTCGACGCCAGCGAGATGCGCTTCGCGCTGGATGAACTGCTACGGAAGTCCGAAGGCATCAGCCACGGTCACATGTTGTGTCGTATCGGTGATTTCGACGTTCCGACCCTGGGCGCGATGGGTGTGGAGCTGTCTCGCATACCGCAACTGTTCCGCTTTATTCGTCGCTTCGATTGCTGTGCAGTCGTCTCTGGCAAGGAATGGCTACGCAAGGCCAGTGAAATCGAGGGCGCCCTTATTCCTGGGCTCGTTGTGAAAGCCTTCGAGGAAGATCAGGGCACCGAGGCGCACAACTGGCTGCAAGCTCAGGGGTGACCCCGTGCGGGTTCAGCGTGGCGTGCCGAATACCTGCGTCCAGTAGCTGACGGCGGCGCTGTTCTCTTCAATGGCGTAGGCCGCCCCCATCTCGCTGAAGTCCGGATTCATGATGTTGCTGCAATGGCCGGGACTGGCCAGCCAGCCGGCCATGACCTGATCAGCCGAACCCTGCCCGGCCGCGATGTTCTCGCCGATCCGCTGCCAGCTGTACCCTGCACGGCTGGCCCGGTCACTGACCTGGCTGCCGTCTGGCGCCCCGTGGCTGAAATAGTCCTGCTCGGCCATGTCGCGGCTATGGGCCAGTGCGGCATCGCCGAGCTTAGCGTTCCAGCTGAGCGCGGGCGCCGCCTGAAATGATCGGCTTCCACAGGTGCGCGGCTCTGCCCGCGCGGCATTGACTCGCTCCAGGATGTCCTTGCCGACCTGTTGCCAATCACCAAGATCGGGTGCGAGAAGCGGCTTGGCCAGCAACACCTGCCAGGTGTTGCCGCTGCGCGCTACCCCGATTTCGGCAAAGTCCTGACTGCGCAGCGGTGCGCAATAGCGCTGTTTGAGGGCCTGCATGGCAGTCTGCGCATCGGCCGGTCCCGACACGGAAATAGCCTGCAGCTTGGCCGGCCGGTAGCCGGACGCCTGCAGCTCTTGCTGCAGTTGCGCCCCGCTGGTTGCCGGGGACAGCGCGAGCGCTTCGTTGGGCGCAAGCGGGCCGACCACCGTTGCGTCGCCGTTTGCGCACGCTTCGGCAGCTTCGCGAAACTCGTTGATCAGGCTCACCAGCGCCTGGGATTCCTGTGCCTGTATCTGAGACACCCATGTCACCGACACCATCAGCATGGCGCCAGCCAACAAGCGCGAAGGCGGAGTCGCCCTTGTCGAAAGAAAGCCGCGGTTTGCAATGGAGAAGGTCATAAGCCACCTGTCAGCCTGGGATATACATGCTGACCACGACCTGCCGCCAGTGATCCGCCGCCGTCAGCTGCAACCCTCGCTCGCAACCGCGGACGGCAAAGATGCGATGATGCGGCTCCACCAGATTTCAGACCCGTCTCGCCAGCACGCCATGACCCTACCTGACTTCCTACTGTTTGCCCTACCGGCGATCTTTCTGACCGGCCTGTCCAAAGGCGGCTTCGGCGGCGCGCTGGGCGGCATTGCCGTGCCCCTGCTGGCGCTTGCCCTCTCCCCGAAACAGGCCGCTGCCGTGATGCTGCCGATCCTCTGCCTGGCTGATGTCGTCGGACTCAGAGCCTATTGGGGACACTGGGACACGGCGAACCTCAAGGTCATGCTGCCGGGGGCGCTGATCGGCATTGTTCTCGGCTCACTCACCTTTGGCATGCTCGACGAGCGCATGGTCGGCCTGATGATGGGTGCCATAGCGGTGGGTTTCGTGGTGCTCGGACTGCTCGCCCGCAACGACAAGCCACGCCCCTTGCAGCGCGGGCGCGGCACCCTGCTCTCTTCGGTTGCCGGGTTCACCAGCTTCGTCGCCCATGCCGGTGGGCCGCCGATCATGATGCACCTGCTCCCCCAGCAGCTGGACAAGCTGCGCTATGTGGCGACCATCAATCTGTTCTTCCTGATGACCAACGCCGTCAAGCTCATCCCCTATGCCGCGCTCGGTCAGTTCAGCCGCGAAAACCTGCTGCTCAGCCTGTCCCTGGCGCCCGTGGTGCCCTTTGGCGTCTGGGCCGGGCTGTGGCTGCACAAGCGCATCGACCACAAAGTGTTTTACCGAATCGCTCGTCTGGGCATGCTGCTGGCCGGTTTGCAGCTGATCTGGAAAAGCCTCTGAAGCCTGCAGCGGACATGACCGGCCGCCCGGTTTTCTGAACGTTTTGGACGCTTGGCCAGTCGGACTCAGTGAACCCACTGCAAAGGAGTCATCCTCATGCTGAAGTTTCTGGGCAGCACGGTAGGCATCATCTTTCTGATCGGTCTGTTGGTCGTGATCGGTTTGTTTGCGTTGGTTTTCTAACGCCACGAAGACGACCGCTCTGCAACCACGGCCCCTCGGTACGCACAGCCGCACGTTGCACGTTTCATCGACAGGCCGCCGCCAACCCGGCGGCCTGTTTGTTTCCGGCCACGGCATATCAACCATGATCCTGTCTCCTCGCCTCGTGATTGCGCTTCCCGTCCTGTTAAGAACGCTTGCCCTGCTGGGGCTGCTCTGCGCGGCCATCCTGCCGACGACCCACGCCTGGGCTCAGGAAGGCGTCGCGACCGTGCGCTTGGACGGCCGCGCCTTGTTTCGCATCGGCCCCAACGAGGCGCTTGAAGCGCGGCCACGGGCGCGGCAGATCGAACGGCAGCTGGCGGCGGTACTAGAGACGCCCAAGGGCATCACCCGGGCGCGCATCGAGCCAACCGAATCGGAGGAGGATGAAGGTCTGCAGATCAGCGTGGCCGGCCGCCCGCTGATGGTGGTCGCACCGGCCGATGCCGAAGCCAACGGTCAGCCGCTCGACCGACTCGCTCGGGACTGGGCTGCAACTATCGACCGGGCCCTGGCGACGGCTGCCAAACGCCGCGACTCGGACCGTGGACGTTTTTTGACTTCAGTGCAGTCGAGCGTCGAAACCGCCTTTGCACGGCTGCTCGAATCCGCGATCAACATCATTCCCCGGGTGCTGGCGGCCCTGTTGGTCCTGCTGTTGTTCTGGGGGCTGGCCACCGCTGTACGGGCGCTGATGAGGAAGATCGTGCGCCGTTTGGCGAACGATCTGACCGTCGAGAACCTGGTCCGACAGGTGAGTTATTACGCGGTATGGGTGCTCGGCATCATAGTCGCCGCGAGTGCCTTCGGCCTGGAGCCAAGCACCCTGGCCACCGGGCTCGGATTGACCAGTCTGGCGCTGGGCTTTGCCCTCAAGGACATCCTCTCCAACTTCGTCAGCGGCCTGCTGATCCTGACGCTGCGGCCGTTCCAGCTGGGCGACCAGATCATCATTGGCGAAACCGAAGGCAGCGTGGAGCGCATCGAACTGCGCGCCACCCAGATCCGCACCTATGACGGGCGCCGCGTGCTGGTCCCCAACGCCGAGACATTCACCTCCCGCGTCACCAACAACACGGCGGCGCCGATACGCCGCGGCAAGGTGGTGTGCAAGCTGTACTACGGCATCGATATCGACGCCATCAGCGCCGTGATGCGCGAAGCAACTCAGCAGACGGCCGGTGTGCTAGCCACGCCCGAAGCCGAAGTACTGCTCATCGACCTGGGCGAAAGCCAGCTGGTCTTCGACGTCCTGTTCTGGTGCGACTCGCGCCGCTCGGATTTCGTCGCCACCGCCTCGGAGGTGCGCAAGGGACTGGTCGTCGCGCTGCGCTCGGCCGGAGTTACGCTGCCGGACCAGGCGCAGCAACACATCGTGGTACACACACCGAAAACCTGAGCAGCGCGTCTCGGCGAATCCAGAGCCGCTGCCAGCGCCGCTCAGCCAAAGCATGCTTGTTCCCCACCACTCGTTTCGGCCGAAAGCTGCAATGCTCGGGTTTCGCGAAGGCTGCCAATCGAAGCGGGCAATAAACCGGAACCGTACCCCGCCGCCCGCGGTCGAGTATAGGTCAGCGCGCTATACCGCGGCGAAGACGGTGCCCGAGCCAAGAAGGTCAACTAGATGAGGCAGCTACTGCAAAACGCGGTGTGGGCAGGCGCCATGGCATTACTACTGGCGGCCTGCTCCGACGAGGAACAAGCCGAACAGTCCGCGCCGCCACCGCCCGAGGTGGAGGTCATGACAGTCGCCCCCCGGCCCGTCCCCAACATCATCGAGCTTCCTGGGCGGGTCCAGGCCGTGCGGATCGCGGAGATCCGCGCCCGAGTCGACGGCATCATCCAGAAACGGCTCTACGAAGAAGGCACCGACGTCGAGGTCGGCACGCCACTGTTCCAGATCGACCCGCGCGAGATGCGCGCCAACCTCAAGGCCGCCAAGGCGGCCCTGGAACGCGCCGAAGCCACCGCGTTGAATGCCGCGCAGGACGTCAAACGCTACAAGGGGCTGGTCGCCAAGCAGGCTATCAGCCAGCAGGAATACGACACTGCGCTGGCTACCCTGCGCACCGCCAGGGCAGATGTATCGCAAGCCGAGGCCAACGTGCAGTCGGCAGAGCTTGACCTTGAATACACGACAGTCGAGTCGCCTATCGAAGGCCGTGCCGGGCGTGCCCAGGTCACCGAGGGCGCGCTGGTCAGCGCCAGCGAAGGCACCTTGCTGACCACTGTGGAACAGTTCGATCCGGTCTACGTCAACTTCTCCCAGTCCAGTTCCGACCTGCTAGAAATTCGCGCCAGGATCGCCTCGGGCGAGCTTAAGTTGCCGGAGGACGGGCGAGTCGAGGTGAAGCTGATCCTTGAGAACGGTGCCCAGTATCCGCACACCGGCTACGTCAACTTCTACGCCATGAGCATCGACGAGACCACCGGCACCGTGGCCGTGCGTGCCGACTTTCCGAACCCGGACCGCCTCCTTCTGCCCGGGCAGTTCGTCCGGGCACGCATCAATGCGGGCATCCGCCCGAACGGCGTGCTGATTCCACAGCGCGCCGTAATGGTGAATGACCAGGCCGCACGTGTACTGCTGGTTGGCGAGGATGACAAGGTCGCCTCGCGCGAGGTCGAACTGGGCGAACTGCAGGGCAGTGATTGGATCATTCGTACTGGCCTGGACGCTGGAGATGTGGTGATTGTCGAGGGTGGCGGCAGTGTCCGCAGCGGTGCGCCCGTGCGCACCATACCCTTCGAGCGCGAAGAACCACCGGAGCCCTCGGAGCCGCCAACGTCTTCCGAGTCCGCGCAATGACGCCGGCGTTCTTCATCCGTCGCCCGGTCTTCGCCTGGGTCATCGCGCTGGGAATTTTGCTGGGGGGTCTGCTGGCGGTGCGTTCACTGCCCATCGAGCAATACCCCAGCATCGCACCACCGGCGCTGCGCATCAGTGTCACCTACCCCGGAGCCGATGCGTCGGTGCTGGAAACCAACGTGACCCAGGTGATCGAGCAGGAGCTCAACGGGGTCGAAGGTTTTCTCTACATGGATTCCTCGAGCCGTTCCAACGGCAGCGCCTCGATCGAGCTGACGTTCGAATCCGGGACGGATATCGATATCGCCCAGATGGAAGTGCAGAACCGTCTGAGCCGGGTCGAGCAGCGCTTGCCGGAGGAAGTTCGCCGTCAGGGCATCCAGGTGTTCCAGGCGTCGCGGGACTTTCTGCTGATCATCTCGCTGTTCTCCGAAAACGGCACGATGAGCACATTGGAGCTGGGCCATTTCGCCACCACCCGCGTACTGGACGAGCTTCGCCGCGTGCAAGGCGTCGGAGACATCCGTGAGTTCTACACCGCCTATGCCATGCGCATCTGGCTCAATCCGGATCGGTTGGCCAGCTTCGGCCTGTCTGCCGCCGATGTCCTGGCCGCAGTACAGGAACAGAACAGCCAGTCAGCCGGTGGTGCCCTAGGTGACCTGCCCCTGGCCGAAGGCATCGAGATCAACGCACCGTTGGAGACCCGCGGTCGCTTCAGTACGCCGGAAGAGTTTTCCTCGATCATCCTGCGTGCCACACCGGATGGTTCGGTGATACGGCTGCGCGACGTCGCCCGGGTCGAGCTCGGCGCGCAGAACTACACCTCGCGCAGCGAACTCAATGGCCAGCCGGCCGCGGGCCTCGCCGTGCAGCTGTCACCCGGCGCCAATGCGCTGGATACGGCGGCGGCGGTCAAGCAACGAATGCGTGAGCTGGCCGAAGGCTTTCCCGAAGACATCGCCTGGACGGTGCCATTCGACTCGACGCCTTTCATCTCGTCATCCATTCAGCAGGTCGTGGTCACCCTGCTCCAGGCCATGGCGCTGGTCGTGCTGGTGATGCTGCTGTTCCTGCAGAACTGGCGCACCACGGTGATTCCCACCATCGTTATCCCCATCACCCTGGCGGGAACCTGCCTCGGGCTGTGGATTGCCGGCTTCTCGATCAACCTGCTGAGCCTGTTCGGCATGGTATTGGCGATCGGCACCCTGGTGGACGATGCCATCGTGGTGGTGGAGAACGTCAAACGGATCATGGACGAGGAGCAGCTGCCGCCCTACCAGGCCACCGTCAAGGCGATGGATCAGGTGACCGCACCGATCATCGGCACGACGCTGGCGCTGATCGCGGTGTTCGTGCCGCTGGCCTTCTTCCCGGGCTCGACGGGCGGCATCTATCGGCAGTTCGCCATTACGCTGTCGATTGCCGTCGCCACCTCAACGGTGCTGGCGCTGGTATTGACGCCCGCACTCTGCGCAGCGTTGTTGAAGCCAAGCAAGCCGGACAACGAGAAGCCCGGTCTCGGTCAGCGCATCTTCGGCCCGTTCAACCGAGGGATGGAGCGCACCACCGACCGCTATCACAGTGCAGTCGGCGGCATGCTCGCCCACCCTATCTGGTTCCTGCTGGCGTTCGTCGGGCTGTTGGCACTGACGGTATTTCTCTATCTGCGGATGCCCAGCGCCTTCCTGCCTGACGAGGACCAGGGCTCGCTGATGACGGTGATCCAGGCGCCGCCGGGCGCGACCGTCGAACGCACCGAAGAGGCCATCGAGCAGGTCAAGGCGTTCTACTCCGACCACCCCTTGGTGGAGGATGCCATCACCGTCTACGGCTTCAGCTTTTTCGGCCAGGGCCAGGCACACGCCATGTCCTTCGTACGGCTGATCCCCTGGGACCAGCGCACCGAAGAGGGCAGTTCTGCCCAAGCATTGGTGCGCGAGGCCATGGGCCGCTTCTCGCAGATCAAGGAAGCGCGAGTGTTTGCCTTGAATCCACCCTCGATCCCGGGACTGGGCGTGGCCGGTGGATTTACCTTCAAGCTCGAAGACCGTGGCGGCATGGGCTACCAGGCGTTGCTCGACGCGCGTAACCAGTTGTTGGGCAAAGCAAGTGAAAGCCCCATCCTGCAAAACGTGCGGCCTGAAGGCGCCGACGATGCGCCACGCCTGCGGGTCAACATCGACCGTATCAAGGCGCGCGCGCTGGGGCTTTCGATCAACGAAGTCAGCGCAACGCTGGCGATCGCCTTCGGCAGTGCCTACGCCAACGACTTCAACCGGGACGGACGGGTGCTGCAAGTGCTGTTGCAAGCCGATGCGCCCTACCGCATGACACCCCAGGACGTGCTCGACCTCAAGGTGATCAACGATCAGGGCGAAAGCGTACCGTTCGGCGCCTTTACCACGGTGGACTGGACCGAAGGGCCGACCCAGTTGCAGCGCTACAACGGCTACCCGGCCCTGACCCTGTCCGGCAGCGCCGCGCCCGGTTCGACTACCGGTGAAGCCATGACCGAAATGGAAAGGCTGGCAGGTGAGCTGCCCGGCGGATTCAGCTATGAATGGACTGGCGCCTCGCTGGAGGAACAGCAGGCGTCCGGGCAGGTCGGTTTGCTGCTGGGGCTGTCGTTGCTGGTGGTGCTGATGGTATTGGCCGCGCTATATGAAAGCTGGACGGTGCCCATTGCGGTCTTGCTGGTGGTGCCTTTCGGCGCGCTCGGCGCCGTGCTGTTCGCGATGATTCGCGACCTGCCAGCGGATGTGTACTTCAATGTGGGCCTGGTGACCATCATCGGCCTGTCGGCAAAGAACGCGATTCTCATCGTCGAATTCGCCATCGAAGAGGAAGGCCACGGCAAGAGCCTGACCGATGCCGTGATGAACGCGGTACGGCTGCGCTTTCGGCCGATCCTGATGACCTCCCTGACCTTTATCCTCGGCATGCTGCCACTGGTATTGTCCACCGGCGCCGGCGCGGCTGGCCGCGTTGCGGTCGGTACCGGCGTGATGGGCGGCATGATCGTCGCCACCCTGCTAGGCCTGTTCTACATCCCGCTGTTCTATCTCTCCGTCCGCCGCTGGCTGACCAAGCGTCGCCCGCCAACCGCGGAAGACAAGGCGCACCCGGCTGAGGAAGATGAGGCGCCAGACAATGCCTAGGTTTACGCCCTTGCTGCTGATCGTCGCTCTGACGGGCTGTCAGCTCGCGCCGTCCCATGAGCAGCCGCCCTCGCCTACCGCTGCCCAGTATCCGGCTGACTACCAGCCCATGGACGGCGAGGTGGTGGCCAGCGAGATCGGTTGGCGCGAGTTTGTTCAGGATCCACGCCTTGAGCTGTACATCGAGACGGCGCTGCAGCGAAATCGAGACCTGCAGATTGCCGCAGCGCGCATCGAAGAAGCCCGCGGCCAGTTCGGCGTACAGGGTGCCGATCGCTATCCGACGCTGGCCGCAACGGCTGACGCCAGCCGGGGCCGTTTTCCAACCGGCGGCGTAGGCGCGACCGGTGCCGGTTCGGTAGGCGGTGGCACAACTGGCTTCAGCGCAGGTTCCGGCGGACAAATCACCGAACGGTTCTCGGTAGGGCTGGGCCTGTCGGCTTTCGAACTGGACTTCTGGGGGCGGGTGCGCAATCTCACCGAGGCTGCCCGCGCGCAATACCTGTCGACCGTCGAGGCACAGCGCGCCTTCAGGTTGTCATTGATAGCGGATGTGGCCTCGACCTATCTCGCCGTGCGCGGCGCTGAGGCGCGCATTGATGTCGCCGAAGCGACCTTGCAAAGCCGCCGCGATGGCTTGCGCATTGCCCGTGTGCGCTTCGAGGCGGGGATCACCTCGGCACTGGACCTCAATCAGGCACAGGCGCTGCTGACCCAGGCCAAGACCGAGTTGGCCAACCTCCACCTGATTCGAGCCGAGCAGGTCAACTACCTCACCCAGCTGGTAGGGGGACCGCTGCAACAGCCGCTGCCGGAGCCGCTGCCGCTGAACGAACAGATCGAACCGCTGCGCCTGGACGCGGGACTGCCATCGGAGCTATTGCTGGTACGCCCGGATATTTTGGGCGCCGAGCTGGACCTGCGTGCAGCCCGCGCCAACATCGGCGTGGCGCGAGCGGCGTTCTTCCCGCAGATCTCGCTGACCGGCAGCTTTGGCTATATCTCCAGCGAGCTGGACAACCTGGTAAACCGTGACAATCGCACCTGGAGCATCGGCCCGAGCCTCTACCTCCCGCTGTTCGACTTCGGCCGCAACCGTGGCAACCTGACCGTCGCCGAGGCGCGGGAGAACGCGGCTGTTGCGCAGTACGAAAGCGCAATCGAAACCGCCTTCCGCGAGGTGGCCGATGCACTGGCAGGCCGCCGATGGCTCGCAGAACAGGTCGCTGCGCAAGAGGAAAACGTCGCCACGCTGCGCCGTATCGCCGACCTCGCCCGCGAACGCTACGCCGAAGGCGTGGTGAACTACCTTCAGGTGCTCGATGCAGAGCGCAACCTGTTCGATGCCGAACAGGCCCTTGTCCAGGTCAAGCGCGCTCAGATTCAGAACCTGGTGAGCCTGTACATCGCGCTGGGTGGTGGCACCGGGACTCCGTCTTCGACAGCTCAGCCCGACGCGACACAGCGGGCCGCGACCTCTGGTCCCTAAGGCGCGTAACGACGCGCTTCCCGACCTGCGGCGGCGAATCCTCCAGGTGCCATGGCGGTCAAAAGAATCACCACACAAATCACCAGAGGAATTGAAATGGGCCTGTTCGACAAGATCAAAGACAAACTCGGCATGGGAGACGTGAGCAACGAAGCGCACAAGCCGGTCGATCCAAGCCATACCCCGAACCAGCACGCACCGGACACCGTGGTGGACTCGGAGCGCCCTACCGCTGCTCACAATGCCACCACGACGCCGCCCGGCGTGGCGCCAAGCCCCGAAGGCGTAGCTCACTCGACGGGCCAATCAACCAGTGCCGTCGACGTACCTGCGAAGCTCGACGGCATGGCCGCCAACCATCCGGAGCAGCTGAACTGGCGCACCTCCATCGTCGACCTGCTCAAGCTGCTGGGCCTGGACAGCAGCCTGGAGTCGCGCAAGGAGCTGGCCACCGAACTCGGCTGCCCGCAGGAGATGATGGCTGACTCGGCCCAGATGAACACCTGGCTGCACCGCACCGTCATGCACAAGCTCGCCGAACATGGCGGCACCGTTCCGCCTGAACTACGTACCTGAAAAAGGCCCGCGCCGCCGGATGCTGATCACCCGGCCGGCACTGGTCGCCAGCAGCTGGCTCCTACGAAGACCGCCTCACCCGTAGGAGCGAGCCTGCTCGCGAACAGCCTCAACCGTCGAGCGACGGCCCGATCATCTCCGCCAACTGCGGATACACACCGGGACAGGCTACGAGGTAGGGATTGCCCTTGAGCAAACCGTCGTTACGAAAGAAGTTATTGACCCGACCGCCCGCCTCTTTCACCAGCACCAGCCCCGCCATGCAGTCCCAGCTTTTCAGCTCGGTTTCGTAGTAACCGAGCAGCCGTCCCGCCGCCACGTAGGCGGTCATCAGCGCGCCCGAGCCGTTGCGAAAGAACATCCCGCCTTCGCCCAGCAGCTTTTCCATGAACGGCATGAAGTGCTCCTTGCCGCGCGGGTGGAAGGTCCCGGTAGCTGTCACCCCCTGCCCCACATGGGTCGCCGCACTGACCTTCAGGGGACTGTCGTTGACGAACGCGCCCCGGCCCAGGCAACCGTGGAACAGCTCGTTGTGATTGGGATCGGCAATGGCGCCCAGATAGGGTTCACCATCGATCATCAAGCCGATCGACACGCACCAGTTATGCAGCCCATTGACGAAACAGGCGGTGCCGTCGATGGGGTCTATGACCCAGACACAGCGCGATCCCAGATCGGCAGAACCGCTCTCCTCGCCGAGAAACCCATCTTCGGGGAAATACTCGGCGAGTCGTTCGCGGATGAAGGCTTCGATCTGCTTGTCGGCAACGCTGACGACGTCCTGCAGGTCGTTACCCTTGTGCTCGATCGTCAGAGCCTCGCGCTTGCGATAGAAATCCATGCCCAGCTGCGCCGCCTCGAGGGCAAGGGCTTTGGCGCAGGCATAGCGGGCGTCGAGGTCGAGGGTTTGCTCGGAAGTCATGACCATCCTGTGTAGCGGCTGCGCGGTGATCGCGCGGGAACGCAATTCTATTCAACAGCGAGCTGCGGGAATACATGAGGCGCTTTCTACATGCGCGTGCCGACCTGGCGCGGCTGGCCAGGTCGCCCCGTTCAGGCTCAGGACAACTCCTCACCCTGCTCATGCAATCGCACGTTGAGCTCGTCGACCACGGGCGCCCACTCGGCGTCATCCATCAGCTGCTCCTTCAGAAAGGAGCTTTGGGCTTCGTTCCAGAATGGTGCCTCGGAGACTTTCATGTGATTGGGAATCGGTCGGTGGCTGGCGATGAAGGCATCGATGCTGGCAGGGTCCGAAGGCAGGCCAAGCTGCTCGAATAGGGTACCGAGGTCTTTGTTAGGCAATTCCATCAGTGGGCTCCACAGCTATCAAGAAGTCAGGAAACCGCCTCAGAGGCGACTTGTCTTGTTGAATAGACGCGGTGGGGGGCTGCACAGTTCAAACAGCAGACCGGAACGAACAGCGGCGAACCACGGACGGATGCCTGAGCGAAAAGACCCGCCGCAGCCACTGCGGGCTGCGACAGGCCGAAAAGGGTTACGCGGCGCGGTCGAATAATTGCCGTCTCTGGTCAAGGTACTGGTCGACCAGCCACTTGCCATGGGCGATGGATGCCCGTTGTGCCTGTTCCAGTTCTGCCATGAAGGCGTGCCCAACCGGAAGCGCCATGCGCCGGGTGGTCTGGCCCTGGGGATTGCTGATGCGGCACCCACCCGCCCAGGGGGTCGGCGTGCCGGGGTGTTCCATTACCTCTGCGGTAATGACGTGATCGCGGTATTCACATTGCATCATGGACATCGTGTGTCACCTCGCTCGCTGATGGCGCGGTTTGGCCTAAGCTCTACCCTGCGCCTGATAATCCCCCTCTTCTCTGTTCAGCTGCCGCATGCGTTGCCGCCCTTGAGCGAGCGCGCGTGATGCGGTTCCTCAAATGGGTATAGCACACGCACAACGGACCGCAGGGCCGGTCGTCGCATCGATGGAGATCAGGACGGGAGAAGGCGAAGCGAGAAAACAGGCATCGGCTGAGCGATGCCTGATATGCGGGCCGGGCTGACCGGACTATGAAATACGCAGTTGTTCGTCGGCGATGAAGTCTTCTTCCAGCAAGGCGTCACGGCCTTCGACTTCAAGGGTCTCGCCTTCCAGCGGTACAGGGGCCGACGCGCGTTTGCTGCGCAGTTTTCCGAATTGATGTTGCAGGGCGTTATTGAGCTTATCCACGGCCCCATCGACCGCCAGGTCGAGTGAGGCTGCCTTGTGCGTAACGGAAACGGGCTGCTGACCCTTGGGTCGTGCCTCGATCTGGCAGCGCTTGTCCTGCGCCCCGGCCTTGACGCCATTCTCGTCGCTCAGATGCACCACCACGCGGGTTACTTCATCGTCGAACCGATCCAGCTTGTCAGCAACACTGGCACTGACCCACTCAACCAGACGGGCACTGCCTTCGATGTGGTTATCGCTATGAACTTGGATCTGCATACGCTTATTCCTTCTAGGCGATCTGGGTAACCACCGTTCAGCCTCGAACGGTTGATCTACAAATGCCACCATCGCTCCGATTAAGCAAGGCCGACGAAAGGCCGGCGACCAGCACATGATCGGCTCTTGTCCGAGGTCAAGGTTCAGACTGCATGCGCCCTGCTGACAGGCCAGGCAGTGCCCGTTAGGCTGGACCCATACTCAAGGAGACCAGGGCATGGATATCGTTGTCTGCGGCAGTTTCGATGACCAGGAGCGCAACCAATGGCTGGAGGCGCTGCGGACGGCCTTTCCTGAGGGTCGCTGGCACCTTTCGGTGGATGACGTCGCGGCGGATCAGATCGAGGTCGCCGTGGTCGCCAACCCTCTCCCCGGCACGCTGCGTCAACTGCCGAACCTGCGATTGATCCAGTCGCTGTGGGCGGGCGTGGATCGGCTGATGGGAGATGACAGCGTGCCAACCCATGTTCCGGTGGCACGGATGGTGGACCCTGCGATGAACCAGGCCATGGCCGAAACGGCTCTATGGGCCACACTGTCGCTGCACCGGGGCTTTTTCCGCTATGCCGCACAGCAGCGCAGCGGCCTGTGGCAGCAGTGGCCGCAGCGACGCGCCGACGAATACAACGTCGCGCTGCTGGGCATGGGCCAGATGGGGCGTTGCTGTGCACGGGCCCTCGTTGCACAGGGCTACAAGGTCACCGGTTGGAGCACGAGACACCTTGCCATGGATGACGGTATCGAAGTGCTTGGAGGCACGGCCGCGCTGCCGACCTTGCTGGCTGGAAGCGACCTCGTCATCAATCTGCTACCCCTGACAGCTGAAACCACCGGGATTCTCGATGCGAAGCTGTTTGCCGCCATGCGTCGCGGAGCAGGACTGGTGAATCTGGGGCGCGGCGCTCACCTGGTCGAAGCCGATCTGCTGGCAGCGCTGGCGGACGGGCAGATTGGTCATGCCGTGCTGGATGTATTCCGCGAGGAGCCGCTGCCTGCCGAGCATCCTTTCTGGTCCCATCAGCAGGTGACCGTGCTACCTCATGTTGCTGCGCTGACAGACACGCGCAGCGCGGCACGAGTCGTCGCACAAAACCTAAGGGCATTGCGCGACGGCAGGCCGCTGGCCAACCTGGTAGACCGCGCCCGCGGCTATTGACCTGTGGCCTGCAGCTTCTTCTTCGGATAGACGTCGTAACGGCTGGATTTACCCTCCAGGCAGTAACCAGGCTTGGCGCCTTCTATGCACGGCGCCTTGCGCGGTCGCTTCACCACCACCCGATGACTGGCCAGCACCATTGCCTGTTCTAGCAGAGCGCCGGCATCCAGGTCATCGCCCACGAAGGGCCGGAACAGCCGCATCTCCTTCTTTACCAGGGCGCTCTTTTCGCGATGTGGAAACATCGGGTCCAGATAGATCACCTGGGGTGGCTCGCCCTGCCATCGATTCATCAGCTCGATGGCGTTGCCCTGCTGCAGGCGCATGCGCTGAACGATCGGGCGCACCTCTGGATCGGTCTCTCCCCGGGCCAGGCCGTCTTCGAGCAATGCTGCGATGATCGGCTGGCGCTCGCAGAGCACCATCTCGCAACCGAGGGTCGCCAGCACGAAGGCATCCCGCCCGAGCCCTGCCGTGGCATCCAACACGAAGGGTCGAATACCCGGCTGGATACCGACGGCCTTGGCGATCATCTGCCCGCTGCCACCACCAAACTGGCGACGGTGGGCCGCTCCGCCTTCGAGAAAGTCGACACGAACCGGACCAGGCGCCTGCGGGCCAAGCAACTGCAGCTGCAAGCCCGTCTCACCCAGTTGCAAGGCAAACTGCGCATCATCCCCTGAGAGGGGCAGGCCCAACCGCGTCGCCCAGGCCTCGGCCTGTTCGGCAAAGGAAGGAGCAAGCGCTTCTACGCGAACCAGGGGTGCTGTAGCGGTCATACAGAGCTCGGCAACGGGAAACGGCGCATTCTGCCAGAGCGGTTCGCCATCTGCCTCAGCGACACAGGCCGAATCCACCCATGTCGACATGGAAATGATCGTGATGGGCGGCGTTGTACTCGGGGCTCAGGGTGATCCTGAATGCATCGCAGGCGGCCGACTTCACCTGGCGGAGGAATCTGGCCTTGTCGTCGTCACCCGTCCAGTCGCGGGCAACGGTGATACGTGTCCCGTCCTGCAGGCGAAATCCGGCGAGATCCAGGGCATTGGCAGAGGCATGCTGGCTGCGTCTGTTACTGCGCGCGATGTTGCGGCAGGCAAAGCTGCCGAAATGGTCGATGCGTACCACTGGCTGGCCGAACACGGCCTGCGCAGCCGGCTGAAGACCGTGTCGCTCGAACAGCGCATAAGCCGCCGCCAGTGGGCAGGTCGCCATGAAAGGCGCATTGAACCGCACAGCCGAACCACGGATGCGGACCGCGTTCTCGATCGGACAGCCAGGCTGGGGCGTATTGTCTGGTAGGGCCACGTAGTCAAGGTCGGAACTCGTCAACGCCTGCTCGCATAGACTCCGGTCCGTCTGCAGACGTCCCAGCTTGTAGGAGGTGAGCAGATTCGGTGTCTCGCGAATATCCAGCGGCGCCCATGGGTTCCACTTGTCTGGCACATCGACATGACCGCGCCACACCGCGTAGACGAACCCGGCGAACACGGCAATCAACAGGAGCAGGAAACGGCCAACAGTCATGCAACTTTGGCAACGGCTGATCACCAAGGTTGCAGGCGGACCTCTACGAAGCCGCCCTAGCGCTCGGTGCCCAATAACGTCAGCTGTGCTTCGCTCTGCCTTGCCGGAAACGGCAACGGCTGCAGGCCCGGCAGCCTCTGCATGAGCTGCCCGTGAAAGCGCATGGCAAGCTCAGGCGCTAACCGGTTATCCGGTGTGTGCAGGTAGACGTGCGGGCGCTTGCCCGCTTCGATCCAGCCTGCAACCTTGTCCAGCCAGGGCGCCAGAAAGCGGTCGTTGGCTTGCAGCTGCGGATGCCCGACGAAGCGCACCTGTGGGGATTCGCTGAACGCGGCCGGACGCACCGGCAGCCGGGGCTTTTTGCCTTGTGCGTGCAAAAGAGCCGGGTCGCGAGACTGGCAGCTGAACAGCGCGCGGGTATCCATGCAGATCCGCTCCACGCCCCGCTCGAGCAACAGCCGATTGAGCGTCCTCTCCTCGTCGTCCCGGGTGAAGAAGGCCTGATGCCGAACCTCCACCGCAAGCGGGCGGCCGAGCGTCTCGATCAGGTGGGCCAGTTCATCGAGCCGGGCTGGACCAAAGCTCGCCGGCAGCTGCAACCAGTACGGCGTGACCCGTTCTCCCAGCGGTGACAACAGGGTGCGGAACGACCGCACGAGATCCTCCGTATCGCGCAGATCCGCAGCCTGACTGATCTCACGAGGAAGCTTGGCGCAGAAACGAAAACCCTCCGGCATCAGCGCCGCCCAACGCTGGATGGTCTCCTCCGATGGCCAGGCGTACAGCGTGGTATTGCCTTCAACGCTGTTGAAGACCGAGCAATAGCGAGCCAGGAAATCGGTCGCAGCTGTACCAGGCGGGTAAAGGGAGCCACGCCAGGCGGCGTCACTCCACGATGGGCAGCCGAGAAAATAGGGAAGGCTCACGGGAGCAGGCTACGCCTCAGGCGTAGAGGTCCAGTCCGAGCACCTCGTGGGCATCCACGTCTTGGATGAAGGCGGCTGTAGTGCCGTAGCTTTGCAGCGCCTGCGCGGCACGGCTGGTCAAGGGCCGCTCCATCATCGCCTCGAAGCGGGCCGGCATGAAGTCGCCCGAGACCACCGCGGCGTAATCGGTCGATTCGCTTTTGGTCTTCCGGGAAAGGTGTTCGTAGGTGGCATCGGCCTGGTTGGCCGGGGTGACGATCGACTCGCGCGCCTGTTCCGCAGCCCTTTCGCTTTCGCGATAGGGCACCGGCGCGTTATCCCGCTGGGGTACGCGTTCGATGGGATAGGCGGAGGGGGCGAGACCGTTGAGGCGCATCATTCACCTTTCGAAGTGCAACCGACTCTAGCGAGCCGCCTGGCAAATGGCAATGCCGTCCGTCACCGCACCACCTTCGGCGTCGCCACGTTGTCCCGCAGGTAGATTGGCTGCGCCTGATCGGCCTCCAGCGCCTCTCCGCGCTGCCAGGCGAAACTGGCCAGTTTCAGCAAGTCCTCGGCATGAGGCAGCAGGCTCGCGTCGATCGCAGCCGGCTGGACAGCCAGGCGCGAAGCGTAACCCCATCCTGTCCCGGCACCGAACCACTGGCCCTCGGCGCCTCGCGGAAGGCCCACCTGCTCTGGAGGCAGCACGGCCTCGATCCCCACAGGCTGCATCTCGCCGTCATGCAGGCGATAACAGCCCCAGTAAACTTCATCCATCCGTGCGTCGATGGCCGCAGCAACCTGCTCGGCGCCCTGCTCACGGTGCGCCCGCTGGGCTATGGTGGCCAACGTCGAAACGGGCAACACCGGCCGCTGCAGCGCAAAGGCCAGGCCCTGTACCACACCCACAGCAATGCGCACGCCAGTGAAGGCGCCGGGTCCGCGACCGAACGCCAGGGCATCGACCGCCGTCAGGGCAACGCCTGCCTCCCCCAGCAACGTACGGATCATGGGAAGCAGGCGCTGAGCATGTAGTCGCGGAATCACCTCGTAATGGCTAAGCACCTCGCCGTCATGCAGCAGCGCGACGGAGCAGGCTTCGGTGGCGGTATCCAGGGCCAGCAAGGTGGTCATCGGCAGTTCCGGTCAGCTGAAAAAATGGGCGGCGATTGTAGCAGCTGCGCATCGCATGACACCCTGCCTCATCACAAACGAAAACGGCCCGCAAGCGGGCCGTTCAGGTCACAGGCTCATCAGCCGAGTACGGCAAGAACCTTCGCGGTGATCTCTTCGACCGAGCCGACACCTTCAACGCGACTGCACAGGGGCGTGCCTTCGGCAGCCTGCAGATCCTTGTAGAAGGCTACCAGCGGCTGGGTCTGCGAATGGTAGACGCTCAGGCGATGGCGCACGGTTTCTTCCAGATCGTCCTTGCGATGAACCAGCTCTTCACCGGTTACATCATCGATTCCGGCTACCTTCGGCGGGTTGTATTCGGTGTGATAGACACGCCCGGATGCTGGATGCACGCGACGGCCAGACAGGCGACCCACGATCTCCTCGTCGTCCACTGCGATTTCCAATACGTGATCCAGATGCACACCTGCGTCACGCAGCGCTTCGGCTTGGGGAATGGTCCGTGGAAAGCCGTCGAACAGGAAGCCGTTGGCACAGTCGGGCTGCTGCAGGCGCTCCCGGATCAACGCGATGATGATCTCGTCGGACACCAGACCACCGCTGTCCATCACGTCCTTGACCTGCAAGCCCAGGGGGCTTCCCGCCTTGACCGCTGCACGCAGCATGTCACCGGTCGAAATTTGCGGAATGGCGAATTTCTCGGTAATGAAGCGTGCCTGTGTACCTTTCCCGGCACCGGGCGCTCCCAGCAGAATCACGCGCATGGTTGAGTCCTCAGATTTGCAATTGGGTGCCGCCAGGGCCGATTGACTGCAACCCCACCCTGGCGAATCAAAAATTCTGGTTTGCCGCCATGCGACAAAAGGTTGAACACGATACACAGCGCACAGAATGCAGACAAGCGGCGCCCCACAGGGGACCCGGCGTAGCGGATCCCAGGGCTCGACGAACCCGAATTTCCCTGTACAGGGCCGCGATGACAGCCAGATCTGCCCACCGCGACCCGGATGTCGCGGCTTAACCGGTGTTGCGCAAGCCCGCGGCAATCCCCGCCACACTGACGAGCAGGGCTTGCTCCAGTGGGCTTTCCGCCGGGTTCTGCTGTTGTCGGGAGCGAGCCAGCAGCTCGGTCTGCATGAGGTGCAACGGGTCCAGGTAGGTATTGCGCAAACTGAATGCTTCCAGGGTGTCCTGGCTATGAGCCAGCAGCTCCGACTGGCCAGTCAGCCCGAGCACCGCACTTACCGCCTGCGACAATCTGTCACGCAAATCGCACCCCAGCGGCTGCAGGGCCGGCGCGACCAGCCGTTCATCATAGCGGCGGGCGATATCGGCATCTGCCTTGGCCAGGACCATTTCGAGCATGTCGATGCGGGTGGTAAAGAACGGCCAGCGTTGCCGCATGACTGCAAGGCGCTCCGCCTCGCCGCGCTGCAGCGCTGCCTGCAGCGCATGCTCCCAGCCCAACCAGGCGGGCAGCATCAGCCGGGTCTGGGTCCAGGCAAAGATCCACGGGATCGCGCGCAGGCTTTCCACGCCCCCTTCGCGCCGCTTGGCCGGACGGCTGCCAAGCGGCAAGCGGCCGAGTTCCTGCTCCGGTGTGGCCTGGCGGAAATACTCGACGAACTGTGGATGGTCCCTTACCACGCCACGGTAGGCCTGGACGCCGTCTTCGGCCAGCCGATCCATGGTTTCGCGCCAATCGGGCTCGGGCATCGGCGGCGGCAACAGGGTCGCCTCCAGCACGGCCGCGAGATACAGATTGAGGTTCTGTTCGGCAATGTCCGGCAGGCCGAACTTGAACCGAATCATCTCGCCCTGCTCGGTTGTGCGGAAGCGCCCCGACACGGACCCCGGCGGCTGCGAGAGAATCGCCGCATGCGCCGGACCACCGCCACGACCCACGGTGCCGCCGCGGCCATGGAACAGCAGCAGTTCGACGTCATGCGCGCCGCAGATCTCGACCAGACGTTCCTGGGCACGATACTGGGCCCAGGCTGCCGCCGTGGTGCCTGCATCCTTGGCGGAGTCCGAGTAGCCGATCATCACCTCCTGCGGTCCGTGCAGGCGCTGGCGGTAGCCGGGCAAGCCCAGCAGTCGCTCCATAGTCGGGCCGGCGTTGTTCAAGTCAGCGAGCGTCTCGAACAGCGGCACCACCCGCATCGGACGAGACAGGCCGGCTTCCTTAAGCAGCAATTGCACAGCGAGCACATCGGAAGCGCCCCTTGCCATGGAAATGACGTAGGACCCCAACGATGCACCGGGCGCCAGGGCGGCCACCCGGCAGGTAGCCAACACCTCCGCGGTCTCGGCAGAGGGTTTGAAATGCGGCGGCAGCAATGGGCGGCGGTTGTCCAGCTCGCGCTGCAGGAAGTCCAGACGCTGCTCCTCGTCCCATTTATCGTAGTGACCGAGCCCCAGGTAGTCAGTGATCTCTGCCAGGGCGGCGACATGCCGAGCCGAGTCCTGACGGATATCCAGGCGTACCAGGAACAGCCCGAATGCGGCGGCCCGGCGCAGGGTGTCCAGCAAGGCACCATCGGCGATCACGCCCATATCGCGGGCATGAAGCGACCGGTAGCAGAGCTCCAGTGGCTCACGCAGCTCGCGGTTATCCTGCAGGACCTCAGGCGGCGCTGGCTGGTCGTGTTCAATGGCGCGTCTGGCCCAGTCTCGGGTTGCCTGCAGGCGATCGCGAAGCTGCTTGAGCAAGGCTCGATAGGGTTCGGCTGTCTTGCCGCTCTGCTCCAGCAATTCGTCGCTGGCGGTCTGCATCGACAGGGTGGTGATCAGGCCGTCCACATCCCTTAGAAACAGGTCGGCTGCGGTCGAGCGCGCCAACAGCAGGACCTCCCGGGTCACCGCTGCCGTCACATTGGGGTTGCCGTCGCGGTCCCCTCCCATCCACGAGGCGAAGCGAATCGGCGATGCATCCAGCGGCAGGTGCAGGCCCGTGCTGCGGCGCAGGGCCTGATCGGTATGGCGCAGCACATCAGGCAGCGCCTGCCAGAGCGAATTCTCGATCACGGCAAAGCCCCACTTCGCCTCCTCTACCGGCGTCGGTCGACTACGGCGGATCTCTTCGGTATGCCATATTTCTGCAATCAGACGTTGCAGTCGCAGTTCGATCCGGGACAGTTCAGCAGCGCCGAGATCGGTATGGTCGCGGGCCGCCAGCTGTGCAGTGATGGCGTCATATTTCTGGATCAGCGTACGCCGCGAGACCTCGGTGGGATGCGCCGTGAGCACGAGCTCGATGTCCAGCCGGCCGACCTGCCTG
The DNA here is from genome assembly GCA_002387205.1 of Stutzerimonas stutzeri. Taxonomy (GTDB): domain Bacteria; phylum Pseudomonadota; class Gammaproteobacteria; order Pseudomonadales; family Pseudomonadaceae; genus Stutzerimonas; species Stutzerimonas stutzeri_N. The sequence continues at coordinate 180,650 of DGLA01000024.1, read as the reverse complement.
GCAATGAAGTCCTGGCTGAACCCCTCAGCCTTGAGGCGCTCGAGCAGGCCGGCCAGCACACCTGCCTCGAACGGCGGGTGTTCGCCCGGACGGCGACGGCGCACGCGGTGGTACTGCTCGGCGATGTTGGCCAGGTTGAGGAACTGATTGAACGCCCGAGTCATCGGGAGCATTTCATCATCGGCCAGTCCGTCAAGCGTCTCCTGCAACAGCCTGGCGCCCTCTGCCGAGCCGCGGCGCGCGCCCTTTGCACCCTTGCGGATACGTTCGATCTTGTCGAAGAAAGCCTCACCATGCTGTTCGCGGATGGTGTTGCCCAGCAGCTCGCCGAGCAGATGGACGTTCTCGCGCAGTCGCGTGTCGATCTTAGCCATGCTTTTCTCCCAAGCCGCAGCAGAGGCGCGCAGCCGATACGCAGTTGAATCTGAACGGCTACGCTGTTGGAACCCTCCAAACAGAGTGCCCAGCGTGTTCGTCGATGACAAGGCATAGCGCGCGAGCGTGGCCTTTCGATGACATCTGCATCCACCGCAAGCAAGTGCCCGCCCGCGAGGGCTAAGGAATAACACCATGAAAATCTCAGAACTGGTCAATGAATGGGAAAGTACCGCGACCGGCCGCATGAGCGCCGATGAGTACAGCATTCAATTGGATGTCGAGAGTGCTGCCCGCCTCGCTGCACTGGCGGAGATGTATCCCAAGCGCAGCACGGAGGAACTGCTTGGCGAGCTGGTCGGCGCCGCGCTGGAGGGCGTCGAAACCAGCCTGCCCTATGTCAAGGGAACCAAGGTGATCTCCACCGACGAACAGGGCGACCCGATCTATGAGGACGTTGGCCCTACACCGCGCTTTTTGGCACTTTCGCGCAAGCATCTGGAGCGACTGCTGGCCGAACGCGGGTCACAATCCTGACCTGTGCGTCGACGCGCATGGCGCGCATGCTGTTGCGCTGTCAGGCCGGCGCTGGAAAGTGTCCGGTCTGACAGCCAAACCGCTCTATGCAGCGCCCCGCGCTCGCTCCGTTTGTAACTCCACTGGAACGATTGCAGTTCATTGGCCTCACAAAAACATGCCCGCTGTGAGCGCAGCCCCATTCGGGCCGCACATATCGCCTGTGGGCACTATTCCCAATCGTCAGGCAATTCCAATGGAGACTGGCCATGAAAATGAACACCATCAAGAGCCCCATATCGCGATTCCAGCTACCCAAGCTGGCCGCCGTTGCATTAGGAGGCCTGCTGCTGGTGGGTTGTGCCGGCAATCCACCCAACGAGCAATTCGCCGTTACCGAATCGGCCGTACGCAGTGCCATGAGCGCCGGGGCCACCCAGTACGCACCGGTGGACATGCGCGCTGCTCAGGAGAAGTGGAAGCAGGCCGAGCTCGCCATGCAGAAGGAAAACTTTGACGAAGCCCGCAAGCTCGCCGAGCAGGCGGAGTGGGATGCTCGGGTCGCTGAGCGCAAGGCCCAGGCGGCCAAGGCTCAGAAGGCCGTCGAGGACGCTCAGAAAGGGATCCAGGAACTGCGCGAAGAAAGCATGCGCGGCCTGCAGCAGTAATCAGCCCTTCCCTCTCGCACTCCCTTTCAGCAAAGGATGAATCGACATGCACAAGTTAGTAGCCATTCCCACAGCGATAGCCATGAGCATTGGCCTGGCCGCCTGCTCGTCGCAGCCCAACCAGAATCTTGAAACAGCCCGCACCGAGTTCGCTTCGCTGCAGAGCAACCCGCTGTCCCAGAAATACGCTGCCCTTGAAACCCAGGATGCTGCCAAGCTCCTCGACAAGGCCAACGAAGCCTACCTCAGCGATGCTGATGAAGAGCGCGTCAACCAGCTTGCGTATCTGGCCAATCGCCGTATCGACCTGGCCGAGCAGACGATCGACCTGCGCAAGGCCGAGCAACAAATCGAGCAGGCTTCGACCCAGCGTGCCCAGGCCCGCCTGGAATCTCGAGAAGCGATGCTCAAGCGTCAACAAGATGAAATCCGTCAGCTGCAGCAGGATCTGCAAGCCAAGCAGACCGAACGCGGGACGCTGGTGACTTTCGGTGATGTCCTGTTCGACCTGAACAAGGCCGAGCTCAAGCCCGCCGGTATGCGCGATGTGCAGAAACTTGCCGATTTCCTGAAGGAAAATCAGGAGCGCAAGGTCATGGTCGAAGGCTACACCGACAGCACCGGCTCCGACTCGTACAACCAGCAGCTCTCCGAACGTCGAGCTGAATCTGTACGTCGTGCATTGGTTCGCTCCGGTGTCGAGATGGATCGGATCCAGACGGTTGGTTACGGTGAAGCCTATCCGGTTGCCAGCAACGACTCGCCTGCCAGCCGGGCGATGAACCGTCGCGTCGAAGTCACCATTTCCAACGACAACAAGCGCGTGGCGCCACGCTCTTCGATGGAATAACTGCGACCCAAAATCGCACCGGTGATATCGAAGCCCGCCCTATGGCGGGCTTCCTGTTCTGGCTTTGACCAGCGACGCTATGGCTCCGCGGGCCCCCTCTCGGTCGGCACCTGTTGCCCCATGCAGCGAATCGCGCGCTTGCGATTGTCGACCAGCACGCCCGTCAGGCCTTTCTGTTCGGTATCGAAGAGCACCAGCACGCCGTCGATACACTCTGCGACCTGAGGCGCAGGCTTGAGCGAGACCCGGTAGTCTTCGCCGGGAATGGTCTTGAGCATCGTGTAGTCGGCCAGAAGCAAGGCATCTTCCGGCTTGGCGATGTGTACATAACCGTAATAGCTCAGCACAGCGACCGTACCTATGACGGTACCGATGGCAGTCAGGATGTAGGGAATCGGGTTGCGCTCGGACATGATGATCTCAGCGAAAAAGAGGATTGTGCCAAATTACACAGCGGACGGCGTATCTCACCGGCCACCCGCGCGGGTTTCGCCTCGCGCCTGATAGGTTGCCGCATATACGCGCTCGGCAAGCCGAGAAAACGGCAGGCTCTGGATCCAGACGCTGCCGGTGCCCTTGAGCGTCGTCAGCAGCAGGCCTTCGCCGCCGAACAACATGCTTTTCAGCCCACCGGCAAGCTGAATGTCGTAGTCGATGCCATTGGTAAAGGCGACGAGGCACCCAGTGTCGAGCCGCAGGGTTTCGTTGACCAGTTCCTTGCGGATGACCGTGCCTCCGGCGTGGACGAATGCCAGGCCATCGCCCTCCAGGCGTTGCAGGACAAATCCTTCCCCACCGAAGAATCCGGCGCCGATACGCTTGCTGAAACTGATGCCGATGCGCGTGCCAAAGGCGGCGCAGAGAAAGGCGTCCTTCTGACAGATCAGCGTGCCGCCAAGCGCGGCAAGATCCACCGGGACCACCGTGCCGGGATAGGGCGCAGCGAAGGCCACCCGTGCCTTGGCCTTGCCCTCATTGGTGAAGTGGGTCAGGAACAGCGACTCGCCAGTGATCATCCGTTTGCCCACTCCCAGCAGCTTGCCGAACATCCCGCTGCTGGACCCATCACCCATTCGCGCCTCGAAGCGCACGCCCTCGGTCATGTAATTCATCGCCCCCGCTTCGGCGATCACCGTTTCACCGGGATCGAGCAGGATCTCGACGTTCTGGGCCGATTGCCCGAGGATTTCATATTCGAGTTCGTGACTGGGCACGGCGGGCTCCCTCATTCTCACGGATTGCGGCGCGCCATCGGACTGGAGCAGCTGCGCCATTTCACCTGATAGCTGCGCCCGAGCAGTTCGGGCCATCGGGCGCTTCAGATGATGTTTGCGTAGTCAGCCTCGATGCGATCAAGGCTCAGATGATTGAGGAAGTTGGAAAAGCACATCCAGGCCGACAGAGCATTCAGGTCCTGGAACTGCTGCGGCAGGTACTTCGGCGGCACCACCATCCCCTCCTCGACCAGTTGCCGTAGTGTGCGCATGTGTTCCAGTGTGGTCTTGCCGCAGAACAACAGGGGAATCTGTTCCAGCTTGCCTTTGCGCACCGCCAGCTGGATGTAGTTGTAGACCATGATGAAACCCTTCAGATAGGACAGGTCCTTGGTGAAGGGCAACCCGCCCGGCAACGAGCCACGAAACACCCGGCTGGCATTGCTGTAGCACTCATCATCGGCGTAGCCCTCATCCCGAAAGAACGCGAACACGTCGAGGAAGTCCGCACCCTCTTCGGCCATGTGAATCGCGCGGGTACGGTTGGTCAATTTCCGCAAACGCGTCGGGTAGGAGGCGAACGCGATGACTTCCATCAGAATCGCCAGGCCCTCCTGGGTCACGGTAGAGGACGGTGGCCCCTTGGCGAGAAAGGTGCAGATCGGCTGGTTTTGCCCGTTGAGCGTGGTGCCGACGTGCACCAGCCCCTCGTGGACTTCCAGCGCGCGCACGTCCCGCTCGTTGAACATCGCATCGCTGCGGATCTTGATGTAGTCGGCGCCGGCCGCGGCGTCGGCGAGGATGCCGTCGGACTCGAAGACACGAATCACACCCTCACCTTCACCGAACACCAGATCCAGCCGGCGCTGCAGCATGTCCACCGCCTGCGGTGCAGTGAGCGTTTTGGCTTCGTCCTTCAGGTCGCCGCGGTCGGCAATGTTGTTCAGGTAGTCGGAGAGCATCAGCCCGAGATCGGCGAGCGTCGGATCACCCGCGTGGAAGGCATCGGACGCCGCGCCGTAGAGCTCCTGGGAAATCAACCCAAAGTCGGCGGTGCCGCGCGCCTCGAGCATGCGAATTACCATGCGGTATTCCTTGCACATACGCCGCATGATCTGCCCGACCGGATTGAACTGCCCCAACTGGCGAGTGATATCACGCTCGATGTTCTGGAATTCTTCCTTCTTCGCGCTGGAATCGAAGGCCAGCGGACGGCCTTCGTAATAGGCGCGATCGACCTTCGGCAATTCTCGTCCGCCGCTGGCGAAGAAAGCTTGGCGGACGTTGTCGTCCCACTTCACCGCATCGAGCACCCGCACCGGGGTTTGCGCCTCGACGATACGGTCGGACAGGCCGCGCACCGTGAGCTGATATTCGTCCAGGTTGTTACGGGTATTCATCCAAACCTCGTCAGTGATGAACCGTAGCCTTGAGCTTATACATCAGCGGACCCTCGCGGTCCGTGCCCGGTTCTCGATCAGCCGCTCCGGCCTGACAGGGTGTCGACCGCCAGCGCTGGAACTGAACCCATCCTGCCGCCGCCAGCTTTTCGGGCGGCGGCGGATCCAAGCTTCTCTGGCCAGCCGGCCATCAGACCGGGCGGCGACCGCTGCTGTCAGGCTTCCGGGCGCATATGAGGGAAAAGGATCACGTCGCGGATCGACGGTGAGTCGGTCAACAGCATCACCAGGCGGTCGATGCCGATACCCTCGCCCGCGGTCGGCGGCATGCCGTATTCCAGGGCGCGGACGAAATCGGCGTCGAAGTGCATCGCCTCATCATCGCCGGCATCCTTGTCGCGGACCTGCGCATGGAAGCGCTCGGCCTGGTCTTCAGCATCGTTCAACTCGGAGTAGGCGTTGGCGATCTCACGGCCGCCGATGAACAGCTCGAAGCGGTCAGTAACGTTGGGGTCGTCATTGCTGCGACGTGCCAGCGGCGAAACTTCGAACGGGTAACGGGTGATAAAGGTTGGCTGTTCCAGCTTGTGCTCGACCAGCTCCTCGAAAATCATCACCTGCAGCTTGCCCAGCCCCTCGAAGCCGAGCACCTTGGCGCCAGCCTTCTTGGCGATGGCGCGGGCAGTGTCGATGTCCTGCAGGTCGGCAGCGCTGATCTCCGGGTTGTACTTGAGGATCGAATCGAACACCGACAGCCGCGCGAAGGGCTCGCCGAAGTGGAATACCTTGTCGCCGTAGGGCACGTCGGTGCTGCCAAGCACCAGCTGCGCCAACTCGCGGAACAGCTCTTCGGTGAGGTCCATGTTGTCTTCGTAATCGGCGTACGCCTGGTAGAACTCGAGCATGGTGAACTCGGGGTTGTGCCGGGTCGAAACGCCTTCGTTACGGAAGTTGCGATTGATCTCGAAGACGCGCTCGAAGCCACCAACCACTAGCCGCTTGAGGTAGAGCTCCGGCGCAATACGCAGGAACATCGGCAGGTCCAGGGCGTTGTGATGAGTTTCGAACGGCTTGGCTGCCGCGCCACCAGGAATGGTCTGCAGCATCGGCGTTTCGACTTCGAGGAAGTCGCGCTCGTTGAGGAATTTGCGGATGTGGCCGATCACCTGCGAGCGCACGCGAAAGGTGTGGCGCGTCTCTTCGTTGACGATCAGGTCGACGTAGCGCTGGCGGTAGCGCTGCTCGGTGTCGGTCAGGCCGTGGTGCTTGTCCGGCAGTGGACGCAGCGACTTGGTCAGCAGGCGTACGCTGGTCATCTCGACGTACAGATCGCCCTTGCCGGAGCGCGCCAGGGTGCCTTCGGCCGCGATGATATCGCCCAGGTCCCAGTGTTTGATCGCTTCGAGCGTCTCGGCCGGCAGCGTCTTGCGGTTGACGTAGACCTGGATGCGCCCGGTCATGTCCTGCAGCACCATGAAGGCGCCGCGGTTGAGCATGATGCGCCCCGCTACCTTCACCGGGATCGCCGCTTCTGCCAGCTCTTCCTTAGTCTTGTCGGCGAACTTCAGTTGCAGATCATTGCAATAGCTGTCGCGGCGGAAGTCGTTGGGGAAAACGTTGCCCTTGGCGCGCTCGGCGGCCAGCTTTTCCTTGCGCTGAAGGATCAGGCTGTTTTCTTCCTCTTGGATGGCGTGCTGGTTCAGCGGTTGTTCGCTCATGGTCAATTTATTCCGGTCGCGCGGGTCGTGTTTGACCCGTGAATGGCTAGCTAATGTCAGTGGCCGTGCAGTCTGTAAGCGTAGCGAGCGCAGGTCAGGCAAGGCGAAAAACGGCGAGGTCGCGGAGTTAACGTGTTGTAAATGAGCAGTACTCATTACCTTCGCCCTTTCGGGCCACCCTCCGGGCGTTCGGTGGCAAGCCACCGTCCGAGCCGTTTTTCAACCCAGAATGAACAAGCGCAGTAGCTTACAGGCCTTGTTTCAGGCTGGCTTCGAGGTACTCGTCAATATCCCCGTCCAGCACCTTGTCGCAGTCGCTGCGCTCGACGCCGGTGCGCAAATCCTTGATGCGCGACTGGTCGAGCACATAGGAGCGAATCTGGTGACCCCAGCCGATGTCGGACTTGGAATCTTCCAGCGCCTGGGACGCCGCGTTGCGCTTTTGCATTTCCTGCTCGTACAACTTGGCCCGCAGCATTTTCATGGCGGTGTCCTTGTTGGCGTGCTGGGAACGTTCGTTCTGGCAGCTGACCACGGTGTTGGTCGGTACGTGGGTGATACGTACAGCCGAGTCGGTGGTGTTTACGTGCTGACCACCGGCACCGGAGGAGCGGTAGGTATCGATGCGCAGGTCGGCCGGGTTGATCTCGATCTCGATGTTGTCGTCGATTTCCGGCGAAACGAACACCGCGGTGAACGAGGTGTGGCGACGATTGCCGGAGTCGAACGGACTCTTGCGAACCAGGCGATGCACGCCGATCTCGGTGCGCAACCAGCCGAAGGCATACTCGCCTTTGATATGCAGGGTCGCACCCTTGATGCCGGCAACTTCGCCCTCGGACAGCTCCATGATGGTGGCGTCGAAGCCGTGCTTGTCGGCCCAGCGCAGGTACATGCGCAGCAGCATGTTCGCCCAGTCCTGGGCTTCGGTGCCGCCGGAACCGGCCTGGATGTCGAGGTAGGCGTTGTTGGGGTCCATCTCGCCGCTGAACATACGGCGGAATTCCAGCCCTTCGAGGATGCCACGCAGGCGGTCGAGCTCGGCGGCAACGTCGTCCACGGCGCTCTGGTCGTCTTCTTCGACGGCCATGTCGAGCAGGTCGCGTGAATCAGCCAGGCCGCCGTCGAGGTCATCGATGGTCTCGACGATCTGCGCCAGGGTGGCGCGCTCGCGGCCGAGGTTCTGGGCGTACTCGGGGTTATTCCAGACGTTCGGGTCTTCGAGTTCGCGGTTTACTTCGACAAGACGATCGTGCTTCTGATCGTAGTCAAAGATACCCCCGAATTGACAGGGTGCGGTCGGACAGGTCCTTGATGCTGTTGAGGATCGGGTTGATTTCCATAGGTAGGCAGCTCTCAATCGGACGGTGCGAAAAGCCGGCGATTATAGCGCAGCAGACCGCTGCTGACAGCCCACGCGGGACGGCCGGGTGGGCAATTGTCAAGCAGCGGGAGCGGAGCGAACGGAGGCGGCGCGAGGGCCGCCCCGAGCGCGATCAGGCAGACACGCCACGCACCTGGCTTTCCAGTTCGGCTTTCAATCCCGCCTCGAGCTTCAACTGGCGAGCCAGTTCGTCCAGATAAGCACGCTCCATGAACTGCTCTTCGTCCACCATCAACACACTGGCCAGATACATTTCCGAGGCCATTTCCGGCGTGGCAGCGGCCGCAGCCACTTCCACCGGGTCCAGCGGCTTGTTCAGCTCCGTCTCCAGCCAATGCTGCAATTCAGGATCCTCGGTGAGCTGGGCCAGCTCGGCTTCGATCATCTTGCGCTCCTGCTCGTCGACGTGGCCGTCGGCCTTGGCCGCAGCGACCAGCGCCTTGAGGATGGCGCGGCTGTGCTCTTCCACCTGATAGGGTGGCAGACGGTCCACCGTCTTTGGCTCCGTCTGGGCGGTGTTCGGCTGAGCTTCCCCGGCGCCACCCCGCTGCGCCTGTTGCGCCTGCCAGTTGCCGTAGGCTTTGTAGGCGAGCATGCCCAGCGCGGCCAGGCCACCATAGGTGACAGCCTTGCCACCCATGCGGCGTCCTCTGCGGCTTCCCATCAACATGCTGAGTGCACCGGTCGCGAGCGCACCTTTTCCGGTTCCGCCCGCCCCGCCGAGCAGGCTGCCGAGCGGCCCGCCCGCGCCAGAGACCATGTCACCGAGCGAGCCACTGCTTTTCGACGGAGTTGAACGGGTCACCGAGCTTTGCTGCTTTTGCAACAGGTCCTGTCCGGACTTGAGCAGCTGATCGAGCAAACCACTGGTTTTCATGGGAGTACCTATATGACTGTTGAAGAGGGGTCACTCGAGTGAACCGGGAACCTGCCGGATCGGCGTATTGCGATGGGCTGCCCGGACATACTGGGCGGGCCATGGCACCGCGCTGTCACGCAGATCTTCGGCGGCATGCAACGGCCAGTAGGGATCGCGCAGCAGCTCGCGGGCCAGCAGGATCAGGTCCGCCTGGCCGGTGCGAAGAATGTGTTCGGCCTGGACCGCCTCGGTGATCATGCCGACCGTGCCGGTGGCGATCCCTGCCTCGCGACGCACCTGCTCGGCGAACTGGGTCTGATAACCGGGGCCCACCGGAATTTCCGCGTTGGCCGCGGTACCGCCGGAAGAGACGTCGATCAGGTCCACGCCGAGAACCTTCAGCCGGCGCGCCAGTTCCACTGTCTCTTCGGCGTTCCAGCCGTCCTGGACCCAGTCGGTTGCCGAAAGGCGGACAAACAACGGCAGCTCGTCGGGCCATACGCCCCTGACTGCCTCGGTCACCTCCAGCAGCAGCCGGATACGGTTGTCGAACGATCCGCCATAGGCGTCCTGCCGCCGGTTGGATAGCGGCGACAGGAATTGATGCAACAGATAGCCGTGCGCGGCGTGGACTTCCGCGATCTTGAAGCCCGCCGCCAGCGAACGCTCGGCGGCACGGACAAACGCCTGGATGACTTCGGCGATCCCAGTCTCATCGAGCGCAGTAGGCACTGCATGCTCGGGATCGAAGGCGATATTCGACGGGCCCACCGGCGTCCAGCCACCCGCTGCGATGGGCACGCTGCCGTGCCGCCCGAGCCAGGGTTGCCAGGTGCTTGCCTTGCGCCCGGCGTGGGCCAGCTGAATACCCGTAACCGAGCCCTGGGCCTCGATGAAGCGGGTAATGCGTCGCAGCGGCTCGACATGCTCATCGGACCAGATGCCCAGATCCTCGGGTGAAATCCGTCCGTCGGCGGTTACCGCTGTCGCTTCGATGATGACCAGTCCCGCCCCACCGACGGCCCGACTGCCCAGGTGCACCAGATGCCAGTCGTTGGCCATCCCGGCCTTGGCCGAGTACTGGCACATGGGCGATACGGCAATGCGATTGGGCAGGGTCAGCTGGCGCAGGGTGAGCGGCTGGAAGAGCTGTGTCATGGAAACCTCGACTGCGATGGATGCGACTTTGGACATCCTTCAGTACAGACTGTTTCGGCGACTTTGCTCAGCCCGGTGCTGTTTGCTGTCCGATCGGTGACCGGGTGTTGCAGCCCAAGGACCGGGGCCGGGCCGGTCATTCCCTTGGCGCACGTGCATAAACGACGAGAGAACTCCAGACGGCCGGGTCGGGGCCTGTCACAGATCGCCGCTCCGGCTTAGCTCTGGTGCGGTTGGAACGACAGAAAAGGACAGGCCTGTCCTTCTCGCCGCAACGCCCTCCCGGTTACGCTGCCTCTACCTCTACCGGTACGCCATTGAGCGCGGCGTTTCCCGACAAGGCATCAAGCTGGCGCTCGTCGGTGAGGTCGTTGGCACTGGCGCCTGGCTGGCGATTGGCAATCTCCAGCTGCGATCCGGCGCGGCCGTGGCCCCAGCCATGGGGCAGGCTGACCACACCGGGCATCATCTCGTCGCTGGCGGCCACTTCGACTTCGATCACGCCGACCCGCGAGCGAACCCGCACACGCTGTCCGTCAAGCAGTGAAAGCCGATTCAGATCCGCTGGGTTCATCAGCAGCTGGTGGCGCGGCTTGCCCTTCACCAGTCGGTGATAGTTGTGCATCCATGAGTTGTTGCTACGCACATGACGGCGACCGATCAGCACCAACTGATCGGTGGAGACACTGGCCGCCGTCGCAAAACGCTGCACATCCGAGAGAAACAGCGACGGCGCGGCCTGAACGCGCTGACCCTCGGTCTTCAGCCGCCCGGCCAGATTCGGCTTCAGCGCACCGAGATCGAGCCCGTGTGGATAATCACGCAGCCTGGAGAGGCTGAGGTTCAGTTCGCTTTGCTCACCATACGGGCCGGTACGCAAGCCACGGTCGATCATCCGCTCTGGCGCCATGGTGGGCTTCAGATCGCCTCCGATACGCGCCGCGAACGCCTTGGCCAACCCGACAAAGATTTCCCAGTCGTGTAGCGCACCTGCAGGCTTGGGTAGCACCGCTTCGTTGAAGCGGGTGACGTTGCGCACCGCAAAGACATTGAACGTGGTGTCGTAGTGATCGTGCTCCAGGGGCGCGGTGGGTGGCAGGATCAGGTCGGCGTAACGGGTGGTCTCGTTGATGTAGAAATCGATACTGAGCATGAACTCCAGCCCATCCAGCGCCTGCTCCAACTGCCGGCCGTTGGGTGTCGAAAGCACCGGGTTGCCGGCAACCGTCACCAGTGCCTGAACCTGTCCTTCCCCTTCGGTCAGCATTTCCTCGGCCAGCGCCGACACCGGTAGTTCGCCGCCGTATTCCGGCAATCCCGACACACGGCTCTGCCAGCGGTTGAAGTGTCCCCCCGAGGTGTTCGCGACCAGGTCCACTGCCGGCTCCGTGCAAAGCGCGCCGCCCACACGATCCAGATTTCCAGTGACCAGGTTGATCGACTGAACCAGCCACTGGCATAGCGTGCCGAATGCCTGGGTCGAGACACCCATGCGGCCGTAGCAGACCGCTTTGTCCGCAGCGGCGAAATCTCGCGCCAGCTGGCGAATGTGTTCGGGCGGTACGCCGCAGCGCGGGCCCATCGCCTCGGCCGTGAACGGCGCCGCTGCCGCACGAAGAACGTCCAGCCCATCCACAGGAAGATGGCTGGCGCGGGTCAGGCCTTCGTCGAATAGCGTGTTGAGCAGGCCGAAAAGCAGCGCCGCATCTTCACCCGGGCGGATGAACAGATGCCGATCGGCGATGGCGGCGGTTTCGCTGCGCCGCGGGTCGACCACCACCAGCTTGCCGCCTCGTGCCTGTACGGCCTTGAGACGCTTTTCCACATCCGGAACGGTCATGATGCTGCCGTTGGAGGCCAGCGGATTGCCGCCCAGTATCAGCATGAAGTCGGTGTGATCGATGTCGGGAATCGGAATCAGCATGCCGTGGCCATACATCATCAGACTGGTCAGGTGGTGCGGTAGCTGGTCGACCGAGGTCGCTGAAAACCGATTGCGCGTTTTCAGCTGGCCGAGAAAGTAGTTGCTGTGGGTCATCAGCCCATAGTTGTGCACGCTGGGGTTGCCCTGATAGACGGCCACTGCATTGTTACCGTGACGCTCGCGAATATCGGCCAGGCGCTCGGCGACCAGCGCAAACGCCTCGTCCCACTCGATCGCCTGCCACTCGCTGCCAACACGACGCATCGGATGACGCAGGCGGTCCGGATCGTTCTGGATGTCCTGCAACGCCACGGCCTTGGGGCAGATGTGGCCGCGGCTGAAACTGTCCTCCGGGTCACCCTTGATGGACAGTATCTGCTCGTCACGAGTCTCGATGGTCAGGCCACAGATGGCCTCGCACAGGTGGCAGGCACGGTGGTGCCGGGTCGCTTCGCTCATCGCAGGCTCCGGAGGATTGTTTTTGTAATCCCATCACTCTAGGCAGATGTCGAGCGGGCAACAATCAAGGACACCCCGGCAAATATCCAGCGATTCAGCAGGCAGATCATTCTCTTCTGCCGGAGCCGCGCAGGGTTCAACGTGCTGCGATGTGCGCCACCAGCAGCTGCACGCTTTCGCGACCGCGGAACTCATTTACGTCCAGCTTGTAAGCCAGGTCGGCCCAGCGCACGGTGGGATTGGGCCAGAGCTCACGGTCGATGTTGAAGGCGATGCCATCGAGGGTCAGCGAGCCACATTCGCTCTTGAGCACCATCTTCAGGTGCTTCTCGCCGACCAGTCGCTGCTGCACCAGCTGGAACACGCCGTGAAACACCGGCTCGGGAAAATGCTGCCCCCAAGGCCCGGCATTGCGCAGCGCCTTGGCCAGTTCGAGATGGAATTCTTCGATGCTCAATTGGCCATCGGTCAACAGGCGCCCGGTCAGGTCGTCTTCGCACAGCTGACGCCGCACCTCAGCGTCGAACGCCGCCGCGAAGGCGCCGAAGTTCGCTTCCGGCAACGATAGACCCGCCGCCATGGCATGGCCGCCAAACTTGCTGATCAACCCCGGATGGCGCGCAGCGACGGCATCGAGCGCATCGCGGATATGAAAGCCAGGCACCGATCGCGCCGATCCCTTGAGCACGCCCTCCCCTGCATCGGCAAAGGCGATGGTCGGGCGGTGATAACGCTCCTTGAGCCGAGAAGCGAGAATGCCGATGACTCCCTGGTGCCAGTCCGGTTCGAACAGGCACAGGCCGAACGGCATGTCTTCGATCGGCAGGTCCTTCAGCTGGGCCAGCGCCTCACGCTGCATGCCCTGTTCGATGCCCTTGCGGTCTTGATTGAGTTGATCCAGCTGCACCGCCATGTCCCGCGCCAGCGCCTCGTCTTCACAGAGCAGGCATTCGATGCCCAGCGCCATATCATCGAGACGACCCGCCGCATTCAGTCGCGGACCGAGGATGAACCCAAGGTCCGTCGAGGTGATACGGCTGTGGTCCCGGCCGGCAACTTCCAGAATTGCGCGCAATCCAGGACGCGCGCGCCCTGCACGGATCCGCGCCAGGCCCTGATGAACGAGAATGCGGTTGTTGGCATCCAGCGGCACCACGTCGGCGACGCTGCCAAGAGCGACCAGGTCCAGCAACTCGGCGAGGTTCGGCTCCGACCAGCCGTTGCGGCTGAACCATCCACGCTCGCGCAACGCGGCACGCAACGCCAGCAGCACATAAAAGATGACGCCGACGCCGGCGATGCACTTGCTCGGAAATGCGCATTCCGGCTGGTTGGGATTGACGATGGCATCGGCCGCAGGCAACTCAGTGCCAGGCAGATGATGGTCGGTGACCAACACCTTGAGCCCCGCTGCCTTGGCCGCTGCTACGCCGTCCACGCTGGAAATGCCGTTATCCACGGTCACCAGCAGGTCAGGCTGGCGCTCGAGCGCCACGGCAACGATTTCCGGCGTCAGCCCGTAGCCATATTCGAAGCGATTGGGCACCAGATAATCCACATGCGCGGCGCCCAGTTGCCGCAGCCCCAGCACGCCCACGGTACTGGCGGTGGCGCCGTCGGCATCGAAATCTCCCACGAATAGAATGCGTTTCCGACTCTCCAGCGCCTCGACCAGCAATACCACGGCGGCATCGATGCCCTTGAGCTGGCCATAGGGGATCAACCGCGCCAGGCCCTTGTCCAGCTCGCTGATCGACTGCACGCCACGGGCTGCGTAGAGACGCGTCAGCAGCGGCGGCAGATCGCCCAGGTCGGGGAGCTGTTCTGGGAGTGGTCGGGGTTCGATGCGCATCTATCTGTTATCCGGCGTGCTGCGTGAAGTGAGTCAAAGCGATGTAGCGGCGCGCGCGGCCTGGTCGTAGAGGCCGGACATGGCGCGCAGCATCCCGGCGAGACGGTGGATCTCGTCGGGGTCGATATTGAGGTTTTCGAAGGAGGCGATCAGGCATTCCTTGCGAATGTCGGCGTACTCCTGGCATAGCTCACGGCCCTTTTCCGTGGTCCGGTAGAACATCTCCTTGCCCTGCTTTTCGCCCTCGACCAGGCCGAGTTTGCCAAGCTTTTTCAGGGCGTAGGTCACGGTGTGAGTGTCCTCGATATTGAGCAGAAGGCAGATGTCCGCCTGTCGCTTGGCACGGCCTCGGCTGGTGAGGTTGTGCAGCACCATAACGTCCAGCGCATTCATCTCCACCGCACCGGAGGCCTTCATGCAGCGCTCCATCCAGCGCATCAGCGCGGCACTGGCAATGATGATGCCGTACTCCAGCTCTGATAGTTCCTGCGACTGCTCGGCGAGATGAGCCGAGGCGACGATGGACGATCGCAACGGACGGGGGGATTTGGCATCAACCATCTTGCAGACCATGACCTGAGGGGCGAAGCACAATGCCGCCCGGATGAATCGGGTCAGCAAGCATACAGCAACGCACCGGAAACGACCGGCCCAAGCGTTAACACCAAAAACTTATTGATAAATCATCGATAATTTATCATCGTATTTTCCCCTCACTCACCAGCACCCCGGATCGGGCCAGCCGCCAGAGAGGATTGGTATGAACGGTCTACTTCTCAATTGCGATATCGGCGAAAGCTTCGGCGCCTGGACCATGGGCCTGGACGCCGAAGTCATGCCTTTCATCGATTGCGCCAATGTGGCCTGTGGCTTCCATGCTTCGGACCCGCAGATCATGCGGCGCACCGTGGCGCTGGCAGTCCAGCACGATGTGATGATCGGAGCGCACCCGGCCTACCCGGACCTGGTCGGCTTCGGGCGCCGCTCCATGGCCTGCAGCCCGGACGAAGTGGAGAACATGCTGCTCTATCAGATCGGTGCGCTGGATGGCATCTGCCGCGCCGAAGGCACCCAGGTGAGCTACGTCAAACCGCATGGCGCGTTGTACAACGACATGATGCGCAAGCCCGAGCTGCTGCGAGCGGTGATGAAGGCGGCGACGCTCTATTCTCCGTCGCTCCCCTTGATGTTGATGTCCACCCGGGACAACAGTGCCGTACAGGCTATGGCTAATGAATTGGGCTTGACGCTGTGGTTCGAGGTGTTCGCCGACCGCGCCTATGACGCTGCCGGCATGCTGGTTTCCCGCGGCCTGCCGGGCGCCGTTCATCATGATGCCAAAACGGTGGCGACCCAGGCCTTGAAGCTGGCGCGAGGCGAGTCGCTCACGGCCAGCGACGGTTCCGAATTGGTCCTGCGCGCCGACACCCTGTGCGTACACGGCGATAACGCCGGTTCCATCGCCGCGGTCCAGCGTATTCGGCAAGCCCTGAAGGACCTCGAGGCATGACCCCGCGAATCGAAGTAGTCGGCATTGACTGCCTGATGCTGCGCCTGTTCGACGAAATCGACGAGGCCCACATGCCTTGGTTGCTCGCGGCCTCGCAGCGGCTGCGCGAGAGCTTCGGCGCGGCGCTGATCGATCTGGTGCCGTCCTATACGACGCTGCTGGTGCATTACGATCTGGCGCAACTGGATGATCATCAGGCGCGACAGCGTATCGGCGACGCTCTGCATGACCTGCAACCGGACGCAAGCGGCCAGGCACGCGAGCTGGATATCCCGGTCTGGTACGACCAGAGCGTCGGGCCGGAACTCGAAGCTCTGGGCCAACGCAGCGGCCTCGGGGTTGCCGGGGTAATCGAGCGTCACAGCGCGCGTCCCTACCAGGTATTCGCGCTGGGTTTCGCGCCAGGTTTTGCTTTCATGGGGCTGGTCGACGAATGCCTCGCCAGCCCGCGCCTGCAGACACCGCGCAAACAGGTCCCGGCCGGCAGCCTGGGAATCGCCGACCGCCAGACCGCCATCTACCCACTCGTATCTCCTGGCGGCTGGAACCTCATCGGCCGCAGCCCGACCCGCCTGTTTGACCGCAATCTGGACGGCTACAGCATCTGGCAACCCGGTGACCGGGTGCGTTTCGAGCCCATCGATCGCGCCGAGTTCGTCCGCCTCGGCGGGGATGACACTCCCTTCGAGGTGGCGCCATGAGCCTGCTCATCGAACGCAGCGGCGCGCTGGCCAGCCTCCAGGATGGCGGCCGGTTCGGTGTGCGACACCTCGGCGTTACCCAGGGTGGCGCCGCCGACTGGCTATCACAGGGATGGGCCAACTGGTTGCTGGACAATCCGCTGACGGCCGCGACGATCGAGATTACCCTGGGCAACTTTTGCCTGCTCGCCGAAGCGGACACCTGCCTCGGCCTGTGCGGGGCCGACCTCGGCGCGACGCTCGAAGGTCAGCCCATCGCGCCGGGTCGCAGTTTCGCCATACGCAAGGGCCAGCGCCTGAGCTTCAGCGCACCCCAGCAAGGCGTGCGGGCGTACCTTGCAGCCCCCGGGGGATTTGCTGCTCCGCAACTGCTGGGCAGCTGCGCCACAGTGCGTCGGGAGAGCTTGGGAGGCCTGCATGGTGACGGCCAACCGCTGGCCGAAGGCGACCGGCTGACCTGGCAAGGCCAAGCAACCATGCCGCGCGAACTGACCGCTCAACAAATGCCCCCTCTGTTTGCCGCCGCCCAGCTGCACGTAGTGCTTGGCGCGCAGAACGGTGATTTCAGCGGCCAGAGCCTGTTCGATGCCTTCAATTGCGCCTGGACGGTTGATCAGCGCGCAGACCGCATGGGTATGCGCCTGCTCGGACCCGTGTTGCGCAGCTCGCGACAATCGATGATTTCCGAAGGCGTACCACTGGGCGGCATCCAGGTTCCGCCGGATGGCCAGCCCATCGTTCTGCTCAACGACCGGCAGACCATCGGCGGCTATCCGCGCCTGGGCGCACTGACGCCATTGGCCGTCGCCCGGCTGGCGCAATGCATGCCGGGCACGCAGGTCGAGCTGAAGCCAGTTGCCCTCGAAGCGGCACAACGCGAGCAGAGGCTTTTACGCAACCAATGGACATGATGGCTGCGGAGCTCAGCCATCTCTCGGCCTGGACCTGACGGCGACGCTTAGCCGCGCTCGCCGATCAGCCATTCCAAGGGCACTTCATGCTGTCCACGCTCGTCGGTAATAAAGAGCGCGCCATCGCTGATCATCACGCTCCAGCTGACGGACCGAGGCAGATCCTTGGCGACGGTTTCCAGCGCCTCCTGCCCGACCGCCACCACGTTGATCTTCTTCAGGCTGCGCACGGCATCCAACACCTTGGTCTGCCATACCCGAAGGTTGCCGTAGGCAACCAGGCTGAAGCGTTCGGCACGCCTCGAACACCAGGTGATGCGTTCAGCATCGGGCTGCCCTACCTCGATCCAGTGCAGTACGCGATCATCGAGGCTCTTCTCCCACAGGGCCGGTTCGTCGACATCCGAGAGCCCTCGTCCAAAGGCCAGCTGCTCGCTGTACCAGAGAGCATAGGCAATGAGCCGCGCCACCAACCGCTCCTCGGTCTCGGAGGGATGCCGGGCAACGGTAAAACGCAGGTCCTGATAAACATTGCGGTCAAGATCGGTGAGGTTGATTTCAACCTTATAGGGTGTGGCTTGCAGGGCCATGATGGCTCCGGGCGAAGTAAGGACAGGCAGTTTACCGCATCACGCGCCCATCTATTCGCTCTCAGCCCCGAAGGGCCGGGATAACAATCATGGGGTCGGGTGCGCCCAACCTGAGACTGGTACAGGCATTTCCCGACGAGCGAGCTTTGACAATCATTCTCATTATATTTAGCATCACAACCATCACAGACCCAACGGGTAGTTCATATGTACGTGTGTCTTTGCCAGGGCGTTACCGACGGCCAGATTCGTGAAGCCATCTACGAAGGCTGCTGCAGCTATCGTGAAGTGCGTGAAGCTACAGGCGTGGCTACCCAGTGCGGTAAATGTGCGTGCGTGGCCAAGCAGGTCGTTCGCCAAACCTTGAGTGACATTCAGGGCGCCAGCGCATCTCTGGCCTACCCAGCAGGTTTCGCACCCGCCTGACTAAAACCAGATTTCCCAAGCCGGGCGCCTGCCCGGTTTTTTTATGCCTGCAAATCAACACCTTGCTATCGAGTCGCGGAACAGACTTATTCTTATTCCGGTTTACCCTTTAACATTCAATGACTTAGGTTTGACAGCATCCGTATTCCTGCCCAGACTGCGCCTATTAAACGAACACGCTTTCAAAGCAGGGCACAGACATGAAAGGCGACAGGTTAGTCATTCAACATCTCAACAAGATCCTCGGTAACGAGCTGGTCGCGATCAACCAGTATTTCCTGCATGCGCGCATGTATGAGGATTGGGGCCTCGGCAAGCTCGGCAAGCACGAGTACAAGGAATCCATTGACGAGATGAAGCATGCCGACAAGCTGATCAAGCGCATCCTGTTTCTGGAAGGACTGCCCAATCTCCAGGATCTCGGCAAACTGCTGATCGGCGAGAATACCCGCGAGATGCTTGATTGCGACCTCAAGCTGGAGCAAAGCGGCCTGCAGGACCTCAAGGTTGCCATTGCCTATTGCGAGAGCATTGGCGATTACGGCACCCGCGAAATGCTCGAAGACATTCTCGAATCCGAGGAAGAGCACATCGACTGGCTTGAAACCCAGCTGAGCCTGATCGACAAGGTCGGCATGGAAAACTATCTGCAGTCCCAGATGGACGAGTGATCAGGTCGACCAAACAAAACGGGAGCCTCGGCTCCCGTTTTTTTTTATTCGGCGTCAGTTATAAGCACCACCGCTGTGGCAGGGATCGAGAGCGCTGCATAAAAAAACCCGCCATTCAGCGGGTTCATAACCTATGCACATTCAAGCGCCGGCTTTTTGCACCGCATCCTTGATCAGCGGCTGCAGTTCGCCTTTCTCGAACATTTCCAGAATGATGTCGCTACCACCGACAAGCTCACCGTCGACCCACAGCTGGGGGAAGGTCGGCCAGTTGGCATACTTCGGCAGGTTGGCGCGAATTTCCGGGTTCTGCAGAATGTCGACGTAGGCGAACTTCTCGCCACAGCCCATGATGGCCTGGGTCGCACGGGCAGAGAATCCACACTGCGGCGCGTTGGGCGAGCCTTTCATATAAAGCAGCACCGGGTTCTTTTCGATCTGCTCTTTGATGGTTTCGATGATATCCATGGGCACCTCGGCTAGTCTCGGTTGCGGCGCATTGTACAGGAACAGCGCCCTAAAAGCCGAGTCAAGGGCTCGGCTTTTGTTGTCCGCTCGGCGGCAATCGACATCATGTTGCGTCGAGTTGGGGGTTGCAGAGGCCGATTTGCGCCTGCGAACGCTTTCTGGATAAGATCGCGCCTTTCCCGTTTCGTCGCTTCCCATGCGACCTCCAGTCGTAGGCCCGTCTTTTTACTGCACCCCCGGCCCAGACTGTGGCAATTAAGGTAGTTGATATGAGCGCAAGGCATTTTCTCTCACTGATGGATTGCACGCCCCAGGAGCTCGTTGGCCTGGTCCGTCGCGGCATCGAGCTGAAGGATCTGCGCGAGCGCGGCATTCTGTTCGAGCCTCTGAAAAACCGTGTACTCGGGATGATTTTCGAGAAGGCCTCCACACGCACGCGGCTGTCATTCGAGGCCGGAATGATTCAACTAGGCGGGCAGGCGATATTTCTCTCTCCCCGCGACACGCAACTGGGTCGCGGCGAACCGATCAGCGATTCGGCGATCGTCATGTCGAGCATGCTCGATGCGATCATGATCCGAACCTTTGCCCACGCCACGCTGACCGAGTTCGCGGCTAACTCTTGCGTACCGGTAATCAACGGCCTGTCCGACGATCTTCACCCGTGTCAGCTGATGGCGGACATGCAGACCTTCCATGAGCACCGCGGCAGCATCGCCGGCAAGACCGTAGCCTGGATTGGCGACGGCAACAACATGTGCAACTCCTATATGGAAGCTGCCGTCCAGTTCGATTTCCAGCTGCGCATTGCGTGCCCGGAGGGCTACGAACCGAAGGCGGAACTGCTGGCGCAAGCGGGCGAACGCGTAACGGTAGTCCGCGACCCTCGCGAAGCGGCGGCCGGCGCCCACCTGATCAGCACTGACGTCTGGGCATCGATGGGCCAGGAAGATGAAGTAGCCGCCCGCATCGCCACCTTCCGTCCTTATCAGGTCGACCGCTCCCTGCTCGACGTGGCCGCACCGGACGTCCTGTTCATGCACTGCCTGCCCGCG
Source organism: Stutzerimonas stutzeri (assembly GCA_002387205.1). Taxonomy (GTDB): domain Bacteria; phylum Pseudomonadota; class Gammaproteobacteria; order Pseudomonadales; family Pseudomonadaceae; genus Stutzerimonas; species Stutzerimonas stutzeri_N. The sequence continues at coordinate 159,941 of DGLA01000024.1, read as the reverse complement.
CATCGCGGCGAGGAAATCAGCCAGGACCTGCTGGACGATCCGCGAGCGGTCGCCTGGGATCAGGCTGAGAACCGTCTGCATGTGCAGAAAGCCCTTCTCGAGTTTCTGGTCGAGCCGGCCTACCACCACGCATGAGTCACGAAGCCCTCCTGCACCTACGCAATCTGAATTGCGGCTACGGTGGCCAGAGCATTGTGCAGAACCTCAACCTGCACTTGAATCGGGGGGACATTGGCTGCCTGCTGGGGCCTTCCGGTTGCGGCAAGACCACCACTTTGCGCGCCATAGCCGGTTTCGAGCACGTCAACGAGGGCGAGATTCAACTGGGCGATACCGTACTGTCTCGCGCCGGCTTTACGCTCGCGCCCGAGAAACGACGGATAGGCATGGTCTTTCAGGACTATGCGCTGTTTCCTCATTTGACGGTTGCTGAAAACATTGCCTTTGGAATTCGCAAGCAGGCTGACTGCCAACGTATCGTCGGCGAGATGCTGGACCTGGTACATCTGTCACCACTCAGAAAGCGCTATCCCCATGAACTGAGCGGCGGGCAGCAACAGCGCGTCGCCCTCGCCCGCGCGCTGGCCCCTCAGCCGGAACTGCTGCTGCTCGACGAGCCCTTTTCCAACCTGGATGGCGAGCTACGCCGGCGCCTGAGCCATGAAGTGCGCGACATACTCAAGGCGCGAGGCACCAGCGCAATCCTCGTTACACACGATCAGGAAGAAGCCTTCGCCGTCAGCGATCAGGTGGGCGTGTTCAAGGATGGACGGTTGGAGCAGTGGGATACGCCTTACAACCTGTATCACGAGCCGCTGACGCCCTTCGTGGCCAGCTTTATCGGCCAGGGGTATTTCATCCGGGGCCAGCTGATCGACCCTGAACGGGTCCAGACGGAACTAGGCGTCATCCAAGGCAACCGAGCCTACACCATGCCAGCAGGAAGCTCGGTGGATGTCTTGCTACGCCCCGACGACATTGTTTATGCACCGCAAAGCGATCTGCAGGCCCTGATCGTTGGTAAAACCTTCCTCGGTGCCTCGACGCTCTATCGATTGAAGTTGTCGACAGGCAACCAGCTCGAAGGCATTTTCCCAAGCCACGCGGACTACCCGACAGGACAACAGGTCGGTATAGCAATCGCAGCCGACCATCTCGTGGTTTTCCCTGCCCAGGGCAGCGTGGCCGCTCACGAAAAGCTGCCAGAGACCGGCGTGCGCCGATACAGCGCCAACATCTGAAACAGGCGTGCAGCCGCATTCATTCAATGCTCTGCAGGATCTGGTCTGGCGTCGCGCTGCTCGCGGCTTTGCAGGCGTCGAAGGCGAAAGAACTCGCTCAACACTTCGCTGCATTCATCCTTCAATACTCCGCCTTCAATCAGCACGCGATGATTGAGGAAATCCTGGGCAAAGAACTGCCCGCGGCTTACCACGACGCCCGCCTTGGGCTCCGTTGCGCCGTATACCACTCGCTGAATACGTGAATGTACGATCAACCCGGCGCACATGCTGCAGGGCTCCAACGTGACGTAGAGCGTGCTCCCCGGCAGGCGGTAGTTCTGCATATTCATCGCCGCATCACGGATCGCCACCATTTCCGCATGGGCGCTCGGATCGTGACGCGAAATCGGGCAATTGAAACCCTGACCGATAATTTCGCCGTTAAGCACCACTACCGCACCCACAGGCACCTCACCGAGCCCGGCACCCTCTGCCGCAAGTGCCAATGCTATCTGCATGAAGTGCAAATCACGGCTGCGGTCGACGATCTGAGGTTTTTTCACGCATTGTTTCCATAGTCAGAGCAGCGCAGATCACACCACCTCAATGGCGGCCATCAGGCCCGTTTCCATGTGGTCGATGACATGGCAGTGGAACATCCACACACCGGGATTATCCGCCACCAAGGCGATACGTGCCGTCTCGTTCTTGCCGAGCAGGTAGGTATCGGTAAACCAGGGGTCGATGCGTTTGCGGTTGGACGAGATGACCTTGAAGGTCATGCCGTGCAAATGGATCGGATGTTGGTACTGGCTCAGGTTGCGCAGTTCGAAAATGTAATGACCGCCCTTCTTCAAGGTCGCAATCGGTCGCTCCGCGCAGGTCTTGTCATTGATATCCCAGGCCTGGCCGTTGATCTGCCAGAAGGTGAAAGCACTGCCTTGCCCGGCGTCGCTGGATAGCGTCCCGGCCCACTCGAAGTTGAACCGCAAGGTTTCGGCCCGCTGCAGATCCGGTTCAGCGATCGGGTTGGCTGGCAGAGGCGCCGGCCAGTTGCCCTCGACTTCTGCCGTTGCAATCGACGCGAGCGTTGCCAACCGCAACGGGCCGTTGCGCAATGATAGTTGCTTGCCCGCCGGCGGAACCTTCAAAGCAAGATCGAGGCGCATGCCAGGCCCCAACCAGTAGCTCTTGCCAAGCGGGCGCGGCGTGACCGGGTTGCCATCGATTGCATAGATCCGCGCCTCGCCCTCCGACAGGTTCAACCGGTATGTCAGCGTATTGGTCAGGTTGATGATGCGCAAACGTACGACCTGCCCTGCCGGCAATTCCAATGTAGGGGTGTGCTCGCCGTTCACTGTCGACAGCACGCCCGGCGTGCCACCTCGAGCAGCTTCCCGCGGAACGCTGAAATCGGTGAAAGCGCCCTGCTTGTCGACGTGCCAGCTCTTCAGGCTCAGCGTACGCTCATGGCGAAACCCGCTCGGCTCACGCTCCTCGACGATCAACGGGCCCACCAAGCCGCGGCCCAGCTGCTTGGCGCTGGTCGTGTGAGGGTGGTACCAGAAGCTGCCGGCATCGGGCACCTGGAAAAAGTAATCGAAGGACTCGCCCGGCAACACGGGCAGCTGCGAGACGTAGGGAACCCCATCCATGCTCAACGGCAGACGGATGCCATGCCAGTGAATCGTGGTGGGCTCAGGCAGGAGATTGATGAAGCGCACCCGCAGCCAATCCCCTTGCCGGGCCCGCAGTTCGGCCCCAGGTGCTTGGCCTCCGTAGCACCAGGCTGGGGTTTTGGTGCCTGCGACCAACTCGATATCCACCGGGGCGGCAATCAACTCGTAGTCATGCGTGGTCGGATCGGCAGGGCGACCCAGCCAATAGCGCGCACCACCACCCACCACACCCAACGCGGCGAGCCCAGCCAACCCTGCCAACATCTTTCTTCGGGTAAAGGTCATCTTTATCTCATCGAAAACTGCACAAGCTCATGGCCAAACCGCTTGATTGGAATAGCTCGCATTTGCGTCATGCTACAGCTTCACGCGCCATCTGGCAGCCAGGAACGAAAATGCTGCGGCGCCCTTTGGCAATCGCTTCCGAACCCTTGCGTCTGATTGCGCGTCTACTACGACGAACTCATTTATATCGAGGAAGCGCCATGCACCCCACTGCAGCCCAAGCAAAGGGCGAAGTCAGTCGAGGCATCACCTGGCTAGCGCGTAGCGGCTACGCCGCGCGAGGCGTCGTCTACCTGATCGTCGGCATCTTCGCTTTTATGGCCGGCATTGGCAGCGGAAACACTGTCGGCACCAAAGGCGCCATACAACAATTGTTGGGCCAGCCCTTCGGAGAAACCTTGCTCTGGGTCATGGTTGTCGGCCTCGTGGCCTACGTGGCATGGCGTTTGACCCAGGCAGTCACCGACCCGGAAGGCCACGGCACCGACGCCAAGGGGTTACTGATCCGCGCAGGTCTCGTAGGCAGCGCCGTGACCTATACCCTGCTCGCCCTGTTCACCCTGGGATTGCTTGGCAGCTCCATCGGCAGTACGGGTAGCGGTGGCGGCTCAGGTGGCGGCGACTTCCTGTCGAGCCTGCTTGGCTGGAAATACTCCAACTACCTGATTTACCTGGTCGCGCTGGTGCCGCTCGGAGTCGGAATCGCCCATATCATCAAGGGCTGGAAAGCCAAGTTCGAAAAGTATTTCTACGCCTCCGAACACGTCATGAAATGGGTTCGTCCTGTTTCACGCGCGGGCCTGATTGCTCGTGGAGTTGCCTTTCTTGTCGTTGCCGGCATGCTTTTCACGGGCGGCACCCGCTACGAGCCTACCGATCCGCCAGGACTGGAAGACGCCCTGAATGCCTTGCTTAACCTGCCTTTCGGAACATTCTGGCTATCGGTGGTCGGCCTCGGACTGGTGGCTTTCGCCATCTACAGCTTTTCTGAGGCGATCTGGCGCCGTATCGATACGCCAGCCGTCATGCACTGAATGGCTCGTCGCAAACAGAAGCCGCGGCAAACCGGGGCTTCTCTTTTTTCAGCGTCACTCCGACCTGATCATTCCCACTCGATCGTAGCTGGCGGCTTGCTCGACACATCGTACGTGACGCGGGAGATACCTTCGATTTCGTTGATGATGCGGTTGGATACCTTCTCAAGCAGCTCGTATGGCAGGTGCGCCCAGCGGGCGGTCATGAAGTCGATGGTTTCCACCGCACGCAGCGCGACGACCCAGGCGTAGCGGCGACCATCACCAACCACACCCACGGATTTGACCGGCTGGAACACCACGAAGGCCTGGCTGGTCTTGTGGTACCAGTCGAAGTTGCGCAGCTCCTGGATGAAGATGTGGTCGGCACGACGCAGCAGGTCGGCGTATTCCTTTTTCACTTCGCCAAGGATGCGCACGCCCAGACCAGGGCCCGGGAAGGGGTGGCGGTAGACCATGTCGTACGGCAGACCCAGTTCCAGGCCGATCTTGCGGACCTCGTCCTTGAACAGCTCACGCAGGGGCTCGACCAACTTGAGGTTCATCTCCTCAGGCAGGCCGCCAACGTTGTGGTGCGACTTGATCACATGGGCCTTGCCGCTCTTGGCACCGGCGGACTCGATGACGTCCGGGTAGATGGTGCCCTGGGCCAGGTACTGGATGTTATCGAGCTTGCTGGCCTGTGCATCGAATACATCGATGAAGGTACGGCCGATAATCTTGCGCTTCTTCTCCGGGTCCGCTTCACCGGCGAGATTCTCGAGGAACTGCGCCTCGGCGTCGGCGCGGATCACCTTGACGCCCATGTTCTCGGCGAACATGGCCATCACCTGATCGCCTTCATGCAGACGCAGCAGGCCGTTGTCGACGAAGACACAAGTCAGCTGATCGCCGATGGCCTTGTGCAGCAACGCCGCAACCACCGAGGAGTCGACACCGCCGGACAGGCCCAGCAGCACATTGGCCGAACCGACCTGTGCGCGGACCTGCTCGACCAGATCCTCGACGATATTGGACGGCGTCCACAGTGCTTCGCAGCCGCAGATTTCCAGTAGGAAACGCGACAGGATGCGCCCGCCCTGGCGGGTGTGGGTCACTTCGGGGTGGAACTGAACGCCGTAATAGCGGCGATCATCGTCACCCATGGCGGCGATCGGGCAGCTCGGGGTGCTGGCGAGGATATGGAACCCTTCCGGCAGGGTCGTCACCTTGTCGCCATGACTCATCCAGACGTCGAGGCCGAACACGCCGTCGTCGTCCATGTGGTCTTCGATCCCGTCGAACAGCTTCGACTTGCCCACCAGATCGACGCGCGCATAGCCGAACTCGCGCTCATCCGATCCCTGTACCTTGCCGCCGAGCTGCTCGGACATCGTCTGCATGCCGTAGCAGATACCGAACAGCGGTACGCCCAGGTCGAACACGGCTTGCGGCGCCCGCGGGCTGCCTTCAGCGTGCACCGACTCCGGACCGCCGGCGAGAATGATGCCGCGTGGCGCAAAGGCACGGATGTCCTCATCGCTCATATCGAACGGATGCAGCTCGCAATAGACGCCAATTTCACGAACGCGACGGGCGATCAGCTGGGTGTACTGCGAGCCGAAATCCAGGATCAGGATGCGGTGGGCGTGAATGTCGGGAGAGGCCATTTGCTTTTACCTGAATAGATTGGCCGGAGGCTGGAGGCTGGAGGCTGGAGGCTGAACGAAAAAGCGTCATCGTCCAGCCTTCCAGCCTATAGCCTTCGGCGAAAGAGCTTGGTCAGCCAACCCGATAATTCGGGGCTTCTTTTGTGATTTGCACATCATGCACATGCGATTCCGCCATGCCGGCACCGGTGATGCGCACGAACTGCGGATGGGTGCGCATGTGATCGATGGTGGCGCTGCCGGTGTAACCCATGGAGGCGCGCAGGCCGCCCATCAACTGGTGGATGATCGCTGCCAGAGAGCCCTTGTACGGCACGCGGCCTTCGATGCCTTCCGGCACCAGCTTTTCGGCGCCAGCGGAGGAGTCCTGAAAGTAACGATCCGATGAACCCTGCGCCTGCGACATGGCGCCCAGTGAACCCATGCCGCGGTAGGCCTTGTAGGAACGGCCCTGGAACAGCTCGATCTCGCCCGGCGCCTCTTCGGTACCGGCAAACATCGAGCCCATCATCACGGCGTTGGCGCCGGCCACGATGGCCTTGGACAGATCACCGGAGAAGCGGATGCCGCCGTCGGCGATCATCGGCACGCCGGTTCCTTCCAGCGCGGCGGAAACGTTGGCGATGGCGGAGATCTGCGGGACGCCGACGCCGGCGACGATGCGGGTGGTGCAGATCGAGCCCGGGCCGATGCCGACCTTGACTGCATCAGCGCCAGCCTTGACCAGATCCAGCGCGGCTTCGGCAGTGGCGATGTTGCCGCCAATGACCTGCACCTGCGGGAAGTTGTCCTTTACCCAACGAACGCGATCGAGCACACCGCGAGAATGGCCGTGTGCGGTGTCGACGACGATCACATCGACGCCGGCAGCTGCCAGGGCTTCTACACGTTCGGCGGTGTCGGCGCCGGTACCCACGGCGGCGCCGACGCGCAGACGGCCCTGGTCATCCTTGGAAGCCAGCGGGTAGGTCTTGGCCTTCTCAATATCACGGAAGGTGACCAGGCCGCGAAGATGGAAATTGCTGTCGACCACCAGCATTTTCTCGATGCGGTGCTCGTAGAGTTTGGTTTTGATTTCTTCGAGGCCAGTGCCTTCCTGTACGGTTACCAGTTCTTCCTTTGGCGTCATGATCGCCGCGACGGAGTCACCAGCATTCGGCGTGAAGCGCAGGTCACGGCCGGTAACGATGCCGACCAGCTCCTTGCCGGAAACAACTGGGAAGCCGGAGAAACCCAGTTCACGAGCCTTGCGCAACAGTTCGCTGATCTTCGTCTCAGGCGTGACCGTCACCGGATCGTGAACGATCGCCGTTTCGTGACGCTTGACCTTGCGCACTTCGGCAGCCTGCTGCTCGACGTTCATGTTCTTGTGAATGATGCCAATGCCGCCTTCCTGCGCCATGGCAATGGCCAGCCGGGCTTCGGTGACGGTGTCCATTGCCGCCGAAACAAGGGGAATGTTCAGCTCGATTTCGCGGGTCAGGCGGGTCTTGAGGCTGACATCCTTCGGCAGTACCTCGGAATATCCCGGGATCAGGAGAACATCATCGAACGTCAGGGCTTCTTGGCTGATACGCAGCATGGCGGGGGCTCCCAGGCGGGAAAAAGGAAGCGCGGCATTATACCCACGCATACCACGGCGCTCAATGCAGTTCTGCGGTCCGTCGCGCTCGGCCTGCAGCGTTGCACTGGCGAAATGACCGATCGGTCACGGGCGATCGATCACCAGCGCCACGCCGAATCCCAGGCGTGCTGCGAACTCTTCAAGAAACGACTGACGAAAGGCAGCCTCCCCCCAGCCGTTGAAGATGAACCCCAGATTGGAAAATCCACAGGCTGGAATGAAGAGGAAGCCGTTGATGTCATCCTCGAAGCCGCATTGCGGACATGTGAAGTTGTCGGTGTGACGGGGCATCCATTCATCCAGGCTTTCGAACAGCGCTTCGCCGATTTCGCGGCGGCACTCGGGGCAGCCCGCCTCCTCGGCGAAATCCCGTGTCGGCGTATAGATGCAGCGCTTGGTGATCACCTCCATGCCGTTGATCGCCTCGCCGTACGGCAGCCGCTCGGGGTGCTGCACAACGCTGCGCGCCCCGGCCGCAATGGCATAGCCCATGCCGCCGGCCCCACGCCCACAGGTAGTTGGCAGCGCCTCTACAATGCGGCGCTCGGACAGCCAGCGCAGGATCATCCGCGCCTTGGCTTCATGACCCGGGAACGTGGAAATGCGCGGCACGATGATGGCTTGGCTATCGCTCATGGCTAGCTCGGACAGAGACAGTGAGCCACGCAGCTTAATGCGCGGCTCACAAAGGTCAATCGTGCCCGTCCGCCTGTTTTTTCGTTGAGCCTCCAGCCTTCAGCGCTCATTTGAAGGCTTTTCCCTTTATCATCCCCGGCATGCTCAACGATCCTTTCCAACGCCTGAATCTCGACCGCGAAGTGCTGACTGTCAGCCAGCTCAACGGTCGCGCGCGGCTGCTACTCGAAGACGTGTTCGCCCAGGTGTGGGTCGAAGGCGAGATTTCCAACCTGGCCAAGCCAGCGTCCGGCCATATCTATTTCACGCTAAAGGACAAGAACGCCCAGGTCCGCTGCGCGCTGTTCCGGCAGAACGCCCTGCGGGTGCGCCAGTCCCTGCGCGACGGTCTGGCGGTCAAGGTGCGTGGGCGGGTGTCGTTGTTCGAGGGCCGCGGCGACTATCAGCTGATTCTCGATAACGTCGAGCCGGCCGGCGACGGTTCGCTGCGTCTGGCCTTCGAGGCCCTGAAGGAAAAGCTCAGCGCCGAGGGTCTGTTCGACGCGGCGGGCAAGCGCTCCCTGCCCCTTCATCCTCGGCGTATCGGCATCGTCAGCTCGCCAACCGGCGCGGTCATTCGCGACATCATTTCGGTGTTCCGTCGACGCGCGCCGCATGTCGCCCTGACTCTGGTCCCGACCCCGGTCCAGGGTCGCGAGGCGACGGCACAGATCGTCCGAGCGCTGCAGCTGGCCGACCGCGGCGGCTACGATGCGCTGATCCTGGCGCGCGGCGGCGGCTCGCTGGAAGACCTCTGGTGCTTCAACGAGGAAGCGGTCGCACGGGCCGTGGCCGCTTGCGAGACGCCGATCGTCTGCGCTGTCGGTCACGAAACCGACGTATCTATTGCCGACTTCGTCGCCGACGTCCGTGCACCGACGCCATCCGCCGCCGCCGAACTCCTGGCTCCCAGCAGTGCCGATGTACGTCAGCGCCTGGAAGGCCTGCGTCAGCGGCTTTTGCTGCGCATGCGCGATCGTATGCATCGCGACGCGGCGCGCCTGGAAGCCCTGACCCGGCGCCTGCGACATCCCGGCGAGCGCCTGCAGCAGCAAGCCCAGCGTATCGACGACCTGGAGGCGCGCCTGCTGCGTGGTATCGACCGTAGACTCTGCGCTGGTCAGGAGCGCCTCGCCCGCCTCGAAACGCGCCTTGCCGGGCAACACCCGGGCCGGAACCTGAACCTGCTGCGCCAACGCCTCGAACATCTGTCCAGCCGGCTGCCCCGCGCCATGCAGGACACCCTTAAAGGCCAACGCCAGCAGCTGCAAGGTCTCGTGCAGACACTGAATATAGTCAGCCCGCTCGCCACGCTGTCACGTGGCTACAGCATCCTGCTCGATGAGCGCGGTCTGGCCATTCGGCGAGCCGACCAGACCCAGCCCGGCCAACGCCTGAAGGCCCGGCTAGGAAACGGCGAGCTGGATGTGCGTGTCGAAGACAATCACCAGACGCCGGTAACCTTGTCGTTGCTGGACTGACTCACCCTTCACTAGGACTGCCATGCGTTTCGCCCTTGCCCTGCTGCTCGCCCTGACTCTGCCCGCTCACGCCGAAGGCTTTCTCACCCGCCTGTTGAACAAACCCGTGCCAGGCGGCGTGGCGGTCGTTGACCTCGGCAATGATGCCAGCGCGCCGAAAGCGCGTTACGACGGCAAGCCCGTGCTGGTGGTGCGCGAGGATGATCAACGCTGGATTGCCATTGTCGGCATTCCACTAACGGTCAAAGCGGGCGAGCAATCGCTGGATGTCGACGGCCAGGCCCATAGCTTCCGTGTCGAGCCCCGGAGCTACCGCGAGCAGCACATCACGCTGAAGAATCAGCGGCAGGTCAATCCGAACCCTGACGATCTCAAGCGCATCGAGCGTGAACTGGACGAACAGACCCGCGCCTACCGCCAGTTCAGCCCGCGCCAGCCGAGCAACCTGCTGTTCGACAGCCCCGTCAACGGTCCGCTGTCTTCGCCGTTCGGGCTGCGCCGCTTCTTCAACGGCGAAGAGCGTAACCCGCACTCCGGGTTGGACTTCGCCGCGAAGGCAGGCACGCCAATCAAGGCACCCGCTGCCGGCAAGGTGATTCTCACCGGCGACTACTTCTTCAATGGCAAGACGGTGTTCGTCGACCACGGCCAAGGGCTGATCAGCATGTTCTGCCATCTGTCGCAGATAGACGTAAAGGTCGGAGATGAATTGTCACGCGGCGCGGTGCTTGGCAAGGTCGGCTCCACCGGCCGGGCCACGGGCCCGCATCTACACTGGAATGTAAGCCTTAACGACGCACGCATCGATCCGTCCATCTTCATCGGTGCATTCAAGCCCTGATCAATCCAAGGACAACGGCATGCTTATCAACGCCCAGGACTCCACCCTCCTCATCATCGACATCCAGGAACGCCTGTTTCCTGCGATCGAGGGCCACACCGAACTGGCCGAGCACAGTGCTTGGCTGATCCAGGTCGCCAAACGAATTGGCGTTCCGGTACTGCTCACCGAGCAGTACAGCAAGGGCCTTGGCCCTACCGTTACCTCGCTGCGCGATGGAATGGCTGAAGAGGCAATCATCGAGAAGCTGCACTTTTCCGCTGCGCGTGACGGCGAGCTGTTCAAACGACCCGGCGGGGAGCGGAGGCAATTCGTGATCAGCGGGATCGAAACCCATATCTGCGTGCTGCAGACGGTGATCGATCTGCTGGCTCGCGGCAATCAGGTGTTCGTGGTCGAAGAAGCCGTAGGCTCGCGGCGCGCCAGCGACAAGGCGCTCGGCCTGGCGCGCATGCAACAGGCTGGCGCCAGCATCGTTTCGCGGGAAATGGTCGCCTTCGAATGGATGGAACAGGCCGGGACCGAGCTCTTCCGCTCGATCAGCCGCGAATTCATCCGCTAGGAAAGCGTCAGGCAGCAACAGGCATCTCACGGAGCACTTCATGCAGGACGAACTGGGCATCTGGATGGACTGGCTCAGGGCTCACCCCGAGCTGCAGACACTTGTCGCCAGCGCAGCGCTGATATTTGCCGCCTGGCTCGCGAACTGGATAGTCAAACGCATCCTCGTTCGCGGTGTTTATCAGATCGTACGCAGCTCGCGCGAAACGGAACTGCAGGACTTCGGCATCATCCGCCGGCTGTCGAATATCGTGCCGGCGCTGGTGCTGTCAGTCGGCGTGAACGCCGTCCCCGGTTTGCCGGAAGCGGCTGTCACGGTGGTGCGCAACGTCTGCGGCGGCTTTATCGTCCTGACCATCGCCCTCGCGCTGGGGGCGCTGCTGGACATCATCAACATGGTGTATCAGCGTCGGGCCGATGCGCATGTTCACCCCATCAAGGGTTATCTGCAGGTCGTCAAGATCGCGATCTATGCGATCGCCACCATCCTCATCATCGCCACGCTGATCGACCGATCGCCGCTGATCCTGCTATCCGGCCTCGGTGCCATGGCGGCGGTACTGCTGTTGATCTTTCAGGACACCATCCTGTCGCTGGTGGCCAGCGTCCAGATCACCTCCAACGACCTCATCCGGGTAGGCGACTGGGTGGAAATGCCGCAGCTCAACGCGGACGGCGATGTGATTGATATCGCGCTGCACACGGTAAAGGTGCAGAACTGGGACAAGACCATCAGCAACATCCCGACCAAGCGCTTTATCAGCGACTCGTTCAAGAACTGGCGGGGCATGCAGGAAAGCGGCGGGCGGCGAATCAAGCGCAGCCTTTACCTGGACCAACAGAGCGTGCATTTCCTTGGCGCGGACGAGTGCGAGCGCCTGCATCGTTTCAACCTTCTCGATGAATACCTCACGGAAAAACGCCGTGAGATCGACGCCTGGAACGCCAAGCTCGCAGAGCGCGGCAAGGAACCAGTGAACACGCGGCGCATCACCAATATCGGTAGTTTCCGCGCGTACGTGGAGCGCTATCTACGCAGCCATGGCGGCATACATCAGGGCATGACGCTGATGGTGCGCCAGCTCAGCCCGACAGCCGATGGCCTGCCGCTGGAGATCTACTGCTTCACCAACACTGTGGCATGGACGGAATACGAGGCGATCCAGTCGGATATCTTCGACCACCTGCTGGCGATCCTGCCCGAATTTGGCTTGCGTGTATTTCAACACCCGAGCGGTGCGGACATGCGCGATTGGGGCGACTCGTTGGGGCGGCGTGGAGCTCCGGCGCTGGCGCCATCGGAAAGCCCTCCGGGCTGATCGCGGTGCAGATCGGAGCTACCCATGCAATCGCGGGGTTGCTGGCGGTCGTGAATTGCAAGCGTTGCGGGCCATGTCCTAAATAAGGGTCACACCGGGCCGACTGGCTCCCTGGCGCATTTGCGGGTCGCCAGCAACGCCTGATTCGATAACCAGCGCGTCGCCACGAGCCACGGTGGTGCTGTTTTCGATCGGATAGTCAGATGAGGCTCACAACCACTCAGCGCTCCGCAATGAGTAGGCGCTCATCCTCGCAAAAGCAGGATTCTGTTGCACGTATTTTCAAGAATTAGTTAGTTCTGCCAATTTGAAAACTTGTCTTGCAATCCATCCATGCAAAGCAATAAGTTTTCAACATTGACGAATGTTTTGGGTGAGAGGTGTCGCCTCTACCCACGCCACAGCCGGGGAATCGCCATGACCATGCTCAAGAACCCATCGACCAAATACCGCGCCTTTCCAACCCTCGACATCCCCGACCGTACCTGGCCATCGAAGACCATCACTCAAGCCCCGATCTGGCTGAGCTCCGATTTGCGCGACGGCAACCAGTCTCTGATCGAGCCGATGGATGCGGGCAAGAAGATGCGCTTCTTCAAGACGCTGGTGCAGGTCGGATTGAAGGAAATCGAAGTCGGCTTTCCATCAGCCTCGCAGACCGATTTCGACTTCGTGCGCGAGCTGATCGAGGGCGGCCACATTCCGGATGACGTCACCATTCAGGTTCTGACCCAGGCGCGTGAGGACCTGATTACCCGCACTTTCGAATCCCTCAAGGGCGCCAAGCGGGCAATCGTCCATTACTACAACGCTACCGCACCGAGCTTCCGCCGCATCGTCTTTAATCAGGACAAGGCCGGTGTGACGAACATCGCGACGGCTGCCGCCCAGGTGATCAAGCGACTGGCTGAAGCTGCGCCGGATACCGATTGGCGCTTCGAGTACTCGCCAGAGGTGTTCAGCTCAACCGAAACGGATTTTGCCGTCGAGGTGTGCAATGCGGTAATCGACGTGTTTCAGCCGACACCCGACAAGAAACTGATCCTCAACCTGCCAGCGACCGTCGAGGCGGCTACGCCAAACATCTACGCGGACCAGATCGAGTATTTCGGCCGTCACATCAACAAACGCGACAGCGTGCTGATCAGCCTGCATACACACAACGACCGTGGCACCGGCGTGGCCGCCACCGAGCTTGGCCTGATGGCGGGCGCCGACCGCGTCGAGGGCTGCCTGTTCGGTAATGGTGAGCGTACCGGCAACGTGGACCTGGTCACTGTGGCCTTGAACATGTACAGCCAGGGCGTCGATCCGCAGCTGGATTTTTCCGACATCGATGCGGTGCGCAAGGTGGTCGAGGAATGCAACCAGTTGCCGGTCCATCCTCGTCATCCGTACGTCGGCGACCTGGTCCACACAGCCTTCTCCGGCTCGCACCAGGACGCTATCCGCAAGGGCTTCAGCCAGCAGGATCCGAACGGCGTCTGGGAGGTGCCCTACCTGCCTATCGACCCGGCCGACCTCGGCCGCAGCTACGAGGCGGTCATCCGCGTCAACAGCCAGTCCGGCAAGGGCGGCATCACCTATTTGCTGGAGCAGGAGTACGGCATCAGCCTGCCACGCCGCATGCAGATCGAGTTCAGCCAGGTGGTGCAGAAGGAAACCGACCGCCTCGGTCTGGAAATGAGCGCCAAGCAGATATACGCCTTGCTGGAAGGTGAATACCTGCAGGCGACGTCTCCCTACACGCTCAAGAGCCATCGCCTGCAGGAAGAAAACGGCACCAGTGCCCTCGACGTTGAAGTCGCCAGTGAAGGCGAAACCATGCGCTGGCGCGGCATCGGCAAAGGCCCGCTGGAAGCCCTGGTGGCGGGACTGCCGGTCAAGCTCGAAATCATGGACTACCACGAGCACTCGATTGGCGCCGGCAGCAACGCACGAGCAGCCGCCTACATCGAAGTCCGCCTGGATGGTGAGCGCCCACTGCATGGCATCGGCATCGACGAGAACATCACCACGGCCAGCATCCGAGCGCTGTTCAGCGCGCTGAACCGTGCTCTGCGAGAGGCACAAAGCAAAGCGGCCTGACACACGCGGCGGAACCAAGGGGGATGCAGAACGCATCCCCTTTCTTACTGATTGACTGAGCAGACAGCCATTCGCGCCCCGCGAACCACCGCTGGGCTGCAAGCCATCGTGGCGGGCCTTCCCCAATTGGCACAGAGTCGCTAAGGTCGCCGACCTCCTGAGGAGTCGGCATGCGCTACCTGATCTTCGTCACACTGCTGTGGGCATTCTCATTCAACCTGATCGGCGTCTATCTGGCCGGTCAGGTGGACAGCTACTTCGCGGTGCTGACTCGCGTCGTACTGGCCGCACTGGTATTTCTGCCACTGACCCGCTGGCGCGGGGTCGCGCCGGGTTTCATCGGCGGCGTCACTCTGGTCGGCGCGCTGCAATTCGGTGTCACCTATCTGTGCCTGTACCTGAGCTTCAACGTGCTGACGGTAGCCGAAGTGCTGCTGTTCACTGTTCTGACGCCGTTGCACGTGACTTTGATTGACGATGCGCTGAACCGCCGCTTCAACCCATGGGCACTGGTGGCGGCTGCCGTTGCAGTCTTCGGTGCCGGCCTGATCCGCTATAACGGCGTTTCCAGTGACTTCTTGGGTGGTTTTCTGCTGATGCAATTGGCCAATTTCACCTTTGCTGCCGGCCAGGTTGGCTATAAGCACCTGGCGCAACGTTACCCATCGGATATCCCGTTGTACCGGCGCTTCGGCTATTTCTTCCTCGGCGCGCTGGTGATCGTTCTTCCGGCCTGGCTGTTGTTCGGCAATTCTGAAAAACTGCCAGCGACCTCTCTCCAATGGGGCGTGCTGATCTCGATGGGCGTGCTGGCAACAGCGCTGGGGCAGTTCTGCTGGAACAAGGGAGCCACGCTCGTCGATGCCGGCACGCTCGCAGTCATGAATAATATGGCCGTACCGGTTGGGCTCCTGCTCAATCTGCTGCTCTGGGGCACGGAGACGAATCTCGTGCAGCTGACAATCGGGGGGCTGATCATTCTCTCGTCGCTGCAGATCAACCGGCTGGGCCGCAAGCAGGCCTAATGACACTATGTAAGTTATTGTTATATATGGAATTTTCTACTTAGCAACTAACATAGCGCGCCCCGCATGGATGCGATTCTCAGAAAGTCGTCGAGAACACCATGCGCCAATATTGCCTGCTCCTGCTTGCGCTTTTTTTCACCGTTCAGGTCCACGCCGATGCTCCGCGCACCTTCCGCGAAGCGAAAAAGGTCGCATGGAAGATCTACGCAGAACGCCCCGTTGACTTTTATTGCCGCTGCGCCTACCAGGGCAAGCGGATCAACCTTGGCAGCTGCGGTTATATCCCGCGCAAGCAGCCCAAACGCGCCGCGCGGGTGGAATGGGAGCACATCGTGCCAGCCTGGGTAATCGGACATCAGCGTCGATGCTGGCAAGACGGCGGACGCAAGCACTGCACTTCTGCCGATCCACTCTTCAGCAAAGCGGAGGCCGATTTGCATAACCTGGTGCCCGTTGTTGGCGAAGTGAACGGCGACCGCAGCAACTTCGGCTTCGGCATGCTCAGCGAAAAGCCCAGCCAATACGGCGCCTGCCCCTTTGTGGTGAACTTCAAGCAACGCACCGCAATGCCGCCAGCCTACAGCCGCGGCGCCATCGCACGCACCTATCTATACATGAGTGAGCGCTATGGCTTGCGTCTTTCGAAGCAGGATCGCCGCCTGTACGACATCTGGAATCGCCAATACCCGGTCAACGAGTGGGAACAGTGGCGCAACCGCAGCATCGCGTGTGTTCAGGGCAACGCCAATCGCTTTGTCGGTCCGGTGAATCTGGTTCACTGCACCCGCTCGGCATCGCTCCCTAGCCAACAGGGCTAGGCCCCGGACGGGTAGGCCACTCACTGGTTGCCGGTTGCATATCAGCTTCACTGCGCTGCATGCTGCCGGCTGGACCAGCAAACCATGGCGGCCTCTATGCGGGACAAGACGCTCTACGCGACGCTCGGATTGACGGTGTTGGTGGCACTGATCTGCTCTGGCATCGCCCCGTATGATCGCGCGACCTGGCTTCTGGAAGTCGCGCCAGTGCTGATCGCCGCGCCAGTGCTGCTCTGGAGCCATCCGCGCTTCCCACTGACGCGTCTGTTGTATGTGGTCATTGCCGCCCATGCCCTGGTGCTCATTCTCGGCGGCGCTTATACATACGCCCGTGTGCCCCCGGGCTTTTGGGTTCAGGAATGGTTTGATCTGAGCCGCAACCCCTACGACAAACTGGGTCACTTCATACAGGGCGTGACACCTGCCCTGCTGGCCAGAGAAATCCTCCTGCGTCGTCGCTTCGTTGCCTACGGAAAAATGCTGGGCTTTCTGTCGATCTGTGTCGCGCTGGCTTTCAGTGCTTTCTACGAACTGATCGAATGGTGGGTAGCGTTGCTGGCCGGCCAGGGTGCGGAGGATTTCCTCGGGACTCAGGGCGACCCCTGGGACACTCAATCCGATATGTTCATGGCCATGCTCGGCGCGCTGCTCTCGGTCACCTTGCTGGCCAGAACACAGGATCGGCAGATGGCGGGCTTGAGCCGGTCGATCCCGGCAGCGGTCTAGCGACATGCTCTATAGGCTCGGCGCTGATGCCGTGTTGCTCCTGCATCTGGGCTTCATCATCTTCGTGTTGCTGGGCGGGTTGCTCGTCGCCTGGAAACGCGGCTTCGTAGTGCTGCACTTGCCAGCGGTGGCCTGGGGAGTTTTCGTTGAGCTGAGCGGCTGGCCCTGCCCACTGACCCATTGGGAGAACCTGCTCAGGCGACTTGCACGCAGTGCAGGATACGAGGCCGGCTTCATCGAGCACTACCTGCTGCCGCTGATCTACCCCGCCTGGCTGAGCGTGCCGGTGCAGTATCTGCTCGCTGCGGTAGTTGTGCTGAGTAACGTCCTCATCTATGGCGGCCTGGCGTGGCGGCGTCAACGCCGCAGAGACACTGCCGGGCACTGACGTTACAGCTTCAGCTCGAAGGCATCCCCATCGTGGTAGGCGGGAAACTTGCTGCGGAATTTGGCCAGGTCAGCCGCCCGTAGCGTTGTGCGAAACACGCCCTCGGCGTCACCGGCTTCCAGCAAGGGATCACCGAGATAGTCCAGCACCTGTGTATCGCCACTGTAGGGGTACCCCTTGCCGTCTTCACCGACCCGATTCACCGCTGCGACGTAGCAAAGGTTCTCGATGGCGCGCGCCGGTAGCAAGCGATTCCAGGCATTGCGGCGTGCCGCCGGCCAGTTGGCGGTATAGAGCAACAGGTCGGTGTTGTGAGGGTCGCGACTCCAGACGGGGAAGCGCAGGTCGTAGCAGATCAGCGGACGGATGTTCCAGCCGTTCAGTTCGAACACCGCCTGCTGATCGCCCGCCGTGTAGTGCTTGTGCTCGCCGGCCATGCGGAACAGGTGGCGCTTGTCATAGAGCGAAATCCTGCCGTTCGGCCGCGCCCAGAGCAGACGGTTGCGATGCGTGCCGTCGGCCGCCTCGATGATAACGCTCCCGGTAATGACGGCATCCACCCGCGCCGCCTGCTCACGCAACCAGGCATACGTCGGGCCCTCCTCCGGCTCGGCAAGCTCGGAGGAATTCATTGAAAAGGCTGTGGTGAACATTTCCGGCAGGACAATCAGGTCAACGCCACGGGCCTCATCCAGCAACACGGCCAGACGCTCGCGGTTGGCCTGAGCATCCTGCCAGACGAGTGTCGTCTGGATCAGGGCAAGTTCGAGGTTCGGTAAGGTAGTCAGATCGCGCATAGTTGTTCCGCTGCCTGATGCAGCGTCTCCTCTCGTTTGGCGAAGCAGAAGCGGACGAGCCGCGATTCGGCAGGAGGGGCCTGGTAAAAAACCGAGATCGGAATGCTCGCTACACCGTGCTCGCGAGTCAGCCACTCGGACATGGCGACGTCATCGAGGTCCGGGCGAATCGCCGAATAGTCGACGAGCTGAAAATAGGTGCCGGCCGCGCGGGTAAAACTGAACCGCGAACCGGCTAGTAGATTGCAGAACAGATCGCGTTTCGCCTGGTAGAACGCCGGCAATCCACTTACATGCTCCGGATACGCGGCCATGAAATCGGCCAGTGCCCACTGCAACGGCGTCACGCCGGTAAAGCTGACGTACTGATGAACCTTGCGCAACTCGCTGCTGAGCATGGGCGGCGCCACGACATAGCCGGTCTTCCATCCGGTGACGTGATAGGTCTTGCCGAACGAACTGACGACAAAGGCGCGCTGGTACAGCTCGTCATGACGCAGCATGCTGGCATGCTCGCGCCCATCGAAGACCAGATGCTCGTAGACCTCATCGCTGAGCAGGTAGATATCCCGGTCGCGGATCAGCGCCGCAAGCCGATCCAGATCGGCCATGTCGATCGACGCCCCGCTGGGGTTGTGCGGCGTGTTCAACACGATGATGCGTGTGCGCGACGTGATCGTGTCGGCCAATTTCTGCCAGTCGATGGAAAACTCCGGCAGCCTGAGCGACTGGTGGATACAGACCCCACCGGCGAGTTCGACGGCCGGTTCGTAGCTGTCATAACAGGGATCAAAGACGATCACTTCGTCGCCAGGTCGAACGATCGCATGAATCGCACAAAAGATGGCCTGGGTCGCACCGGGCGTGATGGTCACCTCGGTGTCCGCGCTGACCTTGCGGCCGTAAAGTGACGCTACTTTCACCGCCACCTGCTCGCGCAACGCAGGCAGGCCGGCCATCGGAGCGTACTGGTTGTGGCCAGCCATCACATGGCGCGCCAGCGCTTCGCGCAACGCATCAGGGCCATCAAAATCCGGAAAGCCCTGGGACAGGTTCAGAGCGCCGGTTTGAGCCGCCAGCTGCGACATTGTGGTGAAGATGGTGGTACCGACATTGGGCAATTTACTGATGAGCATGAAAGCCTTCCGACAGGCCTGTCGCACGGGCTTCGACAGGGAAAAACAGCATAGCCGATCAAGACGGCACGATACGAGGGCCTGGGTACCTGAGCCCGACTGCTACAGTGAGCTCGACATAGCTCCGTCTGGTGCTTCAATTCATGCAAGTAGAGAGGATCACCATGTCTATCGAATCTGCGGATGCCCGGTGGGCCGACGTGCGCACTCAGGCTGAACGCGCGTTGCAGGCCGAGCCGGGCCTGGCGGGTGTCATTCAGCAAGCCGTTCTCGACCATCCGGATTTCGGCTGCTCCCTGGCCTACCGGATCAGCCAGGCCCTGGCTGCCACTTCGGAACAGCAGCAGGCGCTTTTCGATCGCTTTGCCAGTGTTCATCGACAGCACCCGCTCCTCGCCGAAGCGGCCTGGTGCGATTTGCAGGCGATCGTCCATCGAGACCCGGCCTTCGATACCGAACTGGAGGTGTTGCTGTTTTCCAAGGGCTTTGCAGCCTTGCAGGCCTACCGTATCGGACATCTACTGTTACAACAGCAGGAGCGGTTGATGGCGATGTTCATCCAGGCACGCTGCAATGAACGTCTGGCGATTGACATCAACCCGGCCAGCCGGATAGGCAGCGGCGTCATGCTCGACCACGGAACAGGCATCGTCATAGGCGAAACTGCAGTGGTCGGCGACGATGTATCAATCCTCCAGGGCGTGACCTTGGGAGGCACAGGGAAGGAAAGCGGTGACCGACATCCCAAGGTGCGCAGCGGCGTGATGATCGGGGCGGGGGCAAAAATCCTCGGCAATATAGAGATCGGCGAGGGCGCCAAGGTTGGCGCCGGCAGCGTTGTACTGCACCCGGTTGCGCCGCATACCACCGTGGTTGGCAACCCGGCTCGCCAGGTCGGCAAGCCACGACACGCACGACCGGCCCTTGATATGGACCAGTCGTTCGACGAGGACAGTTGAAAAGTCAGCGCTTGTCGCGGCGCTTTTTCTCGGCCTTCTTGTGGTGGGACATGAGACGGCGCTTCTTGTTGACCTGGCGGTCGGTGAGCGTGTTTTTCTTGCCCTCGTAGGGGTTTTCGCCGCCTTTGTACTCGATGCGGATGGGCGTACCGACCAGCTTCAGGACGCGCCGGTAGGTATTTTCCAGGTAGCGAGTATAGGACTTGGGTATCGAGTCGACCTGGTTACCGTGGATGACGATCAGCGGTGGGTTGGCTCCCCCCAGGTGCGCATAGCGCAGCTTGATACGGCGACTGGCAACCATGGGCGGCGCATGCTCGCGAACCGCATCTTCGAGGATCTGCGTCAGGCGGCTGGTGGGCCAACGGGTGACGGCCGACTTGAATGAAGCCTGCACTGACTTGTACAGGTTGCCGACGCCGGTGCCATGCTTGGCAGAGATGAAATGGATGTCGGCAAACTCGACAAAAAATAGCCGGCGCTCCAGCTCGGTTTTCACATAATCGCGCTCGCTCGGCTCCATGCCATCCCACTTGTTCAGCGCGATGACCAGCGCCCGGCCACTTTCCAGAACGAAGCCGAGCAGGTTCAGGTCGTGCTCGACCACACCCTCGCGGGCGTCCATTACGAAAATGACGACGTTGGAATCCTGGATCGCCTGCAGCGTCTTGACCACGGAAAACTTCTCCACGGCCTCGAAGATCTTGCCACGGCGACGCACACCCGCTGTGTCGATCAGCGTGTACTTTTCGTCATCGCGTTCGAATGGGATGTAGATGCTGTCTCGCGTGGTGCCGGCCTGGTCGTAGACGATGACCCGCTCTTCACCAAGCATGCGGTTGACCAGCGTCGACTTGCCGACATTCGGGCGGCCAATGACGGCAATCTTGATGCCATCCTTCTCGCTCGGGCCCGGAATGCGCTTGAGCTCCTGCCCCTCGGCAACAACTTCAGCCTCTTGCGCCTCACCTTCCTGCTCTGGCGCCTCGGCATTGTCCTTGGGAAAGGCGCCAAGCGCCTGCTCCAGCATGTGGCTGATACCGCGCCCATGGGCCGCGGCGATTGGCAACGCATCGCCGAGCCCTAACGGACTGAACTCGGCACGGGCAATATCCGGGTCGATACTGTCGACCTTGTTTGCCACCAGGAAGTGGCGCTTGTTCATCTTGCGCAGATGTTCGGCGATCATCTGATCACCCGGCGTCATGCCGGCGCGCGCATCCACCATGAACATCACCGCATCGGCTTCCTGCATCGCCTGCAGCGACTGCTCAGCCATCTTGGCGTCGATGCCCTGCTCGTCCCCCGTCAGGCCGCCGGTATCGATGACGATATAGGTCCGTCCCTGCCATTTGGCTTCGCCATATTGACGATCACGGGTCAGACCGGCGTATTCGGCCACGATGGCGTCACGGCTCTTGGTCAGACGGTTGAACAGGGTCGATTTACCGACGTTCGGGCGGCCCACGAGGGCAATTACGGGAACCATACGGCTCTCCACTGCGATATTTCAGAAAACACGAAGGCCGCTGCAAGGCAGCGGCCAGATATAGCGTCCCCGCCAATGCGGAACGAGTGCGCTGAACGAGGCGTCAGTCCGGCTGCTTGATGGTCAAGGCAACCAGCTTGCCGCCGTTACCGTAAACATACAGCCAGTCACCTTCAACGACAGGCCGCGCGCGTACGCCATCACTGTCAACTCGGGTACGTGCCACGAATCGACCGTCGACCTGGCTCAACAGGTGCGCATAGCCTTCCTTGTCACCCACCACCACATAGCTGGAGAACACCGCAGGCGCGGACAACTGTCGGCGAGCCAGTGCGTCATTGCTCCAGAGTACCGTTGTAGATCGTTCATCAATGCCTACCACCGAGCCGTCGGCCTGGCTGACGTAAACACTGCCATACCCCATCGCCACTCCGGACGATGTGGAGGCATCGCGCTGCCAGAGGATACGGCCGGTTTCCAGATCCAGCGCTGCCGCGCGTCCCTGGTAAGTGGCGACATACAAGGTTCCGCCCGACAACAGAAGCCCGCCATCGATATCAACCACACGTTCCAGTTCGGAGCGGCCCTGGGGGACTGCTACTCGCTGCTCCCAAACAGGCAGGCCACGGCGAGTATCCAGCGCCACCACCTTGCCGCTGGACAGCCCGGCGACCGCCAGCTCATTGGTCAACAGCGGCGCCCCGGTTCCACGCAAGGTCAGCACCGCCGGGGAGCTTTCGTAGCTCCAGCGTTGCTTGCCCGTGTCGATTTCCAGCGCGACAACGCGATCATCCTGGGTTTGCACGACAACGACGTCACCATTGACTGCGGGTGCGGCAAGCACCTCACTGCTGACCTGACTGCGCCACCGCTCCTCTCCGTTGGACACATCCAGCGCCAGCACTTCACCGCGCAGTGTTCCCACCAGCACGAGACCATATCCGGCACCGACCGCGCCGGAGATGGGTACATCCAGATCCTTTTTCCAGTTGACCTTGCCAGTCAGACGATCCATCGCGACAACAAGGCCTTCGACGTCTGCGGCAAATATCTCGTTACCATAGACAACCGGCGTCAGCAGGTTGTAGGTCTCGCCCTGGCCTTCACCTATCGAGCGACTCCACTCCTTGTTCAGTTCGATTTCCGCATCGAACTTGACCAGTTCGGCGGGTTCGGGTTCTTTCTTGTCATTACTGCTGCACCCCACAACCAGGACGGCCAAGGCCAGCAGCGCTGCATTCTTCCAACGCATCAATTTATGCCTCTCCACGAGCCAGATCGTCCAGCTTCAGCTGCAAGCCGCCGATGGCAGCATCCTGCGACAACGCCTCTTTTGCCTTGGAATAAGCCGCATGGGCCTCATCGTTACGGCCCAGCTTGACCAACAGGTCACCACGCAGCTCTTCACGACTGGAAGCAAATGCCTGTGGCGCATCCTCATCGAGCAGCGCCAAAGCGGCGTCCACTTTGTCCTGCGCAGCGAGCACCCTGGCGAGACGCTGGCGCGCCAGTTCTTCAAGGGTCTTGTCGGCAGGCTTGTCCAGCACAGTCTGCAGCTCCGCTGCCGCTTCGTCGAGACGCCCGGACTCCACCGCCACTTTAGCGACGAACAGGCTACCGTACTGAGCGTAATGGGAACCGGAGAAATCTTTCTTCAGGAGATTCCCCAGTCGGGACACTTCGGCCGCATCCACCTCGCCCTGCTCCAGGGACGCATTGAGCAATTGCTGGTAGAGCCCGGACGCACCCTGCGCCTGATTGAGCTGATGCTTCTGCCAGAACTGCCAGCCAAATACCAGGACCAGAGCGAGTGCACCCCCGAGGAGTAGTGGCTTGCCGTTACGCTGCCACCACTCTTTGATCTGCGCCAGTTGTTCTTCATCGGTACCCGAGGTCACACTGTCACTCCTTTCTTTCGCTGAATTCAGGCCGGTCTGATCAAGCCAGACAGGCAGCCAGACGCTCGGGCAGAGCATCCCAGGCAATACTTTGTTGTTCGCTGTCGTCACGCAGCGGCTTGCAACCTACCACGCGCCCTGCCAGCTCGTCGTCACCTAGAATCAGTGCGAAGCGCGCCCCGCTCTTGTCGGCCTTCTTGAACTGGCTCTTGAAGCTGCCCCCACCGGCGTTCACCAACAGGCGCAGGCCCGGCAAGGCGTCGCGTAGCCCTTCTGCCAATCCCAGCGCGGCAAGCTCGGCTTCTTCGCCAAAGGCGCAGATGTAAGCATGAGCGGGAGGAGTCAGCTCCTTCGGCACCACCTCAAGCGTTTCCAACAGCAATACCAGCCGCTCGATGCCCATCGCGAAGCCCACACCCGGGGTTGGCTTGCCACCGAATTGACTGACCAGGCCGTCGTAGCGGCCACCTGCGCAAACTGTACCTTGCGAACCCAGCTTGTCGGTCACCCACTCGAATACTGTGCGACCGTAATAATCGAGCCCACGAACCAGCTTGGGATTGATCTGGTAGGCAATGCCTGCCGCTTCGAGCCTGGCCTTGAGGCCCTCGAAATGGGCGCGGGAGTCATCGTCCAGATAGTCCTGCAAGGTCGGCGCGTCTGCCAGCAACGCCTGGGTCTGGGCGTTCTTGCTGTCCAGAATGCGCAGCGGGTTGCTCGTGAGACGGCGCTGGCTGTCCTCGTCGAGCTGGTCGAAATGCTGCTTGAGATACTCCACGAGCGCGTCGCGATAGATCGCCCGCGCTTCGCTGGAGCCAAGGCTGTTCAGCTGCAGTGTGACCGCATCAGCCATGCCCAGTTGTTTCCACAGCCGAGCCGTCAGCACGATTAACTCAGCATCCACATCAGGCCCGGGCTGATTGAACACTTCCACACCGATCTGGTGAAACTGGCGATAACGGCCTTTCTGTGGTTTTTCATAGCGAAACATCGGGCCGCTGTACCAGAGTTTTTGCACCTGGCCGCCGCCGGTCATACCGTGTTCGAGAACGGCCCGGACGCAACCGGCTGTGCCCTCGGGCCGCAACGTCAGTGATTCCTCGTTACGGTCGAGAAAGGTGTACATCTCCTTGTCGACCACATCGGTTCCCTCCCCAATGCCGCGGGCGAACAGATCAGTGAACTCGAGGATGGGCAAACGGATTTCGCTGTAACCGTAGCTGTCCAGCAGCTGCGCGAAAGTAGTTTCAAGGTAGCGCCAGACCGGTGTCTGCGCCGGCAGGATATCGTTCATGCCACGGATGGCTTGCAGGGACTTGCTCAATTCGGTTCCTTAAATCAGCTACGCACGATCAGCGCGGCATCTGTTTCAGCCTTTTCCGCGGCCTTGCGACGAATCAATTGTTCCAGTTCGTCCACCAGATTTTCATTGCTGAGTTTTTGCGCAGGCTTACCATCGATGTAGATGAGGTTGTTCGGGGAGCCGCCGGTCAGCCCGATATGTGCCTCCTTGGCTTCGCCAGGGCCGTTGACCACGCAACCGATCACCGCAACGTCCAGCGGCACCAGAAGATCATCGAGCCGGCCTTCAAGCTCGTTCATGGTCTTGACTACATCGAAGTTCTGCCGCGAGCAACTCGGGCAGGCGATGAAATTGATGCCTCGCGAGCGCAGACGCAATGATTTCAGAATGTCGAAACCAACCTTTATCTCTTCAACCGGATCGGCTGCCAGCGAGATGCGAATGGTGTCGCCGATGCCCTCGGCCAGTAACATGCCAAGGCCTACCGCCGACTTGACTGTGCCGGACCGCAGGCCACCGGCCTCGGTGATGCCCAGATGCAGCGGTTGCTCGATCTTGTCAGCCAACAGGCGATACGCAGCTACGGCCATGAACACATCGGACGCTTTCACGCTGACCTTGAAATCCGGGAAATTCAGCCGATCCAGATGCTCCACATGTCGCAGCGCCGACTCCACCAGCGCCTCGGGAGTGGGCTCTCCATATTTCTTTTGCAGGTCCTTTTCAAGCGAACCGGCATTCACGCCAATACGGATCGGGATTCCCCTGTCCCGTGCAGCCTCAACGACAGCACGCACCCGATCCTCGCGGCCGATATTGCCTGGATTGATACGCAAGCAATCGACGCCAAGCTCTGCCACTCGTAGCGCAATTTGATAGTCGAAATGAATGTCGGCGACCAACGGCAGGCCGACGCGCTGCTTGATCCTTCCAAAGGCCTCGGCAGCTTCCATAGACGGCACCGAGACGCGAACAATGTCAGCACCGGCATTTTGCAATCGCTGGATCTGCGCAACTGTCGCATCGACGTCGCAGGTTTCGGTATTGGTCATGCTCTGTACGGCGATAGGCGCATCGCCGCCGACCGGCACGTTGCCCACCCAGATTTTACGGGTGTGACGACGCTTGATGGGAGACTCGCTGTGCATGATTACTGTCCGAGCTTGAGGCGTGCAGTTTCGCCACGCGTTTTGCCAGATAGGCTGACGGATTCGCCGTTGAAGTCGACCTGCACCCCGGAGGCGAAGCCCAGATGCAGGTCCAATGGTGTCTTACCGACCAGGGTGCGACTGGTGCCGGCCTTTGCCAGACCGCTATAGAGCACCTTGCCGGTAGCGTCCGTCACTCGGGTCCAGCAGTCGGCTGTGTATTGCAGCGTCAGCCGACCCTCATCTTCGGCGACAGCCGGTGCGCCGGCGGTCTCTAACTGTGCAGCTGCCGTTGGGACCGGTGTTTCGACAACCTCGGCAGGTTCAGTGGCGTCTGTAGGGGCTTCGATGGAGCCTGCCGGCACTTCGGACGAATCCGTGCCCGCTGACTCTTCTATAGCTGTCGTGTCTTCCGGTCCAGCAAGTGCAGAATCCGCTCCCGGCGCCGGCTCCGCCAGGGTCGACAAGTCAGACGCGACGGGAGGGAGCTCGGCTGCCGGCTCTTCTGCTCTATCGAGCAGATGGATCTCGGTGGTGCCATCAGCGGCCTCAACCTCGATCCGTTCCAACGCTGTTACCGATGGGCCCGACTGGTTTCGCGTCGATTGATCCTGCCACCAGAAAAATGCCACCGCTGCGATTACCAGCGTCAGCAAAAACGTGAAGAAACGCACCATGGTGCGCGACAGTCGCACCGGCTGGTCGATATGCCCAAGGCTGTTGACGTTGCTCCCGGTGGCATCGGTGCCGGTGTGATGATCGAATTGCTGGACCAGACGCGTCTGGTCAAGTCCGAGCAGCTTGGCGTATGCGCGAACATAGCCACGGGCAAAGGTGTGCCCGGGCATCTGGCTGAAATCACCCGCCTCGATCTGCTGCAACGAGCGCTCCGAGAGATTGAGCTGTTGGGCCACGGAAGAGAGCGACCAACCTTTACTTTCGCGCGCAGAACGGAGGGTTTCGCCCGGGTTGGCAAGGGTCGGGGCAGCGGCTTCAGTATGTGGCGCTATCATCGTTGCTCCGATAGAAACTGTTGATATTCAGGCGAGCCTGGATACAGGCGCTTGAGCTGCAGGCCGAGGCTGGCGGCCTGGTCTCGATCCTGATGGATATTGGCCAGTCGAATACCCAGAAGAAGGCTGCGAGCATTCTGTTCGGAGAGACTGCTGAAACTCGTGTAGTAGCGTTTGGCCGGCACGTAATCCTTGGCCTCATAGGCCAGCAATGCGAGTTCCAGCAGGGCACGTGGTTGACGACTATCGAGACGAAGCGCGCGAGTGAAATAAGTCTCGGCCTGGTCACGCTGTCCAAGCTGCAACGCGGTCATGCCCATGTTCTGGAATACCCGCGAGCGTTCTGGATAGAGATTGTCCTCCGCAGCCTTGGCGAAGCGCTCCATGGCTTCCTCGTAGCGTTTCTGCTCGAAAAGGAAGCTACCGTAATTGTTCAGGATACGGGCATCGTTCCGGCTGGACAGCGCCTTGCGGTAATGCTCGTCGGCGAGCTTGTTTTCCATTTCCGTCTGGAACACCAGAGCCAGCGCTGCATGCGCGTCTGCGCTGTCAGGGTCCAGTTCCAGAGCCTTACGCAGAGGTGTTTTTGCCCTGGATGCCTCGCCTTGCTGTAGGTAGCCAATACCCAGCTGAATATAGGCATCCCTCGCCTCGTTCCGCCCTTCCGAGGTACGCATGGGGTTCCCGGACCCGGAAGAAATGCAACCAGCCATGAGGCCAGCCAACAGAAACAGCAGCGCAACGCGCAAGATCATCAACAGAATCCCCCTCAGGAACGGTTTGTAGCTATGGATGCAGAACCTGGCTCGGATTGCAGTTCACGCACGGCAATATAGCGCTCGCTGCGGCGAGTGCGATCCATTACTTGCCCAACCAACTGGCCGCAAGCTGCATCGATATCCTCACCACGGGTGGTACGCACGGTTACATTGTGCCCAGCTTTATGCAGGATGTCCTGAAAACGGCGGATCGCATTGTTGCTCGGCCGCTCATAACCAGAGTGCGGGAAGGGATTGAAGGGGATCAGATTGATCTTGCAAGGAATCCTGGCCAGCAATTCGATCATCTGCTGTGCATGCTCGGGCTGGTCATTCACGCCTTGCAAAAGAGTGTATTCGATAGTGAGAACACGCTTCTCACCGAGATTGGAAATGTAGCGCTGGCACGCCGCAAGCAACATTTCCAGGGGGTACTTTTTGTTGATCGGCACCAACTGGTCGCGCAGTGCATCGTTTGGCGCATGCAGCGAAAGCGCCAGGGACACATCTATTACCTTGGACAGCTCATCGATCATCGGCACAACGCCTGAAGTCGAGAGCGTGACCTTACGCTTGGAAATCCCGTATCCAAGATCGTCCATCATGATTTGCATGGCAGCGACGACATTGTCGAAATTCAGAAGCGGCTCACCCATGCCCATCATCACGACATTGGTGATGGCACGATCGACCTTGGCCGGGACGGTGCCGAACGACTTGTTTGCAATCCAGACCTGGCCGATGACCTCGGCGGCGGTCAGATTGCTGTTGAATCCTTGCTTGCCGGTCGAGCAGAAACTGCAATCCAGCGCGCAGCCGGCCTGCGACGACACGCACAAGGTGCCGCGCCCTCCCTGAGGGATGTATACGGTCTCCACACAGCTCCCCGAGGCCACACGCACCACCCACTTGCGTGTGCCATCGGTGGAGATGTCTTCACTGACGATCTCTGGGCCCCGGATCTCTGCAGACGCTTTCAGCTTCTCGCGCAGGGCCTTGCCAATGTTGCTCATGGCATCGAAATCATCCACGCCAAAGTGGTGGATCCATTTCATGACCTGACCGGCACGAAAGCGCTTCTCCCCGATCGAATCGAAGAAGCTTTCAAGCTGCGGCTGAGTCAGCCCGAGCAGATTTACCTTACCGGTCTTGACAGTCATCAGGATTCACCTTCGCTTGTTTAGCGAATGCGGGCACACACTTCGGTGGCGGAGAAGAAATAAGCGATTTCACGCGCTGCGGAGGCCTCGGAGTCGGAACCGTGCACTGCGTTCTCATCGATGGAGACAGCAAAGTCGGCGCGAATGGTGCCGGGCGCAGCTTCCTTCGGGTTGGTAGCCCCCATCAGCTCACGGTTCTTGGCGATGGCGTCTTCACCTTCGAGAACCTGAACGATGACCGGACCGGAGACCATGAAAGCAACCAGGTCCTTGAAGAAACCACGCTCGCTGTGCTCGGCATAGAAACCTCCAGCTTCACGCTCGGACAACTGGACCATCTTCGAAGCGACAACGCGCAGACCGGCCTTCTCGAAACGGGAAGTGATTTCGCCGATTACATTCTTGGCGACAGCGTCAGGCTTGATGATGGAGAAAGTGCGTTGCAGGGCCATGTAGAACTCCAGAAATAGGTTGGGTTAAAGCAAACAAGTAAACCCGCGAATTATACGCGGGTTCGAATTTAAAATATAAGGGCGCTACAGCGAGCGTTGCTCTTTGGCTGAAAGGACAAGCGGCCGGCGCGCTCTATTCAGCCTCTTCTATCCAGGCCGCCTGGATGGCCTCCAGCACTTTCTCGCCTCCACGCTTCGGATCATCAGCGAAACCAGGGAGTTCGGTAACCCAACGATGCAGCTGCACGAAGTTGATGTAACGAGGATCGACCTCCGGCTTGCTTTCAGCCAGTTCGATCGCGATATCAAGCACATCAGCCCATTTAAGCGCCATTCAACACCTCGACATCAATGGCCCTCTGAGACCTGGTTAATCGTGTACTTCGGTATCTCAACCACCAGATCCGATTCAGCAACAACCGCCTGACAGGACAACCGTGAGGTCGGCTCCAGGCCCCAGGCCTTGTCCAGCATGTCATCTTCGAGCTCGTCAGACGCTTCGAGCGAGGCAAATCCTTCACGGACGACCACGTGACAGGTCGTACAAGCGCAGGATTTCTCGCAGGCGTGCTCGATATCGATCCCGTTACGCAACGCAGCGTCCAGTACGGTTTCGCCGACCTGCGCTTCGACCACCGCCCCGTCAGGGCAATGTTCGACATGGGGCAGAAAAACAATTTGCGGCATCTGCTTCATTCCTCAATATCGTTAAGCCGCCGCCCGGCCAACGCGGCCTTGACGGTGGAATCCAGCCGGCGCGCTGCAAAGGCATTGGTAATCTGGCTTAGGCGCTTGACCTGACGCTCAATGGCTACCCCGTCCTGGCTGTCAAGCAGCTCACGGAGGCCCTGCATCTGCGCTTCTATCGCAATACGTTCCTCATCGCTGAGCAAGCGCTCGCCGTCAGCATCCAGCGCAGTTTGCACCGCCTCGAGAAGCCGCTGCGCATCCACCAGCTGTTCACGCAATGCACGAGCCACCTTGTCGTCACCTGCCTTGCGGAACGAATCCTCCAGCATGCGGGTGATCTCCCCGTCGGTCAGGCCATAGGACGGCTTGACCTGGATGCTCGACTCGACACCCGATGCCAGCTCGCGGGCGGACACGCTGAGCAGCCCGTCGGCATCGACCTGAAACGTCACTCTGATCTTCGCTGCACCTGCCACCATCGGCGGTATGCCCCGCAACTCGAAGCGGGCCAATGAACGGCAATCGGCGATCAATTCACGCTCACCCTGCAGCACGTGAATCATCATGGCTGACTGGCCATCTTTGTAAGTGGTGAATTCCTGGGCGCGGGCAACCGGAATCGTCGTATTGCGCGGGATGATTTTTTCCATCAGCCCACCCATGGTTTCCAAACCGAGCGACAACGGAATCACGTCAAGCAACAGCAGCTCTTCTCCGTCACGGTTGTTCCCCGCCAGCGTCTCTGCCTGTATCGCAGCACCGATCGCGACTACCTGATCAGGATCGATGTCGGTAAGCGGCTCCCGGCCAAACATTTCTCTGACCAGTTCCCGAACGCGTGGAACCCGTGTGGAGCCGCCCACCATCACTACGGCCTTGACCTCTTCCAGCTCTACCGCCGAGTCACGCAGGGCACGACGGCAGGATTTGAGACTCCGCGCGATCAACGGCTCGATCAGCTCGTTGAAGGCTGCACGGGTCAGGGTTCCTTGCCAGCCTGCATATCGCACCTCGACCGACTCGACCTGGCTGAGTTGCTCCTTGGCGTCGCACGCCACCGCTAACACCTCGCGCTGAGCGCCCGGCCCCAAATCGACCGACGCTCCCGCCTGGGTCAGTATCCAGTTTGCTACTGCATGGTCGAAGTCGTCGCCACCGAGCGCCGTGTCTCCACCCGTGGCCAGAACCTCGAAGACTCCCTGGGTCAATCGCAGGATCGAAATGTCAAACGTCCCGCCACCCAGATCGTAAATCGCCACTACGCCTTCGGCCTGGCGATCCAGGCCATAGGCTACAGCTGCAGCGGTAGGCTCGTTGAGCAAGCGCAGCACGTTTAGATTTGCCAAGCGGGCAGCATCCTTGGTTGCCTGGCGCTGAGCGTCGTCGAAATAGGCAGGAACGGTTATTACGGCGCCTACCAACTCGCCCCCAAGATTCTCCTCGGCGCGCTGGCGTAACGCCTTCAGAATCTCTGCGGATATTTCGACAGGGCTTTTCGGACCCTGAACGGTCTCGATGAAGGGCATCTGTGACTGCCCTTCACTGAACCGGTAAGGAAGCTGCCCACCCAGCTGCTTGACGTCGCCAACACCCCTGCCCATGAGGCGCTTCACTGACACGATGGTGTTCAGCGGGTCGCTGGCACCAGCCTCTTTGGCGGAGGCGCCCACTTCCACCCGATCGGCATGGTAGCGCACGGCAGAAGGCAGGATCACCTCACCGTTGGCGTCGGCGAGGGGCTCCGTTATGCCGCTGCGCAGTGCTGCGACCAGCGAATTGGTAGTCCCCAGATCGATCCCCACTGCCAGGCGGCGCTGATGAGGTTGCGGGCTTTGTCCGGGCTCTGCTATCTGAAGTAAGGCCATGTCTGTCTGATATCGGGCGCAACGCATCGCGCTGCGCAGGGTTAGTCGTCGAGGCGCTCTTCCAACTGGCGCACTTCCTGGGTCAGCTTGTCGAGAAACTGCATGCGACGCACCAATCGCTCAGCCTCGGCACGCTGCGCGGGGTCGCGCCAGATAAGGGAGAAGGATTCGTTGAGGTCTTGCTGCGCACGCTTCAGGCGAGACTTGAATGCGGCAATGCCGGCAAGATCCGCCTCATCCTGCAGCTCTTCCAGCTCTTCGCGCCATTGCATCTGCTGCATGAGGAACGCAGGATCCTGCACAGTCGCCTCAAGCGGCATTTCCCGCCCTTCGAGCGTCAATAGATAACGAGCTCGCCGCGACGGCGTTTTAAGCGTCTGGTAAGCCTCATTGAGATTGGCTGACTGTTCGACCGCGGAGCGCTGCGCAGCCTCGTCAGCGTCAGCGAACCGGTCAGGGTGAACCCTGCGCGCAAGTTCGCGGTAACGAGTCGAGAGCAGCTCAGGATCAACGTCGAAAGCCGGCTGCAGGTCGAAAAGCGCGTAATGACAGGGAATGCCCACAGCGTCCTCAGATATTGAAGCTTTCGCCGCAGCCGCATTCGCCACGCACGTTTGGATTGTTGAACTTGAAACCTTCGTTCAACCCCTCTCGTACAAAGTCGAGCTCCGTACCATCGAGATAGACCAGGCTTTTCGGATCGATGATGACCTTGACGCCGTGGCTATCGAAAATCGAATCTTCTGCCGCCGCCTCATCAACAAACTCGAGCACGTACGCCAGGCCGGAGCAACCGGTGGTGCGTACACCCAGCCGAACCCCGAGCCCCTTGCCGCGCCCTTCAAGCGAGCGGCGAACATGATTGGCCGCCGCCGTGGTCATGCTGATCGCCATCGATACCTCCCTTAGGCCTGTGGCAGGCCTTTCTTTTCCCGGTAGTCGCGAACGGCTGCCTTGATGGCGTCCTCGGCCAGAACAGAGCAATGAATCTTCACCGGAGGCAGCGCCAACTCTTCGGCAAGCTGGGTGTTCTTGATCGTTTCAGCCTCCTCGAGCGTCTTGCCCTTCATCCACTCGGTTGCCAGGGAGCTGGAGGCGATGGCCGAACCGCAACCATAGGTCTTGAACTTGGCATCTTCGATGATCCCTTGCTCGTTGACCTTGATTTGCAAGCGCATCACATCACCGCAAGCCGGGGCGCCCACCATGCCAGTACCGATGGAAGCGTCCTCTGCATCAAACTTGCCGACGTTGCGGGGGTTTTCGTAGTGGTCGATGACCTTATCGCTGTATGCCATGGTGCAATCCTCTCTGAATCAAGCTATGCGGAATTCGATGGATCAGTGGGCAGCCCACTCGACCTTCGAAATATCGATGCCATCCTTGAACATGTCCCACAAGGGCGACAGCTCACGCAACTTGGTGACAGCCTCGCTGACCTTCTGCGCGGCATAATCGACCTCTTCTTCGGTCGTGAAACGACCAAAGGTAAACCGAATGGAGCTGTGGGCCAGCTCATCGTTGCGACCCAGGGCACGCAACACGTAGGAAGGCTCCAGCGATGCAGACGTGCAGGCCGAACCCGAGGACACAGCCAGGTCCTTCAAGGCCATGATCAGCGACTCGCCCTCCACATAGTTGAAGCTGAGGTTGAGATTGTGCGGGACACGCGCAGTCATACTGCCGTTGACGTACAACTCTTCAAGATGTTCGACCTGTTTGAAAAAGCGGTCACGCAGCTTGGTGATACGCTCGTTTTCAGCAGCCATTTCTTCCTTCGCAATGCGGAAGGCCTCACCCATGCCAACCGACTGATGCGCCGCCAACGTGCCTGAACGCATACCGCGCTCATGGCCCCCACCATGCATCTGTGCTTCCAGGCGCACACGAGGCTTGCGACGCACATACAGGGCGCCAACACCTTTCGGGCCGTAGGTCTTGTGGGCGGAAAAAGACATCAGATCGACCTTCATGTTTTCAAGATCGATGTCCACCTTGCCGGTGGATTGTGCAGCATCGACGTGAAACAGCACGCCGCGAGAGCGGGTGAGGTCACCGATGGCGGCTATGTCATTAATCGTTCCGATCTCGTTGTTCACATGCATGATCGACACCAGTATGGTGTCGTCACGCAGCGCAGCCTCGACCATGGCAGGAGTAATGACGCCATCTTCACCAGGCTCGATATAGGTCACTTCGAAGCCTTCACGTTCCAGCTGACGAGTCGTATCCAGAACGGCCTTGTGCTCGATCTTGCTGGTGATGATGTGCTTGCCCTTGGAGGCATAGAAATGCGCTACGCCTTTGATCGCCAGATTGTCTGACTCGGTTGCACCAGAGGTCCAGACAATTTCCCGTGGATCGGCATTGACCAGCTCGGCCACCTGCCGGCGAGCATTCTCAACCGCCTCTTCCGCTTTCCAGCCAAATGCATGGGAGCGGGAAGCCGGATTTCCAAAGTTGCCTTCGGCGGTCAGACACTCGACCATTTTCTCGGCTACACGCGGATCGACTGGGGTAGTAGCGGAGTAATCCAGGTAAATCGGCAATTTCATCAGGTATCTCCTATAAGGCTGTCGCCCTGCTCATTCGACGGCGGACGCTTCGATCTTATCCAGTTGCGGAGTCTGGCTATTGGTGCGGCGCATATCCTGGCGCAATGCGACCTCCTGAACCTCGCGGCGCATCACCAAGTCCTCCAAGCTGATCCCGCTTAGGAACTCGTGGATCTGCTGGCTCAGGTCGCACCACAAATGATGCGTTAGGCAGGTATCGCCAGAATGACAATCACCAAGCCCCTGGCAACGCGTTGCATCAACCGATTCGTTGACCGCATCGATCACTTGCGCGACCTGAATACCGGCCATTTCGCGCGAGAGCTGGTAGCCCCCGCCCGGCCCGCGCACGCTGGTCACCAGGCTGCCACGGCGCAGCTTGGCAAAAAGCTGTTCGAGATAGGAAAGCGAGATGCCCTGCCGCTCGGAAATATCCGCAAGAGACACCGGCCCGTGCTGCGCATGTAGCGCCAGATCGAGCATCGCAGTGACAGCGTAACGGCCTTTTGTAGTCAATCGCATCGGCTTGCACCAAGCATCAAGATTTGAGGCGAGTATGCAATACCTGAGTAATTAGATCAACTATAAGACCGATTGAAACACTCAGGCTTTGCCTCGTTTCGTGAATCGGCAGATCCTCGATTCGAAGCGTTGCGATATCAGCCGCCATCATAACAGCACCTCAATCGCTACCGCACATCCGAGCGCCTCGGATCGCCGCTGTCCTTGACCTGTGCGAAGTCTTCCTCCCGAAGCTCGGGCATTTCCTTGACACAGTAATCACTCCCCAACGCTGTCAAAGCCTTGCACATGCCATCCATGCGCTCCTCGACCGCCTGAACATGATCGAGCAACTGCCCGATGGCTCTTGCAACCGGATCGGGCATGTCTTCCGTGACGCCATAGGCATCGAAGCCGATTTTTTCCGCGATCGCTTTGCGCTTGGCCTCACGAGCATCGTCCGACCTGACGATGATGCGCCCCGGGATACCAACCGCCGTGGCGCCCGCAGGCACCTCTCGTGTCACCACCGCATTGGAGCCGACCTTGGCGCCGGCACCCACCGTGAACGGACCAAGGATCTTGGCACCCGCACCGACAATTACACCGTCTTCCAGCGTCGGATGACGCTTGCCCTTGTTCCAACTGGTCCCGCCAAGCGTTACGCCATGATAGAGCGTCACGTCATTGCCGATCTGGGCAGTTTCGCCAATCACGATGCCCATGCCGTGATCAATGAAGAAACGACGTCCGATCTGGGCGCCCGGGTGGATTTCGATGCCGGTCAGCCAGCGCGCAAGGTTCGAATTCATGCGAGCCAGCCATTTGCAATCGTTGACCCATAACCAGTGCGAAACCCGGTGAAACCAGACAGCGTGCAAGCCTGGGTAGCAGGTTACGACCTCGAACGCGTTACGTGCAGCCGGGTCGCGATGAAAGACGCTTCGGATATCTTCTCGCATGCGCTCGAACATCAATCTGATCTCCGCTTGTGGGGTTCGCCGCGGACGGCCTTCTGCGTTTCGGTGAGGATGCCGCGCAGGATGTTCATTTCAAGCTTGCTGACACTGCTTCGGCCGTAGAGCCTGCGCAACCGGGACATGAGGTGTCTCGGCTTTTGCGGATCCAGAAAGCCGATGTCGATCAGGGTTTGCTCCAGGTGACCGTAATAATGCTCAAGCTCATCCGTGGTAACGAGCTGCGAACTCAGCATTGACGTGGTTTCCAGCTTTTCGAGCTTGGTCGGCTGGCCGCTTGCAGCAAGCCACGCCATACGCACTTCGTAGGCGAGCACCTGAACGGCGGCAGCGAGGTTGAGCGAACTGAACTCCGGATCGGATGGAATATGCACATGGAACTGGCATCGCTGGAGCTCCTCATTGGTCAGCCCCGCGTACTCCCGACCGAACACCAGCGCAACCTCTCCCCCCTGGGTTACCTGTTCCAGGCAAACCGAGCCCGTTTCGCGCGGATCAAGGAGAGGCCACGGGATGCGACGTTCACGCGCACTGGTACCAAATGCTACGCTGCAGCCGACCAGGGCCTCCTCGAGGGTAGCCACCACCCGGGCTGAGTCGAGAATATCCGTAGCACCCGAGGCTCGAGCGATAGCATCTGGACTTGGAAAATCTTGCGGATCGACAAGTACCAGCCGGGACAAACCCATGTTCTTCATTGCGCGGGCTGCACCGCCGATGTTTCCGGCATGGCTGGTATTGACCAGCACTACTCGAATGTTGTGTAGCGACAATGTCTTATCTCGGTCGAAGGCAGACCGAAAGCTTACAGCAAGCATCTGCGGGTTCGCCATCAACGGTCGGAACGGGCCGTAGGCGAACAACACAGCGCATCGGATTCTGTTAGAATTGCCGGCTTTCTTTAAACGACCAGGTATTTGATCGATGCAGCCCATGCTGAATATCGCGCTGCGCGCCGCCCGTAGCGCTGGCGAAATGATTGTGCGTTCCACCGAGCGCCTGGACGTGATCTCGGTTAGCGAAAAAGACGCGCGCGATTACGTCTCTGAGATCGACCGCACTGCTGAGCAACTGATCATTGCGGCGCTGCGAAAGGCCTTTCCAACTCACGGCATTCTCGGGGAGGAAGGCGGACTGCTGGAAGGCAGCGGAGATGGCAAGGATTACCTTTGGGTGATTGATCCACTGGACGGGACCACCAACTTCCTGCGCGGCGTACCCCACTACGCCGTCAGCATCGCTTGCAAATACCGCGGCCGCCTTGAACACGCGGTCGTTCTGGATCCGGTTCGCCAAGAAGAATTCACTGCCAGCCGCGGCCGCGGCGCCGCGCTTAACGGCCGTCGCCTGCGCGTCAGCGCACGTAAAAGCCTTGAAGGTGCACTGTTGGGCACCGGCTTCCCGTTTCGCGACGGACAGATGGACAACCTCGACAGCTACCTGAACATGTTCCGCAGCCTGGTTGGCCAAACCGCCGGCCTGCGTCGCGCCGGCGCTGCCAGCCTCGACCTCGCTTACGTCGCCGCCGGTCGCTATGACGCATTCTGGGAGTTCGGCCTTTCGGAGTGGGACATGGCGGCGGGCGCACTGTTGATCCAGGAAGCAGGCGGCCTTGTCAGCGATTTCAGCGGCAGCCATGAATTCCTTGAAAAGGGCCAGATCGTCGCCGGCAACACCAAGTGCTTCAAGGCGGTGCTTACTGCCATTCAGCCTCACCTGACGCCCAGCCTGAAACGCTAAGCCCAGACGAAAAAAAACGCCCGATTGGGCGTTTTTTTTTGCTTGCTTACGGTTGCGCCGCCACTGCTGACAAGCATCGCTACCCTCCGGACTAGGACAGCCAACGCCTAGGTACGCGCCACCGCCTTCGGAATCCTCCAATTCCCCACATATCGATCAGCTAGCTACGGCCGACTGCCTGGCGAAGCAAGCACCTGCAGTTGCCCGTCTGGCCTTCCGCTTCGCCTGGTGATCAGGATCAGGGGAGATCATCGACCTCTTCGACAACTGGAGGAATCAGATCTTCACGGGTGAGTTTCAGCCACACCAGTAACATGCCGGCCACATAGACCGATGAATAGGTGCCTGCGCCGACACCAATCAGCAAGGCAAGTGAGAAGCCCCAGAGGTTTTCACCGCCAAAGAACATCAATGCGCCCACCGCAAGCAACGTCGATACCGAGGTGGCCAGCGTCCGCAGCAGTGTTTGCGTAGTAGAGATGTTGATGTTCTCGAGCAACTCGGCCTTGCGCAACATGCGGAAGTTTTCACGGATCCGGTCAAAGATGACAATGGTGTCGTTCAGCGAGTAGCCGATCACCGCGAGTACCGCAGCCAGCACGGTGAGGTCGAACGAGATCTGGAACAGCGAAAAGACGCCCAGCACCAGAATTACATCGTGGAAGAGCGACAACACCGCTCCCAGACCGAACTTCCATTGAAAGCGGAAAGCGACGTAGACCAGAATGCCGCCCAAAGCAAGCAGCATGCCCAATCCACCCTGGTCACGCAGCTCTTCGCCCACGGCCGGCCCGACGAACTCGACACGCTTTACCGTCACGGCGCTGCCTGTCTCGCCGCCACGCAAGACCTCAGCAATGCGCTCGCCCAGTAGCGGATCATCACCAGGCATGCGTACCAGAACATCCGTGGTCGCACCGAAACTCTGCACCACCGCATCGCTGAAGCCCGAACCCACCAGTTGTGAGCGCACCTGATCCAGGGCGACCGGCTGCTCGTAGGACAGCT
This sequence comes from Stutzerimonas stutzeri, assembly GCA_002387205.1. Classification (GTDB taxonomy): domain Bacteria; phylum Pseudomonadota; class Gammaproteobacteria; order Pseudomonadales; family Pseudomonadaceae; genus Stutzerimonas; species Stutzerimonas stutzeri_N. The sequence goes on along the minus strand of DGLA01000024.1, from coordinate 121,073 downwards.
CGATCAGGGTCCCGCCAGTAAAGTCAAGCCCGAAATTAAGCCCCTTTACGGCAAGGCTACCGAGGGATACAAGCGTGAGCAGTACCGTCAGGGCGAAGGCGATATAGCGCACACCCATGAAATTGATAACGCGTTTCATCGTGCTAGCCCCTTAAATCCACAACTTCTTGAGATCGCGGCCGCCGTAGATCAGGTTGACCATGGCGCGGGTCACGACGATTGCGGTGAACATGGACGTCAGGATCCCCAGCGAGAGCGTCACAGCGAAGCCCTTGATCGGCCCGGTTCCCATTGCGAACAAGATCCCGCCTACCAGCAAAGTGGTCAGGTTGCCGTCGACGATTGCGGAGAACGCCCGATCGAACCCCTCGTGAATGGCCCGCTGGATGGACATACCGTTGGCAATCTCCTCGCGAATACGCGAGAAGATCAGCACGTTGGCATCCACCGCCATACCCATGGTCAGCACGATACCGGCGATCCCTGGCAAGGTCAGCGTCGCACCGAGCAAGGACATCAGCGCAGTCAGCACCACCATGTTGAACAGCAGCGCAACCGTCGCCAGCACACCGAAGAACTTGTAGATCAGCACCATGAATATGGACACGAAGAGAAAGCCCCACAGCGCTGCCTCGACACCCAGCTGTATGTTCTCCGCCCCCAGGCTTGGACCGATGGTGCGTTCTTCTGCAAAGTACATGGGCGCCGCAAGGCCTCCCGCACGGAGCAGCAAAGCGAGCTCGGACGACTCGCCCTGACCATCGAGCCCGGTGATACGGAACTGGCTGCCCAGGGGGGACTGGATGGTGGCCAGGCTGATGATTTTTTTCTCTTCCTGGAAGGTCTCGACACGCACCTCCTGCTCGACGCCATCAACCATCTGCTTGACGTAGCGGGTGGTCGGACGCTGCTCGATAAAGATCACCGCCATGCTGCGACCGACGTTATTGCGGGTCGCACGATTCATCAGATCGCCGCCATGGCCATCCAGACGGATGTTGACCTGCGGACGGCCATTCTCGTCGTAACTGGCCTGCGCATCGGTCACCTGGTCGCCGGTGATGATCAGACTGCGTTCCAGCTGTGCAGGCGGGCGACCTTCCTGGCGAAACTCGAAGCTTTCCGTCGTGGCTCGCGGCGCATCGGCCTCGGCAGCGAGACGGAACTCGAGGTTGGCGGTCTTGCCGAGGATACGCTTGGCCTCGGCAGTGTCCTGCACGCCTGGCAGCTCCACGACGATACGGTTGGCACCCTGGCGCTGGACCAGCGGTTCGGACACACCCAACTCGTTGACCCGATTGCGCACAGTTGTAAGGTTTTGCTTGATCGAATACTCACGGATCTCAGCCAACTTGGCTTCGGTAATTGCCAGGCGCAACACCTGCTGACCGTTGCGCTCGGAAGTCGTCAGCTCGAAATCGGTGAAATTCTTGCGGATCAGCGATTGAGCCGCAGCAAGAGCTTGCTCATCGGCAAAGCCGAGCTGCACCGCATTCTCGGTCTGGGGCAAGCTGCGATAGCGCACCCGCTCCTTGCGTAGAAGCGACTTCACCTCGCCCTCGTAGACATTCAGGCGCGTTTCGATGGCCTTTTCCATGTCGACTTCGAGCAGGAAATGCACGCCGCCGGAGAGGTCGAGGCCCAGCTTCATCGGACTGGCGGACAGGTTGCGCAGCCACTCCGGTGTCGTTGGCGCCAGGTTCAGCGCCACCACGTAAGCGTCGCCAAGAGCCCGGCGAACCACATCCTTGGCCGGCAGCTGGTCGTCCTGATCGTTCAACCGCAGGAGGCCGCCGCGACCCTGCTCGTCCAGACCGGCAGCCTTGACCTCTATGCCTGCCTCGACCAGAGCCTTGCGGGCCTTGTCCAGGTCTGCCTCGGTGACGTTGAGCGAGGTATTGGCGCCGGTGATCTGCACCGCGGGGTCGTCCGGGTACAGGTTGGGCGCCGAGTAGACCAGGGCGATGCCAAGCACCACCACGATCAGCAGGTATTTCCAAATAGGGAATCTATTGAGCATGACGCAGCCCGTCTAATGACGCGGGGCGCCTTGCGCGCCCCGTCGTTGGTGTTGAGTAGAAATCAGCTCAGATGGCTTTGAGCGTGCCTTTTGGCAGCGTTGCAGCGATGGCCACCTTCTGGAATTTCAGCTCCACCGAATCGGAAACCTCAATAACGACGAAGTCATCGGAGACCTTGGTGACCTTGCCGGCGATACCACCTGAGGTGACCACTTCGTCGCCCTTCTGCAGGCCGCCGATCAGATTCTTGTGCTCTTTTGCGCGCTTGGCCTGGGGGCGCCAGATCATCAGATAGAAGATGACCAGGAAGCCGACCAGAAACAGCCATTCGAAGCCGCTACCAGCGGGACCGGCAGCAGCCTCTTGGGCATGGGCGGCGGGAATCAGAAAGCTCATGTAGCACTCCTGTTGTAGAGATCAGTTAGTTATGAATTCGTCACGCAAGCGGCGGGGTTGGCAGGCCGCGCTTGGCATAGAAGGCGTCGACAAAGGCCGCCAATGTACCCTGTTGGATAGCATCGCGTAAACCAGCCATCAGCCGCTGATAATGGCGCAAGTTATGTATCGTATTGAGCATGCTGCCCAGCATTTCTCCGCACTTGTCCAGATGATGCAGGTACGCCCTGGAGAAGTGTTTGCATGTGTAACAATCGCAGCCGGCATCCAGCGATGACGTATCGAAGCGGTGCATGGCGTTGCGGATCTTGACCACTCCGCCATCAACGAACAAGTGACCATTGCGTGCGTTGCGGGTCGGCATCACGCAATCGAACATGTCCACGCCCCGGCGAACACCTTCGACAAGGTCTTCCGGCCGACCCACGCCCATCAGATAACGCGGCTTGTCGGCCGGCATCTGTGGCGGAAGGAAATCCAGCACGCGAATCATCTCTTCTTTCGGCTCACCAACAGACAATCCACCGATCGCCAGCCCATCGAAACCGATGTCGCACAGCCCCTCGAGCGAACGCATACGCAACGACTCATGCATGCCACCCTGGACAATGCCGAACAGCGCGGCCGAGCTCTCGCCATGGGCGTCTTTCGAGCGCCTTGCCCAGCGCAGCGAAAGCTCCATCGAGCGCCGCGCAACCTCTTCGTCGGCCGGATAGGGCGTGCATTCATCAAAGATCATCACGATGTCCGATCCAAGATCACGCTGCACCTGCATCGATTCTTCCGGCCCCATGAAGACTTTCGCGCCGTCGACCGGCGAAGAGAAATAGACACCCTCCTCCTTGATCTTGCGCATCGCCCCCAGACTAAACACCTGGAAACCACCCGAATCAGTCAGGATCGGGCCCTGCCACTGCATGAAGTCATGCAGATCACCGTGCGCCTTGATCACTTCCGTACCTGGCCTCAGCCACAGGTGAAATGTATTGCCAAGAATGATCTGGGCACCAATCCCCTCGATATCGGCAGGCAACATGCCCTTGACGGTACCGTAAGTACCCACCGGCATGAACGCTGGGGTTTCCACCGTTCCCCTGGGAAAGGTCAGGCGACCGCGGCGAGCACGCCCCTCGGTCGCGAGCAGTTCGAAAGACATGTGGCAGGTACGACTCATTGGGTGTCCTCGGGGCCGAGTGGGGCCGGATTGCGCGTGATGAACATGGCGTCCCCATAACTGAAGAAGCGATACCCTTGGGCGATCGCCTCTGCGTAGGCAGCCATTGTCTCGGGATAACCGGCAAAAGCCGAAACCAGCATCAGCAGGGTCGACTCCGGCAAATGGAAGTTGGTTACCAGCGCATCCACGACATGAAAGGGCTTGCCGGGATAGAGAAAGATGTCTGTATCGCCGCTGTATGGTTTGAGCCTGCCGTCTCGCGCAGCGCTTTCCAGCGAACGCACACTGGTAGTGCCAACCGCAATCACCCTGCCGCCGCTCGCCCGGCAGGCTGCTACCGCATCGACGACTTCCTGACTGACCTCAAGCCACTCGCGGTGCATGTGATGCTCTTCGATGCGCTCAACCCTAACCGGCTGGAAGGTGCCGGCGCCGACATGCAGGGTCACGAAGGCACGCTGTACGCCTTTGTCATCTAGCGCCTGGAGCAGCTCGGCATCGAAATGCAGGCCTGCGGTCGGAGCTGCCACAGCGCCCTCTCTTTGCGCATACACCGTCTGATAGCGCTCACGGTCAGCGGATTCATCCGGCCGGTCTATATAAGGAGGCAACGGCATGTGCCCGACACGATCAAGTAGAGGCAGTACCGTTTCGCTGAATTCAAGTTCGAACAATGCGTCATGCCTGGCCAGCATCGACGCTTCACCGCCCCCATCGATGCGGATCACGGCACCAGGCCGGGGTGACTTGCTCGAACGGATGTGCGCCAATACGCGACGTTCATCCAGAACGCGTTCAATCAGTATTTCAACCTTGCCGCCGGTATCCTTCTGCCCGAACAGGCGCGCTGGAATGACTCGCGTATTGTTGAACACCATCAGGTCACCGGGACGCACGTAGTCGAGCAGCTCGGCAAAGCGGTGATGGGCTAACCGTCCGGTCTCGCCATCGAGCATCAGTAGCCGGCTGGCACGACGCTCAGCCAGCGGATGCCGAGCGATTTGAGCATCGGGAAGCTCGAAAGAAAAATCAGAGACTTGCATAAAGGATCGGCAGGCAGGCTCAAGGGGCGCAAAGCTTAGCGGAAACACTGCAATCTGACCACGCCAGACGATTGACCGCTCCCTGCTGCATCCCTATACTTCGCCGCCACTGTGCCTCGATGGCGGAATCGGTAGACGCAGCGGATTCAAAATCCGCCGTTGGTAACAACGTGAGAGTTCGAGTCTCTCTCGAGGCACCATGAATCAGTGGCCAGAGGCAACTGCCCTCCTCTGGCAAAGGGGACCGCATCGATACAGCGGCTTCACCCAGCGGTATGCTGAAACTTCGACTTCAGCCAGCCCAGGCAAAGCATCAAGCAGGTGCAGCGCAGCGCTTCGAGGCAAGGCGCTAGAACGACCTGGATCGAACAGCAAAAAACGAACATCGGCGATAGCGTAAGACGCTCAATAGCCTTACTCGCAGTGGCCACATTCTATGACTCCGAGGGCTTGGCATCGGCCCGCGAGTTATCGTAGAGTGTGTCCACTGTGTTTGCATGGGTCGCCGAATCGTGACCTGGTGCAGTAGATCTCTAGATCCGCTACATCCCGTTCGACTCTTTACTCCTTGCAACCAGTCACCGCTTCCTGCCGTTGGCAGGTGCGTTTCTACTATTGAGTTTCAAGGATACAAAGCTATGTCGAATCGTCAGAACGGTACCGTCAAGTGGTTTAACGACGAGAAAGGTTTTGGTTTCATCACTCCTGAAAGCGGTCCGGATCTGTTCGTGCACTTCCGCGCGATCGAAGGCAACGGCTTCAAGAGCCTGAAAGAAGGCCAGAAGGTCAGCTTCATCGCTGTGCAAGGTCAAAAGGGCATGCAGGCTGACCAGGTTCAAATCCAGGAATAAGCCCCGCTCCGAAAAAGCCCCTGATGCTGCCATCAGGGGCTTTTTTATGCGCGCGATATTCTAGAATGCGCGACCGCCTTTCCCAGCGAGATTCAACATGCAACCCCATCCGCTCAGCCCGCAGGGCCAGTTCCCTTCGGCAGGCCTGATACGCCGACTCGCCGCCCTCTTCTATGACTGCTCCCTGTCGATCGCCTTGATGATGGTCGTGACGCTGCTCTATCAGCAGGTGATCCTGCGAGCCTTTTATGGCAGCGAAGAGCTCAAGGCGCTTGCGCAATCCGGCGGGCTTGATATCGACCCGATCCTATCGACGCTACTTTTCTTTACGGTATTTGCCTTCTTCGCCAAGTTCTGGACCCACAACGGACAGACACTGGGTATGCAGGTGTGGGGTGTGCGCATCCAGAATGCGGACGGCACCGCCATTGACCTCTGGCAGGCCCTGCTCCGCTTTTTGATAGCGATCATGTCCTGGCTCGCGCTGGGCATGGGTTATTGGTGGATGCTCTGGGACAAGCAACGCAGGACCTGGCACGACATCTACTCAGAGAGCCAGGTCGTTCAGCTGCCAAAAAATATTCACAAGAAATAGCCGCGCCCATGGCGAGCCTGAAAGAGGGCTTAAAACCCTCTTGTCCGGAAACCAGGCTCAGCCAGCCCTGCGCAAGAGAAACAGACCAGCCAGCGCGCAGACAGCCGCCGGCACGGCCACTGCAAGCAGAGGCGAAAACCCGAACACCTGGCTGGCAGGCCCCAACAGATCCTGAAGGATGCGAAAGACGAAGCCAACGATGACGCCAGTAAATATCCGCTGCCCCAGGGTTACCGACCGCAGCGGACCAAAGATGAACGAGATGGCCAGCAATACCAGTGCAACAGTCACCGCCGGTTGAAGCACCTTGGTCCAGAACGCCAACCAGTAGCGGCCATTGTTCAGACCCTGCTCCCCCAGGTAATGGATGTAGCGCCACAACCCGGTAACCGACAAAGCGTCCGGCTCCATCACAACAGTACTCAGCAATTGCGGCGTAAGCTGGACGTCCCAGCGCTCCTCGGGCACCTCGACTACTTCCGTATGGTCCCCCTGGAAGCGGGTCGTCGAGATGTCGCGGAGCAACCAATGACCGTCCTGGTAGAGGGCTCTGCGAGCAAAGCTGGCCGACAGCAGCTGCCGCTGATCATCGAACTGATATCGAGTGACACCCAGCAGCAAGCCGCCCGGCTGCACGGCGTTGATATGTACGAATTCATCACCCTGGCGATGCCAGAGGCCACGCTTGCTGCTTTGCGCTTCGCCAGCCCCTTGAGCTGATGCACGGTTGGACTGGGCGATATTCTCGCTCCAGGGCGCCACATACTCGCCAATCGCCACGCCGATCAGCATAAGCAGCAGCATCGGCTTCATCACGGCAAGCACGATACGCCCAAGCGACACTCCGGCGGCGCGCATGATGGTCAGTTCGCTGCTGCTGGCCAGCGTCCCGAGCCCGATCAGGCAGCCGATCAACGCCGCCATCGGCAGCATTTCGTAGATACGTGACGGCGTCGTCAACAGCACATAGATGGCAGCGTCCAGGGTGCCGTAACTACCCTTGACGTCACCGAGCTCGTCGATGAAGGCGAACAGCAAGGCCAGACCCACAATAATGCCAAGCACAGCCAGGATCGCCAGCAGTACGTGACTGCCTATATAGCGGTCGAGTTTACGCATGGGCACCTCCGGTGACAGCGCGCCGCTTCGCCACAGCGAGCGTCAATGGCTCCCAGAAAAGCATCAGCATCCCGATCGAGAAAAAGAGCGCATGTACCCACCAGAGCCCCAGCGCCATGGGGATTCGCCCCTTGTCGAGCGCACCCCGGGCAGCGATCAGCAATGCCAGGTATGCCATGTACAGAAGGATCGCCGGCAGCAGCTTGAGGAAACGCCCCTGGCGGGGGTTAACTTTTGCCAACGGAACGGCCAGCAGCGTGACGATGAAAACCAACAAAGGCAAAGACAGACGCCACTGCAGCTCGGATTGCAGCCGGACGTTGTCGCTACCGAACAGCTCGAGGGTCGGCATCGCCTCACGCTCACTCACTTCGACGCTTACTTCCGGCTTGGGCAACAGCACTCCATAGGTGTCGTACTGGATTGCACGGTAATCGGCCTGGCCGGGATTACCATCGTACCGATATCCGTTTTCCAGAATCAGGTAACGGCTGCCGTCAGGCTGAACTTCCTGACGGCCGCTTTCTGCCACCAGCACGGAAAGCCCCCTCGGCTTTCCGCTGGCACCCGACAGGTTGGTTTCGGATATAAACACACCGGCCAGCTGGGTACGGTCTGCGGTCAGTTCACGGGTATAGGTGACACGCGTCCCGTCACGCAGCGTCTGGAAGCGTCCGGGCACCAGCGTATCGAATTCGGTAAGCGAGTCCTGCTCGTTGAGAATGCGATCAACCTGGGCCACGCCCTGCGGGGCAAGCCCCATGCTCAACCAGCCGACCAGCAAAGCGACCAGCGCGGCAGGCGCCAGACTGTAAACCATCAGCCGGCGCTGACTCATGCCTGTGGCCGAAAGAACAGTCATCTCGCTATCGAGGTACAACCGACCGTAGGCCAGGAGGATGCCCAGAAACAGGCCAAGCGGCAGAATCAGCTGCAGGAACCCGGGCAGTCGATACCCCATGATCATCAGCAGCACACCCGGATCGATCAGCCCCTGCGCAGCCTGCGCGAGGTATTTGATGAAACGGCCGCTCATGATGATCACCAACAGGACGGCACTGACGGCGCTCATGGTGACCAGAAGCTCACGGGACAGGTAACGAAAGACGATCAAACCGGACACTCCAGGGTTGTCAGGCTCCGGCGGCTACGCTCAAACTAGCCGCCAGTAGCCGGTCCGCCCGCAACAGGACGTGGGAACTCACGCAGCATGTCCCAACGCCCCGGTGGACGAACCACCGGAAAATAAGCCCGGCATTATCCTGTAAACCCGACTCTTTGTCTTGGGGACTCGACGCCATGGAATTTGTTGTAAAGACCACCAAAGCCGCTGCAGCCAAAACTGCCACCCTGGTTCTGCCCGTCAGCGAAGACCGCCTGCTCGGTGCAACAGCCCAGACCGTCGACCAGGCCAGCGGCGGTGCTATCAGCGCGATACTCAAGCGCGGCGACCTGAAAGGCAAACCGGGGCAGACCCTGCTCTTGCATGCCCTGCCGAACCTCAAGGCCGACCGGATCCTGCTGGTCGGCACCGGAGCCGAAGGCGAGCTCGACGGCCGCCAATGGCGCAAGGCTGTCGGCGCCGCCTTTGGGGCTCTCAAAGGGCTTGGCGGAGGCGAGGCGACAATCGCCCTGCAGGATGTTCAGGTCAAGGAACGCGACGCCTATGCGCGAACCCGCATGCTTGTCGAGGTGTTGGCCGACGGTGAGTATGTTTTCGAGCAGTTCAAGAGCAAGAAGAGCGATGCGCCGGCCCTCGGAAAAATCACCATCCTGACCGAGAAGGCTGTCCAGGCCGAGGTTGAGCTGGCCACCCGGCATGCCGCCGCGATCGCGGCGGGCATGAGCTTCGCGCGGGATCTCGGTAACCTGCCACCGAATATCTGCCACCCGACCTACGTGGCTGAGCAGGCCAAGCAGCTGGCCAAGCGTTTCAAGGGCCTGAAAGTCGAAGTCCTGGATGAAAAGAAGCTGCGCGAACTCGGCGCCGGCTCGTTCCTGGCAGTCTCCCAGGGCAGCGATCAGCCAGGTTGCATCGTCGTCATGCAATACAACGGCGGCAAGAAAGGCGAACAGCCCTACGCACTGGTCGGCAAGGGGATCACCTTCGACACGGGCGGTATCAGCCTCAAGCCCGGCCAGGGCATGGACGAAATGAAGTACGACATGTGTGGCGCTGCCAGCGTGCTCGGCACCTTCCGTGCAGCGCTCGAACTCCAGCTGCCCATCAACCTGGTGGGCCTGCTGGCGTGTGCTGAAAACATGCCCAGCGGCAACGCGACTCGCCCAGGGGACATCGTCACCACCATGAGCGGTCAGACCGTTGAGATCCTGAATACGGATGCCGAAGGCCGCCTGGTGCTCTGCGACACGCTGACCTACGCCGAACGTTTCAAGCCGCGCGCGGTGATCGATATCGCCACCCTGACCGGCGCCTGCATTGTCGCACTCGGCAGCAACACCTCCGGCCTGCTGGGCAACAATGATGAATTGTTGCAGCAGGTACTCGGGGCGGGCCAGAAGGCGGATGACCGCGCGTGGCAACTGCCGCTTTTCGACGAATACCAGGAGCAGCTGGACAGTCCCTTCGCAGACATCGCCAACATTGGCGGTCCCAAGGCTGGCACCATCACCGCTGCCTGTTTTCTTTCGCGCTTCACCAAGGCTTACCCCTGGGCACATCTGGATGTGGCAGGCACCGCCTGGATCAGTGGCGGCAAGGAAAAAGGCGCCACCGGCCGACCGGTACCGCTACTGACCCAGTACCTGCTGGACCGAGCTGCACAGGCATGACCGCAGCGAGCGAGCCCCGGGCATGACACGCATCGAGTTCTACGTATTGCCGGACAGCGAACCGACCGGCCGCCTCCGCGCGGCCTGCCTGCTCGCGAGCAAGGGGTGGCAGCACGGCATGTCGGTGTTCATCCGCTGCCACGACGGCCAGCAGTGCAACGAACTGGACGAGCTGCTCTGGGGATTTCGCGCCGAGCGCTTCATTCCGCACGAGCTGTACGAAAACGATCCGCAAGCGCCCGTCGTGGTTGGCACCGAACAGACTCCGGCGGCGACCGAGGGATTGTTGGTAAACCTCGCATCGAGCCTGTCGCCGCATATCGACCGGTTCAGCCGCGTGATAGAGATTGTCAACCAACAGCCAGAACTGCTGGACGCCAGCCGGGGAAATTTCCGCCTGTATCGTCAGCGCGGCTATGATCCCAGGCGAGTCGAACTTTAGCATCGCCACCTGGCGCGCCGGCGTGCCAGGGTTTATGGGACCAGTACACGCCTTCAAGGAGCGACAACAACAGCCTGGACGCTCAATATTCCGGAACACGTTATGACGCACACGCCAATTGACAAGCCCACCCACCTGCTCGACGACCTGGAGTCTATACGCGCGCTGCTCGGCGATCAGGAGCCCTCCCAGCTCACCGAATCCCTGGACCCGTCCAGCATCCCCTTGCTTTCAGAAGTCGTCGAAGCCGGGCTAACCCCCGTCGACCTTCCAGAGCAAGCGCCCGAGCCCCGTGAACCTGCAGTACGCACCGCGTTCCGCACGCTCGCCGAGCGACACCTTGATCATGAACTGCGCACGGCAGCGCAGCTGATGCTGCAAGACGTGATCGACGATTTCGTGCCACAGATAGAGGCAGAGTTGCGCCGTCGCCTGGAAAGCCGCGCCGAGCAGCTGATCAGGACGCGCCGCCCCTAAGGCGCCACTTCTGCGCCAGGCGACAACACGGCGCAGTGAGGCATCGCCACGGTTCGCTTTCATCTGTTCTGTTCCGGACATAAAAGGGCCATTGCGGTTCCGTCCTGCTGCTACTTTGCCTTTATACTTGCCCGCTTTTCCGTTAGCCGTTTTAAGGGTCCCGCCGCATGGACAAGACCTACCAGCCGCACGCCATCGAAACCTCCTGGTACCAGACCTGGGAATCGAATAACTACTTCGCGCCCCAGGGTTCAGGCGAGCCCTATACCATCATGATCCCGCCGCCGAACGTTACCGGCAGCCTGCACATGGGGCATGGTTTTAACAACGCCATCATGGATGCCCTGATCCGCTGGCGCCGGATGCAGGGGCGCAACACCCTCTGGCAACCGGGCACCGACCACGCAGGTATTGCCACGCAGATGGTCGTCGAGCGCCAGCTTGGAGCCCAGGGCGTCAGCCGCCACGACCTTGGCCGCGAGAAATTTCTCGAAAAGGTCTGGGAATGGAAAGAACAGTCCGGCGGCAATATCACCCGGCAGATTCGTCGCCTGGGCTCTTCGGTCGACTGGTCGCGCGAACGCTTCACCATGGATGCAGGACTGTCCAATGCAGTGAAAGAAGCCTTTGTCCGGCTGCACGAAGACGGGCTGATCTATCGTGGCAAGCGCCTGGTCAACTGGGACACCAAACTGCACACCGCGATCTCCGACCTCGAAGTGGAGAACCATGACGAAAAGGGTCATCTCTGGCACCTGCGCTACCCGCTGGCTGATGGTTGCAAGACTGCAGATGGCAAGGATTATCTGGTCGTCGCCACGACACGCCCGGAGACCGTGCTCGGTGATGCTGCCGTCGCGGTGCATCCCGATGACGAGCGTTACAAGAACCTGATCGGCCGCCACATCATGCTGCCGCTGGTGAACCGCCTGATCCCGATCGTCGCCGACGATTACGTCGATCTCGAGTTCGGTACCGGTTGCGTGAAGATCACCCCGGCCCACGACTTCAACGACTATGAGGTGGGCAAGCGCCACCACCTGCCGTTGATCAATATCTTCGATCGCAATGCGGCGGTGCTCGCCCACGCCCAGGTGTTCCATATCGATGGCACGCCGAACGACAAGGTAGATGGAAGCCTTCCTGACGGCTATGCCCATATGGACCGCTTCGATGCGCGCAAGGCCATCGTCGCCGAATTCGAAGCCATGAGCCTGCTTGAGAAAATCGACGATCACGCGCTGAAAGTGCCGCGTGGCGATCGTTCCGGGACGATCATCGAGCCCTGGCTGACCGATCAGTGGTATGTCTCGACCAAACCGCTGGCGGAAAAGGCCATACGCGCCGTCGAAAGCGGCGAGATCGAGTTCGTGCCCAAGCAATACGAAAACATGTACTTCAGCTGGATGCGTGACATCCAGGACTGGTGCATCAGCCGGCAGCTGTGGTGGGGGCACCGCATCCCGGCCTGGTATGACGAGGCCGGTAACGTCTATGTCGGCCGTGACGAGGCCGAGGTTCGCAGCAAGCACAACCTCTGCAACAACGTCGAACTGCGCCAGGACGAGGACGTCCTGGACACCTGGTTCAGCTCCGGCCTGTGGACCTTTTCCACCCTCGGCTGGCCCGAGCAGACCGAGTTCCTCAAGACCTTCCACCCCACCGACGTGCTGGTCACCGGCTTCGACATCATCTTCTTCTGGGTCGCCCGGATGATCATGCTATCGACCCACCTGACCGGGCAGATTCCGTTCAAGACCGTTTACGTGCATGGCCTGGTGCGCGATGGACAGGGGCAGAAAATGTCCAAGTCCAAGGGCAACGTGCTCGACCCGCTGGATATCGTTGACGGCATCACCCTGGACGAACTGCTGGAAAAGCGCACCAGCGGCATGATGCAGCCCAAGCTCGCCGAGAAGATCGCCAAGCAGACCCGTGCCGAGTTTCCCGAGGGCATTGCCAGCTATGGCACCGACGCCCTGCGCTTCACCTTTTGTTCACTGGCCTCCACTGGCCGCGACGTCAAGTTCGACATGGGCCGCGTCGAGGGTTACCGCAACTTCTGCAACAAGATCTGGAACGCCGCCAACTTCGTCTTCGAGAATACCGAAGACAAGGACACCGGCGTCAATGGAGAGCCCGTGGAGCTCTCTTCGGTCGACCGCTGGATCATCTCGGCGCTGCAGCGCACCGAAAGCGAAGTCAGCCGCCAGCTCGAAGCCTTCCGCTTCGACCTGGCCTCCCAGGCGCTTTATGAGTTCATCTGGGACGAGTACTGCGCCTGGTACCTCGAACTGGTCAAGCCGGTGCTCTGGGACGAGACTGCCAGCGCCGAACGCCAGCGCGGCACCCGTCGCACCCTGGTGCGGGTGCTGGAAACCGCGCTGCGCCTGGCGCATCCGTTCATGCCCTTCATTACCGAAGAGATCTGGCAGCGCGTCGCGCCGCTCGCTGGCAAGTCCGGTCCGACCCTGATGCTGCAGCCGTGGCCGGAGTTCAACCCCGAGCGCCTTGACGAGGCCGCCGAGCAGGATATCGAGTGGGTCAAGGCGTTCATGCTCGGCATTCGCCAGATTCGCGGCGAGATGAACATCTCCATGGCCAAGCGCATCGACGTGATCTTGAGCAACGCCAGCAACACCGATCAGCGTCGGCTGCTGGAGAACGAGCCGTTACTCAAGAAGCTTGCGAAACTGGAAAACGTACGTGTTCTTGCAGCCAGCGAAGAGGCCCCGCTGTCTGCCACCGCGTTGGTCGGCGACATGCAGGTACTGGTGCCGATGGCCGGCCTGATTGACAAGGACGCAGAGCTCGCTCGCCTCGACAAGGAAATCGCCAGGCTGGATGGCGAGGTCAAGCGTGTCGGCGGCAAGCTTGGCAATGCTGGCTTCGTCGACAAGGCCCCTGCCGAGGTGATCGAAAAGGAGCGGGCCAAGCTGGCCGAGGCCGAGCAGGCCAGGGCCAGACTGCTGGAGCAGCGCCAGCGCATCGCCAGCTTGTAGCGGAGCAAAGGCCAGCACCTTAGGTGCTGGCCTTTTTGCTTAGGCTTTTGCACTTGATCGACAACAAGTAAAAACCGAGCCGGCCGATACACTATGCCGCACACGGAATAAAACAATTAATCTAGGCAGGCCGAACTTCGCAGAGCGCTCTACGACATGAAGTAAGCACGCACCGTCTCGTCATCAGACGCGCCGCCTGCGGTGCAACCGTTGACACGCTGGCACGCAGCCTTCCGTATTACGGTTCCTTTAGCTTCATCCCTTCGCATAGCCCGTTGCCCATCTTGAGCCTGCCATCACCGCGCTTTCGGCGTCACCGCCGAGCCTGGTCTGGTTTCCCACTATGGAGCCCCTGCGATGTACGTATTTATGGCTGTCGTGTTTTTCATTGGCTATCTATGCATAGCCTTCGAACATCCCCTGAAGATCGATAAAGCTGCGCTGGCGATCCTTACCGCGGTGCTCTGTTGGACGCTGCTCGTGATGGGCGCCGACTCGATCATCCCGCTGCTACAGGGCGCCGGCCACGCTGCCGGCAACCCGTCCGAGGTAGTCGTCGAATCGCTGCGGCATCACCTGGGCGAAATATCGGAAATCCTGTTCTTCCTGCTCGGCGCCATGACCATCGTCGAACTGATCGACTCTCATGAAGGCTTCAAGGTCATCACCGACCGCATCCAGACCCGCAAGCGCGTTCATCTGCTGTGGATCATCGGACTGCTGACCTTTTTTCTCTCCGCTGCACTGGACAACCTGACCACCACCATCGTGATGGTCTCGCTGTTGCGCAAACTGATCCGCGGCCGACCGGAGCGCTGGTTGTTTGTCGGCGTCGTGGTCATTGCAGCCAACGCAGGTGGCGCCTGGTCCCCGATTGGCGACGTCACCACCACCATGCTCTGGATCGGCAACCAGATCACCGCCTCGGGCGTCATTGTCGGTCTGTTCCTGCCCAGCCTGGTCTGTCTCCTGGTCCCGTTGCTGATCCTCAGCTTCCGCATGCGCGGCGAGGTGCCTCGCCCAGGGGCCCGTGCGCACCTTGCCGAAAGCAACCCGCCCACTACAACGGCGTTCGAGCGCAACCTGGTGCTGGCGCTCGGTATCGGTGCACTGGTATTCGTGCCGATCTTCAAGACCGTCACTCACCTGCCGCCCTACATGGGCATTCTCTTCGGCCTCGGTGTGCTCTGGGTCACCACCGAGTTCTTGCACCGCGAGAAGGAAGACGATCACAAGCATCCGCTCTCGGTCGTCGGCGTACTGCGCAAGGTCGACACCCCGAGCGTGCTGTTCTTTCTCGGCATTTTGCTGGCCGTCGCCGCACTGGCTACAGCCGGGCATCTGACGCAGGTTGCGACAGCCTTGCGTGAATCTCTGGGGCACATCTACCCGATCAACTACACCATCGGCCTGCTTTCGGCAGTCGTGGACAACGTGCCTCTGGTGGCGGGCTCGATGAAGATGTATCCGCTGGTCAGTCCCGTTACCCTGGAGGCAGCGACGCCCGCCGAAGCAGCCTGGCTGTCGCAATTCGTGGTCGACGGGAATTTCTGGGAGATGCTTGCCTATTGCGCCGGAACCGGCGGCAGTACGCTGATCATTGGTTCCGCGGCGGGCGTGGCTGCCATGGGCATGGAGAAGATCAGCTTCACCTGGTACATCAAGCATGTCAGCCTGTTGGCCTTCCTCGGCTACACGGCAGGCGCCGTCACGTATATCGGCATGCTCGCACTACGCTGAGCCTGCCCCGGTGTCGCCGAGGCTGACCCATCCAGCCTCGGTCCGCACGACGCTGTGCAAGGAGTCGCCATGATTGTCAGCAAGACCAAAACCAGCTTCTACCGGCGACTCTATGTCGCCTGGCTTATCCACAGCGGCACCGCCACCAGCGTGCCAGCACTGGTCGACGCCACCGGTATGCCGCGCCGGACGGCGCAAGACACCCTGGCGGCATTGGCTGATCTGGATATCGACTGCCGCTTCAGCCAGGAAGACGGTGAGCGGCACAACGCGGGTCATTACCATATTCACGATTGGGGCGCGATCGACTCGCACTGGATCGGGCGCAACCTGAATCAGATCAAGCAGGTGCTCGGTTATCCATGACTTCGGTGCGCCGATAGCGACGGGCAATGCGCAAGGTCACTGGCAGGCCCGCGAATTGCGGCGAGGCCTGAAACCAGCGATCGACAGGAGCCGATTCAGCCAAGCCGTGGCGAACGCTAACGCTAACGCTAGCGGGCCCCACCAGTCCGGAAAAAGCGCCGCCTGGCCCGCACCAGCCAACCCCCTTCGGCCTGGTCAGCCGAGAGCTTTCGCAGGTTGTCGGCAACAGCCGACACATAATTCCGATCTTCATTGCGGATGTGACCGAACAGCCAGCGACCAAGAAGCCCTTTGAGTTCGTCCGTCACATCCTCGCCCCGGGAGTAACGCGCCCGATAATCATCGACGCGCTTGATGAATACCTCATGGACCCGCTTGTGGGCTTTGGTAAATACATAGCCGGCCTCTTCGAGCATGGATTCCTCGAAGGCGAAGTGGGAAGTCGTGTAGTCGACCAGCTCATCGATAACCTGCCCGATGTTTTGCGACTGGTTGCCCTGCTGGGCCAGGTGCAACTGGTTGATCATGTCAACGATGCGGCGGTGCTGCCCATCGATGACCTCGATACCGGTATCGAGATCATCGCTCCATTCCAAAAATGTCATGTCGCCTCCCTGCGGTGTGGTGAGTCGCGAAGTCTAGGCAAGCGGGGACGGGTTTCCATTGACATCGATCAGTAGCGGCCGCCCGCTGGGGGTATCAAACGGCAAATGAGAGCGTCCGTAGCCATCAGTAGCGTGGTTGTTTGCCGCACCTGACGCTAAGCTGGCGGTCTTTTCGCTTCATGGTTTTTGCTCAATGCCCCAACGCCCCGCCCTGTTTCCGGTCTTGCTGGCTGGCGCCACGCTGCTGCTGGTCGTCCACGGCCTTGGCCGCTTCTTCTATACACCGCTCCTGCCGTGGCTGGTGGAGGACGGAGTACTCACCGTGCAGCAAGGTGCGAGCACGGCCACCTGGAACTACCTGGGTTATCTCATCGGAGCCCTGCTCGCCTTGCGCTGGCATCAGGTCGCGCAAATCCGGCGCAGCCTGCCCTGGGCTATGGTACTGCATGTGCTGAGCACCCTGGGCCAGACCCAGGCGGAGTCTTCGGAAGCACTCTCTGCCTTGCGCCTGTTCAACGGCGTCAGCAATGGGCTGGTGTTCGTGCAAGCGCCTTCTCTGGTCCTCGAGTGGCTGGCGCGGCATAAACGTGCGTCGTCCAGTGGGCTCGTCTATCTTGGTGTCGGCGTTGGGCTGATCCTGTCCAGTCTGCTGGTCAACCTCAGCAACGGCCTGCTGGACGGAGCGCAACGCTGGTGGCCGGCGGCCCTGCTATCTGTACCGCTGGCCCTATGGGGATGGAGGCAACTGGCTCGGCTCGACATGCCCGAGGATGGGTCCGGAACCGACAAGGCGCTCGTCGCAGGTGGACGGCTGCTGGACCGCGCCAGTACGCCGCTTTTTCTTTCCTACGCCGGAGCCGGGATGGGCTACATCCTGCCTATGACCTTCCTGCCCATGGTCGCTCGCCTGCAGGTCGAGCCCGGCAGCACGCTGATCGGGAGCAGCTGGCTGGTGGTAGCGATAGCCACCCTGCCCTCTCCCTGGTTCTGGAACAGGCTGGGCGCCCTCCTCGGCGACACCCTCGCGCTGCGGTTCAGCTATGTCACCCAACTTGCAGGCGTGCTGGCTGCGTTGTTGCTGCCGGGCGCCCCGGGCATTCTGCTCTGCGCGGTGTTGATCGGTGGCACCTTTCTTGGCACCGTCCTGCTGACGCAGCGACTCGCCCGGGCACTGCACCCGCACCAGGGGCCGCGCCTGTCGGCTGCCCTGATCGCGCTCTACAGCCTGACTCAACTGGCAGGGCCATGGCTGACGGGCGTCTGGCTGAGCATGGGCGGCACCTTGCACAGCGCTTTCTGGCTGGGTGCTGGTGCGCTGCTCTGGGGCCTTGCATGGACGATGCTGGTTCCACGCCGTCGCTGAAAGCTGTGGGACAATGCCAACCTTCAATGATGCCAGCAGCCAGACATGCCCGCTCCGAAACCCATGAATCCGTCATCCCGCGCAGCCAAACCGGGCGCTGACAAGCCCAGTCTGCACCCGCGCAACCGCCACACCGGACGCTACGATTTTCCCGCGCTGATTGCCGGCAGCCCGGCCTTGGCCGCGTTCGTCATCCTCAATCCCTACGGCAAGCAGACTATCGATTTCGCCAATCCTGAAGCCGTACGGGTGTTCAACCGGGCACTGCTCAAGCAGTACTACGGGATCGCTCACTGGGATATCCCGCCAGGCTACCTGTGCCCGCCGATCCCGGGCCGGGCCGATTACCTGCACGGGTTGGCCGATCTGCTGGCAAAGGACAACGATGGCGAAATTCCACGCGGCGCATCCGTCCAGGCGCTGGATATCGGCACAGGGGCCAACTGCATCTACCCGCTGATAGGCCAGCGAGAGTATGGCTGGCGGTTTACCGGCTCGGATATCGACGCCACCGCCTTGGCATCGGCACGCACCATCATTGCGGCCAACGGACTAGCGAAAAGCGTGACGCTGCGCCAGCAGACCGATCCGGGGCACGTCTTCCTTGGCCTGGTGCAGCCCGGCGACCGCTTCGACGTCACCCTGTGCAACCCGCCTTTTTATGCATCCCAGGCGGAAGCCAGCAGCGGTAGCCAGCGCAAATGGCGCAACCTCGGCAAGCTCGATCCGAAGCGCAAACTACCAGCGCTGAACTTTGGTGGGCAGGCAGCCGAACTCTGGTGTGAAGGGGGTGAAGCGGCATTCATTGCTCGGATCGCAGACGAAAGCCATGAGGTGGGACAGCAGATCTGCTGGTTCACCACGCTGGTCTCCAAGGCGGGCAACGTTCAGCCTTTGCAGGCGCGGCTGCGAAAGCGTGGCGCTCATCTGGTGCTGACATCGGATATGTCGCAGGGGCAGAAGCGCAGTCGCTTCGTGGCCTGGACCTTTAAGGACGACGAGCAGCGGGCGCAATGGCGAGCGGCACGCTGGCAGCGCCCTGCTAACCTGCGCTGAGACGAGGGCAGGCCAGTCCGGCTCTGTCAGACTGCAACATCCCAGCGCTGGCGGTCTTTCAACGCGAGCGTCTGGATGTACCGCGGTTCGCCATTGATTTCTTCCAGTTCGGTCATACCGGCCAGTTCGCCTACGACGCGGTAGCGCTTGCCGACGCGCTTGTCCTGCAAGGGGTACAGCTGGGCGATCTGTTGGGCGAGTTCGGTAAGGGTGGACATGTTGGCTGACTCCAGATAACTGCATGCCGCAGCTTTTTACAGGGCTTAGATGACGGTTCTGCGACATCTGTCTCGCCTGTTGGAGCCGCCAGTGATCAATTGATTCCATGAGTGCGACAAAACCACCCGAACAGCTGGTCAGCAGACCCCGACGCCCAGCTGCATCAGGGCCAAGCCGCCCTGCTGCCAGCCCCACCAGGCTGCTGCCAGCAGCGCAAGCAGCAACACCCCGCCTATTTTCCAGACCGTAGCCATCAGGCCGTACCCGCTGCCAGACGCACACGCTTGACCGGCTGTTCGCGGATCGGCCAGTTGAGCGCCGCAGCCATCAGGCTCAGGGCGATGGAAATCTGCCAGACCAGATCGTAGCTGCCGGTAGTGTCATAGACCCAGCCGCCCAGCCAGCCGCCGAAGAACGAGCCGATCTGATGGAAGAGAAACACGATGCCACCCAGCATCGACAGATTGCGTACGCCAAACAGCGTGGCGACCGTGCCGTTGGTCAAGGGCACGGTGGAAAGCCATAGCAGACCCATCGCGATGCCGAAGGCGTAGGCCGTCCAGAGCGTGAGCGGTGCGAAGAAGAACGCACTGATCACCACCGCACGCAGCAGGTAGAGCGCCGTCAGCAGCTTGGGCTTGGAGTAACAGCCACCGAGCCAGCCCGCCGTATAGGTGCCGACAATATTGAACAGGCCGACCAGCGCCAGCACCGTTGTGCCGGCCATCGCCGGCAGCTGCTTGTCCACCAGATAGGCTGGCAGGTGAATGCCGATGAATACGACCTGAAAACCACAAACGAAGAAGCCCAGCGCCAGCAGGCGGAATCCCGAATGGCTGACGGCCTCGCGCAATGCCTCCACCAGCGTCTGCTGCGGCCCGGTAACAGGTGCCGGCGGGCCGCTGCGCAACATCAGCGCCAGCGGCATGATCAACGCAACCAAGAGTCCCAGCGCCAGCAACGCCGACGACCACCCGAGCCAGCCGATCAGACCGAGCGTGCCCGGCAGCATGGCAAACTGGCCGAACGAGCCGGCCGCACTGGCGATACCCATGGCCATGCTGCGTTTTTCCGCCGGAACCGCCCGCCCGACCGCTCCCAGAATCACCGAGAATGAGGTGCCGGACAGCCCGAGCCCAATCAGCAGCCCAGCGCTCAGGGACAGCGAGAGCGGGGAATCCGCGCCCGCCATCAACAGCAATCCAACCGCGTAGAGCACACCGCCAAGCAACACCGCCCGAGCCACCCCGAAGCGATCCGCCAGTGCGCCAGTGACCGGCTGTGCCAGCCCCCAGATGAGATTCTGCAGCGCAATGGCGAAGGCAAAAACCTCGCGCCCCCAGCCGAACTCTGCGCTCATCGGTGGCAGGAACAAACCAAACCCGTGCCGGGTGCCGAGGGAAACCGCCAGGATCAGAGAGCCGCCAAGGAGAATCCAGGCACTGTCGCGCCATATCGCATTCATCGCAGACACACTTAGCAAAACGAGGGAAAGCCATCTTACTCGCATCCCCCTGCCCAACTGCATCACCTTTTTGCCTGCGACGGCTATGGCTGCTCGGTTAAACTGCGCACTGTTTTGCCTCACCCGACGCGAGTACCAGATGCCGATTCGCCATTGCATAGTTCACCTGATCGAGAAAAAGCCGGACGGAACACCCGCCGTGCTACACGCCCGCGATTCGGAGCTGGGCGACTCCCAGGCCATCGAGAACTTGCTCGCGGATCTCAATGAAAGCTACAACGCCAAGCAGGGCAAGGCCTGGGGCTTCTTTCATGAAGAATCCGGTGCCTATCCCTTCAGCGGTTGGCTGACGCAGTACCTGGATGGCAACCAGGACTTCACCGCCTTCAGTCGACAGGCGGTGGAGCACCTGCAAAAGCTGATGGAGGAATCGAACCTCTCCACCGGGGGGCATGTGCTGTTCGCTCACTATCAGCAAGGCATGACCGACTACCTGGCCATTGCGCTGCTGCATCACAGCAATGGCGTGACGGTCACCGACTCGCTGGATGTTGCCGAAGCCCGGCACCTGGACCTTGGACAGCTCCACCTCGCGACCCGGATCAACCTCTCGGAATGGAAAAACAACGGGCAATCGCGCCAGTACATCTCCTTTATCAAGGGCAAGAACGGCAAAAAGGTCTCCGAGTACTTCCGCGACTTCATCGGCTGCCAGGAAGGGGTCGACGGGCCCGGTGAGACCCGAACACTGCTCAAGGCTTTCAGCGATTTTGTCGAGAGCGAAGACCTGCCGGATGAAAAGGCCCGCGAGAAAACCAGCGCATTAGTGGGTTACGCCAGCAGCCAGTCGAAGATTGGCGAGCCCATGTCGCTGGAGGAGCTGTCCGGAGTGATCGACGAAGAGCGCCCGCGCGCTTTTTATGACCACATTCGCAACAAGGATTACGGCCTTTCGCCGGAAATACCGGCAGACAAGCGCACCCTCAATCAATTCCAGCGATTCACCGGGCGGGCAGAAGGCCTGTCGATCAGCTTCGAGTCTCACCTGCTCGGCTCGAAGGTGGAATATGACGAAGCCCGAGACATGCTGATCATTCGCCAGCTACCGACGCAATTGACCGACCAGCTCAAGCGCCGCAAAGGCTGACCTGTCTCGATGTCCGCATGGCGCAGGGACTTACCTCATCAAGGTTTTTTCCTTTGCCCGGCATGCCGGGCCGACGCACAGACCGGTGCAAGCCAGGCGGCGCCAGTGCCGAGCCCGCCTGTCCTCCGGCGAAGCCAAGCATCCGATCGCATTTGGTTTGTTGGTTGGGAATGAAACGCCGCTTTGTCAGTCACATGGCAGCTCGTCTGGAGCTGCAACCGCGCACGACCCGTTCTGTTAAGGAATCACAATGGATTGGCTTCATCTGATTGTTCTGTCCCTGGTGCAGGGAATCACCGAATTTCTTCCGATATCTTCCTCCGCTCACCTGATCCTCCCTTCCCAGGTGTTCGGCTGGCCGGACCAAGGCCAGGCATTCGACGTTGCAGTACATGTCGGCACTCTGCTCGCCGTGCTGATCTGCTTTCGTCACGAAGTCATCGCCACCAGCCGCGGCTGGCTGGCTCATGTGTTCCGCCAGCAGGCCAGCGCCGAAAGCCGTCTGGGCTGGGCGATCATCATAGGCACCTTGCCGGCGGCGATCGCTGGCCTGCTGCTGGAGGACTACATCGAGCAGTACACCCGCTCCATGCTGGTCATCGCCGCCACCACCATCATTTTCGGCCTGGTGCTGTGGTACGCCGACGCCAAAGGCAGACGAGTGGCGGACATGGAACAACTGACCTGGAAAAGCGCGCTGATCATCGGCTTTGCCCAGGCACTGGCGCTGATCCCTGGTACCTCCCGCTCGGGCATCACCATGACGGCCGCGCTGCTGCTCGGCTTCACCCGGCAAGCGGCCGCTCGCTTTTCGTTCCTGCTGTCGATCCCACTGATTCTTGCCGCGGGCGGGCTGAAAGCCGTCGAACTTGCGAGATCAGGCGAGGCCGCCCCGTGGAATGACATCTTCATCGGCACGGCACTGTCCTTTGTGGCCGCCTTTCTCTGCATCAAGCTGTTCCTCAAGGCGCTCGATGCATTGGGCATGTTGCCGTTCGTGGTTTATCGCCTGTTGCTCGGCGTTACCCTGCTTTTCATCGCTCTATAACGGTCGACCCGCTGACCCGGTTGGGCCAGCGGGTGCTGCATCAGCGTGGGTCGATGCGGTAGCCGATGCGTGGGAAATGCACATGAACCACGCCAGCGCGATCATCCTCGCGGCGCAGGATCAGCTCCTCGACACCGGCAAACACGAGCTCGCCCGCGACCGGCTCGGTGCCGTAATCCGCGGCGGCAATGGTCACCGACTGGCCAGCTTCAAACCCGTTGGGTTCGAAGAACGGCTCGTCCGGCAGCTCGGCCGGAGAGGCTTCCCTGGCAATCGAAACGGCGTCATCGGCAGCCAGCTCGGACATGGACCCGTGCCCGACCGCGAGAACCTTGCCCAACCAGGCGGCGACGTCCGGATAGTCATCGACCAGAGGTGCCGTAACCGGGGTGCCCTTGAGGAACCACAGGCAGTGGGCGACGGAAAAATCTGCAATGCAGGGCGCGCTTCCTAGCAGAAACTCACCCTCTCCTCGCATCAATTGCTGTTGCAGACGCGCCATTAGGACCGGCCAGTGGCTCTTGGCCTGCTCCAGGGGAATGCGCGACACGGTGCCACTGCTGAACAATGCAGCGCGGTCATTGCTGAACGCCTGCACGAACTCCTTGGGCACCTTGGCAAAACGCATGGCCATGGATTCGGGTTGGAACACCAGGCTTACGGCGTGCAGGAAAAGCACCGAGTCGGCCCACTGCGCAAGGGTCGCTGCAACGAACTCTTGCCCTTCCGGAAACAGCGCGGGCGTAGTCTTCTCTGCCTCGAGGCGACGCGCCATCAGCGCGGTATCGCAGTAGACGTCGGCGCCAATCTGCAGTACCGGTGTACGCCGATAGCCGCCGGTCAGCGCGGTCAGATCCGGCTTGGGCATCACCGGTGGTATCTGTACCGAACGCCAGGAAAGTTGCTTGAAACCCAGCATCAACCGCGCCTTTTCGGCAAAAGGCGAGGTGGGATAGTGGTGCAGGATGATCTCGTGCATTGCAGGCTCCGCCAGTCTTGGGTAGACGGGCAGCTTACTCGCGCCTGGGCGAGCAGCCTACCCGTTCAGCTGATTGCCCGGGCATTCACCGAATCGCTGCAGCCGTGTTGCGCCTCCACCAGCGCTTCCTTGGCGGGCTTCTTCAACCGCTTGATTGCGCGCTCGCGGCGCAGCGCGTCTCCCTTGCTCTGGCAGGCCTCGACATAGACCAGCGCCACCGCCGGGCTCGAATGAAAAAACCGAGCCCCTCGCCCACTCTGGTGCGTGGCAAAACGGCGCACGGCGTCATCGCTGATCCCGCAGTACAACGAGCCGTTGGCAGCCCGTACCAGATAGACGAACCAGGGTTTATCAGCAGGGACGGTCATTGGGCGGGCGTCTCGGGCAAGGCGCTGAAACCGGACAGCCGGCAGCGAGGCGCTAGATTCTCCTCATGCAGGCCAGCAAGAGCAAGGCGGCGCTGGCTTAGGACGGAACGGTCGGGGCTAGACCAATGAAGTGCAGCTCTGCGTCAGTGCTCAAGACAGCTCTCTCGGCGCCTGCTCAAGCCGAGCGAGAGCGGGTCTGCCTTCCGGCGCTGTTTCGCCTAGCAAAGTCCGTCGATCCTGTCGAGATATGGTGGCGGTTCGCCTTTGCGTATACTGCGCCGATGTTTGCCCAAACCGCGTTCCGCAAGCGCTGCACCACCTGGTTGCTGGCGACCGGACTCCTCCTGATGCTCAGTAGCTGCGCTGAACCGCCCAGCGCACTTGAGCGTGTAAAGGAGGACGGCGTACTGCGCGTGATCACCCGCAACAGCCCGTCCACCTATTTCCAAGACCGCAACGGGGAAGCCGGCTTCGAATACGAGCTGGTCAAGCGTTTTGCCAGCCACCTCGGCGTCAAGCTGCAGATCGAAACCGCCGACAGCATCGACGAGATATATACCCGCCTGAACCGCCCAGGCGGCCCCGCTCTGGCCGCGGCAGGCCTGGTTGCGAGCGAAGGACGCAAGGACCTGGTGCGCTTCACCAAACCCTACCTGGATGTGACCACGCAGGTGGTCTACAGGCGGGGACAGCGCCGACCGACCCAACCCGAAGACCTGGTCGGCAAACGCATCCTGGTCCTCAAGGGCAGTAGCCAGGCGGAAAAACTCAAGGAGTTACAGGCAAAGCTGCCGGACTTGAGATATGAGGAATCGGATGCCGTGGAGGTCGTCGACCTGCTGCGCATGGTAGACGAAGGCCAGGTCGACCTGACCCTGGTCGAATCCAACGAGCTTGCACTTAATCAGGTCTATTTCACCAACGCGCGCGCTGCGTTCGACCTGGGCGAGCAGAACAGCCTGGCGTGGATTGTCGGAAAAGGCGAAGACGACAGCATGCTCGAAGCCGCCAACCGGTTTCTCGACGAGGCCCAGGCCAACGGCACCCTTCAACGCTTGCGCGAGCGCTACTACGGGCATGTCGATGTGCTTGGCTATGTTGGCGCCTATGCCTTCGCCAAGCACCTGCAGCAGCGCCTGCCGCGCTACGAAAAGATCTTTCGCGAGACCGCCAAGGAACATGGGCTGGACTGGCGTCTGCTGGCGGCAATCGGCTATCAGGAATCCCTATGGCAGCCTGAAGCCACCTCCAAAACCGGGGTCCGCGGGTTGATGATGCTGACCCTCAATACCGCCAAGGCCATGGGCGTGACCAACCGGGTCGACCCGGTCCAGAGTATCCAGGGTGGCGGCAAGTACATCGCTCAGGTTCATGCCAACCTGCCGGACAGCATCCAGGAGCCCGACCGTACCTGGTTTGCCCTGGCGGCCTACAACGTCGGAGGCGGTCATCTGGAAGACGCCCGCAAACTGGCCGAAAGCGAAGGGCTGGACCCCAACAAGTGGCTGGATGTAAAGCAGATGCTGCCAAGACTGGCGCAGAAACAGTGGTACACCAAGACACGCTACGGCTACGCACGGGGCGGCGAGCCGGTACATTTTGTTGCCAACATCCGGCGCTATTACGACATCCTGACCTGGGTGACCCAGCCGCAGATGGAAGGTCAGCAACTGGTTCGCAGCGAGGTTCATATCCCGGGGATCAACTCCACCGACTTGGGTGAGATCCTGCCGCCGCTCTGATACGCCCTTGCTCAGACTTCCTTTCCGGACCGCCCGATCGACGCAAAACTGCCCGCAGTATGCTCGGCCAGCACCTTGGCTGTCAGCTCGACTTCCAGCCCTCGCCGCCCGGCACTGACAAAGATGCTCGGCTGCGCCTGCGCGGAACTGTCTATAAAGGTACGCAGCCGCTTCTTCTGCCCCAGCGGGCTGATGCCACCGACCAGATAGCCGGTAGCGCGCTGCGCCGCAATGGGGTCGGCCATCTCGACCTTCTTGACCTTTGCTGCCTGGGCCAGCGCCTTCAGATCGAGCGTACCGGCAACCGGCACCACTGCAACCAGCAGCTCGTTCTTTTCACTGCAGGCAAGCAGGGTCTTGAATACCCGTGCCGGCTCGAGACCGAGTTTTTCGGCAGCCTCGAGTCCGTAGGAAACCGAGCCAGGGTCGTGCTCGTAGCTGTGGATGTGATGCTCGGCCTTGGCTTTTTTCAACAGATCGATAGCGGGTGTCATGGGCAAGGCGCCGTTGTTTTTCGAAGCCGCTACATTAGCCAAAACATAACGGCCCGCACAGTGTACCGGCCGGGCATGACGCGCCAAGCCCGCACCGTCAAACCGGCGCGGACCTAGAAGCGACCAGTCGATCAGGCCACCTGCGCCCGATGCATCGCACTCAACTGCCTGGCCGCAGCGATCATGTTTGCCAGTGCCGCCTCGGTTTCCGGCCAGCCCCGGGTTTTCAGGCCACAGTCCGGATTGACCCAGAGTCGCTCGGCGGGGATGCGCTCGCTGGCCTTTACCAGCAACTCGACCATCTGCGCCATGTCCGGCACTCGCGGGGAGTGGATGTCATAGACGCCGGGGCCTATGTCGTTGGGATAATCGAAGGCGCGGAATGCATCCAATAGCTCCATTTGCGAACGTGAGGTCTCGATGGTGATGACGTCCGCATCCATGGCAGCGATCGCCTCGATTACCTCGTTGAACTCGCTGTAGCACATGTGGGTGTGGATCTGGGTTTCATCGCCAACACCGCCGGCGCACAGGCGGAACGCATCAACCGCCCACTTCAGGTAGCCATCCCACTCAGCACGGCGCAGCGGTAGACCTTCTCGAAATGCCGCCTCATCGATCTGGACGATCCCGATACCTGCCGCTTCCAGATCGCAGACCTCGTCGCGGATCGCCAATGCCAACTGCCGGGCCTGCGCTTCAAGACTGATATCGTCCCGGGTGAACGACCACAGCAGCATGGTCACCGGGCCGGTCAGCATGCCTTTCACGACCTTGCTGGTCTGCTGCTGAGCGTAGCGAATCCACTCTACTGTCATCGGCGCGGGACGGCTCAGATCGCCGTAGATAACCGCCGGTTTCACGCAACGCGATCCGTAGCTCTGTACCCAGCCAAAGCGGGTGAAGGCGTACCCGTCGAGCTGTTCGGCGAAGTATTCGACCATGTCATTGCGTTCAGCTTCGCCGTGCACCAGCACGTCCAGGCCCAGCTTTTCCTGAACGGCGATCGCGTGGCGTATCTCTGCTTGCATCGCCCTGGTGTAGTCGACCGATGTGAGGTTGCCCTGCCTGAACGCCTGCCGTGCCTGACGGATCGCCGGCGTCTGCGGAAACGAACCGATGGTGGTGGTCGGGAACGCCGGAAGAGCCAGCCGGGCCCGCTGCTTCTCGATGCGGCTATCGAAACCGGACTGCCGCTGGCTGTGCCTTGGCTTGATCGCTGCGACGCGCTCCCGCACGTCGGGCTTGTGAATGCGCCGAGATCGCGCCCGGCTGGCCTGGACGTCACGGCTCTGCTTCAGCGCAGCCTGCACCCGGGCATCATCAGGCTGTTCGATCGCGCGGGCCAGAATCGCCACTTCGGCGCATTTCTGTACAGCGAAGGCCAGCCAGCCCCGCAGCTCAGCGTCCAGCTGGTCTTCACGGCTCAGGTCCACCGGTGCATGCAGAAGCGAACAGGACGGCGCAACCCAGAGCCGCTCCCCAAGGCGCTCAGCCGCATGGCGCAACACATTCAGCGCCTTGTCCAGATCGCAGCGCCAGACGTTGCGACCATTGACCAGGCCGAGCGAGAGGATCTTGTAGGCCGGCAGTCGGTCGAGGATCACAGGGTACTGGTCCGGGGCGCGTACCAGATCGATATGCAGACCATCGACCGGCAACCCGGCGGCCAACCCGAGGTTGTCCTCCAGTCCGCCAAAGTAAGTGGCGATCAGCTTCTTCAAGGGTGCCCGCTGCAGCAGGTTGTAGGCTCGTTCAAAGGCGTTTTTCCACTCCTGGGGCAGATCCATCACCAGTATCGGCTCATCGATCTGCACCCATCCAACGCCCTGGACAGCAAGCCGCTCGAGCACCTCGCCGTAAACGGGCAGCAGCCGCTCGAGCAGATCCAGCCTGTCGAAATCCTCGCCCTTGGTCTTGCCCAGCCAGAGATAGGTCAGCGGCCCGATCAGCACCGGCTTGACTGCGTGTCCCAGGGATCTGGCCTCCTCCACTTCCTCGAACAGCTGCGTCCAGCACAGCTGAAAGGACTGGTCAACGCTGAATTCGGGGGCCAGATAGTGATAGTTGGTATCGAACCACTTCGTCATCTCCAGCGCCTGCCCGCCGCCGCAGCAGGTGTGGGTGACGCCGCGAGCCATGGCAAACAGGGTGTCGAGAGTGGGCTGGTCACCGGCGCGACGAAAGCGTTCAGGCACGACGCCAAACATCAATGAATGCGTCAGCACCTGGTCGTACCAGGCGAAATCGCCTACCGGCAGCAGCTCAATACCGGCGTCTGCCTGTAGTTGCCAATGGGCGGCTCGCAACGCGCTACCGACCCGGCGCAGGTCCGTCTCGCTCAAATCGCCCCTCCAGTAGGCCTCGAGAGCCTTCTTCAGCTCTCTATCAGCTCCGATACGTGGAAAGCCCAGGGAATGAGCGACAGCCATGACAATCTCCAATTTCGTTCGTCTTTGATGAGCGAATTGTGAATGTCGATATAGAATGAGACAAACTCATCTTATTTCTTTTGAAGGATAAATTTACTCATGTAGCTTTGGTCTTCAAAACAATGCCGCACGCGCGACGGGGATCGAAAACCCTCCGCAACCCGCCAGCTAGCTTCATCTCGCTTCGAAAAGAAATCTGTGCCGCCCACCCGGCTCGCTCGACAGTCCCTGCACGCTAGGACAAACTCCGCGGTGATGAGCCGTGCTCACCTTGGGTCGCTATTCGCCTATCTGATTACCACAGGCCGTCCCGGCCACGATCACGCTTGAACCGTAGGAACTAGGCATGCTGGAAATTCGTCACCTGAAAACTCTTCATGCACTGCGGGAGACCGACAGCCTGGTCGTGGCCGCCGAACGCCTCCATCTGACCCAGTCCGCGCTGTCGCATCAATTCAAGGAATTGGAAGAACGTCTGGGCCTGCAGCTGTTCGTGCGCAAGACACGGCCAGTGCGCTTCACCAGCGCCGGTCTGCGTCTGCTGCAGCTGGCCGACAGTCTCCTGCCACAGCTGCGCGGAGCCGAGCGAGACCTTGCTCGCCTGGCCGGCGGCACAGCCGGACGTCTGCACATGGCGATCGAATGCCACAGTTGCTTCCAGTGGCTGATGCCAACCATTGACCAGTTTCGCGACGCCTGGCCAGAAGTCGAGCTGGACCTGGCCTCGGGTTTTTCCTTTGCTCCGCTGCCAGCGCTGGCGCGCGGCGATCTGGATCTGGTGGTGACGTCCGACCCGATCGACCTGCCAGGCATTACCTATGTCCCGCTGTTCACCTATGAAGCCCTTCTGGCAGTCGCCAACCAGCATCCGTTGGCGACGCGGTCCAGTGTTCGCCCTGAAGACCTGGCCAGCGAAACCCTGATCACCTACCCGGTTGACCGCGATCGACTGGACATCTTTACCCGCTTCCTCGAGCCCGCCGACATCGAGCCGGCACAGGTCCGCACCTCCGAACTCACGGTCATGATGATGCAGCTTGTGGCCTCAGGCCGCGGCGTGTGCTGCGTGCCCAACTGGGCATTGCATGAATACAGCGCTCGCGGTTACGTCACCGCCAAACGACTCGGCGAGAAAGGCCTGTTTGCCACGCTGTATGCCGGCATTCGTGCCGACATGCTGGATTCGCCGTTCATGCGCGACTTTCTGCTCACTGCGAAGGACACCTCGTTTGCCACACTTGAGGGGGTCAGCGCCGCGCCGAAGACGAAATAGCTCATGCCTGCCGATACGGCAGCGCATCGCGCGCGGCCTCGGCGTAGCGCATCACGCCCAGACGCTCCTGCTGCAGAAAGTCGCTGACCGCAGCGCGCAGCCCCGGATGTTCCAGATAGTGCCAGGAGTGGGTGATCACCGGCTCGAAGCCGCGAATCAGCTTGTGCTCGCCCTGGGCACCGGCATCGAAACGTGACAAGCCGGCCGCAATCGCCTGATCGATACCTTGGTAGAAGCAGGTTTCGAAATGCAGGCGATCAAAGTCCGCAAGGCTGCCCCAGTAGCGACCGTAGAGCTCGCCGCCACCGATCAGGCTGAACGCCATGGCCACCGGCCGCCCGCTCTGGCAGGCAAGCACCACGCGAATCGCTTCAGGCATTCGCTCGGCCAGCAGGCTGAAGAAGCTGCGCGTCAGATATGGCGCCTGGCCGCGCACATGGTAGGTATTGGCGTAACAGGCATAGACGAAATCCCACTCCTGTTCGCTGACCTGGTGACCTTCACGCCATTCGAATTCGATCCCCTGCCCCGCGACCTGCTCGCGCTCCTTGCGCAGCTGCTTGCGCTTGCGCGAAGTGAGGCCGTCCAGGAAATCCTGGAAGTCGCGGTATCCCCGGTTGTGCCAGTGAAACTGGCAGCCGATACGCTGCAGCCAGGGATCACGGCCTTGAAAAACCGTATCGGCATCCGGCTCGGTGAAGTTCACGTGCAGGCTCGAATAGCCTCCGTCAGCCAAGCCAGCAGTGAGCTGGTCGAGCAATCGGCCCGCCGCCGCGTGATCGCCCAGCAGGCGCCTACCAGTCACCGGGGTGAACGGCACCGCACAGAGCAGCTTCGGGTAGTAGTCGATACCTGCGCGGTCGCAGGCGTCGGCCCAGGCCCAGTCGAATACATATTCGCCACTGGAATGGGCCTTGCGATAAAGCGGCAGCGCGGCGACCACTGCTCCCTGAGGATCGCTGAGCAATTGGTGCATGGGTCGCCAGCCGCTGCGTCCACCGACACTACCGCTGTCTTCCAGCGCGGACAGAAAGGCGTGCCGAAGGAAAGGCTGTGGATGTTCGCCGAGCAGCGCATCCCAGCGAGAGGAGTCGATATCGGCAAGGCGGGACAGGGTTTGAATAGGCATGGGCGCCAGTCTGGCCTGTAACCGGGACGAAAAAAAGCCCCGCTGATGCGGGGCTCAATGGAGCACCAGAGAAGGGTCAGCCGTTAGAACACGTACTGAGCACGGAATACCAGGCCATCACCGTCATCATCGCCGTTCGCGTTCTCGGCATTGTCGACCTTGGCTTTGACGTAGTAACCGCTGAGCTTGACGTTGTCATTGGCGTACCAGTTCAGACCCAGGTTGTGCACCTTGCCTTCGACATCGTTGGTAGCGACCAGACCGACGTTGTCATCTTCGGCTTCGATGTGATCGTAACGGTAGAAGACTTCCCAGGCGCCGATCTGCTTGTTGGAAGGCTTCAGCTGGTCGAAACGGCCCAGCTTGTAGCCGCGGGCTTCGCCGGTCAGGGTGTAGGCGACCTGAGCGTAGTAACCCTTCGCCTCGACATCTTCGAAGGCCGCCGAATCGGAATCCATTTCGCGAGTGATGTACTCACCCTGCACCGACAGCGGACCCATGGCCCAGGCAGCTTCCAGACCAATTGCGGTGTCGTCGCCGTAGGAGCCGGCCGGTGCATTATTGACGCCACCAATCAGCAGGCGGTTACCGTTGGTGCCGGCATCGTTGCCTCCGGCGGTGCTCACGCCCCGCATGCCTAGGCGGCTGCGAATACGTCCGTCGACAGCGGTGTCATCCAGGTTGCGCTGAGCAAAGTTCACGCCCAGGTGCAGCACATTGCCAGCCTCGTGCATGGGTGCAAACACGGCGCGTGCGTTGAACTGCTTGACGCTTTCGCCATCGACGTCGTTCTGGTCCTTGGCATGCACGCCAACGGAGCCGTACAGCGATGGTCCTGCAGTGCCGTTTACCTGAATGCCCAGGCCATTCTGATGACCGTTGGCCCAGTCGACCAGATCGTAGGCGGCGTTACGCTCCTGAGCGGTGACCCACTTGGAGCTGGTGGCTTTTTCCAGGCCGAAATCGGGGTAGAACCGGCCCATCTTGATGTTGATCGGGTTGAAACCGGAGTACTGGATGGACGCCTCGTCCCAGTAGCCGTCTTCGCTGCTGCCGGCGTTATGGGCGAAATCGTAGTTGAACTGGTATTTCCAATCCTCGAAGGCCACACCGCCGATTTCAAGGAACGCGCGACGGAAGTAGGCCGCATCGGCATTGTCACCGTTCTGTGTATAGAAACCGTCGAAGGTGCTGTAGTCGGCCTGCAGGCGACCACCGATCTTGAAGCTGAACTGCTTGTCCGTCGTGGCGACTTCGAGGCCACCCTTGGTCTTGACTACGATGTCAGCGCCGTCAGTGGTGACGGTACCGGCGAAAGCCTGGGCGGAAACGGCCAGAGCGAGGGCGCTGGCGGCGAAACCGGCGAAGTGCTTACGGATCATCGAATATTCCCCTTTTGGTTTAGCGTTGGAAAACACACAGCGAGTGGCTCTTTGTGTTGCCGGCATCTTGGCCAGCGCGTGTGTCAGCCAGGTGGCTGTTCCATAAAGCTTTTATGACAAGGGGAACTTAAAAAGTTGCTCTTTATCGCCATCCTCCGACCAGGGCAATCACCCTCTCTCAGATCTGCGACCAGACAAAAAAGGCGGACCGGAGTCCGCCTTCTTACCTAACGGTCAAACATGACTAAGCGCTTGCGCAGAATGACGCTACCAATCGAATAGCCTGCACCGAACGAGCTGAGCACACCGAGGCTGCCCGCTGGAAGATCGTCCTGATGCTTATGAAAGGCAATCACCGAGCCTGCAGAGCTGGTGTTGGCGTAGCTATCGAGGATGACCGGTGCCTCTTCCGGTGTCGCGTCGCGGCCAAGCAGCTTGCGCACGATAAGATGGTTCATGTTCAGGTTGGCCTGGTGCAGCCAGAAGCGCTTGACCTTGCTGACCTCGATGTCGTTCTCCTTCAGGTGCTCGCCAATCAGCTCGGCCACCATCGGGCAGACCTCCTTGAATACCTTGCGCCCTTCCTGGACGAACAACTTGTCCGGGTTGGTCATGTATTCCTCGGCGGTGCGGTTGAGGAAGCCGAAATTGTTGCGGATGTTGTTGGAGAATTCTGTCGTCAGCTTGGTGCTGACCACGTCCCACTGGTACGGCGAGGTCGCCAGGTCGGCGCGCTCGACGATCACCGCGGTGCAGGCATCGCCGAAGATGAAATGGCTGTCGCGGTCACGGAAGTTCATATGCCCGGTGCAGATCTCCGGGTTCACCATCAGCACCGCGCGTGCCTGGCCCAGCTGCACTGCGTTTGCCGCGTTCTGGATGCCAAAGGTGGCCGAGGAACAGGCGACGTTCATGTCAAAACCGAAACCCTTGATGCCCAGCGCCGCCTGGACTTCGATGGCAACGGCCGGGTACGCGCGCTGCAGATTGGAGCAGGCGACGATCACACCGTCGATATCCTTGGCTGTCTTGCCGGCCCGCTCCAGCGCCTGCTCGGCGGCCTTGACTGACATTTCGCAGAGGATCGACCACTGATCGTTGCTGCGCTCGGGAATGCGCGGAACCATGCGGTCCGGATCGAGGATACCGGCCTTGTCTGTGACGAAGCGGCTCTTGATGCCGGACGCCTTCTCGATGAAGGCGGAGCTGGATTCCGGCATGGGCTCCATCTCACCAGCGTCGATGGCAGCGGCATTTTCGGTGTTGAAACGGCGCGAGTAGGTGTTGAACGACTCGACCAGCTCGTCGTTGGAAATGCTCTGGGCAGGGGTATAAAGGCCGGTACCGCTGATGACGACGTTATGCACTGTCGTTCCTCTCGAATATTGGCTGATCGTTGTCTGGCGCCGGAACAGAGCGAAGCCGGCCAGCGCCGATGCGATCGTTCATGCCGCGTCTGTTTATATGGCGGCTATTGTGCACGAAAACGGGCGAGAATCTGCAGCTGCGCCCGTAAAAGCCGACAAAGGTTGCAGCGCGGCCAGGCAGATCAGGCATGCCCAGGCTCCGGGTCAGAGGGCTTTCGGTTATTCTTGCAAGCCCGACAAGCAGGACCGCCTGATGAAAGAACCACTTGCCGAACTGATCCGTCTGATCAGTTCGGGCTGCATGAGCGAAGACGAGATCCTCCGGCTCGCTGACGAAGCGGCCCAGGCCTATGCCGATCCCGAGGCGTTTCTACAGGCCAACCCGGACATCATCTACGACGATGACTTTCCCATCCCGCTGGGCGAATGGATGATCGTTGGCAGCCTGCCGGATACGGTGCTGTTCCAGGCCGATGATTACCAGGCGCTGTTCGAGCAGATTGTCGGTTCGTTCGGCCCGGACGTGAACTTCGTACTCAAGCCCAAGCAATTGGCCAAGACCGAGCCGTTGAAGGCGCTCAACCGCATCCAGACCCAGCTCAGCAGCCTCTACCCGGAAAAAGGCGGCTACGTGCTGGTGGATTTCAGCGAGCCGCTGGATGACGAACTGCAAGCGGTACTGGTGTACACCAGCGATATCGAAAGGTTAGTGGCGCTTGCGGTGGAAGTCGGCATCTATGCCGCGCCGGCGCTCGCGGCACGCCAGGCCGAAGTGAGCAGCTGAATCAGCGTCTGCGCAGCGGCTCGAGCAGCGGCGACAGGCCGTTATGGTCGATCTCCTGCATCAGCGCCAGCAACTGGCCGATTTCGCCGGGCGGGAAACCGACCCGGGCGAACCAGTTCAGGTAGTTGCCAGGCAGGTCTGCGATCAGGCGCCCCTTGTATTTGCCGTAGGGCATCGTCTGGGTCACCAGGCGTTCGAGGTCTTCAGGTTTCATTGCGCTGCGTCAGGGCTGGATGGGCAGCAAATACTGCCATAGCCCACCCTGACGTTGCAGTCCATCCCACCGGCGCCATCGCACATTCGTCAGGCCTATCGGTCGGATAGAAACGCAGTTGCCGGAGCAAAGGCATCGCTTTGGCAGAATGAGGACGCTTGGCGCCGCTGCGCCAATCCTGACACCGAGGACCAGAGAGATGATGGATCAACCGAACTCTAAGCCCGAACTGGACGACGCCGCATTGGCATTTGCCGAACAGGTTTTCGAAAGCACGCGCAAAGGCGATGCTGCCCGGCTGGCCGACCTGCTCGGCCGCGGTCTTCCGGCCAACATTCGCAATCACAATGGCGACAGTCTGCTGATGCTCGCCAGCTACCACGGCCACCTGGACGCCTCCAGGGTGCTGCTAGAGAACGGCGCCGACCCACGGTTGCCCAACGACAAGGGCCAGACCCCGCTGGCCGGCGCCGCCTTCAAGGGCAATCTGCAGATGGTCCGACTGCTGCTCGATCACGGTGCTGACGTCGAGAGCGCTTCACCCGACGGCAAGACCGCCCTGATGATGGCCGCGATGTTCAACCGCAGCGAGATTGTCGCGCTGCTGCTGGAACGCGGAGCCGATCCCAGCCGCGCCGACATCAATGGCGTGACCGCCCTGGCGGCCGCTCGAACCATGGGCGCACAGGACACACCGAAGCTCATAGATGAGGCCCTGGCCGCACGTAACTGAACCCGTTAGTGATGCGACTCACTGCTTCCAGCGCGGATGGCCGCCGCACACCTCCCGGCGGGCGCGGTCTGTTATCACTACCCAGCCCACTCGACGGCTGGCGGACATGACAGATAAGGAGCACCTATGACCATCGAAACGTTATCGATCGACGGCATCGCGACGCCCGTCTCGCGCATCGGCCTCGGTACCTGGGCCATCGGCGGCTGGATGTGGGGCGGCGCGGATGACGACCGCTCCGTCACCACCATTCGCAGTGCCCTGGAGCGCGGTATCAACCTGATAGACACCGCGCCGGTGTACGGCTTCGGTCACTCCGAAGAGATCGTCGGCAAGGCCCTTGAAGGCGTGCGCGACCAGGCCGTGATCGCCACCAAGGTCGCCCTGGACTGGAGCGAAGGCGGCCCGCGGCGCAATTCGACGCCTGCTCGTATCCGTCAGGAAATCGAAGACTCGCTGCGTCGTCTGCGCACCGACCGTATCGACCTGTATCAGGTCCATTGGCCCGACCCGCTGGTGCCCATCGAAGAGACCGCCGCCGAGCTGGAGAAACTGCGCCAGGAAGGCAAGATCCTGGCTATCGGCGTCAGCAACTATTCAACCGAGCAGATGGATGCGTTCCGCAAGGCTGCACCACTGGCCAGCGTGCAACCGCCTTACAACCTGTTCGAACGGGCCATCGAAGCCGACGTGCTGCCCTATGCCCGTAATAATGACCTAGTGGTCCTAGGTTATGGTGCGCTCTGCCGGGGCCTCCTTTCCGGTCGCATGAACAGCTCCACCACGTTCGATGGCGACGATTTGCGCAAATCCGACCCCAAGTTCCAGGCGCCGCGTTTCGAGCAGTACCTCTCTGCGGTGGAGGCGTTGAAAGCGCTGGCTCAGGAACGCCATGGCAAATCCGTGCTGGCGCTGGCGATCCGCTGGGTACTGGACCAGGGGCCGACCATCGCGCTCTGGGGCGCCCGCAGGCCCGACCAGCTGGACGGGATCGAGGACGCCTTCGGCTGGTCCCTGAGCCCAGAGGACCTGAAGGACATCGATGCACTCCTCGCCGAGCACATCACCGATCCGGTGGGTCCGGAATTCATGGCGCCGCCCACCCGCAAAGCCTGACGGCGCGGTCTGGCCTGGAGCGAAGGTCCGCTGCAGGCCAGCGCTGGCTGCAACCTGGCGCGCATTATTCATGCAATGAATGGACACAAGCGGAGCGTTATCGTAATTATCCGCCCCTTCGTGAACATGGATCGCCCCCTTCCGGGTTGGTCACCGACGAAGGATCCGCTCCAGCCGTGCATGCATTGTCCTTTGCCGTATCCCTCCTGTTTCTTGGTTCGGTCGTGTCGGCGGCAGATCGCCCGCTGCGATTCTCGATAAGCGACAGCTCGACCATGCCCATGGTCCGCCAGGAAGACGGACGCGCAACTGGCGGGATTCTCTACGACCTACACCTGCGCATCGCCGAAAAGCTAGGCCGAGAAGCCGACCAACTGGTGATGTCGAGAACGCGCATCCAACCGCTTTTGGCCGAAGGCGTCGTCGACGTCAGCTGCTACATGAATCCGGCCTGGCTGGCGGTCGATCATGCAAGCTATCGCTGGAGCGTTCCGTTCATGACCCAAAGCAGCCTTCTGGTGGCTCGGCGTGATACGCCACCGACCGCCCTGACGAGGCTCAAGGGCGAGCGGATCGGTACGGTGCTCGGCTTCAACTACCCCGACGTGGATGCATCCTTTCGAGACGGCACCTTGATCCGTGATGACGCCCGCACCGAGAACCAGGTACTGGCCAAGGTCGCAGCCGGGCGCGATCGCTATGCCCTGAGCACACAGGTCGCGCTGGACTGGTTCAATCGGAACCAGCCTGCCGAGCGCAAGCTGCAGGCTATCGGCCAGCTGTCCGAGTTCTCCATCCACTGCCTGGTCCGCGATGAACCCGATGTGCCTGCCCGCGAGATTCTCGACGTCATGCAACGCATGCAACAGGCCGGAGAGTTCGAC
This sequence comes from Stutzerimonas stutzeri, assembly GCA_002387205.1. Taxonomy (GTDB): domain Bacteria; phylum Pseudomonadota; class Gammaproteobacteria; order Pseudomonadales; family Pseudomonadaceae; genus Stutzerimonas; species Stutzerimonas stutzeri_N. Next base: position 83,251 of record DGLA01000024.1, on the reverse strand, counting down.
GCCATCCTGGCCAACTACAGGTAACGCATTTCTTTCACCGCGGACCTCGGTCCTGAGCCTGTCGGCCGGCATCCGCGGCCGGTGCAGCACGAACTTCGAGATCCCGCTGCTGCCTATTCAATCTCCTGATTTCGCTAGCCACAGCGCACGTGACGCCTGTGGTCCTGTCCGCATTCGAACCATCTCTTGAGGCACCGATGACTCCAACCAATACTACCGGCAAGCCGATGCTCTCGGCGCGCGCCATATTGCTGATCGAACTGGCGCTGGCCATGGGCGGGTTCGCCATTGGTACGGGCGAGTTCGCCATCATGGGGCTGATGCCGAACGTGGCCCAGGGGCTGGGGATCAGCGAACCGCAGGTGGGCCATGTGATCAGCACCTATGCGCTTGGCGTGGTAGTGGGCGCGCCACTGCTGGCGATTCTCGGTTCACGGATGTTCCGCCGGCACCTGCTCTTGCTGCTGATGACCTTTTTTGCGCTGGGCAATTTCGCCAGCGCCGTGGCACCGGACTATCACGCGCTGATGCTGTTCCGCTTCATCGCCGGCCTGCCCCACGGTGCCTATTTCGGCGTGGCGATGCTGGTGGCCGCCTCGATGGTGGCCCCGGATCAACGGGCCAAGGCAGTCAGCCGCGTACTGGCGGGCCTGACCATCGCGATGCTGATCGGCAACCCGACGGCGACCTGGCTGGGACAATGGCTCAGCTGGCGCTGGGCGTTCGGTCTGGTGGGAATGATTGCCCTGCTGACGGTGGTGCTGGTGGCGATTTTCCTGCCGCTGGACCGCAGCGAGCCGCGCAACGACCCGATGCGCGAGCTGCGCGACTTCAACCGCAAGCCGGTGTGGCTGGCGTTGGCCATCAGCTCCATTGGTTTCGCAGGCATGTTCTGCGTATTCAGCTACCTGGCACCGACCCTGCTGGAGGTCACCGGTGTGGGTGAGAACTGGATACCGGTGGGCCTGGCCGCCTTCGGCCTGGGTGGCATCGTCGGCAACATCTTTGGCGGCTGGCTGTTCGACAAGCTGGGGTTCAAGGCAGTCGCCTGGCTGTTGCTGTGGAGCATATTGGTGCTGCTGGTGTTCCCGCTCGCCGCGCATTCGCTGTGGACCATTCTTCCGGCAGCGTTTGCAGTAGGCACTATGGTGTCGCTCGGCCCGCCCCTGCAGACCCACCTGATGGACGTGGCCGGCGAGGCCCAGACGCTTGGCGCCGCGTCCAACCATTCAGCCTTTAACGTCGCTAACGCTCTGGGTCCATGGCTTGGCGGATTGGCAATCAGTGCAGGTCTTGGCTGGACCTCGACCGGCTACATCGGAGCCGCTACCGGCGCCATTGGCCTACTGGTGTTCTGGTGGGCGTGGACCGCAAGCGGTGGCAGCGAAGACACCAGAGGCGCTGCCGCCGCCTGCGATTGAGTTGAAGGCCTTACCGAGCGGAAGGCACGAAACGAATGGTCATCCTGTTAGCGCATCGACAGCCCGGCCGAGATAGCGCAACAGGTTGTCGTCTACCCAGGTGCCCTCCATCAAGCCGGGCTCCTGCTGGTTGGCCTGACGAATGCGCTGCTGCGTCTGCGGATCGTCCCCGGCATAGGCGCGAAACAGCGCCAACCAACGTCGGGCCAGCTGCCGCACCGTGTCGTCATCAGGTGCCAAGCCCTCCCGTTGAGCCCAGCGTAACTGGGCGATCAACCTGGGCCACTCACGCATGCTCGTCAGGTAATGCTTACGCATAAAGGCGAATGCGTCGGCATCCAGGTATCGTTGGTAGATGGCCAGTTTGCTCTCGGCAAATGCCTGCAGCACGTAATCGCTGACCTCACGGCTGATTCCGGTTTGCTGTTGCATGGCCGGTTCGCTTAGATGCATGGCGTCTAGCTTGGCCAACAGCGCGGGGTCGGCCGCAGTGTCACGTTCCAGCTGCAACATCCAGCGCCGCGCCAGGTCTCGCGCCTGCGGTTCCAGTGGGCTCACATCTTCGTGCATCAGCCGTGCCGCCTCTTCTGCCAGCCCGGCCCAGCAGGCATCGCTGACAGCGTTGCGGTTATAGAACGGCAACTGCCGCAATTCATCTTCGGAAAAATACTTCTCATACATGCTCATCAACTCCAGTGCTTCCAGCCAGTCGGCAAGCGCCGGCTCCTGTCCCGCAACGCATTGCTGATGCAACTGCGCCAGCCGCTCGCGCAGCCTGACCTGCCGTGCGATCTGCTGGTCGAGCAAGCTCAACTGCTGCTCGATCACGGTGGCAACCGATCGACCCTGCCGGTCGAGAATCGCCCCGACTTCCGCCAGCGAAACGCCCAGGCTTTGCAGTGCCTGGATCTGCTGCAAACGCGCTACATCGTTGCGGTTGTACAGCCGATAGCCAGCGTCGGAGCGCGCGGACGGTCGCAACAGTCCGATGTCGTGGTAGTGATGCAATGTCCTGACGGTCAAGCCACAGCGTCGAGCCAATTCACCTACTTTTAACTGCATCGCAAAGCGCTCCCCGTCCTTACGAGAGTGATGGTCGAGCCTCACGCAACGTGAGGGTCAAGGGTGATCGAGATAAACTTCGTCGCTTTTCTCAGTGTCGAGTGTCAGCGCGACGACCAGCGCCTTTCCGTTTCCCTGCAATATATTCTGAACGCCCGCTCATCGAGACGACATGCCGACACAACGCAACGCTGCAATCTGTAGTAATGACTTGCCGTCGCTAGTTGCTTGCGTGCATTGCCAGCTGATCGCTCAATGTCGATTTCAGAGGAGACGCCCGAGCCGCATGCCGAAACTGCCTTTCTTCCGCACCAAAGCCCGTACCTTTGCTTCGCTGCTTGTCGTCGCGTTGCTTGCCGTTCTGCCGGTGGGTTGTTCGATGCTCGAGCAGAAGGAGCGTGAACTGGTCTTTCGCATCGAGCCCGGTACCGCCAGCTGGTATCGCGGCTTGCCAGATGGCGTGGAAGAACTGGAGCTGAGCACGCCGGCGTTCGGCGACAGCCAGAACATCCACGCCTGGTGGTGGCCCGCTGACGAGCCAAATGCACCGGCCATCCTTTACCTCCACGGCTCGCGCTGGAACCTGACCGGCCACCTGTTCCGGCTGGAACAGGTACGTTCGCTGGGTTTTTCGGTGCTGGCGATCGATTATCGCGGCTTCGGCCAGAGTCTCGGCGAACTGCCGTCCGAAGCCACGGTATACGAAGATGCCCGAATCGCCTGGGACCGGCTGAAGGTCCTTCAGCCTGATGTGCGGAAACGGCTGATCTACGGCCATTCGCTGGGCGGCGCCGTGGCGGTGGACCTGGCTGCCGAACTGGGCCGGGAAGCCGAGCGCCGGGGCGAGGCACGGCAGGCGCGTGCGCTGATCGTCGAATCCACCTTCACCAGCCTCGCTGACATTGCCACCGAAGTGGCCGATACCTCATGGCCGGTTCGCTGGCTGGTGTCGCAGAAGTTCGATTCGATCGACAAGATCGATCAGGTCGGCATGCCGCTGCTGCTTGTCCATGGCACAGCTGATCAATACGTACCCGCGCGCTTCAGCGAAGAACTCTTTGCCGCCGCTCAGCAACCCAAGCAGCTGCTGCTGATCGAAGGCGGCAACCACAACAACGCCATGCGCGTCGGCCGCCGCGCCTATGCCGAAGCCATCCGCGAGCTGTTGAATCCACCGGACGAGGTCAGTCACGAAACGTTGCGCGAAACAGGTGTCGGTCGCAGTTAGGCAGCACGCTCCAGCTTTTGCATCACCTGGTCACACCATTTCAGACTCGGCCGGCTGCGCCTCGGTTGACCAGGGATTGCGACCTCTCTCGATCCACGCCAGGCTCGCCTGCCAGAAGCCATCGCGGTGGCGTTCGCGGAACAGGTCGAAGTGGCCGACCTCCTCCATGCCCAGTGTTGCAGGGCTGAGCCGAACCTGCTGAATGGCGGCATTGCTGTAGTAGGACAACCCACGGGCGATGGCTGCCGGGGTGCCGTATTCGTCGTCCGTGACGCTTACGGCCAGGATCGGTGCCTGAATGGCAGCGAAGCGACGGAGCACTTCGTCGCGCTCGTGCCTGGGATAGCTGTGCTCCAGCCGCGCCCGACGAAACGCCCATTCCCAGGCCACACCAGCCGGCAGATCCTCCAGCCACCCCAGCCGGCGGCCCGGAAAGTAGCCGCACAGGGCAGTCACGGCGGGCATGAAAAGATGCCATTTGACGAACATCCGCCAGCGCTGTTCGGCGGCATAGTCACGCCAATAGGCGAACTGAGCCCCGACACTGAGAAAACGATCGACTTCGGTCGCGGACGCGGCGAATCCCGGAAGGAAGCCGCCGATGCTGTGCCCGACCGCAACCAGCAGCCCGGTCGGATCACGTTGACGCATCCAGCGAACCGCCGCATCGAAATCCAGATCGCCCCAGTCCCTCCAGCTGAATTTCACGCCGCGCAAGCTGGCCGGACGCGAGCCGGCGATGCCGCGATAGTCATAGGTCAGCACCGCATAGCCCTGCTCGCGCAGAAAGCTGGCATATCGCGCGTAATACCGAGCCTGCACACCCGTGGCGCTGCTGACGATCACCGAGCCAAGCACTCGGCCGGGCGGCAGCCAGAGGTGTCCCGCGAGGGTGTAGCCGTCTTGACAAGGCAGGATCACATGCTCGGACATAAGCGGCGCCCAGGGAGTCGGGGATTCAGACAACCTTGCCTGCGGACGCGCCGTTTGGCCAGCCTAAGGGCAACGCACGGCGCGGCTGCGCCTCGTCGCCCTGGAGCGATCCAAGTCACCTCGCATCGCTCGTGCCGGGCATGACGCCTGGAACCGTCCAGGCGCGCTGTCCTTCGAGCCATAAGCGATGCAGCCAACTGCTACACTGCGCCGCCTGGCGCCAGCCTTTCTGGCGCCGCCATCCCTCAAGTTGAATGCCATGCGTATCCTGCTAGTAGAAGACGATCCCATCCTCGCTCTCATTGCGGCCTCGACACTGGAGGAAGAGGGCCACCAGATCATCGGCCCGGCCTACAGTCACGAGCAGGCACTGGCTCTTGCCGCAGACGGGCACGCGGACGTAGCGCTGGTCGACATCAACCTTGCCGGGCACGACGAAGGCGTAATGCTTGCCCGTGAGCTGCTTGGCAGACTTGGCATTGCATCGGTTTTTGTCAGCGGCCAACTCGAAGCGGCGCGCACCAACGCCGATGCCGCGCTAGGCTTGTTGCGCAAACCTTATGAGCCCGGCGACCTTGCGCGCTGCGTGGCGATCGCCCAGGCCATGCTTGGCGGTGCTGCACAGCTGCCGATGCCAATGCCGGCCTCGCTTGAACTCTTTTCGCCTGGTGCTGCCGGGAAATGCTGAGGGGTAGACCATGAACCCAACGGAAAGCCTTGCGACCGAGCGAGGGGACGGCATGGGCGAGCAGGAGTTTCGTGAGCTGGCCGACAACGCGCCGGTCATGATCTGGCGCTCAGGTACCGACAAGCTGTGTGACTGGTTCAACAAGCCCTGGCTGGATTTCTCCGGTCGGACACAGGCCGAACTGTTCGGCTACGGCTGGGCGGAGGATGTCCATCCCGACGATTACGATCGTTGCGTCGCCATCTACACCGACGCCTTCGATGCCCGCGAATCCTTCACCATGCCCTACCGGTTACGTCGCCATGATGGCGCCTACCGCTGGTTTCTGGACAACGGTGCGCCGTTCTACCGGAACGGAGAGTTCGCCGGCTATTTCGGCAGCTGCATCGACATCACCGAACAGCGCGACCTGGAAGAACACCAGCGTGTGCTGCTGGCAGAGCTCAACCATCGCGTGAAGAACAACCTGCAGCTGATCATCGCCTTCCTGCAGTTGTCGAAAACCCGCGCCAGTGGCGATGAGGCCAAGACCCTGTTGCAGGGCGCCATCAGCCGTGTCCACGGCGTCGGTGTGGTGCAGAACGAGCTGCACAGATACAGCAGCGGCACGGTCGATCTGGCCGAATATCTCCCCAATCTGGCGCGCAACGTACTGAGCATCGAGAGTGGCGAAAGCGCGACGCTGGTAGCGGAATCCCAGTCGGTCAAGGTGCCCTTCCGGGTTGCCTCCAACCTCGGTTTGATCGTCAACGAACTGGTAATAAATGCCATCAAGCACGGCGGCGCCGACCGGGTGCTGCTGAGGGTAGGACCAACCGGCCCCGGCACAGCCGAGTTCTCGATCGCAGACACGGGCCGCGGGTTCAGCGAGGAAGAGCTGAGCAGTGAGCGAGCGCGCGGCGGTGCAAAAGGCATGCAGCTGATCGACGCCCTGGCGCGCAGCAGCAGCGCCACTGTCAGCCGGAGCAACCGGGACGGTGCGGTGGTCTGCGTCAGCTTTCCCTGTTGAACAGCCCGCGCAGGCTGGCTGCGTTTCGGTTGCCAGCCGACAGAAACCTCGTTGCCCGGGCATACCCTTCTCGTCTCGCCGGTCAGGCTCCGAGCGGCGACCTGCCGTAGCGACTCGCGAAGCAGGGTCTGGCCGCCCTGTTTCCAGCTGCATGGGAAACTGTTGACCGGGCGCAGCGCTCATATCTTGAGCAGAACATCACCCGCGCATCGCCGGCTTAGGCCAAGACCCTGGCTTGGCGTCGTACGGAATCAGAAATGCAGCCAGTCGCCCGCAAGGCCAAGGAACCTGTGACCAACGTCGAAGCCGAACAGCTCATATGCCATGCCCGGTCCCTTCAGGACGAAGTCGAACGGCTGCGCGCCGAGCTCGCCCAGGCCAGGGGTGACACGACAGGGCTCGAGCAGCCAGCTGTCAGCGCAGCGTTGCCTAGTCCGGATACAAACAGGCTCAGCCAGTCAGCCAGCGACCATTGCTACCGCACGCTGCTGGGCACCATCGATACAGGCTTCTGCGTCGTCCAGTTGCGCTTCGATGACGCCGGCCGGGCCGTGGACTACCGCATCGTCGAGGGCAATCCGGCATTCGAACGGATGACCGGGCTGTACAACTCCGCGGGCAAATGGGTCAGTGAAATCGCGCCGGGGCTAGAGCGGCACTGGTTCGATACCTATGGCCGCGTGGCCCTTACCGGCACTGCCGAGCGCTTCGAGAATGCAGCGGTTTCACTGGGTTGCTGGTACGACGTGCAGGCCCTGCGCATCGGCGACCCCGGGGATCGCCTGGTGGCTATCCTGTTCAATGACATTTCCCAGCGGCGCCAGGCGGAGCTGGCGCTGGCCCGGAGCGAGGCTCACTGGCGCGGTCTGTTCGAAAACCTCAGCGAAGGCTTCGTACTTGGCGAAGTGATCCGTGACGAACAGGGCAAGGTCGTCGACCTGCGCTATCTGGACGTGAATGCAGCTTGGGGTCGGACCGTGGAGCTCAACCCCGACCTGGCACGGCAACGCACCTACCGGCAGCTCTTCAACGACGACGACTGCTGGATCGACGAAACGGCCGCGGTGGTCGATAGCGGCATTCCGGCATCCTTCACCCGTCAGATCGGCACCGCCGGACGCTGGTATGAAGGCCGCACCCACCGGTTCGAGCGTGACAGATTCGCCACCCTGTTCCGCGAGGTGACGGACAGCCACGTTGCAGAAACGCGGCGCAGCGGCCTGCTGGAACTGAGCGACCGTCTGCGCGACATGCAGGACATCGATCAGATCGCCTCCAGCACAGCGGAAATTCTCGGCAGGACCCTGCTTGCCTGTCGCGCCGGATACGGCGTGATCGAGGCGGACAGCCAGACCCTGATGGTCAATGGCGACTGGACAACACCGGGTACCGTCAGCGTCGCCGGCCGCCACCACCTGCCCAGTTACGGCAGCTACCTCGATGAGCTGCTGCGCGGCGACACGGTCAGCATCAGCGATACCCAAACGGACCCACGCACCCGTGACACAGCCGCTACGCTTGGCAAGTTCGGCGTGCGCGCGCTCATCAACGTGCCGATCATCGAACAAGGCCGGACCGTTGCACTGATCTTCGTAAACGCCTCAATGCCGCGCGAGTGGACCGCCGAAGAAGCGGCGTTCGCCCGTGAAGTTGCCGAGCGCACCCGAGGAGCCATCGAACGGCGCCGGGCCGAGCAGGATTTGCGCTCACTGAACGCCAGGCTGGAAAGCCTGATTGCCGAACGCACCGCGGATCTCGCCGAGTCCGAGCATCGCCTGCGCCAATCGCAGAAGATGGAAGCGGTGGGCCAGCTCACCGGCGGCCTGGCGCACGACTTCAACAACCTGCTCTCGGGCATCACCGGCAGCCTGGAGCTGCTGCAACTGCGCCTGCGTCAGGGCCGTTTCGATGGGCTGGACCGCTATATCGACGCGGCACAGAGCTCGTCCAAGCGGGCGGCCGCGCTGACCCACCGGTTGCTGGCCTTCTCGCGTCGCCAGACGCTGGCACCGCGGCCAACCGATATAAACCAGCTGGTGATGAGCATGGAAGACCTGGTTAGACGCACCGTAGGGCCGGCGATCGAGCTGCGAATCCAGGCAATCGGCCATATCTGGCCAACCCTGGTCGACCCGAATCAGTTGGAGAACGCCCTGCTCAACCTGTGCATCAACGCCCGCGATGCGATGCCCGCCGGGGGCAGGCTGACGGTCGAAACCGCCAACCTGGAGCTGGATCAGCTCAAGGCCAGGTCCCTTGACGTGCCGACCGGCGCCTACGTTTGCCTGAGCGTTTCGGATAACGGGATCGGCATGGCACCTGGCGTGGTTGCCAAGGCGTTCGACCCCTTCTTCACCACCAAACCCATCGGCTCCGGCACCGGGCTTGGTCTGTCGATGATTTACGGATTTGCCCGTCAGACAGGGGGGCAGGTGGAGATCGAGTCCCGGGAAGGCGAAGGTACCCGGGTCAGCCTGTTCTTGCCGCGCCATCCGGGCGACGCCGAACAGCCGGCACCCCAGCCTCAACTGAGCGAAGCACCCCGTGCCAAGGCAGGTGAGACGGTGCTGGTAGTGGACGACGAACCGACCATCCGCATGCTAGTGAGCGAGGTACTGCACGATCTCGGCTATCACGCCCTCGAAGCCGCGGACGGGCCCTCGGGCCTGGAGGTGTTGCAGTCCGATGCACGCATCGACCTGCTGGTCAGCGACGTAGGCTTGCCTGGCGGCATGAATGGCAGGCAGATGGCCGATGCTGCGCGCCTCGCGCGTCCGGAGCTCAAGGTGCTGTTTATCACCGGCTATGCCGATAGCAGCATCCTCGGTGACGGGCAGCTTGAAGCGAACATGCACATGATGACCAAACCCTTCGTACTCGATGAGCTGGCCGTGCGCATTCAGGAGTTGATCCGCGAGGGCTGAACGCGCACTACCGCTATCAGGCCCGTTCAGCGCGCCTTGTCGAGCCCGCGCAGCAACGCCTTGTGAAAGACTTCTGGCGCCTCGACCTGCGGTGAATGCCCCAGTTCGGGGAACGGCACCAGCGTCGCATCGGGGATCATCGACGCGGCATGCCGGCCCAGCTCGGGATAGTTGCCCAGGCGCTGCGCGACCTCTTCCGACGCCCGGTTCGCCCCTGGCGCGGTGCGGTCCTTGCCACCTATGAGCAGGAGGGTAGGCACGCTCATCTGGTCGAACTCATGGATCACCGGCTGGGTGAAGACCATGTCGGAGGTCTGCGCCTGGTTCCAGGCGACGATTTCCTTGCCCTCTCCGGCATACATTCCGGCGAGCATCTCCACCCAGCGGTCATAACGCGGCTCCCAGCTGCCGTTGTAGTAGAACTTCTGCTGATAGGCCTTGATCTTCTCGAAGTCGGTCTGCAGTTCGTTCTCGTAGAGCGCTTCGATAGGCGCATAAGGGACGCCTTTCGCTTGCCAGTCTTCAAGACCAATGGGGTTGACCAGCACCAGCTGCTCGACCATTTCCGGGTAGTTGAGCGCAAACCGCGAGGCCAGCATGCCCCCCATGGAGTGGCCGATCACCGTGGCCTGCTCGATGTCCAGCGACTGCAGCAGCGCCCGGGTGTTGTGCGCCAGCTGCGCGAAGCTGAACTGGTATCCCTCGGGTTTGCTGGAGCTGCAGAAGCCGATCTGATCAGGCGCAATCACCCGATAGCCGTTCTGCGAAAGCACCGCGATGCTCTCCTCCCAGGTCGCCGCGCAGAAATTCTTGCCATGCATCAGCACGACCGTTCGCCCATTGGCCTTTCCCGCCGGGGCCACGTCCATGTAGCCCATGGTCAATGGCTGGCGCTGCGAGGAAAACTCGAAGCGCTCGATCCGATGGGGGTAGCTGAACCCTTCGAGGTGCGGTCCGTAGCCTGCTTGCTCGTCGGCATGCACTGTCGGGATCAGGGCAAGCCCGGCAACAAAGGTCAGGGAAGACATCACTCTTTTCACTCATCGACTCCTTGCAAAGACGGCCGCTCGACCGCGTTGGCGTATGGTCGTTGTGCAGGCCGCGGCAGGCGCCGCAGGGGTCAAGCACAACGATTGGCCTATCTGGGAGCGGCAAACCGAACCGAGGGTTCGGCCGGGCTGGTGCAGGAATGTTTCTTGGTGATACCGCCTCACGCCTGGGACTGAACCGCCGCACCGGCCTTACTTGGTGTCGACCTGGTTGATGTCGAAGCCGACACGGTTGTCGCTGCTGATACGGAACTCCAACGTCTCGCCCGGTTCGACCCGTGCGGCCTTTTCCCGCAGCAGGCCGCCCTTGCCGCAGAGTGTGTCGTCCTCGGGATCTGACTCGATACTGACGATGCGCATGCCAGCCGGGACCTGCAACCGCACCTGCTCGCCGACATGGATGCGTGCGGCGAGCCTGCGGTCAACCATCACAGCGACATAGCAGCCGCCGCCGCGCAGGCCGAAGTCACGGGTGACAACCAGCTCGCCACCATTGGCAACAGGGGTCTGGTAGCCGCGCAAGCGCTCCTCGGGAACCGCCGTGATGTCCTCCGGATCAGCCTGCCATGACGAACAGCCAGCCAGGGCCAGTAACGGGATGAGGGCAAAGGCCATGCGCATGGGGACTCTCCGGTCAGATAGGCGAAGCGGTGATGGTATGACAGCTTTGTTCGCTCGCCGTACGGAAAAGATGCGCTGATCCAATTTTAACGGGTCGACACCGGATGGCTGCTGCCCGGATAAGGCCGCTCTTCTTCAAGGCTCCCGTCACGCCGGTAGACCTCGACCGAAGCGGTCTTGCCGGCCATGAGCTTGTCCAGTTCGGTAAACATCTCGTCCTTGGTCAGGGTACGCAGCAGCGTTTCCTTCGATTGCGGATCGGTCAGCTCCCAGCCCATCGGGGTCGGGTTCACGTGGTATTGGTCCATGATGCCTCCAGTTTCAGGCGCAACATCGGTTGCGCCCCGGGGTTGATCTAGCCGCGGCTGTCGATCTCGGTATCGTCGAAGTCAGGGTCCTCTCCCGGCTCCTTCTCGCCGGCATCGGTCATGGTGATATCGGACGAATCTTCTGCTGGCTTGTCCTGCTCATCCCGGGTCTGCTTGTCTTCGCTCATGGCTACCTCGTTGCAATGGTGCGATAGGGTCTATCCGTTGGAGCCACAGCGGCGCGAAGGCGTTCGCCTGTGCGATTGCCGGCGGTCCGATCAGCCTGGCTCGACGCAAAGAATCTGCCGCGCCGCTCAAGTTGCGATTGCAGCGACTCCTGGACTCCACCACACTGCCGGCAATCCCACCTGTGACCGGAGCCGCCTGCCATGCCTGCAACCCAGAACCCTTCGCGTGACCGTATCCTGGCCGACCCGGATGCGCTGAGCTGCACCATCTACCGCGCTCACGAAACCGATCCGGACGGCGAGGAGCGGGACATGGGCGATGCCCGCGTCATCATCACCGGTCAGTTCGAGCCGCCGCAGGAGTGGGACGCCAAGGCGCGCGCCGACTATTTCGACGGGATGCCGGAAGACGCCTTCTTCACTGCCGTATTCGCCAGCGAACCCGGTTCCGACTCCAAGGGATTCTTTACCGTGGAAGCCGACGATTATGCCGCTGTCACCGAACTGGACGGCTCGATCAGCATGTTTTACGTCTGCGAACAGCTGGACGATGGCAGCTATGTCCTGCTGCGCGAGGAAGACGACGAGGAATAAGCCGCACGCCAGCGTCATACGAACCCACGCCCTCCCAATCGGGTCTGTCCTGTATAGGCAGACCCGTTGGCTCATCCCCGGATACATCTGAGCGCCACCCACCGCCGCATACAAAAGAGGAAGCCCATGAGCCCTCTGCATCGCCTCTGGCAAAACCCGGTTTCGCGCATGAAGCTGGTCGCCACTCTTCTCCTGTTGCTCGCCGCCCTGCTCTACGTCATCGCGACCGCCATGGAGCCTCGCCACGCGGCATGGGGTTATCTTGCCTCCTTTGCCGAAGCCGCCATGGTTGGCGCCATCGCCGACTGGTTCGCGGTCACCGCCCTGTTCCGCCACCCGCTGGGCCTGCCGATCCCGCATACCGCGATCATTCCACGCAGCAAGGCACGCATCGGGCGGAACCTCTCGACCTTCATCACCACCCATTTTCTGTCCACGCCGCTGGTGCTGGCCAAGCTGGAAGCCCTGGATATCGGCGGTCGCCTGGCCAGTTGGCTGCGTCATCCGGCAAATGCCGAAGCCGTAGGTAAGCAGCTCACCGGCATGGCGCGCTTTGGCGTGGAGTCGCTGCATGACGAGCGTGTGCAGGGGTTTGTCCAGGCCAAGCTGGTCAAGCGTGCGCGCAAGGTCGATCTCGCACCGGTCTGCGGCCAGGTGCTGGAAATGCTTACGCGCCAGGGCAAGCACCAGGCGATGCTCGACGAGGCGCTGGGCAAGATCGACGCCCTGCTGCAGGACGACGACACCCGCGCACTGGTCGCCGATGCCATCACCGCCGAGGTGCGTACCCTGCGCTATCTGGGGCTGGGCAAGGCGGTCGGCGGCTGGTCGGCGAACAAGTTCGTCGACGGCGTTTCCGCCGTCATTGCCGAGATCGCAGGTGACCCTGAACATCCCCTGCGCGAGCGCTTCGACGAGCACGTCGCCGAATACATCGACCATCTCAAGCATGACCCGGCCTACCGGTTGGAGGTCGAGCGCATCGTCGCTCAGCTGCTGGAACATCCGGCAACCACCGACTATCTGCGGACGCTCTGGCGCGAGCTGACCGAGTGGCTGGAAGCGGATCTGGAGAGCCCGGATTCGCGCATCGGCAAACGGATCGTGGGCCTGACCCGACGCCTGGGCGATTCGCTGGCGGCCGACACCCAGATGCGCACCTGGATCAATGAGCAACTGCTGGCCGCCGCGCCGGGGATGCTCGATCGCTATCGCGGCCAGATAGGCAAGTACATCGCCCAGCGTGTGGAAAACTGGGAAAGCCGCGAACTGGTGGAGCAGATGGAACAGAGCGTCGGCAAGGACCTGCAGTACATCCGTATCAACGGCACGCTGGTAGGCGGGCTGGTCGGGCTGCTGTTGCATGCCCTGACTCAACTGGCGGTCGGCTAGGCCTTGAGCGAGCGCAACGCCTCGCTGACCTGGCTGGCGCTGGCGGCAACGGTCAGTGGCCGATCCCAGCGCAAGGTCGCGGGCCGGCCGCTCATGTACCAGAGACGATTGGCCAACTCATCGGCGTCGCGTGCGTCATGGGTCACGCAGATCATCGCCATTCCGGGCTGGGCATCCAGCAACCGGATGATGAGTCCGCGCAGCTCGGCAGCACGATCCGGGTCCAGCGAGGCAAAGGGCTCGTCTAGCAACAGCAGATCCGGCCGGATAGCCAGGCTGCGGACCAGCGCCGCTCGACGCGCCATGCCCAGCGAGAGCTGGTCTGGCAGACGGTCACCGGCGCCGTCCAGCCCCACCTCGCTCAACAGACGATCAATGTCTGCAGGAGAGGCACCGACCAACGCCAGGTTCTGCCGTACCGTGCGCCAGGGCAGCAAGCGATGCTCCTGGAACAGATAGCCAACGCGCACTCCCGCTCGCGAGTGGACCGCGGAGCGCAAGCGGGGATCGAGCCCGGCAATGGCATTGAGCAGTGTCGTCTTGCCGATGCCGGAGGGGCCCAACAGGCATATCCGGTCCCCGGCCTGCACCTGCACATCAATGGCACCCAGCACCGCATGCCCCACTGCCGCGCCGTCGATCCGTAACTCAAGCATGCTGCAGGCCCGCCTCGCGCCAGCCTGAGGCGCGTCGTTCCAGCGGCTGCAGCAGCGCCAGTTCGATCACCTGCACCACGGCAATGAATGCCAGGCTGTAGGCCAGGATGCTCGCCACATCGAAGACCTGAAACGCCATGTGCAGCTGGAAGCCGACGCCATCGGAGCGGCCCAGCAATTCGACCACCAGGACGATTTTCCAGATCAGCGCCAGGCCTCCGCGGGTGGCCGCCATCAGATAGGGGAACAGCTGCGGCAGCCAGACGTCCACCATTCGCTGCCAAGGGTTGAAGCCGTAGACCTGCGCCATCTGCTCCAGCTTTGGATCGAGGCTGCGCGCACCTTCGCGTATGGTCACCGCCACGTTCGGTACCTTGTTGATCACCACGGCCAGCACGGCGGCGGCTTCGACGAGGCCGAACCAGACATAGAGCAGGATGATGATGACCAGCGCCGGCAGGTTGAGAAAAAGCACCAGCAGCGGGTCGAGCACTGCGTTGGCGAGCCGCGAGCGCCCCATCCATACGCCCAGCAGCGCCCCCAGTAGCATCGCCAGGGCAAAACTGATCAGCACGCGGCGCAAGGTGACCCACAGATGGTGCGGCAGGTCACCGCTCTGTACGGCGAGCCAGAACGTGCGAGCCACCTCAGCCGGTGAAGGCAGCAGCGGCGTTTCCACTGTCATTGCAATGACGGCCCACACCACGATCAACAGCGGCAGCGCAACCCAGCAGGCATAGCGCGAGCCGGTCATGGTTCGCTCTTGAACAGCGCCGCGGGCATCAGCTTTTCCGGCTCGGCACCCGTCAGCACCAATAGCCGTTGCAGCGCAGCGATACGCGACTCGTCCAGCGGTTGCGGAATGCCTTCGACGAAGCTGTCATGCAGCGCGGCGAACACAGAGTCATTCTCGGCACGCATCAGCGGCCGGATCTCCTGCCAGTGATCGGGCTGGCTCGCCAGTTCTTCCTTGTTCTCGCGCAACGCACGGGAGAAGCGCTGCAAGAGATCGTCGTGCTCACTGGCCCAGGCTTGCGGGAACAGATAACCAAGCACGGGCAGATCGGGATCGAGCCCCAGCGCGCCGACCAGTTCGGCCAGACCGAACGCGCTGTGCACCCCTCCTTCACCACGCAGGCGTGCCGAGAAATGCCAGAAGGTCAGCAGCGCATCCACCTGGCCGCGCCGCAGCGCCTGGCTGAGCAGGGGCGGCGCCGCGTACTGCACCGTCGCCTCACGCGCCAGATCGATTCCCTGCCCCGCCGCCACCTGCTGCAACAGTTGCCAGCCAAGCCCGTCCGGCCCTCCGGCAACACCGATGCGCTTGCCGCGCAGGTCGGCCAGGGTACGAACAGGGCTGCCGTCGTTTACCAGCACTTCGCCGATCTGCGAAGAAAACGGCAGGTAGTGATAAGCCGTCCCGGCCTCATAGCGCGCCTGTGCCCAGAGCAAATCGCTCACCGCGCCATCCACGCTGCCACTGCTCAGTGCCAGACGTGATGCGGGCAGATCAGCCACCAAGCGCACCTCAAGCTCGAAACCGTTGGCCTTGTCCAGCCCGTGACGCTTGAGATGGTCGAGCTCCCAGTGCGGCGTGCCGAACTGCAATACGCTGAGGGTCAGTACCGGAAGCGGTTGCGCCTCGCCCTGCGCCTGCACAAACAGCGGGGCCATCACGAGCAGAACTGCACGCCCGCATCGAAGCGCAGCGAGGCATGCGCGAGCGAAAGACAGGGTGAGGAACAGCGGAGCAGGCTTCATGCCCGCAGGGTACGAAGCCTCAGATTCACCACGAATAGTACTTTGGTGCCTCTTCGCTGCTGCGATGGTCGCGGCTGTAACCATTGCGGCAGCGGTGTTGGCTCAAGCGTAGGTCAGCCCCGGCTCTCGGCAAGCCTGGCTACCAGCCGCGCCTGCAGCTTCTCCAGCTCTGCCGGATCGGCCTTGCCCGCAGCATGGATGCCGAGCCCCTCGCCCAAGTAGCGCGGCACGATATGCACATGGATATGAAACACCGTCTGCCCCGCCGGCGCCCCGTTGAACTGCGCGACCTGCACGCCGTCAGGCTGCAGCTCGTCGACGATCACCCGAGCGAGCTTCTGCGCCACCGCCATCACCTTGCACAGCGCATCGGTATCCACATCAAGGATGTTGCACGCCGCGGACCGCTTCGGAATCACCAGCGCGTGCCCATAGGACTGCGGAAAGAGGTCGAGAAAGGCGAGCACGTCATCATCCTCGTAGAGCTTGTAGCACGGCGCATCGCCGCGAATGATCTGGGCGAAGATGTTCTGTGGGTCGTAGGGGGTAGTCAGGGACACGTGCGGCGCTCCGTGGGGTATTGGATGTCCAACCATAGCCGGCACCAATGCCCGTGCAAAGCGTCGGACGCAGACAACGAGCGTCTGTCATCCCGCTAACCGGAACCCTGGGCAGGCCCGTCCAACCCGACGGTTACAACCAGACAGCAACGAGCAGAGACTGCGAGTGTCCCAATGGGAACCGGCCAAGACGCCTGCTACTTACGGCGACCTACCTCATCTGCTACGTCACCAAGGAGGAACCGATGCACGACCTATCCACCTTCACCATCACCCAGAAATGGCCTGCCAGCTACCCTGATCGCCTGCAGCTGTATTCGCTGCCCACGCCCAACGGGGTGAAGGTGTCGATCATGCTCGAAGAGACCGGCCTGCCCTATGAAGCGCATCTGGTCAGCTTCGAGAGCGGTGACCAGCGCTCGGAAGAATTCCTTTCGCTGAACCCGAACAACAAGATTCCGGCGATCCTCGATCCCAACGGCCCGGACGGTGAGCCGCTGGCGTTGTTCGAGTCCGGTGCGATCCTGTTGTACCTGGCGGACAAGACCGGCCAGCTCATGCCGGAAGATGCCGCCGCCCGTTACGAGACGATCCAGTGGTTGATGTTCCAGATGGGTGGCGTCGGGCCGATGTTTGGCCAGCTGGGCTTCTTCCATAAGTTCGCCGGCAAGGACTACGAGGACAAGCGTCCACGCGATCGTTACGTCGCCGAAGCCCAGCGCCTGCTGGGCGTGCTGGACAAGCGCCTTGAAGGCCGCGAGTGGATCATGGGTGGGCGCTATAGCATCGCCGATATCGCCACCTTCCCGTGGGTCCGCGGCCTGGTTGAGTTCTACGAAGCGCGCGAACTGGTGGAGTTCGAACGCTTCGTCAACGTGCAGCGGGTGCTGGATGCCTTCATCGCGCGACCGGCTGTGGCCAAGGGCCTGAATATCCCGCCGCGCGGCTGAAAACCCTCAGATCACCTTGGCCGCGCGCCCGATGAACTGAATCGGACCGGTTGGCAGGCCGGTCGGCGAGCCGGTCGGCTGTTCCAGCGTCAATTCGAACAATTGGTTGGGCTGCAACGGTGGTAGATCGTCGAGGCGAATCCTTACCGGCTCGCCTGGCTTGACCAGACCGAGGGACACCGGTGCCTGCCAGCCCTCGGCCTTGGTCCAGAGCTGCAGGGCCTTGTCCGGTGGCAGTTCGCTAACGCCCAGCGGAATCAGCTCGATCTCCTGCGTTCGATTGCTGGCCTGCACGACCCAACCCGGTGAAAGGTCCTGTGGGGTGGCAAGCACAACGAGCCAAGTTGGCGAAGGTTCGGGTGAAAGACGCGTCAGCAACAAGGCGCCGAGCAACAGCGTGGCGGCCATGCCGGCTGCAGCAAAACCACGCCACAGCGACAGGCTCTCCCACCAGCTGTTCGGGCGGGCGGGTACAACCGGAGCGGCCTGGCGACCCGTCTCGTCCAGACTGCGCTCGATGCGGTTCCACAAGCGCGGCGAGGGCCTTTGCGGTTCGACCAGATCGGTCAGGTAGAGCAGCCGCGCTTCCCAGTAGTCGACTGCTGCTTGCAACTCAGGCTCCACGGCCAGGCGCTTTTCGACCGCTTCCCTGTCTTCGGCTGCAAGGGTTCCAAGCACGTATTCGCCGGCGAGTTCGTGCAGGGCCTCGTTCGGATCCTTGGGTTCGTTGTTCATCCGATGCACTCACGAAGGGCGGTCAGGCTGCGGCGGATCCAGGCTTTCACCGTGCCCAGTGGCGCACCCAGGCGCTGGGCGATTTCCTGGTGTGAATAGCCATCGACGTAGGCGTGAAGCACGCAATTGCGACGCACCGGTTCAAGTTGTTCGAGGCAGGCTTCGATCCTGCCGGGGCTCACCCGCCAATCAAAGGCGTCGGCCTGCTCCTGCCAGCCGTCGATGGCGGCGTGCGCCATGTCGCCCTCCTCGTCCGGCTCGATCTGGAGGTGGCGGGCATTGTTACGAACGGCATTGAGTGCAAGGTGTCGGGTCAGGCTGAAAATCCAGCCGCGGGCCGAGCCACGCGTC
This sequence comes from Stutzerimonas stutzeri, assembly GCA_002387205.1. Lineage (GTDB taxonomy): Bacteria > Pseudomonadota > Gammaproteobacteria > Pseudomonadales > Pseudomonadaceae > Stutzerimonas > Stutzerimonas stutzeri_N. The sequence goes on along the minus strand of DGLA01000024.1, from coordinate 64,821 downwards.
TGGTCGTAGGTCCCGGCCTTGTTCCAGATGCGGATGAAGGCGTCATGGACGATGTCTTCAGCCAGGGCCAGGTCGCGCACGATGCGCTGCACCACGCCGAGCAGGCGCGGACTCTCCTGCTCGTAAAGTTGCTGCAACGCTGAGCGATCGCCACGCGCGCAGGCGCGCAGGGCCGCTTCGTAATCGAACAAGGGGGGTTGCGACACTTGATCTGCCATTGGCTGGTTATCGACACCCCCGACGCATGCGTGCCGGGGAGTCAGAGCATAGGGGCGATCAGCGCTCATATCGAGCGGCATTTCACCCGCTGCGCGTTGCTCACTCGTTGGCCCAGAACAGGTAGTCGGCCTGGTAATCGATGATCTGGCGCTCGCCCTCGTTGGCCGCTGCGCATGTTTTGGCCGGTGCTGCGCCGCCTTTGGTCGCGACGCGCTGGATGTAAGCGACACCGGTCATTGCTCCCTCGCCTTCAGCTGGATTGGCCTTGACCAACTGATGAGGAATGTTGCCCTCACCAGCCGGGGCAATCGCGACTTGCGTTCCGGTCACCTTGGAGCCATCCATCGCTTCCCAGGTGGCCGGTGGGCCGTAGTATTTGCCGACCTGCTTGCCGCTGCGGTCGTTGAGCGCCGCTTTGGGGCCCATGAACACCCAGGCCATCTGGCCGGGCATGTCGGTCTTGGCTTGGCATTCATAGGTGATCTGGCCGACACCGACCGTTTGCATGGCGACCTTGTGGCCATCCGGTACGCGCACCGCTTCAGGTACGTCCATCTGGGCGAAACTGCTGGTTGAGCCAAGGGCAAGGGCCAGACCAGTCAGGCAGAGGATCTTGTTCGCGTCCATTTTTGTGTCTCCGGTTAGTGATCGGATGGGCGGCAACGATGCCGCTATCTGTACTACCCAGCAGAACGACGACTGGATGCAGCGAATCTGAAAAATAATCTGCGCTATTGTCGATTTCTCCATTCCCGAAACGACCATGGGTACGTCCAGCGAATCTGTTCTACCCGGACTAGGCTGTCATCCACACCAAGGGAGCCAGGAACGATGCGATTCATGGCGATGACCCAGTCAACCGCCCAGACCGAGGCAGGTGATATGCCCAGTGGAAGCCCAGCAGCCATAGGCCACAACGCAGGAAGCGGTCAGCTGGATGCATCGCTGCCCCGCATCAGCACTAGGCGAGCCCGAGATCATGATCCGTCAGGTCTTCGAGGCCTAATACCTCGGGCAGAATCCACCCCGATCTGCGTCAGCAGTAATCACTGCTTTCACGCATAGATCTCCACGTAATCCAGCCAGGAACCCAGCAGATGAAAATTACCCCTTACCTGACCTTCGATGGACAGGCCCGCGATGCCTTCACCTTCTACCAGCAGATACTCGGCGGCGAGCTCGAGATGATGACCTTCGCCCAGGCACCCGAAGCCGAGCATTTTCCGGCCGAACACCTTGAGCGAATCATGCATGTCTGCCTGAACCTGGGCGAGTTCCGGCTGATGGCGTCCGACACCATGCCGGGAGACCCTGCCTGTGGTGGCGGAACGTACGAGGGCATCAAGGGCTGCTCCATCTCGCTGCATCCGGCGAGTGTCGCCGAGAGTGAGCGCCTTTTCGAAGGCTTGGCTGCAGGCGGACAGGTGGTGATGCCGCTTGAAAAGACCTTCTGGGCCGAGCGCTTCGGCATGCTCGTGGATCGTTTCGGGGTGTCCTGGATGGTCAACTGCGAGCACGCCTGAAGGCGCGCGACCGGCGCTACTGCTATGCGGCCGCAAGGCGGGCTGTTGTTCATCGCGGATTGATCGGCTGGAAACGTATTCCTTACCTAGCCGTCGCCGCGACAAGCGCGTCGGTACTGCCTAGGTGAGAGGCCGGGGGCCCAGAGAGCCGTGCAGCACTGAACGAGCAGACAGGCCGCTGAAGCTCGTTAAGGCAGAGAGGCTAGTCCGCAAGCGTCAGGGAATCGAGCAAGGCACGCATGTCCTGCCAGTGCGTGCCCTCCCAGAAGATTCGGCCACAGTGATCGCAGCCGAGAAACCGCTCATGGCGCGCCTGCACCCGCGGCGGCACGCGATCGAGTATGGCCTCCTTGTCCATCGGGTGCAGTGGCACGTTGCAGCTCAGACACAGACTGAAAGCACGGGCGTGAGCCGCCAGATCGAGACGCTGATAAAGCTCGCGCAACTGATCCTGGGGCTTGATCGCATGCACATAGCAGCCGTGGCTCACCACCCTGTGCATCAGCAGCGGCCGGTCACGCGTCAGTAATATCCTGCCCTCGCGGTTGGCCATTTCGGCCATGGCCGCATCTTCGTAACCGTTGTCGTAGAGCGTGTCGAAGCCGGCCATGCGCAGTAACCGCGCCAGACCACCGAGGTGCGCGTCGGCCACGAAGCGCGGGCGGCCTGGAGGCAACGGCCTGACATCGGTCAGCGTACTGATGTCCAGCTGTTCGAATCGGGGATAGACGGCGATGCGATCACCGTGCCTGATCTGCCAGTCAAGGCCAGCCGGCTGAGTATTGACCACCACCAGCGCCACCTCGGTATGCGGTACGCCAAGGGCTTCGATCATGTGCTTGGTAGTGGCGGACTCGGCACAGGAACAGCGAAACGCCTGCCCGCGGCGGTGGACTGGGAGGAAGGCGTTCAACCTGGCGTAGAAGCGAAACGTCGGGTCTGTCATGCATGTCTGGCAACGGCGACACCCGTCCAGATGAACCAGCGTCGCGTCGCACTCCCAAGAGGCAGTAGGTCAGATCAGCTTATAACCGATCGTGGCCAGCATTACTGCCAGGCAAGGTCTTAGCACCGCATCAGGCACTCGACCGGACAGGTTGCTACCCAGATAGATGCCCGGCAACGAGCCTATCAGCAGGTAGGTCAGGATGGTCCAGTCCATGTTACCCATGCTGGCGTGGCCCAGACCCGCCACCAGGGTCAACGGCACGGCATGGGCAATCTCCGTCCCCACCAGGCGACGAGTCGCCAGCAGCGGATAGAGGAAAAACAGCGCCACCGTACCCAGCGCTCCCGCGCCAATCGAAGTGAGCGTGACCACCGCACCCAGCACCACGCCCACAATGACCGTCAGAGCATCCAGACCACCAGGCGACAGCCGCGGCGTCGGACCGGAAAGACGCGCAGCAAAAGCCAGCAGCTGCTTCTTGAACAACACCGCCAGCGCAGTGAGCACCAGCACAATCCCAAGGGACTGCTTGATGACGGCGTTGAGCGCATCCTGGTCGCTGTGCAGCCCTTTGAGTATCCAGAGCGTCAGCGCGGCCGCCGGCACACTGCCCAACGCCAGCCAGCCGGTAATACGCCAGTCGATGTTACGGTTTTTCTGATGAACCCAGACGCCACCTGCCTTGGTGATGGCTGCATAGAGCAGATCGGTGCCGACGGCCGCCGCCGGGCTGACGCCGAACCACAAGAGGATCGGCGTCATCAGCGAGCCGCCACCCACACCCGTCATGCCGACGATAAAGCCGACCACCAGGCCGGCGACTACAAAGCCAAGAACGCCAATCTCCATCATTCGATCTCAAGGTGGGGCTTAGAGGGATGTCAGTGGCGGGCAGCATAACGGGATGCGCTGTCTATTCTTAATATAAGTTTGTGCTTTCTTAGTATCCATATGGAATAAGCAAGCGATTGGCACGCCTCGATACCGATGTAGGGGCCATCTGCGACGCTGCAACCCGCCATACTGTCTTCAACCCGCAGCGCGAGCCCGCACATGGAACTGATCTTTCTCGGCACTTCATCCGGCACACCGACCAAAGCACGCAATGTCAGCGCTCTGGCCTTGCTTGAAAGCAGTGGCAAGGGCTGGTATCTGATCGACTGTGGCGAGGCGACCCAGCATCAGCTGTTGCGTACGCGGCTAACCCTGCATGGCTTGCGGACGATCCTCATCACCCATGTACATGGCGATCACTGCTACGGACTGCCGGGTCTGCTCGCCAGCGCCGGCATGGCTGGTCGTCAGGCGCCGCTGGATATCATCGCGCCCGCCGCCATCGAAGGCTGGGTGCACGCCACCCTTGCCATGAGCCAGAGCAGACTCCCATTCGAGCTGCGCTTTCACCCCAGCGAAACCCTGGATGGCTGGCGCACCCCGTATTTGCATATCGATGGAATCGCCCTTTCGCACCGGGTGCCATGCTGGGGCTACCGCTTTACCGAAGCGCGCCCGGATCCGCGCCTCGATATCGACAAACTGGACCGGGACGCCATCCCGCGCGGCCCGCTCTGGGGCCAAGTGGCGCGAGGCTACGACGTTGAGCTGGATGGCCGCATGCTCCGCAGCGATCGCTATCTACTGGCGACCCGCCCGCCCCGCCGCATCGTCGTAGCAGGCGACAACGACCGCCCCGAGCTGCTGCACGATGCGTGCGAGGGCGCACACGTACTGGTCCACGAAGCCACCTATACCCAGCCAGTCGCCGATACAGGCAAAGCCGACTTTGGCCACAGCACAGCACGGCAGGTCGCTACCTTCGCCAGGGAAGCTGGCGTTCCGAACCTGGTGCTCACGCACTTCAGTGCGCGTTACCAGAACCTGCCTGGACGGGGACTTTCAATAGAAGAGGTCCGCGCCGAAGCTGCCGATTGCTATAACGGAAGGCTCTTCCTGGCAGCAGATTTCATGCATCTGGCGCTGAGCAAAACCTTTGAGATCAAGCAGAACGGCGGCCTTGGCCGTCCATCGTCGTCGCCCGCGTAACGAAGACGTCTGGCTCGAAGGCAGGGCGCCAGCAGAAATGACTACAGTTGGCGGCGCGATCGACCGGATCGGACACCGGTCCCCTCGGCGCAGTCGCCGCGACCTGAACAAGCGTGACTGCGTGCCAGCAGGCCGAAACGGCACATCCAAGCGCAGAAGGAGTCAGGCCTCCACCTGACTCCACTGCTTGTTCAGTCGCTTGTCGGACACCGCCATCCTTGTCCCCAGCTGCTGCGCCCAGAGCGATACGCGATATTCCTCGAGCATCCAGCGGTACAGAGTCAGCTCGGGGTCGCGTTTGCCCTCCTGCTGATGCTTTTTCAACCGTGCCTGGTACTGCTCCCAGTAGCCGGCCAGCTCACCGGACCAGACACGGTCGCGCTGCAGCTGGGCGCCGATCTTGTCGAAGCGCTGTTCGACGGCCTTTAGATAGCGCGGATATTCCTTCAGCCACTCGGCCGGCGTTTCGCGAACGAAGCCGGGATAGACCAGATTGCCCAACTGCGCCTTGATGTCATTCAAGGCGACCGCCTGGGCCAGGTCGATCTTGCCCTTGAAGCGCTTCTGCAGGCCATGCCAGAGCTTGAGGATGTCCAGTGCCAGGCGGGCCAGACGCTCAGCATGGGACGCCCAGTCACCACGCTTGCGTTCCGCCAACGACGCAAGTGCAGCACCATCGCGAGGCAGCAGGGCTTCGCCGTCCAGGATGCAGCTGTCAAGGCTGGCCAGGAGGATGTCTTCGACCAGCGCATCGATCTTGCCCATGTCGCGATACAACAGCGCCAGCTCGGTGAGACCCGGCAGTTTGTTGCGCAGGTACTTCGCTGGCTCGGCCAGTTGTTGCAGCAACAATCGCTGCAGGGCACGGCGGTGCTGATAGTCGGCTTCGGCCTGGGTCGGGAAGCGGCCTTCCTTGACCACTCCGCCCTCCTCCACCAACGCCGGGTAGACGGTCATGGACAGGCCCGCCATCTTCGCCTGGGCCTTTTCCGCCACCTGGGCGAAGCCCTTGGCCTCCACCGGTTTCTGTTCGGCCTTTTGTTGTGGGGGCGCCAGCGCGGCCTGGCTGGCTTCATTGAAGCGCGCCGTCAGTTCGGCCAGATCACGGCCCTCACCGAGGAATTTCCCGCGGGCGTCGACCACCTCGATGTTCATCTTCAGGTGGCTTTCCAGCCCCACGGCCGCCTCCGCCCAGGCCTCATCCGAGACGCGGGCACCGGTCATGCGCAGCAGTTCGCGGCCCAGCGCATCCGGCAGCGCCCCCTCGGCGAACGTGATTTTCGAGAGCGCGGCCTTCACGAAGTCCGGCACCGGGACGAAGTTCTTGCGGATCGCCTTTGGCAGGTTGCGCACCAGCGCCACTGCCTTGGCCTCGATCAGCCCCGGCACCAGCCAGTCGAGCCGCTCGGCCCGCAGTTGCGGAAGTAGCGGCGCGGGGACGCGCAGGGTCACGCCGTCGCGCGGGTGGTTGGGTTCGAAGTGGTATTCAAGCGGCAGCTGCAGCTCGCCGATGCGCAGGTGATCTGGGTACTGGGCGGCGGTGACCTCGCTGGCGTCACGCGCCAGCACGTCTTCGTCACGCATGACCAGCAGTTGCGGATCCTTGGCGCTCTCGCGCTTGTACCAGCTCTCGAAGCTGGCGGTCTGGTAGATGTCCTGGGGGACACGCGCGTCGTAGTAGGCGAACAGCGTGTCCTCGTCGGCGATGATGTCGCGCCGCCGAGCCTTGGCTTCCAATTCGTCGAACAGCTCCAGCAGCTCTCGATTTGCAGTGAGCGCCTTGGCACGACTGTGCATCTCACCGCGCACCAATCCCTCACGGATGAATAGCTCTCGTGCCGCCGGTGGGTCGATGGGGCCGAAATGCACCGGGCGCCGCGCCACCACGATCATGCCGTACAGGGTGACCTGCTCGAACGCCACCACCTGCTCACGCTTCTTCTCCCAGTGCGGCTCGAAGTGGTTGGTCTTGATCAGGTGCCTGGCCAGCGGCTCGATCCAGTCCGGCTCGATCTTGGCGACCATGCGGGCGAACAGTTTGGTGGTCTCGACCAGCTCGGCCGCCATGATCCAGTTGGGCTTCTTGCGCCCGATGACGCTGGATGGGTGCACCCAAAAACGCCGCTGCCGCGCACCGAGAAAATCGCCCTCTTCGGTCTTGTGCCCGACCTGACTGAGCAGACCGGAGAGGATCGCCTTGTGCACGGCCGCATAACTTTTGGCCTTCTGCGCCGCCTCGGTGGCTTCGGCCTGCTGGGCAAGCTTGACGTTGACCTTTTTGTCCTTGGTCAGAGCGGGCCTTTCGGTGGAAGCGGCTTCGCCGTCTGCCACCCTGCGTGGGGTTGCATTCGCATGCTCGGCAGCAGGCTGGCCGCCACGGTTCCGCGCGTCATCGTTGAGCTTCAACTCCCGCACGATAAGCGTCAGTTGCCGATGCGCATCACGCCACTCACGAAGGCGGAGATAGTTGAGGAAATTCTTCCGGCACCAGGTGCGCAACGGATTGGAACCGAGCGCCTGACGCTGTTCCTCGAAACCGCGCCAGATATTGATCAGCGCGGCGAAGTCAGAATCCGGGTCTTTCCACTGAGCATGGGCCTGATCAGCCTGTTGCTGGCGGTCGGCCGGTCTCTCGCGCACGTCCTGTACCGACAGCGCGCTGGCGACGATCAGCACCTCGGCCAAGCTGCCCAACTGCGCCGCTTCGAGCAGCATGCGGCCGAGGCGCGGATCGATGGGCAAACGCGCCAGCTGTCGGCCCAAGGGGGTCAGCTGGTTCTCACGATTGACCGCAGAAAGCTCCTGCAACAGGTTGAAGCCGTCGCTGATGGCCTTGCCATCTGGCGGCTCGATGAACGGGAAATCCTCGATCTGTCCAAGACGCAGATGCAGCATCTGCAGGATGACAGCGGCGAGATTGGTGCGCAGGATCTCCGGATCGGTGAATTCCGGCCGACCGAGGAAATCCTCCTCGCTGTACAGCCGGATGCAGATGCCCGGCTCGACCCGCCCGCAACGGCCCTTGCGCTGATTGGCGCTGGCCTGGGACACGGCTTCAATGGGCAGGCGCTGCACCTTGGCGCGGTAACTGTAGCGACTGATGCGCGCGGTGCCCGAATCGATCACGTAGCGGATGCCGGGAACGGTCAGCGAGGTCTCGGCCACGTTGGTAGCCAGCACTATCTTGCGGCCCGGTCGTGGCTGGAAGATCTTCTGCTGCTCGGCGGGCGTCAGTCGTGCATACAGCGGCAGCACTTCGGTGAATTTCAGGTTGGCCTTGCGCAGCACCTCGGCGGCATCACGGATCTCCCGCTCACCGGGCAGAAACACCAGCACATCGCCCGGACGCTTGCCGATGCTCTTTTCATGCGCCTCGATTTCCTCCAGCGACGCCAGAATGCCCTGGTCGACAGTGAGGTCATCCTCGACCCGGTTGCCGTCCTCGTCGGTTTCCGCCGCCAGCGGGCGATACCAGGTTTCGACTGGAAAGGTGCGCCCCGAGACTTCAACGATCGGCGCGCCGTTGAAATGTTCGGAAAATCGCTCTAGATCGATAGTCGCCGAGGTGATGATGACTTTCAGGTCCGGCCGCCGTGGCAGCAAGGTCTTGAGGTAGCCGAGCAGGAAATCGATGTTGAGGCTGCGTTCGTGCGCCTCGTCGACAATGATGGTGTCGTAGCGCTCAAGGAAGCGGTCGTGCTGGGTTTCGGCCAGCAGGATGCCGTCGGTCATCAGCTTTATCAGCGAGCTGTCCTTGCTCTGGTCCTCGAAGCGGACCTGATAACCCACCAGCTCACCCAGTGGTGTGCCGATTTCTTCGGCCACTCGCGTGGCAACGCTGCGTGCAGCGAGCCGGCGTGGCTGGGTGTGGCCGATCAGTCCGTGTACGCCTCGGCCGATTTCCAGACAGATCTTCGGCAACTGGGTGGTCTTGCCCGAGCCGGTTTCACCTGCGATCACCAGCACCTGATGCTTTTCCAGCGCAGCCTTGATCTCGTCGCGCTTGGCGGCGATCGGCAGGCTGTCGTCGTAGCGCATGGCCGGCACACTCTGGCGCCGCGCCTCGACCTTCGCCACCGAGGCCTGGAAGCGCTCAAGCCATTGGGCGAGGCGTTCTTCATCAATTGGGGCGCCGCCGGCCTTTTTGCGCAGGTCGTGCAGCTGACGACGCAAGCGATGCCGGTCGGCGAACATGGCCTGATCGAGGTTTTTCAGCAGTTGTTCTGAAGCGGGCGTTGCGTCGGTCATGGACAGCCGTAAGCGATTTCGTGAGGGGCGCGATTGTCGCAGATTTGGCCGGCTGGCCGTAGGGAAAGGGACTGATGGAAAAGACCGCGCCGGCTGCCCGGCGCGGATTCAGGTAGTTAACGGATCCAGTGACCCCAGCGCGACTTCTCCTGCACCTGCTGGATGCGCATGGTACCGATGCTCTGATCGGCCGCCTCAGCTATCTCGTCGTCGATCATCTTGGTCGACAGGGACAGCCAGCTGGTGGCGAAAGCCAACGCATCGCCGTGCAATTCCAACGCTTCGGTCGAGATGTTGCCCAGGTCGTCGCATTCGGAGTGGTAGCACGGATCGTATGCCAGCCCGGCGCTACCGCCATAGCGCTGGGCCTGCTCTTGGGTCTTGATGTCTTCGGCACCGGTGAACAGCCCACCGAACGCGATGCCGTCATCGAAGAACTGCGCATAGTCGGAGCGGAAGTCGATCTCGGTGCCTTCGGACGGCGCGTTGCGCAGCTGGAAGTAGGAGCGGAACAGGCGCTCGATGGCGCCTGAGCCCGGAGGGCCCTGCAGACCGAAATCTGAGCCGTCGCCGTCATAGATGAAGTTCGCGTAATTCGGCGAGCCGATCATGTCGACGTTCAGGTAGGCCTTGATCTGCTGCTTTTCCTCCTCCGGCAGTTGGTTGACGTAGTAGGTCGAGCCGACCAGCCCCGATTCCTCAGCCCCCCACCAGGCGAAGCGCACCTTGTTCAGCGGATAGGCTCGGCTCATCAGTGTCGCCATCTCCAGCAGCGCGGCGCTGCCGGAACCGTTGTCATTGATGCCGGGCCCTTCGAATACCGAGTCCAGATGCGCACCGACCATGACCACGTTGCCAGGATCGCCCCGACGGGTCTCGGCCAGCACGTTGTAGGTTTCGGTCCGCTCGCGCACCACGTCGACATTCAGGCTCAGCTGCAACCCATCGGTCCCAGCCCAGGTCACGCCGTTGTCATAGGTGGAGAACAGCACCGGGATGCCACCCTCGTAATCCTCGCCCAAGGTGGCGACCAGCAGGCCTTTGCGGTCCTCGGTATCGCCCTGGTTGAAGATGATCGCGCCCGAAGCGCCGGCAGCGGCCGCGTTGGTCGCCTTCTGGCCGAACGCGCAGTCGCCGCGCTGCATCAGGGCAATGGCGCCGGCAGGAAAACCGGCAAAATCTTCCGGCTCACACCCGCTGGTGGAGGTGTTGCCGAGACCGAGCGCGAGATCGACCGGAACGACCGGGGCGGTAACGGTCCCGGGATCGGTCTGATCGGCGTAGGTGAAGTCCTCTTCCCAGGTGTACTGCGCAGCCTGAGGCGCTACCGCAGCGAGTGAACCAGGCCCCTCAGGGTAGAACGCGAGGAAGGGGAAGGTTTGCACCCTCACCCGGTAGCCGGCGCGTTCAAGCGTGGTTCGCACGTAATCGACCGAAGCTTGATAACCAGGCTGACCGGACGCGCGATTGCCATTGTTCAGGGAGGCGATGTCCTGCAGGTTCTGCAGGTGCGTCATGATGTTGCTGGCCTGCATACAGCGAGGCAGCCCAAGCGGCGTGCCGACCAGCAGTGGAGTACGACAGACCCGTGAGTCGGGCTTGCCGGGGCTCCAGTAATCATCGAACGCGGGGATTTCCGCGGTGGGTGCAGCCAAGGCTGCGGTGGAAGCCAGTAAAGCGAAAGAAGCAACTACCCGACGTGCATTGTTTTTCTTGTGCATGGGTAACTCATCCTTGCAACGAGATTGATGGGCAGGCCGCAAAATGGCATGCGCCATCGTCCCCCTACGGCATCAAGTGGACGCGGCCATAAGCGGGTAGACCGGCCCGCCTGTGGGCGGTTCGCGCCTGGCCGATGGTCGTGCTTGCCATTGGTCCGGTCGGGTTTTGCAGCGAAACGACAGCTAAGACAGCCAACTGCAGGCAACCATGGCTATACGGGCTCGCCGGTACCCTACAGCGACGCTCGTCGGCTACGTTCAAGGCTGCTTCCGTCACGCCGATACCTGCGCTACCCCCTTGCTGTTTTGCCTGCCGCAATCGTCCTCACCATAAAAACCGGCGCGATCCCCGTCCCGCCTAGGAGTAAGTCAATGTTCGGAACCCGCTCCGGTATTGCCGGCCAGTTGGGCTTGGCGCTTTCCGGCGTTCTGGCGGTGGTCATCGCCGGGAGTAGCCTGTTCGCCCTGCGCTCGCTCGGCCAGTCCACCGAACTCGCCCACCGCCAGCATCTGGCCAGCGAGGCGCAGCTACTCGCTGGTCAGCTGGCCAGCTTCCACCAAACCCTGCGTACCACCACCCAACGCATGGCCACACTGTTCGAACGCCGCTTCGAGTCGGGCCTGACGGTCGACGGAACGGCAGCCTCGCTCTACCTGAACGGCGAGCGCCTGAACGACGATTACGCGTTGGTCGATGAATTCACCAAGCTGACCGGCGGCGCGGCGACGGTGTTCGTGCGCACCGGCGACGACTTCCTGCGCATCACCACCTCGGTCAAAAAGGAAGACGGCTCGCGGGCCATCGGCACACTGCTCGACCGCAAGCACCCCGGCTATGCTCCGCTTCTCAACGGCCAGCCGTACGTTGGCCGCGCGACGCTGTTCGGGCGTCAGTACATGAACCAGTACACCCCGGTCCGCGACAGCAGCGGTCAGGTGATCGCGGTGCTCTATGTCGGCTTCGACTACACCCAGGAGCAGCAGGATCAGTTCCAGACGCTCTCCGAGTTCCGCATCGGCGAGGGCGGCTCGCTGGCTGTGCGTGACGACGCCACCGGCTGGCTGGTGAAGCCCGCCGGTGCCAGCACCCTGGATGAGTTGGATGCCGGAATCGCCAAGGCCGAGCCAAACCAGCCGCTGACCTGGAGCGACGGCAATGAGCGATTCGTCAGCCTTACCGCGCCGGTCGAGCAGGAAACCCTCCACGTGGCGGCCACCCTGCCGCAAGACGAAATCGACGCCTTGATCTGGCGCGTCGGGACACAACTGGCGATCGGCAGCCTGCTCGCTCTGCTGCTGGCAGTAGCCGCGATCATTGCCCTGCTTCGCCAGCGCTTGCGCCCGCTTGGCCGCCTGCTGGATCAGGCCCACGCATTCGGCGAAGGCAACCTCAAGGTGCGTGTCCCCGTCGTACGCCAGGATGAGATCGGCGCGCTCACGGCAACCTTCAACCAGATGGCCGAATCGTTGTCTGCTACGGTCGCCAAGGTGCGCACCTCGTCCACCGACGTTACCCAGCGTGCCGACCAGCTCAACAAGCTGGCCACGGGCACGGAACAGCGCTCGGCCGAACAGGCTACCCAGCTCGATTCCATGGTCAGCGCGGTCCAGCAGTTCAGCGCCACGGCAGGTGAAATCGCCAGCGGCATGCACCGCACCGAACAGCTGACCGTCGAGAACGTCAGCCTCACCCGCGAGGGCGCCGAGTCGATGCGCGCGGCCGCGCGCGCGCTGGAGCAGATCGCCCGCTCGCTGTCGACGACCGGCCAGGTCATCAACGGCCTCGGTGAGCGCTCGCAGCAGATCGGCGGCATCGTCGGCGTCATCAGCGGCATCGCCGAGCAGACCAATCTCCTGGCTCTCAACGCGGCCATTGAAGCGGCACGTGCCGGAGAACAGGGTCGTGGCTTCGCCGTGGTAGCCGATGAGGTTCGCAGCCTGGCGGCTCGCACCAGCCAGGCCACGCGGGAGATTACCGAGGTGATCCAGTCGGTCCAGGATGAAACAAACCAGGCGATGACCTCCATCGATGAGGGCAACCGTTTGATGGAGCAAGGGCTGGCACTCAACGGCAAGGTCGCCGCGACCCTCGATGACATCCAGACGCACACCGCGCAGACGCTCGATCAGTTCGCCGATATCGCCCGCGCGACCAGCGAGCAGAGCGCCACCGCCGCGGTGCTCAGCCAGGACCTTCATACCGTTGCGCAGGACAACCAGTCCCCGACGAAAAGCCGGCGCCGAACTGGCCAATACCGCCCATCAGCTGAAGCGCCTGGCTGACTCGCTGGACCATGAGGTCAACCGCTTCAGCTAGTCACCGCGGCGGGCGCCTGGCAAGGCTCGCCATGCCTCCCTGCCCGGTTCGGTGCCGCAGCGGCCGAACCAGGCTCATGTACCCGCAACGCTAGATGCGGAACTGCCCAACCAGTCGCTGCAAGCTGTCCGCCAGGGCGTTGAGCTCGCGTGAGGTCTGTGCGCCCTGCGCTGCGTCCTTGGCCACGCCATCCACGGCGTCGGCAATGTGATGGACGCTGCGGTTGATTTCCTCCGCCACAGCGGTCTGCTCTTCGGCGGCGCTGGCAATCTGCGCATTCATGGAGTTGATCGTACCGATCAGCGCCGAGATGGCATCCAGTGATTCGCCGGCCTGGTTGGCCTGCTCCCGCGTGGCTTCACCCTTCTCGCCGGCCCGCAGCATAGTCGTCACGGTATGGCTGGTAGCGTTCTGCAGCCGATCGATCATTCCCTGAATCTCGCCCGTGCTTTGCTGGGTGCGGCTTGCCAGTGCACGCACCTCGTCAGCGACCACAGCAAAGCCGCGGCCCGCCTCGCCGGCCCTGGCGGCTTCGATGGCGGCATTGAGCGCCAGCAGGTTGGTCTGCTCGGCGATGGCCCGAATCACATCGAGCACACCGACGATGCCTTGAACGTCGTGCTGCAGTCCGTTCAACGACTGCCCACTGTCACGCAACTCACCGACCAGGTCATGGATTTGCTGGATGCTGCTGTCGACAACACGCTTGGCGGACCCACCCTGCCGATCGGTCTCCCGAGCCGCCTCGGCCGCACGTTGAGCGCTCATGGCGACTTCGTTCGCAGCGGCGGACATCTCATTGATGGCGGTGGCTACCTGATCGGTCTCGTGGCGCTGGCGAGACATTGCGACTTCGGATCGACTCGCCTGCTCTGCCACCGAGGTCACCAGACCGGCCAGCTGGGCGGTAGTGCTGGCTACCTGCGAGACAAGGCTGTGGATCTTTTCGACGAAACGGTTGAAAGAGGACGCCAATTCGCCCAGTTCATCGCGGCTGGTGACTGGCAGGCGGTGGGTCAGGTCGCCGTCGCCTGCAGCCATGTCGTCAAGATTATGCTTGAGCAATAACAACGGCCTCAGGATGGCATTGCTCAGGAACAGCGCGACTCCAGCAACCAGTATCAGCAATGCCCCGGCTGAGCCGAGCATGATGGTCGTCAGTCGATCGATACGCTCCTGAAACGCGGCACGTGCCGCCTGCACATCGCGCTCGACGCCACCGAGATTCAGTGAAGTACCAAACACCAGCTTCCATTTAGGCAGGTATTCGGCATAGCCGACCTTGGGGACGATGGCCTTGCTGCCTGGCGTTTCAAAGCTGTAGTCGACGTAGTGCGTACCGTTCTGGGCCGCCTTCACCAGATCTCGGATGGCGTAGACACCGTTGGGGTCCTGGTAGTCATGGAAGCTCTGGCCGATCTTGTCCCGGGTGTTGCCCTGCAGCACCCTTATGGCCTGGTCGTCGTAGCCCCAGAAATAACCCTCGGTACCGTATGAGAGGCGTTCGAGCACGCGCACAGCCTCGGCCCGCGCCGCCAGGTCGCCATCCTCGGAGCGGTCATAGAGTGCACCGATCGCGTTACGGGCAATCTCGACATATTGCCGAAGCTCGGCGCGCCGATCCCGCGTCAGGCTTTCACGAGTCTGGGCCTCCTGCTGGTTTGCCAGATCATGAAGTTCGTATACGGCAACACCGCTCATGACCGCTGCAAGCAACAGGGTCGGCACCAACCCCAACAGCAGCAATTTCAGCTTCATCCGTAGATTCGAAATCATCTGCTAGACCCCACTCTTTCCATGGATTAATGCTGCCATTGTGATCATTGGCAAGGGCGCCAGACAGCTGCATAACGCCGCATGTAAGCGTGTTAGTGAAGGTGTCGACGAGAAAGGTCGATCGGCTAAGCCTTGATCAACTATCCACTTCGCTCGGCCAAGCGCAGGCCTGGATCAATCTGCAGGCGGACTCTGAAAACGGCCGGGCAGCCGGTGCATGGGCCATGCACCTGTGCGGGGTTTTTGGCCTTCAAGGGCAAGGATACGAAGTTGCGAGCGCCGGGAGCGCTGGCATAACGATCAGTCTCGGGCAGTATCTGAGGTGGGCTGCCCGCAGCCCACGTAAATCTAGCGAGCAGAAGCTAGGCAGTACAGGCACAAGCGCCGTACGCAACAGCACCCTCGGGCAGAATTCGCAACCGAACCGGTTTTCTTCGATGGCAAGCGCTTGGTGCGTAGACCTCTCGCAAGGCCGGCTCGCTAAGGACGCAACGCTATTTCTTCCCGAGCTTTCGCAGTTCCTCGTCGCGCAATTCACGTCGCAGGATCTTGCCGACGTTGGTCGTTGGCAGGCTGTCGCGGAACTCGACGGTCTTGGGTCGCTTGTATCCTGTGACGTTGTCATGCATGTGCTGCATGACCTGTTCCTTGGTCAGGCTTTCCCCCGGCTTGACCACCACGAACAGTTTGATCGCCTCGCCCGACTTCTCGTCCGGCACACCGATGGCGGCACATTGCAGGACGCCAGGCAGCGTCGCGAGCACGTCTTCCAGTTCGTTGGGATACACATTGAAGCCGGACACCAGAATCATGTCCTTCTTGCGGTCGACGATGCGCATGTAGCCATCATCCTGAATCACACCGATGTCACCGGTCTTCAACCAGCCGTCCGCATCGAGGATTTCGTCGGTAGCGTCCTGGCGCTGCCAGTAGCCCTTCATCACCTGCGGGCCCTTGACGCAGAGTTCGCCAATGGCGCCCATGGGCAGATCATTGCCCTCATCGTCGATGACCTTGCACAGGGTCGAAGGCATCGGGATCCCGATAGTGCCGATCTGAATAGCGCCGAACGGGTTGACGGAAACCACCGGGCTGGTTTCCGTCATACCGAAACCTTCGCAGATTTCGCATCCAGTCACCTGCTGCCAGCGCTCGGCTGCCGCCAGCTGCAGCGCCATGCCGCCGGAAAATGTGGCTTTCAGCGAGGAGAAATCCAGCTTGCGAAACTCTTCGTTATTGCACAGTGCCACGAATAGCGTGTTGAGCCCGACGAAGCCGGTGAAGCGGTACTTGCCCAGATCCTTGACGAAGGTCGGCAGGTCACGCGGGTTTGTGATCAGCACGTTGTGGGCGCCGATCAGCATCATGGTCATGCAATGAAAGGTGAACGCATAGATGTGGTAGAGCGGCAGGGGCGCGACCATGGTTTCGCAACCCACGCCTAGCTCCGAGCCCATCAGCGCGCGGCATTGCAACATGTTGGCGACGATGTTGCGGTGGGTCAGCATTGCACCCTTGGCAACGCCGGTAGTGCCGCCTGTGTATTGCAGCACAGCAACCTCGTCACTTGCCGGATTGGCCTCACGTGCCGCCTTGCCCCGTCCGAGCGCCATGGCATCGTTGAACTTGACCGCCCTCGGCAGGTTATACGCCGGGACCATTTTTTTCACATGCTTGACGACAGCGTTGACCAGCATGCGCTTGATGGCAGGCAGCATGTCGCCGACTTCGGTTATCACGACATGACGGATGCCGGTTTTCGGCAGCACGTCCTCGGCCAGATGAGCCATGTTCGCCAGGCATACCAGCGCCTTGGCACCGGAGTCATTGAACTGGTGTTCCATCTCCCGCGCGGTATACAGCGGGTTGGTGTTGACCACGATGAGACCGGCCCGCATGGCGCCGAACACCACGATGGGATACTGGATGAGGTTGGGTAGCTGTACCGCAATTCGATCGCCCGGCTGCAGATCTGTACTTTGCTGGAGGTAGGCTGCGAATTCCCCGGACAGTTTGTACAGCTCAGCGTAGGTCAGGGTCTTGCCGAGATTGCTGAAGGCTGGCTTGTCCGCGTATTGCTCACACGACTGTCTGAGCACAGCCTGAATATTCTGGTACTCATCGGGATTGATTTCGCTTTTGATCCCGACAGGATACTTATCCTTCCAGAAGTTATCGGTCATGTAACCCCCACTCCTAAGCGACAGCTTTACTGCATATGGCAGCTGTTTTGTTGTGTTTTGTACGGGATATCCGGCCAAAAGCGGATTCGAGGTTAGCAGTTTTGAAACTGGCCGAACAGGGTCCGAACAGCGTTAGTCAGACATAAAGTGACCGACAACAGGCGAGCGGTCACGCGCAGGGCATCTTTTTGGCAGGTCTGGTTACGCCTGATCACGCAGCTCCCGCCGCAGGATCTTGCCCACCGGCGTCATGGGCAGCGAATCCCGGAACACGATGTGTCGAGGAATCTTGTAGCCGGTGAAGTTCTCCCGGCAGTATGCCTGGAGATCCTCGACTGACAGGCTCGCGTCACTGCGCACCACGAACAGCTTCACCGCTTCGCCGGATCGCTCATCGGGTACGCCGACCGCGGCGCAGGCAGCTACCTTCGGGTGCGCCATCACCACGTCTTCGATTTCGTTGGGATAGACATTGAAGCCCGACACGATGATCAGGTCTTTCTTGCGGTCGACGATATGCACGAAACCCTCTTCGTCGATCACCGCAATATCTCCTGTCTTCAGCCAGCCCTGTTCGTCGAGCACCTCGGCAGTGGCTTCCGGACGCTGCCAGTAGCCCTTCATGACTTGCGGACCCTTGACGCAGAGTTCCCCGCGCTCGCCGAGCGGGAGCTCCTGGCCGTCGTCGTCGATGACTTTAAGCCCGGTGCCCGGCACCGGCAGGCCAACACTGCCCAGACGCGACCGGTCTCCATGCGGGTTGGCGCAGACCACAGGAGACGTCTCGGTCAGCCCGTAACCCTCCGTCACCGTGACGCCGGTGATCTTCTTCCAGCGCTCGGCAACCGCGGACACCAGCGCCGTGCCTCCGGAGTTGGTGCCCTTGAGCTTGGAGAAATCGATCTTCTTGAAGTCCGGGTGGGACATCAGCGCAACAAACAGGGTGTTCAGCCCCAGGAAACCGGTGAACTGCCATTTCTGCAGCTCCCTGACGAAGCCTTCGATATCACGCGGATTGGTGATCAGCACATTGTGGTTGCCGGTCACCATCATGCACATGCAATTCACCGTGAAGGCATAGATGTGGTACAGCGGCAAGGGCGCGATCATGATCTCCTGCCCTTCCTTGATGATCGTATGTCCTTGCTCGTCCAGCTGCTGCATGTTGGCGCGCACCTGCTGCATGTTGGCTACCAGGTTGCCATGGGTCAGCATCGCGCCCTTGGCCACGCCGGTGGTGC
>DGLA01000024.1:0-46560 GCA_002387205.1 Stutzerimonas stutzeri | reverse complement strand
CGCCGGTGTACTGCAGCACGGCGACATCGTCGAGGTCCAGCGTAACCGGCTTGAGGCTATGACGGCCGCCGTCGCGCAGGACATGCCTGAACGACACGGATTGGGGCAGGTTGTAAGCCGGCACCATCTTCTTCACATGTTTGACGGCGGCATTGACCAGTAACCCCTTGAGCGACGGCAGCATGTCACCGATACGCGCCTCGATCAGCACCTCGATATCCGTGTCTGGCAGCACTTCCTGGACCAGCTTGCCAAAAGTATTGAGATAGACCAGTGCCCGGACACCAGAGTCCTTGAACTGATGGCGCATCTCCCGCGCGGTGTAGAGCGGGTTGGTATTGACCACAATCAGCCCGGCACGCAGCGCGCCAAAGACAGCGATGGGGTATTGCAAGAGGTTGGGCATCTGCACGGCGATGCGATCGCCGGGTTGCAGATCGGTGTGATTCTGAAGCCAGGCCGCGAACGCCGCCGAGTGACGATCCAGATCTGCGTAGGTCAGCGTCACTCCCATGTTGCTGAACGCAGGACGGTTCGCGTGGGATTTGCATGAGCGTTCGAACACTTCCGCTACCGAGCGAAAGCCACCCATGTCGACGTCGTTGGGCACACCGGCGGGACGTTTGTCATTCCAGAAGTCAGGTTGCATTGTTATTGGCCTCTTTACCTGAGAATGTCTGGCCCACATGCGGCGGGCTTTGGCGAACTTAGCAGCTCCGCTGCGCCAAACAATAGCGAGAGGGGTCTAATCAGTGACGTGAATCTCCGGCCACTAGGGCGAACCGCAGGCGGCAGGACAAGCGCGGCGCAGCCCTCTAGAATGCACGCCCACGCAGCGGTGTCTCGCCGCTGCTGTCCAGATCTGCCTAGCGCAGCGTACAGCAACGCCCCAGCAACCAGAGGTTCACGAATGAGCACGCTCAGCAATACTCCTTACTCGGCCCTGGAAATCGGCCAGACCGCAAGCTTCGAAAAACGGGTCGAGGAGCGGGATATCCAGCTGTTCGCGGCCATGTCCGGCGACCGCAACCCGGTGCATCTGGACGCCGAATATGCCGCCAGCACCCCGTTCAAGGAGCGCATCGCCCATGGCATGTTCAGCGGTGCCCTGATCAGCGCGGCGGTCGCCTGCACCCTCCCCGGCCCTGGCACGATCTATCTTGGCCAGACGATGAAGTTCACCCGCCCGGTGAAACTGGGCGACACCCTGACCGTGCGCCTGGAAATTCTCGAAAAGCTGCCGAAAAACCGCGTACGCATCGCGACACGGGTCTTCAACCAGAACGATGAACAGGTCGTGGATGGGGAGGCCGAGGTGCTGGCACCGCGTCGTGAGGAAACCGTGCAACTCAAGGATCTGCCACCAATCAGCTTCGGCTGAAGGGCCGACCTGCCGCGCTGTTGGTTGGCGCGGCGCCAATACAAAAGCTGAGACAAAAAAAAGGGCGACCTAAGTCGCCCAAATGCCTTGCGTGCTCTGTACACCAGCTGGATCAACGCTTCTTTTGCGCATCCCGCCAGATGAAATATCCGAAGCCACCGAGGAAGGCGACCATCAGGCCGACCGTGACCACCCCTGCGAGCACCACATTATCGACGAACATGATTTCCTACCTCCGAAGCTGTTTCGCTGTCTGATGGCTGCATAGTCACCCTTCTCGCCCAGAAGAAAATTGACCGACATCAATAGCCTCTGCGCCCTTTAAAAAAAGGCGCAGAGGAAGCTGATCTGGATCAAAAAAACGGGATGGCCGGCGGAAAGAGAGCTATCGGCGATTGCCCCCGGCGGCTTGCCCACCGAGGCGATTGATACGGGTGCGCGACTCCCGTCAGCGCTTTTTCGGTTTGCTCTTGGGCTTCTTTTTCGGCTTGGCCAGCGGCAGCGCCTGCTCGAATGCCTGGCGCATCTCCGCCAGCCGCTTTTCCTTGATGTCATGGATGCGCTTGTCGCGTTCGGCGCTGAAGTCGATCAGCTTTTCATCGCTGCTCATAAGACGTGCTCGCTATTGATCTGTCGGAAGGTCAGGTTCAGGCGTGGCGCGGAAACTTTGCGTGTTCTGGCGATCTGGTGCTGCCAATGATGCTGTGTCGGGCCGCGCATGACCAGCAACGAGCCGTGCTCCAGTTCGAGGGAGTGCTCTATCCGACCGGTCCCCTTGCGGCGGAAATCGAAACGCCGGGTTGCGCCCAGGTTGAGCGAGACAACCAGCGGCTCCGGCCCCAGCTCCGGTTCGTCGTCGCTGTGCCAACCCATGGCGTCCTGCCCGTCGCGGTACAGATTGAGCAATACGCCGTTGAAGGGCTGTTGGACCTGAGTCTCTACACGCTCCCGGATTTCCCGCAGCAGCGACGTCCACGGCAGAGGCTCATGAACCAGTCCGGAATAACGATAGCGTGCGCCGGCATCGCCATACCAGGCGACCAGCCTCGGCACGGCCAACTGCCGTCCGTACAGCTTGATCCGTGGTTGCGTCCATGGCGTATCGGTCAACAGGCCATGCAGCCAACGGCTGGCCAACCCGGAACAGACCCAGCTGGGCCAATACGCAAGGTCAGCTTGGGGCAACTCGATCAGGGTGGGACTGCCGTCTATTGGCATCAGACTTCGACGTCCACCCAGAGCCCCTGGCGTGGTAGCGCGTCCACCGCCTCCTGATCCTCCTCGGCAATCACACCTTCGACCAGTTCTTCAGGGCTGTAGCCTCGACGGCGCTGCCGCCTGCGCTGTTCGTCGCGCAGCATCTGTTCGGCCTCCTGCGGATGCCGACGTTCGAGCCCCACCGAGCTTTCGTTGGCACTTGGCTGGACCGGCGCTACAGGCGCCACTTCCGGCTTTGGCTTGACCACATCCTGCTGCGCGGTGACCTGAACGGTGCCTGGCGGAATGACTGGCAGCATCTGTATCTCCCCTAGACAGTACCGGGAAACTGGCGCCCGTAAGGTGGGCCTGCACCGGTTGATCGGCTGAACTGCAGTGAACTTTAACAGCAACGCTACACTTCAACGCCTATCCGGTCGGCATCTATCGTCGCTCTCCAGGCGGTGATCCGTTAACATAGCGGGCTTTTTTACAGCGGGAGGCAGGGCATGGCGCAGCAGTATCTACCGGGGCAACGCTGGATCAGCGACAGCGAAGCGGAACTCGGTCTGGGAACCATCCTCATGCAAGATGGCCGGATGCTCACCGTGCTCTACCCGGCGACGGGCGAGACCCGCCAGTACGCCGCCCGGAGCGCCCCGCTGACCCGCGTACGTTTCGTCCCGGGCGATGAAGTCACGCATTTCGAAGGCTGGAAGATGACCGTGCGCGAGGTCGACGATGTCGACGGCCTGCTGGTCTATCACGGCCTGACCGCACAGAGCGAAGCCCGCACCCTGCCGGAAACCCAGCTGTCGAACTTTATCCAGTTCCGCCTCGCCAGCGATCGCCTGTTCGCCGGCCAGATCGACCCGCTGAACTGGTTCAAGCTGCGATACCACACCCTGGAAAACCAGAGCAAACAGCTGACCTCTTCGCTGTGGGGGCTGGGCGGCGTGCGAGCGCAACCCATCGCGCACCAGCTGCATATCGCCCGTGAAGTGGCCGACCGCATCGCCCCGCGCGTTTTGCTCGCGGACGAAGTAGGTCTCGGCAAGACCATCGAAGCCGGCCTTGTCATCCATCGACAGCTGCTGTCTGGCCGCGCCAAGCGTGTGCTGATCCTGGTTCCGGAGAACCTTCAGCACCAGTGGCTGGTGGAGATGCGCCGCCGCTTCAACCTGCAGGTCGCCCTGTTCGATGACGAGCGCTTCATCGAAAGCGATGCCAGCAACCCCTTCGAAGACACACAGCTGGCGCTGGTTTCGCTGGAATGGCTGAAAGATGACGAGCGTGCCCAGGACGCTGCCTTTGCCGCCGGCTGGGATCTGCTGGTTGTGGACGAAGCGCACCACCTTGTCTGGCATCCGGAAAATGCCAGCGCCGAATACAAGCTGGTCGAGCAACTGGCCGAAGTCACCCCCGGTGTTCTGCTCTTGACCGCAACCCCCGAGCAGCTCGGTCAGGAGAGCCACTTCGCGCGCCTGCGTCTGCTTGACCCGAACCGTTTCCATGACCTCGAAGCCTTTCGTGCGGAAAGCGCCAGCTACCAGCCGGTTGCCCGCGCGGTGCAGGAACTGCTGGACGAAGGCCGCCTGTCGCAGGAAGCGCACCAGACCATTCATGACTTCCTTGGCGCCGAGGGTGAAGCGCTGCTCGCTGCGGCCACCGATGGCGATATCGAAGCCAGCAGCCGCCTGATTCGCGAATTGCTCGACCGTCACGGCACAGGCCGCCTCCTTTTCCGCAACACCCGCGCCGCCGTGCGTGGTTTCCCAGAGCGCCAGCTGCATCCGTATCCGCTGCCCTGCCCCGCCGAGTATCTGGAATTGCCGCTGGGCGAGCATGCCGAGTTGTATCCGGAAGTCAGCTTCCAGAGCCAGCAGGAAGAACCGGATGCACAGAATCGCTGGTGGAACTTCGATCCGCGTGTCGAGTGGCTGATCGACACGCTGAAGATGCTGAAGAAATTCAAGGTGCTGGTGATCTGTGCCCACGCCGAGACTGCCCTGGACCTGGAAGACGCGCTGCGCGTGCGCTCCGGCATCCCAGCCACCGTGTTCCACGAAGGCATGAGCATCCTCGAACGCGACCGCGCGGCCGCCTACTTCGCCGACGAAGAGTTTGGCGCGCAGGTGCTGATCTGTTCCGAGATCGGCAGCGAGGGCCGCAACTTTCAGTTCGCGCATCATCTGGTGCTGTTCGATCTACCGGCGCACCCCGACCTGCTGGAGCAGCGCATCGGCCGTCTCGACCGGATCGGTCAGGCTCATGTCATCCAGCTGCACGTGCCTTACCTGGAAACCAGCCCGCAGGAACGTCTGTTCAAGTGGTACCACGAGGCGCTGAATGCCTTCCTCAACACCTGCCCCACCGGCAACGCCCTGCAGCATCAGTTCGGACCGCGCCTGCTGAGCCAGCTCGAAGAAGGCGACGACGACGAGTTCCAGAAGCTCATCGAAGAGGCCCGCTCTGAGCGCGAGCGCCTGGAAGCCGACCTGCATGCCGGCCGCGATCGTCTGCTGGAACTCAACTCCGGCGGTGGCGAACAGGGCAAGGCGCTGGTCGAAGCCATCGAAGAGCAGGACGACCAGTTCGCCCTGCCTATCTACATGGAAGAACTGTTCGACGCCTTTGGCATCGACAGCGAAGACCATTCCGAGAATGCGCTGATCCTGCGCCCCAGCGAGAAGATGCTGGACGCCAGCTTCCCGCTTGGTGACGACGAGGCCGTGACCATCACCTATGATCGCGAACAGGCATTGGCCCGCGAGGACATGCAATTTCTGACCTGGGAGCACCCGATGGTGCAGGGCGGCATGGATCTGGTGCTGTCCGGTTCCATGGGCAACACGGCGGTGGCGCTGATCAAGAACAAGGCGCTCAAGCCCGGCACGGTCCTGCTGGAACTGCTGTATGTCAGCGAAGTGGTGGCGCCGCGCGCCCTGCAGCTCAATCGCTTCCTGCCGCCCTTGGCGTTGCGCTGCCTGCTGGATTCGAACGGCAACGACCTAGCGCCCAAGGTGGCGTTCGAGACGCTCACCGATCAGCTGGAAAGCGTCCCGCGCGCCAGTGCGAACAAGTTCGTCCAGGCCCAGCGCGATGTGCTGGCCAAGCAGATCGCCGACGCCGAAGCCAAGGTCACCCCTCGCCACACCGAGCGCGTCGCCGAGGCGCAGCGCAAGCTGAAGGCGAGCCTCGACGAAGAGCTGGCCCGGCTGACGGCGCTGCAAGCGGTCAACCCGAGCGTGCGCGACAGCGAGATCGAAGCCGTGCGCAAGCAGCGCGAAGAAGGCCTGGCGATGCTGGAAAAAGCCGGACTGCGTTTGGAGGCGATTCGGGTGTTGGTGGCGGGATAAGCTGGAAGCTGGAAGCTGGAAGCTGGAAGCTGGAAGCTGGAAGCCGAGAGTCTCGAGCAGCTGCTCGAGGCTTGAGGCTTGAGGCTTGAGGCTTGAGGAAAAGGCTCACATCTGGGGATGACAGCACGCATCTGCCTCCAGCCGGAAGCCACCCAGCGATGCAAAGTTTAAAGCTGCTCTTCAAGCTTCCGGCTTCCGACTTCCAGCTTCAACCTTAAAAACTACCTCCGCCCCACCGCCAGCAGTTGCCTGGCCTTTCTCTGGTCGTCTTCGTCCAGCTCTGCGAGCAGCTCCGGTTTTCCGGCGATCAGCAACGCCAGGGGTACACCGTCACGATAGAGGATGCGGTTGCCTGCGACTGCGGGTACACGTTCGCCCGGCAGCAACGTGCCAACCTGATTCAGCGGATCGACCGCAGAGACGGCGATCATCTCGCCGGCCAGCGGTCGTTTGCGCACCTCACGCAGCAGGCCAACCGCTTCGGGCAAGGCGAACTGTTCGCCCGGCACGCCCGCCACGAAGCGCCCGCCACGGATGTCGCCACGCGCTTCGAGCCGATGGTAGACGCGCAGGAGTTCACGCCAGGGCGGCAACCAATCTGCCTCTCGGTCCAGCAGGCGCCAGAACACCACGCCGTAGCGACGCAGCAAGGTCATCGCAATGTGTTCCAGGGCTTCCGGGTCGAGCAGCGGCCGCCGCATAGGCGTCGCTTCGACCGTCACCGCTGCGCCCTTGCGCACCAGGGCCCAGCGGCCAGCGTCAGCCATGCCACCGATGAAAGCGCCGCCGCGGCTCTGTCGGGTGCTGCGTGAACGCTTCGCCGCGGGCGCCAGCAATGCCCGCAGACCGGCGAAACTGTCGGCGTTGACCAGCCCGACGGCAACCAGCTCACCTAGAGCATCTTCCAATTCGCTGCGCAGAAGCCGCGCATCCTGCTGGAGTTCGTCGAAGAACAAAGCGCCTTGCCCTTGCAACGTCTCGAACACCCGCTGCGCGCGTGATGACAGCTCGGGCTGCGACACTTCACTGGCCAGCGCATACCAGGCCGTCAGGTGCCGGCGCGGGAGTAGCACGATGGGCGTGCCGCGCACCGGCCCGCTGCTGGCTTTGATCCGCCCGGCCAGGCGCGTCCAGACGATACGGCCGGAGCGGCAGAGATCATCCAGCCAAGTGCCGCCGTAATCCTTCAAGCGCGCAGGCAGCAGGTCGCTTTCCCAAGCGCCCGCAGCGGCTTGGAAACCTTCCAGTTGCTCGACCACGGTACCGAGCGCCTCGCGGCCCTGCATTCGCGTGGCCTCGGATAGGTGCTGCCAGTCGAACAGAAACCGCATGAAGTCGGCGCGCTCCACCGGTTCGATTTCGCGGCGCAGGCGCTTGACGGTGTAACGGTGGATACGCGCCAGCAGGTGCCGCTCGCACCACTCATCTTCATGTGCGCCAGGCGTAAAGCGACCGCGCAGCACATAACCTTCGGACTCCAAACGTGTCAACGCCAGCGCGATCGCAGACGCCGGCAAGGCAAGCGGCCTGGCGATCAGTGGCACCGGTAAGGGGCCGAAGCCCGTCAAGCGCGCGCGGACCACCTCGACCAGCGCATCGTCTTCGCTCGACGGCTGATCGAAGCCAGGTAGTAACTTGAGCACCGGCTCGCAACGACTGCTGGGATAGATCGACTGCAACAGCGCAAGCCGCTCGACGGGCAACCAGAGCGCGCGATCCTGCGCGACCTGCATCCGCGTTGCGCGACCGCCACGAGCCAGTTCGCTCAGCCAGGCCAGCCACTGGGGATCGGCCTGCGCTTCGGCTTCAGCGATGCAGCCGAGCCCCGTCAGCGCTTCGTGCAACTCGTCCGGATTGCGTGCCTGGGGCCAGGCTTCCACGCCCACAGCCTGGATCGCAGCGGCATCCAGCGCGCCGAGGTCATCAGACGATTCAGGGTCGGTCCAGCGGCGATTGAGCACGGCCTGGGTTCGGCGCTCTTCCAGTGGCGCATCGTCGAGAAAGGCGTACGGCCGCGCGCCCAGCACTTCCATGGCCAGCGGCGACGGTGCCGGAAGATCACGCGCCAGCAGCTCGATTTGGCCCGCCTCGATGCGCCGCAGCAGCGCCAGCCAGCCATTGCTGTCCATGGCCTCGTGCAGGCAGTCATTGAGCGTCTGTGCAACCAGCGGATGATCCGGCACCTCCCGCTCGCCGACGATGTTTTCCAGGCAGGCGACCTGGTCTGGAAAGACCGTCGCGAGCAGATCTTCACTCTTCATTCGCTGTAGCTGCGGCGCGACTTTGCGGCCCCCGGCCATACGCGGCAGCGCCAGAGCGGTAGTCGCGTTCCAGCGCCAGCGCACCCCGAACAGCGGCGCATCGAGCAGCGCCTGGATCAGCACCGCCTCGGCGCTGTTGGGATGCAGGTAACGCCAGACCTCATCGAGCGGGAAGCTGTGGCTGGTCGACAGCGAAAAGATGATCGCATCCTCGGTCGCCGCGGCCTGGAGCTCGAAGTTGAAGGTACGGCAGAAGCGCTTGCGCAACGCCAGGCCCCAGGCACGGTTTATCCGACTGCCGAACGGCGAATGGATGACCAGCTGGGTGCCGCCAGACTCGTCAAAGAAGCGCTCCATGATCAACCGCTGCTGCGTCGGCAACGCGCCCAGCGCGGAACGGGCGCGCGCCAGGTACTCGACGATCTGGCGCGCCGCGGCGTCTGGCAGGCCAAGGGTGTCGGTGAGCCAGTCAATGGCAAGCTGCAGCCTTGATGTGGCCTCGGCAGTTTCCGGCGTTGTAGGAGCCAGCTCGCTGGCGATCCCAGCCCGCGTAAGGGCATCGCCAGCACACTGGCTCCTACGAGACTCGGCGTCCGCCAGACGCTCATCAACCTCCCCTCGCAGTCGCGCCACCGCTGCGGATAACTCGTCGCTGCGCCCCGGCGCCTCGCCAATCCAGAACGGGATATTCGGCGGTTGGCCCTGCGCATCCTCGACCCGCACGCGACCGGACTCGATCTTGATGATGCGGTAGGCCGTATTGCCTAGCTGGAAGACATCGCCGGCAAGGCTCTCGACGGCAAAGTCCTCGTTGACCGTACCGATATTGAAGCCCTGTGGTTCGAGCAGCACCGAGTAGTCGGCGTTGTCAGCGATGGTGCCGCCGGACGTCAGCGCAGTCAGACGGCCGCCCCGTCGTCCGCGCAGACTGCGGCTGACCAGATCACGGTGCAGGTAGGCGCCGCGTGCGCCGTGGCGGGTGGTGTAGCCCTCGGCGAGCATGCCCAGCAACGCCTGATAATCTGCCTCGCTCAAACCGGCGTAAGGCATGGCCCGACGGATCAACGCCCACAACGCATCCTCCTGCCACTCCCGACACGACACCTCGGCGACGATCTGCTGCGCCAGTACATCCAGCGGGGCCTTGGGGATCACCAGCGTATCCAGCTCACCGCGGCGCACGCTGTCGAGCAGCGCAGCGCATTCGATCAGGTCGTCGCGTGAGCTCGGAAACAGGCGCCCCTTGGAGACACCGCCGACCTGGTGCCCGGCACGCCCGACCCGTTGCAGAAACGCCGAAATCGAACGCGGCGAACCCAGCTGACAGACCAGCTCGACGTCGCCGATGTCGATCCCGAGTTCCAGCGAGGCGGTGGCCACCAGCACCCTCAGCTCACCGCGTTTGAGACGCTGCTCGGCATCCAGCCGCTGCTCACGGGCCAGGCTGCCGTGATGGGCGGCCACCACGGCATTGCCGAGGCGCTCGCTCAGGTGCCGGGCGGCCCGTTCGGCCATGCGCCGCGTGTTGACGAACACCAGGGTGGTCCGGTGCTCATCTGCCAGCGCGGCGAGCCGGTCATAGACCAGCTCCCATACGTCATTGCTCATCACCGCCTCCAGCGGCACGGGCGGCACCACCAATGCCAGGTCGCGCGCACGACCATGGCCGACGTCGACGACGTCGCAACGCCGTTCGGCGCCGACCAGGAAATCGGCGACCGCTTCGATGGGCTTTTGTGTAGCCGAGAGCCCGACGCGCACCAGCGGCCCCTCGCTTATGGCCTCCAGGCGTTCGAGCGACAAGGCCAGATGACTGCCCCGCTTGTTACCGGCAATCGCGTGGATTTCATCGACGATCACGCTGCGCACACCGGCCAGCATTTGCCGACCGGACTCGGAACCGAGCAGCACATAGAGCGATTCCGGAGTGGTCACCAGAATATGCGGCACCCGCTTGCGCATCGCTGCGCGTTCGGCCTGAGGCGTATCGCCGGTACGCACGGCAGTGCGGATCTCCACTGCAGGCAGACCACGCGCTTGCAGCTCAGCAGAGATACCGGCCAGCGGTTGCTCCAGATTGACGTGAATGTCGTTCGACAACGCCTTGAGCGGCGAGACGTAGAGCACCGATGTGCGGTCGGCGAGGCCGCCTTCGGCCAGCCCCTGCTGGACCAGCTGGTCGATGGCTGCGAGAAAAGCGGTGAGCGTCTTACCCGAGCCGGTAGGCGCTGCGACCAGCGTTGACCTGCCGGCGCGAATTAATGGCCAGGCGCGGGCCTGAGCGGGCGTCGGTGCCGGAAAGTTGCGACCGAACCAGCCGGCCACCGCAGGATGAAAGGCGGCCAGCGCGTCATGTAGGGGAATGTCTGTCATCGCCTGAATATGCTGCCGCGGCGGCACATCTACAAGGCCGGCTCATCGCAGCCTGTCGTGTTCCAGGAAACGGCGCGGCCGCCTGGAGGTCCACTTCAGACAGCCCGTCGAAGGAGAAACCCCATGAACAACCAAGCCCTGAACCTGGACGAAGCGATGCAGCTCGTCTCCGAAGCCTTCCTGCCCTGCGGTTGCGTCACCAGCGCCAACCCGGACGACGACAGTTTCGGCTTTACCGTGATGTCGGCTAGCGGCACCGAGCTGCTGCGCGTGCCCGGCGTGTCGCACGATGAGTACAGCAATCCGCAGCACCTGGGAACTGTCATCGAGCAGGCGCGGCTGGATGTCGAGGAAAAGGACCAGCGCCTCGAGCCTTGGACCATGCCTTCGATTACCGACGGCACCGGCATTCCGGAAACTCCACCCAATTACTGATAGCGGCTACCAGACGAGGATGACCATGAGCGATCCCGTTCTACTGATCACCGGCGCCTCCTCCGGGATTGGCGCTGCCACTGCCCGCCTCGCCTCCCAAGCGGGCTATCGGGTCGCCCTGGCAGCGCGCTCCGAGCCCCGGCTGACGGAGCTGGTAAGCGAACTCGGAGGTGCCGAGCGCGCGCTGGCGATTCGCTGTGACGTCAAGGAGTACGCAGAGCAGCAGGCCATGGTGCGACAGGTGCTCGATCACTTCGGCCAGCTCGATGCGGTCTATGCCAATGCCGGTATGCCGGGCAGCGAAGGCGGCTTCAGTGGCGCCGACCCGGAGGTCTGGCGCGAAATGCTGCTGACCAACGTGTACGGCGTCGGCCTGACCTTGCGCTGCAGCCTCGAGGCACTCAAGGCCAGTCGCGGACATCTGCTGCTGACGGGCTCTGCAGCGGGACGTTTCGTGATCCCCGGGTCAATGTACAGCGCCAGCAAATGGGCGGTGACCGGCATGGGCCTGAGCGTACGCGAGGAACTGCGCGGCACCGGCGTACGCGTAACGCTTATCGAGCCTGGCATGGTCGACACGCCCCTGTTCGACGAGCCTCCCGCCTATGCCATGCAGCCGGAAGACATCGGCCGCGCCGTGGTCTATGCGCTGTCCCAGCCGACGCATGTCGACGTCAACGAAATACTGATTCGCCCAACGCCTCCCATCGAGGGCAGCTGAGTCACCCGGATGCCTGAGATCGGTAGCTATCCGGCGGCTCGCTACCAACCGCTGGAACACAGCAGGACCGGCATCAGGCCGCTGGGCTTTGCCAGAAACTTTTACGTCCTGCTTCGGGTCGCTTATAGAGGCCATTCGGACAACTGCAGGGGGAGCGTCAATGGGTAATCTGGCAGAACAGCGTGTGCAGCAACCGGCACTGGCCGATCTGGACTACCTGCTGCAACGCTTCCGACAGGTCCGCGCCACCAGCGAAGCGATCTGCGCGCCGCTGCAGGTGGAGGATTACGTCATCCAGAGCATGCCTGACGTCAGCCCGCCGAAATGGCACCTGGCCCACATCAGCTGGTTCTTCGAGGCCTTTCTGCTAAAGCCCTATCTGCCAGGCTACAAACCGCTCAACGATGCGTATGACCATCTGTTCAATTCGTACTACGAAACCCACAGCACACCCTTTCCCCGAACTCAGCGTGGTCTGATCTCTCGTCCAGGCGTCGAGGACGTCTACCGGTTCCGTCAGCATGTCGACCGGGCAATGAGCGAGCTGTTGGTCAACCCGCCGCAACGGCATGCGGCCGAGATCATGCACAGGGTCGAGCTGGGCCTGCAGCACGAGCAGCAGCATCAGGAATTGTTGCTGATGGACATCAAGCACATCCTGGCGCAAAACCCGCTGCACCCGGTTTACCGCGACGATCTGAAGCCTGCGCCGGCGCTGCATAACGACCGCGTCCACTGGCACAGCTATGCCGGTGGGGTGCGCCATATCGGCCACGCGGGCAGTGGATTCGCCTTTGATTGCGAGACGCCGCGGCACCGGCAATTTGTCGAGGACTTCCAGCTGGCCGACCGCCCGGTGAGCAATCGCGAGTACCTGTCGTTTATCGCTGATGGCGGTTATGCACGCAGCGACCTGTGGCTTTCCGATGGCTGGGCGCATATCCGCCAGCATGGCTGGAACGCCCCGCTGTATTGGCTCCGAGAGGATAGCGGCTGGTGTGAGATGACCCTCGGCGGTCTGCAGCCCCTGGATCTCGAAGCGCCGGTCTGCCACGTCAGTTTCTACGAGGCGGACGCCTACGCCCGTTGGGCTGGCGCCCGACTGCCCACCGAGGCCGAGTGGGAGGTGGCGGCAGCCGAACTGCCTCGCCGCGGTAATTTTCTTGAAAGCGACCATCTGCAACCTGTAGCCACCAGTGTTCCCAACGACGGGCCTGCCCAGCTGTTCGGCGACGTCTGGGAATGGACTGCCAGTGCCTACCGGCCCTACCCCGGCTTTCATCCACTGGAAGGCAGCCTCGGCGAATACAACGGCAAGTTCATGTCAGGGCAGATGGTCTTGCGCGGTGGTTGCTGCGCCACGCCTGAATCCCATATACGCGCGACCTACCGCAACTTCTTTCAGCCGGCGATGCGCTGGCAATTCGCCGGGCTGCGCCTGGCCAGGGAGCTATGAAGCATGGCACTAGCCGTACATTTCCACGACCAGACGCAGCCGACCCACGACACCTCCTTGCGTGACGAGGCATTGGCAGGGTTCGCCGCCTCACCAAAGCACATCTCGCCGAAATTCTTCTATGACCGTCGCGGCTCTGAACTTTTCGAACAGATCTGCCAGCAACCCGAATACTACGTAACCCGCACCGAAGAAAAGATCCTTGCGAAGGCGGCGAACGAAATCCTCGAAATCGCCGGGCCACAAACCGACCTAATCGAACTGGGCAGTGGCGCCAGCCGCAAGGTGCGCTTGCTGCTCGAAGGGCTACGTCCGGTCAGTTACCTGGGGATCGATATTTCCGAGGACTTTCTGCTCACCAGTACCCAGCGCCTGGCGGCGGATTATCCCTGGCTGGAGGTGCACGCAGCCTGCGCAGACTTCTCGGACGAACTGAAGCTGCCGGATGACTTTACCCTGCACCATCCGCTGGTGTTTTTTCCAGGATCGAGCATTGGCAACTTCACTCCCCTGGAAGCACGCAAGCTGCTCGGCCATCTGCACGAGATTCTTCCGCCCGGCGGCGGCTTGCTGATCGGCGTCGACCTGGTCAAGGACCGGAGCGTGCTCGAGGCTGCCTACAACGACCGCGCGCATGTGACCGCTGCCTTCAACCTCAACGTGCTGCAGCGCATCCGCCAGGAACTGGACAGTGACATCGACCCGTCACGCTTCGCTCACCGCGCCTTCTTCAATGAGCAGGATTCACGCATCGAAATGCACCTAGTCAGCCGCGAGGCACAGGATGTCACCATCGAAGGTCAACGGTTCCATTTCGATGCCGGTGAAAGCCTGCACACCGAAAACTCCTACAAGTACAGCCTTCAATCCTTCGCCGATCTGGCCAATAGCGCCGGCTTCGATTGCAGTGGTCAATGGACCGACGCCCAGGACCTGTTCAGCGTGCACTACCTGCAACGTCGTCCATGAGGTCCGCTGCATCTCCGCTGATTGCTCTGGCCTTAGCCTGTGCCATCGGGCCTGCAACAGCCCAGGAACGAGCGTTACGGCTGGAGGATCTGCAGCGTTGCGGCGACCTGTTTGCCACTGAACAGCTGACCTTCTGCCTGCGCAGCGAAGGGCTTGGCAGCGGTGACCTGAAGGTAAAGCTCGGCGGCAAGGACGTCGATGCTCGCCAGACCGGGAACGGCCGACTACGCCTGACCCTGAACAAGGCCGACCATCAGAGCGGCCCGCTCTGGCTGGGACAGGACAAGCGCCGCAGCAATCCGGTGTGGCTCAGCCTCAACGGCAGCCATGTAATTGCCGCCGGGCCGGATGAGGTCGCCAAAAACATGGACGACCTCACCACCTATGTGGATCTGGTGAGTCTGATCATCGAGGAAGACCACGACGGGCTGGAAGAATCGCGGCGCCTGGCCGAGAAGTACGGCGCTGAAGTCGTCGGCGCAATCGCGCCACTCAATACCTACCAGCTTCGTCTGCCGGTCACCGACCTCACCGAGCGCGACGCCCTTGTGCTGCGTCTGGGCAGTGAAGCAAGCGTGGATGCGGTCGTGGTGGAAGAGTCTGGTGCCGAAGAACCAGTGGAAGAAGACCAGCAAACCAAGCCTCGCAACAGTGAATGGGTGGCCAACCGCTTTCTCGATGCAGTTGACTTCTACCTGCACCGGCTGCCCGGCCAGAAGCCCCCCATAAAGACCCATCCGGTTCGGATCGGCATCGTCGAACGCGACGTCGATTTCGACTCACCCGAATTCATGGCGTACCTGGGCGGCTGTGACCCGACCGAGCCACGCACATGCGTCTATGCACGCGATGCCGAGTCACCGGACGATCACGGCACCAGCGTCACTGGCATCCTGGCGGCACGCAGCGTTGACCCCGCAGACAATGGCTTCCTCAGCGCGCTGGAACCCACCAGCTCCGGCTTCGAGGTGATCGTCGAGCGCAACTCGGATGCAGGCATCACCGCCAACATCGCGGCCTCGGTCAACATGGTGGAAGACGGCGTGCGCGTATTGAACTGGAGCTGGGGCATTCATCGCGTCGGCACGCTCGACGTGGACGGTGAGGAAATCGACTCGCTGGTGCGGTCGGGTATCGCCATGAGTGGCTATGAAGAATTGCTGGAAGAGTTCTTTCTCTGGCTGCGGCGCGAACATCCGGATGTGGTGGTGGTGAACTCCGCGGGTAATGGTTCGGCGTATTCCGGGCAGGACGACTATCGGCTGCCCTCTTCATTCATCACCGATCAGCTTCTGGTAGTGGGGGCGCATCAGCGCGACTTCAGCAAGGAGGTGCCGGTTGAACATCCCGAATACGTAACCAAGCGCCCGTCTTCCAATATCGACATGCGCGTCGATATCACGGCTTCGGCGTGCACCCGCGCGGCAACGCTGGAGCCGGGCAAGCGTGGCGAGGTGCATTGCGGCACCTCCTATGCCACGCCGATGGTGACGGGCGTGATTGGCGCAATGCTGTCCATCAATCCGTCGCTGACTCCCGAGCAGCTTCGAGAACTGCTGCGCCGCAGCGCGCTGACCATTGGCCGCAATAGCGATTTCGAAGCTGTCGAAGCCGACGATCTCACCGCGCCGATCCTGCCCTCCGAGCGTGGCTACAGGCTGGACAACCATGACATTGGCCGCTCGGCCCGCCTGGACATGCGCAAGGCGCTCGAGCTGACGACCGAAAGCCTGCAACAGGTCCGTTAGCGAAACAATGCGCCGCGCCTGACTCCCCGCCTCCCCTCACATCGGTATCCGCTTTTCGCTGCCTCGGGCAGCGGGCGACCTTTCGGCCGTCTGCGAAACAAGTCGTAACAAAACCAAACAGTTAACTAACTGTATTTTGCCGCAATGCGCTGAACGCACCCGCATGAGATTTCGCCCGCCAAGCGGCATGAATAACCAATTTAACTTATTCAAATCAGTAACTTATTAGGTTAGAGGCATTTTGATATTTATATGCCATTAGATAATGGCTAATAGCATGAATAATTAAAAACCGTACTCATGTCGCATTTATTGGCGCCAAGATAACTTCATAAATTAACTATCGATCTATATAAAGGCTATCTGTCAGCGCAAGCGGACTTGGTCCGCATCTGCGTTGCCTGGTGGCGTCGCCGGTCAATGCCTCGTTGTCCATGGATGCTTCCGCACTTTTGAAAGGCTTACCGCAGCCTTTTGTTGTTTAAGTTTCGGAGTCCGATATGTTTCCCAACTATGCCGCCTCGGCCGTCCCCAGGCTTTTGTTAAGCGCAACCCTGCTCGGCGCTGTAGCTTTTGGCCTGGTTTCCCAAATAGCCATTGCAGCCACTGCCGGCTTTCCGGCGACAGCCTCGGCAAGCACGACTGCACGCGTCAATAACTTCACAAGCAGCGAATGGCTGAAGGGTACCTGGCGCAAATCCGCAGGTTTTTCGATCCCTGCCACTGCAACGAACAAGGCGGCTTTCAAGAAGGGCGCATCCGTCAGGCTGGCGGATGGACAGGTACGAACCATCAAGGCGGTATATTTCTCAGGGGGTCACATGAGCGCGATGCTGTCAGGCGCGACCCTAAATGCCTCGACCCACGGTTATCCAAACTCGGTCTCCGCCCTGACTACAGACTCCGCACAAACAACCGCTACCAAACCAGCCGCCAGCACATCCCCCGTCGCCAGCGCCTCGACCCACAGCAGTGCGATCAACAACTACACCAACAGTGACTGGCAGAACGGCGTCTGGAGAAAGTCAGCCGGTTTCTCGATCCCGGCCAATAGCGCCAACACCACAGCGTTCAAACCCGGCGCCTCGGTCAAACTTGCCGACGGCCAGGTCCGCAAGGTCACCGCCGTCTACAGTTCAGGCAAGAACATGAGCGTGATGCTCTCTGGCTCTGCACTCAGCGGCAGCCTCGGCTACCCCAACAGGCTCTACACGGCGACTGCGACAACCGCACCAAGCACGCCGGCGACGCCCGCCCCCGTCAGCCAGCCCGCGGCCCCAACTGCCCCAGCCCCCAGCTCGCCGTCAGTCACGCCTGCGCTGACTGTCGCCCTCAATTCATTCAACGGCGGCGATTTTTTTGGCGGAATCTACCTGCGCTCGCCAGGGGTTTCGGTCAAGGACACCGATGCCAACAGAGCTGCCTTTCACAAAGGCGCAATGGTTCGATTCGCCGATGGCCAGGTTCGCACGGTCAAGCTCGTCTATCGATACGGGGGCAACATGACCGTCCTGCTTGATGGCAACCCGGTCGACGGCCGGCTGGTGGGTTATCCGCGAACCATTTCGGTCAGCAGTACCGGCTTCAGCCAACCGGCCACAGGCGGAAATGCCACCGCACCTTCGGCAGGCGTGGCGCCGGCCAACCCGATCAATCTCGTTGGCGTGAACCTGGCCGGCGCCGAGTTCAGCTCAGGAGACTTACCCGGGCGCTACAAGATCCATTACATCTACCCGGGCGAAGCCGACTTCAAGCGATACGCCAACATGGGCCTGAAGCTGGTCCGTCTGCCGTTTCGCTGGGAGCGCATCCAGCCGAAACTGAATCAGGACCTCAGCGGCGCCGAGCTCACCCGACTGCTGGCGACCCTTGACCACGCGAAGAAACACGACATCCAGATCATCCTGGACATGCATAACTACTACCGTTACTACGGCAAGCTGATCGCATCGAAGGAGGTTCCGGTCACGGCCTTCGCCGATAGCTGGAAGCGTATTGCACAGAAGGTCCTGAACCATCCGGCGGTGTATGGCTATGGGCTGATGAACGAACCCCACGCCACCAACGGCAAGTGGCCCGCTGCGGCGCTGGCAGCGGCCAAGGCGATCCGCTCGGTCGACCCGCAGCGTTGGATCTATATCGCCGGCGACCGCTGGTCCAGTGCGTTTCATTGGCCATCGCACAACATCCAGCTGATCAGCGATCCCTGGATGCGGGACGCCAGGAACAATCTGGTGTATGAAGCGCACCTGTATCTGGACGCAGACTATTCCGGAACCTACCGGGATGCGAAGGCCATATACGACCCCATGGAAGGCGTGAAGCGAGCCAAGCCCTTTGTGGAGTGGCTAAGCAAGAACAGGCTGCGCGGCTTCATCGGCGAACACGGCGCTCCCGACTTTTCACCCTCCGCCATCGTCGCAACGGACAATCTGCTGAAGTACCTGAACCAGAACTGCATCCCCAGCACCTATTGGGCCGGCGGACCCTGGTGGGGTGAATATGCCCTCGCCCTGGACGTACAGAGCGGCAAATCGCGGCCCCAGCTGCCCGTTCTGCTGAAACACGCTAGCAACAAATCTTGCGCGAACATCGGTCCGCTGAAGTAACCGGCGAAGCGCCCCGGGCATCCGGGGCGTTTCCAATCTGATCCTAGCCAGCCGCCAGACCGTCAAAGACCTCAGGTACCAGCGCCGCCTCGCCTTTCTCGTCGAGGCGTTGACGATTCGCGGTCCCGCCAGGTCCGCCTTCGAGCATTTCCATGAGGCGCACACCTCGATCGGTCAGAACAAAGTTCTCGCCGTTGCCGCCCTGCTCTTCAGGGCGGGCCACCATGAAGCCGCCTTCGAACAGCGCGCTCTCATAGTTCTGAGCCTCTGCCTTCAGTGAATCCATGTTGGGCATCGGCTGGCCGGCCTCTTCCAAAGCCAAGGCGTGCTCGTCGGCATATTGCCGTGGCGTGAAGGTTTCATTGCCGGATTTCTGCGCTTCGCGCAGCAGGCGTAGCATCAGGTTCCAGTCGTAGCTCATGTCCGTTCTCCTGTCGCGCCGCTCCAGGGAGGCGGCTGTTGCTATTCGGACCGCGATCGCCTCGCCATGGTTCGATCCCAGCGCAGCCGCAAAAGGCTGAACTAAAGCGCCCGACTGACGATCCACCGAACAGGTCGTAACGAGGAGCGCACCAATGAAATCGCTGATGATTCCCCTGACTCTCGCCCTGCTGGCAAGCCAGCCCGTACTTGCAGACGAGTGCACCACTGACGTAATCAATGCCAAGGCCAAGCAGCTTGCCGATCGGGTCAACGAACTGACCGAAAGCGATCCCAAGCGAGCAGCGGAGATCAACCAGGAGCTGAGAGATATGGAGGTGAAGCAGACTGCCGAGCAGCTGGGCAATGAATGCGAAGCCTATGACAAGCGCCTCGAGCATGTTGAACAGGCGGAGAAGGACGCCGACATCGCACCGGCAGAGAAACGCTGACGGCAGATACGAGCCGGGGCAGCGTTGGCCCCGGCTCAGTTCGTCATTCTGCGGCGGGTTTCTTGCGCCGCAGCGGGGCAAGCCCGTCCTGACTGACAATCTGTGAAGCCGGAGCGTTCCTGGGTCGCTTGGCCACCGGCTTCGCTGCGGGCTTGCCTTTCTTGTCCACCGCCTTTTTCTTGTCGTCCTTTTTCTTCTTGGTGCCGGCAGCCTTGCCCGATGCCTTGAGGTTCTTCGGCCCGCCATAGCTGCCTTTCAAGCCCTTGATCACGCGGCGCTCGAAACGCTGCTTGAGATAGCGCTCGATGCTGGACATCAGATTCCAGTCGTTGTGGCAGATCAGCGAGATAGCCAGCCCTTCGGCGCCTGCACGGCCCGTACGGCCTATGCGATGCACATATTCGTCGCCGGACCGCGGCATGTCGAAGTTGATGACCAGATCCAGGCCCTCGATATCAAGCCCCCGCGCGGCTACGTCAGTTGCCACCAGTACCTTGACCCCGCCTTCCTTGACCCGGTCGATGGCCAGCTTGCGGTCTTTCTGGTCCTTGTCCCCGTGCAGCACGAAGGCCTTCACACCTTCGGCCACCAACCGGCCATACAAACGATCGGCCTGCACGCGGGTGTTGGTGAAGATCACCGCCTTCTTGTAGCTCTCGTTGGCCAGCAGCCAGTGCACCAGCTTTTCCTTATGCTCGGTGTCTTCCGCAGTGATGATCTGCTGGCGAGTGCCTTCGTTCAGTTCGCTGACGCGGTTGAGCTGCAGGTGCAAGGGATTGCGCAGTACGGCAGCCGTCATCTCGCGCAGCGCTGCGCCGCCGCTGGTGGCCGAGAACAGCAGGGTCTGCTGACGTTTCCCGCACTCACCCACCAGCCGCTGAACGTCTTCGGCAAAGCCCATGTCGAGCATACGGTCGGCTTCGTCGAGGATGAGCAATTCGACATCCTCGAGGACCAGAGTGCCGGCGTTCAGATGTTCGATCATGCGGCCCGGGGTGCCGATGAGGATATCCGGCACCTTGCGCAGAATGGCCGCCTGAACCTTGAAATCCTCCCCGCCGGTGATCATCGCCGACTTTATGAAGGTGAACTGCGAGAAGCGCTCGACCTCCTTGAGCGTCTGTTGAGCCAGTTCGCGGGTCGGCAGCAGGATCAGAGCACGGACGTCGGTACGTACCACCGCGTCACCGATCAGCCGGTTGAGCATCGGCAGTACGAAAGCGGCGGTCTTGCCGCTGCCGGTCTGAGCCGTCACGCGCAGGTCACGCCCTTCCAGCGCCGGAGGAATGGCCGCCACCTGCACCGGAGTCGGCTCGACGAATTTGAGTTCGGCGACCGCCTTCAGCAGGCGTTCATGGAGGGCGAATTGGTCAAACAAGGGTGATACCTCAAGGTGAAAAAAAACGTCGCATAGATTAACCCGTCCAGCGTAACCCGATGAGCCTTTGTGCAGCGCAACGGACAGGCAGCGTGCAAAAAACAGCTACATTGTGAGCACCGGGAAGGCCTGGCTGCAGACCGGACACCTGCGGTGTTCAGACGCGCTTCATTGCGGGTCGCAGGTGAGCTGGATGCGCAAGCGGATAACGTCACGCTTGAACTTGACGGTGACGGGCTTGCGTTCACCCGATTGCAGCGTGACATGTCGTGGGCGCGGCATTTCCGGTCCGTTGCGAAACACAGCGGTACACTCGACCGGGCGCTCTCCGAAGTTGTCCAGAACGAGGCCGGCCATGTCACGGTCGATGGTTTCCGGGCTGGCCAGCACTTCGGCGCCGTTGAGCTCCTGCTCCAGATCCACGGGGTAGCTGACGGCAACGGCAGTCAGTGGGAAGATGACAAGCGAAGCGAGCACAGCGAAGCAGTGTCTTTTCATTTTCAATGCGGCTCCTCGTGATGGCGAACGCCAGCCTACCAGACCGACGCAACAGGAAAACAATGGAATGAAAGTGCCCCGCGTGACCCTCGATCAGTGGCGAACCCTGCAAGCGGTGATCGACCACGGCGGTTTCGCCCAGGCCGCGGAAATGCTGCATCGCTCGCAGTCATCGGTGAGCTATACCGTAGCGCGCATGCAGGAGCAGCTGGGCGTGCCGCTGCTACGCATCGATGGGCGCAAGGCGGTACTGACCGATGCCGGTGAAGTGCTCCTGCGGCGCTCACGACAACTGGTCAACCAGGCCGGACAGCTCGAGGAGCTGGCACACCACATGGAACAGGGCTGGGAAGCCGAAGTACGCCTGGTGGTCGACGCGGCCTACCCCAATGCCAAACTGATCCGTGCGCTGACCGCGTTCATGCCGCTGAGCCGGGGCTGCCGGGTGCGTCTGCGCGAGGAAGTGCTATCCGGGGTTGAAGATGTACTCAAGGACGGCACCGCCGATCTGGCCATCAGCGGCCTCGACATTACCGGCTACCTCGGCCAGGAGCTGGGGACCGTGGAGTTTATCGCCGTCGCCCATCCCGATCACGCACTGCACCAGCTGCAGCGCAAGCTCAGCGTGCAGGATCTGCAAAGCCAGATGCAGGTAGTCGTGCGCGATTCCGGACAGCGTCAGCCGCGTGACAGCGGCTGGCTCGGCGCCGAGCAGCGCTGGACGGTGGGCAGCCTGGCCACCTCGGTCGGCTTTGTCAGCAGCGGGCTGGGCTTTGCCTGGCTGCCGCGCCACATGATCAGCCGCGAACTGGCTGAAGGCGCCCTCAAACCACTGCCTCTGATTCAAGGCAGCATCCGCCGACCACTGTTCTACCTCTACACGCACCCGGACAAACCCCTTGGCCCGGCTACACAGATTCTCATCGACCTGATCAGGACGTACGATGCGCAGGCACAATCGCCCATTCAGGCAGTGTCCAACGCAACGCGTGAAGGCTGATGCATGCATCCGGCCTGCACGAACGGTGCTGACCCAGGATTCACCCAACCAGGAACACATTATGAAACGACTCCTACTCGCCGCCTGTTCGCTGCTGCTGGCCGGCAACCTGCTCGCTGCAGAGAACCCACACGTATTGCTCAATACCAGCATGGGCGAAATCGAAATCGAACTGGAGGCCGAGAAAGCCCCGGTCAGCGTGAAGAACTTCCTCGAATACGTGGAAAGCGGGTTTTACGACGGCACCGTATTCCACCGTGTGATCCCCGGTTTCATGATCCAGGGCGGCGGCTTCAATGAAGGGCTGAACCAGAAGAAGACTCGCGACCCGATCAAGAACGAAGCCGACAACGGCCTGCATAACGTACGCGGAACCCTGGCCATGGCCCGCACGCAGAACGTCGACTCAGCAACCAGTCAGTTCTTCATCAACCACCGTGACAACGACTTCCTGGACCATGGCAGCCGTGACTTCGGCTACGCCGTCTTCGCGAAAGTGGTGCGTGGCATGGACGTGGTCGATCAGATCGCCCAGGTGCCGACCGGCAACCGCAGCATGATGCAGAACGTTCCGCTGACGCCGGTAAAGATCGTCTCGGCGAAGAAACTCTAGCTTCGAAAGACCGGTCCACAGCCTGTGGCGGCCGATGTCGCTCAGGCTGTCAGGGCAACAGGAGACCCCCATATGACCGAGCAGAACCTGCTGAACACCACCGAAGGAGAAGCGAAACTCCTTCAGGACCTGCTGAGTGCCGAGCGCGCCGGGGCCAAGGTCGCTGGCGAAAGCCTGCAGCAATGCACCGACCCCGCGCAGCAGAAACTGCTCGAGCAGGTCCGCCAGGGCGAGGTCGACAGCTGCCGGCTGGTCCTGAACTGCTTGAATCACCTGGGCCTGGAACCCAACCGCGAGGTTGGCGCCTTCTATGGCAAGGCCATGGCCATCGAGTCACTGAATGAACGCCTGGCGTTCGTCGATCGAGGCCAGCAATGGGTCATCCGCAAGCTGCGCGAATATCTGCCCGGCTGCAACGATGAATTCATTCGCACTGAGCTGGAGAAAATGCTGAAGATTCATGAGATCAACAGCCAGGCCGCCTGACGCCTGGCCTTCGTGCAGCGCCGCTGGAACCGATCAGTCTGTAGCGCCGTCCCAATAGCGCTGCCAGCGCGCCACCAGTTCCTTCGGCGCATCCTGGTAGATTTCCTCGCCCAGCTTGAGTGCGGCGCTCTGCAACTCGCTGCGTCGCTCTGCGATGGCCGTGCCAAGTCGCTGGCGCAGGGCATCGCTACCGAACAACGCCGGCTGAGCCTGCATCAGCTCCGTCATCACCGCCAGGTCATGATCATCGCCCAGCAGATCCGCCAGCTCCTTGAGCGAGTCGCTGCGCAGCTGCATCAGCTTCGGCCAGCTCGGCGCAAGTAGCCGCGTCTGGTACCAGTGATCCTTGACCCGCTTGCGCCACTGGTGAAGCTGCTCGTCGCTGAGGTCATGCCTGACCTTGGCCAGCTCGGCGCAGCCATCGGCGTAGGTGCGTCTGACTCCGCCGGCCAGCAACTCGAAGCCCTTGGCCTGAAGAGGCCAGGTGTCGACAGAGCTGCGGGCGTCCTTCAGCTCCTCGATGACCTTGCCAATATGCGTATCGAGGTCAGTGGGTCCGCTTTCGGCCTGCTTCGCACGGGTCTGCAGACGGCGTCGGGTCTGCTTGAAATCCGCCTCGCCGAACAGGTCGGGGAAACGCTTCGCCAGCGCATCCCAGCTTTCAAGCATGGCAGTGGCGTCACGCGACTCGGCCAGCGTTCGGCCGAGGTCACGCAACCGATGGTTTTCCCGCTGGAACTCGGCGCCCAGCGGCTTGCGTACCAGGCGCAGCAGTGCACGCAATTCCTTGAAACGTTTACGCGCCTGATGCACACCTTCGGCACGCTCCTGGGGTGGAACGCTCAGTGCCTCGATGGCTTTGTCGATGCCCTGCCGGGCGACTTTTCG
The DNA here is from genome assembly GCA_002387205.1 of Stutzerimonas stutzeri. Classification (GTDB taxonomy): domain Bacteria; phylum Pseudomonadota; class Gammaproteobacteria; order Pseudomonadales; family Pseudomonadaceae; genus Stutzerimonas; species Stutzerimonas stutzeri_N. The sequence goes on along the minus strand of DGLA01000024.1, from coordinate 22,316 downwards.
CACCTCGGCGGCAGGGTCTTGCGGACGCAGCTGGTAACCCATGACAGCTCCCGTTCAGGCCCGCTGCCCCGCTCGCATAGCAGGCATTACGGGCAATTCAACCGTAGCGCTTGCGCGCCTCGATGGCCAGGCCACTGCCGATGCTGCCGAAACGGCTGCCTTCGACGTGACGTGCCCGCGGCAGCAAGGCGGCGACGCTCTGGCGCAACGCCGGTATCGCACTGGACCCACCGGTGAAGAACACCGTGTCGATGTCGTCATGCTTGAGCCCGGCAGCCGCTAGCAATTGACTGACATTGGTGCGGATTCGTTCGAGCAGCGGTTCGATCGCCGTTTCGAATAGCGGACGTGTGAGTGTCGCTTCGAGGCCTGTTTCGATTCGTGCAAAGTCGATCAGGTAGCGCTCATGCTCGGTCAGTTCGATCTTGCCCTGCTCCACCTGCATGGCCAGCCAGTGCCCGGCGCGCTGCTCGATCAGGCTGAACAACCGGTCGATGCCGGTAGGGTCCTGGATGTCGTAGCGCATGCTCTGCAGCGCACGCAGCGAAGCCGGAGCGTATACCGCGTTGATGGTGTGCCAGGTGGCGAGGTTGAGATGTGTGCTGGTGGGCATCGGCGCATCGCTCTTCATTCGGCTGCCATAACCGAACAGCGGCATCACGCCCTGAAGACTGAGCTGCTTGTCGAAATCAGTACCGCCGATATGCACGCCCGAAGTGGCGAGGATGTCCTCCTGCCGGTCATCGATGGCGCGGCGATCCGGCGACAGCCTTACCAGCGAGAAGTCCGAGGTACCACCGCCGATGTCCACGATCAGCACGCGCTCTTCCCGCTCGATGCGCGACTCGTAATCGAACGCCGCGGCAATGGGCTCGTACTGGAAAGAGACGTCCTTGAAGCCGATCCTGTTGGCCGCTGCGGCGAGGGTGTTCGCTGCCTCCCTGTCCGCGTCCGGATCGTCATCAACGAAAAACACCGGGCGGCCCAGCACCACCTCCTCGAACGAGCGTCCGGCCTGCTCTTCGGCGCGCTTTTTCAGCGTACCGAGAAACAGCGCGAGGATTTCCTTGAACGGCATGGCGCCGCCGAGCACGGTCGTCTCACTCTTGAGCAGCTTGGACCCCAGCAGGCTTTTCAGCGAGCGCATCAGCCGCCCTTCGTAACCTTCCAGGTATTCGGCAAGGGCAAGGCGGCCGTACACCGGGCGGCGTTCTTCGGCGTTGAAGAACACCACAGAAGGCAAGGTGTGCTGGTCGCCTTCGAGCTCCAGCAGCGGTTCGGCATCAGGCCGCCACCAGCCGACCGTGGAATTGGAGGTACCGAAATCGACGCCGCAGGCGCGGGCGGGAGGCAAGGTGTGCATGAGCGATCCGGACTACGAAAAACGGCCGCGCAGTTTATGCGAGCCGGCCGGCAATTGCAGGCCAATCGTCGCCCCGTCGGGTTCGAGTGACGGGACGACGGCGGGCGTCACAACGGCCGGGTCAGGCCAGTGACGGCTCGCCAGCCGCAGCGGAGTCCGTCATGCCATCGGTCATGCGCTTGGAGTCGTGGCAGAAGGTACGTGATGCCTGGAACAGAAAGACCATCGTCAACAGCAGGGAAGCGGGGATCAGGTACATCGCACCGTGCAAGCCTTCGGCGCGGAACGCTTCGCTCATCTCGCTGGCCCCGGCTGCAAGCATCGCTGCCTCGGCGAAATGGTCCGACAGCAGTCCCACTACCACCGTGCCCATGCCGCCGCCAAGCAGGTAGAGACCCGCGAAGAACAGCGCCATGGCGGTGGCGCGCAGGCGCGGCTCGACCACGTCCTGAATTGCCGTGTAGACGCATGTGTAGAAGTTGTACGAAAACAGCCAGCCGATACTGAAGATCGCCACGAACACCCCGACCTCGATGCGTCCGGCGAGCAGCGCATAACCCGTCGCTAGCGTCGCGATGGCCATGCTCACGGCAGCGAAGATCAGCCGGCCGCGGGCAAAGCGCTGATGGATCTGATCGGCGATCCAACCGCCAAGGGTCAGGCCGATCAGACCGGTGAGCCCGACAATCACCCCGGTGGCGATCGACGCCTCTACCAGCGGCACCGCGTGATAGCGCATCAGCAGCGGCACCATGAAGGCGTTGCAGGCATAGGTGGCAAAGTTGAAAGCCAGCCCGGCGAGCACCAGCCACCAGAAGGTGCGGATCGCGAACACCTTGCGAATGGGTTGTTCTACACGCGCCTGCGATACCTTGACGGTTTCCGCCGCGCCACGCTGGGGCTCGCGGATGAAGAATATGAACAGCGCCAGTATCAGCCCCGGCACTGCAGCGATGAAGAACGGCGCACGCCAGCTACCGAAATACTGCACCATCGAGCCGATGGTGAAAAAAGCCAGCAGCAGACCCAGCGGCAGACCCAGCATGAAGATACCCATCGCCCTGGCACGCTTGTGAGCCGGGAACAGGTCGCCGATGAGGGAGTTCGCTGCCGGCGCATAGCTGGCCTCGCCAATGCCTATACCCATGCGCACCAGCAGAAAGGTCCAGAAATTCCAGGCCAGGCCGTTGACTGCCGTCAGGCCGCTCCAGACGGTCAGTCCCCAGCCCATGATCTTGCGCCGCGAGCCGATGTCGGCCATGCGTCCCAGCGGCACCCCGGCGATCGCATAAATAATGGTGAAGGCAGTGCCGATGAGCCCCAGCTGGAAGTCGTTCAGATCCCACTCCAGGCGAATCGGCTCGGCGATGATCGCCGGGATGGTGCGGTCGAAGAAGTTGAACAGGTTGGCCAGAAACAGCAGAAACAGGACGCGCCAGGCGTTCGCGGCTTGGGTGGATGGCTGCATGACGTCGCTCTCGAATTATTGTTATGGGCCGACCAAGCCGGCGCTTTCAAGATTGACTCTAGAGCCCCTTCACGCGTCTGTCTGTCAACATCATCCCCGCTTATGCCGGGCAATGGCGCAAGCGCTGTTTCCATTCGGCCAGCCAGCCGAGGCTCGCTTCGGTGCCGGTATCGCCAGGGCGATACTCGGCGGACAGCCAGCCGTCATAGCCCGTCACCCGCAATGCGTCGATCAGCCTGTCGAATGCCACACTCCCGCTGCCTGGCGCACCGCGCCCGGGACAATCGGCGAACTGCACGTGACCGACGCGCGAACCCAGGAGGCGGATCCCAGCGGCCACGTCGAGCCCCTGGCGCGCCATGTGATACAGATCGAGCTGGGCCTGGCAGTTGGGGTGGTCGACCCGCTCCAGCAAGGCCTGCAGATGCTCCGGGGTATTGATCAGAAAGCCCGGCATATCCAGCGGGTTGATCGCTTCGCACACCACGCGTATCCCCAGCAGGCCAAAGGCCTCGGCGCTGGTGCGCAGGTTGCCCGCCAGGGTTTCCAGCGCCTGCTCACGCGCGACGCCATCCGCCAGTCGCCCCGGCAGCACGTTGACATGCCGGGGCCGGACCATTGCCGCGTAGGACAGCGCCTCCTGTAACGCAGCGTCAAACGCCTCCTGGCGGGCCGGCACGGCGGCCAGCCCTGGCCCACCGTGCATGAAGTCACCCGCCGGCAGGTTCATCAGCACCAGCGGCACGCCGGCCCGCTCGAGCAATTCCTTCAAGCGGATCGCCGGCAGTTCGTAGGGAAACTGGATTTCGACGCCCTCGAATCCGGCAACCCGAGCCGCCATGATGCGCTCGGCCAACGGCAGTTCGCTGAACAGCATGGACAGATTGGCCGCGATCTTCATTGCTTTTGCTCCCGGTGCAGTTGCACCAACGTGGCGGGGTCCTGTTCGAGATGCCCCTGGCTGCCATGCAGGCGCATCAGTTGGGCGGCGAGGCCGGTCATCGGCGTTGCACTGCCTTCTTCGCGGGACAGCTGCACCGCTGTGTCGAGATCCTTCAGTAGCGTCCGCACGTGCCATTTCACCGGTTCGAACTCACTGCTGGCCATCTGCGGGGCAAGAATCTGCAACGGTCTGGAATCGGCGAATCCACCTGCCAGTGCCGGCGCGATGAGGCTGGCATCGACCCCGGACCGCTCGGCCAGGGCCACCACTTCGGCGATGACCAGCGCGTTGCAGGCGACGATCATCTGGTTGCAGGCCTTGGTCACCTGGCCTGCTCCCACTGCCCCCATGTGCGTCAGGCGCTGCCCAAGATGCATCAGGATCGGCCGTACCCGCTCGACATCCTCGACCCGCCCGCCGGCCATGATCGCCAGGCTCCCGGCCTCTGCACCAGCGGTGCCGCCCGAGACCGGCGCATCGACCCAGCGCATACCTGAGCGTGACTCCAGTTCGGCAGCCATCGCCCTTGTAGCGGAGGGCTCGAGGCTGGAGTGGTCCACCAGCAGCTGCCCGGCTCTTGCGCCCTCGACAATGCCGCCCGAACCGAAGACCACCTCTCGCACCACCGCGGTATCGGCCAGGCACAGCAACAGAATATCGGCCCCGGCGCACAGCTCGGCCGGGCTGCCAGCCTGACGCGCGCCAGCCTCTACCAGCGCCGCACACTTGTCCGACGAGCGATTCCAGACAGTCAACGGGAAACCTGCCGCAAGCAGTCGATGACACATGCGCAGGCCCATCAGGCCGATGCCGGCGAAGGCGATTGAAGGCAAATCGGACATGATCGGGTTCCTTAAGAGCACGGGGTGACGATTCTAGCCCTGCGAGGGCGTGGCTGAGCAAGGCACCCTCAGAGCAACTCGCCCTTGTCCCAGAGCCGCACCAGTTCTCCCGGTGCCTGCGCCTCGGGAATCTGCAGGATCATTTCATCGGTCCCTTCGTTCTGCCGGTAGCGCAGCTCGATCTGGTAATAGCGTTCGTCGGCCTGTACGGCTTTCGATTGCGCCAGTGGCAGGCAGCCTTCCAGTACAGAGCAGATCTGCCCGCGTTGCTGCTCGTCGCAGCTGGCAAAACTGATCTCACGAGGTCGACTCAAGGCCTGCATGGCAACGAACCCGCCCTGCCTGGACAGGCGGACGGTCGCGTCATCACCCAGTGCCGGTAGCTTTTCCATGACAGCTCCTCAGTGCCTCAATACACCAACGTCGGCCCACGCCTGCTGCACCGCCCTCGCCTCGCTGCCCGGACCAAAGCGCGTCGCCGCGTTTTCCATCGTTAGCTGAGCGAACCCCGCGAAGTCCGCATCGTTGGCCAGTCGCCGATCACAGAGCGTGTCGTACCAGATGCGCCCGGCCTTTTCCCAGGCATAACCACCCATGGCCAGCGCAGCGAGATAGAACGCACGGTTGGGGATGCCGGAATTCAGGTGCACACCACCGTTGTCATCACGGGTTTCGATGAAGTCTCGCATGTGACCGGGCTGGGGATCCTTACCCAACAGAGGATCGTCATAGGCGCTGCCCGGGTTGGCCATCGAGCGCAGCGCGTGCCCCTGTACCCTGTCGGTCAACAGCTCGGCACCGATCAGCCAGTCCGCCTGGTCCGCTGTCTGACGGAGGCTGTATTGCTGCACCAGTACGCCAAAGACATCGGAGATCGACTCGTTCAGTGCGCCGGACTGGTTGTAATAGACCAGGCCTGCCTCGCTCTCGATCACCCCATGGGCCAGCTCGTGCGCCACTACGGTCAGCGACGGGGTGAAGCGATTGAAATGTCCCCGTCGCCATCGCCAAAGACCATCTGGGCGCCGTTCCAAAAGGCATTTTCGTAGCCGACGCCGTAATGCACCGTGCCCACCAACGGGAAGCCGTGACGGTCAATGGAGTCTCGGCCGAAGATCTCCCAGAAAAACGCGTGGGTGATACCCAGCGCGTCGTAGGCCTCGTCAACCGCAGCGTCCGCTACCGGCGGCTGCCCCTCGATGCGCGCCAGGGCACCGGGCAGCAGCATCTGGTGCCCCGCGTCGTGAATGCTGCGGCGCGGTACACCCGGCAAACCGCGTTCCGGGATCACGCCGACGACAGGCTGGCGATTCGGAGGGCCCGGGTTGGGTAACAGACTGCTGACGTGGCTCAGCGTACCCAGCGCCCGCTCACGCTGCGTTTGCGAGCCGTGGTCGATGATCCGGCTGAGAATGTAGGGCGGTATGAAACCCTGGCGCATGGATGGATCGTACATGAATCCCCCTCGGTCACCTGGATGCCTGTCAGGCATCCATGCACGTCTGAGTCGGTCTCAGCGGGAGCGTTCTCGTCTGGAGACGAATTTGTTTTTCGCGAACAGCTGGAATACCGATTACGCGCTGCCCACGCCGTCATTGGCGGCAGGGGGCTGCTCTGCGAGCCGGCATTCGCGTTCGAGGCTTTCGATTGCCTGGTCGAGCTGCTTGATACACAGGTCGATGACCATCTGCCGGAGGGCGTCTGGCCAGTCATGGTCGGTAACCGGCTCCACCATATCGAGAAAGCCGGAGTAGCCGATCAGCATCCCATGCCTGACTCTCAGCGTCTCACCCGCCGAGAGTATCGTCACCGGATCGCGAGATATGATCTGCGCACCCGCGGCCAGCAGTTTATCGATGTGTGTGCGAAGCGCGTGGAGGGTGCGTTTCTCTTGCCGCCATTCCATAGCATTAAGCCATCATCCGTGAGGGCGGCGATTCTAGTTAACCGAGACCCGGATCACAAAAGGATTTATCGCCGCAGGCCAAGCGTGGTGCCAGCTCTGGGGATGCCTGCGCCCGCGCCCCCGCGCTCCGCCCTGCAAAGCAACTTGCCCAGGCGCACCCCGAAGCCTCTATAATCCGCGCGCTTTTTCCGCTATTGAACCGGAGAACCACAATGTTGAAGCGCACCCTGGCAGCCGTTACCGGCCTTGCCCTTTCGTTGTCTATTGCTACTACCCATGCCGCCGACACTCTTCGCGTATCGGCCATTCCTGACGAAGCCCCGACCGAACTGATCCGCAAGTTCGAACCGCTGGGCAAATACCTCGAAAAGGAACTGGGCATGCCGGTGAAATTCACGCCGGTCTCGGATTATGCCGCTGTGGTTGAATCACTGGCCGCTGATCGCCTCGACCTGGCCTGGCTGGGCGGCTTCACCTTTGTCCAGACCCGCCTGAAGACCGGTGATGCGATTCCGCTGGTGCAGCGTGAGCAGGACGAGAAGTTCACCAGCAAATTCATCACCGCCGACCCCGAGGTGAAAACGCTACAGGACCTCAAGGGCAAGACCTTTGCCTTTGGCTCCGTATCGTCCACCTCCGGCAGCCTGATGCCACGCTATTTCATGCTGCGTGATGGCATCGACCCCGAGCAGTTCTTCAAGCGCATCGCCTACTCCGGCGCCCATGACGCGACGGCCGCCTGGGTCGAGGCCGGGAAAGCCGACGCCGGCGTGCTCAACGCTTCGGTCTGGGAAAAGCTGGTTGCCGCCGGCAAGGTCGACACAGACAAGGTGCGGGTGATTTCCACAACCCCACCTTATTACGACTACAACTGGACCGTGCGCGGCGATCTGGACCCGACGCTGGTCGAGAAGATCAAGACGGCGTTCCTTGAACTTGACCCGAAGAATCCGGAACACAAGAAGATCCTCGATCTCCAGGCGGCCACGCGCTTCATCGAGACACGCCCGGAAAATTACGAAGGCATCGAGGAAGCCGCGCGCGCCGCTGGCCTGTTGAAGTGAGCCCGGCCGGCAGGTCCGCCGCATCCCTGCGGACCGCTCGGGCAACGCCAGGCGAGCAGGCTTAGATGAGCGTGTCGATGCTCTCTTCGAACCCGCGCATTTCGCTAACAAACCAGACCGAACCGGCCCTGAGCCTGTCCGGCGTGAGCTACTGCCATGCCAATGGTCACGTCGCGCTGCGCGATGTTGAACTGCAGATCGCGAAAGGCGAGCGGGTTGCGCTCATCGGCCCGTCCGGCGCGGGCAAAACCACCTTGTTGCGCTTGCTCGCCACGCACTTGCAGCCGAGCACAGGTACATTCGAACTGCTCGGCTGCCAGCCCTGGACGCTGTCAGTCAGTGCCCGGCAGAAGCTGCGTGGTCGCATCGGCCTGATTCATCAGGCACCGCCGCTGCCACCTCGACAACGCGTCATCACCGCGGTACTGGCCGGGCGTCTGGGGCAGTGGTCGCTGGGCCGCAGCCTGCTCAGCCTGATCTACCCACTGGACAAGAAGGGCGCGGCCGAGGCGCTGGGCAAGCTGGATCTGGCAGGCAAACTCTTCGAGCGCTGCGATCAGTTGTCCGGTGGTCAGTTGCAGCGCGTCGGTATTGCCCGCGCGCTGTATCAGAACCCGACGCTCATGCTGGCGGATGAACCCGTCTCGGCCATGGATCCGGTGCTGGCGGCCTACTCACTGAACGTACTGAACCGCGAAGCGACCGATGGCCAGGCCACGCTTGTAGCCAGCCTGCATGCGGTCGAGCTGGCACTGGAACATTTCCCTCGTGTGATCGCGGTACGCGACGGGCGAATCCTGTTCGATAAGGCCTCAGATGCAGTGACATCGGCTGAACTCGATGCGCTCTACGCCAACGATCAGCTGCAAGGCGTCGCCCCCTTCCAGCCATCGTCGAGCCAGAGCCTGCATATCCCGCGATGCTGAACCCCGCCCTCCCCCAGCGCGACCCTGCTGCGCGCTCACGCCTGTTGCTGACACTGGTAGCGCTAGCTCTGCTTTGGCCTGGGCTGTCACTGAGCGAGCTGGATCTGGGCGTGTTCTTCGACGGCAGCAACGCCGAGACCATGGCTACCTTCCTCGGAGCGTTCTGGCCACCGGCGCATGACGGGGATTTCCTGCATCTGCTGTGGCGCGCGACGCTGGAGACCCTTGCCATCGCCACGGCGGGGATGGCCTTGGCACTGGCAGTCGCCCTTCCCTGCGCCCTGCTGGCGACGCGCGCGCTGTCAATTTCGGCACTCAGCCGCGGCGGTCGGCCACACTGGTGGTCACAGGCCGTTCGCTGGCCAGTGAGGGGCCTGCTGATTCTGTTGCGCAGCGTGCCGGAGATCGTCTGGGCGCTGCTGTTCGTGCGCGCCGTCGGCCTCGGGCCCACTGCCGGCGTGCTGGCCATCGCCATCACCTACGCCGGCATGCTCGGCAAGGTCTATGCGGAGATATTCGAGTCGGTCGACCCGCTGCCGACGCGCGCGCTGATCGGCGCGGGGGGGTCGAGGCTGCAGGCCTTTGCCTACGGCGTGCTGCCGCAGGCCACGGGCGAGATGCTATCCTACACCGTCTATCGCTGGGAGTGCGCCATCCGCGCCTCGGTCGTCATGGGTTTTGTCGGCGCGGGCGGCCTGGGACAGCAGATGGACCTGTCGATCCGCATGTTTGCCGGCGGCGAGGTAGCAAGCATGCTGCTGACCTTCCTGCTGCTGGTGCTACTGGCCGACCTGCTCAGCCAGTTGCTGCGCAGGAGGTTCGTGTGAGGGCGATCTCGCGCTATGCGCTTCCTCTGCTGCTGGTCACGGCCGTCATCGGCTCGTTCGCCTATTTGCAACTCGAAGCCAGCGCCCTGTTCAGCCCCGAGGGCATCGCGCAGATGGGCGGCTATGCCCTGGGCTTTCTCGAACCCGATCTTTCCTCGCCACATTTGAACGCCATCGCCTTCGGCGCGCTGGAAACATTGGCGATGTCCGCCATCGGCACCCTGCTGGCGGCGCTGCTCGGGCTGTTGCTGGCCTTGCCGGCTGCCGGCCGCTTCGGCTCCTTAGGCAAGGCACTCTCACGGCTGATGCTCAATGCCTTGCGGGCAATCCCCGAACTGGTCTGGGCGGCGCTGATGGTCCTGGCTGCCGGTCTCGGACCCAATGCAGGCACCCTTGCCCTCGCTTTGCACACAGCGGGCGTGCTTGGGCGTCTGTTCGCAGAGGCCTTGGAAAACACGCCGAACGCTCCTAGCGAGGCGCTGCGACTGGCCGGCTGCGGAAGGGTCAGCGCGTTCTGCTACGGCACCCTTCCAATGCTCTGGCCGCAATTGGTGGCCTATACGCTGTATCGCTGGGAGAACAACATTCGCATGGCCAGCGTGCTCGGCTTCGTCGGGGCCGGCGGCCTGGGCCAGATGCTCTACATGAGCCTCAGCCTGTTCCAGGAAGCCCAGGCCTCAACCGTCATCCTTGCCATGTTGCTGATGGTGCTCATGGTGGATGCGCTCAGCGGCTGGGCACGCCAGCGCTGGGTCCGCAGCTAGCGACTGACTTCATTCAGTGCAGGCTGGGCTTGTCTGCCCTTTCCTGCACCAGTACCCATGGCGCAACGACAACAGCCCAAAGTGACGGGTCACGCTCGAGCCAGTCCTGCGCTTCGTCGGCTTCCAGCTTGCCGATATGGCCTTTTGCCAGCCACCGAGCTACTGTTTCGCGGTCATCCAGAGCGACGGCTTGAGCCGCTTCGATCAGATCGAAATCTCCGGCCACCCGCAACAGGGCGCCACGAGCGAAGAACGGTTGCAGCTCCTGCCAGGTAATCGAAGCCGTTTCGCCCAGCAGCTTGGCATAGAGAGTGCTTGAATCTTCGCTCATGAGGTTCACCCGGTCTGGAAAGGGCGCAATGATAGCGCCCGGGTAAATCTCATCAACCGGATGGAATTCCTGACTGTGCAAACAGGTGCTGACGCTTCTACACTGTGCCGGTACAGTTGCCGTACCGTTTGGGGACGTTTAGCCCTTAACGACACTGCAGCCCGCAGGATCCAAACAATAATGATGCAAGTGGAGCAGATATGAAGACCAAGCAGCGTCTTTCCAAACTATTCATGGCTATCGCTTTGACGGGTGCAGCGAGCTATACGCTGGCCGCCGACAACATCAAGATCGGCTTGGCCGGCCCGGTAACGGGTGCTGTCGCGCAGTACGGGGACATGCAATTCATCGGTGCCCAAATGGCCATCGAACAGATCAACAAAGACGGGGGCGTCAACGGTCAGCAGCTTGAAGGTATCGTCTATGACGACGCCTGCGACCCAAAGCAGGCCGTGGCGGTTGCCAACAAGATCGTCAACGATGAAGTCAGTTTCGTGGTTGGCCATCTGTGCTCCAGTTCCACCCAGCCGGCGTCCGACATTTATGAAGACGAAGGCATCCTGATGATCACCGCGGCGTCCACCAGCCCGGACATCACGTCTCGCGGCTATGAGCTGATCTTCCGCACGATCGGCCTGGACAGCCTGCAGGGTCCGACCGCCGGCAATTTCATTGCCGATAACATCAAGCCGAAAAACGTCGCGGTCATCCACGACAAGCAGCAGTACGGCGAGGGCATCGCCACTGCCGTCAAGGAAACCCTGGAGAAAAAGGGCGTCAAGGTTGGCCTGTTCGAAGGCATCAACGCCGGCGACAAGGACTTCTCCTCGATGATTTCCAAGCTCAAGCAGGAAAACGTCGATTTCGTCTACTACGGCGGCTACCACCCGGAACTGGGTCTGCTGCTGCGTCAGGCCAAGGAAAAGGGCCTGAACGTCCGCTTCATGGGCCCGGAAGGCGTCGGCAACAAGGAAATCTCTGCAATCGCCGGCCCGGCTTCCGAAGGCCTGCTGGTCACCCTGCCGAAGTCCTTCGACCAGGATCCGCGCAACCAGAAGCTGGTCGACGCGTTCAAGGCCAAGAACCAGGACCCGAGCGGCCCGTTCGTGTTCCCGGCCTATGCCGCCGTTCAGGTCATTGCCGAGGGCATCGAGAAGGCCGGCAGCACCGACACCGCCAAGGTGGCCGAAGCGCTGCGCAGCAACACCTTCGACACGCCGACCGGCAACCTCTCGTTCGATGAGAAGGGTGACCTGAAAGACTTCAACTTCGTGGTTTACGAATGGCACCAGGACGGCACCAAGACCGAAGCCAAGTGAGCCTATAACTACCCAACCGAAGCCCACGGCATCCGCTGTGGGCTTTGTTTTAGCTGATCGGGGCCAACCCGGCCACAAGCATGGGACGCCCCAGCAACATCTTCAACCAAGCGAGTGGCCTGCACAGCTGGCCCGCCTCGAATCTGGCCTGTGCGTGATCCGCACCTGGCCCTTGGCGCTGCATTCTCCGTGCCGCGTGTTCGAAGCAGGTCCGCATTGCCGGTCGAGCAGGTCGTAGAAACACCCTGGCAAGCGGGCAGAGAACGACAAAACAACCACAGAAGGCGCAGTACTGGAGCTCGGCATGAACACGTTCCAGGCACCCAGACAAGGTTGTTTTCGAGAATTAATGCCTGCGCAGCTGATAGGTCTTTCCGCAGCGTGCTAGCACCGGTTGCAGGTGTTCAGGAGAATGTAATGCCTGAGCTTTACCACTACTTCCAGCAGCTGATCAACGGCCTGACCGTCGGCAGCACCTATGCCTTGATAGCCATCGGTTACACCATGGTCTACGGCATCATCGGCATGATCAACTTCGCCCATGGCGAGGTGTACATGATCGGGTCGTATGTCACCTTCATTGCCATCGTCGGCCTGACCATGATGGGGCTCGATTCGCTGCCCATCCTCATGATCGGTGCCTTCGCGGCGGCCATGATCGTTACCAGCGCCTACGGCTACAGCATCGAGCGGGTAGCCTACCGGCCGCTGCGCGGCAGCAATCGACTGATCCCGTTGATTTCAGCGATCGGTATGTCGATCTTCCTGCAGAACGTCGTCCTGCTGTCCCAGGATTCCAAGGACAAGGCAATCCCCAACCTGATGCCAGGCAATTTCATCTTTGGTGAAAGCGCCATGAACGGGGTGGTGATCTCCTACATGCAGGTGCTGATCTTCGTCGTCACCATCATCGCCATGATGGGTCTGACCCTGTTCATCTCCCGCTCCCGCCTGGGCCGCGCCTGCCGCGCCTGCGCCGAAGACCTGAAGATGGCCAACCTGCTGGGTATCAATACCAACAGCATCATCGCCCTGACCTTCGTCATCGGCGCTGCGCTGGCAGCCGTGGCGGCCGTGCTGATCAGCATGCAGTACGGCGTGATCAACCCGCACATTGGCTTCCTGGCCGGCATCAAGGCGTTCACTGCCGCAGTTCTTGGTGGTATTGGCAGCATCCCGGGCGCCATGCTCGGTGGCCTGGTACTGGGCGTTGCCGAAGCCTTTGGTGCCGATATCTTTGGTGATCAATACAAGGACGTAGTCGCGTTCAGCCTGCTGGTACTGGTGCTGCTGTTCCGCCCGACGGGCATCCTCGGCCGTCCGGAGGTTGAAAAGGTATGACTCGCAATCTGCGCACCGCCTTTTTCAGTGCGTTGCTGGTATTCGCCGTGGCGGTACCGGTGTTCGGCCTGAAACTCACCACCGTCGGCATTCGACTCGAAGTACACGGCAGCGACGCCCAGACCTTCTGGATCATCGCGGCCTGTGCGGTTGCCATGTTCTTCTGGCAGCTGTTCCGTCACCACGCGGCGGCCGGCTGGGCTGCAAGTCCCAACCTGCCGAGCATACCGGCCGGAGCGGGCAACTTCCTGACCCTGCCGTCGACCCAGCGCTACATCATCATCGGCCTGATCCTGCTGGCGCTGGTGTGGCCATTCTTTGGCTCGCGCGGCGCGGTGGACATCGCCACGCTGATCCTGATCTACGTGATGCTCGGCCTGGGCCTGAACATCGTGGTCGGCCTGGCTGGCCTGCTGGACCTGGGTTATGTCGGCTTCTACGCCGTTGGTGCCTACACCTACGCCATGCTCTCGCATTACTACGGGATCGGCTTCTGGGTTGCGCTGCCGATAGCCGGAGCCATGGCCGCGCTGTTCGGCTTCTTGCTCGGCTTTCCGGTGCTACGCCTGCGCGGGGATTACCTGGCCATCGTGACCCTGGGCTTCGGCGAGATCATCCGGTTGCTGCTGCGTAACATGACCGACCTCACCGGCGGCCCCAACGGCATCAGCGGCATCGAAAAACCGACGCTGTTCGGGCTTTCGTTCGACCGCCGCGCCGCCGAAGGCATGCAGACTTTCCACGAATTCTTCGGGTTGGACTATCAATCCATCAACAAGGTGATCTTCCTCTACCTGATCGCCGTGCTGCTGGTGCTGCTGACCCTGTTCGTGATCAACCGGCTGCTGCGCATGCCCATCGGCCGGGCCTGGGAGGCCTTGCGGGAAGACGAGATCGCCTGCCGTGCGCTGGGCATGAACCCCACCGTGATCAAGCTTTCGGCCTTCACCCTCGGCGCCACCTTCGCCGGTTTCGCCGGCAGCTTTTTTGCCGCACGCCAGGGCCTGGTATCACCGGAATCGTTCACCTTCATCGAATCGGCCATCATCCTCGCCATCGTGGTGCTGGGCGGCATGGGATCGCAATTGGGGGTGATTCTCGCCGCCATCGTGATGATCCTGCTGCCTGAACTGATGCGCGAGTTCAGCGAGTACCGCATGCTGATGTTCGGCGCCCTGATGGTGCTGATGATGATCTGGCGTCCGCAGGGCCTGCTGCCCATGCAACGCCCCCACCTGGAGCTGAAGCGATGAGCCGCCCGATTCTCGAAGTAAGCGGCCTGACCATGCGCTTCGGCGGCCTCCTGGCCGTCAACGGGGTAGGCCTGACCGTACACGACAAGCAAGTGGTCTCCATGATCGGCCCCAACGGTGCCGGCAAGACCACGGTATTCAACTGCCTGACCGGCTTCTACCAGCCCACCGACGGCACGATCCTGCTCGACGGCGAAGCGATCCAGGGCCTGCCCGGCCACAAGATCGCCCGCAAGGGCGTGGTGCGGACGTTCCAGAACGTCCGCCTGTTCAAGGACATGACCGCAGTGGAGAACCTGCTGGTGGCCCAGCACCGGCATCTGAACACCAACTTCCTGTCCGGCCTGCTGAAGACCAAGGCGTTTCGCAAGAGCGAGCACGAAGCGATGGACTTCGCTGCTCACTGGCTCGAGCAGGTCAACCTGACCGACATCGCCAACCGCCCTGCAGGCACCCTCGCCTACGGCCAGCAACGCCGCCTGGAGATCGCCCGCTGCATGATGACGCGCCCGCGCATCCTCATGCTCGACGAGCCGGCCGCCGGTCTGAACCCGAAGGAAACCGAAGACCTGAAAGCACTGATCGGCATGCTGCGCGATACCCATGGCGTCACGGTGCTGCTCATCGAGCACGACATGAAGCTGGTCATGAGCATCTCCGACCATATCGTGGTGATCAACCAGGGCTGTCCGCTCGCCGACGGCACGCCGGAGCAGATCCGCGACAATCCGGACGTGATCAAAGCCTATCTGGGAGAGGCGTAACCATGCTGTATTTCGAAAACGTCTCGACCTTTTACGGAAAGATCCAGGCACTGCATAACGTCAACGTCGAAGTCCGCAAGGGTGAGATCGTGACCCTGATCGGTGCCAACGGCGCCGGCAAGTCCACCCTGCTGATGACGCTCTGCGGTACGCCCATGGCCTCCGAAGGCAGCATCCGCTTCGAAGGCGAGGAGCTGGTCGGCAAGCAGACCTTCGACATCATGCGCAAGGACATTGCCGTGGTGCCCGAAGGGCGTCGCATCTTCGCTCGGCTGACGGTCGAGGAAAACCTGGCCATGGGCGGGTTCTTCACCAGCAAGGCGGACTTCCAGGAGCAGCTGGACAAGGCCTTGTCCCTGTTTCCGCGCCTGAAGGAGCGCTTCCATCAGCGCGGCGGCACCATGTCCGGCGGTGAGCAGCAGATGCTCGCCATTGCCCGGGCATTGATGAGCAAGCCCAAGCTGCTGCTGCTCGACGAACCGTCGCTGGGGCTGGCGCCGATCATCATTCAGCAGATCTTCGACATCATCGAGCAGCTGCGTGAGGACGGCGTGACCATCTTTCTGGTCGAGCAGAACGCCAACCAGGCGCTCAAGCTGGCCGACCGCGCCTATGTGCTGGAGAACGGCCACATCGTCATGCAGGGAAGCGGTGAAGAGTTGCTGGTCAACCCCAAGGTTCGCGACGCCTACCTGGGCGGCTGAATCGAGGCAAGCGAAGGAGCCGGGTAATTGCCCGGCTTTTTCATGCGCGCACGGAAGGAATGACAAGTTCGCAGTGAGCCTTTAAGGTGCTGCCTGCGTATCGCGTCTTACCGTGAAGCCCCTGGATCAGCAGACAGGGCATAACTGAGCTGGCTCATTTCTGACATCAACTCAGGAGAAGCCGGCCATGACTGCCAGCCGTATCTGGATCAAGAATCCCCTCGCCCTCTACACCGCCAACGATCAGACCGCCCCAGGCGGGCTCGTCATCGAAGGAGGCGTGATCGCCGAACTGCTCGATGCCGGGCAGACACCTTCGGCACCGGTCGACAGCACCTTCGACGCCTGTGAGCACGTCGTGCTGCCGGGCTTGATCAATACCCACCACCACTTCTACCAGACCCTCACCCGCGCCTGGGCGCCGGTAGTCAACCAGCCGCTGTTTCCCTGGCTCAAGACGCTCTATCCGGTGTGGGCGCGGCTGACCCCGGATCGCCTGAAGCTCGCCAGCAAGGTGGCGCTGGCCGAACTGCTCCTGTCCGGCTGCACGACGGCAGCGGACCATCACTACCTCTTCCCGGACGGCCTGGAAAACGCCATCGACGTGCAGATCGATGCCGTCCGCGAACTGGGCATGCGCGCCATGCTGACCCGCGGCTCCATGAGCCTGGGCGAAGCCGACGGTGGGTTGCCGCCGCAGCAGACCGTGCAGACCGCCGAGGCCATTCTCGCCGACAGCGAACGCCTCATAGGCCGTTATCATCAGCGCGGCGCCGGGGCGCAGATCCAGATTGCGCTGGCGCCCTGCTCACCCTTCTCGGTCACGCCGGAAATCATGCGCGCCAGTGCGGCAATGGCCGACTACCACGACGTTCGCCTGCACACCCACCTGGCCGAGACCCTGGACGAAGAAGCGTTCTGCAAGCAGCGCTTCGGTTTGCGTACCGTGGATTACCTCGACAGCGTCGGCTGGCTGTCCAGTCGAACCTGGCTGGCCCATGGCATTCACTTCAATGAAGACGAGATCGCCCGCCTGGGCGCCGCCGGTACCGGCATCTGCCATTGTCCAAGCTCGAACATGCGCCTGGCCTCGGGCATCTGCCCGACCATTGCACTGGAAGCGGCGGGAGCACCCATTGGTTTGGGGGTCGACGGCTCGGCCTCCAACGATGCTTCCAACATGATGCTCGAAGCACGCCAGGCGCTGTTCATCCAGCGCCTGCGCTACGGCGCCGAGCAGATCACACCGGAAAAGGTGCTCGGCTGGGCGACACGGGGCTCCGCGCGACTGCTGGGCCGAGACGACCTGGGCGAGCTGGCGGTGGGCAGACAGGCCGACCTGGCGCTGTTCAAGCTCGACGAATTGCGCTTCTCCGGCAGCCACGACCCGGTCTCGGCGCTGATGCTGTGCGGCGCGGATCGCGCCGATCGCGTGATGGTCGGCGGTCGATGGCAGGTGGTCGATGGCCAGATCGAAGGGCTGGACGTGGCAGGCCTGATCGCCGACCACCGTCAGGCGGCACGCGACCTGATCGCCGGTTAAGGCCGGCCCAGCTCGTCGGCCATCCTTCGCAATGCCTCGCGCGGCCCGCCTACGCTCAGCGTGGCGGGCACGGCCAGCATCAGATTGAGCGGCAGATCGAAGGCTTCGAGATGCAAACCGTCGCAATCGACGCCGGGCAGCCCGCAAAGCTGCGGATGCGCGCGCTGCAGCCGCTCGGCATAGCTGCCCTGGCCGTCCAGGTAACTGAAAACCGGCTTGCCCCGCGCAATGGCGTAGCCCACTTCGAAGCTGGTACCGCTGTCGGGCTCACCGCCACGGAAGAAATTCAGATCAGCGAGCACCGCATCAGCTTGGTCGAGCAACTCGAGATTGGCCCGATAGATCCACTGCGCCTGTTCGCGAGGCGCCTGGATATCGTCAGGCACCTGCTTGTCCAGCGGGTAGAGGCCGACGAAGCCGAACTCTGCACACAAGGCCTTGAGCCGTTCGCCGTGCTCACGCGCGTCAGGCCGAAACACGCCGGGACCGGCGAGGTAAATCGTCAACGTCATTCTGTTCATTCCCCTGGCCGATCAGGCTGCACACCGCTCGGCCGAATGCCTGGAGCGCTCCAGCGCCAGGATCACCCGGCAGAGCGAGCCGCCACTATACCGCGGCATCGCGCCGGCACGATTGCCGCGAAAAATCAGCGTGGGCAGCGCACCAAACTGTGGCATATAGTTCGGCGCCTGCACCGCGCCGGACCGAAGCGAGCCTGGTTTCAAAGCGCCCCGTCATCGCCAGCCGGCGGCCACCGAGTTCTGTCCAGTTGGTCAGCTTTTTGCAAATCCTCTGGCAGCCGTTCGGCGGACCTATAACGACACGCAATTGGAGCGACACCTCAATGCAGAACACCACAAGGAAATCCCTGCTTCGCGGTATTGCCGCAGCCATCGGCCTGAGCACGGCCCTGTCCGCCTCTGCGGCCGACCCGCTTAAGGTGGGCTTCGTCTACATCGGCCCCATCGGCGACCACGGCTGGACCTACCAGCACGAGCAGGGCCGCAAGTACATGGTCGAGAAGCTCGGCGACAAGGTCGAGGCCAACTTCGTCGAGAACGTCCCCGAAGGAGCCGACGCCGAGCGTGTGATCCGCAACATGGCCAAGAGCGGCTATGACCTGGTGTTCACCACTTCCTTCGGCTACATGAACCCGACCGTGAAGGTCGCCAAGCAATTCCCCAAGGTGACCTTCGAGCACGCCACCGGCTACAAGCAGGCGAAGAACCTCGGCACCTACCTGTCGCGCTCCTATGAAGGCCGCTATGTCGGCGGCTTCCTCGCGGCGAAGATGACCAAGACCAAGAAGGTCGGCTACGTCGCCTCCTTCCCGATCCCGGAAGTCATCCGCGACATCAACGCCATCCAGCTGGCCCTCGACAAGTACAACCCCGGCACCGAAATCAAGGTGGTGTGGGTCAACTCCTGGTTCGATCCGGGCAAGGAAGCCGATGCGGCCAACGCGCTGATCGACCAGGGCGCCGACGTGATCTTCCAGCACACCGACAGCCCGGCGCCGATTCAAGCCGCCGAGCGTCGTGGCGTCTACTCCGTCGGTTACGCCTCGGACATGCAGCACTTCGGGCCGAAGGCGGTGCTGACCTCTATCGTCAATGACTGGGGCCCGCACTACACCAAGTCGGCGCAAGCCGTGATCGACGGCAGCTGGAAATCCGAGGACTTCTGGGGTGGCCTGGCCGAAGACACTATCAGCCTGCCGATTAGCGATCTGGTTCCGGCTGAGGTGAAAACCGAAGCCGAAACCATCATCGCCAGCATCAGAAGCGGTGAATTCCATCCCTTCACCGGCCCGATCAAGGACCAGGCCGGCACCGTGCGCATCGCCGAAGGTCAGACTGCCTCGAATGGCGACCTGGCATCGATGAACTACTACGTCGAAGGCATCAAGGCCGATATGCCGAAGTAAGCCGTACCGCGCCGGCGATGGCCGGCGCGTTGCGCAATTGCAGTGCCGTCCCGCCTCCGGGCGAACCGCACGCAGGGGGCATTGCCCTCGAAGGCCGCCGGTACGAGAAGACCGGCGGCGCCGTACCCGGAGTCAGCCATGAATTCACTACCCATCATCGATATTTCCCCGCTCTATAACTCCGACGAGGCCGGCCATCTGGCCGTCGCCGAGGCCATTGACCGCGCCTGCCGCGAGTGGGGCTTCTTCTATATCGAGGGTCATCCGATCAGCGCCGAGCGCATCGCCACGCTGAGCGAGCATGCCCGCCGCTTCTTCGCGCTGCCGGCCGAGCAGAAGCTCGAGATCGACATCACCAGGAGCCAGCACCACCGCGGCTACGGTGCCATCGCCACCGAGCAGCTGGACCCGAACCAGCCGTGCGACCTCAAGGAAACCTTCGACATGGGGTTCCACATGGCGGCCGACCATCCCGAGGTGCTGGCCGGCAAACCGCTGCGCGGCCCCAACCGGCACCCGGCACAGCTGGAAGGCTGGGCCGAGCTGATGGAAGGGCACTACCGCGACATGCAGGATCTCGCCTGCACCCTGTTGCGTGCCATCGCACTCGCCCTGGGCATCGAGCGGGACTTTTTCGACAAGCGCTTCGTCGAGCCCATCAGCGTGTTCCGCATGATCCACTACCCGCCCCGGCAGACCGCCACCAGCGCCGACCAGCAAGGCGCCGGTGCGCATACCGATTACGGCTGCGTCACCCTGCTGTATCAGGACCAGGCCGGCGGCCTGCAGGTGCAGAACGTCAAGGGCGAATGGATCGACGCACCGCCCATCGAGGGCACCTACGTGGTCAACATCGGCGACATGATGGCCCGCTGGAGCAACGACCGCTACAAGTCGACGCCGCACCGTGTGCTCAGCCCGTTGGGCGTGGATCGCTACTCCATGCCCTTCTTCGCCGAGCCACACCCGGACACCGAAATCGCCTGCCTGCCCGGCTGCCATAGCAGCAGCAACCCACCGAAGTACCCGGCGACGACCTGTAGCCAGTACATGCTCTCGCGCTTCGCCGAGACTTACGCCTATCGCCGCGAGCAGCAAACGCTGCCCGCCTGAGCCAGACTGACATCATGTTCAACCCACCTGGATGGCCGCTTCGTAGGGCCATCCGGACTGCGCTTGTCGGTCGCGTTGACTTTTGGGTCAGGAATTTGTTGACCGAAAAGTCAGATAACGCTAATTTCCACCGCCAGAGCCCAGAACAACAATTTCCCGGAGGCCCGCCTTGATCCAGTTTCTTCTCAATCGAGAACTGCGCCGTGAGCAGACGCTCGATCCGAATACCACCGTGCTGCAGTACCTGCGCGAACACCGCGGCAAATCCGGGACCAAGGAGGGCTGCGCCTCCGGTGACTGTGGCGCCTGCACCGTGGTGGTCGGCGAGCTGGTGGGCGACCGTCTGCGCTATCGCACCCTCAATTCCTGCCTGACCTTCGTCTCTGCGTTGCACGGCAAGCAGCTGATCAGCGTCGAAGACCTCAAGGACCAGGGCCGTCTGCACAGCGTCCAGCAGGCGATGGTCGACTGCCACGGCTCGCAGTGCGGCTTCTGTACGCCCGGATTCGTCATGAGCCTGTTCGCCCTGCAGAAGAACGCCGGCGCGGTCAATGAATACGACCCGCACCAGACCCACGAAGCCCTGGCCGGCAACCTCTGCCGCTGCACCGGCTACCGGCCGATCCTCGAAGCCGCCGAACAGGCCTGCGGCGACCGCCAACCGGACCAGTTCGATGCCCGCGAAGCCGAGACCATCGCCCAGCTCAAGGCCATCACCCCACGTGAAATGGCCGAGCTCAGCGACGGCGAAAAGCGCTGCCTGTCGCCGCTGACCGTCGCCGAACTGGCCGAGGTCTACGCCGCCAATCCCGATGCACGGCTGCTTGCCGGTGGCACCGACCTGGCACTGGAAGTCACCCAGTTCCATCGCGAGCTGCCGGTGATGATCCATGTCGGTCAAATCACCGAGATGAAGCAGGTCCAGATCACCGACCACCATATCGAGATCGGTGCGGCCGCACCGCTGACCGACTGCTACGCCGCGCTGGCCCTCGAGTACCCGGATTTCGGCGAGCTGCTGCAGCGCTTCGCCTCCCTGCAGATCCGCAACCAGGGCACGCTCGGTGGCAACATCGGCAACGCCTCGCCCATCGGCGACTCGCCGCCGCTGTTGATCGCCCTGGGTGCCGACGTCGTCCTGCGCAAGGGCGCCAGCAGCCGCACCCTGCCGCTCGAGGATTACTTCATCGACTACAAGGTCACCGCGCGCCAGCCCGGGGAATTCATCGAGAAGGTGCGGGTGCCGCGCGCCACGCCGGATCGCCTGTTCCGCGCCTATAAGGTTTCCAAGCGTCTGGACGACGACATTTCCGCCGTCTGCGCCGCCTTCGAACTCAGAATCCTTGACGGCGTGATCGACGAAGCGCGCGTCGCCTTTGGCGGCATGGCCGCCATCCCGAAGCGCGCCATGAATTGCGAACGCACGCTGATCGGCGCCGCGTTCGATACCGAGACGCTTGAGCGGGCCTGCACGGCGCTCGAAAAGGACTTCACACCGCTCACCGATTTCCGTGCCAGCCGCGAATACCGCCTGCTGGTCGCACAGAACCTGCTGCGCAAATGCTTCCTCGAACAGCACGCGCCAAAGACCGAGACGAGGGTGACCACTTATGTCTAACCACAGCCCTGTACGCACTCAAGACGAAATCGCCGCCCTTTTCACCGCGGATCTGGTCACCGGCGTCGGTCGCAGCGTCAAGCATGACAGCGCGCCCAAGCATGTCTCGGGCGAGGCGGTGTACGTCGACGACCGCCTGGAGTTTCCCAATCAGCTGCACGTCTATGCCCGTATGAGCGAGCGCGCCCACGCCCGCATCGTCCGCATCGACACCGCGCCCTGCTACCCGATTCCGGGCGTGGCCATCGCCATCACAGCGAAGGACGTGCCGGGCCAGTTGGACATCGGTGCCGTGATGCC
>DGLA01000023.1:19662-19880 GCA_002387205.1 Stutzerimonas stutzeri | reverse complement strand
GGCAGTGAGTACGGCGCCCTGCCCGGCAGTGCCGCTCACGGTCAGCTCGCCGGTGGCGGCGTCATCGACGTTGGCAACGGTCTGGGCTTCGCCGGTGAACACGCTGGTGCCACCCAATGCGTCAGTGGTGGTGGCAACGACACGAACATTCTGACCAACCAGGCTCTGGTCGTCTGCGATTGCAAACTCAGCAGCGGTGGCGCCTTCGATGTCGCTCC
>DGLA01000023.1:0-19519 GCA_002387205.1 Stutzerimonas stutzeri | reverse complement strand
GTTCGGCAGTGAGTACGGCGCCTTGCTCGGCAGTGCCGCTCACGGTCAGCTCGCCGGTGGCGGCGTCATCGACGTTCTTCACCGCGGTTGTGGAAATAGAGGAAACGCTTTGCTGAGCGCCATAAGTGTCGGTATAGCTAACGGATACGCTGATCTTGGCGCCGACATCCGCTTGAGTAAGGACGTAGCTGGCCTCTGTAGCGCCATCAACGGCCATGCCATCACGCAGCCACTGATAGCGGATATCGTCCGGCTCGGCACCCAACAGGCTACTAGCCATCAGCGTTTCGCCCTGGGTCGCTTCGCCGCTGATTACGAGCAGCAAATCGAGCGGAGCAGGGGCGCTGTCGATGGCAGCTTTGGCAGCGTCGACGCTGCGGGCATCAGCGGTTACATTGGCGATAGCAGCTTGCGAGGCTAGATATACAGGATCGGATTCCAGACCGGCTTTGGTGGAGCCATCGGTACCTGAACGGAGATTTGAAGCCTCACCGAACCTTTCAACGAAGTACAGACCCGCATCGACCTTATTGGTAATAGTGTTTTGCCGTACGACAGCGGCGTCGTAGTCGGCCTGGCTCAACCCGCCAGCGTTCAGTAGCGCGTCCAGATCAATAGCGAGCGCGCCAGATACGAAGTCGCTGACCACCTCACCAAAGCTGGCCCCCCCATCGAGTTTTGCAGCCCAGAACTGAATGCCACTTTCGTCGCCCGCGGATCCAAGCATATTCACATACAAGGCTTTGACCATGTCCAGGTTAGACATTCCGCCATAGGTCTCGGTGAATACGGGATGATTGGTAAAGCCTTCCGCGACAACGCTAAGAGAGGCTCCCTGCTGCATTTGCAGGACCCAGAATTCCAAGCCTTGCTTATCCGGCGCGCGATTGAAAATGCCGCTGTACAGAGCAGCGATTTGTTGTTGCAAGCTAACAGCCATTTGAAACTCCTTGAGGGCTTTGGCGAGATTTGATGGGCCAGGTACGACTCCAGCAGGAGGCATTATGGAGTCGGTATTAAGTCATTGCCACTATTTTGGCATCGCACTTTTTGCTACAAAAGCTGCCGGATATCTGAGTTAGACGGAAGCACTGGTCAGCCCGCAAAATGCCCCAATAAAAGCTACTTGGCAATTGAGAATTAAGCCCTCGTCATGACTGGCCGACGAAACGCACTTTTTTTGTCGTCAAATAACCATCACCAAAACCAAAGGTGACGGAAACTTGGCCAGCAGCCAGCCGCAAGGCAAGTCGCTGCTTCAGTATCCGCTTGAAGGACTGATTAACCGAAGCCCTGACCGGCAAAAGTTGACAAGGTTTTGATGCGACGACTAATAGAGAGAAAGCAATCGCAGCAGGCGCAGCGGTGCGACCTTTTGTGGACAAATGCCTAGACGGCAGCCGGGGCCGGAGGTAGGCGTGGGCGAAACAGGCACCAGGCAGGCCGCTCAACCGTTCGATGACCAATCCACGCCAGCCCGACACTAACGATCCATACCCTCAAAGCGGTGCCAGAACCGCTGCATTCTAGTAATTGTAATAACCAAATAACCGGAAAATGCAGCAGGAACAGGCCATAGGAGAGCTCGCCGGCGAGGCGCTGCACCTTTTCCCAGGCGCCAACGAAGCGCAGGCGCTGGAATTGCCGCAGCAGTGGGATGCCAAGGGTAAGCCCCAGTGCCACCTCGATGTTGTAGGGGATGTGCCCACCCCAGCCGAGCAGCCAGGCCAGATACGCAGCACTGCCGGCCCAAAGCAGGCCTACCAGCGTCCGCGCCCAGGGCTCCGGCCTGCCGAGTAGTGCGCCCGCCAGAAAGACGAACCCCACCCCTGCCAATAGCCGATAGCCAAAGATATCGGTATTAAGCACGCCGACCTGGGCCAGGCCGAACACCAGAACCGATAACAGCCCCAGGGCTGCTGCCAGGCGGGGCAGGCCTAGCAGCAAAGGCACCAGCAGGTAGAACTGCAGCTCGACCCCGAGTGACCAGGCAGGTGGCAGGAGCGTGAAGGCATCCTGGCCGTTGTACATGTAGAAGTTGAGCGGGATAACGGTGAGATTGGCGAGCCAGTCGGTGAGGCCCGGCTCGCGGGCGAGAAAGGGCGACGACGGCCCGCCGAGCCAGACCATCACGGCAATGGCCAGGGAAAAAAGGTACATCGGCAGGATGCGCCACAGGCGGTCACGGTAGAACCAGAGCGCGCCCTGCACCAGGCCGGGCGCGGGGCGCCGCCGCCAGAGGCGGCTGACCACCTGGCCGGCGAGCAGGTAGAAGACGATGACCGCCGCAACACCAGGATTAATCCCGGCTACGCTGATGCCCAGGTGACTTAGCAGGACCAGGGTGGCAAGAAACAGCCGGAGTAATCCCATCAGGGCTTCCGATAACCAACAACCGTGTAATTGGCGTAACAGCGGGGACGGTCTTCATGGCTGATGCCCGGTAACCACTCCGGCAGGGTGTACAGCAGCTCCACCCGCTCGAGGCCATACCACTGCGCCAGCAGGCTCAGGTAATTGTCAGACAGCGGCACCTGATGCGTGGGATCGGTGTAGAAACCATTCAGGGCATTGGGATGGCGCAGGTTGATCGTCTCGAGGAGCAATGCCCCGCCCGGCGCCAGCGCCGCCACGCAGGCGGACAGCAATGGCCTGACCTGCGAAGGCGGAACGTGTTCGATCACCTGAAAGAGCGTGATAGCCGAGAAGCGTTCGCTGCAACCCTGAAGAAAGCCGAGCGCCTCGGCTTCAAGGGCATCCAGCCCGCGGGCCCTGGCACGCGCCACCTCCTCGGCCTCGAGGTCGATGCCCAGCGCGGCAATTCCCTGCTGGCGGAGAAAATCCAGAAACTCACCGGCACCGCAGCCAATATCGAGCACACGCCTGCCTTCCAGTGCCGGCAGGCGTGGCAAATAGACGCGGTACTGCTGCTGCAGGATGTGCCCGAGCCCGCCAGCCATCTCGCTGTAGAAACTGTAGAACCAGCGCTCGCGGTCGGCTTCGGGCAGATCGGCCAGTGGCTGGCCCAGCACGGACTCGGCGTTGGCGATCCAGGGCGGGGCTGGTTGCGCGTGGCTGAACGGCAGATCGACATGCTTGTAGAGCGGCGCGGCCCAGGAGAGCTCAGCCCTGGTCAGCTCGCTCTGGTTTACCAGTCCGGTCAAGGCCTGGGCCTGTTCGGTCAGTTGCTGCTGAAGCGCGGTCAGCGCTGCGTTCTGGGCGGCGAACTGCCCTTGAAGCGCAGCCAGCGAGCCCTGCTGTTCGGCGAACTGCCGCTCGCGCTCATCCGATCGGGCCTGGGCAGCATCGGCAGCCTGGCGGAGGAGCACGACTTCGCGACGCGTCGCCGACAGGCGAGACAGGTCTCGCAACCACCGATAGGGTGCACCAGCCGGATGCCTGTTAAGCCAACGCCGCAACGCCTGCATGGCCGGCCTCCGCGGATGGGCCGGAGGTGCTCTCCAACCAGCTGGCCAGACCGTCAGCGCCCCATGCTGACAGCGTTTCGGCATCGACAAGGCCAACGCGCCGCAAGCGGGCAGTCAGGGAGATCGGAGCCCTGGCCTCGTTGAGGTGCAGCCAGGCGTCCTGCGGCCCCGTCAGCAATGGCTGATCCAGCATGGCCGGCAAGCCCAGCCAGCGGGCTGTGCGCTCACAGGCCAGGTGATAACTGCCGTCGTCGCCGAGGCCTACCAGCTCGAGTCGCCAATTCAGCGGCGGATTGCGAAGCCATGTGCACAGCAGGTCACGCAGTGTTTTGCCCGGATCTTCAGGCAAGGTGCTGATATCGATGAAGCAGGTGCGCTGCAGGCCGATCCCGCTGTTTTGTGTGACAGCCGCGGCCAACTCCACGTGGGCCCGCACGGGTTGTTCGGCGTGACCAGGCAGCTCGCGAAGGCGCTGTACCAGCCGTTGCTGACAGGCCTGCGGATGGCGGTCTGCATAGGATTCAATCGCTTCGGCATACCGGGCGGCGACCGTCGCCGGTGCATGCCGCTGACAATGATGCAGGGCCCGCTCGCTCAGACGTGCTGCGTGAGCCGGATCACCCAGCAGCTGCCGGACGGCTTCAGCCAGTTGCTCGATGCTGAAAGTGTCCGGCAAGCGCCATGCGACACCCTCGGGCAATTCCGCTGCACTGCCATGCGCATTGCAGATCAGCGGCTTGCCGGCGACCAGGCAGTCAAGCACCGCTGCGGAGGTCTCGCCTCGCGAGCCGCCGCGTAACTGCACCGTCAGGTCGGCTGCAGCCAACCACAGGTTGTAGTCTTCCGATGAGACGAAGCCAGTGATCTGAATTCGCTTGCTCGCCGGACTGGCTTCGATTCGACGCAGCAAGCGCTGCCCGCTTTCGTCCAGGCTATTGCGGCCGACGAACACCAGGTGCGATTCGACGTCATTCTCCTGGGTCGCCAGCCAGGCTTCCAGCAGCTCATTGTTGAGCTTGGTAGCCGCGACGAAGCCGAACGAGGCAGTCACGCGAGCATTGACCGGCAGCCCCAGACGTTGACGAGCCGTTGCCCTGGGAAGCAGACGCTTGGGTGCGCGTAGCAAAGGCAGGCACGACCAGCCATGGCTGAATCCCGCCCCGTAAAACTGATCGGCCAACTCCCGGCTGTGCTCGCTATGCACAATGACCCCCTGCGCCTGGGTCAGGACACCCAGGTTGGCCGGATAGCGTTTGGTCGCCTCGGTATGGCCCTGGTCCTGCACAAGCGCCAGCGCCGGGTAACCATGAGACTGATACAGCGCTCTGTCGAAAGCGCCTGGCTCGGCGAGCGATTGCTGAAGGTAGTTGAGAATGCCTGACAGAAAGAAGTCGTGCAGTACGACCGTACCGGGGCGGCGCTCCAACAGCCCGAACATATGACTGTGGAAGTGGCTGTTACCTACCTGATAGAGCGCGCGCGGGTAGCGATGATGATGCCGACCGAAGTGCTCGGGCGTAATGCAGCGGAAATTCGCCCGCACCCAGGGATCGGAAATGCTCTCTTGTGGCGCCACGACGTCGATGTCGTAATAACGCGCCAGCTCCGGCAGCAACTCGGCACTGTAGTCGGCTATACCGGATTCGCTGGGTGGAAGCGGCGATACAAAGGCAAGACGGCGCTGCGGCCAGTGCGGTGGAATGGGAGCCTGATATGGGGGGGCCGCGGTCAACGGTTCGTGCGGCACCGCGATACTGGCCCGAGATGCACCGCGGCGTCGATCGGTGGCGTCTTCGAAAGCCTGCAATGTTGCTTCGGCCGTTCGCTCCCATGAGAAGCGCCGGGCCTGCTGCAGTCCATGGCTGCGCAGGTCCGCCAATCGACCAGGATCGCCCAGAGTACTTGTGATAGCTGCAGAAACGGCCTTGGGGTCCTGCGGATCGAACTGCATATCGGAGCGCCCGACCACCTCGGGCAGACTCGATCGGTTCGATACCAAGGTTGGCACACCACAGGCCATCGCCTCCAGCGCAGGCAGGCCGAAGCCTTCATGAATCGATGGAAACACGAAGAGGCTTGCCAGGTTGTACAAATCGACCAGGTCGTCCTCGGGCACAAAACCCGTCAGCACCAACTGTCCATCGGACATTCCAGCAGTTCGCGCCAGGCGCTGCAGGCGTTCACGGCTGGTGGCATCCACATTGCAAACCACTGCCAGCTGGTAGCGCTCGCGCAAGGCAGGGGCCAACAACCCGTAGGCCGTCAACAACCCTTCGATGTTCTTGCGAAAGTCGATCCCGCCGGTATACATGACATAGTCGCCACGCAGCCCGTAACGCGTGCGCAACTCGGCGATGCGGGAGGGAGCCAGCTCCCGAACCTGAAAATGATCGCCGATAGCCGAGCTGATGTTGCACACGTTTCCGGGCGTCAGGCCAAGCAGCTCGATAGCCTCTAGTCGTGACGACTCGGATATCCCGAGCAGCAAGTCGGCGTTCTTCAGAACCTGCAGTTTGCGCAGGTACCAGTCGCGCATCGCCTCATCGGCCAGATAGCGCTCCGGATACTGATACGGGATCAAGTCGTAAAGCGTGATGCTGTTGATCCCTTTCGCACCGGGAAGGATACCGGTCACGCTTTCGCTCAGGGCATCGAACAGGCAGCCCTGATGAAACACGTCGGGCTCTAGCGCCCGAATGCAATCCTGATAAACCGTCTGAGCGGCCGCATGGCGCCACTGGTTCGCCGGGCCAATATCGGTGAGCTGACCGAGCGTGGAAAATACGAGGATGTCATCGGGGTCGACCAAGCCCTCGAACTCTGCCCGCAACGGCGCAATGGTCTCACTGAAGTTGTTGTTCAGCAGCAGGATCAAACGGTGCCCACTGGCGCGCCGGGCGACCGCCTTGATATGCGCAAGGGTATACCGGCCTATGCCGCGGTTGCGCATTGCCGGTGTTTGGCAGGCCTGTAGATCTACAACGATACGCATCAGTAGTCTTCCCCTGGCTCGATCAGCTGCAGGAAAGCAGGCCTTGCTGCCGCCGGTGGGGTGTCCGTAAACGCAGCGTGCGAAGGGGCTCCGGCACGCATGGATGCATGAATACGCCAGAGCTGCCATTTGAGCGCCGGGATGCGGTTGACGACCCTCATCCCCAGACCCAACAGCTTCGGGCGTGCAATGACAAAGCGGATGAGAAACAAGAGGCTGAGCTTGATCCGATGCAGAACGTAGATACGAAGATGTTTCAAAGACGTACTCACGAAGTTTTGATGATGGATATTTCCGGAGCTATCCAGGCGCAACCAGCAAAGGAAAAGTGACACGTGTTGACCACAGTGAATACAAGGGCAAGGTCACGCCACTCATAGTTGTTCTGAAGATGGGTCTGGGTGCTGGACAGCGATACCGAGATGGAATAGCTACCTGGTCCGAGGTTGGCCGGAAAAGCGAACTCGTAACGCAGGCAGTCCCCTGCCACCAGGTCTTCCTGAACCTGTTCGGTGAGGTGGGTGTTGATTCCAAACACTGCCTGCCCCAGCCGATCCTTGATCATGTAGCCCATGACCAGTCGCGGAATAGGCGCATGACATTGAACAACTGCACGAAGAACGACCGACTCGCCGACTTCGATTGTCTCTGTGCTTTCTCCGTTGGCCAGCAGTTCGAGCGACTCAAGGGTGGCCTCACCGGTGCCTGAGCGGGTGACGGCCTGACCCTTGTCGTTGTAGTGCTGCACCAGCGTCTCCGACTCCTTTTCGGCAATCAGGGCGTTGTAATAATCCATTACAGCGCCTGGCGAACCATCCATCAGCAGCCGCCCGTGATCTAGCAGGATGCAGCGGTCGCATAGCGCGAGAATCGCGGACTTGTCATGCGAGACGAACAGTAATGTGGTGCCTTGCTCGCGAAATTGCCTGATTCGCTCGAAACTCTTGTGTTGGAAGTAGGCATCTCCCACGCTCAGCGCCTCGTCGACAATAAGGATATCCGGCCTTATTGCTGTCGCCAGTGCGAATGCCACGCGCATGTGCATACCGCTGGAGTAATGCCGCATGGGCTGGTCGAAATAGGCACCGATCTCGGCGAATGCTTCCAGCTCCGGCAGAATTTCTTCGATTTCTTCTCCGGGTATGCCCATCAGGCCGGCAACATGCCGGACGTTATCCCGCGCCGTCATGTCGGCATTGAAGCCCATACCCAGCTCCAGGATCGCGAACACCCGACCGTTGAGCACTACACTTCCACTGCTGGGAGCAAGGGTTCCTGTAATGATCTTGAGCAGGGTGCTCTTGCCGGCACCGTTGTGCCCTACGATCCCCAGCGCCTCCCCTGGCGCAATGTCAAAGCTCAGGTCATCCAGCACGGTGACTTCACTAAGCGGCTGTATCGAAGGGATGAGGCAATGCAGGAGCCTATGACCGTCGCTGCGGAACTTGGCGAAGCGCTTGCTCAGATTTTTTACATGAAAGCTGCCGGGTGTATTCATAGGATATCCACCATCTGGGCATAGGTGCGACGCAACAGGAAGCGGACAAGCACCAGGCAGATAATCGCCACGATCAATGGAGGCAACAACCAGTGCCACTCCGGCAAGCGTTGAAACACCAGCACGTTCTGATACGCCTGTACGAGGCCCGATACCGGATTATGCAGGACCAGCTCACGAAACCCGGCTGGCAGGCTGGCCGGACTGTAGACGATGGGACAGAGCCAGAAAAGAAACTGCAGAACGATGGGCACCACTACGCCGATGTCACGTACGAAGACATTGATGATGCCCAGGACCAGCCCTACCGAAAGCCCGAACAACAGGGTAAGCAACATCAGGAGTGGCAGAACCAGAATGGCCTTTCCCGGCAAAAAGCCCAGAAGCGCCAAAATCAGCGAGGTCGCTATAAACAGAAACGTGTTGTTGACGAGGCTGATTCCGGCTCCGATAACCGGCAACGTCAACAAGGGGAAATTCACCTTTTTTATCAGTCCTGCGTTGTCACTGAATAACCCCAGGCCTTTAGTTATGCTTTCCATAAATAAAGACCAGCAAAGCATGCCGCTTAGCAGGTAAGCGGCGTAGGCGTGCGTATCGTCGATACCCGGCAACTTGGCCTTCAGGACTATTGCCAGCACGAAGGCGAATATCGCTGACTGGGCCAGCGGCTGCAGCAGTACCCACAAGCCGCCAATGCTGCTTCGTGAAAAGCGCATGCGGACATCATTGAGAATGGAAGTCTTGACAAAGCCCCGATAGTGCGCAAGGGCAACCAGTCGGCGACGTAGCGGTTGAATCATGGCTGTACACCGGGGCTATTGAGCATAGAAATGAGGATATCGCTGATATCTTTCGTGGGCCGCCACCCTGTGCTTGTACGAAGCGCGGTGTTGTCACCGCAAAGTATCGGTATATCGTGGCGACGCACCCACTCGGGATTGCTCACTATCTCTGGACGATGGCCCGTGATCGCTACAAGACGCTCGACCAGCTCGCTCAGGCTGATCGCTATTCCGGTGCAAATATTGAATGTTCCAGTAACACTAGGCTGCTGAGCCAGCTTTACGTAGGCATCGACGACGTCATCCAGACTCGTGAAATCTCTGGCTACGCCAAGATTACCTAGGTCAATTCGCGCTGCTCGGCCTTTGAAATTAGCGACCAGCTTCGGAATAAGATAAGACGGGTGCTGTTGCGGCCCGGTGTAGTTGAACGGGCGGGTGATAACCAGCGAAAAATCGTCGCGATAGGTCCGCGCCATATGCTCCATTGTCAGCTTGCTCGCTGCGTAATGGCTGACCGGAGCAGGGAGCGCATCCTCTCGCAAAGCGCTGGCGTCTGGCGGGACGCCGTATACATTCGCGCTGCTGGCAACGATGACGCGCTTCACACCCGAATCACGTGCTGCATCGAGAAGATTGCAGGTGCCGAGGACGTTGACCTGATAAAAAGCGTCAAAGTCATCACTGGCGACAAAGGCTCGCGCCGCCAGATGCACAACCTGATCGGGCTTTATTACAGCCAATAGCTCGGTCACGCGCTGCTTATTCAGCAGGTCACATGAGTGAAGCTGAACGCCAGGGCATTCCCCCTCACGCAATGCCATGCCGTGAACGTGATAGCCCGCAGCGGCCAGCGCGAGGCAAACGGCACGGCCGGTGAAACCCGCCGCACCAGTGACCAGAACGTTTCCTTTGTTCATTAAAAGGACTTGCCTGATTCCACTCGACCGAGATCAGCGTCAACCATAAGCTTGCACAGCTCTTCAAGCGTGGTTTTCGGCTCCCAACCCAACGCCGTTTTGGCTCTCTCAGGGTTGCCGATGAGCAATTCCACCTCCGCCGGTCGATAGAAACGCGGGTTGACTTCTACAATGGTCTTGCCGGTGCGGCTATCGATACCGCGCTCGCTTTCAGCACTACCTTGCCAGTCCAGCTGAATATCAACGGCCTTGAACGCCAGCGATACGAAGTCGCGCACGGTCTCGGTGCGGTTGGTGGCCAGCACAAAGGTGTCAGGCGTATCGACCTGCAGCATGCGCCACATGCCCTCAACGTACTCCTTGGCGAAACCCCAGTCGCGCTTGGCGTCGAGATTACCAAGCTCCAGGCTGGCCTGCTTGCCTAGGGCGATACGGGCGGCGGCATCGGTGATCTTGCGTGTCACGAACTCCTTGCCGCGCAGCGGGGACTCATGGTTGAAGAGGATGCCACTGGTGCCGAAGATACCGTAGGACTCACGGTAGTTGATGGTCATCCAGTGGGCGTAGAGCTTGGCCACGCCATAGGGGCTACGGGGATAGAAAGGGGTCGCTTCGGTCTGCGGGATCTGCTGCACTTCGCCAAACATCTCGGAGGTCGATGCCTGGTAGAAGCGGATCTTTGGGTCGACGATACGGATCGCTTCTAGCAGGTTGACCGCCCCGAGCCCGGTGATTTCGGCAGTGGTGATCGGCTGATTGAAGGACACGCCGACAAAGCTTTGCGCGGCAAGGTTATAGACCTCGTCGGGCTGCGCCTCTTCCATCAGGCGGATGCTGGCACCCAGGTCGGTGAGGTCATGTTCGACCAGCTCCAGATTCGGGTGGCCAATGGCCCCGACTTCTTCAAGCCGCCAGAAGTTGACCGAACTGGTCCTGCGATAGGTGCCGAATACCTTGTAGCCCTTCTCCAGCAGTAGTTGAGTGAGGTACGCACCGTCCTGGCCAGTGATCCCAGTGACGATTGCGGTCTTGCCTTTCATGCTCATTCCGTTGTTTTCCGTTCCAGGGCCCGCGCCTCTTCGTTACGAGCCAGCCACACATTGACGTTTTCGACGCTCTGCTCGGACAACCTTCCGGCCCAACGATTCAATACGAGAAGATTGGTGATGAAATCGTACTGTGCCTGGAGCAGATCCCGGCGCGCAGCGTACTCGTTCTGCACGCTGGTGAGGACGTCGACCGAGTTGACGACGCCGAACTCGAACCCGCGCTCTGCGGCAAGGCTGGACTTTTCTGCCGATTCGAGTGCGTTGCGCGTTGCGCGGATCTTTTCCACGCTGGCTTGTGCGGTGAGGTAGGCGCTGGTGGTTTCCTTGACCACCTGACGGCGGATCGCTTCGAGCTGTTGCTCGGTGGCAAGGCGGTCGTTGTAGAGCGCCCTGCTGCGTGCGGACGTCGAGCCACCGCTGTAGATCGGCACCTGTACACCAATGCTTGCCACATAGCTGTCCGAGCGCGGCGCCAGGGTGTTGTCGTAGCCGACATCGCTTCGCTGCGCGCTTAGGTTCAGGCTCAGGGACGGATAATGACCGCCCTTGCCTTCCCGAAAAGCGGCGTCGGCAGCGGCCAATGCCTGCTCCTGGGCCTTCAGCGCCGGGTTGGCGGCCATGGCCCGCTCCACCCATACGGACACGCTCTCGCCAGGCACCTGCAGCTCGATGTCTTCACGGATGCGGCTGAGCTTTTCCTGCACCGGTCGGCCGATGATCTCGGACAGCTCTTCCCGGCTGACCCGGACCTGATTGCGGGCTTCAACTTCCTGGGCGGCGAGAGCGTCGACGCGGGCGCGAAGGTCGAGCACATCGGTCACCATCGCAAGCTGCC
This sequence comes from Stutzerimonas stutzeri, assembly GCA_002387205.1. GTDB lineage: Bacteria > Pseudomonadota > Gammaproteobacteria > Pseudomonadales > Pseudomonadaceae > Stutzerimonas > Stutzerimonas stutzeri_N. The sequence goes on along the minus strand of DGLA01000023.1, from coordinate 8,012 downwards.
GCTCGTACAGTGCTTCCACCCGGTCAAGGTTGTTCTGGGTCGCCCGGCGCTCGGCCAGTACCAGCTCGAGCTCGTCATCCGAAGCCAGGGCCACGAAGTAGCGCTGCGCCAGGTCGACGGTGGCCTCTGCCTGGGCATCGACGGCCTCGAACTCACCCTGGCGGGCACGCGCCTTGAACTCCTGGTAGTTCTCCCACGCCTGCTTGTTGTACAGGTGCTGACTGAGCGTCAGGGCATATCGCTCGTTGTTGAAGGCCTCGGAGTAGGTTGGCAGGTCACGACTGGTGCGGTTGAAGGAGCTGCTGGCAGACATCTGTGGCAGCAGACCGCCAAAGGCTTCGCGTGCGCGATCCTTGCCGGCCTGGGCACGGGCATAGGCCGCCAGCACGCGCGGGTCCTCCAGGCGCGACTCACGATACAGCTGCATGAGATCGGCCGCGTATTCAGAGGCCATCACGCCGGGTTGCGCCTGCGCCTCGATTGGCTGGGCATGAGCGACACCGGCAAGGGATAGAAAGCAGAACACTGCAATTAACCGCATGATCAATCCTCGATCATCGATCTGGCAAAGGCGTTGGTCGCCGGCTGCATCAGGTATTGCAGCATGGTTCGCTTACCGGTGTTGATCAGCACTTCGGCGGGCATGCCCGGCTGCAGCTTGAGCCCACCCAGGGCATGGGCACCTTCTTCGGTCAAGGCGACCCGTGCCAGGTAATAAGGCATGCCGGTTTCTTCATTGATGAGCCGGTCGGCTGACACATGCCGCACGACACCCTTGATAACCGGGGTCGTGGCGCTGTTGAAGGCGCTGAATCGAATGTCGGCAGCCTTGCCTACACTGACACGATCGATGTCGATGGGCGATACCTGCGCCTCGACGATCAGGTCGGACACCGAGGGTACGATGTCCAGTAGCGGAGTTGCCGGGCTGACCACGCCACCGATGGTATGCACCTTCATGCCAAGGATCATGCCGCCCTCGGGTGCGCGGATAACGATGCGCGTCAGTCTGTCATCAAGCGCGGCCATACGTTCCTGCAGGTCAAACACCTTGGTCTGGACTTCTGCCAGCTGCGACACAACTTCGGAATTGAAGTCTTTGTTCAGCTGCACGATCTGCAGCTCCGTTTCGTTGATCTGCAGCCTGGTCTTGGTGATCTCCGACTGATGGTCAGCTATCTCTGCCTTGACCATGTCCAGGCGGCGCTGCTGCTCCAGCAGGCGCTGTTTGTCGACGTAGCCCTCGGAGAGCAGCTGGGTCAGCTCGCCGATTTCGTCCTGGTAGGACTTCTCCAGGTTGCGCTTGGTCGCGACCATCGACTGCAGGCCAGCAATCTGTTCGCGCAACTGGCCAATGCGCTTCTCCAGCACCGATGTCTCACCGAGACGAGAGCCGCGACGGGCGTTGAATACCTGGGTTTCGCCTTCTCTCGCTTCGACCGCCCGGTTGCTGTTGTTCTCGAGCATCCCGCTGAAATCGATCTGCTCGGCGCCATCGCGTTCAGCCCGCAGCCGCGCTTCCATCGCCTGGGCGGCAACCAGCTGACTGCGCGTCATGCCGTACTCGGCGCGAAGCTGGGTATCGTCGAGTACGATCAGGGGGTCCCCGGCGGCCACCATGTCTCCGTCCCGGGCGTGCAATTCCTTGACTATGCCGCCTTCGAGATGCTGAACCGTCTTGCGATACGACTGCACGGTTACCACGCCTGGGGCCAGTGCTGCGCTTTCAAGCGGCGCAAAGGTGGCCCAGGCGCCAAACAGCCCGAACGTCAGAAGCACAATGGTGAAGCCGATCAGGCGGGCCTTGCGGTCGGATGCTGGCAGGCTCGAGAGACTGTCATCTATAGCGTTGTTCATGCTGGTCATGTCTTCTCTCCCTCGGTCACGAACGAGCCGAGGACGCGCCAGGGGCAACCTGGGCAATCTTCTGCTGAGCACTGAGTTGCTGTTTGTTGAGCTCCGCCATGACCTTGTCGCGGGGACCGTACAAACCAATGGTTCCATTGCTCATGACAAGGAGGCGATCCAGCTGGGTCAGGATGCTGGTGCGGTGGGTGATGATGAAGATCGTCGCACCGGTTTCCTTGAGCTGCTGGATTGCCTGGGCCAAGGCGCGCTCACCGACCTCATCGAGGTTGGAATTGGGCTCGTCAAGGATGATCAACCGCGGGTTGCCGTAGATGGCTCTTGCCAGCCCGACCCGCTGACGCTGACCGCCGGAGAGATTGATGCCGCCCGTGCCGATGACGGTGTCATAGCCTTCGGGCAGTTGCAGGATCATCTCGTGAACGCCGGCCGTCTTCGCGGCACGAATGACCTTGTCGGGCTCCACATCGCGAAAGCGCGCTATGTTTTCGCTGATGCTGCCTTCGAACAGCTCGATGTCCTGCGGCAGGTAGCCGACATAAGGGCCCAGCTCGCGCTTGTCCCAGTTGTTGATATCGGCACCATCGAGGCGCACCACGCCGTGCTGAGGCGCCCAGACACCCAGCAGCGCACGGGCCAGCGTTGACTTGCCCGAAGCACTCGGCCCGATGACGCCTACTACGGAGCCGGCAGGCACGGCAAAGCTGATGTTTTTCAGGATCGGCGTTTTCGAGCCGGGCGCGCCGACGATCAGGTTTTCAACAAGAATGTTGCCTTCGGGCGCAGGCAGCGACATGCGCTCGGGCTCGGCCTGCTGCTGGTCGAGGATTTCGTTGAGGCGGGCATATTGCGAGCGGGCCGCAATGAAGCCTTTCCAGCTGCCGATCATCAGGTCGATAGGCGCAAGGGCGCGTCCCAAGAGAATGGAGCCGGCGATCATCAGGCCCGGCGTAATTTCCTGCTTGACGGCCAGGTAGGCGCCGAGCCCTAGAATCAGGGATTGCACCAGCATACGAAAGGTCTTCGAGAACGATGTGATTATGCCGCCCTTGTCGCTTGCCTGGGATTGCAGCAGCAGCATCTGGCGCTGACGCGTACCCCAGCGCCCCATGAGCGTCTCCAGCATGCCCATCGACTCGATGACTTCGGCGTTGCGCAGATTCTTGTTCGTGTAAAGGTTCGCCGCGATGTTCTGCTTGTTGGCATCGCCAATCGCCTTGCCGGTCAGCTTTTCGTTCAGGACGGCAAGACACAGCAGTATCAGCGCACAGCCGACGGCGAACCAGCCGTACCAGGGGTGGAACAGGAACATCACCCCGATATAGACCGGCAGCCAGGGCGTATCGAAAAATGCAAAAAGACCGTTGCCTGTAAGGAACTGACGCAACCCGGTCAGGTCATTAAGTGGCTGCGCCGAGGCATCCATGCCGCCACTGTCGAGGGCGCGCTTGAAGCTGGCGCGATAGACATCACGGCTCAGCAACACATCGAGGCGAGTACTTAGGCGCACCATGATCCGAGAACGCGTCCATTCCAGCGACCCCATCGTGGCCATGAGCAAGGTCATGATCAACGTCAGCATGACGAGGGTGGAAATACTGCCGCTGGTTACGACACGCCCATAGACCTGGAGCATGTAGAACGACGGCACCAGCATCAAGGCGTTTACGAAGAAACTGAAGAAACCCACTGAAATAAAACTGCCCTTGCAGGCCTTCAGTGCGACCTTGAGGGCGTTTTCCTGTGCGTTGCGCATAATTCCAAACTGCCGGGTGCGTGAAAAGCGGCGGAGTGTATCACCGAAGCAGACAACGATGAATGGAGCCGGACTGGATGCGACGAATAGCCGTTGTTGCCGGGCCTGAGCACCGCGGGTAGAGTCCACGCCCTTCGCTGAAATACCTGTTCGAGACGCCTGCATCTCGCCTCCCTTGACCCATGCACGAGTGACGGCCGAGCGGGCAGACAGCATCCAGACAGCCCCCGGGAAAGCAATGCGCGTCCTTCACTTCTTCAAGACCTACCTGCCCGACACCACGGGCGGAATCGAGCAAGTCATCTTCCAGCTGTGCGAGGGTGGCCGGGCACAGGGCGTCCAGGCTGAGGTGCTGACCTTGAGTCCCGCCCCCTATCCGGAGCGGATCAGCGTAGCGAACCATGCCGTGAGGCGGGCGAAACAGGACCTGTTCATCGCCTCGACCGGTTTCTCTGTGAATGCGTTCAGCATGTTTTCCGAGATGGCCGCCGAGGCCGATCTGGTGCACTTCCATTTCCCCTGGCCGGTGATGGATGTGGTGCACTTCGCTACGCGCCACCGCCGGCCAACGGTGGTGAGCTATCACTCGGATATCGTCAAGCAACGCGCGCTGCTCACCCTGTACCGGCCCCTGATGAAGCGGTTTCTGCAGAGTGTCGATCGGATTCTGGTCGCCTCACCGAATTACCAGGACAGCAGCCCGGTTCTGCGCGAGTACGGGCGCAAGGTCGAGGTTATCCCCTATGGACTGGACCCGGCCGCCTATCCCGCCTGCTCGCCTTCCCGGCTGGCATTCTGGCGCAAGCGGGTCGGCACGAAGTTCTTTCTGTTCGTCGGTGTGCTGCGCTACTACAAGGGTCTGGGCAGTGTACTCGAGGCGCTGCAGGGTACAGCCTACCCGCTGGTGATCGTCGGCTCCGGGCCGCAGGAGACTGAACTGCGAGCACAGGCGGAACGGCTTCAGCTGCGTCACGTTCAGTTCCTCGGTCGGCTCGATGACGAGGACAAGGCGTGCCTGTTGCAGCTCTGCCATGCGATGGTGTTTCCCTCGCATCTGCGCTCCGAAGCGTTCGGGATTTCCCTGCTGGAGGCTTCGATGTACGGCAAGCCGATGATCTCCTGCGAAATTGGTACGGGCACGACGTTCGTCAACCTGGACGGGGTGACGGGCATCGCCGTACCACCCGCGACTCCCCTGGCGTTGAGAGCAGCGATGAAGCGCCTCTGGGACGAGCCGGAAGAAGCCCGGCAGTTTGGCTTGAATGCGCAGACACGCTTCCAGCAGCTTTTTACCGCCGAACGCATGTGCGCCGAAACCGCACGCGTTTACCGAGAGGTCATCGACCGCTCCCCTCCTACAAAGCCTCGCCGACCGTAGGAGCGGGCCATGCCCGCGATAGATGCCGGGCCCGCGCGGCCCGTTTCGCGGCCATGGGCCGCTCCTACAAGGTCACCATGGCGAATGGGGGGCCCAAGAAGGATGCCACCACCGTAGGAGCGGGCCATGCCCGCGATCATCGCAAGACCCCGCCGCCCGTTTCGCGGCCACGGGCCGCTCCTACAAGGTCACCATGGCAAATGGGGGCCGTGAATGTTGCTTTCCGATTCAAAGCCAGACTGCGTCCCACAGGGGGTAATCACCCACGCGGGTCACCAGGCCGCCCCGCAAAGGATTGGCCACAATGTAGCGCGCCATGGCTCGAAGGTCATCGTCATGCCGAACCGCGCGGTCATGGTAGCCCTGCTGCCAGAGCGGGGACGGTAACGCAGCCACCTGGTTGATCCGCCTCCCGCTTTGGGATTTCACGTCACGCAGCAAGGCATCCAATGCCCCGTCATTCAGACGGAACAGCCAATGCAGATGGTCGGGCATGACAACCCAGGCCAGGGACTCCACCCTGCGCTGCAGTTCAGCCTGCCGCATGACATTCGCCAGCACCCGACCCAGCTGCCAATCGGCAAATACCGGACGCCGATCACGCACCACGGTCGTCACCAGATAGATTCGTCCGGCTTCCGAAACCCGCCCTTTTCGGAGCGCGTGCCCCCGCGCAACGTTCTTCATATATCGGCCTCCTTGCCGGTTCCATTTGTAGGAGCGGGCCATGCCCGCGATCAACGCTAGACCCGCGCGGGCCCATTTCGCGGCCATGGGCCGCTCCTACAGGGTCACCATGGCGAATGGGGCCCACGAAGGATGCCGCCACCGTAGGAGCGGGCCATGCCCGCGATAGCAACCTCGCCTACGTGCCGAACGGGCCGTGCTAGCAATACCCGTTCCTATGGCAAATGAATGTGGCCATTCGCGCCCTTTCGCCGGTATTCGTGCTCCAGCGCCTGGCGCAATGCCTCCTTTGCCTGAGGCTCGCCGTGGACCAAGCGGATTTCGCCGGGCCAGTGACGCATACCGGTAATGAACCTGACCAGACCTCGCTGATCGGCATGTGCCGAATAGCCGCCTAATGTATGGACACCTGCACGAATACCGACTCGCTGGCCATCAAGCTCAACGTAGCCGCCACGCGGCCCGAACCGCTGGATGGCCGCACCCGGGGTTCCCTGCGCCTGATAGCCGACGAATACGACGTTGTGTCGCCTGTCGCCAAGCAATGCCTTGAGGTAGTTGACGATGCGACCGCCGCTGCACATCCCGCCACCGGCGATCACGACGGCAGGCCGCCCGGTCTGGGCGAGATGGTTGACTGTCCGCTGATGGTCGGCGTGCCTGTCTATCGTGATCAGTTGATCGAATGCCAGGGGCCTGCGCCCTTCTCGCACGCGCTTCATTGCCTCGGCATCCCAGAAGGGCTTGAGCTGGCGGTAGGCTTCGGTAAACCGACCGGCAAGCGGTGAGTCCAGGATGATGGGAAGCGTCGGCCAGGCAGCATTACCCGCCGCAGCGGACCGGCCAGCGTTGACACAGCGATGGATGATGTCTTCCAGCTCGTAGAGCAGCTCCTGGGTCCGGCCTATGCTGAACGCCGGAATCAATACCGTGCCGTTGTCAGCCAGCGCCTTTTCGATCACCGCTTGCAGCCGCTGGCGCCGGTCGGCACGGCTCTGGTGAAGGCGATTGCCGTAAGTGCTTTCCAGCACGACGATGTCGGCTCGCCAGGTCGGCCGTGGCGATGGCAATAAGGGCGCATGGGGCGCCCCCAGATCGCCTGAGAAGACAATGCGCTTTCTTTCGCCTGTGATGCGGTTATGTACATCGACCTCGACATAGGCAGAGCCGAGGATGTGCCCTGCGCGTTGCAGACGAACCCGTGCCAGCAGCGATGGGTCATCGCTGAGCGTGAACCAGACCTTGTAAGGCAGCGCGATGATCCGCCGCTCGATCAGTTTCAGGTAACGCTCGACTTTGGCCTGGTCCCGGCTGATGCCAAGCCTGAATGCATCTTCGAGGACGATGGGCAGCAGACGGGCGGAGGCCTCGGTGCAGAGTATCGGCCCGGCGAAGCCTGCCGCCAGCAGGTAGGGTATGCGCCCGACATGGTCAATGTGTACGTGGGTAGCCACCAGTGCCCTGATACCATCCAGCGGAAACTCGATGTCTAACCGGCCGGCCCCGGCAGCGCCCTGGGCGGAGGTTTCTGCGCCCTGAAACAACCCGCAATCGATCAGCAGGCTGTTGTGCTCGTTCATGCGCAGCTGGTGGCAGGAGCCGGTGACGCCATCACGCGCGCCATGATGAATTATGTCCATGAGCTGTTCCTTCAGCAGTGGGTCCCGCCGAAAGATACCGCATCAGCCGTCAGCAAAAATCAGCCAGGTCACATAGCGAAAAGCAGAGGCGCCAAGCCGAAGCCGTTCGTGGGAATGAACCCGAACGCCCAGCCCACCGTAGGAGCGGGCCATGCCCCGCGATCAACGCTAGACCCGCGCGGCCCGTTCGCGGCCATGGGCCGCTCCTACAAGGTCACCATGGGGACGGGGTCCCGCGAAGATGCCGCCTACCGTAGGAGCGGGCCATGCCCGCGATCAACGCAAGACTTGCGCGGGCCCGTTTCGCGGCCATGGGCCGCTCCTACAGGGTCACCATGGCGAATGGGGACCCGCGAAGGATGCCGCCTACCGTAGGAGCGGGCCATGCCCGCGATCAACGTTAGACCCGTGCGGCCCGTTCGCGGCCATGGGCCGCTCCTACAAGGTCACCATGGCGGACGGGGTGACGCGAAGGATGCCGCCACCGTAGGAGCGGGCCGTGCCCGCGATCAATGTTAGACCCGTGCGGCCCGTTCGCGGCCATGGGCCGCTCCTACAGGGTCACCCTGGCGGACGGGGTCCCGCGAAGGATGCCGCCACCGTAGGAGCGGGCCATGCCCGCGATCAATGCCATCCTGGCTTTATTCGGAAAAAGCCATACGCGCCGTAGCGCGACTGCTGCGGC
>DGLA01000014.1 GCA_002387205.1 Stutzerimonas stutzeri | reverse complement strand
CGTCGAAGAAGGTCTCCGGCAGATCCAGCGCCAGGGCGAAGATGCGCATCAGCGACTGCGCCAGCGTGCTCATGGCGGCGAAGTACTCGCGATAGGCCTGTTCGAAGCCCGCGATGCCGCTGGGCCAGACGTTCGGTGCGAAATGTGGGCCGGCGGCGGTGCAGCGGTAGTAGGGCTCGTCCGGTACGTCGCTGGGGCCGATGGAAAACGACTCCTTCAGGTCACCCGGGGCCGCCTCTTCGAGCGAATAGGACAGGCTCTCCTCGGCCACCGCGCTGTAGCCGCGCACCATGTCCGGGCTGGGCCGGTCGACCTTGCGCTTCTCGGCCAGCGGCAGGGCGAAGAACTGCCGTGTCAGCCGCGACACCCGCTCGACCAATTCGGTAGGAATCTGATGGTTGGTAATGACCAGAAAGCCGATGTCGCGACAGGCCTGGTCCACGGCGCGGGCGACCTGCAGCTTGCCCTCCGGCGTGCCGGCGAAATACGGCGCCAGGTCGATGATGGGAACGTATTGCAGAGTCATGGGTGACGCACTCCTCTGACGCAAGGCGGGTAACGAGCGCGTCGCCGATAGCGCGGGCGCTTCTTTGTATGCGTGACGCCGCCGCCCGCGTGCACGCCGGGCGACGGGGAGAAGAGAGCAGAAAGCGTGCCACTCAGCCGATTCGCTTAAGGATCAGAGACTTAGCTTTTTCGACGGATACAAATGGATCAAATGGTCCGGTTCGGAGCACTTGGTTTGTGCGCATGGCACGAAAAGCGGGCGCCATGGCGTCAGGTCACGATCAGGCCGCATGCGTCTTCCGACCCACCAGCAATCGATTATTGATAATAGTTATCAATTGGCTATAGCATCTGCCCCTCTGTTCGAAGCCCTCAAAGGAAATGCCTCAATGCGTCGACTTCTCGTGCCTGTGCTGTCGCTACAGGCGCTCGCCGCCACCGCTTACGCCGCTGAACAACCGGAACCAAACGACGAGCCCATCGCGCTTGAACAGATGGAAGTCACCGCCACTGGGGCCGAGCGCGGCGATGGGCCGGTAGACGGCTATCGAGCAACCCGCTCGGTCAGCGCGACGCGCACCGACACGCCGATTCACGAAATTCCGCAGTCGATCAGCGTGGTGCCGGGACAGGTAGTAACAGACATTGGCGCAACCCGGCTGGAGGACGCGCTGGATTACGCCGGCGGCGTAGAGCGGGGCAATAACTTCGGCGGCCAGGGCCTGACCGAATTTCTGGTCCGCGGCTTCAGCTCACAGGAGTTCTACCGCAACGGATTCGCTATCAACCGCGGCTACCCCAACATGCCGGACGCCGCCACCCTGGAGCGCATCGAAGTGCTGCGCGGCCCGGCTTCGATGCTGTATGGGCGCGGTGACCCCGGCGGCACCTTCAACATCGTCAGCAAGCAACCACAGGTTGAACAACGGACCGTACTGGGGACCCAGTTCAACACCGAAGGGCTGCGTCGCGGCACGCTGGACACCACCGGCGCCCTGGACGAGCAGGCCGAATTCACCTATCGCCTGAACCTGGTGGCCGAAGGCGCCGACAGCTTCCGCGACCATGTCGAAAGCGAGCGCTACAACATCGCCCCGGTGCTGCGCTGGGATCTCAGCGATGCTACGGCGATCATTCTGGAGGGCGACTACCTGCACAACCGTCACCCACTCGACCGCGGCGTGACGCGTTACGCCGGCCAGCAAGGCCAGCTGCCGCGTGACCGCTTCCTCGGGGAAGAAAGCGCCGGCAAGTTTACCAACGAAAACGCCATGACCCAGCTGCGGATCGAGCACTTGCTGAATGATCAGTGGACGCTGCGCGGCGGCGTGCAATACCTCGACGGCAGCCTGGATGGCGGCGCGGTCGAGAACAACGGACTGGCCGCTGACGGCCGCACCGTAGGCCGTAATTACAGTGAACGCTGGCTGGAATGGAACGACTTCGCCCTCCAGGCCAATGCCGAAGGCCGCTTCAGCGCGCTGGGCTTCATGCATACGCTGCTGACCGGCGTCGAGTACGACGATTTCAACTACAACTCACGAATTGATCGTTCCGCTGCCGGCAACGGCGCCTTCCCGCTCGACATCTACGAACCGGTCTACGGTCAGCCGCTGCCAGCCATCACCCGCACCACCACCTTCGACGACGAGGACCTGAAATCCTATGCGTTTTATATGCAGGACCAGGTCGAGCTGACCGAGCGTCTCACCCTGCAACTGGGTGCGCGTCTGGAGCGCTTCGAGCAGAACTACATCAACAAGCTATCGCCCGCCGGCAGCTGGGACCAGGCGCATAACGCCGTCTCGCCGCGCATCGGCGCCATCTACGACCTGACCGAAGCGCTGGCCGTCTACGCCAACGCCTCCCGCTCGTTCAAGCCCAACCGTGGCGCCGACCGCAGCAGCCAGGCATTCGACCCCGAGGAAGGTGTCGCCTACGAGACAGGCATCAAGTACGAGCTGCCGGAACACAACCTGAGCGTGACGGCCGCGCTGTTCCACATCACCAAGGAAAACGTGCTGACGGCTGACCCGGCCAACGTTGGCTCGCAGTCCTTCCAGGTGGCCGCAGGCGAGGTCCGCAGCCGCGGCTTCGACCTCAGTATCGCCGGTAACATCACGCCGCAATGGCGCGTGATCGGCGGCTACGCCTACGTTGACGCCGAAGTCACCGAAAGCAACAGCGCCGCCATGCTAGTAGGCAGTCGCCTGGCCAACGTGCCGGAGCACAGCTTCAACCTGCTGGACACCTACGAGTTCGACAACGGCGCGCTGGACGGGCTGGGCCTCGGAGTCGGCGTGAAGTACGTCAGTTCGCGCAAGGGCAGCACCTCGAACACCGCTTTCGACATGGGCGCCTACACCGTGGTTGATCTGCTGGCCTACTACCCGCTCACCGACCGCGTTCGCCTCAACCTCAACCTCGACAACGTCTTTGACGAGGAATACGACGAGCGCGCCTGGGGCAATATCTGGGCCTATCCAGGTGCTCCCCGCACGCTGCAGGCCGGTATCTCCATCGAGTTGTAACCACCCGCCGTCTCTCGGAAAGCGGACTGCCGCTTTCCGAGACGACACAAGGCCCGCCTCTCCCCTTGCCGATGGCGCTCAGCGCGCATTATTAATCGCAGGAGAGGCCGCTCTATCCGCCATGCAGCCACCGCGGCGCCATTGCGGGAACGCCAGCCCGAATTCAGCCTCGCTGTATACGATCAAGCGGGCTCAGTACGGCCAGGCCACATCGATTTAGCACACCCGCAGTCCCGCAGTCGCAAGGCCTCCATCAAGCGAAGCCCGGCTCCATACAGGAGTTGAGTGACAAGGCCGACCTCACCCTCAAGCAGGCTGAGGGTCTTCTGCACTTCTTGAATAGACAGCACGACCGGCAGGTGCGCGGGTTTCTTGGCGCGCACCACCTCGCCAAGCCAGGGTGAATCCTGTTTGAGCACCTGCTTATAAAGAAACAGCAGCGCAGCAAGCGCTTGGTTCTGCGTAGAAGCAGAAACGTCGCCGCGAACCGCAAGGTCAGAAAGAAAAACTTCGACTTCCGCAGCCCCATCTCAAGCGGGTGCTTATAGTTTTGAAACCGTACGTAGAGCTTGATCCACTCGCAATAGACACGTTCAGTTCTAATCGGGTAGTGTTTCAGCCTGATCTGATCGCGAACCTGATCGAGCAATCGCGGCTTTCCGTCCATGGTGTATAACTCCCTTATACCGTCATCATCCCTTTGGAAGGCCCACCCTAGACAAGGAAAGCAACTGTGGCAAGGAACGTTGTCCACCAGTCCCGTCCGGCGTCTTATACACCACTTGGTGTCTAATTATAGTTATGTACTCATCTGGCAACGGAGTAGCCATTGAAAATTTATTACGTCGACGCTGAAAATATCGGCCTCAGTATGCTGGATGAGCCAACAATCTCCATACTTGATAGAGTTTTCGTTTTCAAATTCAGAAAGCCTAAAATCTGCATGCAGTAATGCGCTATTAACCTGTGTAAGCGGTTATCCTTCGGGGCAAAATCAAGCAGATTTCTACATAATTGCTCATCTATCAAACGTTTTATCGCATCTCTCAAAACATGAGAAAAAAGCAATAGAGTTCAAGCTTTGCTCCAAAGACCAAAATCTTTGGAAAGCATTTGAATTTCAATGTTCACTTGCCGGCGTGAAATCTAGCGCGCCACATATCGCCATAGAAATCGAGCCAAATAACGTTGTAGTCGCAATTGACACATCCATTGAGACAAAAATTCTCAAGCTAATGTCTCAACCCATCACGTCAATTGAAATACAACATAAGCTCAAGGTCCCGCAGTCCGAGTTCACAACATCATTCAATCAGCTTATAAAAACTGGCAAAATCAAACGTCAGGAAAACTCAAAAAAACATTGGCTACGAGTTAAGGGCACATAACAAATGGCTCAAACCGTTCGCTTCGCTCACTGGGACGGGCTAAAGCCCGCCCCTTAACCAAACGCTAGGTGTCAATCACGAAATGGATCTCAATGACCTCGCAATAAACTACTATCACGACTCTCTTGTTCTCGCTCAAAAGGCGATGTTCTCTGGGATTATCGTGTCAGGTATTGCATATCTGTCTGCCATTATCGGCATAGGTAAAGCCTCTTATACCATCCCCTTTATTGGTATCGAAGTTGAGTCATTGAGCTATTTTTCAATCTCACTTTTGTGCTTATATTTTGCATGCGGCATGTTGTGCTTGCACGGCATGAATAAAGCGCTCTACAACTGGGAATTAATTTCGGATCACGAACTTTCCTCACGCCTTCTTCATACGCCTAACATATTAATGTCGAGCATCATATTTAAAGCATTTTTATATGGCTCACTATTTACTGTCGGCTCAAGCCTGTCAGCTCAAATTCTTAGCATATCTGGCTGGAAGGTGTACCTGGTAGGCAGCATCGTTTGCTTCCCTTATTTTTACGCGCTAAGGCTTCAATCATATTTCGAAAAGCCGGCACGAACCAAATCCGCGGACAACCCTAACTAGTGGTTGAAGTCGCTCGCTGCGCTCACTCGAGAAGGGCTAAACGGCCCCTTAACCAAACGTTAGACATCGGGAGTACTCATGATTCCTGCACCGTCGATTAAATCTATCCAAGCCGCACTCGACCGGGGCCTTGGTATCAAGGTACGTCGCGTGACCAAGCGGGTACCGCAGATAAATTTCGGTTTGATTGTTGCTGGTCGGCCACCACCACCTCAGTACAAGACCGAATTGATTGAAGAAAGAACTGAACAATGGTCAAAGCTTGTCGGCTTGCTCTTCTGCATGCCGACTAGTAAGCCCGGGAGGGACGAAATTCTTCCCAATCTTGACTATTTCCACCATCGCTCAGCACTTTTCGTTGACTTTTTTTGCATCGGCTATGGTACGGAACCTAACGGTGATGCAGACCGCAGCAGCTCCCGACCCGCAGCCATCGTCGATAATGCACAGTGGAGGTTCACTCCGTCCGAATTCAATGCCTGCCGAGCAGAGATTGAGAGTCACACGAAATGGCGGTTTAGTGGAGAAACCGATCTTCTCCTTGCCGTCGCGAGGAAGCCAAAAAACGGGGGTGCGACTCTCGACTATTCGTCAGTCATAGCCTGCAATCTCGAGGAGATGATCCGTGACAACGCGATACCGAGCGTGCGCGGCTTCTTTGAGAAGATCTTTCAGTTCGGCGAACAATACAAGGGCGCGGACCCAGTTTGGGAGCTGAGCGACCAATTCGGGCTAGCGGGCGGCGGGAAACTTCTTGAGGAGAGCGTGCTTTCACTCTTGCCGGAAGTTGTCAAGAAGCAATACAAGGCCACAAAGCACCTTGCAATCTCCGACGTATCGCGCTGAAGTCTAACATTCCCGTCCAGAGGGACGCTCCGCCAGCAAGCTTCGCTTGCTTTATCCGCGCCCCCGGGCTTGCACATTAGATGCATGAAATGAAGAAGCGTCTCGAGGGCCCTTTGGGTTAAAGAACATGGCTTTTTCCGCTGGGATTTTACGTATCCACCAAAGCTATAACGGGTTGCGCCATGCCTAACTAGTGGTGCAAACCGTTCGCTACGCTCACTGGGCCGGGCCAAAGCCCGCCCTTTAACCAAACGTTAGGGATGCTTTGAAGTAGCCCTGTAATTCCGGCCAACTTCAGCCCCCTCCGATTTTGAAAGCGATATACCGTTCAAGAAATGATCAGATCGCTCGCTTATATCTGAGCTTTAGCCGCCGCGAGCTTCTCCGGACAGCGATTTATTGCACTACAGGCGCACCTCTCCTGTATCCGCCAGTAAATGCCGGCGCGCCATCCACAGGTTCGACCGGGCCAACAGCGTCACCGAGGCTGTGCTGATGCGGTCCGATTCACTTCCCTGTGAACAAGCGACTCGTCGAAACGAGTGAACTTCCCCCCCAGCGGCATGATCCCCTTTTAAGCACAGTCAGAGCGATCCGGACTGCCAGCGCATTCGCGCCGGGCATCAGGTCCGGGTCGCCCAGCGATGAGGATGCTTCCGTGACCGTTATCACCCACAGCACGCACCACACCACACACAGTATTTCCCGTCATGTACCAAACCCGATTCACGCAACGTTGCTTGGGGGAACCGTTCCGCTGTTTCTTGGCGGCCTGTTAAGCGATATCGCGTATTTCCAGACCTATGAGATTCAGTGGACCAACTTCGCGTCCTGGCTGATCGCCGGGGGACTGGTCTTCTGCGGGTTGGCCATCCTGTTCGCGCTGGTCAACCTGGTTAAAGCCACCCATAAGAAAGGGCGGCCGCTGATCTATCTGTTGCTCCTGGCCGCTAGCTGGGTGCTGGGCTTTTTGAATGCGCTCGTGCACGCCAGAGATGCCTGGGCGAGCATGCCATCAGGCCTGATCCTTTCGGTGATCGTGACCCTCTTGGCCTGTGCGGCGACCTGGATCGGCTTTAGCAATCTGCGCGCTGGAGGTGAAGCATGAAATACGCAGGCCCACTAAGCGCCCTGAGCGTGGCGTTGTTATTGAGCGCATGCGGCGGCGCGGATCAGGATATCGCGTTGGTAAAAGGTGAAAACCCCAAACTCGACGAGCCTCAGCGGGGGCTGCTGCCCAGCATGACGATTGCCGACCCGGTCGGCTGGGGTGACAAAACGCCAACGGTCCCCGAGGGATTCACGGTAAGCGCAATCGCGACCGACCTGCAGATCCCGCGGCAAACCCTCGTGCTGCCGAACGGGGACATCATCGTGGCCGAAGGCAAAGGCGGCAACGCGCCCAAGCTGAAACCGAAGGATGTCATCGCCGGCTACATCAAGGCAAAGGGCAACAGCTCGGTCAAAAGCGGTAACCGTCTGACCTTGCTTCGCGATGCCGATGGTGACGGCGTGTACGAACTGCAGAAGGTCTTTGCGGACGACCTTAACGCGCCGTATGGCCTGGCGCTGGCTAACGGGAACATCTACGTGGCCAACCAGGACTCGCTGGTGCGCTTCGAGTATCAGGAAGGTCAGACCGAGGCCAGTGGCGAGCCGGTAAAGGTCACCGACCTGCCGTCGCAGATCAACCATCACTGGACCAAGGCGTTGACGGTCAGCCCGGATGGGCGCTTCCTGTATGTCGGCATCGGCTCGAACAGCAACATCACCGAGCGCGGAATGGAGGCTGAAGTCGACCGGGCGATGATCTGGCAGATCGACGCAGAAACCGGCGCGCACAAGCCCTACGCAACGGGCCTGCGCAACCCAACGGCACTGACGATACGTCCCGACACGGACCAGCTATGGGCGGTGGTGAACGAGCGGGACGAACTTGGTCCGAATCTGGTCCCTGACTACCTCACCTCGGTACAAGAAGGCGGCTTCTATGGCTGGCCCTACAGTTACTGGGGGCAACATGTCGACGAGCGCGTTCGGCCGCAGAACCCCGATCTGGTCGCCGCCGCGATCAAACCGGACTATGCGCTGGGCCCACACGTCGCAGCGCTCGGCGTGGATTTCTCCTCGCCTGTGATGGGCGAGCAGTTTGCCGAGGGCGTTTTCGTTGGCGAGCATGGCAGCTGGAATCGCGAGAATCCGTCCGGCTATCAGGTGGTCTTCGTCCCGTTCAGAAACGGAAAACCTTCGGGCGAGCCGGTTGATTTCGTGACTGGCTTCCGCACCGCCGAAGGGACGCACGGCCGCCCGGTGGGTGTGACGGTCGACCCGCGCGGTGCTCTCATCGTGGCTGACGACCTGGCCAACATCGTATGGCGGGTGACCCGAACGCAGTAAGGCCACCGGGTGATACGTCCAGCATCAGAGCCCTGATCGCGAGGCCCCACCGCAGGTGCGCTGGGGCCCGACTTTTGGAGAAAAAAAGATGGTGATGAAGCGACTCTCCCTGCACCTCGTCCCATGGCCCTGGGTACGGCTTCGCTCGCAACCGCTGCGCCTGACGCCGTTGAACAGGATCAATGGCCGTTCACCGCAACGCCACGCGCCAGTTTCTCCGAGCCCTGGGCCATGACCTTTCTGCCGGACGGGACGGCATTGGTCACGGAAAAGCGCGGCGTGCTCAAGCATGTCGACATAGCGACGGGAAAGGCGAAGGAGATCGATGGCGTGCCGGAGGTTGCCTACGGCGGCCAGGGCGGGCTGGGTGATGTGATCTTTCACCCGGACTATGCACAAAACAAACGGATTTATCTCAGCTATGCAGAGAGGGGCAAAGGCGGCGATCGCGGTGCTGCGGTCGCTCAGGCGACGCTTTCTCTGAATGGCAACGGCGGCTCGCTTTCCGATGTGCAGGTAATCTGGCGGCAAGAGCCCAAGGTGTCTGGCGGCGGGCATTACGGCCATCGCCTCGCATTCGGGCCGGACGGCAAGCTGTGGATCTCGTCCGGCGAGCGGCAGAAGTTCAAGCCTGCACAGGACATGGACGCCAACCTGGGCAAGATCATCCGTCTGAACGAGGACGGCAGTGTGCCGCAAGACAATCCCTTCGCGGACCAGGGAGGCGTAACGGCACAGATCTGGTCGCTGGGCCACCGCAACCCGCTCGGGATCGCCTTCGATGCGCAGGGCCGCCTGTGGGAACAGGAAATGGGCCCCGAAGGCGGCGACGAATTCAACCTGATCCAGAAAGGCGGCAATTACGGGTATCCGGAAGTCTCCAACGGCAATCACTACGGCGGAAGCCCCATCCCGGATCACAGCACACGCCCGGAATTCATCGAGCCCAAAATAAGCTGGAACCCGGTCATCTCCCCTGCCGGCCTGATCATCTACAACGGCGACCGCTTTGCCGACTGGAAAGGAAATGCGTTCGTTGGTGGGCTGTCGTCCGAGGCCCTGGTTCGCATCACCCTGAACGGCGAAGAAGCCAGCGAGGCCGCACGCTATGACATGGGTGCGCGCATCCGCGAAGTCGAACAAGGTCCCGATGGCAGCATCTGGCTGCTGGAAGACGGGGATGGCGGACGCTTGCTGGAGCTTAAGCCGAAATAGGCTGATGCATCGGCTGGCTGCGTGCGGCAAGGCGCAGCCAGACCGGGACTGCATCGGGACTGGTGAGGCAGGTGCCCCGCCCCTCGGGCCTTTCCCCTCGCCTATCCATCAAAGGATTGAATCGCCGCAACAAGCGCAACCCCGTCACGGTCTCGTAACACACCCGGCCTAGCGTGCTTTGGCTAACCCCAATCCCCGAAGCCGAGGCCCGCATGAAAGCTCCGACCCGCCTGACCCGCACCGCGCTCTCCACCGCGTTGACACTGGCCCTGCTGCCGCTGGCCTCGCAGGCCGCTCCCTCTCGTGCTGCGGAGTATTTCGAGCGGGTCGCGACCTTTCCGGTGTACCGCAACCTGGGCGCCGATGAAGACGCTTCAAAGCAGACAGTCGCCGAAATCACTGCCGTCAGCCGCGATGGCCGCACGCTGATCTACACCGACAGCCCCGGCAAGCGGATTGGCCTGGTGGACATTCGCGACCCGAAATCGCCCGAGCCGGCCGGATTCGTCCAGCTCGAAGGCGAGCCGACCTCAGTCGCCGTGCATCAGCACTACGTACTCGTCGCGGTGAACACCTCGCTCAGCTTTGCCCAGCCCGACGGCGTGCTGGCGGTGTTCGATATCCGCAACCCCGCGCAGCCCAAGCGCGTCGCCACGCTGCCCATGGGCGGCCAGCCGGACTCCATCGCCATCAGCCCGAGGGGGCGCTATGCCGCGGTAGCCATCGAGAACGAGCGTGACGAGGACCTGAACGACGGCTTGATTCCGCAGCTGCCTGCCGGTTTCCTGCGCATCGTCGATCTCAAGGGTCAGCCATCGCGCTGGAGCACACGCGACGTGGACCTGACCGGCCTGGCCGAGGTCGCGCCAAACGATCCTGAGCCTGAATACGTCAGCATCAACGACCAGGACGTCGCTGCCGTCACCCTGCAGGAAAACAACCACATCGTGCTGGTCGATTTGCGCCGTGGCAGCGTGCTGCGCCATTTCAGCGCCGGCCAGGTCGATCTGGACGGCGTGGACGTGGAAGAGAACGACCGCATCGAGCCGGTAGGCGTGCTCACGAGTAAACGCCGCGAGCCGGATGCGATCGCCTGGGTTGGCCCGCTGCTGGCGACCGCCAACGAGGGTGACTACGAGGACGTCAACGGCGAGGAAGGCGGCAGCCGCAGCTTCACGCTGTTCGACTTCAACGGCCGTGTCTGGTACGAAGCCGGCGCCTCGATGGAACACGCCTTCATCCGCGCCGGGCACTACCCGGAAAGCCGCTCGGAAAACAAGGGCATCGAGCCTGAGGGCATCGCCTCGGCTAGCTTCCGCAAGCAGGACTTCCTGTTCGTCGGCAGCGAGCGCGGCAATGCCGTAGCCGTCTACGACGTGGCCCGGCCATGGGCACCGGTCATGCACCAGTTGCTGCCGGCCGGAATGGGGCCGGAAGGCATCCTGCCGATCCCAGCGCGCAATCTGCTAGTGGTCAGCAGTGAGGAAGATTCAGCCGAAGACGGCTATCGCTCGACGATCTCGATCTATCAGTACGGGGCTAAAACCTCGTCGTACCCGGAGATCCGTTCCACCGACAGTGCCCTGATCCCGTGGGGCGCATTGAGCGGCATGGTCGCGGACCGTACGCAGGCCAACCGTCTCTATGCCGTGCCGGACAGCTACTACAAGGCCTCGCGCATCTTCAAGATCGACACGAGCAAAACACCGGCAATCATCGATGGACTGACCGAACTGCGCAAAGCCGGCGAGACCGTCATCTATGACCTGGAAGGTATCGCCCAGGCCGCAAATGGGGACTTCTGGCTGGCATCGGAAGGCAACGGCAAGACCAGGCCGAACCTGCTGATACGGGCCAACGCCACCGGTGAGGTGCTTCAGGAATACACCCTACCTGCCAATGTCGCGACGCAGCAGACCAGCAGCGGTTTCGAAGGCGTCTCGGTGGTCGGCGAAGGCGCCAGCACTCGCGTGTACGTCGTGTTCCAGCGCGAGTGGAAGAACGATCCGGCCGGCAAGGCGCGCATCGGCGTGCTGGATCCGGAGAGCGGCGAGTGGGGCTTCTACCATTACCCGCTCGACCCGGCGGTCGAAGGCGGCTGGGTCGGGCTGTCCGAACTCACCTCGCTCGGCAGTGGCCAGTTCCTGGTCATCGAGCGAGACAACCAGCAGGGGCCAGCCGCCGAGGTCAAGCGCCTATACCGCATCGACCTGAGTGGCCTGCAGCCCGCCACCGAAGGCCAGACATTCCCGCTGGTGACCAAGCGCCTGGAACGCGACCTGCTGCCGAAGCTGAAGAGCACCGGCGGCTGGGTACTGGACAAGGTCGAAGGCGCCGCGGTGGACAAGCAAGGCCGCCTGTTCATCGTGACCGACAACGATGGCGTGGAAGACGCCAGCGGCGAGACGCGCTTCATGCGGCTCGGGACGGTCAAGCGCTAGGTCACCTACGGGCCGAAAGGCTCCAGAACCAGCCTTGCCTGCGCGCGCCTGCGAGCAGGCAAGCGCAGCGCTTGTGCGCCATGGGCAATCAGAAGCTCAGCCCTGGCACCCGCCGAGATCGCAACCCGCGACCTCACCCAACCCACACAGTATGGGGCGAACCGACCCCCTACTCAGGCTGGTAGCTGCCCGGTACCGGCGCGAAGGACACACCGAAGCGATTCCACGCGTTGATGGTCGCGATGGCCAGTGTGAGATTGGTGAGCTGGGCCTCGGAAAAGTACTGGCGCACCTCCTCGAACAGCTGTTGCGAAACGCCCTGGGGCAGCAGCGTATTGGCCTCGGCCCACGCCAGCGCGGCACGTTCGCGATCGCTGAAGAACGGCGTCTCCCGCCAGGCGCTCAGCGCGTAGATGCGTTGTTCGCTCTCGCCCAGTGCACGGGCGTCTTTGGTGTGCATGTCGATGCAGAAGGCGCACTGATTGATCTGCGAGATGCGAATCTTCACCAGTTCCATCAGCGGTTTGTCGATGCCCTCCTCGGTTCGACTCTGGCGCGCCAGACAGGTCTCGAGCCCCATCATCGCCTTGATGACCTCGGGTGCGGCGGCTTGATAGTTCATGCGCATGATCGTCACTCCTCTGTTTGATGTGGAGCCAAGGCTACGCACCCGCCAACCTGCGCTATTGTAGATTTTCGACATCTTCGTACGCCGACCACCATGTCTTCATTGCACGAGCGCCTGCCGCGCCTCCAGGGCTTCATCGCACGGCCTCCCACCCCTGCGCTGGCCGCTCACGTCCAGCGGTTCTGGTGGATCGATGGCGACATCGCCGGTGCTCAGGATGCACAGCTGTTGCACCCGGACGGTGGCAGCGGCGTGATCTTCAATTTCGCCGACCCACCGATCTTCGATGGCAGCACCTATCGCCCCCGCGCCATCGTTGCAGGGCCGCAGCTTGCCAGCGCGCGCTTGCAGCTGGTCGGTCGGGTAGAGCTGATGGGCGTGCGCTTTCGCCCCGGTATGGGCGCTGCTTTCTTCGGTGCGGGCCTGGATGAACTGGAAGGCTTCCACGGCTTCGACTGGCCCGGTTCGGAGTTGTCGGGTCTGGTGGATCAGCTCGCCGGACTCGATTGGTTCGCCCAGCAGGCGCTGGTAGAAGAGGTGCTGCTGAGGCGTTTGGGCGGCGCCCTTGAACGTCGCACGCCGGTGCAACAGATGCTGGAGCGGATCGCCGCCAGCGGTGGCCGTGCGCGGCTCAGCGATATGCTCGAGACCTTGCCACTGGGGCAGCGCCAACTGGAGCGGCTGTTTCGCTACCAGGTGGGGCTTACGCCCAAGCAGTACAGCCGCATCCAGCGAGTCGCGCTGGGGCGCCAGGAGCTGCGCTCCGACGAGACGCTGCTGAACACCGCGCTGGCATGCGGCTACAGCGACCAGGCCCACTTCATTCACGATTTCAAAGGCGTCGTCGGTATGACGCCGGGGCAGTATCGGTTACGGATCAAGAGCAGCCGATCACCTGGCTGATCCAGCGCCATGGCCACAGGGTGGGTTTTCTCCCTGGCTCCTGACGCCCAGCACCAGGTCCCTTCACGCATCTGGCTTGGCTCATAGCTGTTCAAGCAGAAGAATGAGCCACTCGCGCTTTTTCAACGACCTTCCATTCGCCGTCAGCGCGGCCGAACTCCGTCGAGTATCAACGCCTGCAGGCTCGCCAGCGCTTCTTCGAAAAACGCAGGGTCATCGAGCGTCTTGCCGGCCACGGCCTGGATCTGCACGCGGAAGTCGGCGTAGTGCTGGGTGGTCGCCCAGAGGGAAAAGATAAGGTGATGTGGTTCGATCGGGGCCAGCTTTCCGGCGTCGATCCAGCCCTGGATCACCTCGACCTTGGCCTCGACAAGTTGCCGCAGGGGTTCTTCCAGCTCGCCAAGCATGAGCGGCGCACCCTGCATGATTTCCATGCAGAACAGCCGCGACTCGGCCGGATGGTCCCGCGAAAGCTCGAGCTTGGCGCGCAGGTAGCCCTTGATCGCCTCGACCGGGTCCTGGTCGGCAGTAAACGCCTGCAACGGCCGCAGCCAGACCTCGAGGAGCTGGCGTAGCACGCTGACGTAGAGCTCTTCCTTGTTGCCGAAGTAGTACAACAGGTTGGTCTTGGACACATCGGCCTGGGTTGCGATCTGATCCAGGCTGGTGCCATGCAGGCCAAAGCGGGAGAAGAGGCCAAGGGCTGCATCGATGATGCTGGTCCGCTTGCTTTCGATCATGCGCGTACGGCGATCGACTGCGCTGGCGCTGGGTTCGCGGGTGGCGCCTTTCAGCTTGGCGGTCTTGCTGGCGGTCAGGCGCCGGCGTGGTGGTGTCGGGGTCTGGTCTGTCACTGCGTTACCGAACGGGCTCAAACGGGTCGCTACTGTAGCGCGCGGCGGAGCAACTATGCGAATGGGCTACCAACGGGCGACTGCGCATTTATTGCGCGCAGCCTGTGCATCACGCACAAACCAGGTGCTCCGATTCGGACCAACTGGTCCACATACATCCAATAGAATCCTCTAACCTTCTGAATCTAAATAGAAAACATGGATTGGCCTGCATCCTGCTAAAGCTCCACTGACAGCCCGTCATGTTCGGGCAACGCTTTTTCAGCCACGGCTTACAGAGGTGCTTCCCATGGATGTTGGTGTTTTCATTCCGATCGGCAACAACGGCTGGCTCATCTCAGAAAATGCGCCGCAGTACATGCCCTCCTTCGAACTGAACAAGGCCGTCGTGCAAAAGGCCGAGGGCTACGGATTCGACTTCGCGCTGTCGATGATCAAGCTGCGCGGCTTCGGCGGTAAGACAGAGTTCTGGGAGCACAACCTCGAATCCTTCACGCTGATGGCGGGCCTCGCCGCGGTGACCAGCAAGATCCAGCTGTTCGCCACCGCCGCCACCCTGACCTTGCCGCCGGCCATCGTCGCGCGCATGGCGTCGACCATCGATTCGATCTCCGGTGGCCGCTTTGGCGTGAATCTGGTGACCGGCTGGCAGAAGCCCGAATACAGCCAGATGGGCATGTGGCCGGGCGATGAGTTCTTCGGCACCCGCTATCAGTATCTCGGCGAATACGCCCAGGTGCTGCGCGACCTCTGGGAAACCGGTCGCAGCGACTTCAAGGGCGAGCACTTCCAGATGGAAGACTGCCGCGTCAGCCCCAAGCCCCAGGCGGACATGAAGATCATCTGTGCCGGCTCCAGCGATGCCGGCATGGCGTTCTCGGCGCAGTACGCCGATTACAACTTCTGCTTCGGCAAGGGTGTGAACACCCCGACCGCCTTTGCGCCGGCGACCGAGCGGTTGCTCAAGGCCACCGAAAAGACCGGCCGCAGCGTGACCTCCTGCGTGCTGTTCATGATTATCGCCGATGAGACCGACGAAGCCGCCCGCGCCAAGTGGGAGCACTACAAGGCGGGCGCGGATCAGGAGGCCATCGCCTGGCTGGGTGAACAAGGCTCGGCGGACAAGACCTCTGGCAACGACACCAACATCCGCCAGATGGCCGACCCGACCTCGGCGGTGAATATCAACATGGGCACGCTGGTCGGCTCCTACGCCAATGTCGCCAGGATGCTCGACGAGATCGCCACGGTGCCCGGCATGCAAGGCGTGATGCTGACCTTCGATGACTTCCTCCAGGGCATCGAGGCCTTCGGCCAGAAGATCCAGCCGCTGATGCAGAGCCGCCGCCATATCGAGCCGCTGAAGGAGAGCGCCTGATGAACGCCATTGAATCGTTTTCCGGCTATGGCCTGGAGGCGCCGGGCGAAGCGCTGAAGTTGCCGGCGCGCCCCGAGCCGCTGGCGATGAAAGCGAGCGAGACCGCGCTGATCGTGGTGGATATGCAGAACGCCTATTCCACCAAGGGCGGCTACCTGGATCTGGCGGGCTTCGACGTGTCGAGCACGGGGCCGGTGATCGAGAAGATCCGCCAGGCGCTGGCCACCGCACGTGCCGCCGGCATACAGGTGATCTTTCTGCAGAACGGCTGGGACAACGGATACGTCGAGGCCGGCGGCCCGGGCTCGCCCAACTGGCACAAGTCCAACGCGTTGAAAACCATGCGCGAGCGCCCGGAGCTGGCCGGCACGCTGCTGGCCAAGGGCGGCTGGGACTACCAACTGGTGGACGAACTCACGCCGCAGCCCGGCGACATCGTGGTACCCAAGCCGCGCTACAGCGGCTTCTTCAACTCGCACCTGGACAGCACCCTGCGCGCCCGCGGCATCCGCAATCTGGTGTTCACCGGCATCGCCACCAACGTATGCGTGGAATCGACCCTGCGTGACGGCTTCCACCTGGAGTATTTCGGCGTGGTGCTGGCCGACGCGACGCATCAGGCCGGGCCGGAATTCGCCCAGCAGGCCGCGCTGTACAACATCGAGACGTTCTTTGGCTGGGTCTCGAACGTAGAAGATTTCTGCAGCACCTTTGCATCCGCTGAGGCCACTGCGGACGCGCTCTAGAGAGAACAACGCGCCGCCCCTCAGCGGCCGCATCCAATCGCCTTGCAAGAGATCATCGACATGCCCAAGCAATCCGTCATCCCCGCCGGTTCCGGCAAACCACTCGCCCCTTTCGTCCCCGGCTCCATGGCCGACGGCGTGGTCTACGTCTCGGGCACCCTGCCCTTCGACAAGGACAACAACGTCGTCCACATCGGCGATGCCGCTGCTCAGACCCGCCACGTGCTCGAAATCATCAAAGGCGTCGTCGAAGCCGCTGGCGGCAGCATGGGCGACGTCACCTTCAACATGATCATGCTCACCGACTGGGCCAACTACGCGAAGGTCAACGAGGTGTACGCCGAATACTTCCCCGGCGAGAAGCCCGCGCGCTACTGCATCCAGTGCGGTTTGGTGAAGCCCGATGCATTGATCGAGATCGCCAGCATCGCCCACGTCGGCAAGTGACATGCGCCCCGTAGGAGCGAGCTTGCTCGCGAACGCTTTACCAATGAGCGGCTTCGCAACCAAGCCCGCTCCTACGCAAGTGCCGACACCTCGCGGAGGTACAAACATGCACTACGAAATTCATGGGCGCCTCGACAGCGACGCACCGACGCTGGTGCTCAGCTCCGGGCTCGGCGGCGCCGGTGCCTTCTGGACACCACAACTGCCACTTCTGTCGCAGGACTATCGCGTACTGGTCTATGACCAGCTGGGCACCAACAAGAGCCAGGCCTCGCTCCCGGAGGGTTACTCGATCGAATCCATGGCGCTTGAGTTGCTGGATCTGCTCGACAGCCTGGACATCCGCCAGTGCCATTTCATTGGCCATGCGCTTGGCGGGCTGGTCGGACTGCAAATGGCCCTGTTGCGCCCGCAACTGCTGCAGAGCCAGGTGCTGATCAACGCTTGGAGCAGCCCGAACCCGCACAGCGCCCGCTGCTTCGCGGTCCGCAAGAACCTGCTGCGCGACAGCGGCCCGGCCGCCTATGTACAGGCGCAGTCCCTGTTCCTTTACCCGCCGGACTGGATCGCCGCCAACAGTGAACGATTGGCCAGGGACGATGAGCACGCGCTGGCGCATTTCCCGGCCCCGGTTACCCTGCTGCGCCGAATCGAAGCGCTGCTGAATTTCGATATCGAGGCCGAACTGGCAAGCATCCAGACGCCGACATTGCTGATCGCCAACCGCGACGACATGCTGGTGCCCTGGAACCGCTCGCAGCACATGGCACAGGTGCTGCCCCATGCGCGTCTGGAGTTGCTGGAATACGGCGGCCACGCCTCTAGCGTCAGCGATAGCGAACCCTTTAACCGAGTCCTGCTGAGCTATCTGGCCGAACAATGCGGCCAGGTCGAGGCAACCTGAGGAAACCCGAACATGTCCACCCCCATCGATTCCCAAGCCCTCGCCACGCTGTTCAGCGAGGGCCGCACGCACAGCGCCTGGCTGGACAAGCCGGTGCCGGACGCCCTGCTCGAACAGCTCTATGCACAGGTCAGCCTTGGCCCGACCGCGGTCAACAGCTGCCCGGGCCGCTTCGTCTTCGTGCGCACGCCCGAGGGCAAGCAGAAGCTCGCGCCCTGCCTGTCCAAAGGCAACCTGGAAAAGACCATGAGCGCGCCGGTCACGGTCATCGTGGCTTACGACGAAGACTTCCCGGAAACCCTGCCGGAGCTGTTCCCCTTCGCCGACGCCCGTAGCTGGTACGCGGGGCAACCGGCACTGATCACCGAGAATGCCCTGCGCAACAGCTCGCTGCAGGCGGGCTACCTGATCCTCGCCGCCCGTGCGCTGGGGCTGGATACCGGGCCGATGTCAGGCTTCGACGCCAAGGCGCTGGACGAGGCCTTTTTTGCCGGTACGACCTGGAAATCCAACCTCCTGATCAACCTCGGCTACGGCGACGCCAGCAAACTGCGCGACCGCCTGCCACGCCTGCCCTTCGACCGGGCCTGCGTCCTCGCCTGATGGAGAATTGACATGAATCTGGCTGAGCTCGACCCCATGAATCTCACCGCGCCCGCTGTGATAAAGCAGGATTACCGCGACGCCATGGCGCGCCTGGCCGCCGCGGTCAACGTGATCACCACCGACGGACCGAGCGGATGTGCCGGCTTCACTGCGACTGCGGTGTGCAGCGTGACCGACGACCCGCCTACCCTGCTGGTCTGCCTGAACCGTACGGCATCGGCCCATCCCATCGTCACGGCCAATGCGCAGCTGTGCGTCAACACCCTCGCCAGTAGTCAGCGCGAGCTGTCGAACCTGTTTGGCGGCAAGACGCCCATGGCTGAGCGCTTCGCCGCTGCCAGCTGGACCACCTGGCTGACCGGCTCTCCTGTGCTGGAAGGCGCTGCGGTGTCCTTTGATTGCCGGGTCAGCCACAGCACCAGCGTAGGCACCCATGACATCCTGTTCTGCGAAGTACTGGCGTTGAAGCGTCAGAACGATGCCGACGGACTGGTCTATTTCGATCGCGCCTATCACGGCTTGCAAGGCAGCCACTGAACCTGGCCTGTCCCACGCTTTACCTGCGCCCGACCTGGCGCAAGTCTTGATCAAGCACGCTCGATCAACAAGCTGCTGATTGCCGGCATCCGCAGCCCTGAAGGGTCGACAGTTTCCTGCGCGACCCTCATCTGAGCGACATCAGGTCAAGCCGCCATCTTCTCGCACTCTTCGGCACACTTGCGGCAGGCTTCGGCGCAGGCCTGGCAATGGTCCATCTGATGCTTGGCACACTCCTCACCGCACTCGCGGCAGGCCTGGGCACAGATGCGGCACATCTCCTTTGCCAGGGCGCTGTCACGGGTCATCAGCGTGGCAGCGAGGGCGCAGAGGTCAGCGCAGTCGCGGTCCAGTTCAATGCAGCGAGCCATCATTTTCACGTCGTCTTCCCGCAGGCAGGATGCCGCACAGGTTTCGCAGACGATGGCGCAGTTGGAGCAAGCCTGGATACAGGCCTCGTATTGGGAATTGAGCATGGCGATTCCTCCATTTTCGAGTTTCGGAAAATCGGGGGGCCTTGAAGACCCGTCATGGAATTCGTGGGCCGCGCAGGATGCAAAGTTCACCCGGATCGACCAAATGCCCGTCCCTCTACCGGGCAACTGCCCAGACGCGCTCAGCGGCCGCTACACTACCGAGCCCCAAGGAAAACCTCTTCGATCATGCCCTTTACGCTCGCCGCGCCTTGCGAATATCAGGAAACCATTCGCAAGAGCCGCTTTCTTGCCAAGGCTGTACCGGTATCCACTGCGGAAGACGCTCAGGCGTTCATCCAGGCGGTCAGTGACCCCAGCGCCACACACAACTGCTGGGCCTGGAAAATCGGCGACCACTATCGTTTCAGTGACGACGGCGAGCCCGGCGGAACGGCCGGTCGCCCCATGCTCACCGCCATCGAAGGACAGGACTGCGACCAGGTGGCAGTGGTAGTGATTCGCTGGTTTGGCGGCATCCAGCTGGGCACTGGCGGCCTGGCCCGTGCCTATGGCGGTTCCACTGCAAAATGCCTGCAGGCGGGCGAGCGCGTCGAACTGGTGGCCCGGGTCCGCTGCAGTTGTCATTGCCGTTTCGCCGAGCTCGCACTGTTCAAGGCGCGCCTGGATGAATACGACGCGCACATAGTCATCGAAACCTTCGATGCCGAGGGCGCCGAACTGCAGCTGGCCCTGCCCGCCGAGCAGCAGCCTCGCTTGCAACAGCTTCTGGCCGACATCACCCGCGGCCGTTCGGCGCTGCACCCGTTGACCCCATGAGCATCGCTACTGGTTGAACTGCGCGGTATAGGCGAAGTCCCTATATCAGCGGCACTTGCCGTTGGGTCGGCGCTCCCATGCGCATGTGCCCCAACACATTTGAGTGGAAGTGCCGAAACACGCATTCCGCTGTGAAAGAGGAGTTCAACGATGAAAAGCAAATACAAGTGGCTGATCCCGGGCGCCGTCCTGCTGACAACGCTGGGAATGGCCGGCTGTGATGTCGAGAAGACCGAAGAAGGCTCGCTTCCGGACGTTGAAGTCGAAGGCGGCAACATGCCCGAATATGACGTGGATTCGCCTGAAGTGGACGTCGGCACCAAGGAAAAGACCGTTACAGTACCCGACGTTGACGTGACCATGCCCAACGATGACGAGCCGGATGTTGGCGAGCCGGTCCAGCCGCGCGAACCTGCGCCAGCCCAACAGAACTGATCAGGCGTCCAGGCGTACCGTTACCGGTGCGCCAACGCCCCAAAGCCGCGCTTGTTGCAACGAAGCGTGGCTTTTTTTCGCCGCCCGTTTTTCCACCATTTGTGTGTACTGATCTGTGGATAACCCTGGGACCAACCAGCCAGACCCAACAGCGGCGCGGCCTCCCAACTATTGCTCAATTTTTAACCAAAACATTTTTTGATGCCATCATCGAAGGGAAAACCATTGATTTACAGACAGTTTTTCTCGTGAGTCGCGGCGCTGGACGGCAATTTCAAAATGCCATACAAGCGTCCTGAGGTTATGCTCAGAACCCGTGGACAAAACTGTGGATAACAGTTGAGCTGATGGCGCCCGGCCCCGTCCGGCCTCGCTTGTGGCAATGTGCTCGTTTTTTGCACAGTTCGGACAGGATCCAGAGGAGGGTCAGCAACCGGCAACCTGCTGTGCAGGTCGCGCTGACTCTGGGGTCAATTCGCCTGGCGTGATTAAATGCGCCTTTTCCAGACGGGGTTTCTTATGTACGACTGGCTCAACGCCTTGCCCAAAGCCGAGCTGCACCTGCATCTTGAAGGCTCTCTCGAACCCGAGCTGTTGTTCCGCCTGGCCGAACGCAACAAGATCGCCCTGCCCTGGGGTGACGTAGACGCACTGCGCAGCGCCTACAATTTCGGCAACCTGCAGGAGTTTCTTGACCTCTACTACGCCGGCGCCGACGTACTGCGAACCGAGCAGGATTTCTACGACCTGACCTGGGCCTATCTGCAGAAATGCGAAGAGCAGAACGTCGTCCACACCGAGCCCTTCTATGATCCGCAGACCCACACCGAGCGCGGCATTCCGTTCGAAGTGGCCCTGCGCGGAATCAGCGGCGCGCTGGCGGACGGCCGCGAGTTGCTCGGCATCAGCAGCGGGCTGATCCTGAGCTTCCTGCGTCATCTGCCGGAAGAGGAAGCCTTCAAGACACTGGAACAGGCGATGCCCTTCCGCGACGCCTTCTTCGCGGTCGGCCTGGACAGCTCCGAAATGGGACACCCACCGAGCAAGTTCGAGCGGGTCTTTGCCAAGGCCCGCGCCGAAGGCTTTCTTGCCGTGGCCCATGCCGGCGAAGAAGGCCCGCCGCAATACATCTGGGAAGCGCTGGACCTGCTCAAGGTCAGCCGCATCGACCACGGCGTGCGTGCATCCGAGGACCCGAAACTGATCGAGCGGCTGATCGACGAGCAGATTCCGCTCACGGTCTGCCCGCTGTCCAACACCAAGCTCTGCGTGTTCGACGACATGAGCCAGCACAACATCCTGCAGATGCTGGAACAGGGGGTGAAGGTGACGGTGAACTCGGACGATCCGGCTTACTTTGGCGGTTACGTCACCGAGAACTTCATGGCCCTGCAAGAAAGCCTGGGCATGACTGAGGAACAGGCACGCCGTCTGGCCCAGAACAGCCTCGACGCGCGCCTGGCCAAGTGAGCGATAAGGGCCGCCGTGTGCGGCCCGTCAAGGGGCGAACGGCGCCAGCTGGATCAGCCGCTGGCATCGCTCGACCAAGTGCTCACGCAGAAGCCTCACCCGCTCGCCCAAATGTGCACGATGGGCACAGATCAGGTTCAGCGGCGTCGGCTCGCCCACCAGCTCCGGCAGCAGTACGACCAGTCGCCCCGACTGCACATCCTGAGCGACGTCCAGCCAGGATTTGTACACCACCCCCTGCCCCGCCAACGCCCATCGGCGCACCACGTCGGCATCGTCGCTGATGCGGTCACCGCTCACCGTCTGTTGCAGCTCACGCCGACCGTCATAGAAGCACCAGCGCTCATGCACCCGCCCCGCCAACATGAAGCGCAGGCAGTTATGGTCGGCGAGTTCGGCAAGCGAGTGCGGCGATCCGCGCGCCTCGAGGTAACCCGGCGCGGCACAGAGCACGCGCCTATTGGATGCTGCCACCGGTAGCGCCACCAGGCTTGAGTCTTCCGGCTGGCCGTAGCGCAGCGCGATATCGACCGGTTGCCGGAACAGATCGGCATTGCGATCGGCCAGCAACAACCGAAGGCTCAGCAGTGGATGTTGCATCTGGAACTCGTCCAGCCAGGGCATGAGGACATTGCGGCCGAAGTCGGACGGCGCCGACAGCTGCAACGTGCCACTGATGGTCGCCTTGCCGCCTGCCAGCAGTTGCTGGCCCTCGACAAGACTCTGCAAGGCCGAGCGCGCATGGGGCAGATACAGCTCGCCCTCGCCGGTGAGCCGCAGGCTACGGGTCGAACGCGCCAGCAAGCGGCAGCCCAGTTGTCCTTCCAGTCGCTTGAGCGCCGCACTGGCAACGGCGGGCGACAACTCCAACCGCCTGGCGGCGGCAGACAGACTGCCTAGCTCAGCGGTCAGCACAAACACCTGCAGGTCATCGCTACGCAGCATTTTCAATAATCCGTTGAAAGAGCCTCAGTGCAATATGAGGTTTTTCTTCTGGACGCGAAAGCCGAACATGACAGCCTTCAATGTCCAGCCAAGAAGGAGACCTACGATGAAAGCCATCGGTTACCAGCAATCCCTGCCGGTCGAAGACGCGCATTCGCTGATCGATATCGAACTGCCTGATCCCACGCCCGGCCCACGCGACCTGCTGGTCGAGGTCCGCGCCATCTCGGTGAATCCGGTGGACACCAAGATCCGCATGCGTGTACAGCCGGAAGGCGGCCAGCATCAGGTGCTCGGCTGGGATGTGGCCGGCGTGGTTCGCTCGGTGGGCAGCGAGGTCAGCCTGTTCAAGCCCGGCGATGAGGTGTTCTACGCCGGCGCGCTGGACCGCCCCGGGGCGAACAGCGAGCTGCATCTGGTGGATGAGCGTATCGTTGGTCGCAAGCCGGCCAGCCTCGATTTCGCTGCGGCGGCGGCGCTCCCGCTGACCTCGATCACCGCCTGGGAACTGCTGTTCGAACGTTTGCAAATCGGCGAAGGAGAGCTAGATCGCGACCAGCGTCTGCTTATCGTCGGTGCGGCGGGAGGTGTGGGTTCGATCCTGACGCAGCTGGCGCGTCAGCTGACCGGGCTCAGGGTTATCGGCACGGCCTCGCGCAGCGAAACCCGGGACTGGGTGCGCGAGCTGGGCGCCCACGAGGTGATCGATCACAGCCAGCCGCTGGCCGCCGAACTGCAGCGGCTAGGCATCGCCGATGTCACCCATGTCGCCAGCCTGACCCACACCGACATTCACCTGGCGCAAATCGTCGAGGCATTGCAGCCACAGGGTCGCCTGGCGCTGATCGATGACCCCGCAAGCCTCGACATCAGCCTGCTCAAGCGCAAAAGCCTGTCGTTGCACTGGGAGTTCATGTACACCCGTTCGCTGTACCAGACGCCGGACATGATCGCCCAGCACGAGTTGCTCAACCGCGTCGCCGAGCTGATCGACAGCGGCGTGCTGAAGACCACCCTGGGTGAGCATTACGGCACGATCAACGCTGGAAATCTGCGTCGCGCCCATGGCTTTATCGAAAGCGGCAAGGCCAAGGGCAAGATCGTGCTCGAAGGGTTCTGAAGCCCAGAGACCGCCTCAGGACGAGGCGGACTCCCGCCTGCGCTGCGAGCTGCCTATCTGACCGGTGTACCAGGCCAGGCACGCCGCCAGCAGCGCGCAGACCGCGATCACCAATGCCATCGGCACCGCCGTGCCGTTGTGCAACCAGCCCACAGCAGCCGACGCAACGGCAGCGACACAGAACTGCAGACTGCCCATGAGCGCCGATGCCAGCCCCGCCTGCCTGCCCTGCTGGGCCATGGCACAGGCCGTGGCGTTTGGCAGGATGCTGCCGAGGCTCGCAAGGCCTGCGAACAGCGGGATCAGCAGCGGCCAGAGCACGTCCGGCTGGTTCAGAGCGATCACAAGCAAGGTCGCACCGCAGGCGAAGTAGAACCAGACCAGACGCCGCAGCCAGAAGCCCGGGCCGCGCAGTCGCAGCAGCCGTGCGTTGATCTGCGAAACGATGATGAAGCCCGCCGCATTGCTGCCGAACAGCCAGCCGTAGTGCTCGGCCGGAACGCCGTACAGCTCGATGAAGACGAATGGCGAGCCGGCGATATAGCCGAACATCCCCGCCATGGCCACGCCACCGGCGAGGGCGAAGGCAATGAATTCACGGTCGCGGAACAAGCCGATATAACGCCCCAAGGTGCCGCTCAATGGGTGTTTCGGGGCGTCCGCCGGCAACGTCTCAGGTAACCGCAGCGCGACCGCGACGCCACACAGCGCACTGAAGAGGGTCAGCGAGACGAATATCGCCTGCCACCCGAAGCTATTGAGCAGCAATCCGCCTGCCAGCGGCGCGAGAATCGGCGCCACGCCCATGACCAGCATCAGCTGGGAAAACACTTTTGCGCCTTGCACCGGATCGCAGCTGTCACGGACCACGGCACGGGTCACCACCATACCAGCGCAGCCCCCCAGCGCCTGCACAAAACGCGCTGCGATCAGCCAGTCCAGCGATGGCGCGAAGGCGCAGGCCAGCGAGGCCAGGGTAAACAAGGTGACACCGCCCAGCAGCGGCCAGCGCCGCCCGTAACGATCCGCCAGCGGCCCGTAGATCAACTGACCCAGCGCCAGGCCGACGAAGTAGGCAGCGAGCGACAGCTGAACGTGTTCCACATCCGTGGCAAAAGCGCGCGCCATCGCCGGAAATGCTGGTAGATAGAAGTCGATGGCCAGAGGGCCAAAGGCGCTGAGCGCGCCCAGGATGAGCAGAATCGGCAGGGGCATGGGTAAAAACTCGGGCAGCGGAAAAAGCCGACGCATCGACACGCAGCAGAGCTGCCGCCGACATCGAACGTTTACAGAGAAGCTGAGATGCTGTTACATACACAGACGATTGTAAACATCCAAAGTTGCAGATGTTGAAGGATGAACTCCGCATAGCCCGCCCGTAGGGGCCATTCTCAATGCAGCGCGAGGCTGCCGTAGCTCACTCATGCGAAGAACCAAAGAAGACGCCGAAAAAACCCGTGTCGCCCTGCTCGCGTCCGCCGAGCGACTGTTTCTCGACAGGGGTGTGGCGCATACCAGCCTTGACCAGATCGCACGCGATGCCGGCGTCACGCGCGGAGCCGTGTACTGGCACTTCCAGAACAAGGCGCATCTGTTTCATGAAATGCTCAATCAGGTTCGCCTGCCTCCCGAACAGATGACCGAACGGCTTTGCAGTTGCACTCAGCAGCAACCCTTGCGGACCCTCTACGACCTGTGTCTCGAGGGCATCAGCGCGCTTGGCCGGGACGAACAGAAGCGTCGCGTCATGACCATTCTCCTGCACCGCTGCGAGTTC
The DNA here is from genome assembly GCA_002387205.1 of Stutzerimonas stutzeri. Classification (GTDB taxonomy): domain Bacteria; phylum Pseudomonadota; class Gammaproteobacteria; order Pseudomonadales; family Pseudomonadaceae; genus Stutzerimonas; species Stutzerimonas stutzeri_N. The sequence continues at coordinate 52,363 of DGLA01000014.1, read as the reverse complement.
ACCGACGAGCTGCGCGAGGCCGAAGAACGGCACCACGCGTTCATCAATCTCTTTATAGAGCTCTGCGAGAAACTGCTCGAAAACGCCGCGGGCAGCCTGCAGCCCGGCGTCACCCCGCGGCTGGCGGCGCGCACATTGCACGCCTTGATCGTCGGGCTGTTCAGCGACTGGACACGCGATCAGTCGCTGTTCGACCCCCAGGTCGATACCGCCGCGCTGATCGACCCGGTGTTCCGCGGCCTGGTGAAAGACTGGGACAACAGCGCCAACCCTTGAGTGGCTATGCGGCAGCAGATGCTGCCGCTTGCCTGGTCACTGCACTTGATAACCCTCTTCCTCGATCGCTTCCCGGATCTCGGCCTCGTCCAGGCTACCGTCCACGCGCACGACGCCCGCCTCGAGATCCACTTCTACCTTGGCCCCGGCATCACGAGACTGAATAGCCTGGGTCACGGCTCGCTCGCAATGACTGCAGGTCATGCCTTTCACATTCAAGGTTTGCATTTGAAGCCTCCTGTCGATTGGTTGCCATCAGGAACATGCTCAACCTTGCCACACTGGAAGGGTCAATAGACAAGCTGCGACATCCTGTAGCTAGACTTGACCTTCCCACGAGGTAAAGGTTGAGCATCTACCGACACCCGCCGCTTCAGGAGCGAACCATGACCAGCGCAACCTACACCTTGCCGATCACGGGCATGACCTGCGCCAGCTGTGCCGGTCGGGTCGAGCGCGCCCTGCTGAAGGTGCCCGGAGTCGACACCGCGGCCGTGAACCTTGCCGCCGAGCAGGTCCGGGTCGAAGCCAGCGATGCCGATCTTGCCGGGCTGGTAGAGGCGGTCGAAAAGGCAGGCTACGGCGTGCCGGTACAGAGCCTGGAATTGACCATCGAAGGAATGACCTGCGCCAGCTGCGTTGGCCGCGTCGAACGAGCGCTACTGAAAGTGCCGGGTGTACGCAGCGCATCGGTGAACCTGGCCAACGAGCGCGCCCGTATCGAGGTTCTCGGCGCGGTGGACTCGGCGGTACTGGTCGAGGCAGTCGAGGCTGCGGGCTATGGAGCGAAAGCCAGCAGCGGCAGCGAGCCCGCCGTTGGTGGAAGCGAAAGCCGTCTGCGCCGTGAACGCTGGGCAGTGATTGCCGCGTTGCTACTGGCCGCGCCGCTGGTGATCCCGATGTTTGGCGACCTTCTTGGCCAGCACTGGATGCTGCCAGCCTGGGTGCAGTTTCTGCTCGCCACGCCCGTACAGTTCATCCTCGGTGCACGCTTCTACGTGGCCGGCTGGAAAGCCGTGCGTGCCGGTGCCGGCAACATGGACCTGCTGGTCGCCATCGGCACCAGCGCCGGCTATGGCCTGAGCCTCTATCAGTGGTGGATTGCAGCGCCGGGCAGCACGCCGCACCTGTATTTCGAAGCGTCCGCGGTGGTGATCGCCCTGGTCCTGCTGGGCAAGTATCTGGAAAGCCGCGCCAAGCGCCAGACCAGCGCTGCCATCCGCGCACTGGAAGCGCTCCGGCCCGATCGCGCCGTGCGCGTGGTCGAAGGCCGCGAAGAAGACGTTGCCATCGCCGCCCTGCGCCTGGGCGATCTGGTGCTGGTCAAGCCTGGCGAACGTTTCCCGGTGGACGGCGAAGTGGTCGAAGGTGAGAGCCAGGCCGACGAAGCCCTGATCAGCGGTGAAAGCCTGCCGGTAAGCAAGGGGCCGGGCGACCGTATCACTGGTGGCGCGATCAACGGCGAAGGTCGGTTGCTGGTCCGCACCACGGCCCTGGGCGGCGAAACGGTACTGGCGCGCATCATCCGGCTGGTCGAAGACGCCCAGGCGGCCAAGGCACCCATCCAGAAGCTGGTGGACAAGGTCAGTCAGGTGTTTGTCCCGGCGGTGCTGGTCGTTGCCCTGCTGACGCTTGCCGGTTGGCTGGTTGCTGGTGCTCCGGCTGAAGTCGCACTGATAAACGCGGTTGCCGTACTGGTGATCGCCTGCCCTTGCGCCCTGGGCCTCGCCACACCCGCGGCGATCATGGCAGGCACCGGCGTCGCCGCACGCCACGGCATCCTGATCAAGGACGCCGAGGCGCTGGAGGTCGCCCATGCCGTCACCGCCGTCGCCTTCGACAAGACCGGCACACTCACCTCCGGCCAGCCACGTATCGTCCATCTGCACGCCGTCGATGGTGACGAATCCAGACTGTTGCAACAGGCCGGGGCACTGCAACGCGGCAGCGAACATCCACTCGCCCAGGCGGTGCTCGACCGCTGCGCGGAACAGGGCGTCAGCGTTGCCGACGTCGAGCGCAGCCAGTCATTGACGGGGCGCGGCATCTCGGGCGAACTCGATGCCCGCTCGCTGGCGCTGGGTAATCGCAGACTGCTGGATGACAGCGGCCTGCAACCGGGCGAGCTGGCCGATAAAGCCGAAGCCTGGGAACGCGAAGGCCGCACCCTCTCCTGGCTGATCGAGACCGCACCGCAGCCTCGCGTGCTCGGCCTGTTCGCCTTTGGCGACCGTCTCAAGGACGGCGCCGCCGAAGCCATCGCAGCCCTCAACGCGCGGCATATCAGCAGCCATCTGATCACGGGTGACAACCGCGGCAGTGCCCGGGTGGTTGCCGAGGCGCTGCAGATCGACAGCGTTCACGCCGAAGTGCTGCCGGCCGACAAGGCCGCCACGGTTGCTGAACTGAAGAAGAACGGCGCGGTGGTGGCCATGGTCGGCGACGGCATCAACGATGCGCCAGCGCTGGCCGCCGCCGATGTAGGCATCGCCATGGGTGGCGGGACCGATGTGGCAATGCATGCCGCCGGCATCACGCTGATGCGCGGCGATCCCCGCCTGGTGCCCGCCGCCCTGGAGATCAGCCGCCGCACCTACCGCAAGATCCAGCAGAACCTGTTCTGGGCCTTCATCTACAACCTGGTGGGCATTCCGTTGGCGGCCTTCGGTTTTCTCAGCCCGGTTTTCGCAGGCGCGGCGATGGCGCTTTCCAGCGTCAGCGTGGTCAGCAACGCGCTCTTGCTCAAGCGCTGGAAGCCAAAGGAATAAGGAGCGTAGCGATGCCCACCGATCTGTTGGCAAACAGCCTCGAACAACCCTGGTATCCGGTATGAACATTGGCCAAGCGGCAAAGAAAAGCGGATTGTCGGCCAAGATGATTCGCTACTACGAGTCCATCGACCTGATCTCCCCCGCCGGACGCAGCGCCAATGGTTACCGCCACTATGGCGAAGAAGACCTGCACCGCCTCGCCTTCATCAAACGGTCGCGGGACATGGGCTTCTCGTTGGAGGAAGTGAGCAAGCTGCTCACGCTCTGGCAGGACCGCCACCGCGCCAGCGCCGACGTAAAGGCCCTGGCCGGTGCGCACATCGATGAACTCAATCAGAAAATTGCCGAACTGGTCGGCCTGCGCGACACGCTCCAGGAACTGGTCGATACCTGCCACGGCGATGACCGCCCGGACTGCCCGATCCTCAAGGACCTCGAGTCTGGCGGCTGTTGCACTTCATCCAAGCCAGCCACATCAATCCCTGACGCCCTTTAACGCAACAAGCATAACGCCCCCCGGCATTTCGCGTTGCCAGATGCTTTGCCGTTGAGCTCATGGTTGGCTCGATTGATCGCAGGTTCGAACACATTTCACGTTGCAAAACGCTTCGGTATCGGCGATCACAACTGCGACTGACACTAGGCTGCAAATGGCTCGCAGCCGTTCGTCGGTTTTATGGCGTCATAGCTTCAACACACTTAACTGCTTGAAAGACCTGCCGATAAATGGACGCTCAGCTGACGACGGACCGTCGCAGCCTTCCTCTCGTCCTTCAAGTGGAACCTGAATGAATAACTGGTTTGGCAACATTGGCGTCAGCCGAAAGCTGTCCTTGGGCTTCGGCGCGGTTCTCATCCTCACCCTGATCCTGGCCTGGAACGGCTGGGGTAGCCTGGGCAGCGTAATCCAGCGCAGCGGCTGGATGACCGAAATCTCACTCCTCAACAACACCCTCACCGGCCTTCGCATCGCACGCCTGCAGTTCATGTTGGCCAATGGTGATACCGAATCCACCGAGCGACTGGACAAGAACCTGGGCATCTACCTTGCCCAGCAGACCAAGCTGCTTAATAGCTTCAAGAATCCAGTCAACGTGGCGATGCTCAAGGAGCAGGCAGGCTATAACGAGCAGTACCAGCACTCGCTCAACGATATGCGTCAGGCCTATGTGGTCGCCAACGGATCCCAACGTTCCATTGATGCCGCAGCGGTAAGGTTGGGCGACCTGACCGGAGCCATCAATGCGCGAGTACTGCAATTGCCCGAGTACGACGAAAGCCGCTTCGAGCAATTTCAGGCCATCACCAGCATTCGGGAAGAAGTGAAGCAGGCACAGTATCTGTTACGCATCTACCTCGCCTCCGCCAGTACCGAAAATGTAAAGGCTGTCTACAGCCAACTCGACGCTGCCATGGCTACGCTTGAGCGAAACGGGAGCGTTCTGGATGCCGGTGAACGCGATGCTATAAGCCAGATTCGGACCGAGCTTGGTCAATACCGCACCGCCATCGAAGCGTTGGTCACCGCCACCCAGGCAATCGCCAAGGCACGCCAGGAGATGACTGATCAGCAGAAGGAGATCGTGCGCATCAGCGACGCCCTGTATCAGTTCCAGCTGGATCGCTTGAATATTGAAAGCGGCAAAGCAGGCAACCGCCTGATCATCAGCACCGTGCTCGCCTTGCTGCTCGGCATCGTCGCGGCCTGGCTGATCACACGCCAGATCATTCTCCCGCTGCGCACCACTCTGGCTGACATCGAGCGCATCGCTTCCGGCGATCTGACCGCCACCACGGCCGTGACACGACGCGACGAACTGGGCGCCCTGCAGAAGGGCATCCAGCAGATGGGCACCACCCTACGTGAGCTGATCGGCGGCATTCGGGACGGTGTCAGCCAGATCAGCAGCGCAGCCGAGGAGCTTTCTGCGGTCACCATGCAGACCAGCGCCGGAGTGAATAGCCAGAAGGAAGAAACTGATCAGGTCGCCACCGCTATGCATGAAATGTCCGCGACCGTTCAGGAGGTGGCGCGCAACGCTGAACTAGCAGCACAAGCTGCCACCGACGCAGACCGTGAAGCGCGCGAGGGTGATCGCGTGGTGGCCGAAGTGGTCGCGCAGATCGAGCGCATGGCCAGCGAAGTGATCCGATCTTCCGAGGCGATGACGGCACTGCAGAGCGACAGTGACAAGATTGGCAGCGTTATGAACGTAATTCGCGCAGTGGCCGAACAGACCAATCTCCTGGCCCTTAATGCGGCCATCGAAGCGGCACGCGCGGGCGAAGCTGGACGGGGGTTCGCTGTGGTCGCTGACGAGGTTCGCGGGCTGGCCCAACGCACGCAAAAATCGACGGAGGAGATCGAAGGGCTGGTCACGGCCCTGCAGAACGGTACACAGCAGGTATCGGCAATCATGCAGAACAGCCGCAGCCTTACCGAAAGTAGCGTCGAGCTGACGCGCAGCGCCGGCACCTCGCTTGCGCGCATCACCAGCACGGTATCGAACATCCAGGCCATGAATCAGCAGATTGCCACTGCCGCTGAAGAGCAGAGTGCGGTTGCCGAGGAAATCAGCCGGAGCGTAGTGAACGTGCGGGACGTGTCAGAGCAAACAGCCGCGGCCAGCGAAGAGACCGCTGCGTCGAGCGTGGAGCTGGCACGTCTGGGTAGTCATCTGCAAACCATGGTCAGCCGCTTCCGCATCTGACCGGTGCCATGAAACAACGAGGCCAGGCATTGCGCCTGGCCTCTTGCTGTCAGCCAGCCTGCGACTGCAGATAATTCTGCAAGCCGATGCGGTCGATCATGCCGAGCTGCTGCTCCAGCCAGTAGGCGTGATCTTCTTCGGTGTCCATCAGCTGCAGCGCGAGGATGTCCCGCGTCTGATAGTCCTTGTGCTGCTCGGCCAGGGTGATGCCCTTCGCCAAGGCTTCACGGACCTTGTATTCGAGCGCCAGATCGCTACGCAGCATCTCGGGGACGGTATGGCCGGGATGCATCGCTTCCGGCGTCATGTCCGGGGTGCCTTCCAGGAACAGGATGCGTTTGAGCAGCGCGTCGGCGTGCTGGGTTTCCTCTTCCATCTCGTGATTGATGCGCTCGTAGAGCTTGGTGAAGCCCCAATCGGCATACATCCGCGAGTGCAGGAAATACTGATCGCGCGCCGCCAGCTCCCCACGCAGCAGTTCTTTCAGATATTCGATGACCTGTGGCTGACCTTGCATTGCGACTCTCTCCTGCACTGACATTTTGAACGCCGGGCAATGATACGCCCAATCGGCAGCAGATTGACCGCAGCCCCGTTGCCGCAGGCAAAACCGGCTGACCAGCGGGTCACTTCAGCATAGGCCGAACTCCCGAGCCGGAGCGGGTTCTATTGAATCTGTCGCAGCATTTCGCACCGTCGCGCGACGCCCTACTCGTCCTTATCGCCCAGGAGAATGGATGCCGCTTTTATCGTCGAAAGGCCATTCACGGTCTTTCTGTATTACTGCATCGATGTGCCTATTGCTGGTCCTGTCTGGCTGCTCGGAGGACAAGGAGCCTGCGCAAGTCCCGCCACGCGTCGCCTTTGTCGAGCCGCTGCAGCGCATCCATAACGGCCCCGAGGCGCTGCGTTTTCCCGGCGTGGTCGAAAGCGTAACCAGCACGCAGCTGGCGTTTCAGGTGCCGGGCCGTGTCGAGCGCATCCTGGTTGACGAGGGCGAACGCGTTGAGAAAGGTCAGCCGGTGGCCAAGCTCGACGACACCGACTACGAGCTGCAACTGCGCGAAGCAGAAGCGCGACTGCGCCAGCTGGAGGCGGATCTCACCCGCAAGCGCGCCCTTTTGGCCGAAGGGATTCTCGCTCCCGCCGCGGTCGAGCCGCTGCAGGCCAATGTGGTGGCGGCGCGGGTCGCCCGTGACAGCGCCCTCCGCGATATCAATCACAGCACGCTGGAGGCACCGTTCGACGGTGTGGTCGCGCGCCGGCTGGTCGAGCCGGACATGGTGGTTGCCACGGGCTCGCCCGTGCTGGAACTGCAGAACAATCAGCACATCGAGGTCACGGTCGACCTGCCAGAGAGCGCGGCGCTGAGCATTCCCCTGAACAGCACATTGGAGGCCGAAGGCGAACTGGTGATTGCCGACCTGACGCTGCCGCTGGCCTACAAGGAACACAGCACCCAGCCTCGCGAAGGCTCGCGCACCTACAATCTGACCCTGCAGGGCGAGCCGCCGGCGGACTACAACCTGCTGCCAGGAATGGCCATGCGGGTTCGCCTGCAGCGCCCGCCTGCTCCGCAAGACCATCCGCGGCAGCGCTTTCGTCTGCCGCTCAACGCCGTGCAGACAGCGCCGAACGGCAGCCATTACCTCTGGTTGGCGGTGGACGGCCATGCCCAGCGCCAGGACTTGCAGCTCGAGCGCATCGAAAACAATCACGCAGTGGTCAGCGGCGAGCTGAACAACGACATGCTGGTGGTGGTGGCGGGCGGCAGCAAGCTGTCGGAAGGCCAGCCGATCAAAGCCGAACGGCGGAAGTAAACGGATGGATCTAGCGCGTTACGCCATCTGCAAGCCGGTCAATATCTGGGTACTGGTGCTGATCTGCCTGGTCGGAGGCGTACTTGCGTTCTTCGAAATGGGCCGCCTGGAAGACCCGGAATTCACCATCAAGGAAGCCATCGTCACGGTGCAGTATCCCGGCGCGACGGCGCTCGAGGTCGAGCAGGAAGTGACCGAACCCTTGGAAAGCGCCATTCAGGAGCTTTCCGAGGTCAAGGAAATCCGCTCGCGCTCGATGATCGGCCTCGCGGAAATCCGCGTCGAGATTCAGGACCGTTACTCGGGTGAGCAGCTCGATCAGATCTGGGATCAGCTGCGCAGCAAGGTCGAGGATGCTCGGCAGCAGCTGCCTCCCGGCCTGGACCCACCGCTGGTCAACGACGATTTTGGCGATGTCTACGGCATCTTCTTTGCCCTGACCGGTGACGGCCTGACGCTGGAAGAGCTGCACGAAGTCGCCAAGGACCTGCGCCGCGGATTGATCACGGCGGACGGCGTTGGCCAGGTCGAACTGGCTGGCGTGCGTGAAGAACGGATCCTGGTGGAAGTCGATCAGGCGCGCCTGGCGGCACTACGCCTATCGCCGCAAGAACTGGTCGCTGCACTGGCCGATGCCGACGCGGCGGTGGAAGCCGGCGGCGTGCGCGCTGGCGAATTTTTCGTCCACATCCGTCCGACCGGCGCGTTCGACTCCCTGGATGCCCTGCGTGCATTGCCAGTGGGCCAAGGCCAGCAAAGCGTCGACCTGGGCTCCATCGCCACCTTGAAACGCGAATACGCCGAGCGCCCACGCCAGATCATCCGCCATAACGGTGAGCCCGCCCTGACGATAGGCATCAGCGGCGTGTCGGGCAGCAACATCGTTGAAGTCGGTCGTAGCGTCGAGGCAGAGCTGGAATCCATGCAGCACCTGATGCCGCTGGGTGCCGAACTGCATCCGTTGTATCAGCAGCACAGCATCGTCAACGAGTCGGTCAACAGCTTCGCGCTCAATGTCTTCCTGTCGGTGGCCATTGTCGTCGGCGTGCTGTGCCTGGCCATGGGGGTACGCGCCGGCGCGATCATCGGCGCCGTGCTGTTTCTAACCGTGCTCGGCACGCTGCTGCTGATGTGGATCGGTGGGATCGAGCTGGAACGCATCTCCCTCGGCGCGCTGATCATCGCCATGGGTATGCTGGTGGACAATGCCGTAGTGGTCTGCGACGGCATGCTGATCGAGAAGCAGCGCGGCAAAAGTATTCTCGAGGCCTCGCGCAAGACGCTGCAGCAGACGCAGTGGTCGCTGCTGGGCGCAACCATCATCGGCATCCTGGCCTTTGCCGGGATCGGGCTGTCGCAGGACACCACAGGCGAATTCCTCTTCTCGCTGTTCTTCGTCATCGCCGCGTCGCTGCTGCTCAGCTGGTTGCTGGCGCTGCTGGTGGTGCCGCTGTTCGGGCACTACCTGCTCGAGCGCAAGGGCGACAAGGGCGACAAGGGCGACAAGGGCGACAATGACACCGACCCGGACGATGCCTACAGCGGGCCGATCTACAACCGCTACCGGCGTATCGTCGGTGTGGTGCTGGGTCGCCCCTGGCTGACGCTGGGCATATTAGTTGTGCTGACGGTCCTCAGCGTGCTGGGCTTCAGCCGCGTGCCACAGAGCTTCTTTCCGCCGTCGAGCACACCGATCTTCTATGTGAACCTGTTCCTGCCGCAGGGCACGCATATCCTCGAAACAAGCCGCACCGCTGAAGATGTCGAGGGTTATCTGAAGCAGCTGGACGGCGTAACCGATGTGTCGACCTTTGTCGGCGCGGGCGCGTCGCGCTTCATGCTCACCTATGCCCCGGAACAGCCCAACCCGGCGCTGATGCACTTTCTGGTGCGCACCGAAAATGCCGAGGTGATCGCCGATCTGGTCCGCCAGGTGAACCAGACACTGCCTGGCCGCTACCCGTCTGCCGATGTCGCCGCCGCGCAATTCATGTTCGGCCCTAACGCCGAAGCCAAGCTCGAAGCGCGGGTCAGCGGCCCCGACATTGACGAGCTGCGCAGGCTTTCGGCCGAAGGTCAGCGAATCCTTCAGGAGCAGGGCCAGGTCTTCAACATCCGCGATGACTGGCGCTCGCCCGTTCCGGTGCTGCGCCCGCGGCTGGCCCTGGACCGCCTGGCCGATGCCGGGCTGACCCGCCAACAGGTGGCGCAGGCGCTGTCGGTGGCCAGCGAGGGCCAGCAGGTCAGCGTTTTCCGCGATCAGGACGAGCTGATCCCAATCCTCCTGCGCGCTACGCCAGAGGATCGCGTCGAGCCGGGCGATCTCCTGCAACGTCTGATCTGGAGCCCGGCCACCCGCAGCTATGTGCCGCTGGCCCAGGTTGCGGATGGCGTCGAGGCTACGACCGAGGAATCGATGATTCGCCGTTACGGCCGCGAGCGGACCATCGCGGTCCGTGCCGAACCGCGCGACGGCGAGAACACCAACGTCGCCTTCGAGCGCATTCGTCCGCTGATCGAGAGCATCGAACTGCCGATCGGCTATTCGCTGGAGTGGGGCGGCGACCACGAACAGTCATCCGATGCCCAGCAGGCGCTGGCCAGCACGCTCGCGGTGCCCTATCTGGCGATGGTGCTGGTCACGGTGCTGCTTTTTGCCAAGGTCCGTCAGCCACTGATGATCTGGCTGGTGGTGCCGATGGCGCTGTGCGGCGTCACGCTCGGGCTGCTGCTGACCGGCCAGCCGTTCGGCTTCATGGCCCTGCTCGGCCTGCTTAGCCTGACGGGCATGTTGATCAAGAACGCCGTGGTGCTGGTGGACGAGATCGACCGGCAGATTACCGACGAGGTCCCGCGGCTGACGGCCATTGTCGAAGCCTCCGCTTCGCGCCTGCGACCGGTGATGATGGCGGCCGGTACCACGGTGCTGGGCATGGTACCGCTGCTGTTCGACCCCTTCTTCGCCAACATGGCTGTAACCATCATGGGCGGGCTGGGCTTTGCCACCTTGCTCACCCTGCTGGCGGTGCCATGCCTGTACCTGCTGTTCATGCGCGTCAAACCGGAGGAAACCTGATGCCGAGCCGATTGCCCCGCACGCCCCTGGTTTGGGCGCTGGCGTTAGCCCTAGGCGCCTGCTCCAGCGTGCCGGAACGCCCGGCACCCGATGTGCCGGAGAGCTGGTTCCATGCGGTGCGCCAGCAGCCAGCCGATGCCGAGGCGCTCGCCGACTGGTGGCAGCAGTTCGATGACCCCGTGCTGACGCGGCTGGTGCACCAGGCGTTGGAGAATAACCGCGACATCCGCCTGGCCATGCTGCGCGTCGATACCGCGCGTGCGCAGTTGCGGCAGGCCCGCGCCGGTCTCTTCCCCACCTTCGATCTGCCCGGTTCGGCCAGCCGCCAGTGGATCGAGAATAACAACGAACAGAACCCCAACAGCCCCATCGGTCAGTTCATTCCCGATGAAGATGTAATCACCTTCGATAACTGGGAGCTGGCACTGCAAGCCAGTTGGGAGCTGGATATCTTCGGCGCTACCCGCGCGCGCACCGACAGCGCACGGCAGCAGATCCGCTCCGCCCAAGCCCAGGCCATTGCGGCACGGCTGGCGGTCGCCTCGAACATGGCGCAGGGCTACATGCAGCTACGCGCCCTTGAGGGGCAACGCGCGCTGCTGGTCGAGGGGATCGAGCTGGCAAGAGGCCTCGAACATATTGCCACCCGACTGTTCGAGGCGGGCGAGGTCACCCGGCTGGATGTCGAGGCCAGCACCGCTGAGCGCGCTTCACTGCAGGCGGATCTGGATGAGCTGGACATCAACCTGGCCGAAGCGCGGCTGGCGCTGGACACGCTGCTCGCCGAGCCACCGGGAAGCATCGCCCGGCGGCTAACAGCCGATGCCAAGGTTCCCCTGGCCGACAAGCCCATCCCGCCCGGACAACCGCTGGACCTGCTGCGAAGACGCCCGGACCTGATCGCTGAAGCGGCGCAACTGCAAGCGGCCCAATTGCAATCGCTGGCCGCCCGCCGCGACCTGTTCCCGACGCTTGCCGTGCAGGCGGCAGTCGGGCGCTCGGGGCTGGCATTGGGTGATGCCTTTTCCACTGCATCGAATTTCGCCCGCCTCGGTGCGACCTTCGGCCTGCCCTTTCTCGACTACCGCCGGCGCGGTGCGGCGATCGACCTGGCAGATGTCGAGGGCGAAAGTGCCTACCTTGGCTTCCAGCAGGCACTGGCTCAGGCGCTGGAAGAAGTGGAGCGCTCATTGGTGCGCATCGACGGGCAGAAACGCCGCCTGGACTCGCTGCGCACCACCCTCCGCCATCGCGCCTATGCCTATGAGCTGGCGCAGAAGCGCTATCGACTCGGCGAAGCGAACCTCAACGAGGTACTCGATGCCCAGCGCGGCTCGCTGCAGGCAAGACAGCAAGCGCTGCAAGGCCGCACGGCGTTGGCGACGGCCCAGGTCGCGCTGTTCGTCGCGCTGGGCGGCGGCTGGGAAATGGACCCGAGTGCGGTGCAGGATGCCGAGCCGGCGTCGGAAACGTCGACGTCGGACCGCGCGGAATGAGGGCGTTGGGCTGCGTGCTGCTCAGCAGCATCAAAACAGCGTTCTGGGACAGCCGGGCAATCCGGATCCCTAGAGGGGATGCGCTACTGCACCCAGATCGCGGGCAAGCTCGCACCTACAAACAAACAACGCCAGGCGGCCCGTTTGCGTGCAGGGTGGCGCACCAACGCCACCCTGCATTCCTTCAGTTACGCATCCAGGGCGGTGTGGGCGGCTCGTCGCTGGGTTCGTCCATTGCGTTGCGCAGGGCTTCCTTGCGCGCCTGATCGGCCAGGGTCGCCTTGATTTCCCGCATCACGGCATCCAGGTCCGCCGCGTCTTCCGGCTCGGCGAATTCCCCGGTCAGCTCCGAATCCGGTGTCAGCTTGCCGTCTTCATACAGCGCCCACATTTCCTTGGCGTAGCGGGTGAACTTGAGCTCGGGCGCGAACTGCCCAAAATAGGCGGACATGTTGCCCACGTCCCGTTCGAGCATCTCGAAGGCGTGGTTGTTTCCCGCCGCATCGACCGCCTGGGGCAAGTCGATGATCACCGGCCCGTGCTCATCAAGCAGCACGTTAAACTCGGACAGGTCGCCATGCACCAGCCCGGCGCAGAGCATCTTCACCACCTCTTGAATCATGAAGGCATGAAATTCCCGCGCGTCATCGGGATGCAGGTCGACGTCATTGAGACGCGGCGCAGCATCACCGTCTTCGCCTGAAATCATCTCCATCAGCAGCACGCCATCGAGGAAGTCGTACGGCTTGGGCACACGCACGCCGGCATCCGCCAGCCTGAACAGGGCGGCAACTTCGGCGTTCTGCCAGTTCTCTTCCTTTTCCTTGCGCCCGTGCTTGGAACCCTTGGCCATGGCGCGGGCATCGCGGCTGCTACGGACCTTGCGGCCTTCTTGGTATTTGACGGCCTGCCGGAAGCTGCGGTTGTTGGCTTCTTTGTACACTTTGGCGCAACGCAGCTCATCACCACAGCGCACTACATAAACCGCTGCTTCCTTGCCGCTCATCAGCGGGCGCAGCACTTCGTCGATCAGCCCATCCTCGACCAACGGTTCGAGTCGTTTTGGCGTTTTCATCAGCGGCTTACAGACCCTATTTGGCTATGCAGATCTGCAGGTTACGGCAATCACGAACCGGCTTCCATGCTAGTCCGCAAGTTTGAAAGCGTACTGTGGATTGGCATCGGGGCCGACCAGGGCCGACAATCGAAGTCCTTTACCCAGGGAGCACTGCGATGCTCGATTTCGATCACTGCTGGCAAGCGCTCTGCAATCGCGATCCGAGCTTCGATGGCCGCTTCGTGTTTGCCGTGCACTCGACCCGGATCTTCTGCCGCCCGAGCTGCCCGGCACGTCGCCCCCGGCGTGAAGGCGTCAGCTTCTTCAGCCACATCCACGAGGCCGAGGCCGCCGGATTTCAGGCGTGCAGACGTTGTTCGCCTCGAGGCAAGAGCCTTGCCGAACAGCTCGATGAGTTGGTGGTAGCGGCCTGCCGCCTGTTGGACGAAAGTCCTGAGCCGATGACCCTGGAACAGCTGGCTGCCCGTATCGGCCTGTCTCCGTCACATCTGGCGCGCGCATTCAAGACACGAACCGGCCTGACGCCGCGGGCCTGGGCCGCAGCACGCCGACGAGAGCGACTGGAGATGCAGCTGCCGGATGCCGAGTCAGTGCTTGGCGCAGCCTTGGGCGCCGGTTACGGCAGCACGCGCGGCGCCTATCAGCACACCGCGGCGATCAGCCCGGCCCAGCGCCGACGCAAAGGTGCCGGCGAAATCCTGCGCTATGCCACCAGCGCGTGCCCCTTGGGGCTGCTGCTGGTAGCGGCCAGCGAAAAAGGCATCTGCGCCCTGCTGTTCGGCGATGACCGGCAATCGCTGCTCGACGAGCTGCATTCACGTTTCGCCGCAGCGGAACTGCTACCCGATGAGCCCGGGCTCGGCGAATGGCTGCGCTCGATCATCATTCAACTGGAAGAGCCCACCCGCGCCGCGCAGTTGCCGCTGGACCTGCGTGGCACCGCATTCCAGCAAAAGGTCTGGCAGGCGTTGCAGCGCATACCGCCGGGCGAGACGCGACGTTACGGCGAGTTGGCAGCAAGCCTTGGCAGTCATGCGCGCGCTGTAGCCCGTGCCTGCGCCAGCAACCCGGTGGGATTGTTGGTGCCTTGCCATCGGGTGATCGGGGCCAACCAGGCGCTGACCGGCTACCGCTGGGGTATCGAGCGAAAAGCCGCCCTGCTCGAGTCGGAGCGTGATGAATCGGGAGCCTGAGCCTGTTTCAGCGGTCGGATGCTCTACATGCCACCGCAAAGAGCCCAGCCATGACTGAACTGAAACGCTACCGCATCCATTACCTGATCAATGGCGAACCCGCCTCGCTGACAATGAGCGCCTTTGAAGAGCCATCAATGGAGCAGGCCGAGCTGGAGATACTGTTGCACCACGTCAAGGAGCCTCGTGCCACTACCGATGCACCCTGGGAAATCCCGGAACGCGCCAGCGAGCACAGCCGCATGGCCGAACTGGGCGTCAGCGATATCCAGATCGAAGAAGAAGCGCACCGCTGAACCACGCCGCTGCTAACTGCTGAAAACAAGGAGATGACCGCCGTGCCCCTGATCGACACCCACACCCACCTCGACTTCGACCCCTTCGATGCCGACCGCGGTGAGGTACTGGCCCGCTGCGCCAGTGCCGGTGTCGAGCGGATCCTTGTGCTCGGCGTTCACCAAGCGAACTGGGAGAGGGTCTGGCAGTTGGCACTGGACGAGCCAGCCGTCTATGCCGCGCTGGGCCTGCACCCGGTGTTCCTGCAGGACCACCGACCGGAGCATATCGACGCGCTGCGCCACTGGCTGCAGCGGTTGCGAGGCGAGGACAAGCTCTGCGCCATCGGCGAGATCGGCCTCGACTACTACATCGAAAACCCGGACAAGAACCGCCAGCAAGAGCTGCTCGAAGCACAGTTCGACCTGGCCAATGAGTTCGAACTGCCGGTGCTGCTGCATGTTCGCCGCGCCCACGCGCCGATGATCGCCACCTTGAAGCGCTACAAACTCAAGCGCACTGGCATCGCTCACGCGTTCAGCGGCAGCTGGGAAGAAGCCCGCGAGTACATTAAGTTGGGCTACAAGCTCGGCCTGGGCGGCGCTGGCACCTGGCCCCAGGCCCATCGTATGCACCGTGTGCTGCAACAACTGCCGCTCGAGAGCATCGTGCTGGAAACCGACGCCCCGGACATCACGCCCCACAGCCACGCCGGCCAACGCAACAGCCCGGAATTCCTCCCGGACATCTGCCGGGAGCTGGCCGAACTGCGCGGCATCAGCCCCGAGGAGCTGGCCGACGCCAGCTATCGCAACAGCTGCGAGTTGTTTGGCTGGGGCTGATTACAGCCCGTACGTAAACCCGCCCCAGCGTTGTTGGTCAGACGCGAAACGCCCCGATCAACTGCTGCAGCCGGGCGACCAGCTCGGTGAGTTCACGACTCGCCTGCTCGGTATGGCCTGCGCCCTCGGCGGTTCGCTGGCCGGCCTCGTTGATCGCGACAATGTTGCGATCGATATCGTGGGCGACGGCGGTCTGCTGTTCGGCGGCGGCCGCGATCTGCTGGTTCTGATCGACGATGATGCCGACCGCGTTGAGGATGTTTTCAAGTGCCTGCTGGACCTGGGATGACTGACCGACGGTTTCCTCGGCCATCACATGGCTGGCGTGCATGGTTTTCACCGCAGCGCCAACACCGCCCTGCAGCTTGGCGATCATCTGCTCGATTTCCGCAGTGGACTGCTGGGTGCGCTTGGCCAGGCTGCGCACCTCATCGGCCACCACAGCGAAGCCGCGCCCTTGTTCGCCCGCTCGCGCCGCCTCGATTGCGGCATTGAGCGCCAGCAGATTGGTCTGCTCGGCCACACCCTTGATGACATCCAGCACCTGGCTGATGGCCTTGCTGTCGCCTGCCAGCTGGTTGATCACCTGGACCGACTGTTCGATCTCCGCAGCCAGGCGCTCAATGCCGCCCACCTGCGCCTGGACCAGATGCCGGCCGCTGAGGGTTTCCTCATTGACACTCTGGGCGCTGCCCACTGCGGCTTCAGCACTGGTGGCCACTTCCTGCGCGGTCGCCGACATCTCGTTCATTGCCGTGGCGACCTGCTCGATCTGCCCGCGCTGCTCCGACACCGTCTGGTTGCTCTCGCCAGAGACGGTTTCCACGCGCGAAGCCTGACGCTCTACTTCACCCACTGTATGCCCGACGCGCTCGATGAGTTCGCGGATTCTCGACACCGTCTCGTTGAACACCTGCCCCAGCTCACCCAGCTCGTCGCGGCTTTGCACCTTGAAACGCGCGGTCATATCCCCTGCCGCCACTCGGTCCATGGTCGCGCCGAGGCTGCGCAACGATGCACGGGTAGACATATAGAACGCGCTGTAGAGGTAGACGATCAGTACAAACACCACTGCCAGTGCGGCCAGCAGCAGCACCATCAGTAATCGCTTCTGTTCCAGGCGCTGCTCGAGCTGGTCATCCAGGAAGGCGAGGATGGCGTCGTTGAGCGCATAGGTTTTCGCCATCTCGGTGCTGATCAGGTCGTAGAAATTTTCCCAGGGCTGATCCAGCGCCTCGGCCATGATCACCTGATCCTGAAAGATGTCGCTGCTCGACTGCAGAGAGCCGCGACTGGCAGTGGCGTGGCTCTCGAGCTGGCTCTGCGCGGCGGGGCTACTGCCCAGCACATCCTGCAGTTGGGCACCGTATTGCGCTTGCTGCTTTTCAAGCTCCAGCAGCAGATCGTCCAGCTTGTTGCTGGCGTCGGAATTGAGATATCCCTGGCCGAAGGTATAAGAGCCAACCGCACGGCCCTCGCCCAAGGTTGCCGTGATAGCCGGTGTTACCGACGAGAGGAGTTCGGCGAGCATGCGGACGTCGCGTTGACTGTCCTGGCTGAGCCCGGACTGGCCAGCGACCAGCTTGATCAAGACCTGCGCCTTACCCAGCAGCGCTCGGGCCATGGCGGCCTTCGCCTGTAGCGATTGCTGCGCCTGGGCCTCACGCAGGGCCGCGTCGATCTCATCGCGGCGGCTTGTGAATTCCGCCACCTGCTCGGAGTTTTCGCTGACGGGGGCGAGGCTCTGTATGCGCGACGTCAGCTCGCGCTCGGCGTTGGCCAGACGAGTGGCGAGCGCCTGGACTTCACCGCTCTGGCCGATGATGCCCTCGATCTCGACCAGGTCCTTCCAATCTTCCATTTCGCGTCGCAACTGCAAGGTTGCGCCCAGCAACTCGAGGCTCTGCAGCTCCGTACGCGTACCGACGAACTCCCGATACGAATCACGTACCAGGTAAAAATTGGTAAGCAACATGGGAACGAAGAAAAGCACGCTGATCAGGCTGAACTTCATGCCGAAGCTCAGGCGGTTCATCAACGCGATAGCGGGATGCAGCAGGCTTTTCAAAAGACGTCTCCCTGATTCTTGTTGTAATACCGACGGCATCGAAGCTGTCGCAGCGTGCCCAAGCAGAGGCCGAGCGGACACTCGTATGAGATATCGGAAGGGCCACGCGCAACTTAAGATAGTGGCAGGGTGATATCTCCACAATTGGCAGAAGGCCCGCCGATTCCGGCATATCCACCGCGCTTATCGGCGCAAGCGCCGAGGGCTCACCGGAACAGAAGGCCCGCAAAGGAAGCGGACCTGGCGAACATCAGATCACAATGATCCAGAGCGCGATGGCCGCATACCAGAGCATCCGGGTGCGCACCAGCAGCGCGGCGATGCTGTCGAGCCGAGCGATACCCGCATCACCCTCGAGAGGCTCGCGGAGGTCCGCGGCAGCCGGGCCGACATCTGCCAGCAGTTGCCGCGCAGGGATGTCCCAGTGCAGCAGCTCGGGCAGCAGGGCGCGATTGGCCGCGACGAAATTGCCAACCAGGCCGCAGCTGGCCAGCAGCACCCGCACCGGCAGCCAGTCGAAGGCGTGCAACAACTGGCTCGCACGCTCAGCCAGGTCATCACGCTGCGAATGGGCAACCGTCAGCGACAGCAGTCGGTAAGCCAGCGCCGCCACGGGGCCGAGTAATACGTACCAGAAGATCACCGCAAAAAAGCCTTGATGACTGCGCCACAACCGTTGTGCCTCGACAGCGCGCAACAGGCTAGGCGCATCTGCAGCACTCAACCCCAGATCTCGCTCGGCGACCAACGCTGCCGCTTCGTCGTCACCCCGGCGCCAGGCGTCTCTAAAGGTCCCAAGCTCACGTTTGTCGTGGCCGCGGCCAAGGCTGTACAGCACCACCAGCAGGTGCAGCGGCAAGCTGAGCCAGCCGTAAGCCAAGGGCTGCAGGGCCATCAGCAGCAAACCGAGCACCAGCACCGGCAACAGCACGGCCACCATCAGGCTCAGCCAAGGATGGGCCATCAGGCCTGAATGCTGTTCAACCCGCCGTAGCAGGTTCAGCCAGGGCCCATCCTGCTGTACGTCGCTGCGCCAGTCAGTGAGTTTGTCAATCAGCAACACCAGCAGAAGCACGAGAAAAATCATTTATCGAATCCTTTGGAAACGGGCTCAAGCGACGATCGAGACTGCCCGCAGGCGTTGCCACTCGAAAGCAGGACCCGGGTCGGTCTTGCGCCCGGGAGCTATGTCGCTGTGCCCGCATACGCGTTCAGGGGTGATTGCCGGATAGGCTTGCTGTAGCACCGAGCAGAGGCGGATCAGGCTGGCGTACTGCTCTTCACTGAAGGGTTGGTCATCGGTGCCCTCCAGCTCGATTCCCAGTGAAAAATCATTGCAGCCTTCCCGTTCGCCAAAACGGGAAATGCCCGCATGCCATGCACGATCAAGGCAAGAGACGAACTGGGTGATCGCCCCATCACGCTCGATGAGGAAGTGCGCGGACACTTGCAGGCTGGATATCTGTTCGAAGAACGGATGTTCAGCGGTGGGCAAACAGTTCTGGAAGAACTGCTGAACCTTGCCCGTCCCGAAGCACCCCGGCGGCAGGCTGATGTTGTGGATCACCAGCAGCGAGATCTCACCATCGGGGCGTTGATTGAAGTTGGGCGAGGGGCAATGGCGAATGCCTCGGCACCAGCCAGTCGCATGATCCAACTGCATCGCAGATCAACCTGGGTGAATATGGGGGCTTGAAGGCTAGCGCCTGCCGCTGGATGGCCGCAAGTCACGCTAGCCCCGTTCGGCTGAAGCCCTCGGCCCGCCGCGTTTCTCATCGCGACGCGAAGCGAGACGATCGGCCAGTCGAGTCGGTTCGGGAAGGCGGTAACGGGTAACGAAACGCATCACCAGCCCTGGCGCAGTCGCCAAGCTGACACGATTGCCCGGCGAGATGATCAGGGGCCTGACCTTGTCCTTGCTGCGCAGCACGGTGCCGATCACCCGCTCCTGCTTGTCCAGCAGATCGACCAGGGCACCGCGACCTTCACCCAATGGCTCATGGTGGCCGGTAAGTATCTTCTTCGCCACGCCGATGGTCGGCAGCCCCGTGATCGCACCGAGGTGCGCAGCGATTCCCAGGCCGCGCGGGTGGGCGATGCCGTGCCCATCCGAGAAAACCAGATCAGGCCGCAGCTTCAGCGAATCGAGTGCCTGCAACACGGCAGGCAATTCACGGAACGAAAGCAGACCGGGAATATAGGGCATGCAGGTCGGAATCCGCGCCACTGCCTGTTCCAGCAGCTCGAGGGTCTCGGCATCGAGCAGCACCACTGCGGCGCGGGTGATGGCGCCACCCTCTTCGAAACCCACGTCCACGCCCGCAATGATTCGCAGCGGGCCGAAATCATCCTCCAACCGCACGCGCCCGGCCAGCCTCTGCTGGGTTTCCCGCGCTGCGGCAGTATTGCCGTCCCAGCTGACGAAGGCTTCGGGACGATCTTCAGGTTGATCTGTAGTCATCTCATTCCTCATTGAGCGAGAGGGTGCCCTGGACGTTTCCGGCGCAGCGAGCCGATTGCGACTGGACAGACAGGCAGAAAAATAAGACGCTCCTGCCGTACAGCGGCAGATTCACCCTGCTTTGCCCTTATAAAAACAATCAGGCTGCTTAGAAGACAACGCATGCGCACCGCCCAATCATTGAAACGCATCAGTATTCTTGCCACCGAAGGGGTGTTCGGATCCACCCTCCTGCACGCCAAGGATTTCTTTCACATGGCCAGCTTGCGTTACGGCAAGCAGCTGGGGCTGGAACTGAAGCCTGCTTTCGAGACCCTGCTGGTCAGTCCCGACGGACAGCCCGTCACCACCTTCAGTGGCACCCTCATGGCCGTGGACGGCGCACTGGGTGAAGCGGATGCGGTCATTCTCCCTGCATTCTGGGGCGATTTCGATGGGCTCGGCCGTCGATATCCAGAGGTGACGCCCTGGCTACAGGAGCGCCACGCCGCCGGTAGCGCCATTTGTGGCGAAGCCACAGGGGCGTTCTGGATGGCTGCGGCCGGTTTGCTGGACGAACGCGAAGCCACCACCCACTGGCGCTTCGCGCGGGAATTCACCGAGCGCTTTCCGCGGGTCATCTTCACGCCCGAGAAGCATCTGACCGACAGCGACAACCTCTACTGCGCCGGCGGCACCACCTCAGCCTGCGACCTGTATATCCATCTGGTGGAGCGATTCTGCGGTGCGCACATCGCCCAGGGCATGGCACGGGACATCCTGTTCGAGGTTCAGCGTAGCTACAGCCCCGGCCGTATCGGCTTCGGCGGGCAGAAGCTTCATCTGGATACCCGCATTCTCCAGATTCAGGAGTGGCTGGAAGAGCATTTCGCCGACAAGTTCCGCTTCGAGGACGTGGCGAGGGATCACGGCATGAGCATCCGCAACTTCATGCGCCGGTTCCAGAGCGCCACCGGGGACAAACCACTGCATTACCTGCAGCGGCTGCGGATCGAAACCGCCAAAAGCCTGCTGTCTACCACTCGCAAGAGCATCAAGACTATCAGTTATGAAGTCGGCTATGACGATGCCAGCTTCTTTGCCCGGCTGTTCAGGCAGCACACCGAACTGTCGCCGAATCAGTATCGGCAGCAGTATCGGCATAAGAGCGGTTAGGGCTGGAAGCTGGAAGCTGGAAGCTGGAAGCTGGAAGCTGGAAGCGTGGCCGCAGTCGCGATACTGACAAGCTTTTCGCTCTTGCTTCATGCCTCCAGCTTCAGGCTTCCAGCTGCATCTCTAGGGCTTATGCGGTCGCGCCAGGTACTCGTGGGACTGCATCTCGAGCAAACGACTCAGGGTTCGCTGAAACTCGAATTCGAGTCGCCCGCCGGCATACAGGTCCTTCAGTTCCACCTCGGCAGACAGGATCAGCTTGACGTTGCGGTCGTAGAATTCGTCCACCATGTTGATGAAGCGCCGTGCCATGTCGTCCTTGGCCACATCCATCCGCTCGATGTTGGAAACCAGCACCGCATCGAAGATCTTGCCCAGTTCGATGTAATCGTTCTGGCTGCGCGGGCCGTCACACAGCACCCGGAATTCGAACCAGGCGACACCGCAGGCAACCTTGCGCGCCACGATCTCACGGTTCTCGATCGTCAGGGCTTCGTTTTCCTGAACCTTGCATTTTTCCGGCAGCAGGCTGCGGAAGCTCTTCTCCAGGCTCTGCTCCGCCTCGGCATCAAGCGGGAAGTGATAGAGCTCGGCTTGTTCGAGCGCTCGCAGACGATAATCGATGCCGCTGTCGACGTTGACGATCTCGGTATGCTTTTTCAGCAACTCGATGGCAGGCAGGAAGCGAGCGCGTTGCAGGCCGTCCTTGTACAGGCCATCCGGCACGATGTTGGATGTGGCCACCAGACTGACACCGTTCTTGAACAGCTCTTCAAGCAGCGTTGCAAGGATCATCGCGTCGGTGATGTCCGACACGAAGAACTCGTCGAAACAGATCACCCTCGATTCGTCGGCGAATCGCTTGCCAATGATGGTCAGCGGGTTCTTCTCGCCCTTGAGCGTGCGCATTTCCTCGTGCACACGCTTCATGAAGCGGTGGAAATGCGTACGCGTCTTTTGTTCGAACGGCAATGCATCGAAAAAGGTATCGACCAGATAGGTCTTGCCGCGGCCAACGCCGCCCCAGAAATACAGCCCTTTCACAGGCTCCTGGTGCTTCTTGCCGAACAGCTTGCCCAGCAGTCCGGATTTCGTGCGGTCATCTGCCACCAGATCGTCATACAGACGCTGCAGGTGACGCACAGCAGTTTCCTGGGCAGCGTCGTGAAAGAAGTCAGGACGTTTCAGGTCTGCCTGATAGCGCTCAAGAGGGGTCATGGCGGGGTCTGGGTAGTGAAACGGGGCCGACACTTTAGCCGCGCCTTCAGTGCTTGGCAATTTAGGCAGATCGTTCAAGCGCTCGAGCCTCGGATGAATAGGGAGAACCTGGAGACAGCCGACCGCTTAGCGGTCGGCGAGCTCCGTCAGGATCAGGCGATTAATGTCGCCAAGGCCTGGCGCACACGCAGCATGGCCGCTTCGAGCGCCTGCTCATCGGCATGGCAGGGACTGTCGGCCAGGCATTCACCGTCCAGCCACAAGGTGAACTGGTTGTCTTCGTCGGCACGAAGCTCCAGGGCGTCGACTCCTTGCGCAATCAGGCGCTGGGTAACGATGCCAATGGCCTTGGGATCGCTGAATCCACGCGACAGGAGCAACTCCTCTCCGTCAGCCGCGAAGAATCGAAAGCGGAAACTGCCATCCGTCTCGCGGAAGCTGGCGAAACGAGCTGTCTTGCCTCCCTTCTTTTTGGCTGGGGCAGTGCTCTTCACGTCGCTGCGGAAGTTGCGCAGGCCTACAGCCTCGCGCAGCTCGCCGAGAAAGGGCGTCGCCACCTTGCGAGCCTTCGCTGCGCCGGCCTGGAGAATGTCTTCCAGCTCACCGGGACGGGTCATGAGAGCCTGATAGCGTTCACGCGCTTCGCCAAGCTCGCTGTCCAGCAGCTCGAACAGACGCTGCTTCGCCTCGCCCCAGGCAAGCCCATCCAGCAGTTCGGTACGGAAAGCTGCCAATTGGTCCGGAGTGGCGAATGCCTGGTAGAGAGTGAACAGATGCGAGTCGTCAGGATTCTTGGCTTCGCCTGGGAGCCGAGAATCCGTGACGATGCGCGCAATGGTGCTTTTAAGCTGCTTCGCACTGGCGAACAGCGGGATGGTGTTGTCGTAGCTCTTCGACATCTTGCGGCCATCGAGGCCTGGCAAGGTCGCCACGCTCTCTTCGATCACTGCCTCAGGGGGCGTGAACAGTTCCCTGCCGTTGCCAAACAGGTGGTTGAAGCGCTGGCCGATGTCGCGCGCCATTTCGACGTGCTGGATCTGATCACGGCCGACCGGCACCTTGTGGGCGTTGAACATGAGAATGTCCGCGGCCATCAGCACGGGATAACTGAACAGGCCCATGGTGATGCCGGCATCCGGGTCGTCGCCCTTCTCCAGATTCTTGTCCACGGATGCCTTGTAGGCATGCGCACGGTTGAGCAAGCCCTTGCCGGCTACGCAGGTCAATAGCCACGTCAGCTCGGGTATTTCAGGGATATCCGACTGGCGATAGAAGGTGACGCGCTCGGCATCCAGGCCGCACGCCAACCAAGTGGCCGCGATCTCCAGGCGCGACTGCTGAATGCGCTGCGGATCGTCACACTTGATCAGGGCGTGGTAGTCGGCAAGGAAATAGAAGGAATCGGCATCGGCTTCGCGGCTGGCCACAATGGCCGGTCGGATGGCTCCGGCATAATTGCCCAGATGCGGGGTGCCCGTAGTGGTGATACCGGTGAGAATTCGGGTTTTCATACAGTCGTCTCGATGGGTCAGCGCGGCCTGGCGAAACTAACCCAGCCGCGGCGAGACCAGGTCCTTGAGCTCCACCAGCTTGCCGTGGAAAAAGTGGCCGCATTCTGCCACTTTCAGCAGTTCGTGGGGGCGTTGAAGCTCGGCTGAGAAGCTGTGCACCGAGGCAGGATCTATCACCTCGTCATCGTCCGGCTGGATGATGGTGAGGGCGCAGCGCTCAGCCAGCGGTTGATCCGCCAGCCGCGATACAGCCGGCGCTACCATGAACAGCCGTTCCAGCGACTCACCACGAGCCTCGATACGGCCGGCCAGGGCGGCCGCGACGAAGCCACCGAACGAAAACCCAAGGAGGGTCAGCGGCAAATCCGGGTATCGTGCCCTCAGCCAACCCAGTGCCGCCTCGGCGTCATCGACTTCACCAGAGTTCATGTCATGGCTGCCTGCGCTGCCGCCCACACCGCGAAAATTGAAACGCAACGTGACATACCCGGCATCCCTCGCGGTGCGCTGCAACGTCGACACAACCTTGTTGAGCATGGTGCCGCCCTTGACCGGATTAGGGTGGCAGATCAGCGCCAGCCCGCGCGCATCGGGTTGATCGAAACAGAGGCCTTCCAGCACACCGGCCGGCCCCTCGATGGAAATGGGAGTTTCGCGTTTCAACAAAGTGGCTCCGTGACCTTGAGATAAGTCGACTCGTCTTGCTTTAAGCCTGGCTGAAACCGCCGCATCGCGCTGCGGTATACAGAGCAGGTACGAGACGTTAACGTATCAGGCCGTGGAAAAACCACCGCACCGGGTAATGCAGACCGGATTTCTGCCGCACCGCGGCGCGACAGTCAGGCTGACAGACCAATTGCACATGGCGATTTCACGGTTAGAACAGCACAGCCGTTTATTTAGAGGAAGGACTCGTGGAACAGACCCTCGCGACCTGGTTGCTCCCGATCGTTGGCGTGATTGCCGGCATCGCCATTGGTTATCTGATTGCCCGTAACAGCTCACCGAACAGCACACAGCGTCAGGTGGATGAGCTGCAGGAGCGCCTGGACACCTATCAAAGCGAAGTGGTTACCCATTTCAACACGACGGCAAGTCTGCTGCGCAAGCTGACCAACAGCTACAAGGACATGCAGGAGCACCTCTCCGAAGGCGCCGACAAGCTCGCGCTGGATGAGCAAACCCGGCAGCGTTTGCTTGCAGCGCTTCACGCCCAGGAAAGCCATAGCCCGCGCGAACGCCTCAACCCGCCCAGCTTCACAGAGCCGCCGAAGGATTACGCGCCAAAGGATTCGGACGTTCCCGGCACACTGCACGAAAACTTTGGTCTCAAGAGCAAGCACTAACCTGCTTTGGCGGCCCACTCAGGGCCGCCTTGGCGGCTAATGCTTCAGACGCATCGACAGGTCGATCGCCCGCACATGCTTGGTAAGGGCACCGATCGAAATATAGTCGACGCCAGTCGCGGCGACCTCTCGTAACGTCTGCTCGTCGATCCCGCCAGACGCCTCCAGTTTTGCTCGCCCGGCGGCGAGACCGACCGCAGTGCGCATTTCCTCCAGGCTTAATTCGTCAAGCATCACGATATCCGCGCCGGCCCTCAGCGCCTGCTCCAGCTCGTCGAGACTCTCGACCTCGACCTCCACCGGTTTTCCGGGTGCGATCCGGTGCGCGGCAGCCACCGCCTCGGCGATCCCGCCGCACGCTGCGATGTGGTTTTCCTTGATCAGAAATGCGTCGTACAGACCGATGCGATGGTTGTAGCAGCCTCCGCAGGTGGTCGCGTACTTCTGCGCCAGGCGCAATCCCGGAAGGGTCTTGCGGGTGTCGAGCAGGCGCACGCCTGTTCCCTCTACCAGATCGGCATAGTAGCGGCAGCGGGTAGCGACCCCGGACAAGGTCTGTAGAAAATTCAAAGCAGTGCGCTCACCAGTGAGCAAAGCACGCGCCGGCCCTTCGAGCTGGAACAGCACCTGATTGGCGGCAACCCGCTCACCATCAGTCACCAGCCAATGCACTGCTACTCTTGGGTCCAGCTGCCTGAACACGGCGTCGACCCAGGCGCTGCCGCTGACCACTGCCGCCTCGCGTGTGATGACCGAAGCATGAGCAAGCCGCTCCGCCGGAATCAGCTGCGCAGTGATATCACCACTGCCCACGTCTTCGGCCAGGGCCCGGCGTACGTTGGTTTCGATTTCAGCGGAAATGTCCGCAATAGTGAGGTTGGTCACGACGGGCTCCCTTGTAGTTCGGCGAGAGTATAAAGCCTGCCTTGAAGATGTCGCAGCGCTCGTCGTAACTGAGTCCACACCGTCACGATGGTATTCACATGCGGATTTCAGACCGCCTGTAGGATTAGTTCTGAGTATCTGTGAGCTGGATCATGTCCAACAAAAATCCGCGCGGGCTGACTGACAAAAAAGCCTATAATCGATTTGAAATTGACGCCACCGAAATGGCGGTTTGCCACTATTCACTAGCCGTTGCCCTACCCCATCAGCGGCATGCTACGTGTTGTTGAGCGCCCGAAGCAGGCGACCGGAGAGTCTCGATGCGAACCGATGCGAAAGTGGTGCACCTCAAGGCTGCCCCTGAGCAAAAACAGTCCACGCCGGCCGGCAGGCTACCTGTCGCGCTTATCAGCGTGCGCGACAAGGCTGCCCAACAGCTGCGCCTGGCACTGCAGACCCTGTTCGATAACGCCGACGACTCCCTGTTCGAAATCGCCGACCGCGCCACCAGCAACGCTGAACAGAACGCATTCTTCGAGGCCATGCGCGACCTGCGCATGAAGCGCCGCAGCATCGAGCGCGGCTTTTTGCAGCAGGTCTTCGAATCGTTTGCCAGGCTCAACCAGTACGAGATCGGCAAACCTGCGCAACAGGACGCCTCCTTTGAAAGCCTGGCCCTGGTGCAGAACGACGAGCTGGAAGAAACGGTTGCAGTCGACACCATGGTTGCCAAGGTCAAGAGTCGCGCCGCTCAACCGCTCAGCCACCTGACCACGCGCATGAACGCGATGGTCAGCAGAAAGCTCGACGACAAGTCCAACCCGCTCGGCCCGCAGCAACTCTGCGAGTCCTTTCTGGAGGCGTGCAGCACCCTAGGCGTTGACATCAAGGTCAAGCTGATCATCCTCAAGCTCTTCGAGCGCTATGTACTGGCAGACCTCGACCAACTCTATGCCGAGTCGAACCAGGCTCTGGTGGCCGCCGGCGTCTTGCCTGAACTGCAGTCCTCGCCACCCCGCCGCGCTCCGAACCGCCAGGGCGCACCGGGCACCAATTCGACCACGATGGGCTACAGCGGCCATGCTATGCATGCCGACGAAGAGAGCCTGCAGGAAGCATTCGGCGCCCTGCAGAGCCTGCTATCAGAGCTACGCGGAAGCGCCCTTCCTGCACGCAACACTCCCAGCGATGCCGTGCCGATAACCAGTAACGACCTGATGCGCCTGCTGTCGCACCTGCAGACACGGGCCCCGCTACGAGTCGAAGATTTAGACCTTCAGGGGCAGCTGGAGCAGCTACTTCATCGCATCAGTGCCAAAAGCGGCAAGTCACGTGTGGTCGGGGAAATGGACGAAGACGTCATCAACCTGGTCTCCATGCTGTTCGAGTTCATTCTCGATGACCGCACACTACCCGACTCCCTGAAAGCACTCATCGGCCGCCTGCAGATACCGGTGCTCAAGGTGGCCGTACTGGACAAGACCTTCTTCAGCCGTGGCAGCCATCCAGCCCGCCGGCTGCTCAACGAAATCGCGTCGGCAGCCATGGGCTGGGGTGACCAGGACGAAGCTCAGCGAGACACCCTCTATCAGAAGATCGAACAGGTCGTGGCGCGCCTGCTCAACGATTTCGTTGATGATCCCTCGATATTTTCCGAGCTGCTTGCCGACTTTCTCGCATTTACCGGCGACGAACGCCGCCGTAGCGAGCTTCTCGAACAGCGCACCCGGGACGCCGAGGAAGGCCGCGCCAAGGCCGAGATGGCACGCCAGGAGGTTGAGCACGCCCTGAATCAGCGCCTGCTGGGCAAAACGCTTCCAGAAGTAGTGGTACGCCTGCTACAGGAGGCCTGGAGCAAGGTGCTGCTGCTGACCTGCCTGAAGCATGACACCGAGTCCGAGCAATGGCAGTCCGCACTGGTCACCATGGATGACCTGATATGGAGCGTCGAGCCCCATGACGATCCAGCGTCCAGGGCCCGCCTGTTGCAGCTAGTGCCGAGCCTGCTAAGGAAGCTACGCGAAGGCCTGGTCAGCGCGGCTTTCGATCCGTTCTCCACGAGCCAATTCTTTACTCAGCTCGAAGCCCTGCATGTTCAGACGCTGGAACAGTACAAACGCCCCGTGACGGTGGCGCCGGGGGCTGCGCACAGCGACACTGAAACCGGCCCTGAACAGAAGCTGGTGCTGCCGCCACGCGAAGCGGCTGACGAGGAAGCCCCAGGCAAGTCCGCGATGGTCGAAGTCGTCGAGGAAATCGTTCTGCTGGCGCCCGGCGAGAGCCGTGAACAGGAGCCTGAGATCAATCTTGCCGATAACGACGAGGCACTGACTCAGGTTGACAACCTGCGAGTCGGCAGCTGGGTCGAATTTCAGGAAGACGAGGAACACAAGCTGCGCTGCAAGCTGGCGGCAGTTATCAAACCCACCGGCAAGTACATTTTCGTCAACCGCACCGGCATGAAAGTTCTGGAAAAGACCCGTATGGGGCTCGCCATCGAGTTTCGCCGCGGCGCAATTCGCCTGCTCAACGACGCGCTGCTGTTCGATCGCGCCCTGGAGTCGGTTATTGGCAACCTGCGCAGCCTGAAAAACAACGGCCGATAACGCCTCGATCAGCGAAACCACCGCTCACTCCCGCACCGGCTCTGCCCCGCTCCGTCCTGGCGGACACGCCCGGAACCGGCGGCGCTTGGCTTTTAGCGTCGCACCGCTAGAATGAATCCATTCTTTTCGAGGTGCGTATGCCCAGCCGCCTGAATCCTGAAGACCAGAAACGCGTTGACCAATACCTCAGCGCACCCCAGCACCAAGTCGAGCGCCGGCCTTTTCGTCCATGGCTGCTCCTGGTACTGGTACTGGCAGTCGTGATCGGCCTGGGACTGTTGAGCCGCCTCCTCAGCCGCCTGGTGCTATGAAGCCCAACCTCTTCAATCCGGTGCGCCTCCTGTATTCCCAGAAGCCTTATGAGTTCATGTCATGACACATCGCATCGTAATCGTCGGCGGCGGCGCCGGCGGCCTGGAGCTTGCTACCCGCCTGGGTAGAACCCTGGGCAGACGCGGCAAGGCCCGCGTCACGCTGATAGACGCCAATCTCACGCACATCTGGAAGCCCTTGCTGCACGAAGTCGCCGCGGGCTCGCTGAATTCATCAGCCGATGAGCTCAACTATGTTGCACAGGCCAAATGGAACCATTTCGAGTTCCAAATGGGCCGCATGAGCGCCCTTGAGCGCGAGCGCAAGTGCGTACACCTTGCCGCCTCGTTCGACGAGCACGGCGTCGAACTCGTACCCGCTCGCTTGCTTAGCTATGACACTCTGGTGATCTCGGTTGGCAGCATGACAAACGACTTCGGCACCAAGGGTGCGGCCGAACACTGCATATTTCTCGATACCCGCGCCCAGGCCGAGCGTTTTCACCGGGACCTGTTGAGCCACTACATGCGGGCACATGCCAGCGAAGGCCGACACAGCGTTATAGACATGGCAATCGTCGGGGCAGGCGCGACGGGCGTAGAACTTGCTGCAGAACTGCATCATGCCGCGCGTGAGCTGGCGGCCTACGGCCTGGACGGCATCAAGCCCGAAGATGTGCATATCACCTTGATAGAGGCAGGCCCAAGGGTACTACCGGCATTGCCGGAGCGAATCAGCCAGCCCGTCCACCAGACACTGAAAGATCTGGGTGTCACCGTGCTCACCGACGCAGCAGTCAGCGAAGTGACCGCCGAGGGCCTGCACACCAAAAACGGGCATTTTGTCCCAGCCAGCCTCAAGGTCTGGGCTGCAGGCATCAGGGCGCCCGCCTTTCTTCACGAGATCGACGGCCTGGAGACCAATCGCATCAACCAGCTGGTGGTGCGCCCAACGCTGCAAACCACACGCGACGACAATATCTTTGCCTTTGGGGACTGCGCAGCCTGCCCGCAGCCGGACAGCGATCGCAACGTCCCGCCACGCGCCCAGGCCGCCCATCAGCAGGCGTCGATGCTGGCCAAATCCATCGCCTTGCGCCTGCAAGGCAAGGAGCTACCCAGCTATCGCTACCGGGATTACGGCTCACTCATTTCGCTGTCGAGCTTTTCTGCTGTAGGCAACCTGATGGGCAATCTCACCGGCAACGTGATGCTGGAAGGCTGGCTGGCGCGAATGTTCTACATCTCGCTGTATCGGATGCACCAGATCGCACTGTACGGAATGGCCCGCACTGCGCTGATGATGATCGGCGACAAGCTCAGCACCAGCACCGTCCCACGCCTGAAGCTGCACTGACCGATGAGCATCGCCGGCGCCTTCATCTGGCAGCGCCGGCGCCTGCAACGGCCATGAGTAAAGAGCCGGCATTGCACCGAAACTCCCGCGGAGGGAGCGAATCCCAGACAATAAAAAAACCGGGAGATCCGCATGGGACCTCCCGGTTTTTTTGGGTCTCTAGCGAGACCGTTTGGTGGGTCGTGTAGGATTCGAACCTACGACCAATTGGTTAAAAGCCAACTGCTCTACCAACTGAGCTAACGACCCAAAATTGGTCGGGGTAGGGGGATTCGAACTCCCGACATCCTGCTCCCAAAGCAGGCGCGCTACCGGACTGCGCTATACCCCGATAGGAATTTGGCTCCGCGACCAGGACTCGAACCTGGGACCCAATGATTAACAGTCATTTGCTCTACCGACTGAGCTATCGCGGAACTGCAACTTCCAGCTCTTCAGGTGGCCTGCTTTACCGCTTTGCATTCCGCCCTTAGAGGCGCGCCATTTTACGGTTCTCGGCGCTGCTGTCAACACAAAAAATACGATTTACTACAATGTCTTGCACGATACCCGGGTTCCGCTGCGCTTGGCTTGCCATGGCACCGCTGGCACCGCTCCAGAGAGCAGTGCCAGCCCACCTCCTATCAGGCAAAAACGATTTCATCGCCCGCCACCTTGCCCGAGATGCTCCTTCCAGGCTCGAATTCGCCGGACAGTATCTGTTGCGCCAACGGGTTTTCGATCCAGCGCTGAATGGCTCGCTTCAGCGGCCGCGCGCCATAGACGGGGTCATAGCCAACCGCAACCAGCTTGTCCATCGCCTCGTCACTCAGCTCCAGGCTCAGCTCACGCTCGGCCAGGCGCTGACGCAAGCGACCAAGTTGTATCCGCGCAATGCCGGCAATCTGATCGCGAGCCAGCGGGTCGAATACCACAACCTCGTCGATACGGTTGATGAACTCGGGACGGAAGTGGCTGCTTACTGCATCCATCACCGCGGCACGCTGCGCATCGGGATCCCCCACCAGCTCCTGTATCTGGCTTGAGCCCAGATTCGATGTCATCACGATCACGGTGTTACGGAAGTCGACCGTCCGCCCATGGCTGTCCGTCAGACGCCCATCCTCCAGTACCTGCAGCAGGATGTTGAATACGTCAGGATGTGCCTTTTCGACCTCATCGAGCAGGACCACGGAATAAGGCTTGCGACGGACAGCCTCGGTCAGGTACCCGCCTTCCTCGTAACCGACGTAGCCCGGCGGAGCCCCGATCAGGCGAGCAACCGAATGCTTCTCCATGAATTCGGACATGTCGATGCGGATCATGGCCTCTTCCGTATCGAAGAGAAATTCTGCCAGTGCCTTGCACAGCTCGGTTTTGCCGACGCCAGTCGGGCCCAGGAACAGGAAGGAACCACTCGGACGATTCGGATCGGCCAACCCGGCGCGCGATCGACGCACTGCATTGGCGACCGATACGACCGCCTCGTGCTGTCCGATCACACGCTGGTGCAGCAGGTCTTCCATTTTAAGTAGCTTCTCGCGCTCGCCTTCGAGCATCTTGGACACTGGGATGCCGGTCCACTTCGAGACCACCTCGGCGATTTCCTCGTCGGTCACCTTGTTGCGCAATAGCTGGTTCTCGGTCTTGCCGTGCTGGTCGACCATCTGCAGGCTGCGCTCCAGATCGGGAATGATGCCGTACTGCAACTCGGCCATCCGCGACAGATCGCCCTTACGACGAGCAGCCTCCAAGTCGGCCTTGGCCTGCTCGATCCGCTGCTGCATCTGAGCCGACCCCTGCACTTCGGCCTTTTCGGACTTCCAGATTTCCTCAAGGTCGGCGTATTCGCGCTCCAGCTTGACAATTTCTTCGTCCAGCTTGGCCAAGCGCTTCCTGGTTGCGTCATCGTCTTCGTTCTTCAACGCCTCCCGCTCGATCTTCAGCTGAATCAGGCGCCTATCGAGACGATCCAGCTCTTCCGGCTTGGAGTCGATCTCCATCCGGATTCGACTGGCCGCTTCGTCGATCAGGTCGATCGCCTTGTCGGGCAATTGGCGGTCGGTGATGTAACGATGAGACAGCTTGGCCGCCGCGATGATTGCGCCATCGGTGATCGAAACGCCGTGGTGCACTTCGTAGCGCTCCTTGAGGCCGCGAAGGATGGCAATGGTGTCTTCCTCGCTAGGCTCATCCACCTGCACCCTCTGAAAGCGCCGCTCAAGGGCGGCGTCCTTTTCGATGTACTGGCGGTACTCATCCAGGGTTGTGGCGCCGACACAATGCAGCTCGCCACGCGCCAATGCCGGCTTGAGCATGTTGCCGGCATCCATGGCGCCTTCGGCCTTGCCGGCGCCGACCATGGTGTGCAATTCGTCGATGAAGAGTATGACGCGGCCCTCCTGCTTGCCGAGCTCATTGAGCACCGCCTTGAGCCGCTCTTCGAACTCGCCGCGGAACTTCGCGCCAGCAATCAGCGATCCCATGTCCAGCGCGAGCAGGCGTTTGTCCTTGAGTCCGTCCGGCACTTCGCCATTGACGATGCGCTGGGCAAGCCCTTCGACGATAGCGGTCTTGCCCACACCAGGCTCACCGATGAGTACCGGGTTATTCTTGGTGCGCCGTTGCAGCACCTGTATGGTCCGGCGGATCTCGTCGTCGCGACCGATCACTGGGTCGAGCTTGCCGTCCTCG
This sequence comes from Stutzerimonas stutzeri, assembly GCA_002387205.1. Classification (GTDB taxonomy): domain Bacteria; phylum Pseudomonadota; class Gammaproteobacteria; order Pseudomonadales; family Pseudomonadaceae; genus Stutzerimonas; species Stutzerimonas stutzeri_N. The sequence continues at coordinate 19,236 of DGLA01000014.1, read as the reverse complement.
GCGCGCTTGGTCATGTCTACGGTGTACTTGTCCAGCGCTTGGCGCGATTCCTCGGCATTGGGATCATTGACTGCGTCGCCGCCGCGCAGATTGCTGATGGCGTTTTCCAGCGCCTTCTTGCTCACCCCCTGCGCCAGCAGCAGCTTGCCCAGACGGGTATTGCTGTCCAGCGCGGCGAGCAATACCAGCTCGCTGGAGATGTACTGGTCACCCTTCTGCTGCGCCAGCCGGTCGGCCTGGTTGAGCAGGCGAGCCAGGTCCTGCGACATGTTCATGTCGCCAGTGGGGTTCTGCAGCTTGGGCAGCTGGTCCAGTTCCTTGGTCAGCGCCTGGCGCAAGCCATTGATGTCAAAGCCGACCTGCATAAGCAGCGGCCTGATCGACCCACCCTGCTGATCGAGCAGCGCCTGCATCAGATGCAACGGCTCGATGGAGGGATGATCAAGACCAACGGCGACGGATTGGGCATCGGAGAGCGCAAGCTGAAGCTTGCTGGTAAGACGATCGATACGCATGTAATCACCTTTCTAGTAAGGCAGGCCGGCGCACACAATCGCACCTCGAACGAAGCCTGCGAGATGAAACATAGATAAGGCTGTTTGTTGGATATTCAAGCAGGATCGCATTGATCCAGGTCATCTCCGTACCCGGCCGCACGGCAGCGCGTCAGGAACCGCAGAAGTGTTCAGGCAAGCCAGATCAGGCTGGCAAAGCGCCCAGTGCTCGGAGCACGGCGGTAGGAGTAGAAGCGGGGATCGTTGAAGGTACAGAATCCACCACCAGAGACGGCCGTGACCCCGCATGCAGCGAGGCGGATACGGGCCAGGTGGTAAATATCCGCCATGTAGCGGCCGGCGTTGCGACTGGGAATGAAGGCAGCGGTCGCGGCCCCATGCTGTGATACGAACGCCTCGCGCACCTCCCCGCCGACTTCGAAGGCGTCGGGACCGATTGCAGGTCCCAGCCAGGCCATCAGCTCGTTCCCTGGGACGCCCATGGCCGCCACGGTAGCTTCCAGCATCCCCGCTGACAGCCCGCGCCACCCGGCATGCGCAGCGGCCACACGGGTTCCCGCCAGATCGCAAAACAGCACAGGAAGACAATCTGCGGTCAGCACCGCACAGGCGACGCCTGATGCATCCGTCCAGCTGGCGTCTGCGACGGGACAGTGTTGCGGGTCGGCCTTTACCGCACGATTGGAATGCACCTGTTTCATCCAGGCCGGCTGACACCCGAGCGCCCGTTCCAGCTGCTGTCTATTCGCCACTACCGCAGCCGCGGTGTCGCCGACATGATCACCCAGATTGAAGCTATCAAAGGGAGGCGTACTTTCACCGCTGCTGCGCGTGGTGACGCAGGCCTTGACCCATGAGGGCGCCGGCCAGTCGGGAATAAGCCAATCGTCAGGCCAGTCGCTCACCCGACGAATGCCTCGCGGTCCTGCTGCAACAAGGTCAGCAGCCAGACGAAATCGTCCGGCAATGGCGATTCCCATTTAAGGCGCTCACCAGTCAACGGGTGATCCAGCTCCAGGAAACGTGCGTGCAGAGCCTGGCGAGGGAAGTCGCGCAGGGTTTGCACCATTGTCGGATTCGCTGCGGGCGGAATGCGGAACCGTCCGCTATAGAGCGGATCACCCACCAGCGGGTAGCCAAGATGCGTCATGTGCACACGAATCTGGTGCGTGCGACCGGTCTCAAGCTTGACTCGCACATGCGTATGCGAACGGAAGCGCTCGAGCACCCGGTAATGACTGACGGCAGGCTTGCCGCTTTCGACGACAGCCATGCGCTGGCGCTGCTGGCCATGCCGGCCGATCGGCGCATCTACCGTGCCGCCGGTAATGATCACGCCGATGACGATGGCCTCGTAGATCCGGCTGACGCTGCGTGCCTGCAATTGTTCGACCAGACGCGTTTGCGCCTGCAGCGTCTTGGCCACCACCATCAGCCCGGTGGTGTCCTTGTCCAGCCTGTGCACGATACCCGCACGCGGCACGTTGATCAGATCAGGAACATGATGCAAAAGAGCGTTGAGCAACGTGCCGTCGGCATGGCCAGCGGCGGGATGCACCACCAAGCCGGCGGGCTTGTTCAGCACGAGGATGTGGTCATCTTCGAACACGATGTCCAGCGGTATATCCTGCGCTACCCATTCGCCCTGGGCCTGCTGCTCCGCAGAGAGCTCCAGAATGGCGCCGGCATGTACAGTATCGCGCGGCCGCAACGAGGCGCCGTCGACAGTAAGCTGGCCATCCTTGATCCACGCAGCCAGGCGCGAGCGGGAATGTTCGGAAAACAGCTGCGCCGCAACCTGATCGAGGCGCTGCCCGCCGAGATCGAACGGCACCTCAGCGCGTAGTTGGATGGCCTGCGTTGAGATTGTCGACATAGATTGAGAGCACTTCAAAGTAGAGAAAGGAGGCTTGGGGTCATGACGTGACCAAAACGAGCCCTTGCGCCGAAAGCCCGCCTGGCCGCGCTCGCAGGTTGTGTCAATGCACAATCGCAACCGGATCAACGGCGTCCAGCAATCGCAAGCGTGATCCGCCAGGGGTTAGCCTTTTGGTTTCGTCATCAGGCTTGTGGTTAAATACGGCGTCTTTGCCCCGGTCAACCGGGGCGCTCATCATAACAGGACGGCTCCGCGCGAGACAGCCAGCCGTCACAGGGACGCAAGCCGCCATGCACGTGAAACACCTGCTGCTGATCGCCATTTTCGCCCTTACAGCTGCCTGCTCCTCGAATGAGAGCATCAGCGAAAATCTCGGCGAGACGGAACTGTACCGGCAGGCGCAGGCCGACCTGGACAATGACAGCTATACCAGCGCCATCAACAAGCTCAAGGCACTGGAATCGCGCTACCCCTTCGGCCGCTTTGCCGAACAGGCGCAGCTGGAGCTGATCTACGCCTACTACCGCAACAGCGAACCAGAAGCGACCCGCTCGGCTGCGGAGCGTTTCATTCGCCTTCATCCGCAGCATCCGAGTGTCGACTATGCCTATTACCTGAAAGGGCTGGCCTCGTTTGACCAGGACCGCGGCCTGCTTGCACGCTTCCTGCCGCTGGACATGACCAAGCGGGACCCCGGCGCTGCACGTGACTCCTTCAACGAGTTCGCACAGCTGACCAGCCGCTTCCCCAACAGCCGCTACGCACCGGACGCCAAGGCCCGCATGGTCTACCTGCGCAACCTGCTGGCCGCCAACGAGATCCACGTAGCCGACTACTACCTGCGCCGCCAGGCCTACGTAGCTGCGGCGAACCGTGGTCGCTATGTAGTAGAAAACTTCCAGGGCACACCGGCCGTGGGCGACGGCCTGGCTGTCATGACCGAGGCTTATCAGCGCCTTGGTCTCGACGAGCTGGCCAATACGAGTCTGGACACACTGAAGCTTAATTACCCAGAGCATCCGAGCCTGCAGGACGGGCAGTTCGTTCCCAGGGAGCAGGAAGCCGACAACCGCAGCTGGCTGTCTCGTGCAACGCTCGGCCTGATCGAAACCGAAAACGCAGCCCCGGATAGTTCTCAAGCTAACCGCGACGTCGTACGTCAATATGAAACCGCGGCTCAGGACCTTCCCGATGAACTGCGTCCGGTGCTCCGGGAAGCCGAAAAAGAATCTGACGACGAGCAGCGCCAGGGGCGCTCCTGGTGGAGCTACATGACCTTCGGCCTGTTCGACTAAGCATACCGACACTCACCGGCGGCGACCTTGCCGCCCTGAACAGCGCGATGCAGGGCACCTGCCTACAGGCGGCCCATGGCTTTGCCGGGAAGATAGAAATGGGTCTGTTTCGTCTGTTGTTCTGGATCATCCTTATCGCCGCGGCGTTCTGGCTATGGCGACGCTTCACCGACAAGCCCGGCGCTGCGAGCAAACCGAAGCCGGAACAGACCACACTGAGCATGGTGCGTTGCGCGCAATGCGGTGTGCATGTGCCGCAGGAACAAGCACTGCCAGACCGCGGCCTGTGGTACTGCAGCCAGGCGCACCTGGAACAAGGCAGCAAGTCGGGTGGGCATTGAACGCCTGACTTTCCTGGGTTATCAGGGCCGGCGCATTCTTCGGCTCTATCACCTGTATCGCGTCGCAATCGGCCTGGTGCTGGTGCTGCTTATCAGCAGCGACCTGCACAGCGACCTGATGCGCATGATCAACCCGGCTGCCTTTCATTACGGTGCCTGGCTGTATCTGATTCTCAACATTCTGATCGCCGTCCTGATACAGAACCCCAAGCGCGAGCTACCAGTGCTCGCCCTTGCACTTCTGGACGTCACGCTGCTCGCTGCGCTGTTCTACTTTGCCGGCGGCACGCCCAGTGGAATAGGCAACCTGCTGATCGTCGCGGTTGCCATTGCCAATATCCTGCTGCGGGGCCGCGTCGGCTTTTTCATTGCAGCTGTCGCGGCTACAGGGCTGATTTACCTCACCTTCTATCTCAGCCTCCACGACACCGCGGCAAGCAGCCAGTACGTACAGGCCGCTGCGCTCGGCACGCTGTGCTTTGCTTCGGCCCTACTGGTTCAAGGACTGACGCAACGACTGCAGGTCAGCGAGACACTGGCTCGCCAACGAGCAGAGGAAGTAGCCAACCTTGAAGCGCTGAACGCCCAGATTCTGCAACGCATGCGTACCGGCATCCTCGTGCTTGATCCGCAACAGCGCGTACTGCTGGCCAACCAGGGTGCGCTGGAGCTGCTTGGTCAGGAGTCGTTAGCCGGTGAACGCTTGGCGCCACGCTGCCCCGAGCTGATCAGGGGCCTTCAGCAATGGCGCGACAATCCCACCCTGCGACCGCGACATTTCAAGGCGACCCCAGACGGTGCCACGCTGCAGCCCAGCTTTGCCACGCTCCAGCATGGCGTGGCGCAGGACACGCTGGTGTTCCTTGAGGACACCTCGCAGATTGCACAGAAGGCCCAGCAACTGAAGCTGGCTTCGCTCGGCCGACTGACCGCGAGCATTGCCCACGAGATCCGCAACCCCCTGGGGGCCATTAGCCATGCGGCGCAGCTGCTACAGGAGTCCGAAGCGCTGGATCCTGCCGACCAGCGCCTGGCACAGATCATCCAGGATCATTCACGGCGCATGAACCTGGTCATCGAAAACGTTCTGCAGCTGTCCCGTAGACGCCAGGCCGAGCCGCAGTTGCTGGATCTGAAATACTGGGCGCACCGCTTCGCCAGCGAATTGCGCACCACACTTCCAGCGGGCCAGCAGGTGCATGTCGAGACTCAGGGCAGCTCGCTACAGACGCGCATGGACCCCAACCAGCTTATCCAGGTGCTGACCAACCTGGTCCAGAACGGGTTGCGCTATAGCGGTCAGACACACGACCAGGCACAGGTCTGGCTGCGACTGTTTCGCGACGAAGCAAGCGATCTTCCGGTTCTTGAAGTGCTCGACGATGGTCCGGGCGTTGCGGATGAGGACGTGCAGAACATCTTCGAACCCTTTTTCACCACCGAGAGCAAAGGCACCGGACTGGGCTTGTACATCTCTCGCGAGCTATGCGAAAGCAACCAGGCCCGGCTCGACTACCGGACACGGGACGAAGGCGGCAGCTGCTTTCGTATTGTCTTTGCTCATCCGCGAAAACAAGGCTAGAGCGAGCAGAGGCTGCAGCCAGTCACACATCGGTCAGGGCCGCAGTACAAAGGGGGCGTTGTAGCGTTAACATTGTTGCCCTCGCCTTTGGCATCCACCGCTGCAGTTGAAAGATCGAAACCATGACCGTCCGCCAGAAAGCGTTGATCATTGACGATGAACCCGACATCCGGGAACTCTTGGAGATCACCCTCGGCAGGATGAAGCTCGACACCCGTAGCGCCCGCAACCTCAAGGAAGCCCGCGACTGCCTGGCGCGCGAGCACTACGATCTCTGCCTTACCGACATGCGGCTGCCGGACGGGAGCGGCCTGGAACTGGTGCAGTTCATCCAGCAGCGGTACCCCCAGCTACCCGTGGCGATGATCACCGCCTATGGCAGCCTGGACACCGCCATAGGCGCGCTCAAGGCTGGCGCCTTCGACTTCCTGACCAAACCGGTCGATCTTTCGCGTCTGCGCGAGCTGGTCAACACCGCGCTTCGACTGCGCGCGCCGAACCTCGAGGACTCCACGGTCGATAGCCGATTGCTGGGAGCCTCGCCACCAATGAACATGCTCCGCAAGCAGATCGGCAAACTGGCCCGAAGCCAGGCACCGGTCTATATCAGCGGCGAGTCGGGCAGCGGCAAGGAACTGGTGGCGCGGTTGATACATGAGCAAGGACCCCGCCATGAGCATCCATTCGTTCCGGTCAATTGTGGTGCCATACCGTCAGAACTGATGGAAAGCGAATTCTTTGGCCATAAAAAGGGTAGCTTCACCGGCGCGATAGAAGACAAGCTCGGACTGTTCCAGGCAGCGAACGGCGGAACGCTATTTCTCGACGAGGTCGCCGACCTCCCCTTGCCGATGCAGGTCAAGCTGCTGCGCGCGATACAGGAAAAGGCAGTTCGGTCCGTCGGGGGCGCCAAGGAAGTGGTGGTAGACGTGCGGATTCTCTGCGCCACCCACAAGGATCTCGCCAGCGAGGTGGCGGCAGGGCGCTTTCGCCAGGACCTTTATTACCGCCTGAACGTTATCGAACTGCGCGTTCCACCCTTGCGCGAGCGTCGCGAAGACATCGCCCAGCTGGCCGACGCCATGCTCGTCCGCCTTGCGCAGGAATGCGGCGATACTCCTGCGCATCTGCACCCTGATGCCTTGGCCAAGCTGCAAAGTTATCGGTTCCCGGGCAACGTCCGCGAACTGGAAAACATGCTGGAGCGCGCCTATACCCTCTGCGAAGGCGAGCAGATCAAGGCGAGCGACCTGCGCCTGTCGGACGCACCGAGCAGTCCTGACACGGGGGAAGCCAGCCTGGCACAGATCGATAACCTCGAAGACCATCTCGAGGAGGTCGAGCGAAAACTGATCATGCAGGCGCTGGAAGAAACCCGCTGGAACCGTACCGCGGCGGCCCAGCGACTGGGCCTTTCGTTCCGCTCCATGCGCTATCGCCTGAAAAAGCTCGGTCTTGATTAGGCCGCAGCAAGCCGGCGCTGAGATCATGCCAGCCTGCCAACACCCGTTCCCGCCCGGTCTGTAACTGCGCTTATCCCTGCGACAGCAGGTTGCGCAGATCCATGATCGCCGCGTTGGCACGAGAAATGTAATTGGCCATCACCAGCGAATGGTTGGCAAGCACACCGTATCCGCTGCCGTTGAGCACCATCGGACTCCACAACGGCTCCTGGGCCGCTTCGAGTTCACGGATGATCTGCCGGACGCTGACCGTCGCATTCTTCTTTGCCAGCACGTCGGCAAAATCGACTTCGATAGCACGAAGCAGGTGGGACAATGCCCATGCCTGGCCCCGTGCTTCGTAAAAGACGTTATCGATCTGCATCCAGGACGTTTCGACCCGCTGCTCCTCCACCTCGGGCACCACACCCTGGCGTTCGAGTTCAGGGGCCAGGGTGGAATCCAGCCGGACGCGACCGACACTGGCCGATAGACGCTGGGAAAGCGATCCCAGGCGGGTGCCCGCATCGCCCAGCCAGTTATTCAGGTTATCGGCACGTGAGTAGAACTGGGCCTTTGGCACCGGATCGCTCAAGCGCGCCAGATAGCGATCCAGATAACGAATGCCGTTGCGGTATTCGGACTCGGTAGCAGGCAGGGCCCAGCTGCGGTTGTCGAAGTTGAACAGCGGTTCGCCCTTGGATAAATCGGCATCCTCGGTCGACTGCGACTGCGAACGAGCGAAATCCTTGCGAAGGGCACGGGAAAGATCACGGACCTGCACCAGCACGCCATATTCCCAGCTCGGCATGTTGTCGAGCCAGAGTCCGGGAGGCGCAATGTCATTGGTCAGATAGCCGCCCGGCTTGTCCAGCAAGGTGCTGGCGACCTGCTTGAGGGTCTCGACAGTGGTATAACCGTTGACGATCTGCCGCTGCGACGCCTCTGCAGCCTGCCGAACGTGCTGCTGAACCGGAAAACGATCCGGCTCGAGACTCCAGTACCAGCCGAGAACCATCGCCACAAGCAGGTACAGTCCGATCGCTACGGCCAGAGCAAGCAGTAACGGATTGCGGCGCGATCCAGCTGCAGTCGCGTTATCTCCCGCTGAGCCGAGGCGGCCGAAGCGGTTTCTCCAATCCAACATGGGCATCTTGTCCTTCTCTCGATTTCAGAGGTTCGATAGCCGGACGCCAGAGACGTTGCGGCAGGTGGCTCACTATAGCGCAGAGCTGCTCCTGGCTGATCGCACAATGAGAACCAGCGCGCCCATGCAGGCTCCTTTGCTTGGCTGGATCAGTGGTAGCATGCAGCCACCATCGCGCCTTGACGGAACGAGCGTAGCGGGTCAGGAATCGGGAATGTCGGAACAGGAAAATCTCAAAAAGCACTTCGCGCAACGAGTCATCCATCAGGCGCGAGAAGTCCTTGAAGTCTGGCAGCAGCTTCAGCGCAGCGAGTGGAGCGACGCCTATCGCGCCGCTCTCAGCGACGCGAACCAGCGCCTACGGCGTTTTGCCGAGCGCTTCGGCCAGACCGAGCATCAGCAGCTTGCGCTGAGTATCGATGAATGCCTGAACGACATCCGCGATAACCGCGGGCGGCTCTCGAGCGACTCCATAGCCACGCTTAGCCAGCTGATCTACCGACTGGCCCGCACCGGTCTGCGCCACGGCGATCCGCGTGGCCAGTCAGCCTATGTCCCGCCACTGAGCAAGCCCGTCTATATTGCGCTGGACAATCACGAGCGAGCCCGCCACGTAGTGCGCCAACTGGAATTCTTCAGCATGACAGCCCAGGCGTTCGTCGATGATCGCCAGTTCCTTGCGGCAATGCATGAGCGGCATCCAGCCGCCATCGTCATGGATGTGGATTTCAACGGTGCAGGAGAAGGCCTGAGGCTTGCCGAGCGAATCCAGCAAAAGCTTGAGGAAAAACTGCCCCTGATCTTCTTTAGCCATCAGGAAACCGATACGCCGATGCGGCTGGCTGCGGTCCGGGCCGGCGGACTGGATTTCTTTACCGGCAGCATCGATGCGTCCAGCCTGCTTGAGCGCATCGAGATTTTTACCCGGACGGCCCATTACGAACCGTTCCGGGTGCTCATCATCGATGACTCCCGGGCCCAGGCAACCCATACCGAGCGGGTACTGAACAACGCGGGCATCATCACCCGCACACTCAACGAGCCCATACAGGCGATTACCCACCTGGCCGAGTTCCAGCCGGACCTTATCATTCTGGATATGTACATGCCCGACTGCATGGGCACCGAACTGGCAAAGGTCATCCGCCAACATGAGCGCTATGTCAGCGTGCCGATCATCTACCTGTCCGCCGAGGATGATCTGGACAAACAGCTAGATGCGATGAGCGAGGGCGGCGACGATTTTCTCACCAAACCCATCAAGCCCAGCCACCTTATCGCCACCGTCCGCACCCGCGCAGAGCGCGCTCGCAACCTCAAAGCCCGGATTGTTCGCGACAGCCTCACCGGACTCTACAACCACACCCACAGCCTGCAGCTGCTCGAAGACGCCAGCTCGCGGGCGCGCCGCGATAACCGGCCGCTGTGTTTCGCGATGATCGACATCGACCATTTCAAGAAGGTCAACGATACCTACGGCCATCCCATGGGCGACCGCGTGATCAAGAGTCTGGCGTTGTTTCTCAAGCAGCGCCTGCGCAAGACCGATCACATCGGCCGCTATGGCGGGGAGGAGTTTGCGGTGGTACTGCCCGATACCTGCGCGAGCGATGCGGTCAAGGTACTGGACGACATTCGCCAACGCTTTGCCGAGATCCGCTTTCCGGCGCAGCCAGCCGACCTGAGCTGCACCTTCAGCTGCGGCATCAGCGAACTGACTGCAACGACGGATACGAAGATGCTCACCCAGCAGGCGGACGAAGCCCTCTACAACGCCAAGAAAGGCGGCCGAAACAGGGTCGAAAGATTCACCGCTGTCACCTGAGTGAAATCATTTCGCCATAAAGTCCTAGCCTCCCGCCTCGTTGGAAGCCAGGATGCGCCTGAAATCGCTTACCACACTCAATACCCTGCTTCTTGTGGCCATCTGCCTGGCGCTTGGGGCCACGCTATGGTGGTCGGAGCAGGCGCTGGAGCGCCCCTACCAGCTGATGGGCCGCTATCTGAGCCTTTCCCAGCGTTTTCAGCATCAGGTGGCCAGCAATGTCCACCAGTACCTGAGTAGTGGCGACGCCCTGCGTCACAAGTCCGCTTTGACCGAACTGGAAGGCTTGGCAACGGATGTCGGTGCCCTGCCCGGTCCCTTCGCCAGTCGCCTGCAGCCGAGCCTGGAACAGCTTCACCAGTTCACTGCCACCGAGCTGCTGGCAGCAGGAAAACTGGCGGGTGATCCACAGGGCTTGCTGCTCCAGGCTGAGCGTGAGATGGCGGGAACCCTGGAACAGCTTCATCGCTATGCCGCTCAGGGCCAACACACCGCTGCCGCGCAGTATCAGGCGCCGCTGTTCGAGGCAAGCAGGCAGCTGATCCGCCTCAGCCACGCGCGCGCCAAGCTGACCACCAGCGGCCAGGACGAGTTGGTGGCCGATGTTGAGCAGGCCTTGCAAGCCGTCAGAAAAGAGGCAGACAAACTGGAAGCGCTGCCCCTGCTCGGAGTCGCGAGCGAGCAACAGTCCGGCGCAAGCGCCTTCGCTGCCCTGCTGGATCTCGACGAACAAGCCCAGGCGCAACCCGCCGAGGATCAGGGCATTGCGCTGAAGCGCGAGCTAACCAGCCTGCTCTCGCGTTATCCAGGCGAGCTGCAACGCACGCGCGAACTGATCGAGCAACGTGTCAGGCTCAGGGATAGTGCCGAGAAGAAGGTCAGCATGCTGCAAACGGCACTGGATGATCTGGAACCGGAAATCCGTGCAGAGCGTGATCGTATCCAGGGGGAAGTGCGGCTTATTCAGGGCGCCATCATCGCCCTGATTCTTCTGGTTGCACTTGCCATCGATCGACTGCAGCGCAGGCTGACCTGGTCGCTGGGACAACTGGCACCTGCGCTTCGCGCATGGGCCGGCGGCGACTTTCAAAGGCCCGTCGAACTTCGCTCCAAGACGGTGGAGATGGTAGAAATCGGTGCGTCACTCAACCAGTTGCGCAGCTATCTGCTCACATTGGTCGGCACGCTGCGTCAGCATGCCCAGGAAGTCACCGGCAACAGCCGTAGCCTGGCTGAGATGAGCAATGACCTGCACCAGGGCGCCAGCCGCCAGAGCAGCGACACGGCGCAGATTCGAGACGCACTGGAAGAGCTGGAGGCGACCATCCATGACGTGGCGACAGGTGCGGATCAGACGGCGCAGGCCGGGCGCGACGCAGGCCAGGCGGTCTGCGAAGGCCAGGCGGTCATCAGCCGGAGCCTGACCGGCCTGCGCGGCCTGGTCAGTGAAGTGCAGGGCAACGCCCTGGCCATCGAACGGCTGGCCGACGAAACCAGCACCATCGGCACGGTGTTGACGGTAATTCGCTCGATTGCCGAGCAAACCAACCTGCTCGCGCTGAACGCTGCGATCGAAGCAGCCAGAGCGGGCGCACAGGGCCGTGGGTTCGCCGTGGTCGCCGACGAGGTACGTACGCTGGCGCAACGCACCAGCGGTGCGACCGAGGAGATCCAGCTGCTGATCAGGAGCCTGCAGACCGCCGCGCATCAATCGGTACAGGCGATGCGGATCCAGGTCGATCATGCCGAAGAGACCGCACAGCTGGCCGAAACCGCCGACTCGGCGCTGAACCGGATCGTCGCCACCATCGGATCGATCGAGCAGATGGCGGCGCAGATCGCACTGGCCACTGCGCAGCAGAGCGATGCGGTCAGCGAGATCCGCAGCCACAGCGAACGAATTCACCAGCTCGGCGACAGCAACCTGGCGCACATCAGCCGAGGCCGTGAGCAGAGCAAACAGATGTTGCGCCTGGCCGTCGAGCTGGACCAGGCCACGCAGGCTTTCAGAGGCTGACATGGCAACCGGCGCGACACGTGCGCCGGCCCATGGATCAGCGTGGCACGGCGGGACGCTGGGAAGGTTTGCGACCCTTTCCGGCAGGCTTGCCCGTGCTGCCCGCCGCCTTGCGCCGCGCTTCGGCAGCCGCTTTCGCCTGCTCGCGCTTGTCCCAGGCATTGCCATCATGGCTACGTGGAGGCAAGCCGTTGTGCTGGGTGAGGATCTTGCCTCCCTGCCCCGCTTTCTTGCTACCCACCGGGGTCGAGTTCTTGCGCCGTGCGCTCTGATAGCCCTCGGTGGCAGGCTGATGGGCCGGGATCAGCTGATGCTTGCCACTGCCGATCAGGTCTGCACGGCCCATACGTTGCAGGGCCTCGCGTAGCATCGGCCAGCCCTTGGGATCGTGGTAACGCAGGAATGCCTTGTGCAAGCGGCGCTGTTCCTCGCTCTTGACGATGGTGACGCCTTCGCTCTTGTAGGTGACCTTGCGCAGCGGGTTCTTGCCGCTGTGGTACATCGCCGTGGCGCTGGCCATTGGTGATGGGTAGAACGCCTGGACCTGGTCGGCGCGGAAGCCGTTGGCCTTGAGCCACAGCGCGAGGTTCATCATGTCCTCGTCAGTGGTGCCGGGATGTGCGGCAATAAAGTAGGGAATCAGGTACTGCTCCTTGCCTGCCTCCTTCGAATACTTGTCGAACATCCGCTTGAACTTGTCGTAGCTGCCGATCCCCGGCTTCATCATCTTGTCCAGCGGGCCGCGCTCGGTGTGCTCCGGGGCAATTTTCAGATAGCCGCCCACGTGGTGAGTGACCAGCTCCTTGACGTACTCCGGGGACTCGACCGCCAGGTCGTAACGCAGCCCGGATGCGATCAGGATCTTCTTCACGCCAGGCAACGCACGCGCCTTGCGATACAGCTCGATCAACGAACTGTGGTCAGTGTTGAGGTTCTCGCAGATACCCGGATACACGCACGAGGGCTTGCGGCAGTGCTTCTCGATCTCAGGACTCTTGCAGGCAATGCGGTACATGTTTGCCGTCGGCCCGCCAAGATCAGACACCACGCCGGTAAATCCGGGCAGCTTCTTCATCTCCTCGATCTCATGGAGAATCGATTCGTGCGAGCGGTTCTGGATGATCCGGCCCTCATGCTCGGTGATCGAGCAGAAGGTGCAGCCACCAAAGCAACCACGCATGATGTTCACCGAGAAACGGATCATGTCGTAAGCGGGGATCTTCGCGCCGCCGTAGGACGGATGCGGCACGCGCGCATACGGCGAAGCAAAGACGTAATCCATCTCCTCGGTGGTCAGCGGAATCGGCGGAGGATTCAGCCAGATGTCGTGGTCGCCATGGCGTTGCACCAGCGCTCGGGCGTTGCCCGGGTTGGTTTCCAGGTGCAGCACGCGGTTGGCATGGGCATAGAGCGCCGGATCGTTGCGCACTTTCTCGAAGGACGGGAGCCTGATGACGGTCCGGTCGCGCTCGATCTTCGGGCTCGGCAGCAGCTGGACGACCTTGGCCTCGTTCGGGTCATCGGCGGGGCCCGTGCCCTTCTCCTGCTCGATGGCACAGGCTTGCAGATCCTGGGTGTTGACGTAGGGGTTGATGATCTTGTCGACCTTGCCCGGCCGATCGATACGGGTCGAATCGACCTCGAACCAACCTTCCGGCGCGTCCCGCCGAATGAATGCAGTACCGCGCACATCGGTGATCTGCTCGATCGCTTCTCCACGCGACAGACGCTGCGCCACCTCTACGATCGCCCGCTCGGCATTGCCGTACAGCAGAATGTCCGCCGTGGCGTCCATCAGAATCGAGCGACGCACCTTGTCCTGCCAGTAGTCGTAATGTGCGATGCGGCGCAGGGACGCTTCGATGCCACCCAGAACGACCGGCGTATCCTTGAATGCCTCCTTGCAGCGCTGGCTATAGACAAGGCTGGCACGGTCCGGGCGCTTGCCGGCCAAACCACCCGCGGTGTAGGCATCATCCGAGCGCACCTTGCGGTCGGCGGTATAGCGATTGATCATCGAGTCCATGTTGCCCGCCGCGATACCGAAGAACAGATTCGGCTGGCCAAGCTTCATGAAGTCGTCTTTGCTCTGCCAGTCGGGCTGGCTGATGATGCCGACGCGGAAACCCTGGGCTTCCAGCAGGCGCCCGATGATCGCCATGCCGAACGACGGATGGTCAACGTAGGCGTCTCCGGTCACGATGATGACATCGCAGGAATCCCAGCCAAGCTGATCCATCTCCTCCCTGCTCATAGGCAGGAACGGCGCCGGGCCGAAACACTCGGCCCAGTACTTGGGATAGTCGAATAGGGGCTTGGCTGCGTGCATGGCGAGGAACCGGGGCAACAGAAACGGGCGCGGAATATAGCACAAAAAATGATCAGGAAGGCCGACCATGATGGTCGGCTTTTATCAATCTTGCACAGGCGAACCGGCGCTCACCCGTTGATATAACGCCGCGGCACGCGTTGGGTCACCTTGGTCAGCAACTCGTAGCCGATGGTCCCGCACGCGTGGGCCAATTCGTCGATAGCGATCGACTTACCCCAAAGCTCCACGGCATCGCCGAGGGCCGCCTGCGGCAGATCGGTGATATCCACGGCAAGCATGTCCATCGAGACCCGGCCAGCGAGAGGCATTCGCTGCCCACGTACCGCAACTGAGGTGCCAGGCGGCGCCGTACGTGGATAGCCATCGGCATAACCACAGCTGACCGTGGCGATACGCGAAGGCCGCTGAGCAACCCAACTTGCGCCATAACCCACACTCTCGCCGACCGGAACCTCACGAATCGCGATAATCGAAGCGGTCAGTGTCATGACTGGTTTAAGGCCCAGCGTTTCAGCGCTCAGCTCGGCGAAAGGCGAAGCACCGTAGAGCATGATCCCGGGACGCAGCCAGTCCATGTGCGCAGCAGGCATCGTCAGCACAGCGGCGGAATTGGCGAATGAGCGATTACCGAATGCGAGATCCGTCAGACCGGAAAACTGCTCCAGCTGCGTCTCGTTAAGAGGATGCCCACGCTCATCGGCACAGGCGAAATGGCTCATCAGGTTGAGTTCTGCAACCTGCGTTGCACCTTGCAAACGAGCATGGGCGCGGCGCAAAGCATCGACGCTGAAGCCTAGCCGATGCATGCCGGAGTCGAGCTTCAGCCAGAGATTCAGAGGCCTCTCGATTGTTGCAGCCAGGAGCGCGTCCAGCTGAGCTTCGCCTTGAACTGCAACGTCTAACCCAAGCGCCGCCGCTACGGCATATTCATCCGGCTCGAAACAGCCTTCGAGCAGCAGCAGCCTCGTGTTCGTATCGACGGACCGGACCTGCTCCGCCTCTTCCAACGATGCCACGGCAAAGCCGTCAGCCAATCCGCGAAGGCATTCAACTGCCATGGGCGCACCGTGCCCGTAGGCGTTGGCTTTGACAACCGCAAAGGCTTTACGCCCCGGCGCGCACTGCTTGGCCAGCTGATAATTGTGGCGAAGGGCAGCGAGATCGACGGTGGCGACGAGGGGGCGCATAGGACCATTCCTTCAGGCGACAGAAGCGGCACATTCTCAAGCCCCGCACGTTGTCCGGCAAGGGCCAACCCGACTTGCCACGGCCTTCCAAGCTCTTTTTAGCTTCCAGCTTCCAGCTCAGACTGCCTTACTCATCATCGAACTGGTAGCTACCCGGCGCCAGGTTCTCGAAGCGCGAATATTTGCCGAGAAACGCCAGGCGTGTCGTACCGATCGGGCCGTTCCGCTGCTTGCCGATGATGATCTCGGCGACGCCCTTGTACTCGGTTTCCGGGTGGTACACCTCATCCCGGTAAACGAACATGATGATGTCAGCGTCCTGCTCGATAGCGCCCGATTCGCGAAGGTCGGAGTTGACCGGACGCTTGTTGGGCCGCTGCTCCAGGGAGCGGTTGAGCTGGGACAGGGCGATTACCGGGCAATTGAATTCCTTCGCCAGGCCCTTCAGCGAGCGGGAGATCTCGGAGATCTCGTTGGTCCGGTTGTCGCCACTGGAGCCGGGGATCTGCATCAGCTGCAGGTAGTCGACCATGATCATGCCGATCTCCCCGTGCTCACGGGCCAGACGGCGTGTCCGGGCGCGCATCTCGGAAGGAGAGATGCCAGCGGTGTCGTCGATAAACAGCTTGCGGTCGTTGAGCAGGTTCACCGCAGAGGTCAGGCGCGGCCAGTCGTCATCACTGAGCTTGCCGGTCCTGACCTTGGTCTGGTCGATACGACCAAGGGAGGCAAGCATACGAATGACGATGGAATCGGCCGGCATTTCCAGCGAGAACACCAGAATCGCCTTGTCGGAGCGCAGTACGGCGTTTTCGACGAGGTTCATCGCAAAGGTGGTCTTACCCATGGATGGACGACCGGCAACGATGATCAGGTCGGCCGCCTGCAAGCCACTGGTGGCTTCATCCAAATCGGTAAAACCGGTGGATAGGCCGGTGATCGCCTCACCGGCGTTGAACAGCGAATCGATCCGGTCGATCGCCTTGACCAGGATGTCGTTGATGCCTATTGGCCCGCCTGTCTTGGGGCGTGCTTCGGCGATCTGAAAGATCAGGCGCTCGGCTTCGTCGAGGATTTCTTCCCCCGTACGCCCTTGCGGCGCATAGGCGCTACCGGCGATGTCGTTGCTGATGCCGATCAGCTGGCGCAGCGTTGCTCGTTCACGAATGATCTGCGCATAGGCCTTGATGTTCGCCACCGACGGCGTGTTCTTCGCCAGCTCGCCGAGATAGGCCAGGCCGCCGACCTGGGACAGATGCCCTTCCTTGTCTAGCTGCTCGGACAGGGTCACCACGTCGAATGGCGAGTTGCGCTCGGCCAGGGTAAAGATGGCTCGGAAGATCAACCGATGATCATGGCGATAGAAATCGCCATCCGAGACCTGATCAAGCACCCGCTCCCAGGCGTTATTGTCCAGCATCAGGCCGCCCAGTACGGCCTGCTCGGCCTCGATGGAATGTGGCGGCACCTTGAGCGCTGCGGTTTCCAGGTCGTACTGCTGGGGCACACTGATGTCGTTCATGGCACTCGAGATTCTTTAGCGTTCAGAAAAACAAAGGGCACGTTCCACTCGCGTGGAAACGTGCCCGATGGTACTCGTCAGGCACCAGAGGTGCCAGACGATGGCCTGTATCAGCCAGCGATCACGATCAGCTTCACGGTCGCTTCAACATCGGTGTGCAGGTGCACAGCGACGTCGTACTCACCAACCTGACGGATGGTGCCGTTTGGCAGACGGATCTCGCTTTTCGCGACTTCCACGCCAGAGGCGGTCAGCGCATCGGCGATGTCATGAGTACCGATGGAACCGAACAGCTTGCCCTCATCGCCCGCAGTAGCGGTGATGGTGACTTCCAGTTCAGCCAGCTGAGCTGCGCGAGTTTCGGCAGACGCCTTACGATCGGCAGCAGCCTTTTCCAGGTCAGCACGGCGAGCTTCGAACTCGGCGATGTTTGCAGCAGTCGCTGCAGTGGCCTTGCGCTGCGGCAGCAGATAGTTGCGCCCGTAGCCAGACTTGACGTTTACCTTGTCGCCCAGGTTGCCCAGGTTTGCGACTTTTTCCAGCAGGATGACTTCCATTTGAGTCTTACCTCTTAACTTTTAACCTTCACCGTCCGCAGGTCCTGCATCGTCATCACGAGATGCGCGACCGCGGAAATCAAACAAGCTGTCGACAACGGCCATTACGGCCAATAACGGATAAAGCAACTGCATGAACAGCACCAGCGTGACATAGAGCCCCACCAGCCAGAACCGTGACATCCGACCCTGCGCCACCAGCCCGTGTATGAGTGCGACCCCGGCAAACACCAGCGGAACACTGCACAAAGGAGCCAGCAACGCCATCTGTACCCCGAGGCTCGGACTCAGCAACACGCCCATCAGCAGCAGCATTGCCAGCACTGGGGGAAAGCGCAGCGCCCGAAACTCGAGGCCAAAGCCACCTGGGTTGTACAACGACGCTTGCCAGTACCGCCCGAGCATCAGACTGAGCAAGGTGGCTATCTGCAGCAGCGCTGCCAGCAAACCGGTCAAAACCGGTGTCAGCAGCGCCCCCAGTCGCGCCTGCTCCTCCACTGACAGTTGCTGGTAGGCATCCGACAGCATGTCGGGGAGCACTTTCTGCAACTCAGTGGCGAGCGCCGCAATCGGCTCGCCGAAAACCATTCCAAGCACCCAGGCATACAACAACCCGAGCCCCACACTGCACAGCATCACACGGACCCAGGAACGCTGGTTGCGCAGCAGCAGCGCCAACCCGAACGAACCCAGCAGTACCAGCAGCGTGCGCGGATCACCGAAATACCACCAGACGAGTGCGGGCAATACAGCCCATACCAACACGCCCAGAGCATCATTCAGACCACGACGCAACAACACCAGACTGCCTGCAGCAGCGCACAACCAGAACAGCATCGGCAGCGCAGCAGAGCCAGCCACAACAACAATCGCCTGCATACGGCCGCGCATGATGAAGTCAGCCAGGGCGCGCATGCGATTTATCCTTTACTTCTGTCGAACAGTTCGATCAACGGCCGTGGCTGTCGGTGTAGGGCAGCAGGGCCAGGAAGCGGGCGCGCTTGATAGCGGTGGCCAGCTGGCGCTGATAGCGTGCTTTGGTTCCGGTAATACGGCTAGGAACGATCTTGCCGGTTTCGGAAATGTAGGCTTTCAGTGTGTTGAGATCCTTGTAATCGATCTCTTTCACGTCTTCAGCGGTGAAACGGCAGAACTTACGACGACGGAAAAAACGTGCCATGAAATAGGCTCCTCAATAGGTCCGTGGATTACTCGTCAGCGTTGTTGTCGCGGCTGTCACTGTCATTGTCGTTTTCATTGACATTGTCAGATTCAGGGCGATCACGACGCTCGCGGCGCTCGCTACGGTTTTCCTCAGCCTTGAGCATCTCGGACTGTTCAGTCACGGCTTCGTCGCGACGGATGACCAGGTTACGGATGACGGCGTCGTTGTAGCGGAAGTTGTCTTCCAGCTCAGCCAGTGCCTTGCCGCTGCACTCGACGTTCAGCATCACGTAGTGAGCCTTGTGCACGTTGTTGATGGCGTAAGCCAGCTGACGACGGCCCCAGTCTTCCAGACGATGGATCTTGCCACCGTCTTCTTCGATCAGCTTGGTGTAACGCTCCACCATGCCGCCGACCTGCTCGCTCTGGTC
>DGLA01000011.1:86413-185781 GCA_002387205.1 Stutzerimonas stutzeri | reverse complement strand
TCCGGCCCCGGCTGCGCCGGGGTTCCCTCGCTCCATCCCTGCTCCGGCGGCACGCAGCGAAGGGCCATCCCTGGCCCATCGCTGCTCTCGCGGCATCCATGCCGCTCGACCGCCTGCGCAGCGATTCCACTCGGCCTCCTGAGGGGCCCCGGTCCGCGGCGCCAGCTTATTTCGACATCCGTGTCTCCGGTGTTGGCATCACCGGCACGCACTGTCAGGCCCCGCATGAATCCCCTTCAGGAGGCCGAGCGCAGGCGTTGTGTAGGGGGACGCGAGGCATGGATGCCGAGCGAGGAATGACGGGGCAGGGACGCCCCGTCATGACGTGCCCCCGGAGCAGCGCCGGAGCGAGGGAAGTCTGGCCGCGCAGCGGCCAGACCTGGATGTTGGGGCGCGCTTTCTTTTGCTTACTTTTCTTTGCGCGGGCAAAGAAAAGTAAGGCGCCCAGCGGGGCGCAACCCGAGGGTGCGGCCAGCACTGC
Organism: Stutzerimonas stutzeri; assembly: GCA_002387205.1. Lineage (GTDB taxonomy): Bacteria > Pseudomonadota > Gammaproteobacteria > Pseudomonadales > Pseudomonadaceae > Stutzerimonas > Stutzerimonas stutzeri_N. Next base: position 185,300 of record DGLA01000011.1, on the reverse strand, counting down.
AAAGTCGGCTTTGGCTCGGAGGATCAAGCCATGAAACTCGACCTTCTCGACTCGCCCTTCGACGGCCGCTCGCTGATCGAGGCCAGCGCCGGCACCGGCAAGACCTGGACGCTCACTGCTCTCTATGCCCGCTTGTTGCTGGAGCGGCAGCTGTCAGTGGGGCAGATCCTCGTGGTCACCTACACCACCGCGGCCACCGCCGAGCTGCGCGAGCGCATTCGCGCGCGGCTGGCCGATCTCTTGGCTGTCTATGACGGCACGCCGAGCGATGATGGCTTCCTCAATCGCCTGCATGCCCGCTACCCGGACGAAGCCTCGCGCCGCCGCCTGTTGCTGGCGGTACATGGTTTCGACGAGGCGGCGATCTTCACCATCCACGGCTTCTGCCAGCGCGCCCTGCAGGACGCGGCTTTCGAGGCCGGCGGTGATTTCGACAGCGAGCTGACCGCCGATGACCGCGAGATCATCGACGCGCTGCTCGCCGACGCCTGGCGCAGCGAGCTGGCCGACGCCGACCCGGCCTGGGCGCGCTTTCTCGCCAAAAGTCGAATCACGCCGGTGTGGTTGCGCCAACGGCTGCGCAGTCATCTGGGCAAGCCCTATCTGCGGGTCGAGCCGCAGGGTGCACCGGTTGCGGCCGATCTGCGCCCGGTCGAGGCCGCCTGGCAGCGCGCCGCTGATTTGTGGAAGCAAGCGGGCCCCGCCTGGGTCGCCGAGCTGCTGGCCCATGGCGGGCTCAGCCAGAGCACCCACAAGAGCATCAAGTTCGCGCCCTGGCAGGCCGAACTGGACGCCTACTTCGCCGACCCGGCGGTTATGTTCGATTTACCCGACGGCGCCGCGAAGTTTGGTGTACGCGCCCTGACCAAGGCCTGCAAGAAGGGACATGACGCGCCCGTCTGCGAACTGGCCCATGCGCTGGACGCGCTCGCCGACCGGGTTGCCGAGGCGCTGCCGGCCGGCGAGCAGCGGCTGATTGCCCTGCAGGTCGCGCTGCTGGAGCGGCTCAACCGCGAGCTGCCCGAACGCAAGGCAGCGCAGCGCCTGCTGGCGTTCGATGACCTGCTCAATCGTCTGGATCAGGCGCTGCAGGGGCCGGTCGATGAGGACCTGGCGGCCTCGCTGCGCGCCACCTATCCGCTGGCGCTGATCGACGAGTTCCAGGACACCGACCCGATCCAGTACGCCATCTTCGACCGCATTTATGCCAAGGGTCGTGATGCCTCGCTGTGCTTCGTCGGCGATCCCAAGCAGGCGATCTACGCCTTCCGCGGCGCTGACCTGGCAACCTATATGACGGCCAAGCAGCAGGCCGATCGCGAGCCCTTCAACCTGCCCACCAACTACCGTTCCACGCCCGAGCTGATCGCCGCGCTGAATCAATTGTTCGACCATCCGCAGCCCTTCGCTCAGCGGGACCTGCGTTATCCGCCAGTGGGCGCAGCCGACAAACCGCGCGCCAGCCTTCGCCTCGTGGAGGAGGACAACGCTGCGCCGCTGTCGTTGGTCTGGCTGGGCGATGATCCGCTGGGCAAGGGCGAGGCCGCGCAGCTGGCAGCGAGCGACACCGCACGGCGCATCGCGCTGCAACTGGCCGGTGCCGCCGAGGGCCGCGCCGGTTTCGACCAGAACGGCGTGTTCACCCCTTTGAAAGGGGGCGATATCGCCGTGCTGGTGGCTAACCATCGTCAGGCCGGGATGATTGCCGATGAATTATCCGCGCGCGGCGTGCCCAGCGTGCGGCGCGGTCGCGATAGCGTCTGGCGCAGCGAGGAAGCCACCGAGCTGGCCGCCGTGCTGGCCGCCTACGCCGAGCCCGGCCGTGAGGGCTTGCTGCGCTATGCGCTGGCCACGCGCCTGTTGGGGCGCAGTGCTGCCGATCTGGCGCGTTGTCAGGACGACCAGCAGCAGTGGGACGCCGAGCGCGAGGCCGCCGAGCGCTATCACCAGCTCTGGCAGCAGCAGGGCTTCATGCGTGTGTTTCGTGCCTGGCTCGACGAACAGGCGGTGGCCGAACGCCTGCTGGCGCGAGTGGATGGTGAGCGGCGGCTGACCAACCTCCTACACCTGGGCGAATTGCTGCAGGCCGAAAGCCTGCTGCGGCCGGGGCTGGAACCGCTGCTCGCCTGGTTCAACCTGCAGCGCGGCAGCGAAGGCGCTGGTGAGGAAGCCCTGCTGCGTCTGGAAAGCGATGCCGAGCGCGTGCAGATCGTCACCATCCACACCAGCAAGGGGCTGGAATACCCGCTGGTGTTCTGCCCGTTTCTTTGGGACGGCAAGCTGCTCGGCAAGAATCCCGACAGCGCCCGTTGCCACGATGCCGATGGCCAGCCGCTGCTGGACCTGGGGAGTGACAACCTCGAAGCAAACCTTGAGCGCGCGCGCCAGGAAGCGTTCGCCGAACAGCTGCGCCTGGCCTATGTCGCCCTGACCCGTGCGCGCGACCGGCTCTGGCTGCACTGGGGGCCGGTGTGCCTGTGCAAGCCAAAGAAGGACGGCACACTCGCCGACGAAGGTCTGCACAGCAGCGCCCTCGCCTGGCTGCTGCACGGTCGTGAGCTGCCGGGTGAGAAGCCGTTGAGCGAACTGGGCAATCATCTGAGCGACCTTAACGGCGGTAGCCTGCGTCTGGCCATCGAGCGGCTGGTCGCCGCGAGCGACGGGCGCATGGCCTGCCTGCCGCTCGAGTCGCGTGAGGCCAGCACCCAGGGCAGCAGCCGCGCAGCGCCGCCCGAGCAGCTGGCGCAGCTCAACCGCAGCCTCTACAGCGCCTGGCGCATCGGCAGCTTCTCCGGGCTGGCCGCCGGCATGCACATGGAAGCGCCGGACCGCGACGCCCTGGCGATGCCCGATGCCGGCGAGCCGGGCAGCGGCTTCTTCGCCTTCCCACGCGGTGCTCGGGCCGGTACCTGCCTGCATGCCATTCTCGAGGACTGGGCGCGTGGCAAAGATGCCTTGCCAGAGCTGGTCGAGCCGGCATTGCAGGCCTATGGCTTGCCGCTGGAGTGGAAGGACATCGCTACGGCGCATCTGCAAAAGGTGCTCGACACAGATATGGATGGCGCCGGCCTGACCCTCGCTGCGTTGCAATCGGCCAGACGCCTGCCGGAACTGGGCTTCACCTTTCCTGTGCGGGACCTGGATGTAACGCGCCTGCGCGGTTTGTTAACCGACCCGGCCAACGGTCTCGCCGCGCCCCTGCGCGAGGCGGCAGCGCGGCTGGAATTCGACAGCCTCAAGGGCTTTCTGAAGGGATTCATCGACCTGACCTTCGAGCACGACGGCCGCTGGTACATCGCCGACTACAAATCCAACTGGCTCGGCCCGGATGCCAGCTACTACGGCGGCGAGCGGCTGCTGCAGGCGCTGGCGGGCGAGCACTACTACCTGCAATACCTGATCTACCTGGTGGCGCTGCGCCGCTTCCTGCGTCAGCGCCTGGTGGATTTTCGCGACGAGCACCTGGGTGGCGCCTTCTACCTGTTCCTGCGTGGCATGCCTGAGGCCGGCGTCTACTTCGCGCGGCCGGACGATGCGCTGCTCGATGCGCTGGATCGACTGTTCGAGGAGGGACGGTGATGCACATGGATCTAGTGGAGCTCGCAAAGCTACCCTTCGGCCCGCTGGAGCGTGCTTTCATGGCCAGCCTGCAACGGCTCGAGCCAGATGTGTCCGAGCCGGTTCTGGTCGCGGCGGCGCTGTGCTGCGAGGCGCTGTCGGCCGGCGATGTCTGTCTGCCGCTGGAGCGACAGGCCGGCAGGCGGCCCTGGCCCGAGGTCGATCTCAGCGTGCCGGCTCTGTCCGTCTGGCGCGCTCAGCTCGAAGCCTCCTCGCTGGTCGGTGCGCCAGGCGACTACGCGCCGCTGACCCTGGTCGGCAACCGGCTCTACCTGGCCCGTTACCAAGCCTACGAGCAGCAGCTGGCCGAACAGCTGCTGGCCCGTGCCGGCGATGCGCCCGAGGTGGACGAAGCGCGGCTCGCCAACAGTCTGGCGCGGCTGTTCGCCTTCAACCAGCAAAGCCCCGACTGGCAACGCCTGGCCGCCGCGCAGGCGGTACGCCGGCGCCTGGCGGTGATTTCCGGTGGTCCCGGTACCGGCAAGACCACTACCGTTGTCCGTTTACTCGCAGCGCTGCTGGAACAGCCCGGCGGCGAGCGCCTGGCCATCGGCCTCGCCGCACCCACCGGCAAGGCCGCGGCGCGCATGGCCGAGGCAATCCGCAACGCCAAGGCCGAGCTGCCGGTCAGCGATGCGGTGAAGGAGGCCCTGCCGGACGAGGCGCGGACCCTGCACCGCCTGCTCGGCAGCCGCGGCGACAGCCCCAAGGTGCGCCACGATGCGGCCAATCCGCTGGCGTTGGACGTGCTGGTGGTGGACGAGGCGTCCATGGTCGACCTGGCGCTGATGGCCAAGCTGGTCGCCGCGTTGCCGCCAAAGGCGCGCCTGATCCTGCTCGGCGACAAGGATCAGCTGGCTGCCGTGGAGGCCGGCGCGGTATTTGCCGAACTCTGTGAAGGGCGTGGCTTCGATAGCCAGGCGGCGGCCGATCTGCAACGCATTACCGGACAGAACGTAGCGGTCGAAACCCCGCGCTCGCGCCTGGGCGATGCGGTCGTGCTCCTGACCCACAGCCACCGCTTTGCCGGCGACAGCGGCATCGGCGAGCTGGCGCGGCGGATCAATGGAGGCGATGCCAGGGGCACGGTCGCGCTGCTGGGGGAAGGTCGCTCGGATCTGGCCTGGAACGCAGCACCCAGCCCTACGACGCTGATCGAGCGACTGGAACAGGGCTACGCACCTTATCTGCAGGCCGCACGGCAGGCCGATCCATCCGCCGCGTTCGAAGCCTTCAACGGCTTCCGCGCACTGACCGCCCAACGCGAAGGCGTCTTTGGCGTCACTGGCATCAACGAGGCGCTGGAAGCGCGCTTCAAACGCCGCCTCGGCGTGCCGGCCCGCGAACGCTGGTATCCCGGCCGCGCGGTGATGGTCCGGCAGAACGACTACGCGCTGGGCCTGTTCAACGGCGATATCGGCCTGTGTCTGAAAACCGAGCAGGGCCTGCGGGTGTTCTTCGAGGGCGACGAGGCCTATCGCGGCTTCGCGCCGGCACGGCTGCCGAGCCACGACAGCGCCTTTGCCATGACGGTGCACAAGAGCCAGGGCTCGGAATTCGCCGAAGTGCTGCTGGCGTTGCCCGATCAGCCCAGCCCGCTGCTGACTCGATCGCTGTTCTACACCGGCATTACCCGCGCCAAGCGCAAGGTAGAGATCTGGGCGTTGCCGGCGCGCCTGGCCGAGGCGGTAAGCACCCGTGCCGAACGGGCGGCCGGACTGGCTGAGCAACTGAGCGTAGCGCCGAAACCGGCCGGCGAGGCCGCGACCGCCCACGATTCGTCGGTGCCACGGCCAATAGCGGAGCCGCCGGGGGATCAGCTCAGTCTGTTCTAGCAGGCCAACCCAGGATTGTTCTACACCTGCTGATCTGATGCGTGCCAAGACGGCGCCTGCATCGTGGCCGACCGAGCTCGCCGCCTTTGTCGCCGGGCTTACCCGGCGGGCTTCGCCGTTTTGCTTAGCGATCGACGCGGCATCGCCCTGGATGCGCGTTTGCCCGATCAGCATGGCGCTAACGCCGACTCGGGGCTGGGCAAGGCTGTGTGGTTTGTCGCAGCCGTGCGACGGCTTCAGCCGTTTAGCAGCATCAGTATCAGCGGCAGGCTGGCGGCGGCGAGCAGTGTCTGCAGGGTGATGATGCCGGCCATGAGGTGGCTGTCGCCGCCGAGCTGGCGGGTCAGCACATAGGCGGTGGGAGCGGTGGGCAGGGCGAAGAACAGCACGATGATGGTTGATTCCATCGCTGGCAGGTGCAGCAGGCGGGCAACGCCGTAGGCGAGCAGCGGAACCGCCAGCAGGCGCAGGGCGCTGTTCCAGCCGAGCGCGGGGATTTCACCGCCGAGCTCACGTGGTTTCAATGCGGCACCGACACACAGCAAACCCAAGGGCAGGCTCGCCGCTGCGAGCAGGCTGAGCAGCCGATCGGTACCACCGGGCAATCCCAGTCCGGAGAAGTTGACTAGTGCGCCGGCCAGGCAGGCGAGGATCAAAGGATTCCTGGCGATTGGCAGCAGTAAGCCACGTAGGCTGACGCCGCGCTCGGCCGTTAGCGCCCAGACCGACATCACGTTCACCGTGGGCACCATGAGCGCCAGCATCAAGGCCGCCAGCGCCAGACCCTCCTTGCCGAACAGGCTGCCCACTGCGGCCAGCCCAAGGTATGTATTGAAGCGCAGCCCGCCCTGGGCAAACGCGCCGAAACGTGCAGCCGGCCAGCCTCGCACTCGTTTCATGGCCAGCAGAACAAGCCAGGCCGCGCCTAGACCCAGCATGACCGCCGCGGCCAGACGAGGCAGGGCCGGGTTGTCCAGCGGTGCGGTTGCGAGGCTGCTGAACAATAGCGCCGGGAAGAGGACGAAGTAGTTGATCCGCTCGGCACCGGGCCAGAAGGCTTCGCTTGGGAATTCGCGCAGGCGCAGGAAATATCCGGCAATGATCAGGGCGAAGAGAGGCCAGAGAGCAAGCAGAAGGGCGGTCACGGATACATCCATCAGCGTAGGTTGATAGATAGTGGCGCCTGCCGCGGGGCGCCGCAACCTGGCAGGCTTTCAGCGGAGCACGCACTGCCACGCGTTCATCGGGAAATCAACCGGTGTGATGTCTAAGTGATATCATCGTCACGCCAGTTTACGAGCCGCGTCGATGCAAACCCTTGAACTCCAGTCTGCCGAAGATTTTCGGGATACGCCCTACGGCAGGCAGCTGCTCGGAGGCTTCCGTCATCTGCTCTTTGCGCCTGAGCTGGAACGCGAGTTTCGCCGCTATCTGGATTATCAGGCGCGTCTGGCTCAGGTGCTTGGTGCCTGTCTGCTGTTGCTGGTGGTCGGCGGTTACCTGTATGTCGAGCGAAAGCTGTTCGCCCACTCGGACCCGGGCTGGCTGAGGGAGCTGACCTTGTTGCGCTTGCTGCAGATGGTCCCCGGCATCGCGATCCTTTTCATGACGATCTTCCACAAACGGGTCCGGCTGATCGCCAACCGCCTGTTTCCCCTGTTGCTAGTACTGGTGGGCGTGGTCGCGTCGCGCATCGACATTCACTACGAGCTCGTCCAGCCGGAGCTGGCGTTCCGCTATGGCGCGGGATTGCTGATCGTCTGCTCGTTCTTCTTTCTTGGTATCACCTTCTGGCGCGCACTGGCCAGCGCGGTTGCCATCGTTCTTTTCGATATCCTCATTGCCACAGTTGTACTGCCTTCAGACGATATGCAGGTGCACTGGATTTCCGTCAGCTATTACCTGTTGCTGCTGTTCATTGGCGCAGTGAGCCGCTACATCCACGAATATTCCCAGCGTGAGCAGTTCCTGGTGCGCCAGCTGCTTGGCTGGGTGGCGCAACACGACTCATTGACCGGGCTGGCCAACCGCCGCAGCTTCGACACCGCGCTGACGAGGACGCTGTTGCAGGCACGCCGCGATCGGCAGCCGGTGGCGCTGCTACTGCTCGATCTGGACAACTTCAAGGCTTACAACGACAGCCTTGGTCATCCGGCCGGTGATGCGCTGATCCGGATGTTCGGAGAGCTGCTCGGGCGGTTTTCGAGGCGGCCGATGGATCTGGCGGCACGGGTGGGGGGTGAGGAGTTTGCCTTGCTGTTGCTCGACTGTGATGCCAGGTCGGCGCAGGCCATCGCCGGACAGATTCTCTGCGCATTGGCCGAGCGGGCCGTGCCGCATCCTGCACCGGTGCAGGGCGCTTTGGTGACCACCAGTGTCGGGATTGCGCTGTGGCAGCCTGGCCAGAATGCCGAGCAGCTCTACCAGGCCGCCGATGCGGCGCTGTACCAGGCCAAGCAGGCCGGCAAGAATCGCTACGTGATGGGCTGACGCCAGGCCGCCGGACCGCCGGATCGCCGGACCGTTCGATCAGCGGCGGGGGGTGACCGGGCGGGTGCGCCCGCTGCCGTCGATGGCGACGAAGACAAATACCGCCTCGGTGACCTTGCGCCATTCGCTGGACAGCGGGTCATCGCTCCAGACTTCCACCAGCATGCGGATCGAGCTGCGCCCGACATCCAGCGTCTGGGTGTAGAAAGACAGCTGCGCGCCAACTGCCACCGGCACCATGAAAGCCATGCGGTCGATGGAGACCGTGGCCACGCGCCCGGCAGCGACGCGGCTGGCCATGGCGGTTCCGGCCAGATCCATTTGCGAGACCAGCCAGCCTCCGTAGATATCGCCGAAACCATTGGTTTCACGGGGCAGAGCGGTCAGTTGCAAGGCCAGGTCGCCCTGGGGGATCGGATCTTCCTGTTCGTATTCTTTCATCGTCGACTCGCGGCGCGTTTGTTGTTCTGGCGCGAAAGGCCCGCGGTAGTGCGGGCCGGGCGAGTATAGCGGCTGTAGGCGGCGGCAGCGACAGAGGTGACCGAAAGTTCAATGCCGTCACCAGATTGTCATATTCCATTCATAGAGTGTTCACACGGCCTGCAGACAATGGCCCCCGTTCCAAACACTGAACACCCTGCTAGGAGCATGGAATGAAACTGAATCGTTTGATGGCGGCCTTGACCTTCGTTGCCGCTGGTGTAGGCGCTGCCAACGCAGTGGCCGCGGTTGATCCAGCACTGCCGACCTATGAGAAGACCTCCGGCGTATCCGGCAACCTGTCCAGCGTCGGTTCCGACTCCCTGGCCAACCTGATGACCCTGTGGGCTGAAGACTTCAAGCGTGCCTACCCGAACGTCAACATCCAGATTCAGGCCGCCGGCTCCTCCACTGCACCGCCAGCGCTGACCGAAGGCACTGCCAACCTCGGCCCGATGAGCCGTCCGATGAAGGACAACGAAATCCAGGCCTTCGAAGAGAAGTACGGCTACAAGCCGACTGCCGTACCGGTCGCCATCGACGCCCTGGCCGTGTTCGTCCACAAGGACAACCCGATCAAGAGCCTGGACATCGAGCAGGTCGACGCCATCTTCTCCAGCACCCGCCTGTGCGGTGGCGAGCAGGACATCAAGACCTGGGGTGACGTGGGTCTGACCGGCGAATGGGCAAGCAAGCCGATCCAGCTGTTCGGTCGCAACTCGGTATCCGGCACCTACGGCTACTTCAAGGAAGAAGCGCTGTGCAAGGGCGACTTCAAGCCTAACGTGAACGAGCAGCCGGGTTCGGCCTCGGTGGTGCAGTCGATCTCCAGCACCCTGAACGCCATTGGCTACTCGGGTATCGGCTACAAGACTTCCAGCGTTCGCGCTGTGCCCCTGTCCAAGGGCGGCGAAGCCTTTGAAGCCAACGAAGAGAACGCACTGGCTGGCAAGTTCCCGCTGGCTCGCTTCTTCTACGTCTACGTCAACAAGGCGCCAAACAAGCCGCTGAGCCCGATCGACGCCGAGTTCCTGAAGCTTGTGCTGTCGAAGCAGGGTCAGGAAGTGGTCGTCAAGGATGGCTACATCCCGCTGCCGAAGAAAGTCGTCGACAAGACGCTGAATGATCTGGGTCTGCAGAACTAAGACCTGACGCCAGGTCTGCCGCGCTCGCGGCTAGCCTGAGACAGACGCCCGCCACGCCATGCGCGCTGGTGGGCGTCGTCGCGTCACCTTGCTGTAATTTTTCTGTCACACAGCTGCATTAAATTAGGCGCCCGACCGGCCACCAAGCCTGGAAACGACTCGCGCCAGAGCGGCGCAGCAGTTTTAGCGGCCTGAGTGGCCAGGAACCTTCGCATGAACGATATCGAGACCATGAGCGCGAATTCCGATGTGCAACGGCTGGACTTCAATACCCCGGCTCTGCAACGCAAGCGCCGCATCCGTGCGCTGAAAGACAACCTGGCGCGCTGGTACGTCTCCATTGGCGGGCTCGCCGTACTGGGCGCGATCTGCCTGATCTTTTTCTACCTTGCCCAGGTCGTTGCGCCCATGTTCCAGGGCGCCGAGCTCGACGCGCGGGACGTCCAGCAGCCGGCATGGCTGGCCGATGCCGGCGAGCCGCTGTTGCTGGCGATGGAAGAACAGAACCAGGTCGCGATGCGCCTGGGCGCCGATGGAATGGTGCGTTTCTTCACGCTGCGGACCGGTGAATCCCTGCGCACCCTCGAGCTGCCGCTTCCGGCCGGCAGCCGCATCGTCTCGATCGGGCAGGACGTGCCCGGCAACCGGCGGATCGTGCTGGGCCTGGACAACGGCCAGGTGCTGGTGGTCGAGCACAACTACAAGGTCAGCTATCCAGGCGGCGAGAAGACCATTACTCCGCAACTGGATTACCCATTCGGTCAGGAGCCGCTGCAGCTCGACCCGCAGGGCCGGCCGATTGCCCACGCAGCGGTCAGCCTGAACGGCGACACCCTGATGGTCGCAGGTGCAACCGACGGAGCTGTCCAGGCCCTGAAGATTACCGCCACCGAAAACCTGATGACCGGTGAGAAAAGCCTCGAAGAGGAGCGCATGGATCTGCCGCAGCTCTCCGAGCCCATCAAGGCGCTGCGCATCGATCCGCGTCACATGTGGCTGTTCGCCGTGAGCGGACGCGCCAGCGTCGATGTGTTCGATCTTCGCCGCAAGCAACTCAACGGTCGCTACAAGCTGCTCAGTGGCAAAGGCGAGATCACCACGGTGGCTTCGCTGTTGGGCGGTATCTCGCTGATGGTCGGCGATTCGACCGGGGGCATCAGTCAGTGGTTCATGGTGCGCAGCAATGACGGCCAGTCCGAATTGAAGAATGTGCGCAACTTTCAACTGGACGACCAGCCGATCACCCAGATCCTTCCCGAAGAGCGTCGCAAGGGCTTTCTCGCCCTGGACAACGACGGAACCCTGGGCATTTTCCACAGCACCGCCCATCGCACGCTGCTCACCGAGCAGGTCGCCGAGGGTGCTGCGATCGCCGCCATGTCGCCTCGCGCGACACGTTTGCTGGTGGAGTCCGGCAACGGGCTGCAGCGCTTTGTGATCGACAACCCGCACCCGGAGATTTCCTGGGATGCGCTGTGGGGCAAGGTCTGGTACGAGAGTTATCCGGAGCCGGACTACGTCTGGCAGTCGACGTCGGCCACCGGTGATTTCGAGCCCAAGCTGAGCCTTTCGCCGCTGGCGTTCGGTACCCTCAAGGCGGCCTTCTACGCGATGCTGCTGGCCGCGCCGCTGGCCATCTGTGCAGCCTTCTACACCGCCTATTTCATGGCCCCGGCGCTGCGCCGCAAGGTCAAGCCAGTGATCGAGCTGATGGAGGCGCTGCCAACGGTCATCCTCGGCTTCTTCGCCGGTCTGTTCCTCGCGCCTTATCTGGAAAACCACCTGCCCGGCATCTTCAGCCTGCTGTTACTGATGCCGCTGGGCATCCTGCTGGCAGCCTGGTGCTGGAGCCGACTGCCGGAGAACATCCGCCTGAGCGTGCCGGATGGCTGGGAAGCCGTGCTGCTGATCCCGGTGATCCTGGTTGTGGGCTGGGGATCGCTGGCCGTGAGTGGTTACCTGGAGAACTGGTTCTTCGGCGGCGACATGCGCCTGTGGTTGTCCAACGAGATGGGTATCCCCTTCGACCAGCGCAACGCCCTGGTGATCGGTCTGGCCATGGGCTTCGCGGTGATCCCGACGATCTACTCGATTGCCGAGGATGCGGTGTTCAGTGTGCCGCGCAGCCTGACCCTAGGCTCCCTGGCCCTCGGTGCGACGCCCTGGCAGACGCTGACCCGCGTAGTGCTGCTGACCGCCAGCCCGGGCATCTTCTCCGCGCTGATGATCGGCATGGGCCGCGCCGTGGGCGAAACCATGATCGTGCTGATGGCCACCGGCAATACGCCGATCATGGAAGCCAACATCTTCGAAGGCATGCGCACCCTGGCGGCCAACGTGGCGGTGGAAATGCCCGAATCTGAGGTGGGCAGTACCCATTACCGCGTGCTGTTCCTCGCCGCGATGGTGCTGCTGATGTTCACCTTTGTGATGAACACACTGGCCGAGCTGATCCGCCAGCGTCTGCGTCGCAAGTACGCCAGCCTGTAACAAAGAACGCAGCCGGTGACGGCTGCGACAAGATTTCTGCAAAGGTATCGATCCGTGAAAAAGGATTCGCTGAAAACCTGGATCAAGAGCGGCACTCCCTGGGTCTGGATGAACGCTGGCGCCGTGTCCATCGCCGTGATCATGACCCTTGGCCTGCTGGCGGTGATCGCCGTGCGGGGCCTGGAGCATTTCTGGCCGGACGACGTCATCGTCGCCGATTACCAGATCCCTGGTGCCGAGCCCCGGGTAATGGCCGGTGAAGTGGTGCAGGCCGAAGAGGTGCCGCGCGCGCGTCTGGCGGCCAGTGGCTTGCCAGTGGACGTCGAGGGCGGCGAGTTCATGACACGTGAACTCCTCAAGGTCGGCAACCGCGAAGTCTACGGTGCGGACTTCTCATGGGTCGTGGGCGAGTGGCTGAGCAACATGCGCAAGCCGGCTGATCTGGTTGCCCTGGAGCGCCGCGAGTGGGGCAACTTCTATGGCGAACTGCTGAACGTCAAGGAAGCGGGTCAGCTGGTTGCCGAGGGAGACGCGGCCTGGAACGAGCTGCAACAGCGGATCGACCGCATAAACGAACTGCACGAACAGATTGCGAAGCTGGAGCAGGTCGATATCGGTCGCATCAACTATGGGCTCGAGCGGCTGCGTCTGAAGACCCGCAAGCTGGAACTGGACGATCAGCTCGATGCGGCCGCCCAGGCCGAGCTCGATGCCGAGCGTGCCCAGTGGGACAGCGAGTACAAAGCCCTGGAAAGCGAGCTGGTAGCGCTCTATCAGGGCTTCAACCGCGACAGCATTACCATGCGCACCATGGACGGCCAGGAAAAGGTGATCTCCCTTGGCAAGGTCGTCCGCGCCTACCGCCCCAACGCCATGTCGACGCTGGACAAGATGGGCTTCTACTTCGCCAAGGTCTGGGAATTCGTCAGCGACGAGCCGCGTGAGGCCAACACCGAAGGCGGTATCTTCCCGGCGATCTTCGGCACCGTGCTGATGACCATCATCATGGCCGTCATCGTTACCCCGTTCGGCGTGATCGCGGCGGTCTACCTGCGCGAGTATGCCAAGCAGGGCGTGCTGACCCGCATCATCCGCATCGCGGTGAACAACCTTGCCGGCGTGCCTTCGATCGTCTACGGCGTGTTCGGCCTGGGCTTCTTCGTCTACGTCCTGGGTGGCTCGCTCGACCGGATCTTCTATCCGGAAGCGGCACCGGCGCCGGTATTCGGTACGCCGGGCCTGATGTGGGCATCGCTCACTCTGGCGATCCTGACGCTGCCGGTGGTGATCGTTGCCACCGAAGAAGGCCTGGCGCGCATCCCGCGAATTCTTCGTGAAGGCTCGCTGGCCCTGGGTGCGACCAAGTCCGAGACGCTATGGAAAGTGGTACTGCCGATGGCCAGCCCGGCGATGATGACCGGCCTGATTCTGGCGGTGGCCCGTGCCGCCGGTGAAGTCGCACCGCTGATGCTGGTGGGTGTGGTCAAGCTCGCGCCTAGCCTGCCGCTCAACGGCAACTACCCCTATCTGCACCTCGATCAGAAGATCATGCACCTGGGCTTTCATATCTATGACGTCGGCTTCCAGAGCCCCAATGTCGAGGCCGCACGGCCGCTGGTCTACGCCACTGCGTTGCTGCTGGTGCTGGTGATCGCGGTTCTGAACCTCAGTGCCGTCGTGATTCGTAACCACCTGCGCGAAAAATACAAAGCGCTTGACCATTAACTGCCGATAAAAGCGCTGGAGGCCAGACGCTGGACGAACATACGGCACCGACCGCGTCCAGCCTCAAGCCTCTGGCCTCCAGCGACTACGGAGACACCCATGTCACAAGCAAAGACGCATTCCATCGACATCTCGGCGCTGGGTCGTGACAAGCGCGCGCTGGATCTGGCCAACGAAGCCGTGGCCATCGAAGTGCCCGACCTGAGCCTGTATTACGGCGAGAAGCAGGCGTTGTACAACGTCAGCATGAACATTCCGCGTCAGCGGGTGACTGCCTTCATCGGGCCGTCCGGTTGCGGCAAGTCGACGCTGCTGCGCTGCTTCAACCGCATGAACGACCTGGTCGACGGCTGCCGCATCGAAGGCGCCATCAACCTCGACGGCAACAACATTTACCGCAAGGGCGAAGACGTCGCCGACCTGCGCCGTCGTGTCGGCATGGTGTTCCAGAAGCCCAACCCGTTTCCCAAGAGCATCTACGAGAACGTCGTCTACGGGCTGCGCATCCAGGGCATCAAGCAGAAGCGCGTACTGGACGAGACCGTCGAATGGGCACTCAAGGGCGCCGCCCTGTGGGACGAAGTCAAGGATCGCCTGCACGAATCGGCCCTCGGTCTTTCCGGCGGCCAGCAGCAGCGTCTGGTCATCGCCCGGACCATCGCGGTGCAGCCCGAAGTACTGCTGCTCGACGAGCCCAGCTCGGCCCTCGACCCGATCTCCTCGCTGAAAGTCGAAGAGCTGATCTACGAGCTCAAGGCCAAGTACACCATCGTCATCGTCACCCACAACATGCAGCAGGCCGCGCGGGTGTCCGATTACACCGCCTTCATGTACATGGGCAAGCTGATCGAGTACGGCGATACCGATACGCTGTTCACCAACCCCGACAAGAAGCAGACCGAAGACTACATCACGGGGCGCTACGGTTAATAAGCAAAAAAGACGAGAAGAGCGCTGGAGGCTGGACGCTTGACGTACAAGCACCTCGTCCAGCCTTCAGCCTTCAGCCTTCAGCGGCTTTCAGGAGCTTTTGATGATCAGCAAAGACAGCCACACCCAACACATTTCCCAGCAGTTCAACGCCGAGCTGGAAGAGGTGCGCAGCCACCTCCTGGCCATGGGTGGCCTGGTGGAGAAGCAGGTCAACGATGCGGTCACCGCGCTGATCGAAGCCGATTCTGGGCTGGCGCAGCAGGTGCGTGACGTGGATGACCAGATCAACCACATGGAGCGCGACATCGACGAAGAGTGCATCCGCATTCTTGCGCGGCGCCAGCCAGCGGCGTCCGACCTGCGCCTGATCATCAGCATCTCCAAGTCGGTCATCGACCTGGAGCGTATCGGTGACGAGGCGACCAAGATTGCCCGCCGCGCCATCGAACTGTGCGAAGACGGCGAGTCGCCGCGCGGCTATGTCGAAGTGCGCCATATCGGCGACCAGGTTCGCCGCATGGTGCAGGAGTCCCTGGATGCCTTTGCCCGCTTCGATGCCGATCTGGCGTTGTCGGTGGCGCAGTACGACAAGACCGTCGACCGCGAATACAAGACCGCCCTGCGCGAGCTGGTCACCTACATGATGGAAGACCCTCGCTCGATCTCCCGCGTGCTCAGCGTGATCTGGGTATTGCGTTCGCTGGAGCGTATCGGCGACCACGCGCGCAACATCGCCGAAATGGTGATCTACCTGGTACGCGGTACTGACGTCCGTCACCTGGGCCTCAAGCGCATGGCCGAGGAAGTGGCCAAGCGCGACTGAATTGTCGAGGTCCTGCTCAGTGGACTGGTCAGCGCGAACCCAGCGCCTCACTGAGGTAATCGATCAGAACCCGCTGTTTGGGCGGCAGGTGCTGGTTCTGCCGCCACAGCAGCCAGGCCGCGCCTTGATACGAGCCGGTGTAGCGCCACTGTTGCAGCACCTCGCGTAAGTGCCCATCCGCCAATGCCTGCGCTGCTGTGAAATGCGGCAACACGGTGATTCCAATATCAGCCAGCGCAGCTTCCAGCCTCGCTTCGCTGTGGTTGCAGACATAGCGGCCGCGCACCGTTACCACTTCCTGCCGTTCGCCATCGCTGAAATGCCAGCGGTTGTCGCCCGCGTGCTCACCCAGATAAACGCAACTGTGTCGGAGCAATTCCTGCGGATGCTGCGGCGTGCCTTGCTGTTCCAAGTAGGCCGGGCTGGCGCATAGCAACTGACGCACCGGCCCGAGTGGTTTGCCGGCGAGGCCTTCGGGTGGCTGATCGGTCACTTTGATCAGCAGGTCAAAGCCGTCCTCGATCAGGTCCGGGCTCTGGTCGCTGATATGCAGTTGCACATCTACATCGGCGTAGCGGCGTAGAAAGCCTGGCATCAATGGGCTGATGACGAATTTGCCGTAGGCCTTGGGAACGCTCAGGCGGACCAGTCCGCGCGGGCTGCTCATCAAGCGTTCTCCGATGGCCAGTGCCTGGTCGGCGGCGTCCAGCATCGTGCGGCAGTGGACGTAAAACTCGCTGCCGGCTTCGTTGAGCCGCAGTTGCCGCGTGGTGCGTTCCATCAGTCGTAGGGATAACTCATGCTCCAGGCGCGCTACCTGACGACTCACCGCCGAGGCGGTCATGCCCAGCTGACGGGCCGCCGCGGAGAAGCTTCCTGTCTCAACCACGCGAGCAAAAACCGCCATACCGGTTAGCAGCGAAGTCTTTTCATTCGTTCTCATGCTGAACAAGTACTTTGTCTTTTCGCTGGATTATCAATTCCAGCGCATCAAAGGACAATCGGCATTTGCAGATCAGAGGCCGTTCAGCATGAAAGCTTGGCAAGGCGTAGCACGACGCAATCTCTGGCTGGCCGATGCCATGCTGCTGATGGTGGCGATCATTTGGGGCAGCAGTTATGCAGTGGCCAAGCAGGCGCTGTGGTTCTATCCGGTGCTGGGATTTCTGGCGGTTCGCTTCGGGCTGACCTTCATTGTGCTACTGCCGCAGCTGCGCGGGGACGGGCTGCGAGCGGTTCGTCCGGGTCTACCGCTGGGCCTGGTGATGTTGGGCATCTTTGTGTGTGAGACCTGGGGCCTCATGCTCACTACGGCCAGCAACGCCGCTTTTCTCATCAGTCTATGCATGGTGTTCACGCCCTTCGTGGAATGGGCGATGCTGCGCCAGCGCCCGAGCAGTCTTTTGTTTGTCGCCTGCGGGTTGTCGCTGGCTGGCGTCTGGTTGCTGACCGGAGGCGTGGCGATATCGCTTAATGTAGGTGATGGGCTGATGCTTGCAGCTGCAGTGCTGCGCGCCGTGCTGGTCTGCCTGACGCGCCGCCTGACCGCCGATCTTGAAATTCCGCCGCTGGCGCTGACCGCCGTACAGAGCGGGGTGGTGGCCTCAGGTTGTCTGGTGCTGGGCCTGTCATTACCGGGTGGCTTGCCAGCGTTGCCGCAAAGCCCGGCGTTCTGGGCTGCGGCACTTTATCTGGTGGGGTTCGCCACGCTGTTTGCGCTCTACGTCCAGAACCTGGCGCTAGGCCGCACAAGCGCGACGCGCGTCTCGCTGCTGATGGGGTCCGAGCCCCTGTTCGGCGCCATCGTTGCCGGGCTTTGGCTCGAAGAGCGGTTGGGCCTGCAGGGCTGGATCGGCGGGCTGCTGATTGTTGCCGCCACGTTTTGCGCGTTGCGCTCTACGCGACCCAAGCCGGCGATGCCTGGCGAAGCCGCTGTGGCGGGCGCCTAGCTTCGCTGCAGGCTCTGGACCAGCTCCGCCAATTGCTGCTGCCGTTCGGACTGTTCCAGCCGTGCGCCGGGGTTGAGCGAGGACCATTCGGGATGGGCGCGGCATCGATGCAGCGCTTCGGGCAGCTTGCCTTCGCGCCAGGCCTTGTCGTCCGGCGCATCCAGGCGGATCGCCTCCATCGCGGCGTGGCCACGGGCGGCAAGGGCGATCAGCAATTGCCGCTGGCGCAGCGCGAGCAGGCGCAGCACGGCGTCGTCGACGGTCAGTTCGCGCTGGCCCTTGAGCTTGCCCAGCAGCCGGTTGCCATAGTGTCTGGCGGTCTGCGCACCACCACCGGCAATAGCCCCGAGCAGTGCCGCCGCCCCCATGGTGATGCCGCCGACCATCAGGTCGACCCCGGCACCTGCGGCCGCCCCGGCGGCCATCCCACCGCCGATCTTCACGCCCAGCTCCTTGAGCGTTTCCGGATTGAACAGGTCATCACCCCAGCGACCATCGAGCAATGGCAAGTCGGCTGCAGCTGCATCCTGTGGCCGGAAGCCGTACAGCCGCAGCATGGACTCGACGCAGCGTTGCTCGCGGGACCGCACGGCGTCGTGCAGCTCTCGGATGGCGCCGCGCTCAAGGTCGGGCTGCGCCGCAACGCTGCGGCGGCAGGCGGCGACGTCGACCAGCAGTTCGGCAATCAGCCGGTTGCCTTCCACCAGCCGCGCCATGGCCTGGGCTTCATGGTCGTCGATCAATCGCTGCAGTTTGGGTCGCGACTGTTCCAGTAGCAGCGCCAGGCTTTCATAGAGTCGGCGCTCGCCATCGATCGGCGGGGCCACGCTGTCGAAGCGCACCAGCGCGTGCAAGCCCAGGCGCGCCAATGCTTCGCGCCACTGTTCTTCGCGGTGGCCGGTTTGCGCGACAAAGTTGAGCACCGGCAGCAGCGGCTTGCCGCAGCCGGCCAGCACCGCCAATTCGTCCTTGTACTTGGCCAATACCGGCTCGCGCGCATCGATTACGTAGAGGCCGGCATCGCTCGCCAGCAGCTGACGCAGCACCTTGGCCTCCTGCTCGAAGCGCTGACGTGCCTCGCTGCCATCAAGAAAGCGGGCGGTGCGAGCCGGCCCGTCGAGGCGCTCGCCGGGGCGTTCGATCCGCTCGAGATGATCGAGCAGGGCGATGGCGTCCTCCAGACCGGGCGTGTCATAGAGCTCCAGCAGCGGTTCGCCGTCGACGGACAGCCGCGCACCTTCTACGTGGCGGGTAGTGCTCGGCCGATGCGAGACCTCGCCAAAGCTGACGTCGCGGGTCAGGGTGCGCAGCAGCGAGGTCTTGCCGACGTTGGTGTGGCCGACCAGGGCCAGTTTCAGAGGTGCGCTCATGGGCGTCCTCCTCCGGGCGTTTTGATGAGTCTCGTCTGGTTTTCCGCCACCCTGCGGTTGCAACCCGCGTGATGGTTTGCAAGGCAGTGGGGCGGGTGCTCCTCGCAAGGACTGTCTAGCGAAAGCTGCCGGTCAGCGAGTTTCACCCGCCCTGCGATGGGGGTGCGGGTTTGCTCTGCAGGGGTCGCTCCGGTCGAGTAGGGTGGATGGCGCTTTACCCATCCACCTTCGGGCAGGCCGCCATTTCGGTGGAAGAAAAGAGCGCCATCCACCCTACGGATGATTCCCGTGCAACTCACGGTCTGGAGCCTGTTGCCCGGGTGCTTAACCATCGCCGCTCTCCAGCCAGGTCAGGGGTGCGCTGCCCGAATAGGGTAAACCGAGGCCATCCAGCGCCAGATGCCAATCCTGCAGGCGATGGCTGTCCAGCGCTTCGCCAGCGGGCGGTTGCAGCAACCAGACACGGCTCTGGGCCGCGCAACGGCTCAGCTCGCCGATCAAAGCCAGGGTGCCGCGATCCGGGGAGCGACGCGGATCGCAGGCGATGGCCAGGCGTTGCGGTGGAAAGCGGGTCAGCTGTTCGAGCAATCGCCGGCGCTGCTCGCGGTCATCCAGCACGCCCGCATCAGCGACGGCCTTTGGCAGCTTTGGCGGCCACGGTTGGCTCAGGTCCAGCTCGATGCCGACCAGCACCGCACCCTCGCTACCGTCCAGCTGCGCCCCGGCATTTGGTGCATGCAACTGTGTCGGCGCGGCGTCAGTGATGCCAAGGTGCTCGCTAGGCGGCTGAAGGCGCTCACGCAGCAGCCGGTAGGCCGGTAATTGCAGATCGAGCCGCAGCTGTGCCCGTCCACGACGCCAGCGCCACAGGCAGAGCAATGCCAGCAGCAGGCGTGGCAGCAGACCGTAGATCAGCACCACGCCAACCAGCCAGCCCGCCCAGCTTTGACGGGCGCTTTCTACACCGTTGGCCAGATCACCGCTGGCGCGGATCTGCTCGATGTCCGGCACGCTGAAACCCAGCAGCGACGGCAGCATGCCGAGCGCCTGCGTCAGACCTACGAATGTGCCTTCGCCAAGGATGGTGGTTTCCCAGACGAAGCCGTAGCGCCGCGTGGCGAGCAGCGCGAGCAGCGTCACCAGGGCGCTGCCCATCGCCACCAGCCATAAGCCGTGCACGCCGAGCCCCAAGAGCCAGCGCCCGAGGCGTCGCTGCTCCAGCACCGCCAATAACGCTGGTGCCAACTGCACGGCGCGGGCGTCGCGGGCCAGCTTTTCGCTGAGCCAGAGCCACAACCGGCCCAATGCACCGCCAGCGTCGCCCGCGAAGAGAAAGCCCAGCAACCACCCCAGCAGCGTCAGCAGATTCAGCCCGAGCAGGCTGCCCAGTGCCCAGAACACATTGACCGGCCGTACGCCGTCTCCCAGCGCCGCTGCCGCCAGTCCGGCCCCGGTAAAAATCGCCAGCAGAGTCAGTGCGAACCCGGCCAGCCGTGCGCCCTGCCGCCAATGACTCAGCGCATCGATCAGGCCGTCACGACGAGCCAGCCACAGGGCGCGGTGCTCGATCAGGTCTGGCAGTGCCCCACCTTGCGCACGGGCTTGCCGGTTGGCCTCGGCGTCGTCCAGCGGCCCGGCATGTTCTTCACGCAGGCGCACGGCTTCAGTCAGCCAGAGGCGTTCGAGGGGATTCGGTGAGGAGGGAGAAGGGGCGGGCACACGGTTTCTCGTAGAGGGGCTCGGTCCTGAGGATAACCGTTGCCGGCCAGAAGGGGCATCGCATCACCGGCGCAATGAGCCGAGTCTGCTAGCATCCGCGCCCGATCATCTGATCGTCTCGCGGTTCGCCGCATCAACATCGCCAAGGATAGGTTGATTCGCCCAGCAGCGTATCCCCGCCGACCTTGTGCATCCTCAAAAGGACTTTGCAATGAAAGACGTCTTTTTCTTCGACTCCATGCTGACGCCGAAGATCATTATCTTCATCTACTGGCTTGGATTGATCAGCGTGGTCATCGGCGCCATCGGCACGATGTTCAGCGGATACGGCGGCGGCTTCTGGTCTGGCCTCGGCATCCTGCTGTTCGGCCTGATTGGAACCCGGGTCTGGTGCGAGCTGCTGATCGTGCTGTTCAAGATCAACGAAAACCTGCAGAAGATTGCCAACCGTCAGTGATCTCTCAGGGGCGGCATCCGTGCCGCCTTTGCTGGCATCAGTCTAGATTTGGTTGTTGTTCTCGCGCACCTTCACCGCGATATCCGGCTGATCGATGAACAGCCCGTCGATGCCAGCGTCGAGGAAGGCCTGTATGTCAGCTTCGATATCGCCGCGCTCGGCTGGGGAGTCGCCTTTGCGCAGGTTGGTCGGAAGGAACACGTTCTCGGCGCGGAAGGTGTATGGGTGCACCTTCAGGCCCGCCGCATGGGCGTCCGGCACGAAGCTGGTGGGCTGGCCGAGGTTGCCGTTGGCGTCCCGCGGGATGATGTAGCTCTTTTCCGGGCCAACGCCTGCGGCATAACGCGAGATGGCTTTAAGGCCTTCTGCGGTCGCCATCTGCGCGTAGGTCAGTTTGCTGCCGCGTACCTGCTGATCGTAGGGCTGACCGCTGCTGAACAACTGCACCAGGCGCAGCTGGGTCATACGGCTCAGGGTTTTCAGGTTCTCGACTTCGAACGACTGGATGTAGACCGGCGCGCTGCGGCCGGCGTAGCCGTTGCGATGGAGGGTACTGACCAGCGGCTTTTCCATCGCCAGGCCGAGCTGTTGGAAGTGGGTCGGGTGCTTGGTTTCCGGGTAAAGACCGATGCGGCGGCGCTCGCTCAGCTGCATGGTTTTCACCAGGTCGATGATCTCTTGCAGCGTCGGGATTTCCAGGCTGCCGTCGAGCCGTGCGTTACCGGGACGGATCGATGGGATGCGCTCGATGGCGCGCAGGGTTTTCAGCTCGGCCAGCGTAAAGTCCTCGCTGAACCAGCCGGTGAGCTCTACCCCGTCGACCATTTGCGTGCGCTTGCGGTCGGCGAATTCCGGGTGCTGCGACACATCGGTGGTCAACCCCAGCTCGTTGTCGTGACGGGCGACCAGCTCGCCGTCGCGGGTCATCACCAGATCCGGTTCGACATAGTCGGCGCCCTGCAGGATGGCCAGCGCGTAAGAGGCAAGGGTGTGCTCGGGCACGTAGCCACTGGCGCCGCGGTGGGCAATGACCAGCGGATGGGGCTCGTCGCGGCCGTTCTTGGCGGCGACCGAGGCGTCGGGCGTGGCGGCAAATGCGGCGATTGGCAGCAGCAGACTGCAGGCTGTCAACAGGTGGCGCAGGGCAGGGCGGCTGTGGCGGGCCATCTTGGGCATCTCCATGGAAGGGGAGCGGTAAGCCTGATCGCTCACAATGACGGCAGCTTGACGCTTTGGTAAAGCAGAGATGACCGTTCGGTGATGTTGACGTGTATCTGACGGCGCTGACTGCCTGCGGGACGCTCTGTTATGCTCGCCGCCATGAATCAGACCTCACTTCCCCTTGCGATGATCGCGGCCCTGGCGGACAACCGCGTCATCGGGCTGGACAACAAGATGCCCTGGCATCTGCCGGCCGACCTCAAGCACTTCAAGGCCATGACCCTTGGCAAGCCGATCATCATGGGGCGCAAGACCTGGGATTCGCTTGGCCGCCCGTTGCCGGGCCGGTTGAACCTGGTGGTCAGCCGTCAGCAGGGTCTGCAGCTAGAAGGTGCCGAAACCTTTACCTCACTGGACGCCGCACTGGTGCGCGCCGAGCAATGGGCGCGCGAGCAGGGCGTCGACGAGCTGATGTTGATCGGCGGTGCGCAACTCTACGCCCAGGCATTGGCGCAGGCTCAGCGCCTCTACCTCACCCGAATCGATGCGGCTCCCGAAGGTGACGCCTTCTTCCCCGCCTATGACGAAGCCGAATGGCAGCGTGTCGATAGCAAGGCACATCCAGCCGAGGGTGAGGCGCCGGCTTACCGCTTCGAGACCTGGCAGCGCCGCTAAGTCCGCTACCCTGCGCTTCCTTGACTGACGCCAAGTCCTGACTTGGCGTCAGTGCTTATGCTTTCCGTCCGCTCCACACGAGACACTTCCATGCAGAACGACAAGCCGAGCCCAGTGCAATGCGACGCTGAGCAGGCGGAGACCATTGCCCCGATATTCATCCGCCATCCGCTCTGGGAGGATGCCCTTGCGTTGCTCCTTGGTACTGCGATGGTGGCGTTGGGTATCGCGTTCTATAGCCATGCCGGGCTCTTGACCGGCGGCACGGTAGGCCTGGCATTTCTGCTCAAGTACCTTGCCGGCTGGCCCTTCGGGCTGGTGTTCTTCGCCCTCAATATCCCGTTCTACCTGCTGGCCATCTGGCGCATGGGCTGGAGTTTCACGCTGCGCACCGTGATCGCGGTGGCTCTGGTTTCGCTGATGGCCGAGCTGACGCCAAGCTGGATTCGCTTTGCCGAGCTGAACATCTATTACGCGGCGCTGTTCGGT
Source organism: Stutzerimonas stutzeri (assembly GCA_002387205.1). Taxonomy (GTDB): domain Bacteria; phylum Pseudomonadota; class Gammaproteobacteria; order Pseudomonadales; family Pseudomonadaceae; genus Stutzerimonas; species Stutzerimonas stutzeri_N. The sequence goes on along the minus strand of DGLA01000011.1, from coordinate 161,941 downwards.
GGGTTCGCCATGGGCGTCGGGCTGCTGATGCTGTTTCGTCACCGCGCCAGCCTCGGTGGGGTGAACATCCTTGCGCTGTTCCTGCAGGAGCGCTTCGGCCTGCGCGCCGGGACCTTCCAGATGGGCATCGATGCGCTGATCGTGCTGGCAGCGGTGTTCATCGTGCCGCTGGATAAGGTTGCGCTCTCGGTGCTGGGCGCCGTGGCGCTGAACCTGGTGCTGGCGATCAATCACCGCAGTGATCGTTACATGGGCGTGAGCTAAGCGATCAACCCAGCGTCACCAGCTGCGCGCGCGGCTGGCCGTCCTCGATATCCAGCAAGGCCAGGCTGATGGGCAACGTGAAGCGGCGGCGGCCGGCGCTGCCTGGATTGAGGTAGAGCACGCCGTTGACCTCTTCGATCTTGGGCTGGTGCGAATGCCCGGCGATCACCACGTCGACCTGCTCGGCGACCGGGTCGATCACCATCGTCTTGACGTCATGGGTGACATGGATGCGCAGCCCGCCGACTTGCAGATCGAGGTGCTCCGGAACCGCCGCCGCCCAGTCACCGCTGTCGACATTGCCCCGGATCACATCGAGCGGCGCCAGCTCGCGCAGCCTGTCCAGCACCTCGGGTTTGCCGATATCACCGGCGTGGATGATGCGCTCGCAGCCTTCCAGCGCCTTGAGCGCTTCAGGGCGCAGCAGGCCGTGAGTGTCTGAAATGACGCCGATGCGCATGGTGGCTCCCGTTTTATACCTGTCTGAGGGTTGGGCAAGCGGGACTTGGCGGTGGTTCGATCTTGGGGCAGTCTGGCGTTCGCCTTACGAGGAGAACGGGAATGGAACAGGTCGACTGCGTGGTCATCGGTGCCGGTGTGGTGGGGTTGGCGGTCGCGCGTGCACTGGCTCAGGCCGGACGGGACGTCCTGATACTGGAAGCCGAAGCGGCCATTGGCACGGGCACCAGCTCGCGCAACAGCGAGGTCATTCATGCCGGCATCTACTATCCGCAAGGATCGCTGAAAGCACAGCTGTGCGTAGCCGGGCGAGATGCGCTCTACGCGTTCTGCGAAAGCCACGGCGTGCCGTACCGGCGCTGCGGCAAGCTGATCGTCGCCACCGATGAATCCCAATTGGCGGGGCTCGACGCGCTACAGGCTCATGCCCTGGCCAATGGCGTCGACGACTTGCGCCGGCTTGATGGCGACGAGGTGAAAACGCTGGAGCCGCAGCTCAGCGCCGTGGCTGGCCTGCTGTCGCCCAGCACCGGGATCGTCGATAGTCACGCATTGATGCTGGCGCTGCAGGGCGATGCCGAAGCCGCGGGTGCGCTGCTGGCGCTGCATGCACCGGTCACGGCTATGGAGGTGTCCGGTGCGGGGTTGCGCGTCGACGTCGGTGGCGAGGCGCCGATGACGCTGCTTGCCGTCAGCGTCATCAACTGTGCCGGACATGCCGCGCCAGCCATCGCCGCGCACACGGCCGGGCTGGCCGCCGAATCGGTGCCGCCGCGCTATTTCGCCAAAGGCAGCTATTTCAGCCTGGCAACCGCGACGCCTTTCCGCCATCTGGTCTATCCATTGCCCGAACCCGGTGGGCTGGGCGTGCATCTGACGCTGGATCTCGGCGGACAGGCGCGTTTCGGCCCTGATGTGGAGTGGGTCGAAGATCTGGACTACAGCTTGGACGAGCGGCGCGCCGATGTCTTCTACGCGGCGATCCGGCGCTACTGGCCAGGCCTGCCGGATGGAGCCTTGCAGCCGGCCTACACCGGCATCCGGCCGAAAATCAGCGGGCCCGGTAAGTCGGCTGCGGACTTTCGTATCGATGGGCCGCAGCAACACGGTATCAGGGGGCTGGTGAACCTGTTTGGCATCGAATCGCCAGGGCTGACGGCGGCGCTGGCAATTGGTGCGCATGTGCAGGCTCTGGCGGCGGAGTGGGACCAGCCGCTCCCCTCGGCAGGCTGACCGCTGGAAGCACTCGGAGCCGGTCGGCACAAGCCGTCGACGCTGTAATGAAAAAGCCCGACGCAAAGGTCGGGCTTAGTGCAGCGATGAATCCTGACGATCAGTCGTCCAGCATCGCCTTGTTGCGTACCGCGCCCTTGTCGGCGCTGGTGGCGAGCAGGGCGTAGGCCTTGAGGGCGGTGGTCACCTTGCGCGCACGCGGGGCGGCCGGCTTCCAGCCCTTCTTGTCCTGCTCGATGCGGCGGTGGGACAGCTCTTCATCGCTGACCTGCAGCTGGATGCTGCGGTTGGGGATGTCGATCAGTACCTTGTCGCCGTCCTGCACCAGGCCAATGGCGCCGCCTGCAGCTGCTTCCGGCGAGGCATGGCCGATGGACAGGCCCGAGGTGCCGCCGGAGAAGCGACCATCGGTGAGCAGGGCGCAATCCTTGCCCAGGCCCTTGGACTTCAGGTAGGACGTCGGGTAGAGCATTTCCTGCATGCCCGGGCCGCCTTTCGGACCTTCGTAACGGATGATGACGATGTCGCCGGCCTTCACCTCGTCATTGAGGATGCCCTTCACGGCGCTGTCCTGGCTCTCGAAGATCTTCGCCGTGCCTTCGAAGACATGGATGGATTCGTCCACGCCCGCGGTTTTCACCACGCAGCCATCGAGGGCGATGTTGCCGTAGAGCACGGCGAGGCCGCCTTCCTGCGAGTAGGCGTGCTCGACGCTGCGGATGCAGCCTTCGGCGCGGTCCAAGTCGAGCGTGTCCCAGCGGGTCGACTGGCTGAAGGCCGTCTGGGTCGGGATACCGGCCGGGCCTGCCTTGAAGAAGGTGTGTACTGCTTCGTCGTCAGTCTGGGTGATGTCCCACTTGGCAATGGCTTCTTCCATGCTGCGGCTGTGCACGGTGGGCACGTCGGTGTGCAGCAGACCGCCGCGGGCCAGTTCACCGAGGATGGAGAAGATGCCGCCGGCGCGGTGCACGTCTTCCATGTGGTACTTCTGGATGTTCGGCGCGACCTTGCACAGCTGCGGCACCTTGCGCGACAGGGCGTCGATGGCGCGCAGGTCGAAATCGACCTCGGCTTCCTGAGCCGCAGCCAGGAGGTGCAGGATGGTGTTGGTCGAGCCGCCCATGGCGATGTCCAGGGTCATGGCGTTCTCGAACGCGCGGCGGCTGGCGATGTTGCGCGGCAGGACCGACTCGTCGCCCTCGCCGTAATAACGCTGGCACAGCTCGACGACGGTGCGACCGGCGCGCAGGAACAGCTGCTCGCGATCACTGTGGGTGGCCAGGGTCGAACCGTTGCCGGGCAGGGCGAGCCCGAGGGCCTCGGCCAGGCAGTTCATGGAGTTGGCGGTGAACATGCCGGAGCAGCTGCCACAGGTCGGGCAGGCGCTGCGCTCGTATTCGGCGACCTTCTCGTCGGAGGCGCTTTCATCGGCGGCGATGACCATGGCGTCGACCAGGTCCAGGCCGTGGCTGGCCAGCTTGGTCTTGCCCGCTTCCATCGGGCCGCCTGAGACGAACACCACCGGGATGTTCAGGCGCAGCGCGGCCATCAGCATGCCGGGGGTGATCTTGTCGCAGTTGGAGATGCAGACGATGGCATCGGCGCAGTGCGCGTTGACCATGTACTCCACCGAGTCGGCGATGATCTCGCGCGACGGCAGCGAATAGAGCATGCCGTCGTGGCCCATGGCGATGCCGTCGTCGACCGCGATGGTGTTGAATTCCTTGGCGACGCCGCCGTGCTTTTCGATCTCACGGGCGACCAGCTGGCCCAGGTCCTTCAGATGCACGTGGCCGGGCACGAACTGGGTAAAGGAGTTGGCGATGGCGATGATCGGCTTCTTGAAGTCTTCGTCCTTCATGCCGGTGGCACGCCACAGCGCGCGGGCACCGGCCATGTTGCGGCCGTGCGTGGAGGTTTTCGAGCGGTAATCGGGCATGACGGTTCCTGCGGCTAATCAGCGGTTCGAATAGTGCTTATGGTGAGCGTCACCTGTGCCGCGTGCAACGGCAGGTGACCGTGCGTGCGGAGGGGCCGGATCGAGGCGGGGTATCGCTCGGGCGGCCTGGGCTCATTGGCCCGCCGGTGGGTGATGGCGAGGAATGGGCCCGATTCTACGCGCGGTCGCGACGCCTTGAAAGGCTGGTGGTCGGCGTCTGCGCTCCGCTGTTCTACGCGTTAGCCGTCTACCTCTGCTCGCTTCAGCCTGGCCACCATGCGCATCTGGTTCCGGTCCGCTCAACCGCGCAGTGCAGCAACTGGCTGCAGGATGGCTGCGGGAATCTGCTGCAAGGGGATTTCCCGTTCCACCGCGCCAAGCTTGAAGGCTTCCTTGGGCATGCCATAGACCACGCAACTGGCCTCGTTCTGGCCGAAGGTGTGCGCCCCCGCTTCGCGCATTTCCTTCAGGCCACGAGCGCCATCGTCACCCATGCCGGTCATGATGATGCCGACGGCATTGGCACCGGCCGAACCCGCGACCGAACGGAACAGGACGTCGACCGAAGGGCGGTGACGACTGACCGGCGGCCCGTCGACGATCTCCACCCGATACTGCGCGCCGCTGCGCTTGATCAGCATATGGCGGCCGCCCGGTGCGATCAGCGCCAGTCCGGGCATGACCCGGTCGCCGTTGCAGGCTTCGCGCACTTCGATCTGACAGAGTTTGTTCAGCCGCTCAGCGAAGGCGGCGGTGAAGCGCTCCGGCATGTGCTGGACGATCACCAGGCCCGGGCAGACCCGTGGCAGTGCGGTGAGTACATATTCCAGCGCCTGGGTGCCGCCGGTTGAGGTGCCGATGGCCACCAGGCTTTCGGTGGTGCGGGCCATCGCCTGGCTGGCGGGCAGGATCGCGTCGGCGTTCTGCCGCGGTGCCGGCGGTGGCGGGGTTACGATGCGCCGCAGGTTGGCGCGCGCGGCGGCCTTGACCGCATGGATCAGATCGTCGCTGGCATCGAGCAGGAACTGGCGCAGGTTCAGCTGCGGCTTGGTGATGATGCTTACCGCGCCGGCCGCCAGCGCCTGCATGGTGGTCGCGGCACCCTTTTCGGTCAGTGTCGAGCAGATCACCACCGGAGTCGGCCGCTCGGCCATCAGTTGCTTGAGAAAGGTGATGCCGTCCATGCGCGGCATTTCCACGTCGAGCACGATCACATCGGGCCATTGCCGGCTCATCTTTTCCCGTGCGAACAGCGGGTCCGGTGCGGTGGCGATTACCTCTATCGCCGGATCGGCGGCCAGGGTACCGGCGAGCACCTGGCGGACCACCGCCGAATCGTCGATGACCATGACTTTAATGCTTTTCATTGGTGCGGGCTCCAGAGGCCGTCCCTGGCGATTGCGCGGGTAAAAGCTGCCGTACGGCCACCTGGCCGCTGCAGATATCAAAGATCAGATTGCGGTGGCCGCTGCCACCGACGTGCTCGCCATGGCATTGCAGGCCATGTTCGGCGAGCAGTCGTCGGGCGGCCTCGACGTTGCGCTCGCCAACGCTGCCGTCAGGTTGCCGGCCCAGCCGGGGGAACATGTCGCCGCCCCCCACCAGGTGCACCCGGTAGTCCTGGACGCGGGTGCCCGAGGCCTGGATCGCCTGCAGCAGCAGCGCGACGGCCTCATCACCGTAGCGACCGTCCAGTGCGGCGCCGGCCGGGCGCGTGCGGCTGGGCAGCATGAAATGGTTCATGCCGCCGATGCGCCGCCCGGCATGCCAGAACACCAGCGACACGCAGGAACCGAGCAGGGTGCGCAGCCGTACCCGGCGGTCGCCGAAATACAGCTCGCCGGGCTGCAGGTAGATGTCTGCCAAGCGTCCGCGATCAGGCATCGGGCTTACGGTAGATCGAGGGGCGAATCACCTTCAGGGCGTCGCTGATGCCGTTCAGGCTTTCCGAATGGCTGATGATGAAATAGCCGCCGGGACGCAGGTGGGCAAGCAGGCGCTGGACCACCTGGCGCTTGGTTTCGGGATTGAAGTAGATCATCACGTTGCGCAGAAAAATCACATCGAACTGGCCGACATCGGGCAGGGTCGTGTTGAGATTGATCTGCGAAAACTGCACCCGCTTGCCTATTGCCGGGTCGATGGCGAACAGCCCTTCATGGCGGCCGGTGCCCTTGAGGCAATAGCGATGCAGGAGCTCGAGGGGAATGCCCTCGGCCTCTTCCAGAGGATAGGTGCCGGAGCGTGCCTGTTCGAGAATCCGCGTGCTCAAGTCCGAGGCGAGGATTTCCCAGGGGCGCTGGCCGAGGTGTTCGGCCAGCAGCATGGCGATGGTATAGGGCTCCTCGCCGCTGGAGCAGGCGCCGCTCCAGATGCGCAGGGGGCCGCGGCCGGTGCGCAGCTCGCCCTCCAGCAGCTGGCGTAGGAAGTCGAAGTGCTTCGGCTCACGGAAGAAGTAGGTCTCGTTGGTGGTCAGTAGGTCCACCGCCACCTGCAGTTCGCCGCGGTCGCGCTGCACCAGATGGAAGTAATCGGCATAGCTGGCCAGCCCGTGCTGGCGCAGGCGCTTGCCGAGGCGGCCGACGACCAGGGGCTTCTTGGCGTCGGACAGGCTGATCCCGGCGATCTGGTGGATCAGGCCGCGGAACTGACGAAACTCGACGTCACTGAGGGTGATGGTGATGGTGTCCATGGGCATCCGTCAGGCCTGGGCCTGCCCGGCCTTCTCGAGGTCGGCCAGCAGGGCCAGGTCGTCGACTGAAAGGACCCTGCCGATGTCCAGCAGGATCACCAGGCGGCCGTCGACCTTGCCCATGCCACGCATGAACTCGGCCCGCAGGCGACCGCCGAAGCGCGGCGCCGGCTCGATGTCGGCGGCACCGATCTCCAGCACGGCATTGACCGCATCGACCACCACGCCGATCACCTGGGTGGCATCCGCCTGCGCCACCTCAAGGATGACGATGCAGGTGCGCCGGCCAAGGGGCGTGGCCCCGTCACCGAAACGCAGCCGCAGATCGACCACCGGCACGACCGCGCCGCGCAGGTTGATCACCCCGAGGATCGAGGGCGGCATCATTGGAATCGGCGTCAGCGTGCCGTACTCGATGATCTCGCGAACGCTCAGGGTCTCGACGGCGAACAGTTCGGTGCCGAGGGTAAAGGTCAGGTACTGGGCGGGCGCGGCGTGTGCCCGGCTAGCGGTCTGTTGGCTGTCTGGCATGGCATCACCCCTTGAAGCGTACGAAACCGGCGGGCAGGGCCGCCTGGCTGGCGTTGCCCTCGGAAAAGGCGGCGCCTATGGCGGTTTTCAGGGTTTCCAGGCGTTGGCCTTTCGGTGCTGGCTGGGGCTGTTGCGGCTCGGCTCCGACCCGGAAGAACCCCATCAATTGCTGCAACTGCTCGGCCTGGCCACTCATCTCCTCGGCGGTGGCAGCCAGCTCTTCGGCGGAGGATGCCGACTGCTGGGTGATCTGGCTGAGCTGGGCCATGGCGGTATTGATCTGGCCGACCCCTGCGGTCTGCTCCTGGGAGGCCGCGGCGATTTCCTGTACCAGGTCCGAGGTCTTGGTGATGGAAGGCACCATCTGGTCGAGCAGATTGCCGGCGCGTTCGGCCAGTGCCACGCTGCCGCGCGCCACCTCGCCGATTTCCTGGGCCGCCACCTGGCTGCGTTCGGCCAGCTTGCGCACCTCGGCGGCGACCACCGCAAAGCCCTTGCCGTGCTCGCCGGCGCGAGCCGCCTCGATGGCGGCGTTGAGCGCCAGGAGGTTGGTCTGGTAGGCGATGTCATCAACGATGCCGATCTTGTCGGCAATGGCCTTCATCGCTGCCACGGTATCCTTTACCGCCTGGCCGCCTTCGGTGGCTTCTCCTGCTGCCTTGCCGGCCATGCCGTCGGTGACGCGGGCGTTCTCGGTGTTCTGCTCGATGGATGCGGACATCTGCTCCATCGAAGCCGAGGTTTCTTCGACCGAGGCGGCCTGCTCGGAGGCGCCCTGGCTCATGCTCTGGGCCGTCGCGGAAATCTCCTCGGCGGCGCTGGTCAGCGAGTTGGCGTTGCTGCGCACCTCGCCGATGATTTGCGCGAGCTTTTCGCTCATCTGCCTGATGGCGGCCAGCATGCTGCTGTCGTCACCGGGTCTGGTCGTTATGTCGATGCTCAGATCGCCCCCGGCGATGCGACTCACCACATCGGCAGCATAGGCCGGCTCGCCGCCCAGCTGGCGCAGCAGGTTGCGGGTGATCAGGGTGCCAAGCAGGCCGATGACCAGCAAGGTGATCAGCGATACGACGATGGAGATCAGCGTAGCTCGCTCGAGCGTGTCCTCTGCAGTCGCGCTGCCCTTGTTGGCGGCATCGATGTTGTATTCGAGATGGGCGTTGAGGGCGTTGCGCAGCGGATCCATGAGGTCTTTCTGCAGCGCGATCATGGCGTCGCGGGCGGCCTCGTTCTCGTTCCTGCGCGAAATGCTCAGTGCGACGTCGGCGCCCTGCAGGAGGGCGGCTATACCTTGGCGGTCTGCCTCGAGGAGCTGGGTGTCCTTGTCGTCGGACAACACCTGGGTGTATTCATCAATGGCTTGCTGGATATCGCCTCGGTTGATCTGGATTTGCTTCTCTATCTCGGCCATCGACACATCGTCTACGGTCAGGATATGGCTGTAGATCAGTTGAATCTGCACGTTGACGGCGCTTCGTAGCTTGTTCAAGGCGGAAAGGCTGGGAACCGAGTTGACGTTGCCGTAGTTGGCTGCGGTGAACACCTTGTGCATTTGCTGGTAGCCCAGGCCGGACAGTAGAACGATGCCGAGAAGGGCCGAGAGAACCAGAAGGATCATTTTTTTGCTGATGGTCATTGACTTGCTCCTGCGCGCTCGCGCGCATCACATGGAAAGAAGGTAGGGGCATTGGGTTGGCTTGCCATGTCTGCGATCTGGGCGACCGACAGCACTTGCTCCATGCGCAGCAGGGTGAGGAAGTGCTCGTCGATACGCGCCATGTCCTCGATGAATTCACCGCGGATACGGCTGCCGAACGCGGGTGCCTGGCGGATGGCGCCCGCTTCGATTTCAACCACGGCGTTGAACGCATCGACTAGGGCGCCCATCAGGTGGGTCTCCCCCTCGTCGACGATCTCCACGATGACGATGCAGGTGCGCGCGCCGAGTGTGGTGCGACCATGGCCGAAGCGCTCGGCCAGGTCGATGATCGGCACGACGGCGCCGCGCAGATTGATCACGCCACGTACCAGCCTGGGCATCATCGGCACGAAGGTGATCTGTCCGAACTCCAGGATCTCCCGCACGTAGCGGATGGCGACGCCATATGCGTCCTGGCCGACACGAAAGGTCAGGTACTGGCTTTGTTGTCCCTGGTTGACCAACAGGGCGAGGTCGGTGGTCATGGCTCAGCTCCCGAAGCGGACAAAGCCGCCATCGGTCATCTCGCGCAGATTGCCGCGTCGTTCGCGCAGGCTCGGGATGGTCATTTCGGCCGAGGCTGCAAAGGGCTGGCGGCCCTCCAGGCTGAAGAACTGCATAAGACGTTGCAGCTGCTCGGCCTGGCCGCTCATTTCCTCGGCAGTGGCGGCCAGCTCTTCGGAGGCGGAGGCGTTCTGCTGGGTGATCTCGCTGAGCTGGTTCATGGCGGCGCTGATCTGGCCCACTCCCGAGGTCTGTTCCTGGGAGGCGGCGGTGATTTCCTGAACCAGGTCGGAGGTCTTGGTGATCGAGGGCACCATCTGGTCGAGCAGATAGCCGGCGCGCTCGGCCAGCGACACGCTGCTCTTGGCCACTTGGCCTATCTCTTGCGCCGCCACCTGGCTGCGCTCGGCCAGCTTGCGCACCTCGGCGGCGACCACCGCAAAGCCCTTGCCGTGCTCGCCGGCGCGGGCCGCTTCGATGGCCGCGTTGAGCGCCAGCAGGTTGGTCTGGTAGGCGATGTCGTCGACGATGCCGATCTTCTCGGCGATGACTTTCATCGCCGCCACGGTGTCCTTTACCGCCTGGCCACCCTCGGCAGCCTCGCAGGAGGCCTTGCCGGCCATGCCATCGGTGATGCGGGCGTTTTCGGTGTTCTGCTCGATCGAGGCGGACATCTGCTCCATCGACGCCGAGGTTTCCTCGACCGAGGTTGCCTGGCCGGAAGCTGCCTGGCTGAGGCTCTGGGCGGTGGCGGAAATTTCCTCGGCGGCGCTGCTGAGAATGTCGGTGGAGTGGTGTACCCGGCCGATCACTTCAGCCAGTTTCTCGACCGTGGTATTGATCGAGTTTTTCAAGGCAAGCAGGTGACCCTGGCATTCCCCTTCCATGGTCCGCGACAGATCGCCCTCGGCCAGGCGGGCGATGACTGCCATGGCCTCGTTGAGCGGGACGATGATCGCCTCGAGAGTGCCGTTGATGCCGTTGACGATGCGCTGGAAGTCGCCGCGATGGCGCGAGGCGTCGGCACGCACCTCGAGCTGGCCGAGCATGGCCGCCTCGCTGAGCATGCGGGTGTCTTCGATCAGCGCCAGGATGTTGCTGCGCAGTTGCTCGATGTTGTCATTGATAAAGGCCTTCTTGCCCGGGAACTGTTCCAGCGGTGCGGACAGGTCACCCTCACCAAAGGCGCGAACCGCGGCCATGGCCTTCTTCTTAACGCTGATATGCCCGGCAACCATGGCGTTGATGCCGTGGGCGATCTCGCGGTAGGAACCGGCGAAGCGCTCGGCATCGATCACCACATCGATATCGCCGCGGTCATGCTCGTCGGACATGTGGCGCATCTCGTCCATCAGTCCGGTCAGGTTGTCACGCAGCTGCTCGATGTTGTCGTTGATGAAGGCCTTCTTGCCGGGGAAGCGCTCCAGCGGGGCTGTCAGATCCCCCTCGCCAAAAGCCTTGACGCAGGCCATGGCCTTTTTCTTGACGATGATGTGGGCAGCCACCAGCTCGTTGATGCCGTGGGCCAGCGCCTTGAAGCTGCCGCCGAAGCGGTGGAGGTCAAGCACCACATCGATGTCGCCCAGGGCGTGCTCGTCGGTCATGTGCTGCAGCTCGGCGCCCAGGGTACGCAGGCTGCGAGCCAGGGCCAGGCCCTGGATGGCCAGTACCAGGACGCCAGCCAGCGCCACCAGGGGCAATACGCCGTTGCCAACGTTCTGCAGGAGGGTCAGGGTCAGGGCCGTCAGGCTGGCCAGCGCGGCGGCGACCAGCACGAACAGGGGGCGGGTAAAGGTCATGGTCGTGGCTCTCGTCAGGTGAGGGTTGCGACAGGGCTGGCCTGGCGCAGGTCGAGTGGCGCGCGGGCGACACGCCCGAGCAACCCTGGAATATCCAGAATCAGGGCAACGGCGCCGCTGCCCAGGATGGTGAAGCCGCTGAAACCGGAGACTTGGTCGAAGACCTTGCTCAGCGGTTTGATCACGGTCTGGAATTCGCCGAGCAACTGGTCGACCACCAGGCCGGCGCGGCTGCCGGCGTAGCGCACCACCACCACGTTTTCGCGGCGCGGCGGCGTGCTGTTCTCGTCGAACAGCTGGCGCAGGCGGATGAACGGCAGGACGTCGCCGCGCAGGTCGAGGTAATCCTGCCCGTCCAGATGGCCCGCCGGCAGTTCGATGCATTCCTCCACCATGTCCAGCGGCACCACATAGCTGGCCTGGCCGACGCCGATGCGGAAGCCGTCGATGATGGCCAGGGTCAGTGGCAGGCGGATGCGCACGCAGGTGCCGATGCCGAGGCTGCTGTCCAGCTCGACGGTGCCGCGCAGGGCCGTGATGTTGCGCTTGACCACGTCCATGCCGACGCCGCGTCCGGAGAGGTTGCTGACGGTTTCGGCAGTGGAAAAGCCCGGTTCGAAGATCAGGTTGAGAATGTCTTTCTCGGCCAGGGCCTGTCCGTCCGCCACCAGGCCGCGCTGCAGGGCCTTGGCCAGGATCTTCTGCGGGTCGAGGCCGCCACCGTCGTCGGAAACCTCGATGACGATGCCGCCGGCCTCGTGGTAGGCATTGAGGCTGACCCGCCCCTGCAACGGCTTGCCGGCAGCGCGACGCACCTCGAGCGGCTCGATGCCGTGATCCATGGCGTTGCGCACCAGGTGGGTCAGCGGATCGCCGATCTTTTCCACCACGGTCTTGTCCAGCTCGGTATCGCCGCCGCTGATCTGCAGCGTGATGTCCTTGCCCAGCTCGCGGGCAACATCGCGCACCACGCGCTGGAAGCGGTTGAACGTGCCGCCGATCTGCACCATGCGCAGGGTCAGCGCCGAGTCACGGACTTCTTCGACCAGCCGCGAGAGCACTTCGGTGGCTTCGACCATGGCGCTCAGCCCGCTGCTCTGGGCGATCATGCGCGCACCGGCGCCGGCAATGATCAGCTCGCCGATGAGGTTGATCAGCTGGTCGAGCTTGCCAGCGTCGACGCGGATCAGGCTGTTGTCGCCGCGCACTCTGGCCGCGGGGGCTGGACCATCGACCGGCGCCTTTTGCTGGCTCGGGGTGGCTTGTGTCATCTCGGCAGCCGTCTCGGCCATGGCCGGCACAGGCGCCAGCACGGCGTCCAGTTCGGCGCGGCTGACGCTGGCACAGCGCAGCAGCCGCTCGCCGGCCTCGGCGGCGTCTTCCGGTAGGGCGTCCAGGTGTGCGCGCAAGGCATCGGGTCCTGCCGCCGGCGGCAGGACCTGCACCAGGCTGTCTTCACGGACGAATTCGAAGGCGCCCTCGATCGCGGCCCGGTCGGCATCGCTGGCAAAGGCCAGTTCGAAGCCGAGGTAGCAGCTCTCCGGATCCATCTCGGCGGCGGCCGGCAGCTGCTCGGTGAGCGCCTCGACATGCAGGATGCGACCGAAGGTGTTGAGGTAGCGGAAAAAGGCCAGCGGGTCCATGCCATTGCGCAGGCTGTCCGTGCCGAAGCGCAGCGACAGGTGCCAGTGGCCCCCGTCGCGGCTCATGTCGGCCTCGGTTGCGGCGCTAGTGGAAGTGACCGGTTCGCCGCGGGCTTCGCCTGGAGACGCCTCGAGGTAACTGCCCATGCGGCTGATCAGCGTTTCACCGCGGTCGATGATCGCCACTGGCAGCGCCTCGAGCGAGGCGCCGGCGTCGAGCTGGGCAATCAGCCCGGCCAGGTGGTCGCCTGCCTCGAGCAGCAGCGCGCTGAGGGTGCCGTCGATGGGTAGCTCACCGCTGCGTACCCGGTCCAGCACGCTCTCGGCCACATGGGTAAAGGCCACGATCAGATCGAAGCCGAACAGTCCGGCCGAGCCCTTGATGGTATGCGCGGCACGAAAGATGGCGTTGAGGGTGTCCGGGTCGTCGGGATTCTGCTCGATGTCGAGCAGGGCCTGCTCCATCTGCTGCAGCAGTTCCTGGCTCTCGGCGATAAAGGTCTGAAGCACTTCGGCCATGTCGATCATGCGTCTGCCTCCTCTGCAGTGGCGAAGAACGACACCAGGCCGCCGAGCACCAGCGCTTCGTGCACGGTCTCGCTGCACTCGCCCAGCTGCAGTTCGCCGCCGGCGCGACGGGCTTCCTCGCGTGCCAGCACCAGCAGCTGCAAGCCGGCGCAGTCGATCTCGTCGACAGCCGAGAGGTCCAGGGCCAGCCGACCCGGCGGGTTCAGCTGGTCCAGCAGGGTCGGCTTGCTGTCGGCGGCGCTGTAGATGGTCAGCGAGCCTTCCAGCCGGATGGTGCGGATGTCTTCGGCGCTCATGGGTGTCCTCGTCAGGTTCACGGCAGGATCAGCTTGGAGACGGCATTGAGCATCTGTGCCGGCTGGAAGGGTTTGACGATCCAGGCGCGGGCGCCTGCGGCCTGGCCTTCCTGCTTGCGTGCCTCGCCGGCCTCGGTGGTGAGCATGATCACCGGGGTGAACTTGTAGGCCGGCAGCTGCTTGACGGCCTTGAGAAAGGCGATGCCGTCCATGTTCGGCATGTTCACGTCGCTGATCATCAGGTGCACCTTGCGGCCGTCCAGCTTGCTCAGCGCGTCCTTGCCGTCGACCGCTTCGACCACGCTGTAGCCGGCACTCTTGAGGCTGATGCCAACGACCTGGCGGATGGAGGCAGAGTCGTCGACGATGAGAATGGTCTTGCTCATGGCGTGTCCTTAGAAAAACGTGATGTCGGAATCACCGGCCGCGCCGGGGCGCTGACCGCGGTGAATCTGGTGCTGTTCGGGGGTGGTGTAGGTGCGCGCCAGTTCATCCAGCCAGCGCTTGCCGTCCTGCGGCGGAGCGGCCTCGCCGGCGGTCCTGCACCCTTCGCGCAGCTGCAGGTGCTGGTTGAACTTCTCCAGGTCATCGCGGATATGGCCGAGCATCTGGCTGACGCGGTCCTGGAACTGCAGGGATACCAGCACCTCTGCAAGCTCCAGCCCCACCGCCTCGCTGTCCCGGCGCATAGCCTCGCGACCGTCGACCAGCCGCCCGGCGCTCTGGCGCAACTGCCCTATCACCTCGTGAATCACCCGGTTGGCGTTGTCCAGAGCAGCAATGTCCGTGTCGGTGGATGCGCGCGAGACATCGAGTGTCTTGTCGATGGCCGCGCTGACCGTCGCGACCGTCTCGCCAATCTTCTGTCCCGTCTCGCCGGACAGCGAAGACAGCTTGCGCACCTCGTCGGCGACCACGGCAAAGCCACGACCGGCCTCGCCGGCGCGCGCCGCTTCGATGGCGGCGTTGAGGGCGAGCAGGTTGGTCTGCTTGGCGATATCGGCGACATCCTTGGCCATGCCGTGCAGTTGCACGGTAAAGCCGGACAGCCGCGTGACCTCCTCGAGCAGGGCCTGCTTGCTGTCCAGGGCCTGGCGCAGGGCGGTGACGATAGCCTCCAGTTCCCGCTCGCTGCTCGACAGCAGATCGACCAGGTCGCTGTCCTGACTGGCGTCGATGCTGGCCTGGATGCGCCCGGAGAGCAGGGCGAAACGCTCGGCCAGGGCGGTGATGGCCTGCTCGGTCTGGCTGCGTGCAGTTTCGATGTGCTCGGCCCACACCGGAGCCAGCTGCTGGCAGGCGGCTTCTAGTTCGTTATCAGGCAAGGTCACAGGTACCTCTGTCTCGGGATGTTCAAGGGAACGACGCATTGCCTGCAGCTGACGGTGTTGCCAGGCGCCCGCGGCTAGGCCGGCGGCCAGTACCAGAGCAGCCACTGGCCAGGCGGCAAGGCTTCCGGCACCGCTCCAGAGCACGGCGAGGGCGCCGAACAGCGCGCTTGCCGTAGCAGGGAACGCAGCAGGCAGCAGGCCGGAGGCAGGGGTCGAATCGGTCACTTGGGCAATCTCCGCCGTTTCATTTCAGCGGAGCCAGGGGCCCGCCAACGCTGTGCCCGAGACCATAAGACTGATATCAGTTTGATGGCACGGGCTCACGGGCGAAGCATGGCGCAGCCGATGTCAGGCAAACATCGGCTCATTCCGATCCTGCAGTAGGAATTACCGCGACGGGTGTAGGGAAATGCCTACGGGCAGATCACTCGAGGCCCTTGTTCATGGCGTAACGCACGATGTCGGCGTTCGACTGGAAGCCCATCTTCTTCATCAGGCGGGTCTTGTGGGTACTGACCGTCTTGTTGCTGATCACCAGCTGGTCGGCGATCTGGTTGACGCCCAGGCCCTGGCCGAGCAGGCGCAGGATCTGGAACTCACGGTCCGACAAGGCTTCGACAGGCTGCTCGGGATCGGTGTTGGCCAAGGCGATCTGCTCGGCCAGGCGCGGATCTATATAGCGGCCGCCCTTGGCCACCTTGTGGATGGCGGCCAGCAGGGTTTCCGGATTGTGATCCTTGGTCAGATAACCGGAGGCGCCGGCACGCAGCGCGCGCAGGGCGATCTGCGGTTCGTTGTGCATGCTCAGTACCAGGATCGGCAGCTTGCTGTGCCCGGTATGCACCCTGGCGATCAGTGCCTCGCCACTGATGCCGGGCATGCTCATGTCCAGCAGCAGCAGGTCGTATTCGCCCTCGCGCAGACGCTCGAGTACCTGGGCGCCGTTTTCTGCCTCGGCGCTCACCTGCAGAAGTGGATCGAGACCTATGAGCTGCTTGAGTCCCTCGCGCATGATGGCGTGGTCATCGGCGATCAGCAGGCGGATCATGGCGACTCCTTGACGGGAAGATGCTGGGGAAACAGGGCCTGAACGGTCGTGCCCTGGCCGGGATGGCTGAACACTATGACCTGGCCGCCGAGGGTCAGGCCGCGTTCATGCAGGCCGGCCAGCCCCAGCGAGCGGCTGGCGGCCTGGCGCGGGTCGAAGCCCTGCCCGTTGTCATGCACCTCCAGCAGAAAGCTGCCTTCGCGCAGTTGCAGGGTGATCGTCGCTCGGCTCGCCCGGGCATGGCGAGCGACGTTGGTCAGGGCTTCCTGGGCGATGCGGAAGGCCGCGGTCACCCGTGCATCGTCCAGCTCCACCCGCTGGCCGGGCAGGTCGAGGGTGCAGTTCAGGCCGGTATTGCGCTGGAATTCGTCCACCAGCCATTCCAGCGCGGCAACCAGGCCCATGTTCAGCGCGGCCGGGCGCAACTGCGTGGCCAGGTGGCGGACCACCTGGATGGTCCCGTCACAGAGGCTCAGCAGCCGTTCGACCGGGGCGCCGAGCCCTGGCTCGAGGCTGCCGAACTGCAGGCGCAGCATCGAGATGCCCATGCGCAGTGCGGTCAGGTGCTGACCGAGCTCGTCATGGATCTCCCGCGCCACGAGTTTGCGTTCTTCCTCGCGGGCGCTTTCGCGGCGGCTGGCCAGTTCCCGCAGGCGGGCGTTGGAGTCCTCCAGATGGCGTTCAGTGGTGCGGATGCCGGTGATATCCCGGCTGATGGCGATCACGCTGCTGATGAGTCCCTCGCTGTCGAGTTCCGGCACCAGGCGCACCAGCAAATGTCTGGGCGCTCGCCCGGCTGTGGGCAGGCCGTGGACGAACTCCCGTTCGAGGCTCTCGCCCGTCTCGACGGTATAGGCCACCAGGGTCGCGAATTCCTCGTGCTGCTGCTGTTCGAAGCCGAACGCCGGTGCGGTGGCTACCGCTGTTCCGGGTGGCGACCTGTCGTTCAGCAGCCGCTGCAGGGCAGGGTTGGCATAAAGCAGGTGGCAGTCTGGCGAGAAACGTCCGATGCCGTCCGGTGCGTTTTCCACCAGGGTGCGAAAACGCCGCTCGTTCTCGGTGACCCTGGCCTCGCGCGCCAGGCGCTCGCTGATGTCCTCCAGCCTGAGCAGGGCATACTGGCTGTCGGGATACTGAAACCGTTGAAAGCCAAGCGCCACGGTGACGCGCGTGCCGTCCAGCGGGCTTGTCAGGTCTACCGTGAAGCGGCGCTGGCTGCACAGCTGCTGCCAGAGATGGTCCGAGGCGTGCTCGCGCCATGGCGCGATGGCCTTGTTGAGCGGGCGGTCGAGCAGCGCTGCGAGAGGCTGGCCCAGCAGCCGGCAGGCAGCGCTGTTGGCGAAGCGCAGACAGGTCTGCTTGTCGATCAGCACCATGCCGTCGTTCATCTGGTCCAGAGGAAGGCTCGCCAGCAGCTCGGCCGGCAGTGGCGGCACCTGCAGGCGCAGCAGATATCGGCCAGCGTCACCGGTGTGAACACTGCTCAGGAACTGGCGAACCCAGCGAAACCCGTCCCGATACCGGTAGCGAGCGTCGTCCAGCGCCTGCTCATCGGCTGCAGCGTGTGAACACAGGGCCCCGGCCAGTAGCGGGAAATCCTCTGGATGCATAAGCGCATCCAGCCGTGAGGGCGCGTCTTCCGCCTGCTCCAGCAGGCGACAGGCCGCAGGATTGAGCCGCAGCAGCCCGCCGTCCGCATCCAGGATCAACAGGGGATCGGTCACGATCTGGAAAACCCGCTGCAGGACGGCACTGTCGCGCTCGGGGATGCCCTGGGTTTGCGAGACGTGCACCGAAGGGCACTCGATCAGCTCGGCAACAGCCGGCAGATCAGGCTCTTGATGTAGCGCGTCTCGGTGATTGCCGGGTGCACCGGATGATCCGGGCCCTGGGCGCCGCGCTCAAGCAGCTGGATGTTGCGATCCAGATGGCGAGCGCTGCCGAGCAGGATGTTCTGCAGGTTGTCTTCCTCCAGATGCATCGAGCAGCTGGCGCTGACCAGGATGCCGTCCTTGGTCAGCAGGCGCATGGCGGTTTCGTTCAGACGGCGGTAGGCGGCTTCGCCGTTCTTGATGTCCTTCTTGCGCTTGATGAACGCCGGCGGGTCGGTGATGACCACGTCGAAGCGTTCTTCGGCGTTCTTCAGCTCCTTCATTGCCTCGAAGGCATCGCCTTCCACGCAGGTCATCTTTTCAGCGACCCCATTGAGGGCCGCGTTGCGCTCGACGCCATCGAGCGCGAACGCCGAGGCATCGACACAGAACACTTCGCTGGCGCCGAACGCAGCGGCCTGCACACCCCAGCCGCCGATGTAGCTGAACAGGTCGAGCACGCGCTTGCCCTTGACGTAGGGCGCCAGACGCGCGCGATTCATGCGGTGGTCATAGAACCAGCCGGTCTTCTGGCCCTGCAGTACCGGTGCTTCGAATTTCACGCCGTTCTCTTCCAGCGCGACCCACTCCGGGACTACACCGAACGCGGTATCGACGTAGCGCTCCAGGCCCTCGGCGTCGCGGGCGCTGGAATCGTTCTTCCACAAGACGCCGCGGGGCTTGAGCACCTGCACCAGCGCCTCGAGCACGGCGTCCCTGTTGCGCTCCATGGTGGCCGAGGCCAGCTGCACCACCAGGTGATCGTTGAATCGATCCACCACCAGGCCCGGCAGCAAATCCGAATCGCCGTAGATCAGGCGATAGCAGGGCTGGTCGAACAAACGATCGCGCAGCGACAGGGCGACCTGGATGCGATGGACCAGCAGTGACTTGTCCAGGCTGTGCTTGAGGTCGCGAGACAACAGGCGGGCGCAGATCAGGTTGTTTGGCGATACGCCGACGATGCCCAGCGGCTTGCCGCCAGCGGCTTCAAGGATCGCCTGGTCACCGGGTTGGAAACCGGACAGCGGAGTGGCTGCGGTGTCCACCTCGTTGCTGTAGACCCACAGATGCCCGGCGCGCAGGCGGCGATCGGCATTGGCTTTGAGGCGCAGGCTGGGCAGGCTCATCGGGAGGGCTCCGGTCAAAGAGCGCGATTATAGGGATAAAAGCCGATAAAAGCGCTGGACGATAACAGCGCTGGACGATGGTCGAGGCTGGGCGGAAGGGCGTTAAAAGGGTTTGTTTTTTGGGGCTGGCTGGAGGTTGGCTGCTCTCCCGGCTTCAAGGAGCACCGAAACCATATTGCGGTGGATCGATGAAGCGCGATCCACCCTACGTCCAGCCTCCAACCTCCTTCGGCTTCCAGTTTCCAGCTTCCATCTTCCAGCTTTAGATGGCCAGCAGACCCGCGTAACGGTGGATCGATGAAGCGCGATCCACCCTACGTTCTGGACGATGGTCGAGGTCGGGCGGAAGGGCGTTGAAAGGGGTTTGTGTTCAGGAGCTGGCTGGAGGTCGGCTGCTCTCCCGGCTTCAAAGAGCATCGAAACCATGTTGCGGTGGATCGATGAAGCGCGATCCACCCTACGTCCAGCCTCCAGCCTCCTTCGGCTTCCAGCTTCCAGCTTCCAGCTTCCAGCCTCCAGCTCCCCTCAGCCCGCGAGGGCCTTGATCAACGCGTCGCTGAATGCCGGGATATCGTCCGGTTTGCGGCTGCTGATGAGGTGGCCGTCGACCACGACCTGCTCATCGACCCAGTCGGCGCCGGCGTTTTTCAGGTCGTCGGTCAGCGAGGGCCAGCTGGTCATGCGCTTGCCCTTGACCAGGTCGGCCGAAACCAGCAGCCAGGCGCCATGGCAGATCACCGCAATGGTCTTGTTGGCGCGCGCGGCGTCACGGACCAGCTCCTGGGCCATTTCGTCGGTGCGGATGGTGTCGGAATTGACCACCCCGCCAGGCAGCAGTACGGCGTCGTAGTCTTCCATGTGGATACTGTCGAAGGTCTTGTCGACATGGAATTTGGTGGCAGGGGTGGTGTGGTTCCAGCCGGTCACTTCGCCGTTGGATGACGAGATGATCTCGGCGGTCGCACCCGCTTGTTCCAGCGCGTCCTTCGGGCCGGTCAGCTCGACCTGCTCGAATCCGTCGGTTACCAGGATCGCGATGCGTTTGCCTTTCAGGGTGTCAGCCATTTCGTTGCCTCCCGTCGATTTGCATGGTGGTGTACTTGAATCCGACCATGAACTCGGTCAAAGTTCGCAGCCTTTCTTCTAGTGGCCTTGTGCTATTCACGAGGCGGGCCGTCACCATGTCAATCGAACTCACCGACGAGCAGATCCGCAGCGTGCTGCAGGGGATCAGTATCCCTCCGCAACCGCAAATCATGGTCGATCTGCAAATGGAACAGGTCATGCCGGAACCCGACCTGCGAGCCATCGCCCGGCTGATCAGCCAGGATCCCGGCCTCTCCGGCGCGTTGCTGAAGACCGTCAATTCACCCTTCTTCGGCGTCGCCAAGCGCATCGCTTCGATCCAGCAGGCGGTCAACCTGCTGGGCTGCAACACGGTGGTCAACCTGATCAATGCGCAGTCGATCCGCGGCGAGTTGACCGATGCCGCCATTGTGACCCTCAACCGTTTCTGGGATTCGGCGCAGGACGTCGCCAGCACCTGCCTTGTCCTGGCCAAGCGTATTGGTTACCGAGCTCCTGACGAGGCCTATACCCTGGGCCTTTTCCACAATTGCGGCATCCCGCTGATGCTGGCCCGCTTCCCTGGCTACATGGCTGTTCTCGAAGAAGCCTACGCCAGTGTCGGCGAGGGCACGCGCATCACCGACATCGAGAACCGGGTGTTGCAGACCAATCACGCCGTGGTCGGCTATTTCGTCGCGCGTTCCTGGAAGCTGCCGCAGCCTCTGTGCGAGACCATTGCCAATCACCACAACGCGCTGGCCCTGTTCAACGACGAGTGGGGCGATCCGCAGATCAAGACGCTGCTGGCGATCCTGAAGATGGCCGAGCATATCTGTGCCTGCCATCGCGTCCTTGGCGAGCAGGAGGCGGATCATGAATGGGATGCCGTCTCGCAGCTGGTTCTGGAATACGTAGGCCTGTCGGATTACGACTTCGAATGTCAGCGCGACAGCATCCGCGAACTTGGCCTCGGCTGACCCGGCTGCGCTTTAGCTGCTAAGGTCGCCTTCCTGTCACCTATCGATTCGCCCGTATGCCCGAACTTCCCGAAGTCGAAACCACCCGTCGCGGTATCGCGCCGCATCTTGTCGGGCAACGTGTCAGCCAGGTCACCGTGCGTGAGCGGCGGCTGCGCTGGCCGATACCCGATGACCTCGATGTGCGCCTGTCCGGGCAGCGCATCGAGGCGGTGGAGCGGCGCGCCAAGTACCTGCTGATCAAGGCTGAAGTGGGGACGCTCATCGCGCATCTGGGGATGTCCGGCAGCCTGCGCCTGGTGCCGGCCGATTTGCCGGTGGGCAAGCATGAGCACGTTGATATCGTGCTGGAGTCCGGCATGGCGCTGCGCTACACCGATCCGCGTCGCTTCGGCGCCCTGCTGTGGAGCGATGATCCGCCGAGCCATGTGCTGCTCGCCAGCCTCGGGCCGGAGCCGCTCAGTGATGCGTTCGATGGTGAGCGCCTGTACCAGATGTCACGTGGGCGCAGCATGGCGATCAAGCCTTTCATCATGGACAACGCGGTGGTGGTCGGTGTGGGCAACATCTACGCGAACGAGGCGCTGTTCGCGGCGGGGATCGATCCACGGCGGGCCGCCGGTGCGGTGTCGCGGGCGCGTTATATGAAGCTCGCAGCTGAGATCAAGCGGATCCTGGCCTATGCCATCGAGCGCGGCGGCACCACGCTGCGTGATTTCGTGGGTGGCGACGGCAAGCCGGGTTATTTCCAGCAGGAGCTGTTTGTCTACGGTCGGGGTGGGGATCTGTGCGAGAGTTGCGGCTCGACCTTGCGGGAGATTCGCCTCGGTCAGCGTGCCAGCGTCTATTGCGGACGCTGCCAGCGATGACGCGACCGATCGGCCACGCCACTGCACAGGCATTGACGGCGTTCACGATCAACAACCGCTGGCCGCTGCTATAGTGGCCGTCACAACTATCATCTGCCTCGTTTCGCCCAGCTGAAGGACCACACCATGAATCTGTTTCGCTCCACTGCTGTTGCCTTGGCCCTGACAGCCGGTCTGCTGACCATGCCTGTGCAGGCGCAGTCGGTGCAGCAGAACGCCAGCGGCGATCCGATGTACACCGTCGAGGCGCCCAAGGCCTTTTCCATTGTCGGAGATCTGTTGATCGCTCGCCCACTGTTGATCGCGGCGACCGCCATCGGTGCGGGTCTGTTCGTTGTCAGCCTGCCGTTCAGCGCCCTGGGTGGCGGCATCAAGGAGACTGGCCAGGCGTTGGTGGTCGAGCCGGGCGCCGCGGCCTTCGCCCGTTGCCTGGGTTGTACCCGCGTCGGCTACAACCGCCAGGACTGATCCGGCGGTCAGCTTTACCGGTCGGAAGCATCCGGCCTGCCTCACGGCCTCGCCGCTTATCGCGTGCGGGGCCGTGTCGTTTCTGGCTGGTGCGTGTCTAGCGTGCTGCGCGGCAGCAGGCACGCTGTGGCAATGACAGCACAGCAGTCATGGTCGGCCTGAACTCATGCGGTGGGTCAGGCAGCTCTTGCTACGGTGTGAAAGACAGGCGCCTGCTGGGCGGGTGTGACCTCGCCTTCAGGCAAGATCGGAGGGTAGATCAGGCTTTGCCGGTGATGATCATGTACTTCTGCATCAGCTCTTCCTTGCTCTCGACATTGCTTTCATCGAGCGGGATGCAGTCCACCGGGCAGACCTGTTGGCACTGCGGTTCGTCGTAGTGGCCGACGCATTCGGTACAGAGGTTGGGATCGATGACATAGATTTCCTCACCCTGGGAAATCGCGCTGTTCGGGCACTCGGGCTCGCACACGTCGCAGTTGATGCAGTCATCGGTGATTATCAGGGACATCCAGCGTGCTCCAGCTGCGGCATGAGCCGCAGCGCAGGTATAAACGGGCCGCCAATTTTGCCGCATCGGGCCGCCCGGTGCACGTGGCAGTGATCGCCCTTCTGTCGGTAACCGTCCGGCGAGTGGAGCCCTGGTGCCTTTAGCGCGAGGCGTAGCGCTCGGTCAGTGCCTTCATCACCGAGGGGTGGACGAATTTGCTGACATCGCCCCCGAGTCGCGCAATCTCGCGGACCAGGGTCGAAGAAATATAGGAAAACTTTTCAGACGGAGTCAGAAACAGGCTTTCCACGTCCGGGACCAGCTGGCGGTTCATGTTGGCCAGCTGGAATTCATATTCGAAGTCCGACACTGCCCGCAGGCCGCGCAGCAGCACGTTGGCCTTCTGCTCGGTGACGAAGTGCGCCAGCAACGTGGAGAAACCCATGACCTTGACGTTCGGCAGATGCGAGGTCACTTCCTTGGCCAGTGCGACGCGCTGCTCGAGCGGGAACAAGGGATTCTTGTTCGGGCTGGCAGCGACGGCAATGATGACTTCGTCGAACAGGCGCGAGGCGCGCTCGACCAGGTCGGTATGGCCCATGGTGATCGGGTCGAAGGTTCCCGGATACAGCACTCGATTCATCGCGGCGTCCTGACGCATGCGTGGGGGGTGGATGGTAGCGGCTCGGTGTCGGCAGCGTAAAGCATCAAAGCGGATGGCTGCCGAATGTCAGCACAACGATGCCGTTCACGCATTTTTCAATCGTTCGGCCAATTGACGGATTAGCTCAGATACCAACGTGTGATCGCAATTTGCAGCCACGACGGGGCCGGCCCGTATCTGTCACGGCTGTCAGCGCACGAAGAGCTTGTAGATCAGTTTCTGCAGGCCCTTGCCATAAGGGGGGTAGATCATCCGGGCGGCATTGAAACGTTGCTTGATAAAGACGCCCTTGGCCTTGCTGAACGTGAGGAAACCGTCGTGCCCATGGTAATGGCCCATTCCCGACGGGCCGACGCCACCGAAGGGCAGGTCATCCTGGGCGACATGCAGCAGGGTGTCGTTGAGGCAGACCCCGCCGGAGTGGGTCTGCTGGAGAATGCGACGTTGCTCGGCCTTGTTGTATCCGAAGTAATAGAGCGCCAGCGGGCGTGGCCGTGCATTGACGTAGCTGATTGCGTCGTCGATGCCGTCGTAGGGGACAACTGGTAGCAGCGGACCGAAGATCTCGTCCTGCATCACCTGCATGTCATCGTTCACATCGAGCAGCAGCCAGTGTGGCATTCGGCGCTCATGGCCCCGCTCGAACAGTGGCAGCAAACGCGCCCCCTTGGCCTGGGCGTCGTCCAGGTAGCCCTGCAGCCGGGCATGCTGGCGACGGTTGATGATCGAGGTGTAGTCGGGATTGTCTGCCAGCTGGGGGTAGAAACGCTGAACGACCTTTCGATAGGCCTCGACAAAGCCATCGATGCGCTGCCGTGGGATCAGCACGTAGTCGGGCGCGACACAGGTCTGTCCCGCATTGAGCGTCTTGCCAAAGGCGATGCGCTCGGCAGCGTTGGCGAGCGGCACGTCGTTCGAGACGATAGCAGGCGATTTGCCACCCAGTTCGAGTGTAACCGGGGTCAGATTTTCAGCGGCGGCGCGCATCACCTCACGACCCACACGGGTGCTGCCGGTGAACAGCAGGTGGTCGAAAGGTAGCCTGGAAAACGCGATGCCCACATCTGCCTCGCCGAGGACAACCGCGACCTGATCCTCGGGAAAGATTTGCGCGAGCAACTCCTTGACTAGCTGGCCGGTAACCGGCGTGGACTCGCTCATCTTCAGCATCACCCTGTTGCCGGCGGCCAAGGCGCCGATCAGCGGACCGATGGCCAGGTACAACGGGTAATTCCACGGCACGATGATGCCGACCACGCCGAGCGGCTGGTAGACCACGCGAGCGCTTGCAGGCTGAAAGGCCAGCCCAACCGAGCGCCGGGATGGTTTCATCCAGCGTCGCAGGTTGCGCTGTGCATGCCGAATGCCGTGCAGGCTCGGCATGATCTCAGCCAGCCGGGTTTCGTCCGCCGAGCGATGCCCGAAATCCCGGCTGATGGCCTCGATCAAGGCTTGCTGCTGGCTGTGGAGCAGATCGCGCAAGGCCTCGAGCCACTGCAACCTCTCCTCGGCGCCGGGCCTGGGGTTCGCTGCAAAAGCAATGCGCTGACGATCCATGATCGAAGGCAGCCGCTCGATGACGAGGTGCGTCTGGTCCAGGTAGGCGATATCGGCAAGCACGGGCAGAGCTCCGAAAAGGTGAGCAACTTATTTAGAGTGATTGCTCTAATCTGTCAATCGAGCTGCCTTACGGGCGGTGGAAGAGGTACCTTTGCAGCCTGTGCCCAGCCAATCCTGAACGCCTGAATGCCGCCAAAACCCAAGACCCGAGAACGAATCCTGCTGGCCAGCCTCGAGCTGTTCAATACCCAGGGCGAACGCAGCGTGACGACCAATCACATCGCGGCACATCTGCAGATTTCGCCGGGCAACCTGTATTACCACTTCCGCAACAAGCAGATGATCATCGCCGAGTTGTTCGACCGCTACGAGGCTGCCGTTGATGATTTCATGCAGCTGCCGGATGGTCGTGCCGTGACCATGGACGACAAAACCTTCTACCTCGAATCGCTGCTCGCGGCGATGTGGCAGTACCGCTTCATCCACCGCGATCTCGAGCATCTGCTGGGTGAGGATCACCAATTGGCCACGCGGTACCGCGGATTCGCCGACAGGCACCTGCACGTGGCCCGGCGGATTTACCAGGGATTTGTCGATGCCGGATTACTGGCCATGACCGAATCGCAGGTCGAGGCCGTTGCGCTTAATGCGTGGATTATCGTGACGTCCTGGGTTCGGTTCCTCTGCACGACTGGCGAACGACCTGAAGGCGTCAGCGAGCTGATGCTGCGGCGTGGTATCTATCAGGTGCTGGTGCTCGAAGAGGGGTTTGTAGTCGAACATGCCCGGCCTGCTTTCAATGAGCTGTGCAACCGCCTGGATGTGCCCCTGGCATCAATCTTCGGCCAGTGACAGCGCACGGTCATCCGCCATGGAGGTTGCCGTGCCCCTGGGTTCCGTCAGCCACTCTGGCACCCGTCGCTCCAGGTAATAGCCTGGCTTGTGCAGCGGACCCTCGACGAAGCCGACATGGCCTCCGGTGGTATGCAGTTCCAGTGTGGTGGTGGCCGATAGCTCGTCGGGCTCGGGCACGCTGTGGCGGAAGACAAAGGGGTCGTCTACGGCCTGGATCAGCAGGGTGGGGATGCGGATGTCGGGCAGGAAGTAGCGGCTCGATGCGCGTCGGTAGTAATCGGCTGCGTCGGCGTAGCCGTGCAGTGGGGCGGTGAAACGGCCGTCGAAATCCCAGAAGGTGCGCATGCCATCCAGCGAGCCAAGGCCTTGTAGCATGGACAGGTGTTCCTCATTGCCCAGGCGGGTGAACAGCTGCTGCTTGTCCTTCACGTAGGCGACCATTTCACGCATGAAATGCGCCTGGTAGACGCGTGAAAAGCCGAGGCCGATGCGGTCGGCGCATTGGTCCAGCCGGAAGGGCACGGATACCGCAACGGCTTTGTGCAGCGGTGCCGCCCGGCCCGTTTCGCCGAGGTACTTGAGCAGCACGTTGCCGCCCAGTGAATAGCCCACCGCGTATAGCGGTGCCTGCGGTCGTGTAGTCAGCAGATGCGCGATGACTTCGGCCAGGTCATCGCTGGCGCCGGAATGATAGGCACGCGGCAGCAGGTTCGACTCACCCGAGCAGCCGCGCCAGTTGATCGCTACGCTGGCCCAATCCTGGGAGGCCAGCCTTTGTTGCAGGCCGAGCACATAAAGCGAGCGCGAGGAGCCCGTCAGGCCGTGCAGTACCAGTACCAGCGGCGCTTCGGGATCATGCGGCCCGTGCCAGTCGAGGTCGATGAAATCGCCATCGGCCAGCCAGAGCCGTTCGCGGCGCCGCTGCAACGCTGGGGCGCGCCGGCAGAAAGGATTCCAGAGGGTCTGCAGGTGACCCCCAGGCAGCCACCAGGCCGGGGCAAAGGGGCGAGCCGTTTCGGAGACGGTACCGATACCGGTATCTGGAATGGTGGCGGACATGGATGCCCCTGAGCATTTGCGTGTGGCCGACGTCTCTTGCTTCGGTCCAGCCTGGTCGGCTGGACCGCTGATGACCCCTAGGCTTCGCCGCTGCGTTCCCACAACGCATAGTTCACTTTGCCGGCCTGCTTTTCACGGTGCAGGCGCCAGTTGCCAGGCAGGCCAAGACTCGAGGGCAGGGCTTCGCTCTCGGTATAGACCCAGGCTTGCGTGGCAAGCCAGCCTTTGTTCTCCAGCAGTTCACAGGTGGGTTGCAGAAGGTTCTTGTTGAAGGGCGGATCGAGAAACACCAGGTCGAAGGGCGTCGGCGACTGGGTTTCCAGATAGCGCAGGGCATCGCTTTGCAACAGCTGGCCCTGCCCGCACTTGAGGGTGTCCAGGTGTTTGCGCAGGCTGGCGATGGCGTTGGCATTTACGTCCAGCGCGAGGGCCATGCTGGCGCCCCGCGACAGCGCTTCAAGATAGAGCGCGCCACTGCCGGTATACGGATCGAACACACGGGCACCGGACAGGTAAGGCGCGAGCCAGTTGAAGAGTGTTTCACGCACGCGATCGGGTGTCGGTCGCAGACCCTCGGCATCGGGGAATCCGAAGCGCCGGCTGCGCCATTCTCCGCCGATGATGCGCAACTGACCCTGGCCGCCGTGGGCAGAGGGGCGAACGGGTGGATTGGTCATCAGTGCTCCGGAACGCTGCTGGGTTGTTCGAGAGGCTGGGCGCTGGGCGCCGGCAGCGGCTTTTGCTCGACCTGCGGTCCGGCCGTGACGATGACGAACTCATCCGGGCTCAGGTGCTTGTTCATCGCCGTCTTAACGTCTTCCACCGACAGCGCCTGGACTTGCTGCATGAAATCTTCCAGGTAGGTCAGCGGCAGGTTATAGAAGCCTATGCTGCCGAGCTGGCCCACGATGTCGGCATTGCTGGCGGTGGACAGGGGAAAGCTGCCTGCAACCTCGCGCTTGCTGCGCTCGAGTTCGGCAAAGGTCGGCCCGTTCTGCAGGAAATCGGCGACCAGTCGTTGCACCAGTTCCAGTGTGCCTTCGGCCAGTTCGGCGCGGGTTTGCAGGTTGATCATGAAGGGGCCGGCAACCTGCATCGGGCTGAAGCCGGAATAGACACCATAGGTCAGGCCGCGTTTTTCCCGGACTTCCTCCATCAGACGTGTGCCGAAACCGCCGCCACCGAGAATCTGGTTGCCGAGATACAGCGCGGCGTAGTCGGGGTGGCCACGAGGAATGCCTAGCTGTGCCAGCATCAGGTGGGTCTGGTTGGACGGAAACTCGATGCGCTGCATGCCCGGTGTTGGCTCGTCCGGCGAAGGCGGTGGCGGCAGTGCCGGGCCTTGGGGCAACGCGGCGGAAACCTGGGCGGCGATGGCTTCGGCCTCCTCGCGGCTGAGGTCGCCGACCAGGGCGATGACGGCATTGCCGGCGGTATAGGCTTTCTGATGGAACGCCCGCAGCTCGGCCACGCTGATGCCGGGGATCGATTCCGGTGTGCCTTCGCTGGCATGTGCGTAGGGGTGATTGCCGTACAGCTGTTCGAACAGCTCGAGGCTGGCCAGCTTGCCCGGGTTCTGCTTCTGGAATTCGAACCCGGCCAGCACCTGGTTCTTGATGCGCTGCAGCGAGTCTTCCGGAAAGGCCGGCTGCCCCAGTACCTGGCTGAACAGCTGCAGAGCAGCTTCACGTTTGTCTGGCGCGCTGAGGCTGCGCAGGCTTGCGACCGCCATGTCGCGGTAGGAGCCGTTGCCGAATTCCGCGCCGAGGCCTTCGAAACCTTCGGCAATGGCAGTCACGTCCTTGCCTTCGACGCCTTCGTTGAGCATGGCATTGGTCAGCATTGCCAGACCGGGCACGCCGTCGTCATGGCTACTGCCCGCAGCGAAGGTCAGGCGCAGGTCGAACATCGGCAGCTGGTGGGCTTCGACGAACAGCACCCTGGCGCCGCCCTCCGTTTCCCAGCTCTGGATGTCCAGTTCACGGCGACCCAGCGGTTTGTCGCCGAGCTCGTCCAGGGACTCCAGTCGGGTGCGTTCTGCCTCGGCTTCCCGGGCGATGGCCTGTCCGGATTCGGCCGGTGTGGCCACGGATGCCTCATTGGGTACCGGAATGACTGCGGCGGTCTCGCTGGATCCATCGCTACAGGCGGCCAGGCCCAGGCAGGATACCAGCGCCAGGCCGAGCAGGCCGCGACGCAACAGGTGGCGATCACTCATCGCTGGACTCCTCGGGTAGAACATGGGCGACGCTCAGGCGTGAGCGGGTAAAGAAGGTGCGAGCGGCACTCTGGATGTCTTCCGGCGTAACCGCTTCGAGGGCGCTGAGCTCCTCGTCCATCAGTCGCCAGGACAGCCCCACGGTCTCCAACTGCCCAATGGTCGTCGCTTGCTGGGTAATGGAGTCGCGCTCGTAAACCAGGCCAGCGATGACCTGGGCACGGACCCGCTCGAGCTCCTCGGCTGAAGGCGCACTCTGCTTGAGTTGTTCGAGCTGCTCCCAGAGCCCCGTTTCGACCTCTTCGAGGGTCCGGCCTTTCTGCACGTTCGGCGCGGCACTGAGCACGAACAGGGTGTCGCCGCGGGCATAGGCGTTGTACCAGGCCGAGGCGCTGGTCACCAGTTCCTCGCCGCGCTCGAGACGCTGCGGCAGGCGCGCACTGTAGCCACCGTCCAGCAGCGCGGTAATCAGGCGCAGCGCGTGAATCTGCCTCGGCTCGCCACCGGTGGCCAGGCTCGGCGTGTTGAACGCCATGATCAGACTGGGTACCTGCGTCTGTACCTGCAGGCGCAGTCGGCGCTCGCCGGGTTCGTTCAGCTCGAGGGGACGCTTGGCGTTCGGCACGTCCCTTTTCTCGATCGGCCCGAAGTGGCGTTCGGCCAGGGTCCGTACTTCCTCCGCCGTGACGTCGCCGACCACTACGAGGGTGGCGTTGTTGGGCGCATACCAGCGCTCGTACCAGGTACGCAGCTCCTCGACGGTCATCCGTTTCAGGTCGGCCATCCAGCCAATGGTCGGGATGTGATAGCCGCTGGCAGGGTAGGCCATCGCCTCGAAGCGCTCGAAGGCCAGCGCGCTGGGCTTGTCATCGGTGCGCAGTCGCCGCTCTTCCATGATCACCTGGATCTCACGCTCGAACTCCTCCGGCGGCAGTTTCAGGCTCGCCAGGCGATCGGCCTCCAGTTCGAAGGCAACGGCCAGCCGGTCACGGGCCAGCACCTGGTAGTACGCCGTGTAGTCGTCACTGGTAAAGGCGTTTTCCTCGGCGCCCAGTTCGCGCAGGATGCGCGAGGCCTCGCCGGGCCCCAGCTTGCGGCTGCCCTTGAACATCATGTGCTCAAGGGCGTGAGACAGGCCGGTCTGGCCGGGCGACTCGTAGCTGGAGCCGACCTTGTACCAGAGCTGGGATACCACAACGGGCGCACGATGGTCTTCGCGCACGATGACCTTGAGGCCGTTGTCCAGGAAGAATTCGTGGGTGGGCTGGGTGTCGGCAGCAACTACCAGTGGTAGGTATAGGGCGCCGAGCAGCAGGGCTGCGGCGCGGCGTAGCATCGGAGGCATAGAAAAGGCTCGTTCAGTGATGATTCCGCCTGCGGCGTCGCCGGCTGGTGCGGACACGCAGGTCATGGTACTGGGGCCTCGGTGCCAGGGCAAAGGCCTGGGGCCCGCTTGCCCGTCGGCAGACAATGGGGCGGATGGCCACGCTTAGCGAAGGCCGATGCTCAGTGCTAGGATAGCGCCCGTCTGGCCGGTGGCGTGGCCGCCGGCGTATCGCCCTCTTGAGAAAATTTTCTCCATGTTTGGTTCCAACGACGATAAGAAGGCGCCGGCCGCGGCTGGCGAGAAGAAAGGCTTGTTCGGCTGGCTGCGCAAGAAGCCGCAGGCACCCGCGGCCGAGCCACCGCCTGCCGAACCGCTGGAAGACAGCCAGCCGTTCGCTGACGAGCCCGATGCTGCAGCGAGCGACGAGGCACAGGCACGCGAAGAGTCCGGGCGCGCTGAGCCTGAGACCGCCCAGGCGGAGACTGAAGTCCCGCCACTGAACAAGCCGGACGCAGAGCTGCGGACCGAGCCCGAGCCCGAACCTGTACCGGAACTCGTTCAGCCTGAAGAGGTGCCCGAATCGCCGCTGCTCGCGGAGATTGCCGTCGAGCCTGCCGCGGCACCGGCCATACAGGAGCCTCCAGCCAAGCTGGGCTTCTTCGCCCGGCTCAAGCAAGGCCTGTCGAAGACCAGCGCCAGCATTGGCGAGGGCATGGCCAGTCTGTTCCTGGGCAAGAAGGCCATCGACGACGATCTGCTCGAAGAGCTGGAAACGCGCCTGCTGACCGCCGATGTCGGCGTCGAGGCCACCACGGCGATCATGCAGAACCTGGCGCGGCGGGTATCGCGCAAGGAGCTGGCCGACAGTGGGGCGTTGTACAAGGCGCTGCAGGAAGAACTGGCCAGCCTGCTCAAGCCGGTCGAGCAACCGCTTCAGATAGATAGCAGCAAGCGACCTTTCGTGATTCTCGTCGTCGGCGTAAACGGCGTCGGCAAGACGACCACCATCGGCAAACTGGCGAAGAAGCTGCAGCTGGAAGGCAAGAAAGTCATGCTGGCGGCCGGTGATACCTTCCGCGCGGCGGCCGTCGAGCAGTTGCAGGTCTGGGGTGAGCGCAACAATATCGCGGTGATCGCGCAGCATACGGGAGCCGACTCCGCGTCGGTGATCTTCGATGCGGTGCAGGCCGCCAAGGCGCGAGGCATCGACGTGCTGATCGCCGACACCGCCGGCCGTCTGCATACCAAGGACAACCTGATGGAAGAGCTCAAGAAGGTCCGTCGGGTGATGGGCAAGCTCGACGACAGCGCTCCCCACGAAGTCCTGCTGGTGCTTGATGCCGGTACCGGGCAGAACGCAATCAACCAGACCAAGCAATTCAACCAGTCTGTCGAACTCACCGGGCTGGCGCTGACCAAGCTCGATGGCACCGCAAAGGGCGGCGTGATCTTTGCCCTGGCCAAGCAGTTCGGCAAGCCGATTCGCTATATCGGTGTCGGGGAGGGGATTGACGACCTGCGCTCCTTCGAGGCGGATGCGTTCGTCAATGCATTGTTCGCTGAAAAGGGAGCGGGCGGGGCCTCGTCATGATCCGATTCGAACAGGTCGGCAAACGCTATCCCAACGGCCATATCGGGTTGCATGAACTTTCCTTTCATGTGCAGCGCGGTGAGTTTCTCTTCGTCACCGGGCATTCCGGTGCCGGCAAGAGCACGCTGTTGCGCCTTCTTCTGGCAATGGAGCGGCCTACCAGCGGCAAACTGCTGCTCGCCGGACAGGATCTGTCACGGATCGGCAACGCGCAGATCCCCTTTCTGCGCAGGCAGATCGGCGTGGTGTTCCAGAACCACCAGCTGCTGTTCGATCGCACCGTATTCGACAATGCCGCGCTGCCCCTGCAGATTCTTGGGCTTGGCAAGCGCGAGATAGGCCAGCGGGTGATGACCGCGCTGGAGCGCGTCAGCCTGAAAGACAAGGCTCTGCAATATCCGTCCGACCTGTCCACCGGTCAGCAGCAGCGCGTCGGTATCGCACGCGCCGTGGTTCACCGTCCGGCACTGCTGCTCGCTGACGAACCAACCGGTAACCTCGATCCCCGACTGGCCGCAGAAATCATGGGAGTCTTCGAAGATATCAATCGCCTAGGCACTACCGTGCTGATCGCCAGTCATGACCTGGCCCTTATTGCCCGGATGCGCCATCGCATGCTCACGCTGCAGCGAGGCCGATTGATCGGTGACGGGGAGGCCGCCCGATGAGTACGCCTGAGCAGAACCCGAATCCCGTCGAGCGCGCCGGTGGCGTGCGCAGCAAGCCCGAGCAGCCCGCCAGCGACGAGCCAGGCTTCAAGGTGTTGTTCCACGCGTGGCTGGAAAGCCACCGCGCCAGCATGGTCGACAGTATTCGTCGTCTGGTGAAGCAGCCCATCGGCAGCTTCTTTACCTGCCTGGTCATGGCCGTCGCCCTGAGCCTGCCCATGGGGCTGGCTCTGTTGCTGGACAACGTCGAGCGGCTTGGTGGCTCCTGGCAACGCGCAGCGCAGATCTCGCTGTTCATGCAGCTGGATATCGATGCGCAGCAGGGGCAGGCACTCCGGGAGGAAATCCAGGCGATGCCGGATGTGTCGGAAGCCAGCTGGATCAGCCGCGAGCAGGCGCTGGAGGAATTTCAGCAGTTGTCCGGTCTGGGTGAGGCGTTGCGCGAGCTGCCGGATAACCCCTTGCCAGGCGTGATCCTGGTGACCCCCAGTGAGGTGGATCGAGACAATCTCGAAGCACTGCGTCAGCGCCTGTCTGAACTGCCCGGAGTCGAGCAGGCGCAGCTGGACCTGGTCTGGGTGGAACGGCTGACCGCGATCCTCAGGCTCGGCGATCGCTTCGTCTTCGGCCTGAGCCTGCTGCTGATCGCAACCCTGCTGCTGGTAATCGGTAATACGATCCGCCTGCATATCGAGAACCGGCGAACCGAGATTGAGGTAGTCAAACTGGTGGGCGGAACCGACGGTTATGTTCGTCGCCCGTTTCTGTATATGGGTGCGCTGTACGGGCTGGGTGCCGGTCTGATTGCCTGGGCCCTGTTGGCCTATGGCCTGGGGTGGCTCAATGAGGCGGTAGTAGGTCTGGCCGGGCTCTACGGCAGCGATTTCGGCCTGGCCGGGGTGCCGACCGAAGATGGCTTGTCGCTGGTGCTTGGCGCCTTGCTGCTGGGTTACATCGGCGCCTGGCTGGCCGTGGCCCGCCACCTGAGCGAGCTTGCTCCTCGCTGATAACTAGTTGTTATATAAGGGGTTTTCAGGAGGCCTGTGGAACTTTTCTGCAGGCTTGCAGTCTGACTCGGCAGTGCTAAACTGCTGCAGCTTCATTATCGGAGGAACTGCATGACAACTTCTCTGCAACCTGTTCAAGCGCTGGTCCCGGGAGGCAATCTCGAGGCTTATGTGCAGACGGTCAACAGCATTCCGCTGCTTACGGTCGAGCAGGAGCGCGAACTGGCTGGGCGCCTGTTTTATCAGCAGGATCTTGAGGCCGCTCGCCAGATGGTTCTTGCCCACCTGCGATTCGTGGTGCACATCGCTCGTAGCTACTCGGGTTATGGTCTGGCTCAGTCCGACCTGATCCAGGAAGGCAACGTCGGCTTGATGAAGGCCGTGAAGCGTTTCAATCCGGAGATGGGCGTTCGCCTGGTGTCCTTTGCGGTGCATTGGATCAAGGCCGAGATTCACGAGTTCATCCTGCGCAACTGGCGTATCGTCAAGGTCGCCACGACCAAGGCGCAGCGCAAACTCTTCTTCAACCTGCGCAGCCAGAAGAAGCGTCTGGCCTGGCTGAACAACGAGGAAGTGGAGCGAGTCGCCGACAGCCTTGGCGTTGAGGCCCGCGAAGTACGCGAAATGGAAAGTCGTCTGACCGGGCATGACATGGCATTCGACCCCTCGGCTGACGCTGATGACGACAGTGCCTACCAGTCCCCGGCGCATTATCTGGAGGACCATCGTTACGATCCGGCCCGCCAGCTGGAGGATGCCGACTGGAGCGATAGCTCCAATTCAAGCCTGCATGAGGCGCTGGAGTCGCTCGACGAACGTAGCCGGGACATTCTCCAACAGCGCTGGCTGAACGATAACAAGGCCACCTTGCATGACCTGGCAGCCAAATATGGCGTGTCTGCCGAGCGCATCAGGCAGCTGGAAAAGAACGCGATGAACAAGCTCAAGGGCTCTATCCAGGCCTGACAGCGAGTTCCACCCAGAGGCGCTGCAGCCCTGCAGCGCCTTTTTTATTGTCGGCAGCATGCATTGGCTGCCCTAGGGGTGTGGGCTGGCCCTTTCCAGCGCATCGGACAGCGCGATTAGCAGCTGTGCGGCGCTGATGGGTTTGTGTAGCCAGCTGATGGCATGATCATCGTCCTGTCGCTCGAACTGGCTGGCGGCGGTGATCACGATGATCGGCAGGTCCCGCGTGGCAGGGTTGTTGCGCACCTCGTCGATCAGCTCGCGTCCTCCACCATCAGGCAGGTGGAGGTCCAGGGTCATGGCTTCGTAATGGATATCGGCCAGCTTGATCCGTGCAGCATGCAGGCTCTGTACCCTGTCGACCGAATACCCGGCATCGCTGAGCATGAGGTGCAGGAGGCGGCCGGTGTCCGGTTCGTCTTCGACCACCAGCAGGCGCAGCTGGCCGTGGTCCTGGGTTAGTGTCGAATTTTCCAGGATGGGCAGCTCACACCAGAACGTGGTCCCCTCGCCTGCAGCGGTATCGAAACCGACCCGGCCGCCCATGCGCTCGATGAATTCCTTGGAGATGGCCAACCCAAGGCCCGTCCCGCCTTTTTGACGGCTATCCGACGCGTCCGCCTGGGCAAATTTCTCGAATACGCGAGACCGGAAGCCAGGCGATATGCCGGGGCCTTGATCGGTGACATTGATCCGTATGTTGCCATTGCCGGTCGCGTTGCAGTGCACGCTGACTTCGCCGCCTTCCGGGGTGTATTTGATGGCATTGGAGAGGAAGTTGTTCAGCACCTGCTGCAGGCGCAGATCGTCGACCCACACGTTGACATCCGCCGCGTTGCGCAATACGCAGTTCACGCCCAGCTGGGTGGCGAATGCCTGATTGCAGGCCAGGGCTTCGTCCAGTACACGCCGCAACGAGTGCTCACGCATGTCGAACGCCATCTTGCCGGCAGCAATCTTTTCCATGTCGAGCAGATCATTGATCAGATGGCCAAGGCGCAAGCTGTTGCGATGGGCAATCTCCAGCATCTGCCGCATGGCCTCTGGAATCTCTCCCAGCGCGCCGCCGGTTATCAGGCCCAGTGCGCCGCTGATCGAGGTCAGTGGTGTGCGCAGTTCATGGCTGACGGTAGATACGAAGTCATCCTTCAACTGCTCGATGCGCTTGTGCTCGGTCAGGTCCATGCTGGTGCCGCTGATGCGCAACGGCTGGCCGTCCCGGTCGCGCTGGATGTAGCCGCGCACGAGGACGGGTATCACCTTGCCGTTCTTGTGTCTGAAGCGAAGCTCGGTAGTGAACTGGTCAACTGGCGAAAGCATGGTTTTTGCCAGCTGTGCCTTGGCCTGGGGCAGGTCCTCCGGGACCAGGGCTCGCTCCCACAACTTCAGATCCGAGTCGAGTTCACCGGGACGGTAGCCGAGCATGTGCCAGGCGCGCGAGGACGCGTAGAACGACCCGGCGTCCAGGTTCAGGTCCCACAAGCCATCGTTGCTGCCTTTCAAGGCCAGGCTCAGGCGTTCTTCGCTGAGTTGCAGCGCACGTCTGTTCTCGCGGATATCCTCGGTCATCCGTTGCGCCAGTGCCTCGGCGCGAGCTCGCCGGACGGACAGTGAAGCGATCAGGAAGAACAGCAGCAGGCTGAAGCCTATGCCAAGGGCGATCACCAGGCCGTCGTTGCCGTGATAGAAACTGTCGAATTCCGGCAGACTTTCCAGGCGCAATGTCCATGTCTGTCCGTAGAGGTCGAGCCGGATGACGCGGCTGTAGCGTGCCGGCTGGTCGCGTTCGTTATCCTGGCTGGCAAAGAGCAGCTGCTCAGCCTGCTCCTGCGGGCCGGCATAGATACGCAGGCTCAAGTTCAGATCCGAGGCGCCAAGAATGCCACGCATCAGGTCGCCCATACGGTAGGGGCTGTAAACGAAGCCATCGAGGGCCTGCAAGCGCTGTTCAGGCGTGCTGGTGGGCTCGCCGGCGCGGTACAGAGGGACGTACATCAGCACGCCCGCCTGTACCTCGCCATGGGTTTCCTGGCGCAACGTTACCTTGCCGGTCATCCGGGTCTGACCCGATTCGGCCGCCGCCTGCATGGCTTGCCGGCGGATCGGCTCGGAGAACATGTCGTAGCCGAAGGCGGCGAGGTTACGTCCGCTGAAGGGTTCCAGGTACCGGATGGGGGTGTAGAACGCACGTTCACCGCTTGGGGTTATGGCGTAGTCGTTGAATCCTTCCTGACGTACGCTCTCAACGTGGGCCGCGCGCTGCTCGGGCCGCACGGCCTCCGCAAAGCCCACGCCCAGAATGCCGGGAAAGCGTGTCGCCAGCGCAAGGCGCTCGTTATAGGCACGCCATTGCTCGCGTGAGACGCGGGCGTTGACATCGAACAGGCCCGCTGCGCCCAGCAGGATCTGTTCATGGTTGACCAGGCGCTTGCCGATGGCTTCTGCTGCCTCTTCGGTCAGATACGCGAATTGCTGGCTGGCCGCGCGCTCTTCGTTCGCGCGCAGATGCTGAAGCACGACGAGACCGACCAGCAAGGCAAAGGCCAGCACTAACCAGGCAGCGCTGTTACGCCAGGTAAGCAGTTGCCGGACGTGGCTGACGGGTGTGCTGTCTGCGGTCTCAGTTTCGCTCATGCGTTCGCTGCCGTGCGCTCTTTTGGCGAAGGAGGAGAAGGGTACTGCACCTTACGGAATTAGTACCGCTGTGTAGGCGACGAGCTTAACCCCTGGGGTGGCGCACTGCCATAACGCTCCGTCAGGCCACTGTAAGCCTGCGCCGGTGGCGGCAAGCTGTCCTGGGTCAACTGACCCGGCTCACCGCACTGGGGAGGCTTGGGCAGCACGTGCGCCGGGGGTTCAGTTGTCTTTCTGGGATTCCCAAAAGCCACTGCCCGGAATCTTGTGCGGGCGCAGCTTGCCGAGATAGTGACTGCCGCCCAGCTGCCTCACCTGCTGGCGAATCCAGCCAGCGCGCCTGCGCACATGCGGGCCGGGTCGGCCGGCATTCCACTCGCGCGGGTTTGGCAGGACGGCAGCCAGCTGGCTGGCCTGGCTGGCGGACAGATAAGGTGCGCCGATGCCGAAGTGATGTTGCGAGGCCGCTTCGGCACCAAAGACACCGCTTCCCCATTCGACGCTGTTGAGATAGACCTCCAGGATTCGCTGTTTTGGCCACAACAGCTCTATCCAGGCGGTAAACCAGACTTCCAGCCCCTTGCGCAACCAGCTGCGCCCAGACCAGAGAAAGAGATTCTTCGCCACCTGCTGGCTGAGGGTGCTGGCACCCCGTAACGAGCCGCCGCGCTCGTTATGCTCCAATGCGGCGCGAATCGCTGCGATATCGAAGCCCCAATGATCAGCGAACTTCTGGTCCTCAGCCGCGATGACAGACATCTTGAGGTCGTCCGGCAGTTCTTTCCAGGGCCGCCAGCTGCGTTGCAGATCGATGCTTTCACCATCGATCCATGATTCGATCTTGCGTTCGACCATCAGCGCAGTGAAAGGCGGCGGCACCCAGCGCAATACAAGAACCAGCAGAACGGAAAGCGCAACCAGCCCTATGAGCAGTTTGGTGAGTCGGCGTAGCAGGGCTCGGAGCATCGGGCGTGGTCGCAACCAGAGAGAATGGGCATTATAACGGGGCATCTACTCCCTGACCGGAAGCCCTCCGAATGATTCGTTCGTTTCTCTTGCTTGCCGGATTCTTCGGCCTCACGGGTGTCGCGCTGGGCGCGTTTGCCGCCCACGGTCTGAAGAGCCGCCTTGGCGCCGACTATCTGGCCGTGTTTCAGACCGGCGTGCACTACCAGCTGATCCATGCGCTGGCGCTGATCGGTGTTTCCTTGCTCGCCCTGCATGTCCCGAGTCGCCTGTTAGGCGCGGCTGGAGGACTGTTTGTGCTGGGGATCGTGCTGTTCTCCGGCAGCCTCTACCTGTTGACCCTGACAGGTATCGGCAAGCTTGGAATCATTACCCCGTTTGGCGGCACGGCGTTTCTCGCTGGTTGGATCTGCCTGATACTGGCCGCCTGGAACCTGCGGGTCTGATCTGATGCGCGTGTGGCCAGGGATGAATGGTGGCGGCGGCTGCCTTGGTCGATGGAGTCGATCGGGCTAGAATGCGGGCCCTTTCGCAATGGTGGCAGTCACTAATGCACATTCAGTTG
This sequence comes from Stutzerimonas stutzeri, assembly GCA_002387205.1. Classification (GTDB taxonomy): domain Bacteria; phylum Pseudomonadota; class Gammaproteobacteria; order Pseudomonadales; family Pseudomonadaceae; genus Stutzerimonas; species Stutzerimonas stutzeri_N. Next base: position 123,022 of record DGLA01000011.1, on the reverse strand, counting down.
AACGGCGAGCGCTATGAGCTCCCTGACGGTCAGTCGGTGGCCGATCTGCTGCAGCGCCTGGAGCTGACTGGGCGCCGGCTGGCGGTCGAACTCAACCGCGATATCGTCCCGCGTAGCCAGCATGCGACAACGGTTCTGGCCGAAGGTGACCAGATCGAAGTCGTGCATGCCATTGGTGGCGGCTAAGGACTCCACCGCATCGACATTATCGGCGTCGCCCGTGCAGCGGCGTATTTCTCGCTTCATTACATCTGAACAGGATGGTCGCATGAGCCCAGTTCCGCACGACAAACCATTCACACTTGCCGGCCGCACTTATCAGTCGCGCCTGCTGGTGGGCACCGGCAAGTACAAGGACCTCGACGAAACCCGCGCCGCGATCGAGGCTTCGGGGGCCGAGATCGTCACTGTGGCGGTGCGCCGCACAAACATCGGCCAGAACCCCGATGAGCCCAACCTGCTGGACGTCATTTCGCCGGATCGCTATACCATCCTGCCCAACACCGCCGGCTGCTATGACGCCGATGAAGCGGTGCGGACCTGCCGTCTGGCGCGAGAGCTGCTCGATGGCCACAAGCTGGTCAAACTGGAAGTGCTGGCCGACCAGAAGACCCTCTTCCCTAACGTCATCGAAACCCTCAAGGCCGCCGAGATTCTGGTCAAGGATGGCTTCGACGTTATGGTCTACACCAGCGACGACCCGATCATCGCGCGCCAACTGGCAGAGATGGGCTGCATTGCGGTGATGCCGCTGGCTGGCCTGATCGGAACGGGGCTTGGTATCTGCAATCCCTATAACCTTCGCATCATTCTCGAGGAGGCCAGGGTTCCGGTTCTGGTTGACGCCGGTGTCGGCACTGCATCCGACGCCACCATCGCCATGGAGCTCGGTTGCGAGGCGGTGCTGATGAACAGCGCCATTGCCCATGCGCAGAATCCGGTGCTGATGGCCGAAGCCATGAAGTACGCAATCGACGCGGGTCGTCTGGCCTACCTGGCGGGGCGCATGCCCAAGAAACTCTATGCCAGCGCTTCGTCGCCCCTCGAAGGCCTGATTCGCTAGCACTCTCCTTTTGGCCGCGCCATGCCTGGCGCGGTCGCCTTATCTACAGGTCTGTTCATGAGTGACATTTCCTCTCCGGCCGATGGTCAGCGTCGCATGCGCACCATCAAAAGCTTTGTCATGCGTGCCGGGCGCATGACCGAGGGCCAGCAGCGTGGTCTGGATCAGGGCTGGCCGCGCTTCGGTCTCGAACTGGCCGATGGGCTGTGCGATTTCGATCAGGCGTTTGGCCGACAGGCGCCGCGAACCTTTGAGATCGGATTTGGCATGGGGCATTCCACGCTGGAAATGGCTGCCGCGGCTCCTGATCACGACTTCATTGGCGTGGAAGTACATTCACCCGGCGTGGGGGCGCTGCTTAACGGACTTTTGTCACAAAATCTAAACAACGTGCGGGTCTACAGTTGCGATGCACTGGAAGTACTGCGTGAATGTGTCGCCGATTCGAGCCTGGACCGCGTATTGCTGTTCTTTCCCGATCCCTGGCACAAAAGTCGCCACCACAAGCGGCGCATCGTCCAGCCCGCATTTGCCGAGCTGGTCCGGCAAAAACTCAGGATTGGCGGCGTGCTACACATGGCAACCGACTGGGAAGCCTATGCGGAGCACATGCTCGACGTCATGAGCGTCGCGCCCGGGTTTCGCAACCAGGCCGCCAACGGGCAATACGTCGAGCGGCCAGAGGAACGCCCGACCACCAAGTTCGAGCGTCGTGGTGAGCGCTTGGGGCATGGTGTCTGGGACCTCAAGTTCGAGCGTATCGACTGATAGAGAGCACAGGCGCCCTGGAGCGCCTAGTAGAGCCGTCGCAACGGCCCAGGGAAGATCTGAAAAGAGCGGAACGCCAGGAAGGCCCGATCCCCAACGCCTCACGAGTGCCCCTTCCTACTGGCAGGGGCCGTCAGCTGCCGCGCGCCCGTTGCGCAGCAAGGAGCAAAAGACAATGTATAGGAAATTCGCAACTCTGTTGCTGGCGGCCTGCGCCAGCCATGCCTTCGCCAAAGTCGATGACGCCCAGGCCGTACGCCTGGGGCAGGACCTGACTCCACTGGGTGCCGAACGCGCCGCCAATGCCACCGGAACGATCCCCGCCTGGACCGGCGGCGTCGAGCCGCCCGCCGGCTATGAGCCGGGCATGCATCACCCTGATCCCTACGCAGCCGATCCGGTGCTCTACCGAGTCGACCGCAGCAACCTTGCCGAATACGCTGCGCTGTTGCCGGAGGGGCTGCGAGCACTGATCGAGCGACACCCTGATTTCTACCTGCGGGTCTTCCCATCGCGCCGCAGTGCTGCCAATCCGCAGCGTATCTACGACGCCACGCGGCTGAACGCGGTCAACGCGGAGCTGATCGCCAATGGCAACGGCATCAAGGGTGCCTCGGCCGGAATTCCGTTTCCGATTCCGCAGACCGGGATGGAAGTGATCTGGAATCATGTCCTGCACTACAAGGGCGATCAGACTCATTTCGTCAACAATCAGGCCGTCGTCATCAACGGCCGTCCGACCTACATCAAACGCGACCGCCATATCTATTACGTCTATAACCGCGAGGGCATGAGCCAGGCCGACCTGGAGAACACCTCGCTGTACTACAAGTACCGGGTCACTGCGCCGGCCAAGCTGTCCGGCACCGACCTGGTGGTTCAGGATCCGCTGGATCAGGTGCTTGCCGTGCGCAAGGCCTGGCGCTACAGCCCGGCCGATCGCCGGGTGCGGCGCCTGCCATCGCTCGCCTATGATTCGCTACAGCCCGATACGAGCGGTTTGGCCACGGCCGACGTGGTGGATTCGTTCAATGGCGCGCCGGACCGCTACGAGTGGTCGCTGGTGGCCAAGCGCGAGATGCTGATGCCGTACAACAGCTATGCGATTCACCAGAAGGGCATCTCCTACGACGATATCGTCGGTCCTCAGACCTTGAACCCCGACCTGTTGCGCTACGAATTGCACAGGGTCTGGGTAGTCGACGCGACCCTGCGCAAGGGATTCAGTCATCCCTACGACAAGCGTCGTTTCTACATCGACGAGGACAGCTGGTCGATTCTCGCCGTGGACCTGTACGACGAGCAGGGGGAGTTGATCGGACTGCAGGAAAGCCACCCGATCAGCTATTACGATGTGCCGATGTTCAACAGCACGGTCGAAACGCTCTACCACCTCAAGGATGGCAACTACTTCGTCGACGGCCTGGACAACAACGAGCCGATGTACGATTTCGAAGCCAAGCTCAGCCCGCGCGATTTCTCGCCTGCGGCTTTGCGGCGGGGTGGCAACTAGCGGTGTGAATCACAGAGGCGCCCTCGGGCGCCTCTGTCCGACCTGCGCGGGAGCCGCCTGGTCACAGGCTGACCCGCGTTCCGGCACGCCCCCGTACGATGGCGTCAATTTCTCCAAGCGACCCGATCACTGCAACCTTGCCTGTGTTGCGAGCGAACTCGCAGGCCGCCTGTACCTTCGGTCCCATCGAGCCCGCGGCGAAGCCTAGGCGTTCGAGTTCATCAGGATGCGCCTGGTCGATGCGTCGCTGCTGCGGTGTTCCCCAATCCAGGTAGGCGCCATCGACATCTGTCGCGATTACCAGCAGGTCCGCCTCGAGCTGCTCGGCAAGCAGCGCGCTGCACAAATCCTTGTCGATCACTGCTTCGATGCCGCGCAGCCTCCCGTTCTGGTCATATACGGTCGGAATGCCCCCGCCTCCGGCGCAGATCACCACACTGCCCTTTCCCAGTAGCCAGCGGATCGGGCGAATCTCGAAGATTCGCTTCGGCCTGGGGCTTGGCACCACGCGGCGGAATCGGTCCCCGTCCGCTGCGATGGTCCAGCCCTTTTCGCGAGCCAATCGCTCTGCTTCCTCCCGGCTGTAGACCGGTCCGATTGGCTTGCTCGGCTGGCTGAAGGCCGGGTCGCTCGGGTCCACCTCCACCTGGGTCAGCAAGGTGGCGAAGGGCATTTCGAACGGGAGCATATTGCCCAGCTCCTGCTCGATGATATAGCCGATCATGCCTTCGGTTTCTGCGCCAAGGACATCCAGCGGATAACCCGGAACCTCTTTGTATGCCGCGCCCTGAAGCGCGAGCAAACCGACTTGTGGTCCGTTGCCGTGAGCAACGACCAGTTCATTGCCCGGGGCGATTCGTGCAATCTGAGCGCAGGCAGTCCGGACGTTCTCGCGCTGGTTCTCCGCCGTTAGCGGCTCGCCTCTGCGAAGCAAGGCGTTACCACCCAAAGCGATGACGATACGCATGCTGTTTTCCTCCAGATAGCGCCCGAGTAGACCCGGGCGCTCTACCGCTCAAATGTCGGCAAGGGTCGAGACCAGAATCGCCTTGATGGTGTGCATACGGTTTTCGGCCTGTTCGAACGCGATGCAGGCTGGCGACTCGAACACCTCTTCGGTCACCTCGATGCCGTTGGCCAGGTGCGGATATTGGGCCGCGATTTCCTTGCCAATCTTGGTCTCGCTGTTGTGGAACGCCGGCAGGCAGTGCATGAATCTGGTGCGTGGATTACCCGTCGCCTGCATCAGCCCGGCATTCACCTGATAGGGCAGAAGCTGCTCGATGCGTTCGGCCCAGGCTTCGACCGGTTCGCCCATCGATACCCAGACATCGGTATGAACGAAATCGACGCCTGCCACGGCAGCGGTCGGGTCCTCGGTGAGCAACAGCCGAGCCCCGCTCTGCTCTGCAAACTCCCGGCATGCCTTGATGTGCGCTTCGCTCGGCCAGAGCGCGCGCGGAGCGGCAATACGTACGTCCATCCCGAGCTTCGCCCCGATCAGGAGCAGCGAATTGCCCATGTTGTTGCGCGCGTCCCCGAGGTAGGCGTAGCTGATCTGGTGCAGCGGCTTGTCGCTGTGTTCGCGCATGGTCAGCACGTCGGCGATCATCTGGGTGGGGTGATATTCGTCGGTGAGCCCGTTGTAGACCGGCACCCCGGCGTAGCGCGCCAGTTCCTCGACGATCTCCTGCTTGAAGCCGCGGTATTCGATGGCGTCATACATGCGCCCGAGCACGCGGGCGGTGTCCTTCATGCTTTCCTTGTGGCCGATCTGCGAAGAGTTCGGGTCGATATAGGTGACATTGGCGCCCTGATCATAGGCGGCTACCTCGAAGGCGCAGCGGGTACGGGTCGAGGTCTTTTCGAATATCAGCGCGATGTTCTTGCCTTTCAGATGCTGGCGTTCGGTTCCGGTGTACTTGGCGCGCTTGAGGTCGCGGGACAGGTCGAGCAGATAGCGCAGCTCGCGTTCGCTATGGTGCATCAGGCTGAGCAGGCTACGGTTGTGGATGTTGAAAGCCATGGTTGAAATCCTCAGGTTGCGGGCCGGTTGCTGTCGGGCGCGGCGATCAGTAGTCGAGTGGGTCACGCACGATCGGGCAGGTCATGCAATGACCGCCGCCACGGCCTCGGCCCAGTTCACCCGCGCTAATGGTGATTACCTCGACTCCGGCCTTGCGCAGCTGCGTGTTGGTAAAGGTGTTGCGGTCGTAGCCAATAACCACGCCGGGCTCGAGCGCGACCACATTGTTGCCGTCGTCCCACTGCTCGCGTTCGACCTCGTAGCTGTCGCCTCCGGTCTCCACGGTGCGCAGGGCTGGCAGGCCCAACGCCTCGGCGACAACCTCGAGGAATCCTGCTTTTTCGCGACGCAGATCGATGCCGCCCGGCTTGCTCTCGTCGGGCCGCAGGCTGAACGCAACGATGCCGTGCACGACCTCGGGGTAGATAGTCACCAGATCGCGGTCGCAGAAGCTGAATACGGTGTCCAGATGCATCGCCGAGCGTGAGCGTGGCAGGCCCGCGACGATGACGCGTTCGGCTGCGCCATGACGGAACAGGGACTGGGCCAGTTGACCGATGGCCTGACGAGAGGAACGCTCGCCCATTCCGATCAGGACCACACCCTTGCCGATCGGCATCACATCGCCGCCCTCCAGCGTCGCAAGACCGTGGTCGAGTTCAGGGTCGCCATACCAGACCTTGAAGTCCTGCCCGGCGAACTGCGGATGGAAACGATAGATCGCAGCGGTGAGCAGGGTCTCCTGGCGGCGCGCGGTCCAGTGCATGGGATTGAGGGACACGCCGCCATAAATCCAGCAGCTGGTATCACGGGTGAACAGGGTGTTGGGCAAGGGCGGCAGGATGAAACTGGAGTGACCGAGAAAGTCACGGAACAGACTGACGATTTCACCGCTGCGGGTGCCCGGCAAGTCACTGCCCGAGACGCCCCCGATCAGGTATTCGGCGAGCTGTCGGGGCTGTTGCTCCTCGAGCCAGCATCGCACCTCGTCCTGCAGCCCGATACCGACCTGGTTGGCCGTGATTTTTCGGTTGAGTATCCATTTCAGGGCCTCGGGGTTGCTTACCGTATCGGTCAGCAGGTTGTGCATTTCCAGGACCTCGACGCCCCGTTCACGCATCTTGGTAACGAAGTCGAAATGGTCGCGCTTGGCCTGGTTCACCCAGAGCAAATCGTCGAACAGCAGCTCGTCACAGTTGGTTGGCGTCAGGCGCTGGTGGGCCAGGCCCGGCGAGCAGACCATCACTTTGCGCAGTTTTCCGGCTTCGGAATGGACGCCCAGCTCACGCGGTTGCGGGGTCATGACAACTTCTCCTATCAAGTCTTCGCACCTGTAGGTGCTCGTTGGCTCGCCACTGCTTGTGGCAGCGATCGAGATTTACCCGGGTGGTGGCCCCGGATTACAGCGAGAGGAATCCGTCGTAGAGGCCGTAGGCAGCGACTGCAGCACCGACCAGTACCGCGGCAAAGATCAGCTTTTCCAGCGCACTGAATACGGGCTGGCCGAGCTCACGCTTGGCCTTGGCGAACAGCAGCACACCCGGGGCGTAAAGCAGGGCGGAGAGCAGCAGGTACTGGATGCCGCCGGCGTAGACCAGCCACAGCGCATAGAGCGTTGCGATGGCCGATACCAACAGGTCCTTGCGCCGGTCCCCGGCATTGCCTGCATAGCCATCGCCGCGAATGCCGACCAGCAAGGCGTAGGCTGCGGACCAGAAGTACGGCACCAGGATCATGGAGGTGGCCAGATACAGAAGGCTCAGGTACGTGGAGGCGCTGAACAGGGTGATGATCAGGAACAGCTGGATCAGCCCGTTGGACAGCCACAGCGCATTGACCGGAACATGATTGGCGTTTTCCTTGCGCAGGAAACCCGGCATGGTGTGGTCACGTGCGCCTGCGAAAAGGATCTCGGCGCACAGCAGGGTCCAGGACAGCAAGGCCCCGGCCAGTGATATCACCAGCCCTGCGCTGATCAGTATTGCGCCCCAGCGACCGACCACCTGCTCCAGCACGCCGGCCATCGAAGGGTTCTTCAGCCCGGCCAGCTCCGGCTGGCTCATGATCCCCATCGACAGCACGTTCACCAGTACCAGCAGTGCCAGCACGGTAATGAAGCCGATCACTGTCGCCTTACCGACATCGCTGCGGCGTTGCGCACGGGCCGAGTAGACACTGGCGCCCTCAATGCCAATGAATACCCACACAGTGACCAGCATCATGCTGCGCACCTGCTGCATGACGCTGCCGAGTTCAGGATTTCCACTGCCCCAGAAGTCGGCTGTGAAGATGTCCAGACGGAACGCCACCGCTGCAATCAGGATGAAGAGTAGCAACGGCACTATCTTGGCGATCGTACTGATGAGGTTGATGAACGCTGCCTGCTGGATGCCGCGCAGCACCAGCAAGTGCACGCTCCAGAGCACCAGAGACGCGCCGAGGATGGCTGACAGGGTGTTGCCCTCGCCAAACATGGGGAAAAAATAGCCGAGGGTGCTGAATAGCAGGACGAAGTAGCTGACGTTGCCGATCCAGGCGCTGATCCAGTAGCCCCAGGCGGAAGAAAACCCCATGTAGTCGCCGAAGCCGGCCTTGGCATAGGCATACACGCCGGCATCAAGCTCAGGCTTTCGGTTGGCCAGGTTCTGAAAGACGAAGGCCAGGCTCAGCATGCCCACAGCAGTGATGGCCCAGCCGACAAGGATGGCGCCGGCACTCGCGCTCGCGGCCATGTTCTGCGGCAGCGAGAAGATTCCGCCTCCGATCATCGAGCCCACGACCAGTGCCACTAGCGCACTGAGTTTCAGTTGTTTCGGATGTCCAGCCATGACCCTGTCTCCTTCAATGGATCGCGAGTAGCTGGGGTAATTGAATGCCTACATCCGGGAAGCGGTTATGACAGGCGTCAAGAAAGATCGAGGAGGGCGGTGTCAGGATGAAAGCGGCTACCAAGGCAATACGCCATGCGCCGGGAAGCCCCGTTCTAGACGCTGTGCATGGCGTAGAAACAAGAGGGGGGATCTATGTTCACACCGGGTCATGCGGAAGTCAGCCGACCGGCATCGTCAGCCTTTCCCGGCTACCACCTGATCCTCGACTACCACGTCGAGGGATCGGACCCTAAGCCGGAATGGGCTTGCTTTCACCTGCACGGGCAAGTCGATCAAACGCCCGTCGATGACCGTTTTTCGATGCACCGCGACGTGGCATTCAATTTTCTGCAGCGCATTGGGCAATGCTTGCGCAAGCATGGGCTGCACCTGCACCGGGACGTCCTGTTCGGGTTCCATGCTGTTTACGATCCGTTATTCGAGGACCTGCGCGACCAGCTGCACGGCATGCCCGGCGAGCCGGTGGATCTGGATCGTTTTTTGAACGACAGCAGTCCCTGAGTCAGTTGCGGTCGGCCACTACACCGACGATGAACAGCACCAGCAGCAGTACGGGGGCCAGCGTGTAGTTGTTGAACTGCGCCAGTCCCTTGGCCAGCCATGGCGTCAGGTAGATGATGCCGAGGCCGTAGACCAGGGCGCAGAAGATGACGAAGGCGAGGGTGCGAAGGATGAAATTGAGCCCGCCGATGTTCTTCTGCACCCAGCCGTTGAGTGCTGGCCCGAAAAGCACAAAAAGGGTGGCCATGATCGCCAGGGAAATGTCGAACAGGTGGTGCCGGCTCCAGCGCGACAGGGTGGCGATGAGGTCGAGTACGAGGTCCATGCGGGTCCTTAGGGCAGGAAAAGTTGCAGCAGATCGTTGAGAAACAGCTGGCCTTTGGGCGTGGCGACCAGGCGATTGGGGTCGCGCTCCAGCAGGCTTCGCGCTTCGCCCTCACACCGCCCGCTGGCCAGCAGGTCAGGCGAAAAACCGGTGCGCTCAGTAAACAGCGCTGACGGCACGCCTTCAGTGAGGCGCAACACGTTCATCAGAAATTCAAAGGGAATTTCTTCCCGCTCGAGCCGCTTTTCGCCAGCACGGAAGCGCTTTGTCGGGTCCAGGTAGTCTTTTGGAAGGCGGGTCTTCCAATGGCGAAAGATTTCACCGTTCGCCCTGGTCGATTTGCCATGCGCGCCGGCGCCTAGACCGAGGAAATCACCAAATGTCCAGTAATTGAGGTTGTGCCGCGCCTGCCGGCCGGGCTGTGCATAGGCCGAGGTTTCGTACTGGGCGTAGCCATGCTCGGCGAGCAGTGCCTGGCCGGCCTCCTGGATGTCCCACAGGGTTTCGTCTTCCGGCAATCGGGGGGGCTTGCTCCAGAACTCGGTGTTTGGCTCGACCGTAAGTTGATACCAGGACAGATGCGTCGGTTGCTGGGCCATGGCGATGCGCAGGTCGCTCAACGCGTCATCCAGGCTCTGCTCTGGCAGCCCATGCATGAGGTCGAGGTTGAAATTGTCGAAGCCCGCCGCGCGTGCCATATCCGCCGCCCGGACCGCTTCTTCGCCGTCATGGATACGCCCGAGCGACTTCAGTTTTTCAGCTTGGAAGCTCTGCACGCCGATGGACAGCCGGTTGATCCCGAGGCTGCGATAGTCGCGAAACTTCGCCTGCTCGAAGGTGCCTGGGTTGGCTTCCAGGGTAATCTCGATATCGCTGGCAAAGCCGACCCGCCGATGCAGCCCATCGAGTATTCGCGCCAGCGCGCGGGCCGAGAACAGGCTTGGCGTGCCTCCACCAAAGAAGATCGAAGTCAGCGGGCGGTTCTGGGTTTGCTCCAGATCCGCATCCAGGTCGGCCAGCAGCGCTTCGACATAAGCGTCTTCAGGCAGGACCGGGCCAGCGGCGTGGGAATTGAAATCGCAATAGGGGCATTTGCGCACGCACCAGGGGATATGTACGTAGGCTGACAGGGGTGGCAGCTGCAGAGGCGATACCGCAGGTGGCTCGGAAGCGCCGCCGTTGGAGACGGCGGTCATGCGATCCCCAGCCGCTGTTTGAGCAGGGCCATGGCGCGGGCGCGGTGGCTGAGCCGGTTCTTGTCCTGCGGCGTCAGCTCGGCGCTGGAACAGTCGCGCTCCGGCACCCAGAACAGGGGGTCATAACCGAAGCCCTGCTCACCCCGGGCGCTGTGCAGGATGCGGCCCTGCCAGAGTCCTTCGCAGAGGATCGGCAGGGGGTCGTCGGCATGCCGCAGCAGTGCCAGGGCGCAGACGAACTGCGCGCCACGCTCGGCGTCCGGCACGTCTTTCAGGGCATCGAGCAGTTTGGCATTGTTCGCCGCGTCACCCTGGCCGTCCGCGTAGCGCGCCGAATAGATGCCCGGCGCGCCGCCCAGGTAATCGACCGCCAGGCCGGAGTCGTCTGCCAGCGCAGGCAAACCGGAGATCCGCGCCGCGTTGCGCGCCTTGAGAATGGCGTTCTCGACGAAGGTGAGTCCGGTTTCATCCGGTTCGATAGCGCTGAACTCGCCAATCGAGCGGACGCGGATGGCGTCGCCCAGCATGGCCTGGAGCTCCTTGAGCTTGCCGGCGTTGTGGCTGGCCAGTACCAGTTCTGTAAAAGGCATCATTCGTCCGGGAAGAATTCTTGGCTGAAGTCGAAATCGATCGCAGGCGCGCCTACGGGTTGGACGTTCACGGTGAAACGCAGGGTTTCCCGGGATTCGAAGGGAAACTGTGCGAGGTAATAGATAGCCTCGCCTTCCTTGAGCTGTTTGAAGCTCAGCGGATAGTCCTGACCGAGCAGGTTCCTGACCGAGCCGCGGACCTGAGCTGCTGTCGGCCTGCCGGACTTGAGTACGGCAATGTTGACTACGCCCTGGGTCTTGCTGCGCACCAGGCCTGCAGCGGCAGCGATGTCGGGCTGCAGGAAGCCGGAATTGAAGGCGATATAGTGCACATCATATTCACCGACGCTGTGTTTGCGCTCAGCCATTGCTGGCAGTGCAAGCAGCAGGGTGAGCAGGCATATCAGGCTAGATCTCATGGTCTCTCTCCAGCGTTAGAAGTCATCATCGAACAGCGCCTGTGACACGGTAAATGCCGATTTCGCCAATCAGGTTTGGCCACAAACGGCTCGCCACGCCATGCTTGTGATGACGGTCGACAGCCAGCCGCTCGAGCACCTTCGCATCCAGTTCCCGGCACAACCGCTCAAAGTCCTCGAAGGTGCAGAAGTGGATGTTCGGGGTGTTGTACCAGGTGTAGGGCAAAAATTCGGATACGGGCATCCGGCCCTTGCTGGCCAGGTACCAGCGGCACCGCCAGTGGCCGAAATTAGGAAAGGTAATGATGCATTCGCGGCCGACCCTGAGCATTTCCCGCAGCAACTCGTCCGGGTAATGGACGGCCTGGAGGGCCTGGGTCATGACGACAATATCGAAGCTGTTGCTGGCGAAGTTGCCGAGGCCCTTGTCCAGATCCTGCTCGATGACGTTGACGCCCTTCTCGATGCAGGCGGCGATGTTGTCAGGATCGATCTCCAGGCCGTAGCCGCTTGCCTGCTTGGTGTCCCGCAGCCAGGCCAGCAGGTCACCGTTGCCACAGCCGAGGTCGAGTACGCGGCTTCCTGCCGGTATCCAGTCTTGGATGATTTCCAGGTCGGCGCGCATTTGGGTTCCTTATACGACGATTCGGTTCATATAGCCGCGAAAGGCTTGCAGATAGCGGGGGATCGGAATCAGGAAGGCATCGTGGCCCTGGGGTGCATCGATCTCCAGGTAGCAGACGTTCTTGCGTGCCGCCATCAGCGCATCGACGATCTCATGGGAGCGCTCCGGGGAGAAGCGCCAATCGGTGGTGAACGAGATGACACAGAAGTCCGCCTTGGCCGTCGACAGGGCCTTGGCAAGGTTGTCATCGTAGGCTGCCGCCGGATCGAAGTAGTCCAGCGCCTTGGTCATCAGAAGATAGGTGTTCGCATCGAAGCGCCCGGAAAACTCCTCGCCCTGGTAGCGAAGGTAGCTTTCAACCTGGAACTCGACGCTGTTGAAGTCGTAGTTCAACTTTTCGCTTTTGAGGCCGCGCCCGAACTTGGTGCCCATGGCGTCATCGGACAGGTAGGTGATATGGCCGACCATTCGCGCCAGCATCAGGCCGCGCTTGGGAATGACCCCTTGTTCCAGGAAGTGGCCGCCGTGGAATTCCGGGTCGGACAGGATGGCCTGGCGTGCGACCTCGTTGAATGCGATGTTCTGGGCCGAGAGCTTTGGTGCCGAGGCGATCGCAACACAATGGCGCACACGCTCCGGGTAGCTCATCGTCCATTGCATAGCCTGCATGCCACCGAGGCTGCCGCCGACTACGGCTGCCCACTGCTCGATGCCCAGCAGGTCGGCCAGGCGCGCCTGGCTGTTGACCCAGTCCTCTACCGTGACCACCGGGAAATCGGCACCGTAGGGTTTGCCGGTAGCAGGATTGTCGCTGCTGGGGCCGGTCGATCCGTTGCATCCGCCTAGATTGTTCAGGCTCACGACGAAGAAGCGGTCCGTATCGATTGCCTTGCCGGGACCGATGCAGCTATCCCACCAGCCGGGTTTGCGGTCTTCGGCATCGTGGAAGCCGGCGGCATGGTGATGACCAGACAACGCATGGCAGATCAGCACGGCGTTGCTGCGCGACGGGTTCAATTGGCCGTAGGTCTCGTAGATCAGCTGGTAGCCGGCAAGCGTGCGGCCGCAGGCAAGCGCCAGCGGCTCGGCAAAATGCGCGACCTTCGGACTCACCAGACCAACGGAATCGGCTGGAATAGCAGTGGGCATCGACCCTGGCTCGTACTGGAAGAAGGCGGCAAAGTCTAAAGGTTAGCGCGCCTCAATTCATCCTCAATCGCAACAGAGGTCAGCCCAGGCTGGCACTGGTAAGGCTGACGACCTTGCCCTGGCGACGGATCGGTGCGGGCCGCCGCAACAGCCGCAGCATTTCGCTGGCCTGGGCCAGTTGCTGCTCGAGTTCGTGGCTGTAACGCGCCAGCAGGCGACCGCGCTGGCTGCTCTGCTGGCTGTCCTGGGCCAGGCTCTTCAGGCGCAGCATATGGGCTTCAAGCTGTTGCTTGTGCTCCAGCGAATGCTGCATCAGAGGCATCAGCGCTTCGCCTGCCCACTGCTCGGCTTCCTGGCGTAGTCGCTGATGCATCGCCACCACCTCCTGCACAAGGGTTGCGAAGAAGCGTCGGGTCAGGGTGCGCTGCTCGGTGAGCAGCGTCTTGAGTTGCAGGCGGAACTCGTCAGCCTTGCTCTGCAGGCCCTTGAGTTCCTTCTGGTACGGCGCCAGACGGAACAGCGGGGTGTCGACGCCATGCAGGGGATTTTCTTCGTTGTGACGTCGGTATATCGCCGAAACCATCTTGTTCGCCAGCGCAGCTTCCTGCTCCAGGGTGCCCAGGTCCTGCTCCACTGAGCGAAAGAAATGAAGAATGCTGAGGTTGATGCCCAGCGTGGTCAGGCTGCCGGTCAGGCTGCGGCGCAGTCGGGTGAGGTGCTCTTCAAGGCGTTCGGCGCGTACGGTCGAGCTCAGCAGCTCGCCTTGGCGTTGCAGCAGACGCTGATTGGTTTTCAGCTGCAGCAGGCGCTTGTGGTGTTGGTTGTGGTCGTGGCGGGTGCGGGCGGTCAGCTCGATGAGCAGCTGGCCGTTGTCCTGACGATGACTGTCCAGCAATTCGCACTGCTCGCGCACCTTGGCCAGGCGCTGGCTGAGGATCTGCTGACTGTTCTGCAGCAGTGCCAGGACCTGGCGCACTACCTGCTGTTCCAGCAAATGCTCCTTTTGCGCGAGGATTCGGTCACAGAGCAGTTGCTCGAGCGCCACCAGTCGACTGCGTTGGAACAAGGCCTGGTCACCGCGAATCCTGGCCAGTAGCGCCTGCTTGGCGGACAGTGGGAGGACGTCATGGGTGGTGATGCCGAGCTGATGGGCAGTGCTGGCCTGGATCTGCTCGATAGCGGTCTGCACGAATGCTTCGCCTGACACATCGTCCCAGAGCACGTCGATCTTGTTCAGAACGGCGAACAGACGGTTGCGGCCGCCATCCCCGATTTGGCGGATGTGCTGCTGCCAGATGTTCATGTCGCTGGCGGTCACTCCCGTGTCGGCCGAGAGCAGAAAGATGATCGCCTGCGCATTAGGCAACATCGAAAGGGTCAGCTCGGGCTCGCTGCCCAACGCGTTTAGCCCAGGGGTGTCCAGAACCCGCAGGCCTTGCCTGAGCAGCGGATGATCGAAGTTCACCATGGCGTGGCGCCAGGCCGGCACCATTACTTCGCCGGGCGTGCTTGCGTCTTCCAGCGCGTCCGGGTTAAAGCCGAGCTGGACGGCCTGCTCAACCGGCATCGACTTGGTGGATGCGACCTGATTGAAGGCCTCGGCCATCCCCTCCGGGTTCGTCGTGTCCAGCGGCAGGTTCAACCAGAGGCGCGGGTTGCGCTTGAGCTGCGCAATGCTGATGTCTTCAAGACGCGATTCGATCGGCAGCAGGCGTATGTAGGAGCGATCCGAGCGCGGGTCGTAGAACAGCTCGGTCGGACACATGGTGGTTCGCCCTGCTCTGGAGGGCAGGATCCGTTGACCATACTCGGCAAAGAACAGGCTGTTGATGAGTTCGGTCTTGCCGCGAGAGAACTCGCCCACAAACGCAAGGGTGATATGGTCGGTGCGCAACAGCTTGAGCCCGCGCTCGAGTCTGGCATCTACCGTCTCCGACGTGAGTCGGTTGTGGGCGAGCCAGCTGCGGTAGCGGGTGATTTCACGTATCAGTTCGCGCTTCCAGGTGACGTAGGCATCCACCTGCCGGTCGAGTCGTTCCATGATCGTCTGTTTCCTGAAAGGCGTAAGCGGGCGATTATCCCAGTCGCCCGGTGCGGGTCAATCGAACCCGCTGTGAACTACCGCCCAAATCTGAAAGAAGCGAAAGGGCGGTTCCAGAGCCTCAGATCAAACCGCGCAGGATGTTCGGCATGTGCGTCATCATTACCAGGTTGTTGATAACCAGCATGTCCAGCAGCTTGATCGCGAGAAACGCGAAAATGGGGGATATGTCCAGTCCGCCCAGGTTCGGCAGCAAACGGCGAAAGGGCGCCAGCGCCGGCTCACAGATCTGGCTGACCAGCTGGGCGCCGGGGTTATGGCTGCCCGGCGCGACCCAGGAAAGGATCACGCTGATGATCAATGCATAAAAGAAGATGTTGAGGAACAGTCCGGTCACGCCGATGACCGCCCAGATCAGTAGCTGCAGCGGATTGCCGATGCTGCCATAGGCGATCATGAGGATGGCTGCCATCAGGATCATTTGCACGACAATGGCCAGCACAAGCGAGGACAGGTCCAGCCCGCCGACGCTGGGGATCACGCGTCGCAATGGTTTGAGCAGCGGGTGCGTCGCGCGGACGATGAACTGGCTCAGGGGATTGTAGAAATCGGCCCGGACCAGCTGCAGGATGAAGCGCAACAGTACGATCAGCAGGTAAAGGCTGCCGAGCGTCTGGATGATCAGGATCAGGGCTTGCGAGAGTTGCGACATGAAGGCTCCTTATTTGCCCAGTTGTTCAGCGAGTTCGGCTGAGCGTTGTGCGGCTGCATTCATCGCTTGCTCGATCAGCCGTTCGAAGCCGCCCGCTTGAAAGGCTTTGATTGCCGCTTCGGTGGTTCCGTTCGGTGAGGTGACGCGGCGTCGCAGTTCGGCGGCTTCCACATCGCTTTCGCAGGCCATCCGCGCAGCACCCAGGGCAGTTTGCATGGTCAGTTGTGCCGCGGTGTCACGCGGCAATCCCATACGCTCCCCCGCGGCGGTCATCGCTTCGATCATCAGGAAGAAATAAGCCGGGCCGCTGCCCGACACGGCGGTCACCGCGTCAATCAGTGGTTCCTTGTCCAGCCAGAGCGCCAGCCCAACCGCTGATAGCAGTTGCTCGGCCTGCTGTTTTTGCGTGTCGGTCACTTGATCGTTGGCGAACAGCCCGCTGACACCCTGACGCAACAAGGAGGGGGTGTTCGGCATGCAGCGTACGATCGCTCGTGGTGTCTGCTCACCGAGCCATGCCTGAAGGCTGGCGCAATCGATGCCGGCCGCAATCGACACGACCAGCTGATTCGCTTGTAGATGTGCAGCCAGGTCGCGGCAGACCGCCTGCATTACCTGCGGCTTGACCGCCAGCACCACCACGTCTGCGCCCGCGATGGCCTGGGCATTATCAGAGAAAGCGTCGATGCCATGGGCGGCTTCCAGTTCGGCGCGTTTATCGGCGCCGGGATCACTGGCACAGATCGCGGAGGCTGGAATGCCCTGTGCGCGTAGGCCGCCGATCAGGCTCGCGGCCATGTTGCCGCCGCCGATGAAGGCGATACGGGGAGTGCTCATGTAGGGTTCCTTTTATTCATGCGGTGGGGCGTCGGTAGCTGCCTGCGATCGGTAAGCACGGGCGCCGAACAGAGCAGTGCCAATGCGGACCCAGGTGGCGCCTTCAGCGATGGCTGCTTCGAGGTCCCGGCTCATGCCCATGGAGAGAGTGTCCAGGTCCAGCTGAAGTTCGGTCTGCAGGTGGCGCAGGCGGGCAAAGGCTGCACGCTGCTCGGCTGGGTCCTCAGTTGGTTCAGGAATCGCCATCAGGCCGCGCAGGCGCAGACGGGGCAGTGCAGTGATGGCGTGCGCCAGTTCGTATACCTCTTGCGGCTCGCAGCCAGACTTGCTTGCTTCGCCGCTGACATTCACCTGCAGGCAGATGTTCAGCGGGGCCAGGTGCCCAGGACGCTGGGCCGAGAGGCGCTGGGCTATCTTTAGACGATCCACCGAGTGCACCCAGTCGAAGTGCACAGCGATCAGTTTTGTCTTGTTCGACTGGATGGGGCCGATGAAATGCCAGGACAACGGCAGGTCGGTTAGCTCGGCCTGTTTTTCCAGCGCTTCCTGCAGATAGTTTTCGCCGAAATCCCGCAATCCCGCTTCGCTGGCCGCCCGGATAGCCCCGGCCGATTGTGTCTTGCTCACGGCAAGCAGCTGCACCTCGTCGGGATCACGCGCAACAGCTTGCGCCGCCTCACGGATGCGCGTTCGGACCTTTGCAATATTCGTCGCTATCGTGGACATTACCCGCGCCTGCCACCTTAGAGTCTGCGCGGCATTCTACCTGCTTGCTTGTAATTGGGGAGTCCCATGGATATCACAGAGCTGCTGGCCTTCAGTGCCAAGCAGGGTGCGTCGGATTTGCACCTGTCTTCCGGCCTGCCGCCGATGATCCGCGTCGACGGCGACGTACGCCGGATCAACCTGCCGGCAATGGACCACAAGCAGGTGCATGCGCTGATCTACGACATCATGAACGACAAGCAGCGCAAGGATTTCGAAGAATTCCTCGAGACCGACTTCTCGTTCGAAGTGCCCGGCGTGGCGCGTTTCCGAGTCAACGCGTTCAATCAGAACCGCGGTGCCGGTGCCGTATTCCGGACCATTCCCTCCAAGGTCCTCACCATGGAGGATCTCGGCATGGGCGAGGTCTTCCGCAAGATCACCGATGTACCGCGCGGGCTGGTGCTGGTCACGGGCCCCACGGGGTCGGGCAAGTCGACCACCCTGGCGGCAATGCTCGACTACCTGAACAACACCAAGTATCACCACATCCTCACCATCGAAGACCCGATCGAGTTTGTTCACGAATCGAAGAAGTGCCTGGTCAACCAGCGCGAAGTGCACCGCGACACCCTGGGCTTCTCGGAGGCCCTGCGCTCTGCGCTGCGGGAAGACCCGGACATCATTCTAGTTGGCGAAATGCGAGACCTGGAGACCATCCGCCTGGCGCTGACCGCCGCCGAAACCGGGCACCTGGTGTTCGGCACGCTGCACACCACCTCGGCGGCCAAGACCATCGACCGGGTGGTGGACGTATTCCCGGCAGAAGAAAAATCCATGGTGCGCTCGATGCTGTCGGAATCCCTGCAGGCAGTCATTTCCCAGACCCTGCTGAAAAAAGTCGGCGGTGGCCGGGTGGCGGCTCATGAAATCATGATCGGCACGCCCGCAATCCGGAACCTGATCCGCGAGGACAAGGTGGCGCAAATGTACTCCTCGATCCAGACCGGCGGCTCGCTGGGCATGCAGACGCTCGACTCCTGCCTCAAGGGCCTGCTTGCCAAGGGCCTGATCTCCCGCGATAGCGCGAAAGAAAAAGCCAAGCAGCCGGAAAACTTCTGAACCCCAGGGCCCCTGGACCGCTGTTGCCCGGGCCTTGCGCCTTGCAACAACGCAGCGACGCCTGACTACGAGACTGACGATGGAATTCGAGAAACTGTTGCGCCTGATGGTGGAAAAGGGCGGTTCCGACCTGTTCATTACAGCCGGCGTGCCGCCGTCGATGAAAGTGAACGGCAAGATACTGCCGGTGAACAAGACGCCGATGTCACCGGAGATGACCCGCGAAACCGTACATGCGGTGATGAACGAACAGCAGCGGCGCGAGTTCGCGGAAAACCACGAATGCAACTTCGCCATCAGCGCCCGGGGAATCGGTCGTTTCCGCGTCAGCGCCTTCTATCAGCGCAACCTGGCCGGCATGGTGCTGCGCCGTATCGAGACCAACATTCCGACCCTGGAAGAGCTGAAACTGCCGGAGGTATTGAAAAAGCTGGCGATGACCAAGCGCGGGCTGGTCTTGTTTGTCGGCGCGACGGGTACCGGCAAGTCCACTTCGCTGGCGGCGATGATCGGCTACCGCAACAAGAACTCCAGCGGCCACATCATTTCCATCGAAGATCCCATCGAGTTCATTCATCAGCATCAGAGCTGCATCGTCACCCAGCGGGAAGTCGGTATCGATACCGACTCCTTCGACGTGGCGCTGAAGAACACCCTGCGCCAGGCCCCCGATGTGATTCTCATCGGCGAGGTGCGTACCCGCGAAACCATGGACTATGCGGTGGCATTCGCTGAGACCGGGCATCTCTGCCTGGCGACCCTGCACGCCAACAACGCCAACCAGGCGCTGGACCGCATCATCAACTTCTTCCCTGCCGATCGGCAGCAGCAGGTCTGGATGGACCTCTCGCTGAACCTCAAGGCCATCGTTGCCCAGCAACTGATTCCTACGCCTGACGGCAAGGGCCGCCGTGCGGTCATCGAGGTGTTGATCAATACCCCGCTGGCCGCTGACCTGATCCGCAAGGGGGAGGTGCATGAGCTCAAGTCACTGATGAAGCGCTCCACCGATCTTGGCATGCAGACCTTCGATCAGGCCCTGTACAACCTCTACGTCCAGGGCGAGATCACCTATGAAGACGCCTTGGCGCACGCCGACTCGTCCAACGATCTGCGGCTGATGATCAAGCTTGGTTCCGAGACGGATGGAGAGCATCTGACCAGCGTATCCCAGGGGTTGACGCTGGAAGTCAGTGATGACGAACCGGGCCGCAGCTTTCGCTGATCAGGCTTTTGCGTGCGGGCCGATACGCTTGCCCGGCTTGTTGGCAACGCGCTCGGCCTGACCATCACGCTGAGCTCCGGCTCGGGCGCGGCTCATCAACTGAGGGATCAGCGGCCCTTCCGGCAGGTTCTTCCAGAATCGCACCGGCAGATTGCTCTGCAAGACATCGCTGTTCAGCCGCGCCGGGTTGAAGGTGCTTTCGTAGTAGGTTTTCCACAGTTCAGCACCAGTGTCCTGGGCGGTCCGTGCCAGTTGTCGCCAGGCGGCTGGACAGGGCGTGGCGTGGTGCATGACTCCACCGTCCCAAAGCACCGCGTCATCGGGCGTCGCGATCAGCCATGAATGCAGCCCCATCCGCTCGGCGAAGTGCGGTGCGGCGCTGGTCAAGATGTCGTGCATGGGCTCAAACCAGGCTACATAGTCCGGGGCGTCTTCTTGGTTCGTCGGGCTGAAGCGGATAAAGGCATGCATATGGTGCGTCTCGCGGCGTACAGCCTTGATCCGTGCATGCAGTTCGCTGCCGTCAGGGTCGCCCATTAGCCGTGCCGTTTGATCCCCTTTGGCAATCCTCCAGAGAATGCGATACAGCAGACTCCAGCGGTCCTGCCCGCGAAAACGCGCCGCACTCTGCAGTTCGATCATCAGTTGCCGAGGGATGCGAGGCGCCGGTGCTGAGTCCTTTGGCTCGGGCGTGCAAGGTTCATCGAACAGGCCGCCCATATCCTCAAGGCCGAGCCATTCCACTTGGTGGGGTGCAACCCCTCTGTGCAACAGCCCGCGGGCAGCACTGCGCCAGCCATCGAAGCTGCCGTCAACACGTACCTGCTGCATCACCACAGCGCCATTTGCCTTGCGCCTTCGCTGAGCTGATGGCGCAAGGTGCTGGACTCACGGTAAGCCATGTTTGGCCGATAGTCCTGGGTGATGACGAAGGGCTTGGCTTTCTCCAGCGAGCAGCGAAGGCGTGTCAGGTCTTCGAAGCGGATGCGTTTTTGCCTTCGCAGGGCGACCAGCCGCTTGGCGCTGAGCATCCCGATGCCGGGGATGCGTGCGATGAGCGCTGGTTCCGCATGATTCAGGTCAACCGGAAAATGCTCGCGGTTTGACAGCGCCCACGCCAGCTTGGGATCGATGTCCAGCGGCAGGTTGCCCGGGCCCGACAGTAACTCGCTGGCCTTGAAACCGTAGCCGCGCATCAGGAAGTCGGCCTGGTACAGGCGATGTTCGCGCAACAGTGGCGGTGCTTCGAAGGGGACCGTCTTCGGGCTATGTGGAATGGGGCTGAACGCCGAATAGTAGACCCTGCGTAAACGGTAATCGCCATAAAGTGACTGCGCCGTATGAAGGATGGTGCTGTCATCCGTGGCGTCAGCACCAATGATCATCTGGGTGCTCTGGCCCGCGGGTGCGAAGCGGGGCGCGTTGCGGCTTGTTTCGACCCGCGCTTCGGTTTCGCCTTCGTGGATGGCAAGCATTGCCTGCTTGATGGTCACGACCTGTTTTTCCGGTGCGAGACGGATCAGGCTGGACTCGGTCGGCAGTTCGATGTTGACGCTCAGACGATCGGCGTAGCGGCCAGCCTCGGCAATGAGCTGCGGGTCTGCGTCGGGAATGGTCTTGAGGTGTATGTAGCCACGGAATTCGTGCTCTTCGCGCAACAGCCTGGCCACACGAATCAGTTGCTCCATGGTGTAGTCAGCCGTGCGGATGATACCGGAGCTGAGAAACAGGCCGCTGATGCAGTTGCGACGATAGAAATCGAGGGTCAGCGTGACCACCTCTTCCGGAGTGAAGCGAGCACGAGGCACATCGCTGGAGCGCCGGTTGACGCAGTACTGGCAGTCATACAGGCAAAAATTGGTCAGCAGAATCTTCAGCAGCGCCACGCAACGACCATCAGGGGTAAAGCTGTGGCAGATGCCCATGCCATCAGTGGCGCCCAGTCCGCTCCTGCCTCTGGAGCTGCGCTTGGGAGCGCCGCTGCTGGCGCAGGACACATCGTATTTGGCCGCATCGGCGAGGACGGCGAGCTTTTCGGTCAGTAGCATGTCGGTCATCTGGGCACTGTTTGCATGTACAGTATCATGCATGCGACCAGACGCAACGTCCGCCTGGCCGAAGGGTCTGACTTGGGTAATTGGGGTAAGCTCGGAAACAGGTTCAGCTCAAAAAAGCGAGGCTCAGATGCAGCAGAACACTCATAGCGTCGTGATCGGCTATCTCTTGTGGATTTTCGGTTTTCTCGGTTCTCACCGCTTCTACTACGGCAAGCCGATTACCGGCACCATCTGGTTCTTCACGCTCGGCTTGTTCTTTGTCGGCTGGATCATCGACCTGTTCCTGATCCCTGCGATGGATCGCGAGGCGGATCTGCGCTTTGAGCCTGGCCCGATCGACTACACCGTCGCCTGGATTCTGCTGACCTTCCTGGGCGTGTTTGGCGTGCACCGGATGTATCAGGGCAAGTGGATCACCGGCTTGATCTATCTCTGCACGGGCGGGTTGTTCTTTGTCGGAGTTCTGTATGACTTCTGGACTCTCAACAGCCAGATCTCGATGCGGAACATCGAGAAGCGCTGGTAAACAGTGTGGCACCGGCAGCCCGGAGCCTCGTGCCGGGCTCCAGGCTCCGTAAGAGATCAGGCCTGGTAGGCGACTCGGCCATCAACCAGGGTGTAGCGCACTGCTCCCGGCAAGCAGTGCCCGATGAAGGGACAGTTGCGGCCTCTGGAGTGCCAGCGTTCGCCAGCCAGGGTTGAGCTGTCTGGATCGAACAGCACGAGATCAGCGGCTCCGCCAATGATCAGGCGACCGGCTGGAAGCCGCAGCGCGGCAGCCGGGCCAGTGCTCAGGCGAGCCAGCAGTGTAGGCAGATCCAACAGACCATCCTCTACCAGCGTCAGGGCCAGGGGCAGAAGGATTTCGGCACTGCTGATGCCCGGCTCGGTCTCGCCGAACGGTGCCTGCTTGGCATCCTGCTCGTGGGGCTGATGATGACTCGAGATAGCCGAGATAACCCCGTTCCTGACTGCCTGACGTAGGCCTTCGCGATCGGCTGCACTGCGTAACGGCGGCTGTACATGGTAGAGGCTGGAAAAGCCGTGCAGTGCCGCATCGGTGAGGATCAGCTGGTACATCGCCACGTCAGCGGTGACGGGCAGGCCGCGAGCCTGGGCCTCGGCAATCATCTGCGCACCGCGAGCGGTGGTGATCTGGCTGAAGTGCGCACGCACGCCGGCCTGCTCCACCAGCAGGAGGTTGCGCGCGAGGGCGACGGTTTCCGCCGTTTCGGGAATCCCGGCGAGACCGAGAAAGGCCGCCGCCGGTCCTTCATGGGCCAGGCCACCCTCGGCCAGGTCGCTGTCCTGGGAATGGATGACGACGGTGAGGTCGAAGGTCGCTGCGTACTCCAAGGCACGGCCCAGGTTGCGATTGCTGGTGAAGTTGGCCAGGCCGTTACCAAAGGCGACGCAGCCTGCATCGCGCAGCGCGACCAGCTCCGACAGCTGCTCGCCTGCGAGATTACGCGTCAGCGCGCCGACCGGAAACACCTTGGCATGTCCGGATTCGCGGGCACGGTCGAGAATGAGCTCGGCGACTGCTGCGGTGTCGAGCACCGGTCTGGTCTGTGGCGGACAGCAGAGGCTGGTGATGCCGCCGGCCGTAGCGGCGAGCGTTTCGCTGGCAATGTTGCCCTTGCGACTGTAGCCGGGTTCGCGAAGCGCTACCGACAGATCAACCAGTCCAGGCGCGACCACCAGCCCGCGCGCGTCGATGGTCCGGGCTGCGCTGAAGCCTGCCGGAGCCTGGCCGAACGCGGTGATCCTGCCGTCCTGGCAATAGATGTCGGTGACTTCGTCACGCCCGCTGGCTGGATCGATCAGGCGGGCGCCGAGGATGTGGGTAGGCATCAGTTCTGCTCCTCGGCAGCGTTTTCCTGTTCAAGTTGACGTTGAGCGGTCTGCCCGCTCATGGCCATGGACAGCACTGCCATGCGGATCGCGATGCCGTAGGTGACCTGGTTGAGGATGACCGACTGGGCGCCATCGGCCACGGCAGACTCGATCTCGACGCCGCGGTTGATGGGCCCTGGGTGCATGACAATGGCGTCAGGTTTCGCCAGCGCCATACGCTGCGTAGTCAAGCCGTAGAGCCGGTAGAACTCTCCTTCGCTGGGTAGCAGGCCACCCTGCATGCGTTCGCGCTGCAGGCGCAGCATGATCACCACGTCTACATCCCTGAGGCCTTCGTTCATGTCGTTGTAGACACTGACGCCGTACTGCTCCACGCCAACCGGCAGCAGTGTCTTCGGCCCGATGACACGGATGTCCGGGCAGCCGAGCGCTTTCAGCGCCAGCATGTTGGAGCGCGCCACCCGCGAATGAAGGATGTCGCCGACGATCGCTACCGACAGCTTTTCGAACCCGCCCTTGTGCCGGCGAATGGTGAGCATGTCGAGCATGCCCTGGGTCGGATGCGCATGCCGCCCGTCGCCACCGTTGATCACCGCAACGTCCGGGCAGACGTGCTCGGCGATGAAGTGGGCCGCGCCCGAGTCGGCATGGCGCACCACGAACATGTCAGCCGCCATGGCCTCGAGGTTGCGCAGGGTGTCGGTGAGGGTTTCGCCTTTGCTTGTGGATGACGTCGATACGTTCAGCGTGATCACATCGGCCGAAAGCCGCTTGGCCGCAAGCTCGAACGTGGTACGGGTGCGGGTGGAGTTTTCAAAGAACACGTTGCAGACGGTCTTGCCGCGCAACAGCGGGACCTTCTTCACCGCCCGGGCGCCGACCTCTAGAAACGAATCGGCAGTGTCGAGGATTTCGGTCAGCAGGTCACGGGGCAAGCCGTCCAGCGAGAGGAAATGGCGAAGCTGGCCATTGTCGTTCAGCTGCAGCGGGCGCTTGGCGTCGGTAGGCGTCATCGCGAAGGGTCTCAATTGGCGGAAGCGAGGGTCTGGTATTCGAGTGCTAGAGGCCCTGGGCCCAGCAGCTTGACGCGCTGCTCCGGTTCCAGAGAAAGCCTCGCGCCGACGACGTCTGGCCGGATCGGTAGCTCGCGCGCATTGAGGTCGAGCAGGCAGACCAGGGTGACGCTGGCGGGGCGGCCATAATCGAACAGCTCATTGAGAGCCGCGCGGATGGTGCGTCCGCTCATCAGCACATCGTCAACCAGCACCAGATGCTGGCCTTCAATTTCAAATGGCAGCTGCGAAGGACGAACCTGCGGATGAAGACCGTTTTGGGTGAAATCGTCGCGATAGAAGGAAACATCCAGAATACCCAGGGCTTCGTGCCCGTCGCGCAATCGCAGCAGCGCTTCCGCGACCCAGACGCCACCGGTGCGGATCCCGACGAAACGGGGCTCGGTGATACCGCGGCTGCTCAGATGGCTGTCGAGCGCAGAGGCCATTTCTGGGAGCAGGTGTTCAGGGTTCGGCAGGGTCACAGGTTCTCCTTCAGCCACTTCAGGCCGTTTGCTGAGCTGTCAGCCAGCCCTCAAGTAGTAGGGCCGCGGCGAGCGCGTCGACCGGCCGGTCACGGTAGCCGTCGCGCTGCCCTTCACGCAGCCGCTCGCCTTTGGCTTCGTAGGTTGTCAGGCGCTCGTCGTGGGTATGTACCGGCAGGTTGAAGCGGCCGTTGAGGCGGCGTGCGAATTTTTCCGCACGGGCGGACATTTCGCTGGGGCTGCCGTCCATATTCAACGGCAGGCCCACGACCAGTGCGTCCGGTTGCCATTCGCGTAACAGCGCTTCGATCTGCGTCCAGTCCGGGACGCCATCGCGCGCTTTCAGGATGCAGAGTTCACGCGCCTGGCCGGTGATGGCCTGGCCAACGGCAACACCGATCTGTTTGGTGCCGTAGTCGAAGCCGAGCAGCAGGCGTAGTGCGCTCATGCGTGGCCGACCTGACTGCTGAGTAGATTCAGGTCGACTCCAAGGGACGCTGCAGCTGCATGCAGGCGCTGCTCATGAGGCAGGTCGAAAAGGATGTGTGGCTGGGCAGGACAGCTCAGCCATACATTCTCTAGCAGCTCAGCCTCGAGTTGGCCCGGCTCCCATCCGGCATAACCCAGGGCAATGAGGTGCCGCTTGGGCCCGTAACCGTCGGCAATGGCGAAAAGCACATCCTGGGAGGTGGTCATGCCTAGCTGACCGAGACCGAGCGTCGCCTGGAACTGCGCATCGGCTGGGTGCAGGACGAAACCGCGATCCGTCTGGACGGGTCCACCGGACAGGATGGGCAAGTTCAGGCTGGCTGCAGTCACCGGTTCGTCAGGACGCAGTTGCTCAAGGACATCCGTCAGGTTGAGCCCGCTGGGGCGATTGACGATCAGTCCCATGGCTCCGTCCTGTGAATGCTCGACCAGATAGATCAGGGACTGGGCAAAACTGGGGTCCGCCATATGCGGCATGGCGATCAGGAAATGGTGTTTGAGGTAGCTTGGCGAGGTCGCGTTCATGGGCGCTAGCTTAAGCGCTGCGGGCGGAGGCGTGAAGCCGCTTGCAGCGCTGATTGTGGGATGACTGGCGCAAGGGGTTCAGCGGCTGGATAGGCGATCGCCGCGCTCGAATCGCCAGGTGCGGATGATTTCGACCCGGTCGAAGTTGTCTGCTAGCTCACCAGAAAACGGCGCAAAGGGCGCTGCGAGCCTGACGATGCGCATGGCGGCTTCGTCCAGCAGCGGCTGCCCGGACGACTCCAGTACCTGAAGCTCCCGAACCGTTCCGTTGCGGTCGATCACCACGAGCATGCGAAGGCTGCCATAGATCTGCTGGCGTCGCGCTTCGTCGGGATAGTTGAGATTGCCGATACGCTCGACCTTCTTGCGCCATTCGTCACGGTACCAGGCACTGATGTCCCGCATGGTAGCGGCGCTGTTCTGGCGGCTGACGCGAGGGCGTTTGGCGTACTGCTGCTGTTGCTGGGCGAGTTCAGCTTCCAGACTGGCGATTTCCGAACTCAGCTGGGAGCTGTCATAAACCGGGGCGGGCTCGGCCTGCGGCTGGGGCTTGTTCTTTTGCGGCGTATCGGGCGTCTTCTCCGGCTGTGGGGCGCGCGTGGCTACCGTCGTCCTGGGGGCCTCGCTGCGGCTGCTCGGAGGCGGAGAAGTTGCTGGGGTCACCTTGCGCACCTGGGTATCCTGAAAGGGCGCTTGCTCTGTTGTCTTGGGCGAGGCCTTGTGTTCCAGTGTGCCGCTGCCCTGCTGATTATCCTGTGCGATGAAGTCAGCGTCCTTGGGCTTGTCTTCGCTCTTGAACGTCGACAGGGTGATCTCAAGCGACTTGCTGACCTGGCTTGGCTCGCTCAGGGAGAACCCCAGGCCCAAAATCAAGGCCCCATGCAGCGCTGCCGCAAGGAACAGCGTAAAGCCAAGGCGATCCGCCGGGCGGATGCCGGAGCTGGCTGGGTTGGGTTGGCGAGTGGCGGCGTTCATCGAAATTCAGTCGGCTCGAAGTGCGCGCAGTCTGCCCAGCGTGGCTGCAAAAGTCTATGAACCAGGCGGCAGCTTTGGCGAGTCACTGCGATAGCGGCGCGCCGTTCTGGCGAGCGGGCGGGCTGCTATCTAAGTGGCGAATCACGCCCAGAGCGGGCAGTGGCTCGGTGAGCGCTCTCAGCGGGGTTGCAATTTTGCGGCAATGGCATCCATCAGATGCTCGCCGATGCGTGTGTCGAAGGCATTGTCGATCTCGCGAATGCAGGTCGGGCTGGTGATGTTGATCTCGGTAAGGTAGTCGCCAATGACGTCCAACCCCACGAACAGCAAGCCCCGCTTGCGCAACTCCGGCCCGACGATGCTGGCGATCTCCCGGTCTCGGTCGCAAAGCGGTTGTGCCACGCCGCGGCCGCCGGCAGCAAGGTTGCCCCGCGTCTCGCCGGCAGCCGGGATGCGCGCCAGACAGTAAGGTACCGGTTCTCCGTCGATCATCAGGATTCGCTTGTCGCCTTCCTTGATGGCAGGGATGTAGCGTTGCGCCATGATCTGCCGGCTGCCGTGCTCTGTAAGGACTTCGAGAATCACCGAAAGGTTGGGGTCGCCCTCGCGATGACGGAATATCGAAGCGCCGCCCATTTCATCCAGTGGTTTGAGAATGATGTCACGCTGCTCTCGGGCGAACTCCCGCAAAATGTCGGACCGTCTGCTGACGAGCGTTGCCGGGGTGCACTGCGGGAACTGCGTGGCAAAGAACTTTTCATTGCAGTCGCGCAAGCTCTGAGGACGGTTGACTACCAGCGTACCGGCCTGTTCGGCGAGTTCCAGCAGATAGGTCGCATAGACGTACTCGCTGTTGAACGGCGGATCCTTGCGCATCAGGATCACGTCGAGTGCAGCGAGCGGGGTATCGATCTCGTCTTCGGTCTCGTACCACTTTTCGGGGTTGCTGAAGACCTTAAGAGGACGCATACGTGCTCGCGCTTCGCCAGCGAGCTGGTAGAGGTCGCGCTGCTCCATATAGAAGAGGGTCCAGTCGCGAGCCTGGGCTGCCAGGAGCATGGCCAGCGAGCTGTCCTTCTTGAAGGAAATCTGCGCAATTGGATCCATGATGATCCCGACGCGAACAGTCATGTGGTGGTCTCCAATGTGGGGCAGGACAGGCTGCCCGGGGCATGAAATGTCGAGGCAGATTGGCGGCGGATGTGCGTTGGGTCAAGGAAAATCCAGCCGCCCCGGCGGTAGATAGCTTGCGCATCAAGGAGTGTGCTAAAAAGGTCCCGCGATTGGGTGCAGCCCATCGTTGGCAGGGCCTCTGGCGCACTGACATAACGATAAACTACGACTCACCGAGGCGATGGTAGGGCGAAAATGGAACAGCACTCCGAGGGCTTGAAGGTCATGGTGATCGACGATTCGAAAACGATTCGTCGCACTGCCGAAACGCTGCTTAAGAAAGTAGGTTGTGATGTGATCACGGCGGTGGATGGCTTCGATGCGCTCGCCAAGATAGCCGATACTCACCCGCGCATCATATTCGTCGATATCATGATGCCCCGGCTTGATGGCTATCAGACCTGTGCGCTGATCAAGAACAACAGTTCTTTCAAGTCGACGCCGGTAATCATGCTGTCCTCCAAGGATGGCCTGTTCGACAAGGCCAAGGGGCGGATCGTGGGGTCGGATCAGTACCTCACCAAGCCTTTCAGCAAAGAAGAACTGCTCGGCGCGATCAAGGCGCATGTGCCTGATTTTTCGCCTGTAGAGCATGCATCCTGAAGTATGGCCTTGCGCCATTGAAGCCTTTCCCACGGAGAAACCATGGCTCGCGTTCTGATAGTAGATGACTCGCCAACCGAGATGTACAAGCTGACAGCCATGCTGGAGAAACATGGTCATGTCGTTCTCAAGGCAGAAAACGGGGCGGATGGCGTAGCGCTCGCTCGTCAGGAAAAGCCCGACGCAGTGTTGATGGATATCGTCATGCCTGGCCTGAATGGTTTCCAGGCGACACGGCAGCTGACCAAAGATGCGGAAACCAGTCACATTCCGGTGATCATTGTCACCACCAAGGACCAGGAAACCGATAAGGTCTGGGGTAAGCGTCAGGGAGCCAAAGACTACCTGACCAAGCCGATAGACGAAGCGACCCTGCTTAAGACGCTGAGCGCCGTCCTGGCTGGCTGAGTCCTGCGCACTTGTAATTTGGACAGGGGATGTTGTCAGCATGTCGGATACGCCAACGCCATTCCAGCGGCTCCTGGAAATTGATGCTTGCTGTCGAGCGCTGGCGGCAGGTCTGCCCTCCCAGCACGAAGCCATCCAGACTTGGGCGGGTATTGGCTTTCGCATGGGTGGGCGGCTCTTTGTCGCGCCGATGGGCGAGGTTGGCGAAATACTGCACGAACCGCGCTATACGTTGTTGCCTGGGGTAAAACCGTGGGTCAAGGGCGTAGCGAACGTGCGCGGCAGGCTGCTGCCGGTAATGGATCTGTGCGGCTATTTCGGGCTTGAGTTGTCTCCGCTGCGCAAGCAGCGACGCACCCTGGTAGTTGATCATCAGGACGTCTTCGCCGGGCTCACCGTCGATGAAGTGTTCGGTATGCAGCATTTTCAAGTGGATGCGTTTTCCGAGGAGCTGCCGCCGGTCGAGGCATCGATTCAACCGTTCATCCATGGGGTATTCCAGCGCGAGCAGCCGTGGCTTGTCTTCAGCCCGCACGCGCTGGCCAGCCATCCGTCCTTTCTGGACGTGGCTTATTAGTTGTAGGTGAGGTCGGCTGCTGCCGGCCTTTTGGTTCTTCGAGGGAAACGTAAGGGTGGTCCAGGCGGGGGCCGGAAGATGAAAAAAATGAACGCGAATGCATTGCTGGCAGGAATACGTACCAATACGTTGATTGCGGGCCTGTTTATTCTGTTGCTCGTGTCGATGGTGCTGTTGTTCGTCAACTTCGCCTATGTCAACACACAAGCGGACTACGACAACGAGTACCTAGGACACGCAGGCGAGCTGCGAGTTCTGTCCCAACGTATCGCAAAAAACGCGGTAGAAGCTGCGACGGGTACGCCTGAAGCGTTCGCCTCCTTGAAAGAGGCGCGGAACGATTTCAGTCAGCGCTGGGGCTATCTGTCAAAAGGTGACGAGGCCATCGGCCTTCCGGCAGTGCCGGACTCCCTGCAGGCAGAGGCCTCGGCTGTGCAGCAGGACTGGGATACCCTTCGGCAAAACACCGACGCCATTCTCGCCAGTGAACAAACCGTACTGTCGCTCCATCAGGTCGCTGCAACCCTCGCCGAAACCATTCCTCAGCTTCAGGTTGAATATGAGGAGGTCGTCGATATCCTTCTCGAGAGCGGCGCTCCAGCCGCCCAGGTATCCGTAGCCCAGCGTCAGTCGCTGCTCGCTGAGCGAATTCTCGGTTCCGTGAACAAGGTTCTATCGGGAGACCAGGATTCCGTACAGGCCGCAGATATGTTTGGTCGTGATGCCAGCCTTTTTGGTCGCGTCCTGAATGCGATGCTGGAAGGCAACGAAGCCATGGGGATCTCGCGCGTCAACGATCCGGAGGCGCTGGATCGTCTGGCAGAGATTTCCGAGCTGTTCCAGTTCGTATCCGGTTCGGTGGATGAAATTCTCGAAACATCACCGGAACTGTTTCAGGTGCGTGAGTCGTCGAACAGCATCTTCGAAGTATCCCAGACGCTGCTGGACAAGACGTCAGCGCTGACTCAGGGTCTGCAGGCACGAGCAGATGCTCGCTATATGAACACCCTGGCAGGCTATATCCTGGGTGGTCTGGCGCTGGCCTCGATCCTTCTAATTGGCCTTGTCATGGTTCAGGAGACCCGCCGGCGCCTGAGCGAAACAGCTGAAAAGAACGAGCGGAACCAGACGGCGATTCTGCGCCTGCTCGACGAGATCGGCGACCTTGCCGATGGTGACCTTACCGTAGCGGCAACCGTGACAGAAGATTTCACCGGTGCGATCGCCGACTCGATCAACTACTCGATCGACCAGCTGCGCGATCTCGTCGAGACGATCAACCAGACGGCCGTGCAGGTATCCGGCGCCGCTCAGGAGACCCAGGCCACCGCAATGCATCTCGCCGAGGCTTCCGAGCATCAGGCACAGGAAATCGCCGGTGCCTCGGCGGCAATCAACGAAATGGCTGTTTCGATTGACCAGGTATCTGCAAACGCCGCCGAGTCCTCCGCGGTAGCCGAGCGGTCGGTAGCGATCGCGAACAAGGGCAACGAGGTGGTGCACAACACCATCACCGGCATGGATAACATCCGTGAGCAGATCCAGGACACATCCAAGCGAATCAAGCGTCTCGGTGAGTCTTCGCAAGAGATTGGCGATATCGTTAGCTTGATCAACGACATCGCCGACCAGACGAACATCCTGGCTCTGAACGCGGCTATCCAGGCATCGATGGCCGGTGATGCGGGCCGAGGCTTCGCCGTCGTTGCGGACGAAGTACAGCGCCTTGCGGAACGGTCTTCGGCAGCAACCAAGCAGATTGAAGCGCTGGTGAAGACGATTCAAACCGATACCAACGAGGCAGTTATCTCGATGGAGCAGACCACCTCTGAGGTGGTGCGTGGCGCCCGTCTCGCTCAGGACGCCGGCGTGGCGCTCGAAGAGATCGAGAAGGTATCCAGGAGCCTGGCAGCGCTCATTCAGAACATCTCCAACGCAGCTCGCCAACAGGCGTCATCGGCTGGCCATATTTCCAACACGATGAACGTTATCCAGGAAATTACCTCCCAAACCTCCTCCGGTACCACCGCCACCGCGAAGAGCATCGGTAATCTCGCAAAGATGGCCAATGAGATGCGGCATTCGGTATCCGGGTTTACCTTGCCCGATACGCAAGATCAGGCCTGATTGAGGGTGTAGCAGCCGGGAACGGCTGTTACAGGGGTTCATGAGTATGGGGCAGGGCATGCAGCCAGGTGTCGATTGGTCACTGAGGCCCTTGGCCGATATGTCGCCTTCAGAGTTTCATGACTGGCAAGCTTTACTCGAAGAGCGCTCCGGCATGGTGGTTTCGGAGCAGCGTCGCAGCTTTTTGCAGGCCAACCTCAGTTGCCGCATGCGCGAAGTGGGTGCTGCAGATTACGCCAGCTACTACCAGCAGGTTACGGCAGGCCCTCGTGGTGCAGTGGAATGGTCGACCCTGATGGACCGGTTAACGGTGCAGGAAACGCGTTTCTTTCGGCATCCTCCGTCATTCGAGCTGCTCGCGCGCTATCTTCTTCAGCGCAGCGAGAACCGGCACAGCGGATTGCCCTGGTCGTTTTGGAGCGTGGGGTGTTCGAGTGGCGAGGAGACCTACTCCCTGGCGATCTGCGCAGCGGAGGTGTTGGGGCGCGGAAACGCTGATACCAGGTTTGGCGTTACGGGTACGGATATCAGCCTCAACGCGCTCAGCCGTTCACGCGAGGGCGTCTATAGCCTGCGCCGGCTCGAACACGTGGATCCAGAGCTTCGGTCCCGATACTTCCATCCCCTGGCTGCGGACCGATATCAGGTATCACCCAGTCTGGCAGAGCGTGTTTGCTTCGCCAGGCTCAACGTGCTGGAACTGGCTGGTGCGCCAATGTCCGATCTGGACGTCATTTTTTGTCAGAACCTGTTGATCTATTTTCGCCGGTGGCGTCGCCGAGAGATCCTCAATCGCCTTGTCGAGCGTCTGGCTCCGGGTGGTTTGCTGGTGATCGGCGCGGGAGAAGTAGTCGGCTGGCAGCATCCGGACCTGGTTCCGGTAGCTGATAGCCAGGTTCTGGCCTTTACCCGGAAATGTTTATGAGCGGAGTCGCTATGGGTGATCGGCACGATTATGTCGCCCTGGAGTGGGTGAAAGGCGAGATTGCCGAGACGCTGAAGCAAGCGCGGCAGGCGTTGGAAGCGTTTGTCGAAAACCCGCAGGACTCGACGCGGATGCGTTTCTGCATGACCTATGTACATCAGGTCCACGGCACATTGCAGATGGTCGAGTTCTACGGCGCGGCTTTGCTCGCCGAGGAGATGGAGCAGTTAGCCCGGGCGTTGCTCGATGGGGCTGTTTCCAGCCAGGCCGAATCGCTCGAAGTGATGATGCAGTCCATCCTGCAGATGCCGGCCTATCTGGATCGTATCCAGAGCGCCCGCCGCGACCTGCCGATGGTCGTGCTGCCACTGCTCAACGACTTGCGAGCAGCCCGTGGTGAAAAGCTCCTTTCCGAAACCAGCCTTTTCTCCCCGGACATGTCGGTGCGTGCTCCTGCCCTCTCGACAGAATTTCTTGCACAGCGGCAGACAGCCGACCTGCCGACCTTGCTGCGCAAGCTGCGCCAGATGCTCCAGGTGGCGTTGGTTGGGGTCATTCGCAATCAGGATCTATCGACCAACCTTGGCTACATGGCTCGGGTGTTTGCGCGATTGGAAAAACTCTGCCAGGACGCGCCGCTTGGGCCTCTCTGGCAGATAGCATCGGGCGTCGTGGAGGGGCTGGCCAGCGGAGGCGTCGCCAATGGCACCTCGGTTCGCACACTGTTGCGCCAGGTAGACAAGGAGCTAAAGCGCCTCGTTGTCCAGGGTGCTGATGGTATCAACCAGGCTGCTCCTGACGAGCTGATCAAGAACTTGCTGTTTTATGTTGCCAAGGCGCCAGCGCAATCCGAGCGCGTCCAAGCGCTGAAACTGCAATACAGCCTGGACGAAGCACTGCCAGACAGCGCGGTGGTTGATCAGGAGCGGGCGCAGTTGGCGGGTCCGGACCGCGGTGCCATGCGGTCGGTGGTAGCTGCGCTTTGCGAGGAACTGGTACGGGTAAAGGACAGTCTGGATCTGTTCGTTCGCAGCGACCGCTTTGCATTGGCCGAGTTGGGCAGCCTGCAGGCGCCGTTGAAACAGATCGCCGATACTCTCGCGGTGCTTGGTTTCGGCCAGCCGCGCAAGATCATCCTCGATCAGATTGGCCTCGTTGAGGCGCTGGCCGCAGGGCGTCGTGCAGCCGATGATGCTGCGCTGATGGATATCGCTGGTGCGTTGCTCTACGTGGAAGCCACCCTGGCTGGCATGGTCGGTGGCACGTCTGACGAGCGAAGCGAGGAAACCCATCTGCCCACGACAGACGTGGCGCAGATTCACCGAGTGGTCATACGGGAAGCCCGAACCGGTCTCGAGCAGGCGAAGGATGCCATCATTGAATTCATTGCTTCGCAGTGGAATCACCAGCACCTGGCGCGCGTGCCGGAGCTCCTGACCCAATCGCGCGGTGGTTTGGCGATGATTCCGCTTGCCCGAGCCGCAGCGCTACTAGACGCTTGCAATCGGTATATTCAGGAGCAGTTGCTGGCGCGTCAGGCCATTCCGGATTGGCAGAGTCTGGATACCCTTGCCGACGCGATAACCAGCGTCGAGTACTATCTCGAGCGCCTCAGCGAAGATGGTAGCTCGCAGGGCGACCTCATTCTCGATGTAGCGCAAGAAAGCCTGCAGGCGCTGGGTTACCCACTGCAAGAGCAGGTCTTGCGAGACGTCAATGACGAACTGGATCCGGTTGCAGAGCCGGTTCTAGGCGATCCTCTGGACGAGATGGAAGTCCTGCTGCCAGAAAACGAGCCGGATTCTGCCGCTGAGCCACTGCCAGTTCAGACTGATTGTTACGAGCCCGAGCATGCCGAAGTTGCCGGCATGCAAGCATCGTCTGCCGAGATTGATGAAACTGGCGTTTCAGCGGTTGAAACGAACCCAGCCGCACACCTCGATCACCCAGGCTCCGAGGAGCAGTCGAGCGATACGCCTGAACCGCAGGAAATGTCCTTGCCGCAGCAAAGCGACGAAGACGGAGAACGGTTATCACCTGCGTCGACAGCGCCCAATGACCTTTCGGACGACCATCCATTGGCTTGGGACGAGGCTGAGATGGCCGCGTTGGACATGCCCGAGATTGTACTGCCGGAGCGCATTGAGGCTTCGATAACGGCTGAGCCCACCATGAGTGTGGAAGACGTCATGGCCGCACCGGTCGAGGCTATCAATCCGCCCGCGCGCGACGTCCCACCTAGCCTGTTGCCTCCGCCGGCCGACGAAGAACCCGTCGATGATGAGCTGCTCGAAGTCTTCATCGAAGAAGCGGACGAAGTGCTCGAGACGATTGGCGAGCACCTGCCGAGATGGCATGCAGACCCTTCGGATAAGGAGGCCCTGGGAGAGGTGCGCCGGGCATTCCATACGCTCAAGGGCAGCGGTCGCATGGTCCGCGCACTGATCATCGGTGAGCTGGCCTGGTCTGTTGAAAATCTGCTCAACCGCGTTCTGGACCGAAGCATCGATGCCAGCGAGCCGGTCAAGGGGCTGGTTGCAGACGTCGTCGCGCTGATGCCTTCACTGGTCGAAGAATTTGCCGCCAAGGCTCAAAAGCAGCGCGATGATGTCGATCGCCTGGCAGCCAATGCTCACGCTCTTGCCAAGGGAGAGCCTCTCGATCCAGACCCCCAAGGCGGTGTGCCAAAGCCAGAGGAGACTGCCACCTCGGCATCTGAGGCGGAAGAGGGGCTCGACCCACAGCTGCTGGAAATTTTTCGCAACGAGGCAGAGGCTCACCTCACCACGCTGGTAGATTTTCTGGCGGACTGCGCTCAAAGCCTGCCACAGCCAGTCACCGATGCACTTCAGCGAGCACTGCATACCCTCAAGGGCAGCGCACATATGGCGGGCATTCTCCCTGTCGCGGAGATCGCCACGCCTCTTGAAAAAATGGTCAAGGAGTTCAAGGCCAACCTGATCCAGATGGACCTGGCCGAGGCGGAGCTTCTCCACACGGCGGAGCAGATGCTGCGACGCGGACTGGATAATCTGGACCGTCAGCCGTTGGCGCCGATTGAGGGCACCGATGCGTTCATCGAACAGGTGCATGCGCTGCATCAGGGCCGTCTGGCTGATGCTCAGGAGCGCGGCGAGAACGAACAAGGCGACGTACGTGATCCTGGCATGATCGCGCTGTTCCTCTCCGAAGGCATGAACATTCTGCTGGACGCTGAGGATCTGCTCCAGAGCTGGCGTGAGCATCCAGCCGAGCGCCAGGAACTGACGGCGCTTCTTGAGGAACTGACGACGCTCGGGCTTGGTGCCCAAATGGCTGAGTTGCCGCAAATCGAATCGCTCTGTCGAGTGTTGCTGGATCTCTATGCAGTGGTTCAGGACGGACGGCTTGCCGTCAGCGCGCGCTTCTTCGACGATGTCGAACAAGGCCATGAAGCGCTGGTCGGCATGATGGACCAGGTCGCTGCCGGGCTGCAGGTCACGGCCCAGCCTGAGCTGGTTGCCCGTCTCGAGGCCCTGCTGGCGGAGGCAATAGACCCTCTGGCGCTTGAGCTGGAGTTTCCCACCGATATTGGTGAAGAAGCTGAAAGCGAGGCTATTGCAGAGCCGGCATTTATCGAAACCCTTACAGCCGAAGCCGAAGCCGAAG
>DGLA01000011.1:53489-86282 GCA_002387205.1 Stutzerimonas stutzeri | reverse complement strand
AGCCGAAGCCGAAGCCGAAGCCTCGCCAGACGACTCGGTGCTAGAGCAGGACGAGCAAGACCAGGAGATGGTCGAGATTTTCCTGGACGAGGCGGTCGACCTGCTCGAGACCGCCGGCGGTGCGCTGGAGCGGTGGCTCACCGATCCCACCAACCAGCTTGCCTTGTCTGCATTGCTGCGAGATCTGCATACGCTCAAGGGTGGCGCGCGGATGGCCGAGATTCGCCCGATAGGAGATCTGGCCCATGAGCTCGAAACACTCTATGAGGGGTTGTCTGATGGCCGCTACGTTCATTCCGATGCGCTCGCCAGCCTGCTGCAACGCAGCCATGACCAGCTGGCGGTGCAGCTTGAACAATTGCAAGCCCACCGTCCCATGGACCTGGCTGCAGGGCTGATCGATTCGATCCGCAACTATCGACATGGGATAGCACCAGATTTCGAGCCTGATGCAGCGACGACGCAAGAAGGCCCAGTCAGTTCTGCGTCTGACGCA
This sequence comes from Stutzerimonas stutzeri, assembly GCA_002387205.1. Taxonomy (GTDB): domain Bacteria; phylum Pseudomonadota; class Gammaproteobacteria; order Pseudomonadales; family Pseudomonadaceae; genus Stutzerimonas; species Stutzerimonas stutzeri_N. The sequence continues at coordinate 85,786 of DGLA01000011.1, read as the reverse complement.
GATGAGGCTGATGCTCGGACGTTCACGGCAGAAGCCCAGGAAACTGATACTCCCGAGTCGATCAGTGACGCCTGGCTTCCTTCCGAAGAAGGCGCTGAGCTGGCCGATGATGGCGAAACGACGCAGACTTTAGGAATCCCGGCAGGCGATCCCGAAGCCGAAAGCGCGACACCTGAGTCGCTTGTAACCGAAGCTTCGAGTAGCGTTCATGAATTGTCAGACAGCGTCACGTCCGAACCTGAAGCGCTGTACCCGCTTCCGGCTTCGGGATGGGAGGAGCGTGACCCCGAGCTGGTCGAGATTTTCCTTGAGGAAGGCTTCGACATCATCGAGCGTGCCGGGGCGTCCCTGCAGCGCTGGATGGACAATGTGGATAACACGCTCGAGGTAGAGGCCTTGCAGCGCGACCTGCATACCCTCAAGGGTGGCGCGCGAATGGCCGATATTCCCGAGATAGGCGATCTCGCGCATGAGCTCGAATTCCTCTATGAAGGACTCTGTGCTGGCCACTACCGCGCGAGCCCGGCCCTGTTCACCTTGTTGCAGAGCTGTCACGACCGACTTGCGGCGATGCTCGATGCGGTACGGGACTATCAGGATCTTCCGGGCGGGTTGGATCTGGTCGAAACCATCCGCCGCTTCCGGGCAAGCCCCGGCGAGCAATTGAGCATACCCAGCAGTGTTGTGCTTAAAGCACCACAAAACGCTGCCGAAGCGGAGATCCTCGATATCTTTGTCGAGGAAGCGGACGAGCTGCTGGAGGAAATGGAGTCGACGCTTGGTCGCTGGGAGGCGGTCCGGGATAACGCGGCGCCACTTGCGGACATGATGCGCATCCTGCACACCCTCAAGGGTGGGGCGCGGTTGGCGGGCCAAGTAGAGCTCGGTGACATGGCCCATGAGCTGGAGCAGCGGCTCAGCGAGGCGCAGCTGCAGGAGCAGCCCTGGACGGATAGCCTGTTTCTGGATGTGCAGGGCGGCTATGACGCTCTGCTCAAGGAAGTCGAGACCATGCGGTTGCGGCTTAACAGCGAGCCCAACGAAGGCGAGGTAGCAGAAGAGCCGCAGCCAGAAGCACCGTCCGGCGCGCCTGTGATAGTCCTTGAGACACCGATCGTTGCTGCTAGCGCACAGGTGTCGGCGCCCAATGCCCCGGCGAAGGTCTTGCCCTTCATCCGACGTGCCGAGCAGGCTGCTTTGGACGCTGCGTCGCGCCGTGCACCTCAGGAGCTGGTCAAGGTGCCTGCGGATCTACTTGAGGGGCTGGTCAACCTGGCAGGGGAAACCTCGATTTTCCGAGGCCGCGTCGAACAGCAGGTTAGCGACGTCGGGTTCACCCTGGGTGAGATGGAGGCCACCATCGAGCGGGTCCGTGACCAGCTTCGACGACTGGATACCGAAACCCAGGCGCAAATCCTCAGCCGTTATCAGGCCGAGGCAGAACGCGCCGGGTACGATGATTTCGACCCACTGGAAATGGATCGACATTCGCAGCTCCAGCAGCTATCGCGGGCCTTGTTCGAGTCGGCATCCGACTTGCTCGACCTGAAGGAAACCCTGGCTGCCCGTAACCGCGATGCCGAAACACTGCTGCTGCAGCAGGCACGGGTCAATACCGAGTTGCAGGAAGGCCTCATGCGCACCCGCATGGTGCCGTTCGACAGGTTGGTGCCTCGTTTGCGTCGTATTGTCCGCCAGGTCGCAGGAGAACTGGGCAAACAGGTCGAGTTCCATGTCGGCAACGCTACTGGCGAGATGGATCGCAGTGTGCTGGAGCGCATCGTTGCGCCGTTGGAGCACATGCTGCGCAACGCGGTGGACCATGGCATCGAAACCGGCCCCAGGCGGTTGGCCGCAGGCAAGCCCGAACAGGGCAACATCCGTCTGGAGCTGACGCGAGAGGGTGGGGATATCGTTCTTGCACTCAGCGATGATGGCGCCGGTATCAACCTTGACGCAGTGCGTCGCAAGGCCATCGAACGGGGTTTGATCGTGCCCGGCAGTGAGCTATCCGACCATGAGATGCTGCAGTTCATTCTCGAGGCCGGATTCTCCACAGCGGAGAAGGTGACGCAAATCTCCGGGCGCGGCGTTGGCATGGATGTGGTGCATTCCGAGGTCAAGCAGCTCGGTGGCTCGATGAGCATCGAGTCCGAGCAGGGTCAAGGGACTCGCTTCCTGATTCGCCTGCCGTTTACGGTGTCGGTCAACCGTGCATTGATGGTGTATTCCGGTGACGATCTCTACGCGATTCCGCTGAACACGATCGAAGGTATCGTGCGTGTCTCGCCGTATGAGCTGGAAGCCTATTACCAGCCAGGCGCTTCGCGATTCGAGTATGCCGGTCAGACCTACGAGCTGCGCTATCTAGGCGAATTGCTCAACAACGGCCAGCGTCCCAAGCTGGTTGGCCAAAGTCTGCCGCTGCCGGTCATCCTGGTGCGCTCGAACGAGCACAGCGTGGCGGTCCAGGTCGACAGCCTGGCAGGCTCGCGCGAGATCGTGGTGAAGGGGCTCGGCCCGCAGTTCGCCACCGTGCCTGGGATATCCGGAGCGACCATCCTCGGCGACGGTAGGGTGGTGGTAATTCTGGATCTGCTCGCGACCATCCGCGTGTTGCATGCGCACCTGCTTACCCAACAGCAGCCGCAGCGTTTGCTCGGAGGCGAAGAGCCGGCTGAGGTGGAAGTCGATCGCCCGACGCTGGTCATGGTGGTGGACGACTCCGTCACGGTGCGCAAGGTGACCGGTCGCCTGCTCGAGCGTAATGGGATGAATGTGCTCACTGCAAAGGACGGGGTCGATGCGATCACCCAGCTGCAGGAAAGAAAGCCGGACATCATGCTGCTGGACATCGAGATGCCGCGTATGGATGGCTTTGAAGTGGCGACGCTGGTGCGCCACGATGAGCGATTGAAGGACCTGCCGATAATCATGATTACCTCGCGTACCGGCGAGAAGCACAGGGACAGGGCAATGAGCATCGGTGTGAACGAATACCTCGGCAAGCCCTATCAGGAATCTCTCTTGCTTGAGACGATTCAGCAGCTGGTCAAGCATCATGAGTGATCCCGTGACTGCACGTATCGGCGTTATCGCTGACACATCGCTTCAGCGTCACGTGCTGCAGCAGGCGCTTACTGCCAATGGTTACGATGTCGTTTTGAACAGCGACCCGGCGCGTCTGGATGATGCAGCTCTGGAGGCGGTGGAGGCTGACCTGTGGCTGGTGGATCTGGCCCAGACCGAGGATTCGCCGCTGGTCAACGCACTGCTGGAGCGTGATCGTTGCCCTGTCCTGTTTGGTGAGGGGCATGCCCCTGAGCGACATTCCGAACATTATCCGCGTTGGGAGCGGCGGCTGTTTGGCAAGCTAAAGTGGTTGGTTGGTGATCCATCGCGTGCGGTGGGGCCGCGGCTTGAAGTGCTTGAACAGCAAGAGCAGCGACCGGGCCTTCTGGATTTGCCATCGTCACTGGCTGGACTGACCATGGCTGGCGAGCCGGCGCGCGAGGTCTGGCTGCTGGCGGCTTCGCTCGGTGGCCCGGAAGCGGTCAAGGCGTTTCTCGATGCGCTGCCAGCTGGACTGCCAGTAGGTTTCATATACGCACAGCACATCGAAGCAAGCTTCGAATCTGCGCTATCGAGGGCGGTTGGGCGCCACAGCCAGTGGAAGGTGAATCAGGTCCGCGAGCGAGACTGGATACGTTGTGGTGAAGTCATCGTTGCGCCGATCGCCGAGGAGCTTGGCTTCGACGAGGACGGCAGCATGCGCCTTTGCGGGCGCGGCTGGCCCGAACCCTATAGCCCATCCATCGACCAGATGTTGCTCAACCTGGCGCAGCAGTACGGCAACCGCTGCGGCGTCATCGCATTCAGCGGCATGGGCAGCGACGGAAGCGCCGCGGCAGCCTATGTGCTGCGCCAGGGCGCCAGTGTGTGGACGCAGCGTGCGGATTCCTGTGTCTGCTCGAGCATGCCAGACAGTCTGCGCGAAGGCGGCTACAGCTCCCAGAGCGGTGATCCGCGAGAACTTGCCCAGGCATTAGTCAACCATTGTGTGCAATTGGCCAGCCGGCCGTTAGCCACGCTGCAGCCGGATACCCCATGAGCCAATCCGTTGTTACCCAGGACACATCCGACAGCATCACCGCTCTTCTGGTGCCGTTGGCCGACCGTACGCTACTGCTGCCCAACGTTGCCGTCGCGGAGCTGATTTCCTATCGCGCGCCGCAGGCCGTACCAGGCAGGCCGGACTGGTTTCTGGGGCAGGTACCCTGGAGAGACCTGAATTTGCCCTTGCTATCCTTCGAGGCCGCATCCGGTGGCCAGGTCGAAGCGGGGTCACGCGCGCGAGTCGCGGTGCTCAACGCCCTGGGCGGGCGCGAACACGTCAAGTTCATCGCTCTGCTGGTCCAGGGTATCCCACGGTCGATCAAGGTAGATGCAGGCCTTGCGCGTTCCGATGTGCGCCTGGCTCCCCTGGAGCTGGATGCAGTCAATCTTGGCGACGTCCAGGCGCGCATACCCGATCTGGTGGCCCTGGAACAAAAGCTCGCGGATGCTGGCCTGATATGACGACCTTTCAGCCCCTTTGCCGCACCTTCTATTGCTGAAAATCGCCCCATAACTGCTGGGCGACGCTGAGCGCGACGACGGGTGCCGTCTCCGTGCGCAAGACCCGTGGACCAAGGCGAGCGGCCCGGAAGCCGGCGGCAAGCGCCAGGTCGACTTCGTTTTCCTTGAGCCCTCCCTCTGGGCCGATCAGAAAGGCCAGCGTGCGGGGCGGCTGGTGAGTCGACAGCGGCTCGGCCACCGGATGAAGAACGAGTTTCAGCTCCGCTTCCACGGTCAGCCAGTCCTGAAGCTGAACGGGTGGATGGATGACGGGAATGACGGATCGACCGCACTGTTCGCACGCGCTTATGGCTATCTGGCGCCAGTGAGCCAGGCGCTTGTCGGCGCGCTCGTCCTTCAATCTGACCTCGCAGCGTTCACTGACGACCGGCGTGATCTCTGCTACACCCAGTTCGGTGGCTTTCTGGATCGCCCAATCCATCCTTTCACCCCGTGATAGGCCTTGCCCGAGATGAATGCGCAGGTTCGATTCAGGCTGTCCTGCGAGCTGCTCGTGTAACGTTACCGATACCTGTTTCTTGCCCACCTCGGCCAGTTCGCCGCGAAATTCCGTACCGCTGCCATCGAACAGTTGCACGGCATCGCCAGCGGTGAGCCGCAATACCCGACTGATGTAATGGGCTGTGGCCTCCGGCAAGCGCTGGAGGCCGAGGGACAATGGCGCGTCGATAAAAAAGCGGGATAGGCGCATGGGCTAGGGCACAGGCAGGCATGAAGGAACGGCAGTCTAATGCTTTCCGGACGGCGCCTGAACACTGCCGCGGTTATCCGGGGTCGCGGAAGTCTTCCGGACCAGTCGCGGGGACGGAGACGCTGACGGCGCGCGTTGCGATGTCGATGCCCTCTGTTGCAACCTCGGCGAGAAAATCGATCTGCTCTTCGGTGATGGTGTAGGGCGGCAGGAAGTACACGACACTACCCAGCGGACGCAGCAATGCGCCGCGCTGCAAAGCGTGCTGATAAACCTTGAGACCGCGTCGTTCCTGCCAGGGGTAGGGCTTCTTTCCGGCTTTGTCCTGAACCATCTCGATGGCCAGTGCCATACCAGTCTGGCGCACCTCTGCCACCTGTGGGTGGTCGGTCAGATGTGCGGTGGCGGTGGCCATGCGCGCCGCCAGCGCCTTGTTGGCTTCGATGACATTGTCTTGTTCGAAGATGTCCAGCGTGGCCAACGCGGCCGCGCAGGCGAGTGGGTTGCCGGTATAGGTATGAGAGTGAAGGAAGGCGCGCAGCGTCGCGTAATCGTCGTAGAACGCCTGGTACAGCTTGTCCGTCGTCAACACGGCGGCCATGGGCAGGTAGCCCCCAGTCAGCGCTTTGGATAAACAGAGGAAGTCCGGCGTGATGCCGGCCTGCTCGCAGGCAAACATAGTCCCGGTGCGGCCGAAGCCTACGGCGATCTCGTCGTGGATGAGATGCACATCGTATCGGTCGCAGGCTTCACGAAGCAGCTTCAGGTAGACCGGGTGATACATTCGCATGCCACCTGCGCCCTGGATCAGCGGTTCAACGATGACCGCGGCCACCTGCTGATGGTGCTCGGCCAGCGTCTGCTCCATATGGGTGAACATGGCGCGCGAATGTTCTTCCCAGCTCACGCCGTCCGGACGCAGATAGCAGTCCGGGCTGGGTACCTTGAAGGTGTCGAGCAGCAGTGGCTTGTAGGTGTCGGTGAACAACGCCACATCGCCTACCGACATGGCTGCGACCGTCTCGCCGTGATAGCTGTTGGTGAGGGTGACGAACCGCTGCTTGGCTGGTTGCCCGATGTTGCGCCAGTAGTGGAAGCTCATCTTCAGCGCGACTTCGATGCCGGTCGATCCGTTGTCCGTGTAGAACACCCGGTCGAGGCCGGCAGGCGTAATGCTGACCAACCGCTCCGAAAGCTCCACCACCGGCTGGTGGCTGAAGCCGGCAAGCATGACGTGTTCGAGTTGATCGAGCTGGTCCTTGATGCGTTGATTGATGCGTGGGTTGGCGTGGCCGAACACATTCACCCACCAGGAACTGACGGCGTCCAGATAGCGCTTTCCGTCAAAATCCTCTAGCCACACGCCCTCGCCGCGCCGGATCGGAATCAGGGGCAGCTGTTCGTGATCTTTCATCTGGGTGCAGGGATGCCAGAGTACGGACAGGTCGCGCTGCATCCAGCTGTCATTCAGGCTCATCGTTGCTCCTTGGCGTCGGCGTCGCGCGAAGCCTAGCAGAAACCCTCGGCGCACTCGTCAGCGCCGATCTATCTGCCCGGTCGATATTTTGAAACGAAAAAATGCGATTCATTTCGATCGGTTAGCCGTTAGGCTAATCGCTTCTGCAGCTCAGGACTTAGCAATGCATTGGCGAAACTCTTCCAGTAACTACGGCCTGGTCAGCATCACGATGCACTGGCTGGTAGCGGTTGCTGTGGTTGGGCTGTTCGCGCTGGGTTACTGGATGGTCGGGCTGACCTATTACAGCAGTTGGTACCGTACGGCGCCGGACATTCATAAAAGTATCGGCTTGCTCTTGCTGGCCTTGATGGTCGTGCGCGTCTTCTGGCGCTTCCTCAACAGCGGTCCAGCGCCACTCGCCAATCATGGGAAATTGACGCGGATGGCGACCAAGGTTGGTCATGGTGCTCTATATCTTGGCCTGTTCGCGGTGATGATCTCCGGCTACCTCATTTCGACAGCGGACGGCCGCGACATCAGCGTGTTTGGCTGGTTCGAAGTGCCTGCACTGATCACCTCGATTCCGGACCAGGAAGACTTGGCTGGTCTGGTACATGAATACCTCGCCTGGGGACTGGTGATTTTCTCCGGTCTGCATGCCCTGGCGGCTCTGAAGCACCATTTCATCGATCGCGATCCGACGTTAAAACGGATGTTCGGCCGCGCCGATGCCTGACAAACCTCCAAAGGAGTATTCCATGTTGAAGAAAAGCTTCGCTGCACTGGCGCTGGGCTCGATGATTTTTGCTGGCCAGGCGCTCGCTGCCGATTACGCGATCGACACCAAAGGCCAGCATGCCTTTGTCAACTTCAAGATCAGCCACCTCGGCTACAGCTGGTTGTGGGGCTCGTTCAAGGAGTTCGACGGCAACTTCAGTTTCGATGCTTCCAACCCGGAAGCGAGCAGTGTGAAGGTGACGTTGCAGACGGACAGTGTTTTTTCCAACCATGCCGAGCGTGACAAGCACCTGCGCAGCGAGGACTTCCTGAACGTCTCCGAGCACCCGACTGCGACCTTCGAGTCGACCTCGGTCAAGCCGACCGGCGACGGTACTGCCGATATCACCGGTAACTTGACACTCAACGGCGTCACCAAGCCGGTGGTCATCGCTGCCAAGTTCCTCGGCGAAGGCAAGGATCCGTGGGGCGGCTATCGTGCGGGCTTCGAGGGCACTACGACGCTCACCTTGAAGGACTTCGATATCAAGATGGATCTTGGCCCGGCATCGCAGACGGTTGATCTGATCATCTCGGTTGAAGGCATTCGCCAGTAATCGATCGCAGTCACCAGACGCCGGCGTTAGCCGGCGTTCTTCTTTCTGACCGACAGACACGACTGCGCCGAGCAAACCTGAAAGACCCGGCACGACGTTATGGCTATCGGCGCGATAGCCCGTGGGAGACGTGACCGACTGTTTACAAACAGTCCTGCATGTAAGTATATTCGCCGCATTCTGCCATTCGAGTCTGCCCGGGCTGTTCTGCTCCAGGGCCATCTGTTCAATGAGGTCACTCCCGATGTCAATCAAGCCAGCCAGTGCTGTTCTGATTCCACTCTTTATCGCCGTAGCGCTGCTTAGCGGTTGTCAGGAAGAACAAGCGGCGGCACCGGCGGGGCAGCCGGCCCCTCAGGTTGGCATCGTGACGCTGGAGACCGAGCCGTTCGAACTGACTACCGAGTTGCCAGGCCGAACCACTGCGTTCCGTGTTGCCGAGGTACGGCCTCAGGTCAGCGGGATCATTCAGAAGCGTCTGTTTACCGAAGGCAGCGACGTCAAGAAAGGTCAGCAGCTCTATCAAATCGACCCTGCTGTCTACGAGGCCACCCTGAAAAGCACCCAGGCGCAGCTGGCGTCGGCCAAGTCGCTGGCGGATCGTTACGGGCTGCTGGTCAAGGAGCAGGCGGTGAGCCAGCAAGCCCATGACGAGGCCCGGGCGGCATCTCTGCAAGCCCAGGCCGAGCTGGAGCGGGCGAAAATCGACCTTCGCTATACCAAGGTGCTCGCGCCGATCTCCGGCCGCATTGGCCGCTCCGCGGTGACCGAGGGGGCACTGGTCAGCAATGGCCAGGCGCAGGAACTGGCGACTATCCAACAGCTCGATCCGATCTATGTCGATGTGACCCAGCCGGTGCAGGATCTGATGGCTCTGCGGCGGGATCTGGAGAGCGGCCGGCTGCAGCAAGCCGGGGACAGCGCAGCGAAGGCCCGGCTGATACTGCCGGATGGCTCCGAATATCCGCATGACGGCACGTTGGAAGTCGCCGAAGTGGCCGTGGATGAAGGTACGGGCTCGGTCACCATTCGCGCCAAGTTTCCGAACCCGGAGAAAGACCTGCTGCCTGGCATGTTCGTTCACGCGCGTCTGCTGGCCGGTGTTCGTGAACAGGCCTTGCTGGTACCTCAGCAGGGCGTTACCCGTGATGCCCGAGGTGAGCCCACGGCCATGGTGGTTGGCGCCGACAACAAGGTCGAACTGCGTCAGATCAAGACAGAGCGTGCTGTCGGCAATCGCTGGCTGGTAAGCGAAGGCTTGCAGCCAGGTGATCGTGTGATCACCGAAGGGCTGCAATTCATTCGCCCTGGTGTCGAAGTCAATCCGCGGCCTGCCGGGAATGTCCAGCAGGCGGGACAGAGCAGTGGTCAGGCAGGCGCAGCGCCGGCCGCTGGCCAAGGGGAATAACCAGACATGTCCAAGTTCTTTATCGATCGGCCAATCTTTGCCTGGGTAATTGCCCTGGTACTGATGCTTGCCGGAACGCTGGCGGTCCTCAATCTGCCGGTCAACCAGTACCCGAGCATCGCGCCGCCGAACGTGTCTATTTCGGTCAACTATCCGGGCGCTTCGGCGCGAACTGTCCAGGACACCGTCGTTCAGGTCATCGAACAGCAGCTCAATGGTCTCGACGGGCTGCGCTACATCTCATCGGAAAGCAACTCCGATGGCAGCATGACGATCAATGTGACCTTCGAACAGGGCACCAACCCTGACATCGCGCAAGTGCAGGTACAGAACAAGCTGCAGCTGGCCACGCCCCTACTGCCGCAGGCCGTTCAGCAGCAGGGCATTCGTGTGTCGAAATCGGCGCGCAACTTCCTGATGGTGGTGGCACTGGTATCCAAGGACGGGCAGCAGAGCAACTTCGACCTGGCCAACTATATCGTCGCCAATGTGCAGGACCCGATCTCGCGCACGCCCGGCGTTGGCGACTTTCAGGTGTTCGGCGCCCAGTACGCGATGCGTATCTGGCTCGATCCGGGCAAGTTGCAGCAGTTCCAGCTGACCGCAGTGGATGTTCGCTCTGCGATCCAGGAACAGAACGTCCAGGTGTCGTCCGGCCAGCTCGGCGGCCTGCCGGCAGTTGAAACCCAGCAGCTCAACGCCACGATCATCGGCAAGACCCGGCTGGAGACGCCTGAGCAGTTCGAGAAAATCCTGCTGAAGGTCAATGCCGACGGATCTCAGGTGCGTCTGCGCGATGTGGCCAAGGTCGAGCTGGGAGCGGAGAGCTATGCGATCCGCGCCGAGTACAACGGCCGGCCAGCGGCGGGCCTGGGGATACGCCTTGCCGCGGGTGGCAATGCGCTCGACACCGCAACAGCGGTCCGCGAGACGATCTCCGAGCTCGAGCCTTTCTTCCCGCCGGGCGTCGAAGTGGTTTATCCCTACGACACCACGCCGGTGATTTCCGCCTCCATCGAAGGCGTGGTGCACACGCTGATCGAAGCTTTCGTGCTCGTGTTCCTGGTGATGTTCCTGTTCCTGCAGAACCTGCGGGCGACGCTGATCCCTACACTGGCGGTGCCGGTGGTCATCCTCGGCACTTTCGCCATCCTGCTGACGTTCGGATACAGCATCAACACGCTCACCATGTTCGCCATGATCCTGGCCATCGGACTGCTGGTGGACGACGCCATCGTGGTGGTGGAAAACGTCGAACGGGTGATGCGCGAGGAGGGGCTTTCTGCGCGAGAGGCTACGCGCAAGTCCATGGGCCAGATACAGAGCGCACTGGTCGGTATCGGTGTGGTGCTGTCGGCTGTGCTGCTGCCGATGGCCTTCTTCGGTGGCTCGACTGGGGTGATCTACCGTCAGTTCTCTATCACCATCGTCTCGGCCATGGTGCTCTCGGTGCTGGTGGCGCTGATCTTCACGCCCGCGCTGTGCGCCACCATTCTCAAGCCGCACAGCGGCGATCATGAAGGCAAGCGCGGGTTCTTCGGCTGGTTCAATCGCACCTTCGAGCGCGGCACCCTGCGCTACGAGCGCGGAGTGGCTGCCGTGCTGCGGCGCAAGGCGCCCTACCTGCTGATGTACCTGATCATCGTCGGCATCATGATCTGGATGTTTACCCGCATTCCAACTGCGTTCCTGCCGGAAGAAGATCAGGGCGTACTCTTCGCCCAGGTGCAGACGCCGGCTGGTTCGACCGCGAGTCGCACCCAGGAAGTCGTCGAGCAGATGCGCGAATACCTGTTGACTGAAGAAAGCGAGACGGTCAACTCGGTGTTTACCATCACCGGCTTCAACTTTGCGGGGCGCGGCCAGAGTTCAGGTATGGCCTTCATCATGCTCAAGCCGTGGGAAGAGCGCACCGAGGCCGGGCAGGGGGTGTTCGAGCTGGCTGAGCGCGCCCAGGGGTACTTCTTCAGCCTGCGCGACGCCATGGTGTTTGCCTTCGCGCCGCCAGCGGTGATGGAGCTGGGCAATGCCACCGGCTTCGACGTGTACCTGCAGGACCAGGCCGGGCTTGGTCATGAAGCCCTGACCAAGGCACGCGACCAGTTCATGCAGCTGGCTTCCGAGGATCCTACCCTTACGGGCGTTCGCTTCAACGGTATGCGTGACGAACCGCAGTACCACCTGATCATCGACGACGAAAAAGCGCGTGCCCATCAGGTTTCCCTTGCGGCGATCAACGACTCGCTGTCCATCGCCTGGGGCTCGAGCTACGTCAATGACTTCATCGACCGGGGTCGGGTCAAGCGTGTCTACATGCAAGGCGAGCCCACCTCACGAATGAACCCGGAGGACCTTGGCAAGTGGTATGTGCGCAACGATGCAGGCGAGATGGTGCCGTTTACCGCCTTCGCCACCGGTGAGTGGACATATGGCCCGCCAAAGCTGACTCGTTTCAATGGCGTGCCGGCAATGGAAATCCTGGGCGCGGCTGCGCCCGGATACAGCTCCGGTGAAGCCATGGCTGCGGTCGAGCGGATCGCCGAGCAGTTGCCGGCGGGCATCGGTTACTCATGGACTGGTCAGTCTTATGAGGAGCGTTTGTCCGGGTCGCAGGCGCCCGCACTCTATGCGCTGTCGCTGCTGGTGGTGTTCCTCGCGCTCGCGGCGCTGTACGAAAGCTGGTCGGTTCCGCTCTCGGTCATGCTGGTCGTGCCGCTGGGCATTGTTGGCGCGCTGGCTTTCACCATGGGCCGCGGCTTGTCGAACGACGTGTTCTTTCAGGTCGGGCTGCTGACTACCGTGGGGTTGTCGGCGCGTAACGCGATCCTGATCGTGGAGTTCGCCAAGACCTTGCACGAGCAGGGCATGACCCTGGCGGATGCGGCGATCGAAGCCTGCCGCATCCGTTTGCGTCCTATCATCATGACTTCCCTGGCTTTCATGCTGGGCGTGCTTCCGCTGGCGATATCCAGCGGGGCGGGCGCGGGCAGTAAGCATGCGATCGGAACCGGCGTGATCGGCGGCATGCTCAGCGCCATGCTGCTGGCGATCTTCTGGGTACCGCTGTTCTATGTCGTGGTGTCTTCGGTGGGCAAGCGCAAAAAGACCATCGGCGTCGAGCAAAACGGAGAGGCGCAATGAACAAGTCAGTACTGAGTCTGGCGCTGATGGCAGCGCTGAGCGGATGCTCGTTGATTCCGGATTACCAGCGACCCGAGGCGCCAACTGCTGCCAGCTGGCCGGAGGGTGAGGCCTACCTTGCATCAGCCAGTGCCGCCAAAGGGCAGCAGATGGAGATGGACTGGCAGACGTTTTTCAAAGATCCCGCCCTGCGTGAATTGATAAGCGTGGCCCTGGAGAACAACCGCGACCTGCGTGTCGCCGCCCTGAATGTCGAGGCCTATCGAGCCCTGTATCGGGTGCAGCGGGCCGATGTGCTACCGCTGGTGAGCGGTGATGGCGCCGGCAGTCGCACCCGCACGCCGGGCGATCTGAATCAGACCGGTGAAAGCACGATCAGCAGCCAGTACAGTGCAACCCTCGGCGTGTCCTGGGAACTCGATCTGTTCGGGCGCCTGGGCAGCCTGCGCGAGCAAGCGCTGCAAGAGTATTTCGCCACCGAGGCAGCTCAGCGCAGTGCCCAGATAAGCCTGATCGCCAGCGTGGCCAACGCCTGGCTGACCTTGCAAGCCGACCAGGCCCTGTTGCAGGTCAGCCGCGATACATTGGATACCTACGAGGAAAGCCTCTCGCTTACCCAGCGCAGTTTCGACGTGGGCGTTGCCTCGGCGCTCGAGTTGAGCCAGGCGCGCAGTGCAGTCGATACCGCACGGGTGGGCATCGAGCGCTATACCCGTCAGGTGGCTCAGGATCGCAATGCACTGACACTGCTGCTGGGACAGGGCATCCCCGTCGATCTGCCTGCCGACGGTCGGCTGGAACGCGACCTGCTGGCCACGGTACCCGTGGGGCTGCCTTCCGATCTGCTCTACATGCGCCCGGACATCATCCAGGCCGAATACCGGTTGCGTGCAGCCAACGCGAACATCGGCGCGGCCAGGGCGGCGTTTTTCCCGCGCATCAGCCTCACCGGCGCGGTGGGTACGGCAAGCAGCGAGCTCTCCGGCCTGTTCGACGGGGGCTCCAGCTACTGGAATTTTGCGCCGAGCATCAGTGTGCCCATCTTCAATGCCGGTCAGCTGCGCGCTAACCTCGACTATGCCGAGATCAGCCGCAATATCCAGGTAGCGCAGTATGAATCGGCGATCCAGACTGCTTTCCGTGAGGTGGCCGACGGATTGGCGGCCCAGGCGACCTATGTGCGCCAGCTTCAGGCTCAGCGTGATCTGCTGGAAGCCAGTGAGGACTACTATCGGCTCGCCGAGCGGCGCTACCGCACTGGTGTTGACAGTTACCTGACCCTCCTCGATGCACAGCGGCAGCTGTTTGAAGTGCAGCAGCAGTTCATCAGCGATCGCCTGTCGCAGATGATCAGCGAAGTCGAGCTGTTCAAGGCCCTTGGTGGCGGATGGGATGCACAGGCGCAGCCACTGCCCAGCGAAGGTTGAGCCCGTAGCGGTACTGTTCGATTACTGCAAACAAAAACGCCGCCCCTGCAGTTAGCCGGGGCGGCGTTTCTTTATACGCCAGGTCTCAGCGATTGCGCGTCAGCAATGCTGGCTTTTCGCTGCGAGGCTTGGACGGCAATTGATCGAGCTGCTCAATGCTCGGCAGGCGGTCGATCTTCGATTCCTTGTGAATGATCACTGGCTGCTTGTCCTTTGGTTTCTCTGCCGCATCCCGCCGGGCGCCGCCGACCTCGCCATCGATTCGACGACCTTCGTTCTTGCGACGTGGCTGACCGCCACGGGCTGGCTGACCCTGGCGCTTGCCTTTACCCTGTGCGCCTGCTGAGGCCGTCGGGCCTCCAGCGCCGCGAGGGCTTGCCGCACGCGGCTGGCCGCCGGGTTGACCACCCGGGCGCCGACCACGGCCCTGCTTGTTCTGATAGGGGCTGACGTAATCGACCTTGTTGCCGAAATTGTCCAGCTCATCGTCGAGAAACACTTCCGGATCGCGGTCGCTGGGTAGACGTGGCGGGCGGCTTACCGGTGCGGCGGCAGCGCCTTGGGCCGGCGCGCTCTGACCCGCGTTCGCGTTGCGGGGCTTGTTGCGACCGCGGCGGTTGCGATCGCGTTCCTTCGACTCGCCGCCTGCTTCGGTTGCTTTCGCGGCGCGCTCGGGCCGCGGCTTGCGCTCGCCATTGCGAGGCGGGCGCGGCTGACGTGGCTCGCGCACTTCCGGCTTTTCCGCCTCGATGGTGCTGGCGTCGAAGCCCATCAGGTCACCGTCCGGTATCTTCTGCTTGGTCATCCGTTCGATGCCCTTGAGCAGCTTCTCCTCATCTGGCGCCACCAGCGAGATCGCCTCGCCGCTGCGGCCGGCACGGCCGGTACGGCCGATACGGTGGACGTAGTCTTCCTCGACGTTGGGCAGTTCGAAGTTGACCACGTGTGGCAGCTGATCGATATCCAGACCGCGGGCGGCGATATCGGTTGCAACCAGGATGCGTACGGCATTCGCCTTGAAGTCAGCCAAGGCTTTGGTGCGGGCATTCTGACTCTTGTTGCCGTGGATCGCGACGGCCGGCAGCCCATGCTTGTCCAGGTATTCAGCGAGGCGATTGGCGCCGTGCTTGGTACGGGTGAACACCAGTACCTGCTCCCATGCGCCCTGGGTAATCAGGTGCGCCAGCAATGCGCGCTTGTGCGAGGACGGCAGGCGGAATACCCGCTGCTCGATACGCTCGACGGTGGTATTCGGCGGCGTGACCTGGATTTTCTCCGGCTCGTGCAGCAGCTTGCTGGCGAGGTCGGTAATGTCCTTGGAAAAGGTCGCCGAGAACAGCAGGTTCTGGCGTTTGGTCGGCAGCTTGGCGAGGACCTTCTTCACGTCATGGATGAAGCCCATGTCGAGCATGCGGTCGGCTTCGTCGAGAACCAGGATTTCCACGTGTGACAGGTCAACCGCCTTCTGGTTGGCCAGGTCGAGCAGGCGGCCGGGGCAGGCGACCAGCACGTCGAGGCCCTTGGCTATGGCCTGGACCTGGGGGTTCATGCCAACGCCACCAAAGATCACCGCGCTTTTCAGCGGCAGGTCGCGGGCGTACAGCTTGAAGCTGTCATGAACCTGAGCGGCGAGCTCGCGGGTCGGTGTCAGCACCAGCACGCGCGGTTGGCGAGGGCCATGGCGGTGTTCACGGTCGGGGTGTCCGCCGGGGAACAGAATTTCCAGCACGGGGAGCGCGAAGCCACCGGTCTTGCCGGTTCCCGTCTGCGCGGCGACCATCAGGTCGCGTCCTTGCAACACGGCGGGAATGGCCCGCTGTTGCACCGGTGTAGGCTGGGTGTAGCCGGCGGCCTCGACGGCACCGGCCAAAGCCTCGGAGAGACCGAGGGAAGCAAAGGACATGAGAGATCCTGTCTTGTGTAGGGCGACGCCCTGGGATGATCATGCCTGGCTCGAATCGCGACTGGCGTGCGATCCCGTCCGGTCCTGCCGCATCTCTTCGATGACGACATCCGGGCGTAAACCTGGCGGAAGCGCGGAGTATAACAGAGCCTGTTAACACCGCATTGGTAGGACAGTGTGGCAGTTCGCAGGTTCATTAGCCAGCTCCCTGTTTGCACAGGGAGCTGAACAGCTGCTCAGCGAGCGCGCCTGAGGTTGTCCCAGATAGCCAGGCAGGGTTCGGCCTGGTTCAGGGTGTAGAAGTGCAATCCGGGTGCACCGCCGGCAAGCAGCTTTTCGCACAACTCGGTGATCACCTGGGTGCCGAAGGCCTGAATGCTGTCCATGTCATCGCCATAGGACTCCAGCTGCTTGCGAACCCAACGAGGAATTTCGGCCCCACAGGCGTCGGAAAAACGAGCCAGCTTGCTGTAGTTGGTAATCGGCATGATGCCCGGGACGATCGGTGTTTCCACGCCAAGCTTGCGCACACGCTCGACGAAGTAGAAGTAGCAGTCGGCGTTGAAGAAGTACTGGGTGATGGCGCTGTCCGCGCCGGCCTTGGCCTTGCGCACGAAGTTGGCCAGGTCGTCCTCGAAGTTGCGCGCCTGCGGATGCATCTCCGGGTACGCGGCGATCTCGATGTGGAAGTGGTCGCCCGTTTCGGCGCGAATGAATTCCACCAGTTCATTGGCATAGCGTAGCTCGCCGCTGGCCATGCCCATGCCCGAGGGCAGGTCCCCGCGCAGGGCTACGATGCGCTTGATGCCGGAGCTACGATACAGCTGTAACAGCTCGCGCAGCTCCTGCTTGCTGTCGCCTACACAGGACAGGTGCGGCGCAGTCGGCACCTTTACCTCACCGTCGAGTTGGAGCACGGTGTTGAGGGTGCGGTCGCGAGTCGAACCACCGGCACCGTAGGTGCAGGAAAAGAAATCAGGATTGTATTCAGCCAGCCTGCGAGCGGTGGCCAGCAGTTTTTCATGCCCGGCGTCGGTCTTGGTCGGAAAGAACTCGAAGCTGATGGCGGGGCGATTCGGAGAAGTCATTTATTTTTTACCAAGCTTGAAGCTTGAAGCCTGAAGCCTGAAGCCAGGGCAGCGGGAACTCCCGAACTGCTTCCAGCTTCCAGCTTCCAGCTTCCAGCTATTTAATACCGATAGCTATCCGGCTTGAACGGGCCTTCGACCTGTACGCCGATGTACTCGGCCTGGGTCGGTGTCAGGCGGGTGATGACACCACCGAAGCCCTTGACCATTTCCGCGGCGACTTCCTCGTCGAGCTTCTTCGGCAGCACCATGACGGTGACGTTCTTGGTCTTTTCGGCGACCGGCAGGTCAGCGAACTTCTCGTTGAACAGGTGGATCTGCGCCAGCACCTGGTTGGCGAATGAGCCGTCCATGATTCGGCTCGGGTGACCGGTGGCGTTGCCCAGGTTCACCAGGCGGCCTTCGGCCAGCAGGATCAGGTAGTCGTCATTCTGCGCATCGAAGCTGCCAGCGCCGGTGCGGTGAATCTTGTGCACCTGCGGCTTGACCTCTTCCCACGCCCAGTTCTTGCGCATGAAGGCGGTGTCGATTTCGTTGTCGAAGTGACCGATGTTGCATACCAGGGCGCGCTTCTTTAGGGCCTTGAGCATGCCGGCGTCACAGACGTTGGCATTGCCGGTGGTGGTGACGATCAGGTCGATCTTGCCCAGCAGCGCGGTGTCGATGCTGGCATCGGTGCCGTCATTGAGGCCGTCCTTGTACGGGGAGACCAGTTCGAAGCCGTCCATGCAGGCCTGCATGGCGCAGATCGGGTCGACTTCGGAGACCTTGACGATCATGCCTTCCTGGCGCAGCGACTGGGCCGAGCCCTTGCCCACGTCGCCGTAGCCGATGACCAGCGCCTGCTTGCCGGACAGCAGGTGGTCGGTGGCGCGCTTGATGGCGTCGTTGAGGCTGTGACGGCAGCCGTACTTGTTGTCGTTCTTGCTCTTGGTGACCGAGTCGTTGACGTTGATCGCCGGGATCTTCAGGGTGCCTTTCTTGAGCATGTCTTGCAGGCGGTGCACACCGGTGGTGGTTTCTTCGGTGACGCCGTGAACACGCTCCAGTACCTGCGGGTACTTGTCATGCAGGATCTGGGTCAGGTCGCCGCCGTCGTCGAGGATCATGTTGGCGTCCCACGGCTGGCCGTCCTTGAGGATGGTCTGCTCGATGCACCACTCGTACTCTTCTTCGGTCTCGCCTTTCCAGGCGAACACCGGGATGCCCGCGGCGGCGATGGCGGCGGCGGCCTGGTCCTGAGTGGAGAAGATGTTGCAGCTGGACCAGCGGACTTCGGCGCCAAGGGCGGTTAGCGTCTCGATCAGGACGGCGGTCTGGATGGTCATGTGGATGCAGCCGAGGATCTTTGCGCCTTTCAGCGGCTGCTCACCAGCGTATTTGTGGCGCAGGCCCATCAGGGCAGGCATTTCCGATTCGGCGATGATGATCTCGCGGCGGCCCCAATCGGCCAATGAAATGTCGGCGACCTTGAAATCGTTGAAACCTGCAGGCGTCATGACAGCGCTCATTGAAGAGTTCTCCATTCGTTTTGTGCGAATGGGCGCCGTTGGTGCGTATGGTTAACGCCCTGTCCGAGCCTGACAGACCCCTGAATGGTAAGCCTGCTGCAGCGCCCCTCGGACAGGTGGCGGGCACGGCCGAACGGTGTCGGCGGTGTGAAGCCCGGCGATTATAGCCGTGACCGCGCGCAATCCCAAGCCCGGCGCAGCGTCCTCCGTCAGCACCCGCCTGAACTGTCGCGAGTGCAGATCTGGCGGACCAGACGCCCTATGGTCAAACCCTGGACCAGAATCGAGAACAACACGATCAGGTAGGTAATGTTGAGCAGCAGATTGCGCTCTTCACTGGCTGGCAGCGCCAGTACCAGCGCGACGGAGATTCCGCCACGCAGCCCGCCCCAGGTCAGAATGCGTACTGTCCCGTTGGGCAGCGCGCGCCCCAGCTTGCGTAGCACGAAGGCTGCCGGGCCGACTGTGACCAGGCGGGTGCCGAGGATGAGCATGGTCACGCAGAGAGCGATCAGCAGGTATTGCGTACTGAAGGGCAGCAGCACAAGTTCCATGCCGATCAGCACAAAAAGCACAGCGTTGAGAATCTCGTCGAGCAGTTCCCAGAAGTTGTCGAGGTTCTCCCGGGTGTGATCGGACATGGCATGTCTGCGCCCCTGGTTGCCTATGATCAGGCCGGCGACCACCATCGCGATCGGACCGGAGACGTGCAGATGGGTCGCCAGGGTGTAACCGCCAAGAACCAGCGCCAGGGTCAGCAAGACCTCCACCTGGTATTGGTCGATGCTTTTGAGCAGAGCAAAGGTCAGTGCGCCGAGCAGGGCGCCGAGCAGGATGCCGCCTCCGGCTTCTTCGAAGAATAACCAGACAGCCTCGCCAGCCCCCGGCGCTTCTCCGCGCGCCAGCACACCCAGCAGCACTGTGAACACCACCACCGCGACGCCGTCATTGAACAATGATTCACCGACGATGGTGGTTTCCAGAGCTTTTGGCGCGCCCGCCGAGCGCATGATGCCGAGCACGGCGATGGGGTCGGTCGGTGAAATCAGCGCGCCGAACAGCAGGCAATAGATCAGCGGCGGCTGCAATCCAAACAGGTCGAGGATCCACCAGCTGCCAATCCCGATCACTGCGGTGGAAAACAGCACGCCAACGGTCGCCAGCAGGCCAATGGCCCAGCGCCGAGCCCGCAGATCCGCCAGATTGATATGCAGGGCGCCGGCGAACAGCAGGAACGACAACATCCCATCCATCAGCAGATGATTGAAATCAATCCTGCCGACCAGGGTTTCGATCTGCTCTTCCAGCAGCGGCAGGCCCAACACCGTCAATCCATGCAGCAGCAGCGAGAACACCAGCGCCGTGGCCATCACGCCGATGGTGGGCGGCAAGCCGATGAAGCGGTAGTTGAGATAGGCAAGCAACGCCGTGAGGCTGATGAAAATGGCCGATAGTTCGAGCATGGGGTCCCCGGTGAAGGATTCGATAGCTGTGCAGAGTGGACTCGGCGGAGGCCGAAATGGTGCCTGCTCAATCGCAGGTCTGCGGCGAAAACGAAGCCTGGCTGAAATGCCGAACTCAGTTCGTGACGGGGCGGTCGAAGAGAAAGGTTCGGTGAACCTCGCCGGGCGAATGACCCTCAGGAGCTGCCAACATGAACCTCTTGCTTCGTTCCGTTCTGCTTGCCACCGCCGCGGTATTCAGCCTCCCTGCTGCCGCCAATTCCTGCTACGTCAGCGCCCAGACGTCCGGCGCAGTGCCACCGCCGGTGGTGACCGAAAAGTGTTTCCGCTATGAAGGCATGGAAAACAGCGAGATCGACTGGGTTTGCCAGAACAACGAAGCGATCAAGAATTCGCGGCGGGAAATCCTGCAGAGCTGCCCTTCAGGCCATATTGGTATCTGCACCGCCGCGCTGACGCCGGCGACGCTTGCCAACGAACGCGCTACGGGCAGTCAGGCCAACGCAACGCCGGTGCCCACGACCGTGCCTGAGCAGGCTCGTATCGTCACCTATATCTATAAGGCGTCCGACCACGCGCAGGCCAAGATCGATTGCGAAAGCGGAGGCGGTGAATGGTCGCAATGACCCGTTGAGGTTTGGTTAAACGGCCTGCAGCGGTGATAATCACCGACCGTTGTGATTACGAGTGGTTACCCATGAAGCTGTTGCCGTTGAGTGTGTCGCTGATCGCCGTGCTGGCCCTGTTGGGCTGTGATCGCATCGATCCCAACTCACCGCTTGGCAAGCGCAAGGCTATCTACCAGCAGATGCTCGACGTCAAGGAGGACATGGGTGGCATGCTTCGTGGCCGCCTGGCCTTTGATGCCGAAGGCTTCACCGCTGGGGCGGTGCAGCTTGATCAGCTGTCGCGTCAGCCCTGGCAGTATTACCCGGAAGTCAAGGAAGCTCAGAGCGAGGCCCGCGACGATGTCTGGCAAAAACAGGCACGCTTCAACGAGATGGCGCGGGAACTCGAGGCACGGACCGCGGCGTTGGTCACTGCTACCGCGCAGAAACCCGTGACAGCGGAGGGTATCGCACCGGCGTTCCAGCAAGTGGAGGATGCCTGTGAAGCCTGTCACAAGGAATTTCGGAATTACTGACCGTCACGACCGCCGCTTCGCGACTCAGCGTTTGGCGTCGTCCAGTTGCCTGCGAGCCTGATCCAGTCGCCGCTTGCTCACTTCGATTACCTGAGGATCGCCGGTGCCCAGCGCGTCGCGCAACTGCGCTTCGCGGACGGTAGCCAGGCGCGCGGCGCGTTCGATCTCGGCGTGATTGGGCTGTAGCGCAACCACGCCTCGGCAGCGTTCGGTCAGGCTTTGCAACTGTGTCTCAAGCTGGGCGCGCTGGCTGATATCGCCTTTCAGGCGCGCCTCCTTGATCTGTTGGCTGATGCGCTCGCGCGCTTCGCTGCATGCAGCGTCGGTCTCGGCCGCCGTCCCAACGGCCGATTGGGCGCAGCAGAGGCTGAGCAGCAACGAAAGGCGGACGGTCCGGCGGCTGGGCATGCCAGTTCCCTTTTTCTTGTTCTCGAGGTTCTATGACTGGACCCGGTCGGCGAAGTGCCCTCAGAAGCCGGCAATCCCGATCTCGTTCAATTGCTGGCGAAGCCCGAGCACTTCCGGCGCGGTGAAGAAGGCCTGTAGTTGCAGGGCTCGTTTCGAGCCAACGCCGGGCTTTGCTTGCCATTGCGCCAGCGTCGTTGCCGCCAGAATGTCCCAGTTGTCGACCAGATTGGCGTCTCCGCTCGGCGGCATGCCCAGGGCGTGCAGCCACAGGCGAAAAGGTCGTTCACGGGCCAGCCTGAAACTGGCGGCCAGGTTGCTGGCGCTGGCGTCGCCGATGCCTGGAACCTGCCGTAGACGGTGCTCATCGAGGTGCAGCCAGTCGAGGAGATGCTTGACCAGTCCGGATTCCACCAGCATCGTCCATGCACCGGGACCGAGCTGCGGCAGGTTCAGGGCCTTTTTGCCACTGAGCCAGACGAGGCGTGCGACGAATTGCTGTTCGCAGCCGGGGCTGGCTTGCCAGCAGCTCAGAGGGTGGTAGCGGCCGGCGGCGGGCATCTCGACCTGCTGGCGCTGCTGCGCCCGCCAGGCAACTCCGTTGAAGCGGGGGATGGTCAGCCCGGCCAGGGCGATGGCCACATGGTCGCCCGGCCGAATATCCTCCTTCCTCCAGCGCGTTACGGAACCCAGGCTGACGCGACTGACGCGACGGTCATCGAGCTGTATAGGCTCCAGCTGCAACACTGGGGTGATCTTGCCGCTGCGGCCGATGGTGAACTTCACGTCGAGAACCCTGGCCACCGCGGTGCGCAGGGGATATTTCCAGGCGACTGCCCATTCTGGGGGCTGGGCTTGCCAGCGGCTGGCGTCTGGTCGCTCGCCTTGGCGTAGCACGACGCCATCGCTGGCGAACGGAAGCGAGTGGTGAAACCAGTGGTCCCGCCAGTGCCGGGCTTGCTCGGCGGTCGCGATGGGTAGCGTCAGGGCTGCGCTCTGTGCGAACCCCATTGCAACGAGTCCATCGAGGCGAGCCTGCATGGCTGCCGGTCCGTTGGGCCAGTCCCAGACAAACAGGCCGATTCGCGAGGCGATGGAGTCGTCCAGCATTTGCCTCGCCATCGCCCCGGCGACACGACCGCGCGCGCCGGCACTGCCCGCGCTTGCCTGAACGTGATTGTCCAGCCTCCAGTACAGCTCGCCCTGCAGGATGACTTCGCCGGGCGCTGGTATCTCGTTGGGAATGGCAGGAATTTCGAGGGCTCTAAGGGTCCAGTCCTGTCCGTGTGTCCCGTCTCCGCGGCTGACTGCGCGGATCAGACGACCCTCCTCGTACTGCAGGGTCACGGCGACGCCGTCGACTTTTGGCTGGACCCACAGATCGCTGCGAGCCCTGATCCAGGCGCCAGCCGCCGCCTCGTCGGCTAGCTTGGCCAGCCCGGTCTGGACAATGGGATGCGGCAACGGGCCAGCAGCCGTAACCAGGGGTGCCGGAGGCGCTGATGGGATTTGCGCGAAGCAATCGTGCCAGAGCTGCAGGCGTCGGTTGGCCTGGTCATAGACCTCGTCGTCCACCAGCGCGATTCCACGGCGGTGATAGGCATCGTTCCATTCGGCCAGCTGGCGCTGCAGCGCACTGCTTTCCGCCATGGCTCGGTCGTTTGACCAGTCCGGGCAATCCGCCATGACCAGGCTCGGTACCAGGCACAGCCAAATCGCATGCATGCGTGACATAAGAGAGCATCCTTGCTCGTCGGGTGGGTCGCCATTGTGCTCTGGCGACCCCGTGGCAACCGTGCGCTAGCGCAAGTTGAACAATTCCTGATGGAAATCGCTGGGCCGCAGGCCGTGGCGCGTCAGGTCGCGCCTCAGCTCATCGCCAAAGCTGGCGGGGCCGCAGAACCAGACGTCACGCTGCGCCCAGTCAGGCACCTGCTGGCGCAGGCGCTCGGGCGTCAGCAGCCCTTGCTCGCTGGCGATCATGATCTGCAGCCTTATCCGGGCGCGCTCTGCCAGCTGCCTGATACGTTCGATAAAGCCCTGGTCCGGTGCACTGGTGCAGTAATACAGGGTGATGTCGTTGCCCCTGCCGGTTTCGGCCAGCGCCTGCAGCTGCGCAATGAACGGCGCAATGCCGATGCCTCCGGCTATCCAGAGCTGGCCTGGCTTGTGTCCGTGGAAATCGAAGCAGCCGTAAGGGCCTTCGACCGTAACCGCATCACCGGTCTGCAGAGAATGGGGCAAGGCGCGGGTGTAATCACCAAGCCCCTTGATGGAGAACGACAGTTTGCCGTCGCCCAGCCAGGCACTGGACAGGCTGAATGGGTGCGGCCCTTGCTTCTGGTCGAAAGTGACGAAGGCAAACTGCCCCGGCTCGTGTCCTGGCCAGGCTCCGTCAAGTTATCGACGCTGAGCACACGGTTGTCGGTGTGGTAGGCCAAGTTGACGATACGACCGGCGACCTGGCGCTTGCGCCCGACCTGGCGCAGCAGTGAAACGCCGGCGGCCAGCGTGCCCGCGAGCAGCAGGGCAGCCATCACCGCGCCGAGCGGCGAAAGCCAATAGGCAGGTGGCATCAGCAAGAGGCTATGCGCTACCAGCACCAGATAGACGGGAGCCAGCCAGCGGTGGGTCGTGAAAAACCATCGGTAAGGAAAGCGTTTGATCAGGGCCAGAACGATCAGCGCCGCGGCCAGGTAGAACGCCCACTCGCCGATCGTTTCGGCGAACCCGCGCTGTTCGTGCAGCCAGCCGAGCAACCCTTCCTCGGTCTGTCCCGCCCCTCTCCGGGCCGGGCGCTCCAGCCAACCGAACCCTACCAGCCACTTCGGGACCTGGGCCCAGCCCCAATGAACCGTCGACAGGGTCAGGGCAGCAATCCCCAGCCACTTGTGCAGACGGTAGGTCTTGTCCAGCCCATCGAACAGGCGCTCCAGCCAGTGCGGTCGGATGGCCAGATAGACCGCTGCGCTCATCGTGGCGACCGCAAGGAGACCGCTCAAGTGAACCATGTCCGTACGTAGCGGCCAGAAACGGGAGTAGTTCCCGGTCGAGAAATCGTTCGCCAACAACCAGAGCAGTGCGACCCCGAGGAGCAGGGCTACAAGAGCTTGCCGGACCCGTTTCATGGCGTTGTGCCTCCCAGGCTGCGTCAGAAGCGTTGGTCAAGCATGCGCTTGAGACGCGGGAACGGGCATGACCGAGGTCAGTTCCAGGCAGGCAAATCAGGATTCGATAGGTGAGCCAATCAACCAGCGGCATACAATTGTCCGCCAACCCCTTGCGGAGCTATCCATCAGTGCACCCCGTGATCAACATCGAGCAGTTGAGCAAGACCTACGCGTCCGGCCATCCGGCGCTCAAGCAGATCGACCTGCAGATCAACCAGGGCGAAATTTTCGCGCTGCTCGGGCCCAATGGGGCCGGCAAGACCACCCTGATCAGCATCATCTGCGGCATCGTCAACCCGGGCGGCGGGCGTGTGCTGGTCGATGGCTGCGACATCATCAGTGACTACCGTGCCGCGCGATCGAAGATCGGCCTGGTGCCGCAGGAGCTCTTCAATGAAGGCTTCGAGAGCGTCTGGGCGACGGTGCGCTTCTCCCGTGGACTGTTTGGCAAGGCGCCGAACGATGCCTATCTGGAGCAGCTGTTGCGCGACCTGTCGCTCTGGGACAAGAAGGGCGCCCGGATCATCGAGCTGTCCGGCGGCATGAAGCGCCGGGTGATGATTGCCAAGGCGCTGTCCCATGAGCCGACCATCCTCTTTCTCGACGAGCCCACAGCCGGTGTCGACGTCGAGCTGCGCCGCGACATGTGGGAAATGGTCCGGCGCCTGCGCGAGCGCGGCGTGACCATCATCCTGACCACCCACTACATCGAAGAGGCCGAGGAGATGGCCGATCGCATCGGCGTGATCAGCAAGGGTGAGATCATTCTGGTCGAGGACAAGAAAGCGCTGATGCAAAAGCTTGGCACCAAACAGCTCACCCTGCATTTGCAGCGTCCGCTGGCCGAAATTCCGGCGGAACTGGCCGGCTATCCGCTCGAATTGGTCGACTCGGGCAATCAGCTGGTGTTCACCTTCGACGCCCAGCATGAGGACACCGGCATCGCCGACCTGCTCAGGCGCCTCGCCGAACACCGCATCGACTTCAAGGATCTGCAGTCGAGTCAGAGTTCCCTGGAGGAAATCTTCGTCAGTTTGGTAAAGGGCAGCCGCACATGAATTTTCACGCAATCCGCGCCATCTACCTGTTCGAACTGGCGCGCACCTGGCGCACGCTGCTGCAGAGCATCGCCACGCCGGTCATCTCCACCTCGCTGTATTTCGTTGTCTTTGGTTCGGCCATCGGCTCGCGCATGGAGGCGATGCACGGCATCCCCTACGGCGCCTTTATCATTCCCGGTCTGATCATGATGGCGCTGCTCACCGAAAGCATTTCCAACGCCTCGTTCGGCATCTACATGCCGCGCTATTCGGGGACCATCTACGAAGTGCTGTCGGCACCGGTTTCCTATCTGGAGATCGTTATCGGCTACGTTGGCGCGGCGGCGACCAAGTCGATCATCCTCGGGCTGGTAATCCTGCTCACGGCGCGATTGTTCGTCGATTACGAAATTGCGCATCCCTGGGTGATGGCGCTGTTCCTGGTACTGACGGCTGTCACCTTCTGCCTGTTCGGATTCATCATCGGCATCTGGGCGGATGGCTGGGAAAAGCTGCAGATCGTGCCGTCGCTGATCGTCATGCCGCTGGCCTTTTTAGGCGGCAGCTTCTACTCCATCGAAATGCTGCCGCCGCTCTGGCAGAAGGTCACGCTGTTCAATCCGGTGGTGTACCTGATCAGCGGGTTTCGCTGGAGCTTCTACGGCGTGTCGGACGTCAATGTCGGCATCAGCCTGGCTATGACGCTGGGCTTTCTGGCGCTGTGCCTGGTGCTGATCTGGTGGATCTTCAAGACGGGTTATCGGTTGAAGAACTGAGACCGACCCGCGCCTTCATTCCCCGCGCGTCGCTGATGCGTGGGTATCTTCTCTTTCGAGGTACCTATGAAATTTTTTCCGTCTTTCGCCATATTGACCGCACTGAGCCTGGCGGCAGGCTCTGCCACCGCCTTCAATCTCGGCGAAGCCGCCGGCGTGGTATCAGGCATCACGGGCAACGGCACCACGAACGCCTCACAGACCCAGGCGCTCAGCCTGCTCGGTCAGCTTGATGAACTGGGTGTCACTCCTAAGCAAACATTGGGCGGTAGTGGTGCGCTGTTGCAACTGGCCAAACAGCAGTTGAGCAGTACCGACTACGCCCAGCTTGCCAAATCCGTGCCCGGTATCGACAAGCTCACCGGTGACAACGGTCTTGATCAGCTTGGCCAATTGGGAGCACTGACCGGTTTGCTGGGCCAGTCGGATACCAAGGTGAATGCCGAGACCGCTGCTGCGGTGGATAACGTGCGGAGCATGGCGGACGTCAACCAGGCGTTTTCCGCGCTGGGCATGGATGCCGGCATGGTCGGCCAGTTCGCGCCGATGCTGCTGCAATATCTGGGTAGCCAGGGTGTAGGGGGTTCGCTGTTGCAGAGCCTGAGCAGTATCTGGGGTGTCAGCGGTAGCTGAAACAAGACAAAGCAAAGCCCCGCGCAGCTGTGGCTGGCGGGGCTTTTTTGCGCTCGGTGTCCGGTTTACAGGTCTGCTGCAGCGCGCAGCGCGTCAGCTTTATCGGTCCTTTCCCAGGTAAAGGCGGTAAAGGTGTCATCACCCACCGTCATCTGATAAGGATCGCGTCCGAAGTGACCGTAGGCCGCGGTGGCCTTGTACATCGGGTGCAGCAGGTCGAGCATGGTGGTGATCGCGTAGGGACGCAGGTCGAAATGCTCACGGACCAGGGCGACGATCTTGTCGTCGCTGAGCTTGCCGGTGCCAAAGGTGTTGATCGAGATCGACGTCGGCTGGGCCACGCCAATGGCGTAGGACACCTGGATCTCGCAGCGCTCGGCCAGGCCGGCGGCGACGATGTTCTTGGCCACGTAGCGCCCGGCGTAGGCAGCTGAACGGTCGACCTTGGACGGGTCCTTGCCGGAGAAGGCGCCACCGCCGTGACGGGCCATGCCGCCGTAGGTGTCGACGATGATCTTGCGTCCGGTCAGGCCGCAGTCACCCACCGGGCCGCCGATGATGAACTGGCCGGTCGGGTTGATGTGGAACTGGGTGTCCTTGTGCAGCAGTTCGGCCGGAATCACGTGCTTGACGATCAGCTCCATCACCGCTTCCTTGAGGTCGGAATGCTTGACCTCCGGGTTGTGTTGGGTGGACAGCACGATGGCGTCGATGCCGACCACCTTGCCGCCTTCGTAGCGGCAGGTGACCTGGCTTTTGGCGTCCGGACGCAGCCACGGTAGCAGGCCGTTCTTGCGCGCTTCGGCCTGGCGTTCGACCAGGGCGTGGGAGAAGCGGATCGGTGCCGGCATCAGCACATCGGTCTCATTGCTGGCGTAGCCGAACATCAGACCCTGGTCACCGGCGCCCTGGTCTTCCGGCTTGCTGCGGTCGACGCCTTGGGCGATGTCCACCGACTGCTTGCCGATGATGTTGATGATGCCGCAGGTGGCGCCGTCGAAGCCGACTTCCGAGCTGTTGTAGCCGATGTCGATGATGACGTCGCGCACCAGCTGCTCGAGGTCGACCCAGGCGCTGGTGGTGACTTCGCCGGCGACAATGGCAACGCCGGTCTTGACCAGGGTTTCGCAGGCCACACGGGCGTGCTTGTCCTCGGCGATGATGGCATCCAGGACCGCATCGGAGATCTGGTCGGCGATCTTGTCCGGGTGCCCTTCGGACACGGACTCGGAGGTGAAAATCGAATATTCGCTCATCAATCGGTTCCTAATTACCGGTGGTTGCGTCGGCTATCAGCGTCGAGCCGGGAAAAATACCGGGTCTGGATCTGAAAACCGTTCTTCAAGCCAATGTAGAGGCTCTCGCCGGGCGTGAGCCCCGCGGCATCGGCCCAACGGGCCAGATCGTCCTGTTCGAAGCCCAACCACAGATCGCCGCAGGCCTCCCTGGCCCAACTCTGGTTATGGCTGCACAGCTCGGTGATCAGCAGGCTGCCGCCCACGTTCACCAGTCGCGCCAGTTGCTTGAGTGCTTCACCCGGCGCCGCCAGATGATGCAAAACCATGTTCAGGACGACGCAGTCGGCGGTCGGGCAGGCGTCATGTAATGCGTCGGCAAGTCTGACTTCGACGTTGCTAAGGGCGTCCTGTTCACATCGACTGCGGGCCATTTCCAGCATGGCCGGGCTGTTGTCCACGGCCGTGACCCGAGCAAAGCGTCGCGCCAGTTCTGGCAGAAAACCGCCGTCTCCCGGGCCGACCTCCAGCGCGGTTGCTGCTGGCGTGAGGTTCAATGCATCGAGCAGCGCGACCACGCTGTCGCGGTACTGCGGAAGCCCGGCGATCATGTCCTGTCGCGCCTGGAAGCTACCGGCCATGCGCGCGAAAAAATCTTCACTGGCGGCGCTGCGCTGGGCATGCACCGCGGCGACACGCGCCTGAACCTCAGCCGGCAGATCCAACTGATCCACTTCGTCCAGTAGCGCCGAATGCAGCTTGCCGCCGAGACTATCGGGTTGGGGCAGGGCGCGGCGGTAGAAAATCGCGTTGCCTTCCCGGCGGGTTGCCAGCAGCCCGGCCTGTGTCAGCACCTTGAGATGATGGCTGATGCCCGATTGCCCGGTGGCGAAGATCTGTGCCAGTTCGAGCACGCCGAACGAATCGCTGGCCAGCGCACGCAGCACGTTCAGCCGCAACGAATCCCCGCCGGCCTTGCATAGGGCGGCGAGTTGGTCACTGTCGGTGAATGACATCTGGGGAATGCGCAGGCTCATAGGCGATGCAGTCTAGTCGGTCGTTTTTCACCCAGCAATGGCAATATCAAAAAGTTTTGATATTGGAAAGGCGCCGCTTAGTTGATCAAGCTGTTGATGCCCATGCCGCAGGACACCAGGCCCAGCGCTAGCAGAAAGAAGTTGGGCAGCAGATCGAGCAGCCCCTGGATACGGTCGTTGCTCGACAACTGACGTGAGACCAGGCTGTAGGTGATCAGAATCGAGACATCGACCAGCGCCCAGATGGCAATCAGCGCCAGCGCCTGCGGCGCGAAGGGCTGCGCCGGCAGAATGAAGCCTGGCAGAAACGCGAGAAAGAACAGAATGTCCTTGGGGTTGGACAGTCCGACCGCCATCGCCCGCCAGAAGTAATGCGATTGCGGGCGCGGCAGCTCCTTGGCTTCTCCACCGCCGCCGCAGAGGCCGTCGGCACCGAGCCAGATCAGGTAGAGCCCACCGAGCACCTGGCCCCATTCGAGAATCACTGGTTTCAGATCGAGGGCCAGGTAGATGACCATCAGCGCAGCGATCAACAGCATCTGTGCCGAGAGCACACCGCCGAGAATGGTCCAGGCCGGCCAGCTGCGCCGGGCGTCGGCGATAACCAGTGCGACGACCGGGCCGGGGGAGGCGATCAGCAGGGCGACCGCGGCAGCGAAGGCGAGATAGGTGGTGTTCATAGCTCGGTTACCAGTTCGAAGATGCGCGATTGCTTGCCCAGCCGCTCGGTGTAGAAGCGCAGGTTGCAGCTGGCGAAGGTGCGTTGCATCCAGCGGTCGCTGCCATCGAAACGGGCGGTGAAGGGGCTGCGTGCATGTGCCGTGCGGCGGTTGTCGATGATCAGCAGGTCGCCGCGGGTGAGGCGCACTGGCTCGACCACCTCCCAGGCAACGGCGCGCAGTCGGTCCAGTGCGCGTTGAGCCCGGTCGCTGTAGGCGACCATGAATTGTGGATCGAAGCGCAGGAAGGGGGCGTCAGGGTCGCCGTACAGTACGGTTTGATGCTTGTTGATATCGATGCGCTGGTTCTTTTCGCTGTGGCCGTAGTCGGACAGAAAGCTGTAGGGCTCGTTGAGAAAGAACACCTGGTCTTCGTAGGAAAGCCGCTCGAGGATGCGCTCGGCCGACGCGATATAGGTGACGGCCTCGGCGGCCGGATCCTGACGCAGGCAGAGCAGCAGCAGGTAATCCGGCTGGATGGCGTGGAAGGCATTTTCGGTGTGCAGGCCCAGTTCGGTGTCGAAGCTGTCGGAGGTGGCGGCACGTGACTGCGTCTGCTGCGGGAAGAAGTTGTTGACGATGCAACCGCCCGATTCCTGCACGTAGCCGATCGGCTCTCCCAGCAGCGCGGTGGCCTGGAGCAGCAAGCGTTCGCTGCGGTTGTCCGGCTTGTTCAGTTCGCTGCGCGAGGCGGGAGTGGGAGGGATTTCGCCGATCTGCGTGCTCTCCAGCAGCAGAAATCCTTTGGGGTTGCCAAACAGCTTGAAATCGAGGATGTCCGCTATCTGCGCCTGACTGAGCCCCCCGTGACGAATGCTGGCAGACAAAAGTTGATCGAACTCGCGAGTGGGCATGTCATCCTTCCCTAGCGTTATACAAGGCAGAGGCCTCTTGTTGGGTCGGTGCCAACGCATGGCTGGCCCGATTGCCGGCGAGTATTGGTGGGCCCTGGAGGGTTGCAAAATGGAAAAAACGGCCATCTCCGATGAGTTTTACTCATGCCGGAAGCTGGCGGCATGACGTTGCGCATGCCGCCGCTTTACGCGCTGCGTGCCTTTGAGGTCGCGGCACGCTTCGGGTCGTTCACGCAGGCCGCAGAGAGCCTGTGCATCACCCAGAGTGCTGTCAGTCGGCACGTGAAGACGCTGGAAGAAAGCCTTGGCTGCCAGCTGTTCGAGCGGCGCGGCTCGCGGTTGGCACTGACCGACACCGGACGGCTGCTGGCGCAGGAGCTCAAGGTCGGCTTCCGAACCATCGAAAACGCCTGCATTGCGATCAACCGCCAGCAGGATGCGCTCCGGCTGAAAGCCCCCTCGACCCTGACCATGCGCTGGCTGCTCGGTGCGCTGGAGAATTTCCAGCTCACCCATCCGCAGGATCGCGTGCAACTGACCAGTGCCTGGATGGACCTCGATGCGGTGGACTTCCACAACGAGCCCTTCGATTGCGCCATCCTGCTGAGCCACGGCGGTTTCCCCGCCGACTGGAACCGGACCAAGCTGTTCGATGAATGGCTGGTGCCGGTCTGTGCGCCGGAATTCAAGGGCGGATCGTCCTGGACCGCCGAGCGACTCGCCGATGCCGAATTGATACATCCCTCACGCGACTGCCGAGACTGGCGTCGCTGGCTGCAGCGAGTCGGTCTGGTCGA
Organism: Stutzerimonas stutzeri; assembly: GCA_002387205.1. Taxonomy (GTDB): domain Bacteria; phylum Pseudomonadota; class Gammaproteobacteria; order Pseudomonadales; family Pseudomonadaceae; genus Stutzerimonas; species Stutzerimonas stutzeri_N. Next base: position 53,913 of record DGLA01000011.1, on the reverse strand, counting down.
TCGCATCGCCTGGCAGCAGGGCAAGCTGTTCGACACGCTGGAGCTCGGCATTTCCGCTGCGGCGCAGGGGCACGGCATGTCGATCGGCGACCTGGCACTGGTCGGCTCCGAGCTCCAGAAGGGCTCGTTGATACTGCCGTTCCAGCAAGCAGTGCGCTCCGGCGACAGCTATTACCTGGTCTGGCCTGCGACGGGTGAAACCGCATTGACCCTGACGCGAATGAAGGATTATCTGCTGGCGCATCTGCCCGACATTGGCAATCAGGGTGTCGTGCTGCTCGAGTGATGCGGCCGATGGCGGCGACGTCGAGCCATTCAGTCATTGCCCCGCCACTCCCGGTAAGGGAAAATGGCCGCCTTTTTCCGCCCCCTTCGTTTCAGAAGCTACCCCGCAGGAGATCTAGCGATGCCCAGCCGTCGTGAG
>DGLA01000011.1:0-53309 GCA_002387205.1 Stutzerimonas stutzeri | reverse complement strand
CGGAGTTCGGCTACACCGCCGGCGTCGAGACCACTACCGGCCCGCTGGGCCAGGGCCTGGCCAATGCCGTGGGCTTCGCCCTGGCGGAAAAGGTCATGGCGGCGCAGTTCAACCGCGACGGGCACAAGGTCGTCGATCACCATACCTATGTATTCATGGGCGATGGCTGCCTGATGGAAGGGATTTCCCACGAAGTCTGTTCCCTGGCCGGCACCCTGTCGCTGAACAAGCTGATCGCCTTCTACGACGACAACGGCATCTCCATCGACGGCGAAGTCCATGGCTGGTTCACCGACGACACCCCGCGCCGTTTCGAAGCCTACGGCTGGCAGGTGATCCGCAACGTCAACGGCCATGATGCCGAAGAGATCAAGATCGCCCTGGAGACCGCGCACAAGAGCGACCGCCCGACCTTGATCTGCTGCAAGACCATCATCGGCTTTGGATCGCCGAACAAGCAGGGCAAGGAAGAGTCCCACGGTGCCGCGCTGGGTGACGCCGAGATCGCCCTGACCCGTGAGGCGCTGGGGTGGACGCATGGCCCGTTCGAGATCCCAGCCGATATCTACGCCGAGTGGGACGCCAAGCAGAAGGGCGCCGACGCGGAGAACGAGTGGAACAAGCGCTTCGCCGCCTATGAAGCCGAGTTCCCGGGCCTGGCGTCCGAGTTCAAACGCCGTATGGCCGGTGAACTGCCCGCCGACTTCGCCGAGAAGGCTTCGGCGTTCATTCGCGAAGTGGCCACCAAGGGCGAAACCATTGCCAGCCGCAAGGCCAGCCAGAACTGCCTGAATGCCTTCGGCCCGCTGCTGCCGGAACTGCTGGGCGGCTCGGCGGACCTGGCCGGCTCCAACCTGACCCTGTGGAAGGGCTGCAAGCCGGTGGTCGCCGAGGATGCCTCGGGTAACTACATGTACTACGGCGTGCGTGAATTCGGCATGGCCGCGATCATGAACGGCGTGGCCCTGCATGGCGGCCTGATTCCCTACGGCGCGACCTTCCTCATGTTCATGGAATACGCCCGCAATGCGGTGCGCATGTCGGCACTGATGAAACAGCGGGTCATCTACGTCTTTACCCACGACTCCATCGGTCTCGGTGAAGACGGCCCGACCCACCAGCCGATTGAACAGCTGACCAGCCTGCGCACCACGCCGAACCTGGACACCTGGCGTCCGGCCGACACGGTCGAATCTGCCGTGGCCTGGAAGCACGCGGTCGAGCGCAAGGACGGCCCGAGCGCGCTGATCTTCTCGCGCCAGAATCTGCCTTATCACATCCGCGACAACGAAACCGAAGCGTCCATCTCCAAGGGTGGTTACATCCTCAAGAACTGCGTTGGCGAGCCCGAGCTGATCCTCATCGCCACCGGTTCGGAAGTTGGCCTGGCCGTCCAGGCCTATGACAAGCTGACTGAACAGGGCCGCAATGTGCGTGTCGTCTCGATGCCGTGCACCAGCGTCTTCGATGCCCAGGATGCGTCCTGGAAGCAGCAGGTACTGCCGGTCGAAGTCGGAGCACGCATCGCCATCGAGGCCGCGCATGCAGACTACTGGTACAAGTACGTCGGCCTCGACGGTCGCATCATCGGCATGACCACCTACGGCGAGTCGGCCCCGGCGGGTCAGCTGTTCGAGGAGTTCGGCTTTACGGTCGACAATATTCTTGCGGTTGCCGAAGAGCTTCTCGAAGACTAACAAGGCGCTGGAGGCTGGAGGCTGGAGGCTGAACGACAGACGGCATCGAGCTGCTTTTTCGTCAAGCCTTCAGCCTTCAGCCTTCGAGCGGCTTGCAACAGGCCGAATCCATGCCCCAACCCCGTCCGCGTCCCTACCGCATCGCCCTCAACGGCTACGGCCGTATCGGCCGTTGCGTATTGCGTGCCTTCTACGAGCGCAACGCTGCGTTCGACTTCGAAATCGTCGCGCTCAATGACCTGGCCGATATGGCGGGTCTCGAATACCTCACCCGTTTCGACTCCACCCACGGCCGCTTCCCGGGTGACGTGGCGGTCGAGGGCGACTGCCTGCATATAAACGGTCACTGCGTGAAGGTGCTTCGCCACTCGACGCCGGAAGCGGTCGACTGGCGCGGATTGGGGGTGGATCTCGTCCTGGAGTGTTCAGGCGCCTATAACACCCGCAGCGAAGCCCTGCGGTTCATCGACGCAGGGGCACCGCGCGTGCTGTTTTCGCAGCCGATGACCAGCGGTGCGGATATCGATGCGACGGTGGTGATGGGTGTCAATCAGGAGTGCCTGACCGGCGCCGAGCGGCTGGTATCCAACGCATCCTGCACCACCAACTGCGGCGTGCCCTTGCTCAAGCTTCTCAACGATGCGGTGGGGCTCAACTATGTGTCGATCACCACCATTCACTCGGCGATGAACGATCAGCCGGTCATCGACGCCTACCACCACGACGATCTGCGCCGCACCCGTTCGGCGTTCCAGTCGGTCATCCCGGTCTCAACGGGCCTGGCGAAAGGCATCGAGCGCCTGCTCCCGGAACTCTCGGGGCGGATTCAGGCCAAAGCGGTGCGGGTACCGACGGTGAACGTGTCCTGTCTGGATATCACCTTGCAGACGTCCCGCGATACCGATGCCCAGACGATCAACCGGATCCTGCGGGAAGCTGCGCAAACCGGCCCGTTGAAAGGGCTGCTTGCCTACACCGAGTTGCCCCATGCCAGTTGTGATTTCAACCACGACCCGCATTCGGCAATTGTCGATGGCAGCCTGACGCGTGCCTCCGGTCCTCGACTGGTGAACCTGCTGGCCTGGTTCGACAACGAGTGGGGATTTGCCAACCGCATGCTCGACGTGGCCGATCACTACCTGCGCGTTGCCCACCGCGCCTAGCGGGCCGCCGCTGCCAACATCGCCGTTTTGAACTTAAGGAAGATCACATGACCGTTTTGAAGATGACCGACCTCGACCTCCAGGGTAAGCGCGTGTTGATCCGCGAGGATCTCAACGTCCCGGTGAAGGATGGTGCGGTGAAAAGCGACGCGCGCATTCTGGCCTCGCTGCCGACCATCAAACTGGCGCTGGAAAAGGGCGCGGCGGTACTGGTCTGCTCGCACCTGGGCCGTCCGGAAGAGGGCGTCTACAGCGAGGAAGACAGCCTCAAGCCGGTCGCCGACTACCTGAGCAAGGCGCTGAACCGTGAAGTACCGCTGATCAAGGATTATCTCGACGGCGTTCAGGTACAGCCCGGTGAACTGGTGCTGCTGGAAAACGTGCGCTTCAACAAGGGTGAAAAGAAGAACACTGACGAACTGGCGCAGAAATACGCAGCACTGTGCGATGTCTTTGTGATGGACGCCTTCGGCACCGCCCACCGCGCCCAGGGCTCGACCCACGGCGTGGCCAAATTCGCCAAGGTGGCCTGTGCCGGCCCGCTGCTCGCAGCCGAGCTGGATGCGCTGGGCAAAGCACTGAAGAGCCCGGCGCAGCCAATGGCCGCCATCGTTGCCGGCTCCAAGGTGTCGACCAAGCTGGACGTCCTCAACAGCCTGAGCCAGGTCTGTAACCAGCTGATCGTCGGCGGCGGTATCGCCAACACATTCCTGGCTGCTGCCGGCTATCCGGTGGGTAAATCCCTGTACGAAGCCGATCTGGTCGACACCGCCAAAGCCATCGCCGCCAAAGTCAGCGTGCCGCTGCCGGTCGACGTGGTGGTCGCCAAAGCCTTTGCCGAAGACGCCGAAGCCACGGTCAAGGCGGTCGCTGACGTGGCCGAAGATGACATGATCCTGGACATCGGCCCGCAGACCGCAGCCAACTTCGCCGAACTGCTGAAGTCGTCGAAAACCATCCTGTGGAACGGCCCGGTCGGTGTGTTCGAGTTCGATCAGTTCGGTAACGGCACCAAGGTTCTGGCGCAGGCGATTGCTGAAAGCCCTGCGTTCTCCATCGCCGGTGGCGGTGACACCCTGGCCGCTATCGACAAGTATGGCGTCGCTGAGCAAATCTCCTACATCTCCACTGGCGGTGGCGCCTTCCTCGAGTTCGTCGAAGGCAAGGTGCTTCCGGCAGTTGAAGTGCTGGAGCAGCGCGCCGGCTAACAACTGGTGGCCTTTTGTCGTTACAAGCACAACGGCAAAGGCAACCCCTGCGACTGGTTGCTGTCTCTGTTCTGTCCAGACGAGGAATGGAGACTCACCATGCGTTACGCCGCAATAGCTGTTTGCTGTCTTGGCCTGGCCGGTTGCGCCGGAGGTTCGCCGGACTCGCTCTGTGAAGTGATCGACCCGCCACCGGTACAAAGCCCGACCGCGCAGAACGATCAGCGCATCGAAATGCAAAGCACGGGTGATCCCACTGCGGGTACTGCCGCCGACGTTCAGGACTGCCCCTGAAGCAGCCGAACCAGCCCTGGAGAATCGATGAAAGGCCTGTCTATCCCGATTGCCATCCTGGTCCTGCTGACTGGTTGCGGTCACTGGCAATCCGGTCCGGACGCACCCTTTGTTCGCTGGAAGTGCCAGGGGCAGCAGAACATAGCCTGGCGCTATGCCGATGAAAGCCGCCAGACGGTGGAGCTGAAAATCGGCAACGGTGAGGAGGTTCACAGGTTGCGCAAGGAACCCGTGACCCGTGGTGCTTTCTATAGCGATGGCGTTGTGGCCTTCCACGACAAGGGGACGGGTGCGCTGGTCTATCGTCTGGCCGATGACAAACTGCTGGCTCACGGCTGCAGCGCGTCACTGATCAATATCTAAAGGCGGGCGGATCCCTGTACTACGGCGTTTTCGCCGGTCCTGATGGCTTTTGAGCCATCCACCACTACAATGCCGCGCCATACCGCGCGGTGCTTGAACAGCGCCGGCCCCTGCGGCAGGCTTTACATGATTAATCGACCCTGACCGGGAGAAAGGAAAACATGGCACTCATCAGCATGCGCCAGATGCTCGACCACGCCGCCGAATTCGGCTACGGCGTGCCGGCCTTCAACGTAAACAACCTCGAGCAGATGCGAGCCATCATGGAAGCGGCCGACAAGACCGACTCCCCGGTGATCGTCCAGGCTTCGGCCGGCGCTCGCAAATACGCTGGCGCGCCGTTCCTGCGCCACCTGATCCTCGCGGCGGTGGAAGAGTTCCCGCATATCCCGGTGGTCATGCACCAGGACCACGGCACCAGCCCTGACATCTGCCAACGCTCGATCCAGCTGGGCTTCAGCTCGGTCATGATGGACGGCTCGCTGCGTGAAGACGGCAAGACGCCCTCCGATTACGAGTACAACGTCCGCGTCACCCAGCAGACCGTAGCCTTCGCCCACGCCTGTGGCGTCTCGGTTGAAGGTGAGCTCGGCTGCCTGGGCTCCCTGGAAACCGGCATGGCCGGTGAAGAAGATGGTGTCGGCGCCGAAGGCACCCTGGATCACAGCCAGCTGCTGACCGATCCGGAAGAGGCGGCCGACTTCGTCGCCAAGACCAAGGTCGACGCCCTGGCCATCGCCATCGGCACCAGCCACGGTGCCTACAAGTTCACCAAGCCGCCAACCGGCGATACCCTGTCGATCCAGCGCATCAAGGAAATCCACCAGCGCATTCCGGATACCCATCTGGTGATGCACGGCTCCTCCTCGGTCCCGCAGGAATGGTTGAAGATCATCAACGAGTACGGTGGCGACATAAAGGAAACCTACGGCGTGCCGGTCGAGGAGATCGTCGAGGGCATCAAGTACGGTGTGCGTAAGGTCAACATCGACACAGATCTGCGTCTCGCCTCCACCGGTGCCATCCGCGAATTCATGGCAAAGAACCCCAGCGAATTCGACCCACGCAAATACCTGGCGAAGACCGTAACCGCGATGCGCGATATCTGCATCGCCCGTTACGAAGCCTTTGGTACCGCCGGAAATGCATCGAAGATCAAGCCGATCTCCCTGGACGCCATGTTCGAGCGTTATGCCCGCGGCGAGTTGGACCCCAAGGTCAACTAAACTGATGCATCGAAAGACGAGCCCGCCCAGTGCGGGCTCGTTGCGTTATGGGCCGTGTAGGTGAGTGCGCTAGGCCAGCAGCTGCTGGATCTGGCTACGCAGGGTGTCGAGGGAGAAGGGTTTGGCCAGAATCGGCGCTGAGCGGGCAATCTTGCTGCCCGATTCCTGGATTTCGATCGGGTAGCCGCTGATGAAGATGACTTTCAGGTCCGGGCGCAGCTTCAGCGCGGGCTCGGCAATCATTACCCCGGAGACGCCGCCCGGCAGGCGGAAGTCGGTTACCAGCAAGTCGAGCTGCGGCTTGGTTGCCAGAATCTCGAAGGCCCGTGCGGCGTCTGCTGCTTCGAGCACCTTGTAGCCTTCACCGGCAAGGTAATCGGACAGCAAGGACAGGATGTGAGGTTCGTCTTCGACGAGTAGAACGACTTTCTCTGGTGCTTGGCTCATCGGAGCGATTCTCATCTTTTCATGAACATAGCAATGCGGAAGCAGCGATCCACGCGGCGAGCAGTTGGAGGCCGAGCTGATCAGCAAGTTCAGCGATGTGCATCCATCCGTCAACTGGTTATTGACCAAATTCACGTAGTTCCCGTGTTCATGCCTGCGCGTTGGCAATGGATCGCTGTGCAGCTAGGCTGCCACCTCGATCATAGGAGCCCGCCATGCCTGACGAAAACAACCGCGCCATTTCCGAACTCACGCTGAACGACTACCGCACCAATGCAGAAGCCTTTCGCGAGGGAACGAGGGGTCACGACGTCAGCCAGAACATCGATGCGTTGCTGCGGCATATCCAGGGCGAGCCGCCGCTGCGTATTCTGGACTTGGGCTGCGGGCCCGGGCGTGACCTCAAGGCATTCAAGGCTCGTGGACACATTGCGATCGGTCTCGATGGTGCGGAGCCCTTCGTCGAGATGGCGCGGGCCGATACCGGATGTGAGGTGCTGCACCAGAATTTCCTCGAACTGGATCTGCCGACTGAAGCGTTTGATGGAGTTTTTGCCAACGCGGTGTTGTTCCATCTTCCCAGCAGCGAAATTGCCAGCGTCTTGGCCAGGCTGCGTGCGGCCCTACGTCCTGCTGGCGTCCTGTTCTGCTCGAATCCCCGTGGCGACAACCAGGAAGGTTGGAGCGGAGCGCGATACGGCACCTGGTACGACTGGCCGACCTGGCGGCAACTGATGGAGACGGTCGGATTCGTCGAGCTGGAGCACTTTTACCGGCCTGCGGGCTTGCCGAGGGACCAGCAGCCCTGGCTGGCAAGCGTCTGGCGCAAGGGTTGAGCACAGGACAACGGCTGGTATCTTCGGCGCTCCTGCAAAGCAGAATGCATACCGTAAGCGTAACCGTCATGCGTTTTGCATGCGAGCAAAACGCTATTATGTGACGCAAGTCACTGAATTCAGGGGATTATCCAAAGCTCTCCGGTTGGCATGAACGATGCTCTAGCTAGGTACGCTGGAACATAACCGGAGTACACAATAATGATTGCCGCTGAAAAAATTCTCGCTGCCGCGTTTCCCGAGTTCGAAGTCATCGCCGCACCTCGTCCGGATGGCGGGCTCCTGCTGACACTGCGTAACGATGATCGGGACATCATCAAGCGGGCCCTGTCCAAAGGGCAGACACAGACCGACATCCAGCTGGAATGGGTCATCAGCTCGATTCGCCGTGACCTGGCCCTGGAGGCTGGCATGTCGCCAGCCATCGCACGGCTGCAAAGCCAGAGCCGCACCGGCCTGCCGACCTACGAATACGCCTGAACCGAAGGGCGGACCTGCACTGCCGCAGGTTCGCCCCGTTGTGAGGCTGCGATACATGTGTTGACGACCGGGCCGAAGAGCCTGGATGCGGCACGAACCTGATAACCGATGAGGAAAACCGAATGAACGCCATCGACCTGTTGATCGACGACCACGAAAAAGTCAAAGACATACTCTCGCGCCTTACGGATAGCACCGAACGCGCTGTCAAGACCCGTACCGAGCTGCTTCAGAAGCTCGAGATGGAAGTTTCCATCCACACGCAACTTGAAGAGCAGATCCTCTACCCGGCATTCAAGGAGGCCGGCGGCAAGGAGGAGAAGACCATGTTCCACGAGGCCAAGGAAGAGCACCGCGCCGTGGATTCGCTGGTGCTGCCCGACCTGAAGAATACCGATCCCTCGACCCTTGAATTCTCCGGGCGCGTGAAAGTCTGCAAGGAACTGCTTGAGCACCATATCGAGGAAGAGGAGTCCGAAATGTTTCCCTCTGCCCGTGAACTGTTCAGTGAGGACCAGCTGGTCGAGATGGGTGAGCAGATGGCCGAGCTGAAGAGCCGCTTGAAGAAGGAATTTGCCGCCCGGCAGGCTGCCTGATTGATGCACGCCGGGGCGCAACGCCCCGGTAGCCCTGCGATGAAGGCGCCAGCCTTTGCCCCCGATGTCGGGCTGATCTGAATCAATGCCTCCCTTCGACGCTACTGTCAGTCTTGATGGCGTATAGCTATTAATGCTGCGTGCGCGCTGTCATCTGCAGGACAGGGACGAACGCAGCTTGGCTAGGGGCCGGGAAGGGTGCGGATGGATAAAGAGCTCAAGGCGTTAATTGACCGAATCGGCCTTGGGCCAGACGCAATCCTCACCCGCTTGCGTTTTCTGGAATGGCAGGCCAGCGATGGGGCCCGCTTGAACGGTGCGGCTGCAGATCTGGACGACGCCCATGTCCGGTTTATCGACCGTCTATATGGCCATCTGGGCACCTTCGAGAAACCGATGGCCCTGCTGGATGACCCGCAGCGCCTGGCGCGGCTCAAGCATAGCCAGCGAGGCTACTACAAGCGCCTCTGGACCGGCCCCTACGATCGTAGCTATATCATTGACCGGCTAAAGGTCGGACTCGTGCATGAACGGGTAGGACTGGACCTGGAATGGTATCTGGGTGCCTATCGGCTGTACCTTGGCGACATGTTGGCCGAGCTGCTGGGCGATGCTCCAGGCTACGCCGTTTACGACAGCCTGCTCAAAGCCGTGTTCTTCGACATGATCCTGGCCATCGATACCTACACGGCGGCCCAGCGCCAGGCGCTCGAGGAAAGCGAGGCGCGACTGGCACGGGCGCTCAGAGGCACCGAGGACGGTATCTGGGACTGGCACATCGATGCCGATCAGCTGTACCTCTCCGAACGCTGGATGGCCATGCTGGGGCTTCCGGCCGAGCCGGCCTATTCCAGCAGCAGCTGGTTCAGCAGGGTGCATCCGGACGACCTGGCCGGATTACGCGAGGCCATTGCTGCCCATCTGGATGGTCGAACGACTTCGTTGAATCACGAATACCGGATCCGTACGCATTATGGGGAGTATCTGTGGGTACTGGTACGCGGCGTGGTCGAGCAAGACGAGCGCAGCGGGCGACGCATGGCCGGCTCGCAAACCAACATCAGCGCGCGCAAGATCGCCGAGAGTTGCCTGCAATATGCGGCGCGCCACGATTCACTCACCGGGCTGGCGAACCGGCTCCATCTGGACGAACTGCTCAAGGCCGCACAACAGCGGATCGGAGTACGGGAGTCCGCTTTGCTCTTCGTCGATCTCGATCGGTTCAAGCTGATCAATGACAGCCTCGGCCACCGGGTGAGTGACCAGGTGCTGGTGGAAGTGGCCAGCCGCCTCGCCGGTTGCCTTCGGCCAGGCGATCACCTTGCCCGTTTTGGCGGTGATGAGTTTGTCGCCTTGCTGGGCGACCTGGCGTGTGCCAGCGATGCCGAGCGGGTGGCGCAGCGCATGCTCAACGCGCTGCGAGCGCCGTTTCAGCTGGCTGAGCGAACCCTGTCACTGAGTGCCAGCATTGGCATCGCACCGTTACAGCGCGACGGTCGCCCGCTGGATGCGTTGCAGGCAGCCGATCTGGCGCTCTATCGCGCCAAGGATGCCGGCAAGAATCAGTTTGCGCTTTATTGCGATGGGCTACAAAGCACGGCCCGACGTCAACTGGAGCTGGAAAGCAGTCTGGCGCAGGCCTTTGGCAGAAGCGAATTCAGCCTCTGTTACCAGCCCATATGCCGGCTGGTCGACGGGCGAGCGCACCTGGCCGGGGTCGAGGCGCTGCTGCGCTGGGGACATGACGGACGCATGGTCGGGCCACAGGAGTTCATTCCCATCCTGGAGGAATCCCGCGAAATCCTTCGCGTCGGAGAGTGGGTCCTGCGTCAGGCCTGCAGCCAGGTGCAGGGCTGGCAGCGGGCCGGACAGGCGCAGCTCTACTGTTCGGTGAACCTGTCGATCCGGCAGTTGCAACAGACTGACTTCGTCGAGCGTCTGGTCAGCATTCTCCGGGAGACCCAGCTCCCGCCTACGAGCCTTGTCCTGGAAATTACCGAAACCCTGCTGATGCAGCACAGCGACTCGGTGCTCGCGGCGTTGCAGGACATTGCCGATCTCGGCGTGCGGCTGGCGCTGGATGACTTCGGCACCGGCTACTGTTCGCTGGGCTACCTCAAGCAGTTTCCACTGCACATTCTGAAGGTGGACCGCAGTTTCATCGCCCGCGCGGCAGAAAATGCAGACTCGGCAGTGATCAGTCGGGCCATCATCGGGCTTGGTCATAGCCTCGGGCTCACCGTGATCGCTGAAGGCGTCGAGCAACAGGCTCAGCTTGCATTTCTGAGAAGCGAGCGCTGCGACTATGCCCAGGGCTATCTGTTTGGGCGCCCGCTGCCACCCGATGACCTGCAGCAGCTGTTCGGCTCCGAGCAAGGGGTCGATGGGCTATGGTGCCTGGCTTCGCCCGTACCTGCTTAAGGGCAAGGCGGCAGTCTGCTCCGCTGGGCGGGTCGCCGCACGCCTGGGGCACTCCCCATCCCGGGCAGGGTCAACTCCATAAGGATCGAGCATGTCCGCTGGCGACATGCGCAATGACTTTTGGAGGTTACTGATGCGATTGGCCTATCTGTCCGCCCCCGTTCTCGGCCTGCTACTGGTCGGTTGTGGACCGGATGACGAAATCGAGCGAGAGACACCCGTTCCCGCGCCTGCCACCGAGCAGGCCGAGCCGCCCTTCACCGGTGCGCCGCCCTCCAATGATGGCGCCGGCGCCGGCCCTGAAACCGGAGCGCCGCTCGGTACGGGTGCCGAAGGCGCCATGGATACGGCGCCCGCTGACAACGGCAGCGGGCTGGGTACCTCGTCGGGTGCGGGGACCGCGCCGAACACTACGCCTGGTGCGACAGGCGCCTCTCAATGAGCCGGCAGGCTTCGCTAACCGTGGTGGCTTGCAAGTCACACCGCCTGAATCAGGAGTACCGAACATGACTACCCGACTGATCATGACCACCCTGGCCGCACTGCCCCTGGCGCTGACCCTGAGCGGCTGCTCCCCTGACGAGGAGCCGTCCGCGCTGCGTAACAACGAACGAAATCAGCAGGAATTCCAGAACACCGCGACCGATCCGGCGGGGCCGCGTGAGCTTTCGCCACCTTCAAACATGGCCAATGAGTAGGGCGCTCAAACGAACTGAGCAGCGGCGTAGCCCGAGGCCCAAGCCCACTGAAAGTTGAAACCACCGAGGTGACCGGTGACATCCAGTACTTCGCCGATGAAATACAAGCCCGGCGATTTCTGCGATTCCATCGTCTTGGATGAAACTTCACGTGTATCAACTCCGCCAAGGGTAACCTCGGCGGTCCGGTAGCCCTCGGTGCCGGCCGGTACCAGGCGCCAGCAGGCCAGTCGTTCGGCCATCTCGGTCAGCTCACTGGCCGAGTACTGCTTGAGCGGCCTCGAGGCAAACCAGTGCTCAGCCAGCAGTCCGGCCATCTTGCGTGTGAACAGCTCGCCGAGCAGGGTTTTGAACTCGGTATTGGGGCGCTCGCGCCGCTGCTCTTCCAGCCATTCGGTCAGGTTCAGATGCGGCAGCAGGTTGATCTCGATGGCATCGCCGGGCTCCCAGTAGGATGAAATCTGCAGGATGGCCGGCCCCGACAGGCCGCGGTGGGTGAACAGGATGTTTTCGCGAAAGCTCTGGCCGTTGCAGCTGACCAGGCAATCCTCGACCGATGTGCCCGACAGGGCTTCGCATATCGACTTCAGTTGCGGTTCGGTGATCGTGAAGGGCACCAGGCCGGCGCGGGTCGGCAGCACCCTGTGACCGAATTGCCGGGCAATCTGATAACCGAACCCAGTGGCCCCAAGCGTGGGGATCGACAAGCCGCCGGTGGCGATGACCAGCGACCCGCAGCTGACTGTGCCAATGTCGCTCTGCAGGCTGTAGCCATCCTCTGTTTTCTCGATGGCCTGCACGGCAGTGTCGAGCCGCAGTTCGACGCCGGCCTTTTCGCATTCCTCAAGCAGCATGGCGAGGATGTCGCTGGCCTTGTTGTCGCAGAACAGCTGGCCCAGCTTTTTCTCGTGGTAGGGCACGCCGTGGCGCCTCACCATCTCGATGAAATCCCACTGGGTATAGCGAGCCAGCGCCGATTTGCAGAAATGCGCATTGCCGGAAAGAAAGTTGGCCGGTTCAGTATAGAGATTGGTGAAATTGCAGCGCCCGCCACCAGACATGAGGATCTTCTTGCCGGCCTTGTTGGCGTGGTCGAGCAGCAGAACCCGACGACCCCGCGCAGCAGCCGTGAAGGCGCACATCAGACCGGCAGCGCCAGCGCCAATCACTACCACATCCATCTTCAGCACCCTGCACCTCGCCCCGAAAACGCGAGATGGTACTCCTGCCGCCCTGCTGCTGCAGCCCGGAGCATCACCTAATGACCTGGTTGCGGCTGTCTGACCAGATGCGCGGCCATGCTGCGCAACGGTGCAAGTTGCCGGCAGATCAGCCCCAGTTGGGTCTGTAGCAGCCGGTGGCTGTCATCCATTTCTTCGGCGGTCTGTTCCAGCTGCTGCGCCAGGGCTTCCTCTGCCTCGCTGTAAACCGCCACCGGCTGGTTGTGCTGCAGACCGTCGGCCAGTTCGTCGAGGCTGCTCGCCAGCTGCCGCGCTGCGCTTTCCAGCAATTCGTCGCGGGCGTCGTCGGGCAGGCTCTCGCGGTGGGCTCCAAGCCCGGACAGGTAGTTGAGCAGGGTGTGCGAAAGGATCAGGAAGCGGAAACCGGTCTCGGCGTCCTTGCGGAAATGGCCGGGTTCCAGAAGCATGTTCGACAGCGTGGTCGACAGCGCTGCGTCGGCATTGTGCGCATTGCGGCGGGCCAGACGATAGGCCAGGTCGTCGCGCTTGCCGCTCTCGTACTGCGCCATGATCTGCCGCAGATAATCGGCGCTGCGGGCAAGCGTGTTGGCCACCACCTGATTGAGACGCCGCCCCTGCCAGTCCGGCAGGACAAAAAAGACCGCCGCCGCCGCGATCAAACTGCCCAGCAGTGTGTCGACCAAGCGCGGCCAGATCAGCCCGTAACCATCACCGACCTGATTGAAACAGAACAACACCAGCAAGGTGATTGCCGCTGTCGCCAGGGTGTAGCGGCTGCTGCGGGTGGCAAAGAAGACGACACCGGCCACCACGGCAAACAGTGCCTGCACCTGCTGGCTGGGAAAGAGGTCGAACAGCGCCCAGCCGGCGATCAGGCCTAGCGCCGTGCCCGTCACCCGTTGGACCAGCTTGATCCGCGTGGCGCCGTAGTTGGGCTGGCAGACGAAAACCGTGGTCAGCAACACCCAGTAGCCTTGTTCCGGATGGATCGTGTGCAGCACGGCATAGCCGCAGAGCAGCGCCAGGCTCATGCGCAGGGCGTGACGGAACAGTAACGAGGTGGGCGTCAGTTGCAGGCGAATACGATTGAGGGCGTCGCGCAGCGATTGCGGTTGGCGGTCCAGCAGGCTGCTATCCTGCTCGCCTTCCAGTGCGTCGGGATTGCTGGCCGTGGAAAGCTGGCGCTGCATCGTCGACAGGTTGCCGGACAGGGCGCGCAACGAGCGCAACAAACCTCGCCAGGCGGGGTTGCTCTGCATGCGCAGGTGTTCCAGTGAGGATTCAAGATCGGCCAGCGCCTGCGCGTTGGCATCGCTGTAGCGGAACGGCTGGCGCAGCTGGACGGCATTGGCCAGGTCGGCGCAGGCAACCCCCTGCAGGCGCAACAGCCGGCCGCAGCGAAACAGCACGTCACTGTGGAAGAAGGCCTCCGCCAGCTCCTGGTAAGGGTAGTGCGAGGAACTGACACGCTCATGCAGGTCCTGGGCAAGGAAATAGAGCTTGAGGTAGTGGCTGATCTTCACGCCTGGACGACCATTGCCCAGGCGATGCAGCAGGGTTTCCTTGGTGACGTTCAGTGCGCTGACCACCCGGCCGTTCTGCTGCGCCAGATGCAGGCGCCGCTCCTCCACGTCCAGCTGACGGACGGGTTCGAACAGCGCCGCCTTGAGTTTGTAGTACTGCCCCAATTCGCGATAAAGCCGGGCGAGGCTTTGCTGCACAGGCTGGTGAGCGAACAGTGCATTCCACAACACCGACAACAGGCCGTACCAGCTCGCACCGGCGATCAGCAGCAGGGGGTCGCGCCACGGATGCAGCGCCTCGCCGCCCCGTTGATCCGCCGCGATCATGCTGTAGATGGACAGGATCAGGGTCGCCTGGGCGATGGCCGCGTAACGCTCGCCCAGTGCGCCGAGCATGACCAGGCCAAACGCAGCTACCGCCATGCCAAGGGCGAACAGCAGGGGGAAGGGGAACAACACCTGCACCGACGCCGCGGCGACGCTGAAACACAGCAGCGTGACCAGGAGAGCGGAGAGCCGGCCAGACCAGCTGTCATCGGTTTCGGCCAGCGCGCTGGCAATGATGCCTAGAAACAGCGGAATGGCCATCGACGGCTGCGAGAGGTACCAGCTCAGTCCCATGCTGCCGGCCAGCGCGATCAGCACTCGCAGGCTGTAGCCGAACTTGTCCATTGCCCAGAGTCGGCGCAAAGAATGACTGAGCGGGGATGAGCGCATAAAGGAACAAGGCCTGGCGATAAAGAGAGTTGGACGTCCGTCGGCTACTGACGTCACGGCAACCTAGCAAAGCTTATACCGTCCGCTCGTCCCGCATCACCGGAACGCAACCGGTTGGTCATCGTTTAGCCGTATTCGTCTGGCTTCATTCATGCCGCACCTCCCATTCCTATAACGAGGACACCGCATGAACCGTGAACATGATGCCAGTCGCCGCAGCTTGCTCAAGGGCGGCGCCATCACCGCCGCCGTCGTCGCCAGCACGCCCTTTCTGGGCACGCTTGAGGCCTTTGCCGCGCGTAACGCCCAGGGTCGTGGAGCTGGTCTGATCCGTAGCAGCTATGGTCCGGTGCGTCCGGTAAAGGATCTGAGCACTGGCCTGGAGCTGCTGCAGCTTCCCGACGGTTTCCAGTACAAAAGCTTCTCCTGGACGGGTGACCTGATGGAGAACGGTCAGCCAGTCCCCACATCCCATGACGGCATGGGTGTCATCGATGTGCGTCGTGGCCAGCATGGCCAGGAAATCGTGCTGGTGCGCAACCATGAGGCCAGCACCGGTCCGTTGATCGATGCCACCGGCATCTACGATGACGTCGCCCTGTCCAATGGCCAGCGCCCCGCTGGCGGCACCACCAACCTGTACGTATCGCGCGATATCTCCAGGCCTGTACGCACCGTCCCGAGCCTCGGAGGCACCCGTACCAACTGCGCCGGCGGGGTGACGCCCTGGGGCACCTGGCTTTCGTGTGAGGAGACAACGGCTGACTATCGCAGCGTCGGCGGTCGTGCCCATGGCTATGTGTTCGAGGTGGCCGCCGACCCGGCATTGACCAGCGGCCAGCCGATCGTGCAGATGGGCCGCTTCGCCCACGAAGCCGTGGCCGTGAACCCGCGCAACAGTTACGTCTACCTGACCGAAGACGCGCGCAACCGCGCCGGTTACTACCGCTACATTCCCACCGACTCCAGCCAGCAGCCCGGCTCGCTCGCCGTCGGCGGCATCCTGCAGGCGGCGCGTGTACGTGACCGGGCACTGGTCGATCTGCATGCGCCGAAGCAGGGCGACAGCTATCAGCTGGAGTGGGTCGAAGTGCCGAACCCCGACATGGATCCGCAGCCCGAAGGCAGTGGTCCGTTCGCCCAGGCACGTCGCGCCGGGGGGCTGAGCATGAGCCGCGGCGAAGGCATCTGGTACAGCGAAGGCAAGCTCTATATCGTCGACACCAGCGCTGGTACCGACAGCCAGGGGCGTGCCGGTTATGGCAATGGTGCCGTGTGGATGCATGACCTGGCCAATGACCGCCTGACCTGTATCTTCGCCTCGACTGATGCTGAAATCGCCAACAATCCTGACAACATCACTGTCAGCCCACGGGGCGGCGTGCTGCTCTGCGAAGACGGGGGTGGCGTGCAGGACGCCTACGGGTTTGGTGAACGCCTGTTGGGCCTGACTACCGCGGGGGAGGCTTATATCTTCGCCAAGAACAACGTGGTCTTCGATGACGTCCAGGCCGCGGCGGCTGGCAAGAGCGTTTCAGGCGGTGATTACCGCAGCCGGGAATTCTGCGGCGCCTGCTTCGATCCGAGCGGGCATTTCCTCTTCGTCAATATCCAGACCCCGGGCATTACCTTTGCCATTTGGGGCCCCTGGGCTCGCGGTTCGTTGTAGAAGAAGCAGCTGGAAGCTTGAAGCTGGAAGCCTGAAGTAAAAGCTCTGGCTTCTGGCTTCTGGCTTCTGGCTTCCAGCTCCCCGCTTATAGCTGCCTCACCTTCAACGACCGGCCTTTGATCTTGCCGGAGTTGAGGCGATTCAGCGCCTGCCTGGCGATGTCGCGTTCGACGGCGACGAACGCCTGGAAGTCGAAGATCGCGATCTTGCCTACCTGGGTACCGGGGATTCCGGCATCACCGGTCATCGCACCAAGAATGTCGCCGGGGCGCAGCTTGTCCTTGCGCCCGGCAGCGATGCACAGGGTCACCATTGGAGGTTGCAATGGACCACCCGGTTGGGCTTTCAAGTCGCTTAACGGCTGCCAGTTCAGGGGTGCCTTCTGCCGCTCCTCGATGGCTCGGGCACGGTGGGCTTCAGCGGGGGCAACCAGGCTGACCGCAATTCCTTTCTTGCCGGCACGCCCGGTCCGACCGACACGGTGAACGTGAATCTCCGAATCACGAGCCAGCTCGACATTGATCACCATATCCAGCGCGTCGATATCCAGCCCACGGGCCGCGACGTCTGTGGCTACCAGCACCGAAAGGCTGCGATTGGCGAACATGGCCAGCACCTGGTCGCGGTCACGCTGCTCCAGATCGCCGTTCAGCGCCATGGCAGAGATGCCTTTCGCGCTGAGGGCATCGACCAGGTCCTGACACTGCTGTTTGGTAAAGCAGAAGGCCACGCAGGTCTCCGGTCGGAAGCTGGCCAGCACCTGGATTACCGCCTGCATGCGCTCTTCGGGATCGATCTCGTAGAAGCGCTGTTCAATCTGCGAGTCGTCATGCAGCGCCTCGACCTTCACCTGTTGCGGGTCGCGCATAAAGGTCGAGGCGAGCTGCTTGATGCCGGCCGGGTAGGTCGCCGAGAACAACAGCGTCTGGCGCTTGCCTGGGGTCTGCCCGATGATTTCCGCTATCGCGTCGTAGAAGCCCATGTCGAGCATGCGGTCGGCTTCATCCAGGATGAGCTTGTTGAGACCGTCGAGCTTCAGCGTGCCTTTCTTCAGATGCTCCTGAACTCGCCCGGGCGTGCCGACGATCACGTGTGCGCCATGCTCCAGGGAGCCGATCTGCGGGCCGATGGACACACCGCCGCAGAGCGTCAGGATCTTGATGTTGTCGGCCGAGCGCGCCAGGCGGCGTAACTCCTTGGCCACCTGATCGGCCAGCTCGCGCGTCGGGCAGAGAACCAGTGCCTGGCAGCCGAAATAGCGGGGGTTGATCGGCTCCAGCAGGGCGATGCCAAAAGCAGCGGTCTTGCCGCTGCCGGTCTTGGCCTGCGCGATGAGGTCCATGCCCTTGAGCATGACCGGCAGGCTTTGCGCCTGGATCGGCGTCATCTCGGCGTAGCCGAGGGCGTCGAGATTGGCCAGCGTTGCAGGGCTGAGGGGCAGGGTGGCGAAGGCTGAACTGGGCACGGTAGTGATCTGCAGGAAAAGGTGAAAGTGCAGTCTAACAGGCGGCCGCCGTCCTCGCGTGCAGCAGGTCATGCGGCAGCACGGAGGCGGAACGGATGCGCAATGGATCTGGTCCCAGAGGGGTCAATGCTGATCCCGGAGGCCGTTTTGTCCCGTTTGTTGTTGCTGTTGAGTGCGCTAACCCTTCCCGCCGTCGCTGCCGAGCCCACCCTGTTCGGACGCTACGAGCAGATCAAGATCGAAGACCTCGGCAAAACGCTGAAGGCAAAGATGGATACTGGCGCGATGACCGCCTCGCTGTCGGCGCGGGACATCGATCTCTTTGAGCGTGACGGCGAGGACTGGGTGAGATTCCGCCTGGCTGTGGAGGGTGCTGACGACACGCTCTATGAGCATCGCCTGGCGCGCATCGCGGAGATCAAGACCCGAAAAGAAGAAGCGGTCGACCCGGACGATGATACGGATGTCGAGCGTGGCCCGGACGTGGCCGAACGCCCGGTGGTCGAGATGCAACTGTGCATCGGCGATCAGCTACGCGAAACCGAAGTGAACCTGACCGACCGTAGTCATTTCCGCTATCCCCTGCTGATCGGTGCCACGGCGATCCGCGACCTGGAAGCGGCCATCGATCCGGCGCAGAAATACACGGCGGGACGTCCGGCCTGCTAAGGCGGCATTGGGCTGGCGGTGGATTCGTCTCGCGTTGGACAACCGTCCGGCGCTTGCAATGTCAGGGCTACCGCTAGTCGTCATCTCGTCGGCAGAGCAAGAGAACATGCCATGCGATCGATCAGGCATTGCCGTGTCCTGACGTATTTACTGTTGCTAAGCGCAGCAAATAGTTAGCCATGTAATCAACTTTTAATTATTCGTGATGATAATAAGGAAGTGTCCTGTGTTCTAGCCAGGCCGATACTGGACAATACTAATTACTGCAATGCAACAACTATGCAGGCGCATCTTTGAGTAACTATAAGTTTCGCCCGCAAAACTTTAACAAGTTCGTAGCCCGCTCCAGATGAGGTTCGCTTGTTTCGTGACCGGCCGGTCAATCCGTCCGGAGCTTCTTCTGCCTGGGAGACCTTCGGGGAGATTGCCTGCTCCTTGAAGCGGGAGCGGCCAAGGCCCCGGTCCTGGTTGGATTGAGGCCTATTCGTGGCGCGCCTGCTCGATAACCCAGACTCCCGCCTTTGCAAGCGCATGACGGTTCCGCTCCAGGGGCGGCGGGATCGCATTCAGCAGGCGATTTAGAGCCTGTCAGACTAAAGTCGGGGCTATCTTTCCACGACACATCCTTGCTAGATTCACGATGTAGTTCCCTTTACCCGTAATAAAAATAAGACGGAGAACGTCATGGCCGACGCCGATAAAACAAATGCTGCTGCGTACTGGAAGGCGAATGTTCGCCTGATAACTTGGAGCCTGGTGGTCTGGGCTCTTGTCTCATATGGTTTCGCCATCCTGCTGCGCCCTTTACTCGCCGGTATTCCGGTCGGGGGGACTGACCTGGGGTTCTGGTTCGCTCAACAGGGTTCCATCATCACGTTCATTTTGATCATCTTCCACTACGCGTGGCGGCTGAACAAACTGGACAAGGAATTCGGGGTTGAGGAGTAACCACAATGAGCCAATATTGGATCAACATGTTGTTCGTGGGCGCGTCGTTCCTGCTTTATATCGGGATCGCGATCTGGGCCCGCGCCGGTTCGACTAAAGAATTCTATGTCGCTGGTGGTGGTGTTCACCCGGTAACCAACGGTATGGCCACGGCTGCAGACTGGATGTCTGCAGCTTCCTTCATCTCCATGGCAGGTCTGATCGCCTCTGGCGGTTATGCCACTTCCGTCTACCTGATGGGTTGGACCGGTGGCTACGTGCTGCTGGCAATGCTGCTGGCGCCTTACCTGCGCAAGTTCGGCAAGTTCACCGTACCGGACTTCATCGGTGACCGTTTCTACAGCCGTGGCGCTCGCCTGGTAGCTGTGGTCTGCCTCATCCTCATCTCCGTTACCTATGTAATCGGCCAGATGGCCGGTGCTGGCGTGGCGTTCTCCCGCTTCCTGGAAGTGAGCAACTCCGCCGGTATCTGGATCGCTGCTGCCATCGTGTTCGCCTACGCGGTATTCGGCGGCATGAAGGGCATCACCTATACCCAGGTGGCACAGTATGTGGTTCTGATCATCGCCTACACCATTCCGGCCGTGTTCATTGCCATGCAGTTGACGGGCAACCCGATCCCGATGTTCGGTATGTTCAGCACCCATACCGAATCCGGGCTGCCGCTGCTCGAAAAACTGAACCAGGTGGTTACTGACCTCGGTTTCACCGCGTATACCGCTGACGTCGACAACAAGCTGAACATGTTCCTGTTCACCCTGTCGCTGATGATTGGTACCGCTGGTCTGCCGCACGTCATCATCCGCTTCTTCACCGTACCGAAGGTAGCTGATGCCCGTTGGTCCGCTGGCTGGACGCTGATCTTCATCGCGCTGCTGTACCTCACCGCGCCGGCTGTTGCCTCCATGGCACGCCTGAACCTGGTTCAGACCATCTATCCGGAAGGCCCTCAGGCCGAAGCGATTCGCTACGAAGATCGTCCGGAGTGGGTGCAGACCTGGGAGCAGACCGGTCTGATCAAGTGGGAAGACAAGAACAGCGACGGTCGTGTGCAGATGTACAACGACGCCAACGCCGCCTTCACTCCAACCGCTACTGAGCGTGGCTGGAGTGGCAACGAGCTGACCGTGAACAATGACATCATCGTTCTGGCCAACCCGGAAATCGCCAACCTGCCGGGCTGGGTCATCGGTCTGATCGCCGCGGGTGCTATCGCCGCTGCGCTTTCGACTGCTGCGGGTCTGCTGCTGGCGATCTCCTCTGCCATCAGTCATGACCTCATCAAGACGCTGATCAATCCTAAAATCAGTGAGAAGAACGAGATGCTGGCCGCCCGTCTGTCCATGACTGCAGCGATTCTGCTGGCCACATGGCTGGGCCTGAATCCTCCGGGCTTCGCGGCTCAGGTTGTAGCGCTGGCGTTCGGTCTGGCAGCAGCGAGCCTGTTCCCGGCGCTGATGATGGGCATCTTCTCCAAGCGTGTGAACAGCAAGGGTGCTGTAGCAGGGATGTTGGTTGGTGTGATTTCCACCGCCGTGTACATCTTCCTGTACCTGGGCTGGTTCTTCATCCCAGGCACTGCAAGCATTCCTAACACGCCTGATCAGTGGTGGATGGGCATCTCCCCGCAGGCCTTCGGTGCTGTAGGTGCGATTCTGAACTTCGCGGTTGCCTACGTCGTGTCGATGGCTACCGAGGCTCCGCCGCAGGAGATTCAGGATCTGGTCGAGAGCGTTCGTACCCCGAAAGGTGCTGGCGTTGCGCTTGATCACTAACTGATAATGCGCCAACTGTCAGACCTGGTCTGACGCCGAGGTAGAGTCGGGCTTCCATATGGAAGCCCGATTTTTTTAGGGGAGTTGTATATGTTCTGGCATCTAATTGCGGCAATCGTCGCTGGTGTGGCGGGAGCCGGCATCGGACTGTTGCTGCGCTCACTGACGCGTAAGCGAGTGCCGAAATGGATCATTCCTGTATTCGCTGGGCTGGGAATGCTGAGTTACACCATCCATTACGAATACACCTGGTTTGAAGCCAAGCAGGCGCGCCTACCGGAAGGGACCGTGGTCGTTTCGAGTGAAGATGGGGAAATGTTGTGGCGCCCTTGGACCATGATGTACCCGATGCCCTTGAGCTATACGGTCCTCGATCAGGCAAACGCGCAGGTCCAGGACACCGATCGGGGCCGCATCGCCCGCTTTGTCCTGTATCGCTTCGATAAACAGCATCTGATGTCCACCGTGACCAGCCAGTCTTATCAACTGATCTGCGCGGAGAAGGCCATGTTCAGATTGAACGATGCGGGTCAGGCCAAAGTTGAAACCCTGACCGAGCTGGATGCCGATTCGCCGCTGTTCCAGCGCATCTGCGGTGCTGATTCGCGCTAAGCCTGGGCGAGATCGATCTGCCTTTCCTTCGCTGCCACCGCTGATGGGGCGCAGCGTTGCGTTTGAGACGGCGCCTGGCCGGGGAGGCCAGGCCGCTGGGCCAGAGCCTGACAAGGCCTCAATGCAGATAGCGTGAAGTCTCGGGATGGCCGTAGCTCGCCACTATTGATGCGGCGAGATTGTGTGTCGGCCAGTCATTGGCTGTTTCAGCTCTGCGAGAGGACGCGTTACATCAAGCTGGCCTGTTGCCGCTGGCGCCAGTTGGCCAGGCGCTGGTTCAGGGCGACCAGGCTGTCCAGGCCCTGGCGGCGCGCCTTACTGAAGAGGATCAGGGCCAGTTCGGCGGTTGCCAAGGCGTCGGCGCTGGCGTGGTGACGCTGCAGCACCTGCAGGCCAAAGTGCCTGCACCATTCGTCCAGCCCGTTCTGCCGGGGACGATTGTCGGGGCAAAGCATCGGTGCAAGTTCGGCGACATCAAAGAATGGGTGTCGCAGCTTGTATCCCAGTGTCGCCTTCAATGCGCGGGTCAGCATGCGTCGGTCAAAAGGAGCATGAAACGCCAGGATCGGGCTGTCGCCGACAAACGCCATGAAATCCAGTAGCGCTTCGGCGGGGTCATCCCCGGCCTCCAGCTCGCTTGGCGCGATACCGTGGATAAGCACGCTTTCGCTCACTTTCTGAGCCGGACGCAGCAGCGTAGATTCGAACTGATCGCCCAGGTCGATGCCGCCGTTCTCGATGACTACTGCCCCGATGGAAAGAACAATATCGCGGCGCATGTCCAGTCCGCTTGTTTCAAGATCCAGCACCACCAAGCGCTGTTCGCAAAGCGGCGTGGCATCAACTGCGGCGGGCGGGGTTAGCTGATCGCGGCGCTGCAGCTGATCGAGATCCAGCGTCGGACCGCGTAGGTTGAACCATGGCATATTCATAGCTGATAGCGAACCGTCAGGCTGCTTTGTAAACGCTGGGCCTGGCGAAAGGACTCGCGCAGGATCCGGCGGTCAAGATGATTGAGGCTGTCAGGGTCGAGTCGGTTCGAGTAGGGCCGGCCGTCGCGGGCCTGCTGCTGATGTTGCTGCATGCGTGTCTGCTGGATGAAATGATAGGCCTCTTCGTACGCGGCGCCGTCCTTTTCGTCGATGACATTCTTTTCAACCAGCTGCCGCAGCCGGTCCAGCGTATTGCAGGTAGAGATACCATGGCTCAGCGCGAGCAGCCGCGCCCCGTCGACGAAAGGCGTCAGGCCCTGCACCTTCAGATCGAGCGTCGCCTTGCCCTCACTCTGGCGAGCAACGACAAAATCGCGGAAGCGACCTACCGGAGGGCGGTGGCGCAACGCATTTTCGGCCAGCATGCGCTGAAAGAGACGGTTGTCACCGATCTCATGGAGTAGATTGCTGCGCAGCTGCTCGTAGCCCTCGGATAATCCCCAGACCGCCCGCAGATCGAAGAAGATGGTGCTGCTCAGCAGGTTTTCAGGCGTCGCCTCGCGAATGAACGAGCAAAAGCGCCGGTTCCATTCCTGACGCGACAGGCACAGCTCCGGGTTGCTGGCCATGATGTTGCCCTTGCACAGGGTGAACCCGCAGGTGTCGAGATCCCGGTTGATGCGTTCGGCCAGTGGCAGCAAGCGACCACGGCGGTGCGCAGCGTCTGCAGCGTCTGCAGCGTCGGCGGCTTCGAACAGGATGCCGTTGTCCTGATCGGTATACAGCGTCTGCTCGCGGCGTCCCTCGCTGCCGAAACACAGCCAGGTGAAGGGGATGCCTGGGTCGCCCAGCGCTTCGATGGCCAGCTCGATGACCCGGCATACCGTGTGGTCGTTGAGCAGCGTGATGATGTGGGTGATCTGAGTGGACGAAGCGCCGTGCGCCAGCATGTTGTCTACCAGCTGCTGAATGCGGCTGCGGATGATGACCAGTGTCTCGACGCTGTCGGCGTGGGAAATCGCCTGCGCGAGGTGGACCAGATCCACCCGTTGGAGGGAAAACAGGTCTCGCTCGGAGATGACGCCCCGCAGCAGGCCCTTCTCTACCACACAGACATGCGCGATGTGTCGCTCGGTCATGGCGATTGCCGCATCGAAGGCCGTGGCGTCCGGCGGTAGATAGAACGGGTCCTGGGTCATGAAGTTGGCAATCGGCG
This sequence comes from Stutzerimonas stutzeri, assembly GCA_002387205.1. GTDB lineage: Bacteria > Pseudomonadota > Gammaproteobacteria > Pseudomonadales > Pseudomonadaceae > Stutzerimonas > Stutzerimonas stutzeri_N. Next base: position 29,152 of record DGLA01000011.1, on the reverse strand, counting down.
CGGCCAGGTCGGTCGTGCCGCTCCCGATCACGCGACGCAGGTCGCGCAACGTGAAAATGCCTCGCGGGTGCAACTCGAGGTCAGTGATCACAACGCTCCCGACGTTATTTTCGTGCATCAATCCTACCGCCTCGGCCAACGGCATCGAGGGCAGGCAGGAGACGGGATGGTGCAGCGCCAGCTCACCGATGCGCGTTTCCAGCGAGTAATGTTCGCCCAGGCTTTCCACTGCACGCATCTGCGCCTGTTGGTTGACCAGGTCCAGCAGACTGCTGACCCCGCGCATGGCGAAGTCACGGAACGAAGCGGATTTCGATACCAGCTTGATAAAGGCGGGCTTGTTCAGCAGGAAGCAAAAGGTGTCCTCGGCGGCGAAGTGCCCGGTGCGAGTGGCGCGCTCGCCCATCAGCGCGGCCATTGGAAAGCATTCGCCGACGATCACCTCGAAAGTGGTATCGGTGCCGCGCTTGCTGGTGTGTGGTCGCTGGCCGTGAACCCGGCCCTGTTTGACGATATAGAAATGCTCGACGACGCCGTCGTCAGGCGAAATGATGCAATCCCCTTCGCTGTAGAAGCGCAGCTGGCAATTCTCCACCAGATAGGCGAGATGGCCCGGCTCCATCTGGTTGAAAGGGGGATACTTGCGCAGAAACTCCATGGTTCCGTGAACGTTCTGCAGCACGGCAGTTTTGCCTGCCTCGGCGAAAGCATCTGCTTTGCTCATGGTTCGTGTCCATTTTTTAAGCCCAATGGTGGGCTGTGGGTCCGGAGGGGCACATTGGACGTAAGTCTAGTCGCCAGCGCGCCTTATCGGGCTGACACGGGTCATTGTCCCCTGCGGGCCATTCGCGATGCTCACGCCCAAAAAAAAACCGCCCCGAGGGGCGGTTTCTGTTCAGTTGCAACAACTACGGAAGCGTGAACAACACCTTGACCGAATCGTTGACCGCGGCGCTGTCGACGTAACCGATGGCATCGGCTTCGGCAGCAACCTTGGCGACTACAGCTGCGTCATCAGCGACGCTGGGCAGGGGTTGGCCCTTGCCTGTGAAGATCAGGCCTGACCAGTACGACTTGAGTTGCGACTCGTTCTTGCTGGCGACACCTGCATAGAAGGCCTCTTTGGCAGGCGTCCAGCCGGCTTGGTCGACCCCTTTCAGGGATTTGTCCTTGCCCAGAAAGATGTTGGCCACGTCGGACTGCGAGGGCGCCTTGGCCGCGGCAGCATTGACGATCACAGCGACTTCGGCCTGAGCCATGACAACCATGCTGAGCGAGGCTGCGCCGGTGAGGATGCGAAGGGATATTTTCATCTTGTCGCTCCTCAGAATACGAAATCGACGCCGACGGAAACGATGTCACCGTCGTAGTTGCGGGCTGGAACGCCGCCACGTGCGCCACCGAAGCGCTCGTACACAGCGTTTTCATAGACTTCCTGAGCGTTGCGGGTAAACACGCCATCAAAGCCGTTGGACGTATCGACGCGCTTGTATTCACCCTTGACCACAACGGTCGGAGCGGCCTGATAGTTCAGGCCCAGCGTCCACGAATTCTGGCGCCCGCCGTTGTCGTCGAGCTGCGCATAGGTTACATGCGGCAGGAAATCGCCAAAGCGACGGCCACCCATCAGGTAGAAAGAATCGATCGACTCCATGCCGTCGTTCTCGATCATGCGCGAGGTCCACTCGTTGCTACTGACCCAGGTGCCGTTGTCGTACTGGTAGCCGATGGAGGTGAACTTGCCTTTTTCCTTGTCAAGAGTCAGCAGGCTCAGAGGTGCCGTGATGCCAGGCGCGACAGTAACGGTACCGCGGATGTCCGTCTTGATATCCGCCTCGACATAACCGATGCGCAGCGTACCGAAATCATTGGTAGCCAGGCTTATGCTGGCACCGAACAGGTTGCCGTAGTCGATATCGAACTGCTCGTCGTAGGCATAATAGTCACGGTTCTTCGCCTGACCACCCGCAACCTGAACGGTCACCGATCCGTAGGAAAGCGGCAAGGTGTAGACGGCGTCGACGCCTTCGTAGTTGGTCACCTGAACCTGGCTGTAGACCTCATCGGGCAGGCGCAGCCAGGGGTAGCTGTAGCCGACGTCAAGACTCTCGGAGTACATGTAGACCGGGCTACGCAGGCGGCCGGCGCGGAGCATCAGCTGGTCATTGGTCTGCCAGGACAGGTAGGCCCACTCCAGATTGGCTTTCCATTCATCCTGCTGCGCCTTGGCGGTAGCCTGAACGGTGACGCCTACGGTGTCGGTGATGCCATAGCTCAACTGAGCGCCGAATTTGGACAGCTGGTCGCCGCGCCAGGAATCGTTGGTCTGGCCTTGAACACCATAGCTGCGACCATCATCTTCGCCACCCAGGTGGGTGAATCCGACGGTGCCGAAGCCATTGAAGCGATGCTCGCCCTGATCCAGGGCAAAGGCTGGGGTGGTTGCCAGGCAGACGGCTGCCAGGCTGATAACACGTACTGCGGTCATCAGGTGTGCTCCTAAAGCATTTAAACGCGGAATTGGGCCGTGGCCGCACGCAGGTCATCGCCCGTGCTGACCAATTGCTCACCCAGACGGGCAGTGGCTTCGGCGCCGTTTGCGGTTGCTTGTGCGTCCTGCTGCAACACTTGGGTTTCTTGTCTGATGGAACTCGACAGGCCGATCTGCTCCTGGGTGAACTGGGCGATGCCGGCGTTGAGTTCGTCGATCTGGTTGACGGTCTGGGCGATGGTCTCGAGCAGCTGGGTTGCCTCGACTGAACGATCGATGCTGGCCCTGGACTTTTCGCCATTGCTGTTCATCACGTTGAGCACGGTATTGGCGCTGCTTTGCAGGCGCTGGATGATCTGCTGGATCTCCGCGGTGGAGGCGGCGGTCTTCTGCGCCAGGTTGCGCACTTCGTCAGCCACCACGGCAAAGCCACGGCCCTGTTCGCCAGCGCGTGCGGCTTCGATGGCTGCGTTCAGCGCGAGCAGATTGGTCTGTTCGGCAATGCTGCGAATAACCGTCAGTACCGAGCCGACCTCCTGGGTTTCCTCTTCCAGCTGTTCCATTGCCTGCACGGCGCTCATCACGCTGTCGCCCCCAAGTCGCTGATGCCACTGGACAGGCTGCCGATATGTTCGCGAGCAGTGGCGGCCTGGCGAGCAGCCGAGTTGGCCTCGTTGGAGGCCTGCTGCGAGCGCTGCGCCACTTCCTGAATGCTGCCGGTCATGGTGAGGATGTCGCGAGAAATGGACTCAGTGTGATGTTGCTGCGACTTGGCGTTTTCTTCCGAGCCCTGGGTCAGGGTATATAGCTCCTTGGATACCTGGCCGAGTGGGCTGGCGGCCTCGATGATCTGACGGATGGTCTGCTGCAACTTGTCGAGAAAGCCGTTGAACAGCTCGATCATGGCGCCAATTTCGTCATTCGATTTGACGTTCACTCGCTGCGTGAGATCGCCATCGCCGCGTGCAATGGATTGCAGGGAGGCGATCACGCCGCGCACGTTGGCCATGACGCTTCGAATGACCAGCCAGGCGCCGAGGCCGACCACCAGGATGAGCACAAGGGAAAGAATGATGCCCAGCCGCGTGGTGTGTCCGTTGGCCACGCGGGTCTCGGCGAGGGTCTCCTGGAACTGCTGGTAGGCGCCCGCGCGAAAGTCAGTTGCCAGTTGCTGTGCCTGGGCAAGATCATTGGCCATACGATCCAGGTTCGGGCGTAAGTCATCGAACGAGGCGCTGCCGTCGATCAGCTTCGCTGAAGCCTGGAGGGCATTGTCGGCATAGGCCTTGACCGCATTGCGCCAATTGTCGAGCGACTGTAGCCGTTGCGGTTGAGCGTTCAGAAGCGACGCGAGCGACGCCTGCTGCGCATCTATTTCGCCTAGCACTCCACGCGCCTCGTCGAGCATGCCTGGCTCACCGGCTGCCACCGCGTTGTTAAGCAGGCCCGGTATGCGGGAAAACTGGAAGATCACCGCGTCGGTTTTTTCCAATGTCGGATAGCTTTGTGTCTCGATGCTGACCAGGCGCGAATCCGTCGCAGACAGCTGCAGCGAGGTATAGCCGACATAGAGAATCAGCCCGAGCAGGGCGACAGCGGGCACCAGCGACAACTTGGCGGTCAGTGAGAAATTCTTGAACATGCATCGACTCCACGGCGGGCGGCGGATACTACGGGATGACGCGTGATAGCGAAATGCCATACATCGGTTATTAATTTTATGAATGGCATAGCGTTACGCTATCGGATGAAATGGTTCGAACTTGAGCACGGCCGGCCCAGAAAAAAACCGCCCCGTGGGGCGGTTCATGTGGCGGGAGGTTGCGGGTTATAGCCCGTTCTTGGCCTTGAACTCGCGGCGGCGGCGGTGCAGGACCGGCTCGGTGTAGCCGTTCGGCTGCTTGGTGCCCTCAAGCACCAGTTCCAAGGCTGCCTGGAAGGCCACGCTGTTATCGAAGTCAGGCGCCATCGGACGGTACAGCGGGTCACCCTCATTCTGACGGTCGACCACCGGGGCCATGCGCTTGAGGCTCTCGATCACCTGAGCCTCCGTTACCACGCCGTGGCGCATCCAGTTGGCCACGTGCTGGCTGGAGATACGCAGCGTCGCACGGTCTTCCATCAGTGCGATGTCGTTGATGTCCGGCACCTTTGAGCAGCCGACACCTTGCTCGACCCAGCGGACCATGTAGCCGAGGATGCCCTGCGAGTTGTTGTCCAGCTCGTTGCGCTTCTCTTCCTCGCTCCAGTTGGTGTCTTGCGCCAGCGGGATGGTGAGAATGTCGTCGATGGACGCCTTTTCGCGCTTGGCAAGCTCGGCCTGGCGCGCCTGCACGTCTACCTTGTGGTAGTGCATGGCGTGAAGGGTGGCAGCGGTCGGTGACGGCACCCAGGCGGTGTTGGCACCGGCCATGGGGTGACCGATCTTCTGTTCGAGCATCGCGGCCATCAGATCAGGCATGGCCCACATGCCCTTGCCGATCTGCGCCTTGCCCTGCAGGCCGCAGGCCAGGCCGACGTCGACGTTGTTGTTCTCATAGGCGCTGATCCACTTCTCGGCCTTCATGGCGGCCTTGCGCACCATCGGGCCGGCTTCCATGGAGGTGTGGATTTCGTCGCCAGTGCGGTCGAGGAAGCCAGTGTTGATGAACACCACGCGCTCACGCGCTTCCTTGATGCAGGCCTTGAGGTTGACCGTGGTACGGCGCTCCTCGTCCATGATGCCGACTTTCAGGGTATTGCGCGGCAGGCCGAGGACGTCCTCGACGCGGCCAAACAGCTCGGTGGCGAAGGCGACTTCTTCCGGGCCGTGCATCTTCGGCTTGACGATGTACATCGAGCCGGTGCGGCTGTTGGCGCGGGTGGAGTTGCCCTTGAGGTTGTGCATCGCGGCGAGGCTGGTGAACAGGCCGTCCATGATGCCTTCCGGTACTTCGTTGCCGTCCTTGTCGAGAATGGCGTCGTTGGTCATCAGGTGCCCGACGTTGCGGATGAACAGCAGGGAGCGGCCATGCAGGGTCAGTTCACCGTTGCCGTCGGCCTGGGTGTAGACGCGGTCCGGGTTCATGGCGCGGGTGATGCGCTTGCCGCCCTTGTCCAGCTCTTCGACCAGATCGCCCTTCATCAGGCCGAGCCAGTTGCGGTAGACGATGGTCTTGTCGTCGGCGTCGACGGCGGCGATGGAGTCTTCGCAGTCCATGATCGTGGTCAGCGCCGATTCCATCAGGATGTCTTTCACGCCGGCCGCGTCGGTCTGGCCGATCGGGCTGGACGGGTCGATCTGGATCTCGAAGTGGATGCCGTTGTGCTTGAGCAGCACGGCGATCGGCGCATTGGCGTCGCCCTGGAAGCCGCGCAGCTGCGCGGGGTTCTGCAGGCCGGTGGTGCTGCCGTCCTTCAGCGCGACGGTGAGCTTGCCATCTTCGATGCGGTAGCCGGTGGCGTCGGCATGCGAGCCGGTTTCCAATGGAGCGGCTTCGTCGAGGAAGGCGCGGGCATAGGCAATGACCTTGTTGCCGCGGATCTCGTTGTAGCCCGGGCCTTTGCTGGCGCCACCTTCTTCGGAAATGGCGTCGGTGCCGTAGAGCGCGTCATACAGCGAGCCCCAGCGCGCGTTGGCGGCGTTCAGCGCGAAGCGCGCGTTCATGATCGGCACCACCAGCTGCGGGCCGGCCATGCTGGCGATTTCTTCGTCGACGTTCTGGGTAGTGGCCTGGAAATCTTCGGCATCCGGCAGCAGGTAACCGATCTCCTGCAGAAAGCTCTTGTACGCCGCTGCGTCGTGAGCCTGACCGGCGCGGGCCTGATGCCAGGCATCGATTTGCGCCTGCAGCTCGTCACGCTTGGCCAGCAGCGCGCGGTTCTTTGGCGCCAGGTCATGAATGACGCCCGAAGCGCCGGCCCAGAAGGCGTCGGCATCGACGCCGGTACCAGGAATCGCTTCGTTGTTCACGAAGTCGTACAGGACTTTGGCGACCTGCAGGCCACCGACTTGAACGCGCTCAGTCATCTCTCGCCTCACTTGGTTTTCTTCGAATCCGTCGGACAGCTTCTTCTTGTAGTCCGGGTCGCCGGATACTACATGAAGCTGTTTGGAAAATCAGTCCGTCACGTTTGGGCCCGCAGAAGCGCGGCGAGGGCCGACTTGGTGCTGCCACTGGGCGTCGGACGTAGTAGTTTGAGCGGTCTGTTCTATACCTATGGAGCCGGACGCAGGCGGCGCGATCCCTGGCGTTCACCATCCGCACCCTCGGCGTCGGTCGCCGTAACCCAATGAAGGAGCTACTGATGGATCATCTCGTCCTAACCGTCATCGCCGAAGACCAGCCCGGGCTCGTCGAGCGTGTCGCCAAGTGCATCGCCGAGCATGGCGGTAACTGGCTGGAGAGCCGCATGTCGCGCATGGCCGGGCAGTTCGCCGGGATTCTTCGTGTCGCCGTGCCGGCGCAGGCCCATCCCGGACTCATCGAGGCGCTGCAGCAACTGGAGCGTGAGGGCATTCGGGTGCTGTTCGCTCACAGCGGTGTCGAGCCGCAGCGCAGCTGGCGCATGATCCAGCTGGAGCTGGTAGGCAATGACCGGGCAGGCATCGTTCGCGACATCACCCAGTTGCTGGCGCGTCATGGTGTCAACCTGGAAAGCCTGGACACCGATGTGATGCCGGCGCCAATGACCAACGAGCTGCTGTTTCACGCTGTCGCGCGACTGGCGGTGCCTGCCGAGCTGCCCCTCGATGATCTGCAGAGGCACCTCGAGACGCTTGCCGACGATCTAATGGTGGAGCTCAAGCTGCAACCGACCGACTGACCGAGTCTCAGCGAACGACGCCCCTGCGCATCAGTCGCCACGCGTCGTAGCTGTACACAGCCAGGCCGGCCCAGATGCAGATGAACGCGACCTGACGGTCAGCGGGGAAGGGCTCGTTGAATACCCACACCGCCAGGATAAGCAGCAGAGTTGGCGTGATGTATTGCAGGAACCCCAGGGTCGAATAGGGCAGGTGGCGCGCCGCGGCGTTGAAACACAGCAACGGCAACAGCGTCACCGGCCCGGCCGCCACCAGCCAGAGTGCCTGCGGCTCGGTCCAGAACGACCATTCGGTGCTCGGGCCGGTGCCGAAGAAAAACAACCAGCCCAGCGCGATCGGCAGTAGTAGCCAGGTTTCCACTACCAGGCCTGGTAGCGCGGCGACAGGCGCCTGTTTGCGCAGCAGGCCGTAGCTGCCAAAGCTCAAGGCCAGCACGATGGAAACCCATGGGAATTCGCCGAGCGTGATCAGCTGCAGGGAAACGCCGATGGCTGCCATAGCGACGGCTAGCCATTGCAGAGGGCGCAGGCGCTCGCGCAGCACGATCAGCCCCAGCAGCACGTTGACCAGCGGATTGATGTAGTAGCCCAGGCTCGCTTCGAGCATATGGTCGTGGTTCACCGCCCAGACGTAGATCAGCCAGTTGCTGGCGATCAGCACGCTGGAAATCATCAGCACGCCGATCCGCCGCGGATGGGCCAGCAACTCCTGCCACCAGCCGGGGTGACGCCAGAGCATCAGCACCAGGGTGCCGAACAGGGCTGACCAGACCGCCCGCTGGGTGACGATCTCCAGCGCGGCGTATTGCTCGATGGATTTGAAATAGAGCGGGAACAGGCCCCAGATGGAGAAGGTCGTCAGACCCAGTAGATAACCCTTGCGCAAATCGGCGGTGGCCATGGATGTCCTGGAACGGGGCGGCGGAGAGCCGGCCATTTTGCGCCCTCGCATGGGTGTTTGTCTGCCGGCGCGCGACATACGCGTGGGTTCGAAGCATCTCCAAACAAGCGTGGTTGAACGCCACCGGCTGTGATCCGTCTCACCTTGACGAAGGGAAACGCCGTTGCGACTGAACGGCCAACGCGAGGTATTCGATGAAACTGCAGAACAAGGTTGCACTGGTGACCGGCAGCTCCCAGGGCATCGGACGGGGTATTGCGGTGCGCCTGGCACGGGAAGGCGCTGACCTGATCATCAATGGGCGGCATGATGACGACCAGGCCCGCGAGACACTCGAGCAGGTGCGAGCCGAGGGCCGTCGCGCCTGCTTTATCGCTGCGGATGTAGCGGAGCCAGCCAATTGCTACCGGCTGGTCGAACAGGCGATCCAGCAGATGGGGCGCCTGGACATCCTGGTCAATAACGCCGGGGTGCAGAAGCATGCGGGCTTTCTCGATGTCAGCGAGGCGGACTACGACCAGGTCCTGAACGTCAACCTGCGCGGTCCTTTCTTTCTGTCCCAGGCGTTCGCCCGGCATCTGCGAGACAGCGGACGGGGCGGGCGGATCATCAATAACAGCTCGGTTCACGAAGAGCTGCCGTTTCCCAATTTCAGTGCCTACTGTTCCAGCAAGGGTGGGCTGAAGATGCTGACGCGCAACCTGGCCATCGAACTGGCGCCGCTGGGCATTACCGTCAACAACGTTGCACCGGGTGCCATCGAGACGCCAATCAACCAGGCGCTGATGAACCAGCCGGAGAAGCTTGCCGGCCTGCTGGAAAACATCCCGGCCAAACGTCTTGGTCAGCCCCACGATGTGGCGGGTGCGGTGGCCTTTCTAGCCTCGGACGACGCCGACTACGTCACCGGTACTACACTGGTTATCGACGGTGGCCTGTTATGGAACTACAGCGAGCAATGACCGATAGCGACCTGAGCCCCTTCAGCTATGACACCCGTGCAGTATCCGCGGCCGATACCCTGACCCCGGCCGATCGTTACCAGGAACTCTTTGTCGCGGTGCAGACGCAGCGGGTGTTCCCAGACAGCAAGACGTTCGTCGATTGCGCGCCGCGCCAGCATCCGGAGCGCATTCTCGAAGCGTATCGAGCAGAAAGCGGCACGCCTGGCTTCGACCTCAGGCGGTTCGTGATGGAGCATTTCGTGCTCTACGAAATGAAGCCCACCGAATTCGTCGCCAACCCGGACGACAGCCTGGCCGAACATATCGATCGACTCTGGCCCGTGCTGACCCGCCAGCCGCGCAAGCATCCGGAATTCTCGTCGCTGTTGCCGTTGCCGCACGACTACGTGGTGCCGGGCGGCCGCTTCACCGAGATGTATTACTGGGATTCCTACTTCACCATGCTTGGCCTGGATGAAAGCGGGCACTGCGAGCTGCTGCGCGCCATGGCCGACAACTTCGCCTATCTCATCGATACCTACGGGCACGTGCCTAATGGCAACCGCTCCTATTACCTCAGCCGTTCCCAGCCGCCGGTGTTCGCGCTGATGACCGATTTGTTCGAGGAAACCGGCGTCCATCGCGCCAGCGACTACCTGCCTCAGCTGCTCAAGGAGCATGCCTTCTGGAACGAAGGCGACGCGCAATTGCGTCCTGGCGAGGCGCACCGGCGCTGTGTCTGCCTGCCGGACGGCAGCGTGCTGAATCGCTATTGGGACGAGCGCGACACGCCGCGCGAAGAGTCCTACCTGGAGGACATCGAGACGGCGCGCTCATCCAGCCGGCCGGCACACGAGGTCTATCGGGACCTGCGCGCCGGGGCCGAGTCCGGCTGGGACTTCAGCTCGCGCTGGCTGGGCGATCCCAACCGCCTGTCGAGCATCCGCACCACCAACATCGTCCCGGTGGATCTCAACTGCTTCCTGCACTATCTCGAGCGTCAGATCGCCCGCCTCAGCGAGATAAAGGGGCGTCATGGCTGCGCTGCCGACTTTAGCCGCCGTGCCGAGGCGCGCCGGGTGGCCATTGACCGCTATCTCTGGAGCGATGAACGCGGCGCCTATTTCGACTACGACTGGACCCTGCAATGCCCCCGCGACAACCTGACGGCTGCCACGCTGACGCCGCTGTTCGTGGAACTCGCCAGCGAACGCCAGGCGGCGCAGGTCGCCGACATCGTGCGGGAGCGATTGCTTGCACCCGGCGGGCTGTCGACCACCGAGGTTAGTGGCAGTGGTGAGCAGTGGGACCGTCCGAACGGCTGGGCTCCGTTGCAATGGATGGGTATCCGCGGGCTGCAGCGCTACGGTCATCATGCATTGGCGCTGCAGATCGAAGAGCGCTGGCTGAGCATCGTCTCGCACCTGTTCGAGCAGGAAAGCAAGCTGGTGGAAAAATACGTGCTCAGGCCGTGCGTCGAGCATGCCACTGGAGGCGAGTACCCGCTGCAGGACGGATTCGGCTGGACCAACGGCGTGACGCGCAAACTGATGCAGGAAGATCCGAATCACGAGGCCCATCGCTGCCGGGCCGGAAACTGTCGGTTGGACAAGGGGAAACAGGGCGCCTCCTGAGCGATGCAGGGCGGCGCTGACCTGGCTGAGTCTAGGCGCGGCAGCCTGACCTGTCGTTTCGATCCACAGCTGCGCGGTTCATGGCCGTCGATAGGGACCGGCCAGGGCGCCATTCAGGTCCAGAGTGCCCTTCTCCACGAAACGCTGGGTTCCGAACAATCCACCGGCCAGCTTGCCGCGCAGCACATAGGGCACCTCATCGAGGCCGATGTGCTCGGCCAGCCCGAGGGCCTGGCGCGCGGCGGAAAATGCTGAGATGGTCACCGGCACGCTGAGCACGGTCTCACCGAAGCGCGGGACGCTGCCGCTTGCATCGCTGACGCCACTGGCCAGGCGCCGGCCGTTTATTTCCAGGTCCAGCGCCACCCCGTTGTAATCCAGCGCCATGTCGTTGGGGTTCTGGATTCGCAGCTTGACCGCCATGCGCAGCTCCAGCCCTTCGCCGGGCAGCGGCTGGATGCCGGCAACCTGCACGTTGAGCGGGTCACGTTGGGAGAACGCGGCGCAGCCCGCCAGGATGAGCGTCAGCAGCACGGCTGAGAGCAGGCGAACAATGGGTACGGCTGAGCGCAAGGGCATAAAGGTCTCTATTCGGATTTCTTGGTGAGGTTGCCCAGGCCTTGTAGCAGCTCCATGGGCAGCGGGAAAACGATGGTCGAGTTCTTGTCGCCGGCGATGTTGCTCAGCGTCTGCATGTAGCGCAGTTGCATGGCGCCCGGTTGGCGGCCGAGCATTTCGGCAGCCTGCATCAGTTTTTCCGAAGCCTGCAGTTCGCCTTCAGCATGAATGACCTTGGCGCGTCGTTCGCGTTCCGCCTCGGCCTGCCTGGCGATGGCGCGGATCATCGACTCATCCAGATCCACATGCTTGATTTCCACATTGGCGACCTTGATGCCCCAGGCGTCCGTCTGCGCATCGAGTACCTGCTGGATATCGTTGTTGAGCTGCTCACGCTCGGCCAGCATGTCATCCAGATCATGCTTGCCAAGCACCGCGCGCAGGGTGGTCTGGGCCAGCTGACTGGTCGCCGAGTGGTAGTCCTCGACCTGAATGATGGCCTTCTCGGCGTCCAGCACCCGGTAGTAGACCACCGCGTTGACCTTGACCGAGACGTTGTCCCGCGAGATCACGTCCTGGGTCGGTACGTCGAGCACCAGGGTGCGCAGATCGACCCGTACCATCTGCTGGATACCGGGGATGATCATGATCAGGCCCGGCCCCTTGACCTTCCAGAAGCGGCCCAGCTGGAAGACTACGCCGCGCTCGTATTCGCGCAGGATGCGGAACGTCGATGCGAGCAATGCGACAATCACCACCGCGAAGGCGATAAAACTCATTTCAAGACCCATGCGTCACCTCTTCTCGATTGACGGCTCGTTGGTGGCCGTCACGTCCAATTCCAAGCCGCGTCGTGCCTTCACGCGGACCTCCTGTCCCACCACCAGCGGTGCCGAGCTGCGTACCTGCCAATGTTCGCCGTGCAGCAGTACCCAGCCGTTGCCGGGTTTGTCCGCCTGGACGCCAGTGATGCGAACCAGCTGCCCGATCAGCTCGCCATCGCCGGTGACCACCGATTGTCGCCGGGCTTTCAAGGCCATGCTGACGATGGCAAAGACCAGCAGGGCGCTGATCACGCCGAGCGTGCCGATCAGTGTCAGCGGGATGCCGAAGCCCGGCACCTCGGTATCCATCAGGATCACCGCACCGGTGACGAACGCGGCAACGCCGCCCAGGCCGAGCACGCCGAAGCTGGGTACGAAGGCCTCGGCGACCATGAACGCCAGGCCCAGCAGAATGAGCGCGACACCGGCGTAATTGACGGGCAGCAGCTGCAGCGAAAACATCGCCAGCAGCAGGCAGATCCCGCCGATGACGCCACCGCCTCCAGTGCCGGGGTTGGAAAACTCGAAGATCAGGCCGTAGATGCCGATCATCATCAGGACCAGCGCCACGCTGGGGTTGGTGATGACCGCCAGCATGCGGACCCGCCAGTCGGGATCATGGCGTTCGACGGTGACGCCGGCCGTCTGCAGTCTGTGCATGCCGGTGCTGGTCTGGAGGGTTTTGCCGTCCAGCCTGCTCAGCAGCTGGTCAAGATCATCGGCCAGGTAGTCGACCACGTTCTGTTCCAGTGCTTCGCGGGCTGACAGGCTGACCGCATCCCGCACTGCCCGATCGGCCCATGCGGCGTTGCGCTCACGCAGTTGCGCCAGGCCGCGGATATAGGCCGCTGCATCATTGACCTGTTTACGGCTCATGGCGTCGCCACCTCCTTTGCCATCCTCTTCTGTGTCGGGCGAAGGTGCGGGCGGGCTGCCGCCTCCGCCTATCTTTACCGGCGTGGCGGCGCCTAGGTTGGTGCCCGGCGTCATGGCGGCAACGTGGCTGGCATAGAGCAGATAGGTGCCTGCGCTGGCCGCCCGAGAGCCACTGGGGGTGACGTAGGTGGCGATCGGCACCGGGCTGGCGAGGATGTCCTTGATCATCGCGCGCATCGAGATATCCAGGCCGCCCGGCGTATCCAGCTCCAGTATCAGCAGTTGCGCATCGGCCTCCCGGGCACGCTGGATGCCGCGAATGACGTAGTCGGCGCTGGCCGGCCCGATGACGCCGTCGACACGCAGCACCATCACCGGCGCCGCGGCCAGGGTTGAGCTGGCGAGGACCAGCCACAGCATCAGCAGCCAGGCGAGCCGGTTAACGGGCTGGGACATCGGTGTGGCCTCCCGGTGTCAGCGTTAGACAGCGATGGAACTGTTCGGTCCCCTGAGGATAGTTCAACTGCGGGTAGTTCCTGTTACGGCGCCGGAATCAGCCTTCCCCGGTGCCAGAGCGTTCCTGAACTCTGCTGCGCTCCTGGACCTCACACATAGATAGATGATCAAGAGGTCCGATGGCGCAGCCAGCTGCTGCGTGGCATCGGTCTCCCGAGGAGGTTGTGTCATGCGCGTTCATCACCTCAATTGCGGCTGCATGTGTCCGCTGGGCGGCAAGCTGTTCGATGGCTTTAGTCATGGGCTTACCTCCAGCCTGGTGTGCCATTGCCTGCTGATCGAAACCGACACTCATGGCCTGGTGCTGGTCGATACGGGCTTCGGCACTTGCGATGTGCTGGAGCCTCGCAAGCGTCTCAGCAGCTTCTTCATCGCCTTCAACAACATCCAGTTCGAGCGCCGGTTCACAGCGTTGGAACAGGTACGCCAGCTTGGATTCGCGGCCGAAGATGTACGGCATGTCGTGCTGACGCATTTGGATTTCGACCACGCTGGCGGTCTGGAGGATTTTCCCGGCGCCCAGGTTCATGTCCTGCAGCGGGAAATGGACGCGGCGCGTACAACGCGCAGTTTTCTGGGTCACCGGCGTTATCGTCATCAACAGTGGGACGGGGTGCGCAACTGGCAATTCTACGAGCCGGGCGGCGATACCTGGTTCGGCTTCCAGGCGGTGCGGGAGCTGCGCGGCCTGCCGCCGGAAATCATGCTGATTCCGCTGACGGGGCACACCCACGGGCATGCCGGCGTGGCCTTGCAGACCGATGCCGGCTGGCTGCTGCATGCCGGAGATGCCTATTTCTATCGAGAGGAAGTCGGGCAGACCGAGCGGCACTGCACGCCGGGGTTGCGCTTCTATCAACGCATGATGGAGGTTGACCGGACGGCGCGTCTGGCCAACCAGCATCGGCTCTGGACCCTGTCGTTGGAGCACCGGGACGAGGTCACGCTGTTCTGCAGTCATGATGCCAAGGAGCTCGAGCGCATGCGGGCGAGGCCGGCAAGATGACGTCGCCCGATGACGATCGCGTCGGCAGAACCGTTCGCACCCTGATGGGCTACGTGCGCTGGATCGGCCTGGTGGCCTGTTCGCTGGCTGCCCTGGGCTACGGTGCGATGGGTAACTTCAACATGACCGGCCTGATGCTGGCGCTGGCCGTGCTCTCGTGGATCAACATCCGCCGCCAGCGCAGCAGGCCAGGTCCGCCTCGCGCTCCGTGATGGCCGGATCCCCTTCCTTCATTGGCCCGTTGCGGTCTGTCGGCTCCAGGCAGAAGGAACCCATGGCAGGAGATCCTGTCGATTCACAGTAGGCCAATTGGCCAAAACCAGACCTTAGGGGAACCACGATGGACCTGATCCGCATCATCATCGCGATACTGCTGCCGCCGCTGGGGGTATTCCTGCAGGTAGGCCTGGGCGGCGCCTTCTGGCTGAACATTCTGCTGACGCTGCTTGGCTACATCCCGGGCATCATCCACGCGGTCTGGATCATTGCCCGTCGCTAGCCCGCAGCAACCAGAATTCTGAGCCCGGCCTTTCGGCCGGGCTTTTTTGTGATTGAAAGCGAGGCGGTGTAAAGTCCCGGGTCGACTTGCATGCGTGAGCCTCTATTTCACGCGAATCACCTTGAACGTGCCGGGAATGGTGCATGGCTTGACGCCTTGCAGCTTCCTCGTGCTGCTGTGAGTAGCCGCCATGGGCGCGCTCGAAAAGGAAAGCGGATGGGCGACTCCTACATCGATCAGAACAACTTCAGGCGCATTCTCAACCGCAACGTGGCGGTCCCGCTTGGCTTCGGATTTCTCAGCGCATTCTTTTTCAGCGCCATCGTCTACTTCCTGCTCAATGTCAGCCACTGGGTAGAGCGGTCCGTCGTCGGCGTGTCCTACGCCCACGAAGCCCTCAAGCTGATCGGCGACGTCGAAGCGTCCATGCGCGGTTATCTGATTGCCGGTGAGGAGGCGTTCCTCGACCCCTACCGGCGTGAGCTTCCGCTGCTGGAAGAGCAGCTCGAGCGGCTGCATGACTACGCCAGCGACGACCCGGTCCAGCTCAACCGTGTGCAGCGCGTCAGGGCGCTGCACCAGCAATGGCTTGACTACGCCAGCGGTGCTATCGCTCGCCGTGGCCAGGGCGAGACGGTGACAGAGTACGTACGTAGCCGCCGAGGGCTGGAGCTCAAGACAGAACAGCGACAGCTGCTCAACAGCTTTATCGCCTACGAGCGGCAGGTGCGCAAGGAACGCACGGATACGGCCGAGACAATCACCACCGCTCTGATCGGCGCGTTCCTCTTGTTCAGCCTCCTGTTCAGCGGCTTGCTGGTTTACTTCGGCCGTCGCGATCTTCTGAGCCTGTCCGACAGCTACGCCGAGTCGCTGGAGAAACAGCAAGCCCACGCTGCGGCACTGGAAAAACAGGCCTGGTACCGCACCGGCCAGTCGCTGCTCAGCGAGTCGATCATCGGTGAGCAGGCGCTGCCGACCCTGGGCCAGAACATTCTCAGCTTTCTTTCGCGTTACCTGGAAATGGCCGTCGGGGCGCTTTACGTCACACAGGACGGCAAGCTGCAACGGGTCGCCGAGTTCGGCTGGGACAAGGATCGCCTGAACAACGGGCGGACACTCGAGCTGGGCGAGGGGCTGGTCGGCCAGGTGGCGTTGGAACGCCGTGCCATGACGATCGATAGCGTACCGCCCGGATACCTCAAGGTCAGCTCGGCGCTGGGTGATGCCGATGCAAGGTCCGTACTGATCGCACCCGTCGAAGACAGCGGGATGCTCAACGCGGTGCTGGAGATCGGTTTCCTGCGGCCACTGCGCGATGAGGATGGCGAGCTGCTGCGGCGCATCAGTGATGGCATCGGCTCGGCCATCGAGGCTGCACGCTACCGCCAGCGCCTGCAGCGGGTGCTGGCCGAGACGCAGCAGCTCAACGAAGAACTTCAGGTGCAGCAGGAAGAACTGCGCGCTGCCAACGAAGAGCTCGAAGAACAATCCAACGCACTGCGCGAGTCGCAGGCGCACATGGAAGAACAGCAGGCCGAGCTGGAACAGACCAACGAGCAGCTGGCCGAGCACTCCGCCGAGCTGGCCCGCCAACGCGACGAAATGGATCGGAAGAACAACCGCCTGCACGAAGTGCAGCTGATGCTCGAAGAGCGCGCCGAGGAGCTGCAGCGCGCCAGCCGCTACAAATCCGAATTCCTCGCCAACATGTCCCATGAACTGCGCACGCCGCTGAACAGCTCGCTGATCCTCTCCAAGCTGCTGGCAGACAACCCTGACGGCAATCTGCACGACGACCAGGTGCAGTTCGCGCGCTCCATCTATTCTGCAGGCAACGACCTGCTGAACCTGATCAACGACATCCTCGACATCTCCAAGGTCGAAGCCGGCAAGCTCGACGTTCATCCCGAGTTACTGGTCCTCTCTCGCATGGCTGACGGGCTGAGGAGCCTGTTTCTGGCCCAATCGCTGGAAAAGTCGCTGCAGTTCAACGTGGAACTGGCGGACGACCTGCCGTCGAGTCTCTATACCGACCGCCAGCGCCTGGAGCAGATACTCAAGAACCTGCTGTCCAATGCCTTCAAGTTCACCGAGAAGGGGTCGGTGGAAATGCACGTGACCCGCCACGGCGAGGGCCAGGTCGCCTTTGCCGTCCGCGATTCGGGCATCGGCATTCCGGTCGATCAGCAGGACGTGATTTTCGAAGCCTTCCGTCAGGCGGACGGCACAACCAATCGCCGCTACGGCGGCACTGGCCTGGGCCTGTCCATCTCACGCGAGCTGGCGCAACTGCTGGGCGGCACCATCGAGGTCAGCAGCGAGCCGGGGGCAGGCAGCGTCTTTACCCTGATCGTGCCGGAAAACTACAGCGCCCCGGTGGCCGTCGAAGCGCCCACTCCGCTGCCGGTCTCGCAGGTTCCCGAGGTCCCGCCAGCGCCAGCACCGGTGCAGGTCAGTCCGGCTCAGGCAGCTCCGCTTCGCGCTCCGGAGCTGAGCGCGCCGGGCCTCTCCGACGACCGGGAGGGCTTCCCGTTCGAGCGCTCGGTACTGGTGATCGAGGACGAGCCGCAGTTCGCCGGCATCCTTCGTGATCTTGCCCACGAGCTGAAGTACAGCTGTCTGATTGCACAGAACGCCGATCACGGCTTCGACACAGCCCTGCAGTTCCGTCCCGATGCGATCCTGCTGGACATGCGCTTACCTGATCATTCAGGCCTGACGGTGCTGGAGCGACTCAAGGAAAACCCGATCACCCGGCACATTCCGGTGCATATCGTCTCGGTGGAAGACCGCAAGGAAGCCGCGTTGCAGATGGGCGCCATCGGCTACGCGACCAAACCGACGACGCGCGAGGACCTCAAGGAGGTGTTCGGCCGTTTCGAAGCCAAGCTGGCGCAGAAGGTCAAACGCATCCTGCTGGTCGAGGACGACGCCCGCCAGCGCGAAAGCGTGTCCCGGCTGATCGAGGATGTCGACATCGAGATTACCGCGGTGGAGTTCGGTGAGCAGGCCCTCGAACTGCTGCGCTCGACGGTCTTCGACTGCATGATCATCGACCTCAAGCTGCCTGACATGGACGGCCATCAGCTGCTCGAGCGGATGGCGCGCGAGGAAATCTGTTCCTTCCCGCCGGTGATCGTCTACACCGGCCGCAATCTCACCCGCGATGAAGAAGCGGCGCTAATGAAGTATTCACGGTCGATCATCATCAAGGGCGCGCGCTCACCGGAGCGGCTGCTCGACGAGGTCACGCTGTTTCTGCACAAGGTCGAATCCGACATGCCGCCGGAGCGCCAGAAGATGCTGAAAAGCGTGCGCAGTCGAGAAAAGGCCTTCGAGGGGCGCAAGATCCTGGTGGTCGACGACGACGTACGCAACGTATTCGCCCTGACCAGTGCGCTGGAGCAGAAGGGCGCCCTGATCGAGATCGCGCGCAACGGCCATGAGGCCATCGCCCAGTTGCAGCAGGTCGGCGACATCGACCTGGTGCTGATGGACATCATGATGCCGGAGATGGACGGCTTCACCGCCATGCAGGAAATCCGCAAGGATGCGCGTTTCGCCAAGCTGCCGATCATCGCCGTGACCGCCAAGGCGATGAAGGATGATCAGGATCGCTGCCTGAGTTCCGGGGCCAATGATTACCTGGCCAAGCCCATCGACCTGGACCGCCTGTTTTCGCTGATCCGTGTCTGGCTGCCAAAAGTGGAGCTGTTGTGAGATGCCGCACCGCAACCAGGCCATCGAACTGAAGCTGCTGATCGAAGCGATCTACCTGCGCTACAGCTACGATTTTCGCGACTATTCCAGCGCCTCTCTGAAACGCCGCGTCTTGCTGGCGCTCAAGCAGATGAATTGCGAGACCATTTCGCACCTGCAGGGGCGGATCCTCCACGATCCAACGGCGTTCATGGAACTGCTGCAGTTCCTCACCATTCCGGTGAGCGAGATGTTCCGGGATCCAGGCTATTACAGGGCGCTGCGCGAGCAGGTTGTCCCGGTGCTGCGCACCTATCCATCACTGAAGATCTGGATTGCCGGCTGCAGCACGGGGGAAGAGGTCTATTCGATGGCGATCCTGCTCAAGGAGGAGGGGCTGCTGGAGCGCACCATCCTCTATGCCACTGATATCAATCCGCGCTCGCTCGAACGCGCGCGGCAGGGCATCTTCGACATTGGCGACATGCAGCAGTACACCGACAATTACCAGCGTGCCGGTGGTAGGCATAGCCTTAGCGATTACTATACGGCCGCCTATGATTCGGCAATCATGGACAAGTCGCTGAGGGAAAGGATGACCTTCGCCGATCACAGCCTGGCAACCGACAGCGTGTTCGCCGAGACGCAGCTGATTTCATGCCGCAACGTGCTCATCTACTTCAACAAGCCATTGCAGGACCGGGCCTTTGGCCTGTTTCACGAGTCACTTTGTCATCGGGGATTTCTCGGCCTCGGCAGCAAGGAAACCGTTGAGTTTTCCGGCTTTGCCGAGCGGTTCGAGGCTTTCGACAAGCAGGAAAGGGTGTTCCGCAAGCTATGACGCACGCAGCTGATGCTTCTGCCAGGCCGTCTGGCCGGTCCTTGGACGCCGTGGTGATCGGCGCATCCGCCGGTGGTTTGGCCGCGCTCAGTGCGCTGGTGACCGGATTGCCGCGCACGTTCCGCTTGCCGCTGCTGATGGTTCAGCATGTGCCACCTACCGGGCCTACGCAGCTGGTCGAGATCTTCCAGCGCAAGACGGAACTGAAGGTAAAGGAAGCGGATGACAAGGAGCCGGTGCGGGGCGGCACCCTCTATTTCGCTGCCCCGGGCTATCACTTGCTGGTGGAGGAGGATCTGAGCCTGTCCCTCAGCCAGGACGACGCGATGCATTTTTCCCGGCCTTCGATCGATGTCTTGTTCGAATCCGCCGCCGATGCCTGGGGCGAGCGTGTGGCGGGTATCCTGTTGACGGGCGCCAACGAGGACGGTGCCGCCGGCCTCCAGGCCATCAAGCAGGCCGGCGG
Source organism: Stutzerimonas stutzeri (assembly GCA_002387205.1). GTDB lineage: Bacteria > Pseudomonadota > Gammaproteobacteria > Pseudomonadales > Pseudomonadaceae > Stutzerimonas > Stutzerimonas stutzeri_N. The sequence goes on along the minus strand of DGLA01000011.1, from coordinate 9,088 downwards.
CCTGACCGTCGTTCAGGATCCGCTGGAAGCCGAAGTGCCAACCATGCCCCTCGCAGCACTCCAGCGCTTCGCGCCGGATCATATTTTGCCCTTGTGCGATATTCATCGACTGTTGCGCGAACTGGAGTGACCCATGCCTGACCGAACGGATGAAGCGAACCTCCTGATCGTCGATGATTTGCCCGAGAATCTGCTGGCTCTCGATGCCCTGCTGAAGGCGCCGGGTATCCGTGTGCATCAGGCCGAATCGGCCGAGCAGGCGCTTGAATTGCTGCTGCGACATGAGTTCGCGCTTGCCATCCTCGATGTGCAGATGCCCGGCATGGACGGCTTCCAGCTGGCCGAGCTGATGCGTGGAACCGAGCGGACCAAGCAGATCCCCATCGTCTTCGTCAGCGCCGCCGGACGCGAGCTCAACTACGCATTCAAGGGCTATGAAAGTGGCGCGGTCGATTTCATGCACAAGCCGCTCGATACCCATGCCGTGCGCAGCAAGGTCAGCGTCTTCGTCGATCTGTATCGCAACCGCAAACGTCTGGCGCGCCAGCTCGAGGCCCTGGAGCAGAGCCGTCGGGAGCAGGAAGTGTTGCTCGACGAGTTGCGCAGCACCAAGGCTGATCTGGAAGATGCCGTGCGCATGCGCGATGACTTCATGTCGATCGTCTCCCACGAGCTGAAGACGCCGCTCAACACCCTGATCCTGGAAGTACAACTGCGCAAGATGCAGCTCGGTCGCAGCAACTTCGCCGCGTTCAGTGAGGACAAGCTGCGGCAGATGGTCGACAAGGACGAACGGCAAATCAAGAGCCTGATCCGCCTGATCGACGATATGCTCGATGTCTCGCGGATTCGCACTGGCAAGCTGTCGATTCGGCCAACCCGCCTGGATCTCGGCGTCCTGGTCTCCAATGTGGTGGAAAATTTCGCTCCGCAGATGGAGGCCAGCGGCTGCACGCTGCTGTTTCAGCGCCCGGAACCGGTGATCGGATTCTGGGACGAGTTCCGGATCGAGCAGGTTCTGGCCAACCTACTGACCAATGCCATGCGTTACGGCGCGGGCAAGCCGGTGCAGGTAAGCGTCAGCGTCTGGGAGAACGATGCCTGCATCGAAGTGCGCGACCAGGGTATCGGCATCAGCCAGAAGAGCCTGGAGCGAATCTTCTGTCAGTTCGAGCGCGCCGAAGGCAGCGAAAGCAGTGCCGGCCTGGGGCTTGGCCTGTTCATCGCCGAACAGATCGTCAAGGCGCACAAAGGCCGGATCCACGTCGAGAGCAAAGAGGGCAACGGCGCACTGTTCCGCGTTCTGCTGCCCTTGAGTGCCGAGGGCTGATCCAGGCGTCCTGCTTCAACGCCAGGCCAGTTGAGGCCAGCCCTTCGCCTCGGCTTGCTCGCGCAGCAGCGGGTCAGGGTTCACCACGAACGGATGCGCCACCTGCTCGAGCAGTGGCAGGTCATTGATCGAGTCGGAGTAGAAGGACGCGCCCTCCAGCGACTCTCCCTGGGCCTCAGCCCACTCGCGTAACCGCGTGACCTTGCCTTCTCGGTAGGTGAGCACGCCTCGGGTGTTGCCACTGTAGAAACCGTGCTGTTCCTCCAGCTGGATCGCCAGCACATCCCCGATGCCGAGTCGGCTGGCCACTGCTTCGACCAGAAACGCTGCCGAAGCGGAGATCACCAGGATGCGGTCACCTGCCATGCGGTGCTGAGCGACCTGACGCATGGCGTCGCTGTAGATCAGCGGCTCGATCACATCTTCAACGAAGGGCTCGACCACATGAGCCACTTCCTCGGCCGTGCGGCCCACCAGCGGCGCCAGGCTGAAGGTCATGTAATCCTCCATCGCCAACGTGCCGAAGGCGTATTCGGCCATCAGCTCGGCGTCCTTGCGCAAAAAGGACTCGCCGTCCACCCAGCCGATCTTGGCCATTTCATGGGCCCAGAGGCTGGCGCAATCGCCGTCGATCAAGGTTTCGTCCAGGTCAAAAATTGCCAGTGCCATCAAGCCACCTCGTGAAGTGCCGAAGCGTCGATGGTAAGGCTTACCTGGCGGCCGCGGGGATAGAGATCGGCGGCAGATCGATTGAGAACGTCAACCATCAGCTCGACGTCGCGCGCCACCACGCTGTAGCGGATCACGTTGCCCAGCAGGCTATGGCCTTTGATGACCGCAGCAATTTCATCTCCATTCACGGCTGCGTTCACCAGCGTAATGGCTTCCGGTCTGATCGCCATTTTCGAATGAACAGGGCGTTGCAACAATCGGGAGGCGATATCGGCGCTGAGCAGGTTGTAGTTACCAATAAAGCCAGCGGCAAAGGCATTCACCGGCGCGGTGTAGAGGGTTTCAGCATCGGCACTCTGTACGATGCATCCGTCATTCATCAGCAGGATGCGATCGGAAAGGGTCAGCGCTTCTTCCTGATCATGGGTGACGAAAATGGTGGTCAGCCCCAGCTCCTGCTGGATGGCGCGGATCTGTTCACGCAGATGCTTGCGGATTCGCGCATCCAAAGCCGATAGAGGTTCATCGAGCAACAGCAGGCGCGGGCGCGTGACCAGCGAGCGCGCCAGGGCCACACGCTGGCTTTGGCCGCCGGAGAGTTGGCTCGGGTAGCGGCGGGCGAATTCACCGAGCTCGACCATCGCCAGCACCTCGGCCACCCGCCGCGCGCTTTCATCCTTTGCGACCTTCTGCATGCGCAGGCCGAAGGAGACGTTCTGTTCCACCGTCATGTTGGGGAACAGCGCATAGCTCTGAAACACCATGCCGATCTGGCGTTTCTGCGGTGGGGTTGGCACCAGGTCCTTGCCGTCCAGCAGGATTTGCCCGCCTTCGACCTCGGTCAGCCCGGCGATACAGCGCAGCAAGGTGGACTTGCCGCAGCCGGAGGGGCCAAGCAGCGTGATCAGCTCGCCCTTGCCAATCTCGCAGTCGATATCGCTGAACACCCGAGTGTCGCCAAAAGCTTTATGCAGGCCACGAATGGAAAGGTAACTCATGGGAAATTCCTGTCTGGGAGGGTCACGTCGGTCAGCAGCGTCACGCCGTGCGTTCGCGATTCAACCGGGTCGCCGCCCAAGTGAACACCAGTACGAAGAAGAAGTAGGAAATCACCAGCGCACTGTTGAAATGGCCGCTGCTGTTTTTCATGTTGCTCAGGTAGACCTGCAAGGTTTCGTAGCGGGTACCGACCAGCAGGTTGGCGAAGACGAACTCGCCGAACAGAAACGAAAACGACAGGAACAGCGACACCATCAACCCCTTGCGCAGGTTCGGCAGCACGACGAGGAACGCCGCCTTCCATGTGCTGGCGCCGAGCAGGTGGGCGGCATCCATCAGGTCGCGCAGATTGATCGCCTGCAGGTTGTTGCTGATCGCGCGGTACATGAATGGCAGCGCAATGGTGAAGTAGGCGCCAATGAGGATCCATGGTGTGCCGACCATCGCCAACGGGCCCGAACCATAGAGCTGCAACAGGCCGACCGAGGACACCACCGGCGGCACGGCGAAGGGCAACAGGATTAGGATGTTCATCAGCCCGTCGAGTTTCGGGAAGTGGTAGTGCACGACAAACAACAGCGGCAGGATAAGTACAACCGCCAGGGCCAGCGCACCCAGGCAGACCAGCAGCGATTGCGCGAACGCGCGCAGGAAGCGCTCCTCGCTCCAGAGCTGCAGGTACCAGTCGAAGGTCAGCCCGTCCGGCAGGATGGTGGCCGACCAGCTGCTGGAGATCGAGTAGAGAAAGGTCGCCGCCAATGGCAGCAGCAGGATGAAGAACAGCAGCCACACCACAACGCGGTGGTAGAGCACGCCGCGCCTGGCTTCAGCGGCTCGCATGGTAGCTCCTCCTGAGCAGCAGCTGGTGCGCCAGGGTGATCACCGCCATCAGCCCCACCAGCACCATCGCTAGGGCGCTGGCCATGTGCGGGTCCAGCGAGATGTCGCCGGAAATCATCGCCGCGATCCGAATCGGCAATACGTTGAAGTTGCCCGTGGTGAGGTAGTAAACGGTGGCATAGGCCCCCAGTGCATTGGCCAGCAGGATGACGAACGTGCCGAGCAGTGCCGGCGTCAAGACCGGCAGGCCGATATGGCGCCAATAGCTCCAGGTCCCGGCACCCAGCAAGGAGGCCGACTCACGCCAGTCCTCGCGCAGCGCATCGAAGGCGGGGTAGAGCAGCAGCACGCCGAGCGGGATCTGGAAATAGGTGTAGAGCACGATCAGGCCGGTCTTGGAGTAGAGGTTGAAGTCCTCGATGATCCCGGCCTGCTTGAGCAGGATCGTCAGTGCGCCGTTGAAGCCGAGCAGGATGACAAAGGCGAACGCCAGCGGCACGCCGGCGAAGTTGCTGGTCATGTTGGAAAAGGCCATGACGAAGTCGCGCAACTTCGAGTCGACCTGGCGCAGCGAGTAGCTACCCAGAATCGCGATGAGGATGCCGAACAGGCTCGACCAGAAGGCGATCTGCAGGCTGTGCTTGATGGCCTGCAGGTAGAACTTCGAGCCGAAGATCTTCTGGAAATTGGCCAGTCTCCAGCCCTCGGGCGTGTTCAGGCTGCTGACCGTCACCCACAGGAGCGGGGCGATCTGAAAGGCGAAAAAGAACAGGGCGAACGGCAGCAGGCAGAGCAGCGCCAGCCATCTGCCGCGCGGTGCGCGACGGCTTGCCGCGGTAGGGCTGGCACCGTCTCGGATGGCTGCGGTCTTGAGATTGTCTTCGAGCGGCGCGGTCATTTCAGCAGCTCCCGACACGCCGGTTTGTCATGCGGTACGCCGAGCAATTCGCACAGCGTGCCGCACAGCTCGGTCTGTTTTGGTTGTGCGGCCGGATCGAGGCTGAACGCCGAGCCGAGCACGAACAGCGGCACTTCTCGTTCCTCCGGTAGCAGGCCGTTATGGGAGCGATCGCCGTTCATGCCGTGGTCGGCTGTGATCAAAACCTGGTAGTCGTCATCCAGCCAACGCTGCAGGTATTCCGCTAGCAGGACGTCGGCGCGGCGCGCCGCGTTGCGGTACTGAGACGAATCCAGGCCGTGCTTGTGGCCGGCGTCGTCGATGTTCATCGGGTGTACAAGCAGAAAGTCGGGGCGATGCCGCAGCCGCAGGCTTTCAGCGTCGGCGAACAGGTGCGAGTCCGGGTAGTGGTCTTCGTAGTAGAAATGCCCGTGCTGAATCGGCAGGTCGGGCGTCTCGCTGTGACGGTCGCTTGCTGCATGGAACGGCGCGCGGTTGTACAGCTCGCTGACCCAATGGTAAGCCGCGGCGGCTGTGCTCAACCCGGCCTCTCGGGCGTAGTGGAAAACGCTGCGCTCGGTGGACAGGCGCACCACATCATTGTGCACAACGCCGCTTTCGATGGGCGGCACGCCGGTGAGGATGCACTCGTACAGCGGCCGGGACAGTGCCGGTAGCTCGCACTGCGTGCGGTACAAGGCGCCACGCCCCGCGTTGCTCAAGGCATGTAGGTGCCCCATGGCATGCTCGGCCACCGAATAGCTCAGGCCGTCGAGGATCACAAGGATGGCTTTGCGCATGAGACGTTCCTGTTGAAGGCAGTGGGCGCGTAGGGTGTGCATCAGCCCACCCTACGCCTCGACGCCGTCATTCCATCTCGATGATCACGTTTTCCTGCCACTGCTGCGGCAGTGCCTTGGAAGTGGCTTCCCAGGCATCGGCATTCTCGATGGGCTTGACCTTGGCGTACTGCTCGTTCGGCAGCAGTTTCGCCTGCACCTCGGCCGGCAGGGTCAGGTGCTCGGCGCGAATCGGCCGGGCGTTGCCCTTGGCCAGGTTGATCTGCCCGGCATCGGAAAGAATGTACTCGCGGGCCAGCTTGGCGGCGTTGGGGTGTTTGGCCCACTTGTTGATGATGGTCGTGTAGCCTGAAATCACCGAGCCATCCGAGGGGATCACTACTTCGAAACGGCTAGGGTCGATCTGGTCGCGATACGACAGGCCATTGAAGTCCCACACCACACCGACTTCCACTTCGCCGCGCTCCAGCGTCTGGATCGTCGGGTTCGACAGGGACAGGCGACCCTGCTTGGCGATCTCGGCAAAATAATCCAGGCCCGGCTGGATGTTCGTCTCGTCACCGCCGTTGGCGATGGCGGCCGCCAGCACACCGTTGACGGCCTGGGCGGCCGCGCTGACGTCACCGATGGCGACCTTGTACTCGCCGTTCTTGAGCTCGGCCCAGGACGTCGGCACCTCCTTGACCAGCTGCTTGTTAACGATGAAGGCAATCGAGCCGGTGTAGGCCAACATCCAATGGCCGTCCTTGTCCTTCGCCCAGTCGGGAATCTGCTCCCAGGTGCTCGGTTTGTAGGCTTGCGTCACGCCCTGCTGAACAGCGATGGGCCCGAACGCGGCGCCGACGTCACCGATGTCGGCCGTAGCGTTGTCTTTCTCAGCGGCGAACTTGGCGATCTCCTGGGCCGAGCTCATGTCGGTGTCCATGTGCTTGAGACCGTACTTCTTTTCCAGGTCCTGCCAGGTGTCCTTCCAGTTGGCCCAGCTGTCCGGCATGCCGACGCTGTTGACCTCACCTTCCGCGCGCGCCGCCTCTTCAAGGTCTTTCAGGTCCGTTTGTGCAGCGTTCGCCGATGTCGCCAGGGCGATCGCCGATCCCAGCAGTGATGCCAGCAGCAGTCGTTTCATCAGAAGCTCCTTACGCAGGTCGTTGGTCTAGATCAGCAAGATCTCGAGCCAATCTAGCGGGTACAAATGACATATTGATGTCGTTGTCTCCGCCGCCGCCCTTGGGACGACACCGCGACAGGAGTGCCGTAGCAAGCCTAGCTCAGGCTGAGAGCCTTGCCTGGCGTGGGCTGACGAAATACGCCGATGCGCTTGATGATTCGAAACAGCCTCAGCGGGTCCGGTTTTTTCTGTGCCAATGTCACGCGGCGGTCATTCGGCTTACCTAATCTGAAGGGTATTCACGGTCGAGGTAACGAGAGCAAAGGCTCCGATCTCGTGCTGGACTAGCCCAGCGGAGGAGAGATTGATGCGCGACGAGGCACCTCGGGCGGTTACGGTGATCTGTCGATCGTTGCAGGAGCAGATCGCCCATGGTTTGCTGCCCCCCAGCGGGCAGCTGCCGTCCGAACGCAAGCTCAGCGAGCTCTTCGCCACCACGCGCATCACGCTGCGAGAAGCGCTAGGCCAGCTCGAGTCGCAGGGGTTGATCTACCGGGAGGATCGCCGCGGCTGGTTCGTCTCACCGCCTCGGATCGCCTACAACCCACTGGTGCGTAGCCATTTCCACGCCATGGTTAACGAGCAAGGGCGGATTCCGGCGACCGAAGTTTTATCGGCGCGGTTGGTGCCCGCCGCGGCAGACATCTGCGCGCGCCTGGGATTGCCGGCGTTATCCGGCGTCGTCCAGATCCGCCGTGCCCGGCGCATCGACGGTCGTCTGGTGCTCTACGTCGAACACTACCTAAACCCCAGCTATTTCCCAGGCATCCTCGACTTCGACCTGACCCGCTCGCTGACCGAGCTCTATGCCAGCGAATACGGCATCCATTACGGCCGCGTCCGCTTCGACATGGTCCCCACCGCGCTACACCCCGAAGCCGCCACAACCCTGCGCACCGCCCCCGGCAGCCCAGCCCTGCGCATCACCCGGCTCAACCGCGACCAGCATGAGCGGATCATTGACTGCGACGTGGAGTATTGGCGGCATGATGCGATTCATGTGTGTGTGGAGGTGCCGGAGTAGTGGGGAATGCGGACTCACCGATTGCCCACGAAAGTAAGCGTCGCCGAACTGAACGAGGCCGCGACGCTTGGCTACTACATAAGCGCGGCGTCGTGTTTATACGGCGTTACGGTAGGACGCGAGCGGCATTTCTCCCGAACACAGCCGCCTCATACTGAGCAGCGCTGCTACCGAGAGTGCTCCATCGACTAGCTAGGCTCGGTACCGACACGATGTTGATCGACATTGCTGAAATCATTGCCCTTTGGAGTGGCATGGATGCATTTCGCCTCCTGGGCGTGGTGTTGCTGGGCGCCGTCGCGGTGATCGGCAGCGATACCGGCCTGTCCTCGATGGCCAACATGAAGCGCACGCTGGGTGACCGAGGCGCGGTGCTGCCGGCCTTGCTCAACCTGGTGCAGCTGGTGGGCTGGGGCGCCTTTGAAATTATCGTCATGCGCGACGCGGCCAGCCTGCTGGCGGTCCGCGCGTTCGGCGAGCAAAGCTGGCTGACCAGCCCGACGCTCTGGACACTCTTCTTCGGCGCGCTCGTCACGCTGCTGGCAATCACCGGCCCGCTGACCTTCGTCCGGCAAATCCTGCGCAAGTGGGGCATCTGGCTGCTGCTGGGTGCTTGCGCCTGGCTGACCTGGAACCTCTTCGATAAAGCCGATCTTCGGGCGTTGTGGGCGCGCCAGGGCGACGGCTCGCTGCCCTTTGCCCTGGGCTTCGATATTGCCATCGCCATGCCGTTGTCCTGGCTGCCACTGATTGCCGATTACTCGCGGTTCGGCAAAGCGGCCGGTCGTGTATTCGGCGGCACCGTGCTTGGTTTTTTCCTTGGCAATGTCTGGCTGATGAGCCTCGGCGTTGCCTACACCCTGGCCTTTGCCGAGAGCGGCGAAGTGAACGCACTGCTGCTGGCGCTGGCAGGCGCAGGACTGGGCATTCCACTGCTGCTGATCCTGCTCGATGAATCGGAAAACGCCTTTGCCGATGTCCATTCGGCCGCGGTCTCGGTCGGCATCGTGCTGCCGCTCAAGGTCGAGCAACTTGCGTTGGCGATCGGCGCGCTGTGCACCCTGATCGCGTGGTTCGCGCCGCTCGCCGAATACCAGAATTTCCTGCTGCTGATCGGCTCGGTCTTCGCTCCGCTGTTCGGTGTGGTGCTGGTGGACCATTTCCTGCTCAGGCGCCGCGGCCACCTGCAGCCAGCACCCGCTGCGCTGCGCTGGGAAACCCTACTGGCCTGGGCCTGTGGGACGATCACCTATCACCTGCTGACACGCCTATGGCCCGAGATCGGGGCCAGTCTGCCGGCGTTGTTCCTGTCGGGTGCCTTGCTCTGGCTGTTCAGCCGCAGCAGTCGCGCTACGGC
>DGLA01000012.1 GCA_002387205.1 Stutzerimonas stutzeri | reverse complement strand
CCGGCAGCGGGCGCAGCACCTTGACGCCGGGGGTTTCCATCGGCACCAGGATCATCGAGTGCTGGGCGTGGCGCGGTGCATCCGGGTTGGTCAGGCCCATGAAGATCATGATCTTGCAGCGCGGGTCGCAGGCACCGGAGGTCCACCACTTGCGTCCGTTGATGACCCACTCGTCACCCTCGCGCACCGCGCGGGCTTGCATGTTGGTGGCGTCGGACGAAGCCACGCCCGGCTCGGTCATGCCGAAGGCCGAACGGATCTCGCCACGCAGAAGGGGTTCCAGCCACTCGCGTTTTTGCGCCTCGCTGCCGTAGCGCACCAGCACTTCCATGTTGCCGGTGTCCGGCGCCGAACAATTGAACGCTTCCGGGCCGAGCCCCGAGCTGCCCATGATTTCCGCCAGCGGTGCGTATTCGGTGTTGGTCAGGCCGGCGCCCAGTTCCGATTCCGGCAGGAACAGATTCCACAGCCCCTCTGCCTTGGCCTTGGCCTTTAGCTCCTCGACGATGGCGGTCGGCTGCCAGCGATCACCCTCGGCGACCTGCTGGTAGAACACCTTTTCGGCGGGATAGACATGGGCATCCATGAACGCTTGCACGCGCTCTCGCAGCTCTTGAACCTTGGGGGAATAGGCGAAATCCATGGGCGATAACCTTCTGGCAGGTAATGTTTTGTAATTTTGAATGCTAGAGGAGGCCTGGTGATTTATCTAAGCTATTTTCCTCGTGTATAAACATTCATCACCGATATATGATCGGCGAATTCCGATACACGCCAGAGAGCACAACAATGAACCTGAACAAGGTCGATCTGAATCTATTCATTGTCTTCGACGCTATCTACACCGAGGCCAACCTGACCCGCGCCGGGCAGATCGTCGGCATCACCCAGCCCGCCGTTTCCAACGCCCTCGCCCGCCTGCGCGAGACGTTCAACGATCCGCTGTTCGTGCGTACTGCACAGGGCATGGTGCCGACGCCAATGGCCCAAAACATCATCGGCCCGGTGCGCAATGCGTTGCAGCTGTTGCGGGTGTCGGTGCAGGAAAGCCGTACCTTCAACCCGGCGCAGGCGAACAAGACCTTCCGCATCAGCATGACCGACCTGACCGAGGCGGTCGTGCTGCCGCCGCTGTTCCAGCGACTACGTCGCCTGGCGCCAAACGTGAAGATCGAAAGCATGCTTGCCAAACGTCGTGAGACCACCAAGGAACTGGCAGCCGGCCGCCTTGACTTCGCCATGGATGCCCCGCTGAATACCGACCCGCAAGTGCGCCACGTCAAATTGCTTGAAGACCGCTATGTCTGCGCCATGCGCCGTGGGCATCCGCTGGCCAGGGACAAGCTCAGCGTCGAGGAGTACCTGTCACTGTCGCACATCCATATTTCCAGCCGGCGCAGCGGTCTGGGCATGGTCGATCTGGCGCTTGGCAAAATGGGCCAGCAGCGCAAGATCGCCCTGCGCTCACAGCACTATATGATGGCTACACAAGTGATCCAGCAGACCGACATGGCGGTTACCGTTCCCGAGCGATTCGCCCGCCGGCACGATCTGCATCAAATCCCCCTTCCTGTGGAGATCCCGCCGCTGGAAACCCACATCTACTGGCATGAGAGCACCGACCAGGACCCGGCCAACCGCTGGATGCGCGAGCAGATGATTGAGATCGCGCAGCAGGTCACTGCAGCGCAGCAGGCCGACTAATCTGTCGTCGGCACACGGCTGACCACGCCGGTAGGTGCAACGCTTGCCGGCTCTGCATCAAGCGCTCTCGCGCATCACCACCTCGAAGCCCACATCGATCCGCCGTTGCGGCGGCAATTCACCGCGCATCAGGCCAAGCAGCATCTGCCCGGCCAGCTTGCCAATTTCGCCTCGAATGGTGCGAACCGTGGTCAGCGCCGGATGCATCCAGGCTGCCGCAGGCAGATCGTTGAACCCCGCGATCGCCAACCGCGCCGGCACCGGTATTTCCAGCTGGCGGGCCCGGAACAGCGCACCGAGGGCCAGGTCGTCGTTGTTGAAAAAAATCGCATCGATCTTTGGGTGCTGCGCCAGCAACCGGTCCAGTAATTCGGCGCCCAGCCCGATCGACGACACCTGCGGCGTCAATAACTCCAGAGCCGCATCGTAACGCGAAGCCTCGCGCATCACCTGTCGATAGCCTTCGGCGCGCTGCAAGGTGCGCGGGTCCAGCTGAGCGGCAGCGAAGGCGATGTTGCGATAGCCGCGCTCCAGCAGGCTTCGCGTCATCGCCGCCCCTGCCTCCTGCTGGGAAAAACCGACGCAGTACTCCTCCTCGGCATCACTCAGCTCCATCAGGGTTACGATCGGGCTTGTGTAGCTGCCGAGCACTTCGCGCGCGGCGTCGCTGCGCTCGAAACCCGTGACCAGAAGCCCGGCTGGCTGATGCGCCAGATAAGCGCGCAAGAGGCGCTCGTCTTCCTCGGGATGGTAGTGGCTGACGCCGATCATCAACTCGTAGCCCGCCGGCATCAGCACGCGCTGAATGGCCTCGACGGTATCGACGAACACGGCGTTCGACAGCGAGGGGATGATCACCGCCACAAGGTTAGATCGCGCACTTGCGAGGTTCCGTGCCGCCGTATGCGGGACGTAACCCAGGGTCTTGACTGCCGCCATGACGCGCTCACGAAGCGCATCGGACACGCGCTCGGGTTGTGAAAGCGCACGCGAAGCAGACATCAGCGAACAACCGGCACTGCGGGCCACGTCGGACAACGTGGCTCGCTCCAGCGAGCGGCGACGGCGAGAGCTCATAAGGGGATCCAACAGGGAGGAATACAGCTACTAACGGGACGGCGCCCCCGAAGGGGCGCACCAGCCTACTTCGGTGCCTTGGCGATCTCTGCCTGGACCTCGTTGAACAGCGGCTCACCGACGGTATCGACGACGGTCTGGATTGCCGGCTTGGCCTGCTCACGCATACGCTGGATTTCTTCCGGGCTGACCTTGTTGACCTGCATGCCCTGTTCCTTGATCTTGGCCAGCGCCTCCTGAGCTTCGGCACGGGTGTCCTGACGCTCCGAGTCACGCGACTTCTTGGCCGCATCCATGATGATCTTCTGCTCGGTCTCGGACAGGCCATCCCACCAGCGCTTGGACGCTGTGACGATCCAGGGGCTGTAGACGTGGTTGGTCACGCTCAGGTACTTCTGCACCTCATAGAATTTCGAGGAGAGGATGGTGTTATAGGGGTTTTCCTGACCGTCGACCGCCTTGGTTTCCAGTGCCGTGAACAGCTCGGAGAACGGCAGCGGGACGGCGTTGGCGCCCATCTGCTTGAAGGTGTCGATGAATACCGGGTTTGGCATCACGCGCAGCTTGATGCCGTTGAAATCTTCCATCTTCTCGACCGGACGCACATTGTTGGTCAGGTTACGGAAGCCGTTTTCCCAGTACACCAGACCCACCAGGCCTTTCTCTTCCAGCGCGTCCATGACCTTCTGACCGACCGGACCGTCCAGTACGTAGTCCGCCTGCTTTTCACTCTCGAACAGGAAAGGCGTATCCCAGACCGCCATTTCCTCGGCGATGCCCACCAGGGTTGCTGTCGAGCCCACCATCATTTCCTGGGCGCCACCCATCAAGGCGTTCTGCATCTGATCATCAGAACCCAGGCTGGCGGAGCCGAACGTACGGACCTTGAGCTTGTTGTCCGATGCCTTGGCAATCTCCTCGGCGAGTACCTTGGCTGCACGGCCCTGATTGCTGTCTTCATTGAGTCCGTAACCGAAGCGGATCATCCGTGGACGGATATCGTCGGCTGCCTGGACAGTGACTGCCGAGATGGCGCTGCCAAGCGTCGTGGCAGTCAGTGCGGCTATAAGAAAACGTTTCATGCTGTCGTACCTTTCTTGTTGTGGATGAGTGGGTGAATTGTTGGTCGCGCTCCAGTCACCGTAGCCATTGCAGGGGCACGGTGATGATCGACGGCACCGCGATCAGCAAGATGACGATGGCCAGGTAGATGGCAAAGAATGGGGTCACGCCGCGCACCAGGGTTTCCATGCGCAGCCGCCCTATCCCACCGACGACGTTCAGTACTGTGCCGACAGGCGGGGTGATGAGTCCGATGGAGCCGATCAGGACGAACATCACGCCGAAATACACGGGATCGATGCCAGCCTTGACGGCAATCGGTGCAAGCACTGGCCCGAGAATCAGGATCGTCGGGGTCAGGTCGAGCACCATGCCGATGGCGATCATCAGCACCATGATGGCGACCATGAGCAACTTGGGATCTTCTGCCAGCGGGCCGAGCATCGAGGCGATTTCGTCCGGCAGCTGGGCCAGGGTGATCATGTAGGCAGAGACAATCGCTGCGGCACAGAGGAACATCACCGAAGCTGTCGTGCGACTGGCACGGGTCAGTACCTCGATTACGCCGGCCCAGCTCAGTTCACGATAGAGCAGCGTCGACACGGCCAAGGCATAGACCGCTGCCACAACCGCCGCCTCGGTTGGCGTAAAGAGACCGAAACGCAAGCCACCGACGATGATTACCGGCAGCATCAGAGCAGCCGCTCCATCTACCAGCGCCTTGCGCCGCTCAGCTCCGGTTGCCTTCGCCTGTGGCGGTTCTTCGATCTTGCGCGCAATCAGCGTCCAGGCCACGACCAGGCCGGCCCCCATGATCAGCCCAGGAACCATACCAGCCAGGAACAGCTGACTGATCGAGGTGTTGGTTACGACGCCGTAGATAACGAATGGCATCGACGGCGGAATGATCGGCGCGATAATGCCGCCGGCAGCTACCAGTCCCGAGGATGAGCTCAACGGGTAGCCGCGCTCACGCATCATCGGCAGCAGCAGGGTTGCCAGAGCCGCGGTATCGGCCAGCGCCGAGCCGGACATGCTCGCCAGCAGGACCGACGCGGCGATCGCCACGTAACCGAGGCCACCGCGCTTATGGCCGAAATAGGCCTGCGCCATGTTGATGATCCGCCGGGAAATGCCCCCAGCATTCATCAGTTCGCCGGCCAGGATGAAGAACGGCACTGCCAACAACGGAAAGCTGTCGGCACCGGCCTGGAGATTCTGCGCCAGTAGCTGGACATCCCAGAAGTCCAGATACCACATCAGCACCGCGCCGGTGAGGATCAGCGCGAAGGCGATCGGCATGCCGAACGCCATGAAGCCAAACAACGACGATAAAAAGACGACGACAGTCATGTACGGTCCTCGGGCGGGCTGGTGCCCTTGTTGTTATCGGAAAATCAATCGGCCGTTACATTGGCTTCGGCGACGTTCGAGCGCGACTCACGACGCCAGACATTGACCAGCTGAATCAAGGCCAGGACGGTCAGTGCAACCATGCTGGCCATGACTGGAAGCATCGCGACAGCCAGCGGGTAGCCCACCACGGGGCTGCTGATGGTCCAGCCGAACCCCATCTGGTTCAACCCGCCCAGCGCAGCCAGGCCGCTGGCCACCGCCACCATGATCCAGCTGACCGAATCGACAATACGGCGAGCCAGACGAGGTAATCGGTCGCGAATCATGCTGAAGGCCATCAGTTCGCCGCGGCGCATGCTGGACGCCACACCGACGAATACCAGCCAGACGAAGGCCAACCGCGACAGCTCTTCGGCGCCGGTCCAGCCGGTGCCAAAGGCGTAACGCAGCACCACACTGCTGAACACCACGACGACCATGAATGCCAGCAATGCAGCCATCAGCCAGTCCGTGATCCGGTCGAAGCCAAGCGCAAGTTTGCCGCCGTAGATTGGCGGAGTGGTCAGCTCGGCACCCTTTGGTTCGACATGCTGATCGCCTGGCTGGCCGGATTTGTTAGCGCTATCAAGCGGAGCCGCGGAAAGGTTCTCCCTGGCGTTGATGGTCAGGTTACCGTTCTGGTTCATCCAATCCGTTATCTCGGCGAGGACCGCTTCGCGTGGCTGGCTTGCATCCACAACCAGTACGCCCGGCTCACCTTCCGGCGATTCAAGGGTCGCGAACTGGCTATCCACTAGTGAAATCGGCATGAAATGCCCGGCACGCCCGCCGACGCGCTGAACGGCCGTGTCGTAATCGATGGACAGATGGGCGAAGCGCAAACCCGGAACCGCACTACGCAGCAGGTCGCGATATCGGGACTTCAAGGCTGAGCAGGCAAGGACAAAGCCAACATCGTCAGCGATGGCGCGCTGCATCTCGACGACCAGTTTCTGCAGCCACTCGACACGATCGGCATCGGACAACGGCGTACCGGCACGCATGCGTGCAACGTTTTCCTCAGGGTGGAAATGGTCGGCTTCGATATGGCGAAAGCCCAGTGCATCGGCAACGGCATGGCTGGTTTCGGTCTTGCCAGAACCACTGACGCCCATTACCACCAATGCTCGGCAGCTAGCTGAAAAATCGCTGTGGGATAGGGAATCCACTGCTTGGTCTCCGGCAGCATCAATGTGCTGCATTATGTTTGTTGGGCAGGATGGTAGCGCTAACATGCAGGCATCATAACTACCGTTCGTCGGACCGGCTTGCAGCCGGACGGTCAAATCTCCTGCTTTCCCGCTTCGGTTTACGGGGCTGCCTGACTACAATCGCGCCGCACCCGAGGAGATAGACAATGCCAAAAGCCATGGCCCGCCACATCCTGGTCAAGACCGAAGCCGAAGCCGCGCAGCTGAAAAAGCGCATCGCCAATGGTGAAGCCTTCGATGTGCTGGCGAAGAAGTTTTCAACCTGCCCATCAGGCAAAAAAGGCGGCGACCTGGGCGAGGTCCGTCCAGGGCAGATGGTGCGCAGCATTGATGAGGTGATATTCAAAAAGCCGCTGCGCGAGGTACACGGCCCGGTCAAAAGCCAGTTCGGCTATCACCTGGTGCAGGTGTTCTACCGTGACTAAGCGTCAGTCGCCTTTGCCGAAGCGCTGCAATTGCATCTCGTGCAAGCGGCTCAGGGTTCGGCGATAAGCAAAGGACAGATAGCCCTCGGTGTATAGCTCATCCAAGGGCACCCGCGCCTCCAGATACAGCGGCACCCGACGGTCATAGCACTCATCCACCAGCGCAATGAAACGCCGGACACTGTCATCCTGGGCTGCAAGCGTTGGCAGCACTCGATCCCCTGCAGCCACCCGCGACACGCCATCTTCGGTACCTCGGGCAATGCGCCCCTCCCGCTGTTCACCGCCCAGTTTCGGCACTTCACCGAGCAGGATTGCCAGATAGCCATCACACAGCTCGATGAAGTCGAGTGCCGAGAAAGGCTGGCCGCAAAGATCGGCGAAGCGGCACCAGATGACCGACTCGCTGCGCCGGACGACCTTTAGCAGGCGACGGCCCAAGGGCACGGGCTCAACCGTAGTCGCCCCAACCGCCCACCTGTCGAACACCGAGCGCAGCGCTCCCTCGTGCCCCGGATCACTGATCCAATAACGTTGCTCCGCCATACCGGGACGCTGGCGATGATCTGCGCCCCCATCGACCTTGATGATCTGCATGTGCTGCTCGATGGCGCCTATGGCCGGCAGAAAGCGTTCGCGATTGAATCCATCGGCATACAACTGATCAGGCGGCTGATTCGAGGTAGCGACAATCACCACGCCCTGTTCGAACATCTCCTGAAACAACCGCCCCAGTATGATCGCATCGCCGATGTCTCCAACGAACAGCTCGTCAAAGCACAGCACCCGCACCGATTCACTCAGCTCGCGCGCCAACGCTTTCAGCGGGTCGGCGGTGCCGTTGAGCTGAAACAAGCGCATGTGCACCCAGCGCAAATGCTGGCGCCTCGCAGGCACCACCAGGCTGCGATAGAAGATGTCCATCAGCCAGGTCTTGCCACGCCCGACCGGGCCCCACAGGTAGACGCCTTGCGTGACGCCGCTGGTTTCAGGCTGCTGCAGCGCCTGCTGACAGTCATTCAATCGCTCAACAGCAGCCAGCTGCGCCGCGTCGCTGACGAACCCGTCGCTCGACATCACCTCGTGGTAACGCTCAAGCGTAGTGGCGTGGGGCATGTGATCAACTGCCGGAAAGAAAAGATCCCAATGCTAGCGCAGGGCCCAATCAGGCGAAAACGCGAGGCGGCGACTGGTGTATCTGTTACAGGTAGAGCCGCTCTGGTCGGAGCGGCGCGATCCTTAATGGTGATGTTCGGCCTTGCGGAAGCTCAGGGAGGTGAACATGCCGCGCACGCGTGCGTCCGGGTCTTTACTGGGAACACTGGTCGATGCACCGATTACGTTGAATTCGCGGTTGCGCACCGGTACTACAGCCTTACCCTGAGCGTCGGTGGTCGCCACCACCTTGTCCGGATCGTTGATGTAGTCGCCGATCAGTTCGATGTCCGCGGCAGGTTTCCCGTCGACCAGCACCTGTACAGGCAGCGAATCACCTACCCCCAGGGTCAGCGGATCGACCTGAGGGACGATGACCAGCTTGAGCTTGTCCAGTGCTGGCAGCGTGGCACCCTCCTCCAGCACAGCGAGGCTGTACTTGTAGTAACGCCCGGAATCCAGCGCACCGGCTACCTGGGTTTCGCCAACGTTGACCCAGGTCTTGTCCGGCGCTTGCGTCCAGTAACCGTTGTCCAAAGCCACGCTGACAATGGCTGGCGTCTCCAAGGGCTTCAGACGTGCATGATCGTTCAGCCGTTCGACCGTTACCGGAATTCGTCCACCACGGCGATCGGTTGCCCAGGCGCCGGTGATCTTGCTGGCATCGTAAGCATCGTCTTCAGCGCCGTGGCCATAGATCACTTCGATATTGCCGCGGCGCTCTTCGGTCCACATGCCGTGAGCCATGGCCTGGCCCGTTATCAGCACTGCCACCATTGCAGCGGTGAATTTGGCGTGTCGCTTGTTCATGGTTTTTCCTTATGTGGATGAATATTCAGAGATACAACGACAGGTTAAGGCTGAGATTCCGAGGATCGCCTGGCATCACCCAAACGTTGCTGTAGGAGCGCTCGTAGTAGGTGCGGTCGAAGAGGTTGTTGAGGTTCAGGCCGAGAGTCAGGTTCTCGCTGGCCTGGTAGCGCGCCAGCAGGTCCACGGTGGTGTAGCCCGGCAGTTCGAAACCGCTACCCGAGACATTGCCTGAGCGATCGCCGACGTAATTGACGCCACCACCGAGCTCGAGGCCTCGCAGGCCGCCGTTTAGGAACTCGTACACTCCCAACAGGCTGCCGCTGTGCTCAGGCACGTTGAGCAAGCGGCTGCCACGCGCGAGGGTGTCGTCCTCGGTCACTTCGGCATCGACATAGGCGTAGGCGCCGATCAGCCGAACTTCGTCGGTCAGCTGGCCGGTTAGTTGCAGATCGATACCGCGACTGCGCACTTCTCCCGCGGCGATCTGATAGGTGGAGTCAGCCGGATCGGCCGTGAGCACGTTTTCCTTGGTCAAGTGGAACGCCGCGATGGTCATGCCCAGACGGCTATCGAAGAGATCGAACTTCAGGCCCGTTTCGTAACCGGTGCCCTCCTCCGGATCGAACGAAGTTCCCGTGCCTGGGCGTGGCGCGCCAGTGTTGGGTTTGAAAGACCGCGAGGCGTTGGCGAATACACCGACTTCTGGCGTGAGCTGGTAGAGCGCGCCAATCCGCGGCGTGACCTTTTCATGCGTCTGCTCGGCGCGCGAGCCGGTAACTTCGTTATCCAGCCGATGCTCGTAGTGGTCGTAGCGCGCACCGACGATGCCAAAAAGCTTTTCGCTGAAGCGCATCTGGTCCTGCAGGTTCAGCGAGCGGGAATGGACCAGCTCGTGGCGATCGGTGCTGCGCGCGGGATTGAATGAGGGGCGCGGTTGCCCGTAAACCGGCTCATAGATGTCGATCCGTGAGATCGCCGAGGAACGCATCAGGCGCTCATCCTTGGCATAACGCTCGTATTCGGTACCGATCAGCAGGTTGTGCTCGACGTCGCCCGTGTAGACCAGACCGCGCAGTTCCAGCTGGGTGATGCTGTCCTGCCAGTCGAAATCGCGATAGCGATAGTCGCGGTTGAGAGTGCGCGCATCTGCAGCAAGGATACTGGCCTCGGTGGCGCCACCGCTCAGGCGTCCTTGCTTGTAGTGACTGGCCAGCCGGACCGTCCAGCTGGCATTCAGATCATGCTCAATCTCGGCTTGCAGGCTCTCGTTGTTATTGTCGATCTCACCGTCCCGGGGTTCTCCGAAAAAGTCGGAGCGCGAGACGCTGCCAAGGTGGTCGTCCGGCGCAACCACACCGCGGTCGAATATCTGGCTGCTGCGGATGACTTCGGCTAGCACCAGCAGGCGCGTCTGCGGCGTCAGTTCCCAGCTGAACGCCGGCGCAAAGAACTGACGCTCGCTGTTGCGGTAATCGCGGAAGCTCTTGTTGTCCTCCACCGCGAGATTCATGCGGTAGAGCAGCGTGCCTTCGTCATCCATGGGCGTGTTGACGTCCAGGCTACTGCGGTACCGGTCCCAGCGGCCGGCGCTCAGGTCCAACCGTGCGAACCGGTCGTTCTGCGGGCGCTTGCTGAGGATGTTGATGGTCCCGCCTGGATCACCACGGCCATATAGGCTGGACGCCGGCCCTTTGAGTACGTCGATACGCTCGACGCTGGAAGGATCCTGCGGATTCATGTAGCCGCGGTTGACGCTGAAGCCGTCCTTGTAGAACTCCGAGGTGGTCAACCCGCGGATGCTGTATTCGTACATGGTCAGGCCGCCGAAGTCGTTCTGACGCGCCACGCCGCCCGCATAATCCAGCGCCTTTTCGATACGGGGGCTGTTCAGGTCCTCCAGGACGGTGGCAGGAATAACGCTTACCGCCTGCGGCACTTCCTCCAGCGGACTGTCGGTTTTGGTCGCACTGGACGACCGTCGGGCGCGGTAGCCCTTGGCCCCACCTTCCTGGCGATCAGCCGTGACCACCACCTCTTCCAGTACCGTCGTCTCCGCTTCTTGCGCCAATACCGGCAGCGTCATCATCGCGCTTACTGCTGCCGTTCCGATAAAGCCTGCTGACACTTTGCTGCTAGTCATGATGCTTCCAATCATACGTTATACCGTAACATTTGATAGAAGCATTTCCAGGCTGTCAAGGTTGCTGCCTGGCGTGATCCGCGGCAGTCGACCTACGAACAGGAAGCTATGGCGATCCAAGGCGCTGTTGAATCAGCCTCAACCGCACTACAATGCATGCCCTTTTTATGCAACCGCCTCTTGTACCGGCAGCACAGCCGGGCCTGGTCGCGCCTGGATCGGCAGACGATCCGCTTCGAACTCCCAGGAAAACGCTTTGATCTCTACCGCTAACATAACCATGCAGTTTGGCGCCAAGCCGCTGTTCGAGAACGTTTCCGTCAAATTCGGCAACGGCAATCGCTACGGCCTGATCGGCGCGAACGGCTGCGGCAAGTCGACCTTCATGAAAATTCTCGGTGGAGATCTGGAGCCGTCGGCCGGCCAGGTCATGCTCGAGCCCAACGTGCGCCTGGGCAAACTGCGCCAGGATCAGTTCGCCTACGAAGACTTCAATGTCATCGACACGGTGATCATGGGTCACGAGGAGCTATGGAAGGTCAAGGCCGAGCGCGAGCGCATCTACTCGCTGCCGGAAATGAGCGAGGAAGACGGCATGGCCGTCGCCGAGCTGGAAACCGAATTCGCAGAGATGGACGGTTACACCGCCGAATCCCGTGCCGGCGAGCTGTTGCTGGGCCTGGGCATTCCGCTGGCACAGCACTTCGGTCCGATGAGCGAAGTGGCCCCAGGCTGGAAGCTGCGCGTGCTCCTGGCCCAGGCGCTGTTCTCCGATCCGGAAGTCCTGTTGCTGGATGAGCCGACCAACCACCTGGATATCAACACCATCCGCTGGCTGGAAAACATCCTCACGGCGCGCAACAGCACCATGATCATCATCTCTCACGATCGGCACTTCCTGAACAGCGTATGCACCCACATGGCTGACCTCGATTACGGCGAGCTGCGGCTGTTCCCTGGCAATTACGATGAGTACATGACCGCGGCGACTCAGTCCCGCGAACAGCTGCTGGCCGATAACGCCAAGAAGAAGGCACAGATTGCCGAACTGCAGACCTTTGTCAGCCGCTTCTCGGCCAACGCGTCGAAAGCCAAGCAGGCTACCTCCCGCGCCAAGCAGATCGACAAGATCCAGCTCGCCGAGGTCAAACCATCAAGCCGCGTCAGCCCGTTCATTCGCTTCGAGCAGACCAAGAAGTTGCATCGCCAGGCCGTAACCGTCGAGAACATGGCCAAGGGTTTCGATGGCAAGACCTTGTTCAAGAACTTCAGCTTTACCGTCGAAGCCGGCGAGCGGGTCGCCATCATCGGGCCGAACGGAATCGGCAAGACCACCCTTTTGCGCACCCTGGTCGGAGAATTGCAGCCGGATGCAGGCTCGGTGAAATGGACCGAAAGCGCCGACCTTGGCTATTACGCGCAGGACCATGCGGATGATTTCGAAGACGACGTCACGCTGTTCGACTGGATGAGCCAATGGACCCAGGGCGGCGAGCAGGTGGTGCGTGGCACCCTGGGCCGCATGCTGTTTTCTAACGATGAAATACTCAAGTCTGTACGGGTGATTTCCGGTGGTGAGCAGGGCCGCATGCTGTTCGGCAAGCTCATCCTGAAAAAGCCCAACGTCCTGGTGATGGACGAGCCGACGAACCACCTGGACATGGAGTCGATCGAGGCTCTCAACCTGGCGCTGGAGAACTACCCGGGCACGCTGATCTTCGTCAGCCATGACCGGGAATTCGTGGGCTCCCTGGCAACACGTATCGTGGAATTGTCAGACACGGGCGTAACCGACTTCAGCGGCACCTACGATGACTATCTGCGCAGCCTTGGTGTGATCTGACCCAGCAATCCACTATCCGCCCCGCACTATGCGGGGCTTTTTTTGCCCAAGCTATTTGCATAAAACGCCAGGCGAGCCCGGATTCGACATCTGGCTAACAGCTTATTGCAGCCATCTGGTTGAACCCCGGATTTCTAGCCGGCCGCCGTACTCCAGTCAATCAGACTGAACTGCCAGGTTGCCAGGATGAGGATGCCGAAGATGATGCGGTACCAGGCAAATGCCGCGTAGCTGTGGTTGCCGATGAACTTCAACAGCGCCCTGACTGCCAGCATTGCAAACACGAACGAAGTGACAAAGCCGATGGCAAATACCGGGAAATCACCCGGCTGAAACAGCTCGCGGTATTTGTAGCCTGAGTAGACCGCAGCGCCAACCATGGTCGGCATGGCCAGGAAAAACGAAAACTCTGTTGCCGCCTTGCGTGAAAGCCCAAACAACAGCCCGCCGATGATAGTTGCCCCGGAACGTGATGTGCCTGGAATCAGCGCCAGGCATTGAGCGAAGCCGACCTTCAGGGCGTGAGTCCAGCGCATGTCATCGACGGTTTCGGCTTGCACTTCATGCTGGCGCTTTTCCGCCCAAAGCATCACTACCCCGCCGATAACCAAAGCCGTAGCCACAGTGATTGGATTGAACAGGTAGTGGTGAATCAGATCGGCAAAGGTAACTCCCAGCAGCACGGCCGGAAAAAACGCGACCAGCAGATTTACCGTGAATTTCTGAGCTTGCCTCTGCTTTGGTAAACCTGCCACTACGTCGACGATTTTCAACCGGTACTCCCACACCACAGCCAGGATGGCGCCAAGCTGAATGATGATGTTGAACGCCAACGCGCGTTCACCGCCGAAACCTATCAGGTCCGCAACGATGATCTGATGACCTGTGCTCGATATCGGCAAAAACTCGGTAACGCCTTCAACTACTCCAAGAAGCAATGCCTGAAAGGCAATCCAAAGATCCATCTATTCTCCGATAACGGTGCAAGTCACCGCGCCTGAATCATGCAAAGAAAGGTAAATATCAGATAGCCATCTGAGCGCTGATCTGACCTGTTTGTGGTGACTAAATTCACTGCTTTGAGATGAGTACCCTCAACATTTCTGCGCTACAGCCGAAACCCTACCCAACAGGCTGCGACAATCGACCGCGGCCACATCTGTAGCCATGGGTAGACCGGATCGCCGCGCTCCACCTGTCAACAAGGTCTTAAAAGGAGCCAGCGAGCCCATGAATATGTTAAGGAATTTCCCGATAAGCAAACGCCTATGGCTGATTCCGCTTGTTGCCGTCGCCATGCTGTTCATGCTTGGCTTGTTGATGATTCAACAAGTCCGCAGCGACCTGTACAAGGGGAAACAGGTCATGACCCAGAACATTGTCGAGACGGCGCGAGGCGTACTCACTTATTACCAGCAATTGGAAGCAAACGGCAGTATGAGCACTGCCGAGGCGCAAAAGGCTGCGATGGACCAGGTCCGCCTGATTCGCTATGGGCAGAATGACTATTTCTGGATCAACGACATGCAGCCGGTGATGATCATGCATCCGATGAAGCCGGAACTTGAAGGTCAGGACCTATCCAATACCAAGGACCCGAACGGCAAAGCGCTATTCAACGAAATGGTCAAGGTAGCGAAGCTCAAAGGCGCGGGTCTGGTGGACTACCAGTGGGCAAAGCCGGGCGAAAAGAACCCGGTACCGAAAATTTCCTATGTCGAGCTGTTCAAACCCTGGGGATGGATAATCGGATCGGGAATATACGTGGATGACGTCGAAGCAGAGTTCCAGAGGTACCTGGTGCACTTTTCCCTTATAGGGCTCTCGATAGCGGCTTTGATGGCTGCAATGGTAGCCGTGCTCATCCGTAGCATTACTCGACCTCTGCGCCGCTCAATGCAGGCGATGGCGAATATTGCCAGCGGTGAAGCTGATCTCACGCGCACCTTGGACGTGTCTGGGAATGACGAACTGACCACGCTGGGTCGCGACTTCAACACATTTACCCAAAAGCTACGCACAGTCATTGGCCAACTACTCGAGACAGCCGGCTCATTGGAACAATCCTCCGATGCACTTGGCGGGCTCGCTGGTCAGGCCCATACCCAGAGCCAGCAACAATCTCAGCAGATGGAACTTGTCGCCACAGCCGTCAATCAAGTGACCTATGCGGTGCAGGAAGTTGCAAAAAATGCTGAACATGCCTCCACCGAGGTGGGCGATGCAGAAAAACAGGCGGGTCTCGGGCAGCACAATATCGAAGCCAGTCTGCGACAGATAGACCAGCTCTCCAGCACCATTGGCGAGGCTGTTGGCGTCATCCAGTCGCTAGCCGATGAAACCACCAAGATCGGATCGGTACTCGAAGTGATCGGCTCGATTGCCGATCAAACCAATCTTCTGGCGCTTAACGCAGCCATCGAAGCAGCCCGGGCCGGCGAGCAGGGACGCGGATTTGCGGTTGTGGCCGATGAAGTTCGGCTACTGGCTCAGCGCACCCAGACTTCGACTGCCGAGATACATACGATGATCGAGCGTCTGCAGAAAAATTCCGGCGCGGCGGTGACTGTCATCATGGAAAGCAATCGCGCTTCTCAGGCGACAGTCGAACAGGCCAGCCAAGCCGGTGAAAGCCTCGCTCAGATCGCCCAGGCTCTGCGTAACCTGTCGGGACTTAACGCCTCGATCGCCAGTGCGACCCTGCAGCAGACTCACGTAGTGGAGGATATCAATCAGAACGTTACCCAAGCTGCTGCGCTGGCTTTGGAAAGCACACTGGCTGCTGAGCAATCAAGCGCTGCCGGCAGCGAGCTTGGCGAATTGGCTGAACAGCTGAACCGTCTGTTGCGCCAATTCAAGGTGTAGATCGCGCGATTGGCATCGCTTCTTCCAGGAGATCCCGGACGGCCCGCCCTCCTTTAAGAGGGCGGGCCGTTTTGCACCCGGAACCTGCGGCTTTTCGTCGCGGCCAGCTGTGCCGAAGTTAAGCGGCATAACTGTCGCACCATGTCTTTTATTGCGTTACCAGCCCTGGAATGGGCCTCGGCGGCCATACAACCCATCGTTTGGTGCACCCTAGCCGGCTTATACCTTCGGCTAATTGCAAATTTCTTACGCAGTTACGAACTCTGGATGTGACTTATCAGTCCCCTGTGTACATCAATGGAATGTAAGGCCAACGCCAGCGACCAGAACGGCAGGCCAATTCCGTATTTTGGGTACCACACAGAGAGACACGCCCCATGACCAGCCCCCTTCGCTTCAACGACGCCCTTCTGATCACCGACCGCGCGTTCAAGCCCTTCCAGTGCGTTGCCTGGACGCTCACGGAAGGAAATGGTGAACTCAGCATCACGGTCGTGGATGGCAGCGAGTCCCGCCCTGTAGGGCATTGCAAGCTGTCCAGCAGCGTTTATTCTGACCCGGTCAAACTTGGCGAGACACTCCAGCAGGCTCGTGCGGACCTGAGTCGTCAGGGCATGCTGCTGGCTCCGTGGCAGATGCCTGCCTGAAGATGCGGTTCGTTCGCCTGCATTGCACAACTTTGCAGGGATACGGATAGCGTTCGACAGATCATCGCCAACATGGGCTCGCGTCTCGTGTTGGTGCATGGAGCGATCGCAACCCCAGTAACGGCCGCCAACTCCGCCAGCATCAATACCTCGCCAGCGCATAGCTGGATTGGATCCGATTCAAAGAGCGTTGGCCTGAAACTAGATTGCAATCGAGAAGTCAGTCGCAGGCTTCTCGGAAAGGGAAAGCCAAGACGCCATGCGGCCAACTGCGAGCTGTCCCCGGCAAGATGCTTCGACTCACACTGGGCAGAGCCTCTCCACAGCCCTGTCAGCGTCGGCGCTGGTGCCGCTCAACGAAAGGCGGTCACTGGCTTGAACACGGCTGCCACATTTTCTGTTGAGGCATGTCCATGCTGACCCAAGGCTCTCACCGTCCGCGCCAAAAATGCAAACGCCCCGAACAGGTCGGGGCGTTTGCTAATCACCGCTCAGATCCTTAACAAGCGACCCGGTCGGCAAACTTTCCGCTAATCACCAGGCAATTAACGCACCTGCGCTTCAACCTCGGCTTCTACGCGGCGGTTGACCTGACGCCCCTCTTCGCTGTTGTTGTCAGCGACCGGGCGGGTTTCGCCGTAGCCAACCGAATCAACGCGCTGGCTTTCGACGCCATACTGATTGACCAGTACTTCACGCACGGCCTGGGCACGACGCTCCGACAAACGCTGGTTGTACTGATCAGTACCTACCGAATCGGTGTGTCCTTCAACGGTCGTGCTGGTTTGCGGATACTGCTGCATGAAATCGGCAAGGTTCTTGATGTCGCTGTAGCTTTCTTCGCGGACGCGTGCCTCGTCGAAATCGAACTTGACATCAAGCTCAACGCGCACCAGCTCCGGCTCCGGCTCGGGCTCGTTGTCAACCATAGGCGCTGGTGCCGGTGCAGGTGTAGGCTCAACCTGAGCTACCTGCTGCTGACCGCCACCACCGAAGTTCAGGCCAACACCTACGCCAGCCATCCACTCTGCTTCGTCAGCATCGATGTTGTACATTCCGTCAACGCTGGCTTTGGCGAAGAAGTTCTCGGTGAAGTAGTACTTCACGCCAGTGCCCACGTTGGCGAAGGTGCTATGGTCGCGCCCACCACGAGCGGCCTGACCGATGCTCTGATGTGCAGCACCGGCAGATACGTACGGACGCAGACCAACACCTGGCTGACCGAAGTGGTAGGTAGCATCAAGCGAAGTCAGGCTGCCCTTGATGTCCTTGTGACCGCCAGCACCAACCGGATCCTGGGAAGTCAGATCATGGTATTCGCCATAGGACAGCCCAAGAGAAACATCATCTGTCAGAAAATAGCTGACGCCCGCACCGTACAGTTCGCCGTCCCGCTGAACGTCACGCGAGCTGTCGGTGAAGTAGTGCTTACCGAATGCCTCCACCTCTACGGCACCTTGGCCCTGGGCCAGCGCGCCAATGGAAGTGGCTGCAACCAAAGAACCAATTACAACGCCTAAGGTGTTTTTAAGCTTCATCCGTAAATCCCCATCTGGTGGTTAGTATCAGAACATTCTAAGGAAACCGGCAACTGTAAGGCCCAAGCTGTTCGCTACCAATATGACAACTTGAGGCTGTTAAGTTTCAGCAATGCCCGAAAATTTTTCGCGCAGCTTGTCCAGCGCCCTCTTATATCTCATCTTCGTTGCGCTTAGACCCATATGCATAATGTCGGCGATTTCCTGAAATTCAAGCTCCGCAACAAAACGCAACACCAGGATCTCTCGATCTATCTGGTTCACGTGCACAAGCCAGCGATCAAGGCCGGTCTTTTCTCCGACAGGAGGCTCTGCCTCTTCAACCGCCTCGTCTACCGGGTCGAGACTCAATGCATCTAGCAAGCGCCTTTTACGTCGTTCCTTTCTGTACTGAGTGATGCATTCGTTGTAAGTAATGCTATATAGCCATGTTTTAAACTTTGACTTGCCCTCAAAGTTCTTCAGTCCATACAGGACCTTCAGCATCACTTCCTGGCAAACATCATCGGCATCCCGATCGTTTCCCAGATAACGCGCGCACACATTGAACAGCGTCCGTTGATATCGCCGCATGAGTTCTTCATAAGCGCGAGTTACATGAAACAATTCGACGTGGGCGCGCTGTACCAGCTCTTCATCTGAAAGCTGGCGAGGGTCATAACTCGTGGTAGGTGGATGGGCTTTAATCAAGACACTTCGAACCGGCAGTCAAAGTCGTGGCCGCGATCAGACGACAGCGAAACAGGGCGGCGCACTTTAACAGATTGCTGCGGCTAACGGCTGCCGACTCGTTGCTCCAAGAGGACTCTATTTGCTATCGAAACGAGTTCTCCGTCGTCGGTCAGCAACAGCGTCTTGGCTGTTCCAATTTCCTCGATCTCACCGTCCAGGTCGAGATTATCCAGGCGAACACGCTGGCCTACTTCATACAGCTCACGCACGTAGATTCCCGCAAGAATCTGGCTCACAAGCTCGCGACTGCCCAGACCAAGCGCCAGCGCGACCGCAAGCCCAACCGAAATCAGGGCGATGGCAATCACGTAGTTCAGTAGCTCGGTTTTGACCTCAAGCTGACCTATGGCTACAGAAATGCTGATGACGATCACCAGCCCTTGCGCAATACGTCCCAGACCACTGGCGTACTCCAGGCCTACGCCTTCCGCAGCGCCGCGCACCAAGCCGTTTACCAGTTGAGCAAGCAACACGCCGGCCAGCAGGATCAGTGCCGCACCGAATACTTTCGGCACGTAGAGCGCCAGCGTATCCAGCACAGCCGATACGCGCGCAAGCCCTAAGGATTCGGCAGCGGACACAAGAAACACGAGCAGGACAAACCAATAGACGATTTTGCCTATCAATGTTGATGCAGAGGACCGTATAGCTACCCGACCGAGCAACTTGTTTACCCCGGTCCCGGCCACAAGCCGATCAAGCCCGACCTTGGCCAGCCCCTTGGACAGCAGAGCATCCAACAGCTTCGCAACCACCAGCCCTGCCACTACCACCAGCAACGCACCGAACAGACGCGGGATGAATGCAGCGATAGGTGCCCACAGGGCATTCATAGCGGCCAGCAAGCTCTGGCTCCAGGGATCGAATTCCATGATCAGTCGGCCCTATCGTTAGGAGTGGATTGAGAAAAATGACGTCGTGCAGTCGAGCGTGGCTGACCCGCACCGCCGCTAGCGGCAATCAGGACAGCCTGAAACCAGTTCCCCATGAGCCCGAACAGGTCTCCTGCTCCAACCTGGCGATTGGCAGTTTTCAGCACCCGGTCCAGGCAGGCGTCGTCGTCATGGGACGATTGCGCATTGAGCATGTCTCGCAACGATTCTTCAAACGGATCGTGCATGTTCACCTCGCTAAAACTGTGTCACCTAGACGGCGCGTCGGCACGGGCGGTCACATCACACCCATTTCAGGCGGCGGAAGATCCACCACTGGAAGCCGGCAACAGCAGCGATCAGGCCGCAGGCAATATAGAAACCGTAGGGATGTTCAGCGCCTGGAATGCCGCCGACGTTGATTCCCAGAAGCCCAGTGAGGAAGCTCATGGGCAGAAAAAAGCCGGTAATGATCCCGAGCAGGTACATCGTCCGGTTCATGCGCTCGCGCAATCTTCTCTCTTCAGCTTCGAGCACCAGGTTGACCCTCTCTCGGACCAGCTCCAGCTCTTCGAGATAACGAATCAACCGGTTGCTGAGTTCGTTCCAGTAATCGGTGTCGTCGTCGACAAACCACGGCAGACGATTGCGTGTCAGCTGGCCGTAGATTTCCCGCTGCGGCAGCAAAAACCTGCGCAAACTTGCCGCCTGTCGACGCATGGTGAGCATCTGGCCCTGAGGAGGTGAGTAACGTTCATCGGCCTCCACACGATCCTCCTCGTCGTCGAGTTTCTCCGTCAGCACTTCTACGAAATCATCGACTCGGTTGGTCAGCGCATCAGCCAAGGCGAGCAGTATTTCTGACGAGGTCGTCGGGCCGACACCAGCCTCCAACTGCTTGATGACCACCTCCGTGGAGCGCAAGGGACGCAGGCGCAATGAAATGACCCGGCGCGAATCGGCGAATACTCGCAGGGACACCATATCTTCCGGTTCGGCGTCAGGATTGAGGTTTACGCCTCTGAGAAAGAGCAACAGCTCGTCGTTGGGCAAAGCCAGCAGCCTTGGCCGGGTGTTTTCCTCGAGAAGGACATCGCAGGCGAAAGCACTTAGCCCGCTGCGCCTGCGCAACCAACCCTGTGCGGCCGGCTGCCCGCGATCCCAATGCAGCCAGAGAGTTTCCCGTTGGGCTAGCCGCAAATCTGGAATATCGGAATAGGTGACTGAACGCGCACCACCTTGTCCATCAAGAACCAGGGCATGCAACAGCCCTGATTGAAGGCTTTCGTCAGGCAATTCTTGATCTCTTTGAAACGGCAAAAAGCCCGGCGATGCCGGGCTCGAGGAGGCCAACCACAAACTTATTCAGGAATTTTCAAAGGTTCAGGCGAAACGATGATGCCGTTATTGTCGGCATAGACATATTCACCGGGCCGAAAGGTTACGCCACAGAAGGTCACCGGGATGTTCAAATCACCTATGCCACGCTTGTCCGTTTTCATTGGATGGGTGGCCAACGCCTGCACGCCTAATTCAGTCTGAGCGATAACGTCCACATCCCTGATGCAACCGTAGATTACCAGCCCTTCCCAGCCGTTCCGAGCTGCCTTCTCGGCCAGCATGTCACCGAGCAACGCTCGGCGCAAAGAACCTCCTCCATCCACAACCAGGACCTTGCCTGAGCCGTCAGTATCGACCTGCTCTTTCACCAACGAGTTGTCTTCGAAGCATTTGATAGTGACGATTTGGCCACCAAATGAATCACGACCGCCGAAATTGCTGAAAATCGGCTCAACTACCTGAACAAGTTCGGGGTAGGCATCGCACAGATCGGGAGTGACATATTGCATGAGAATCTCCTTGCCGAAAATGATGGTCCAATCGCGACACAAGCCTGCCGAGCGATCCCTGAGACCCCGCTAGCGAGCAA
Source organism: Stutzerimonas stutzeri (assembly GCA_002387205.1). Lineage (GTDB taxonomy): Bacteria > Pseudomonadota > Gammaproteobacteria > Pseudomonadales > Pseudomonadaceae > Stutzerimonas > Stutzerimonas stutzeri_N. The sequence goes on along the minus strand of DGLA01000012.1, from coordinate 291,898 downwards.
GGTGCCAGGCCATGGCTCGCCTCACAGCAAAAAGGGCGGAAAACCGCCCTTCTTGATTATCTGCTAGCTCATTTGATCTCAGCGTCTGCCAGGAAGAACCAGGTGTCGAGCACCGAGTCAGGGTTCAGCGATACGCTTTCGATTCCCTGTTCCATAAGCCACTTGGCCAGATCTGGATGATCGGAAGGGCCCTGACCGCAAATACCGATGTACTTGCCCGCCTTGTTGCAGGCCTCGATTGCATTCGCCAAAAGCTTCTTTACCGCCGGGTTACGCTCATCGAAAAGGTGCGCAATGATACCGGAGTCACGATCCAGGCCCAGCGTCAGCTGGGTCATGTCGTTGGAGCCGATGGAGAAGCCGTCGAAAAACTCGAGGAACTCATCAGCCAGCAGCGCGTTGGACGGCAGTTCGCACATCATGATGATTCGCAGGCCATTCTCACCACGCTTGAGACCGAACTGTCCGAGGATATCGATGACCTGCGACGCTTCGCCAAGGGTCCGCACGAACGGCACCATCAGCTCAACGTTGGTCAGCCCCATTACATCCCGCACCTTGCGCATCGCACGGCACTCGAGCTCGAAGCAGTCGCGGAAAGATTCGCTGATGTAACGCGAAGCGCCGCGGAAGCCAAGCATCGGGTTTTCTTCTTCGGGCTCATAGAGCTTGCCACCGATCAGGTTGGCATATTCGTTGGACTTGAAGTCCGACAGGCGCACGATGACCTTTTTAGGCCAGAAGGCGGCGGCTAGGGTGCTCACGCCCTCGACCAGCTTTTCTACGTAGAAGTCGACGGGGTCACCGTAACCAGCGATACGCTTCTCGACACTGCCTTTTATGTCGGCTGGCAAGCTATCGAAGTTGAGCAGCGCTTTCGGATGAACGCCGATCATGCGATTGATGATGAACTCCAGGCGCGCCAGACCAACACCTTCATTTGGCAGCTGAGCGAAGTCGAAAGCGCGGTCCGGGTTACCGACGTTCATCATGATCTTGAACGGCAGCTCAGGCATCGCATCGATGGAGTTCTGGCGAATATCGAAGCCCAGTTCGCCTTCGAAGATCAGACCGGTGTCGCCCTCTGCGCAGGTGACCGTTACGCGCTGCCCGTCCTGCAGCAGTTCGGTTGCATTGCCACAGCCAACAACTGCCGGGATCCCCAGCTCGCGCGCGATGATGGCGGCATGGCAGGTACGACCGCCACGATTGGTGACGATGGCACTGGCGCGCTTCATCACCGGCTCCCAATCCGGGTCGGTCATGTCGGAAACCAGTACGTCACCCGGCTGAACCTTGTCCATCTCGGATACGTCGTGAATGATCTTCACCGGACCGGCACCAATGCGCTGGCCGATGGCGCGCCCCTCGACCAGGACCTTGCCCTTCTCTTTCAGCAGGTAACGCTCCATCACGTTGCCGCTGGTACGGCTCTTCACGGTTTCTGGACGCGCCTGGACAATGTACAGCTGGTTGTCATCGCCATCTTTGGCCCACTCGATATCCATCGGTCGGCCGTAATGCTTCTCGATGGTCATCGCCTGCCTGGCGAGATTGGCGACCTCTTCATCGGTCAGGCAGAAACGCATGCGCTCGGACTGTTCAACTTCGACGGTCTTGACGGATTTACCCGCGCTGGCTTCTTCGCCGTAAACCATCTTGATCGCCTTGCTGCCGAGATTACGGCGCAGGATGGCGGGACGTCCGGCTTCCAGTGTGTGCTTGTGTACGTAGAATTCGTCAGGATTGACCGCGCCCTGCACGACTGTTTCACCGAGGCCGTAGGCGCCGGTAATGAAGACGACATCACGGAAGCCCGACTCTGTGTCCAGGGTGAACATTACGCCAGCCGTACCGGTCTCGGAACGCACCATGCGCTGCACGCCTGCAGAAAGAGCAACCAGCTTGTGATCGAAACCCTGATGGACGCGATAGGCGATCGCACGGTCGTTGAAAAGCGAGGCGAACACTTCCTTGGCGGCACGGATCACGTTGTCGACACCGCGAATGTTCAGGAAAGTTTCCTGCTGGCCAGCAAAGGAAGCATCCGGCAAGTCTTCAGCTGTTGCAGACGAGCGCACGGCAACCGCCATATTCTCGTTTCCGGCGGCCATCTGGGCGAACGCGGCACGGATGTCAGCATCCAGCTTGGGGGGGAATTCGGCTTCCATGACCCAGCCGCGAATCTGCGCACCAGCCTTGGCTAGGGCGTTGACGTCGTCCACGTCCAGGGCGTCTAGAAGTGCATGGATCTGCTCGTTAAGACCACTAAGCTCCATGAAGTCCCGATAGGCCTGGGCCGTAGTGGCGAAACCACCTGGCACTGAAACACCCGCGCCTGCGAGGTTGCTGATCATCTCGCCCAGGGAGGCGTTCTTGCCCCCTACTCGCTCAACATCATGATTGCCGAGCTGATCGAGGGAAACTACGTACTCTACCAAGGTGATCTCTCCACGTTTTGTTGGAAACTCGATCCGTGCCCATCCGCGACACGGTGGTCTGGCCCTGCAAAATAAGTAACAATGCCCGCGAACCGAGGCTCGGCGTAGGGGCCTACTATAGCTGAGAACCGTTCTTGACTTAAGGTCCCAGATGCAATGAAACGAACTGCATTCTTCATATCCGACGGCACCGGAATCACGGCCGAAACGCTCGGCCAGAGCCTACTGGCACAGTTCGAAACCATCAGCTTTACCAAGCTCACCCGACCATATATAGACACGGCCGAAAAAGCGCGGGCAATGGTACAGCAAATAAATAAAGCCGCGGAAAACGACGGTGCGCGCCCGATCATCTTCGACACACTGGTGAACCAGGAAATTCGTGACATCCTGGCTGAATCAAATGGCTTCATGATCGACATCTTTTCGTCTTTCCTTGCTCCGCTGGAACATGAACTGATGTCACGCTCCTCTTACTCCGTCGGCAAATCCCATTCGATCAGCCACAACGCCAACTACATGGAGCGAATCGACGCGGTCAATTTCGCTCTTGATAATGATGATGGCGCCCGCACGCACTACTACGACAAGGCAGATCTTATTTTGGTCGGCGTCTCCAGGTGCGGCAAAACGCCCACCTGTCTGTACATGGCGATGCAGTACGGGATCCGGGCAGCCAACTATCCGCTGACCGAAGACGACATGGAACGCCTGCAACTTCCCCCGGCCCTCAAGACCCACCGAGACAAACTGTTCGGTCTGACCATCGACCCCGATCGCCTGACGGCCATTCGCAACGAGCGCAAACCAAACAGCCGCTACGCCAGCTACGCCCAGTGCGAGTTCGAGGTTCGCGAGGTGGAGAACCTGTTCCGCCGCGAAAACATCAACTACATCAACTCCACGCACTTTTCGGTTGAGGAGATCTCCGCGAAGATCCTCGTTGAAAAGGGCGTCGAACGCCGACTCAAATAAGTGCCGTTTCGCTAGACAACAAAAAGTCCGCATAGTGCGGACTTTTTTGCATGAGGCGTCTAGATGTCCTGGTTTGCAGGAACCGCGTCGATCGCACGTTGGTGATCAAACGTCATCGTGCGGCACCCGAACCCAGCCTTCCATCAGGATCCGCGCGCTGCGGCTCATGCTTGCCTTGAGCACTGTCCATTCTCCGTTGAGCTGGCGGGCTTCGGCTCCAACGCGAAGGGTTCCTGACGGGTGACCGAATACCACCTCAGAGCGATTTCCTCCGCCGGCAGCAAGGTTGACCAGCGTTCCAGATATGGAGGCCGCAGTGCCGATGGCAACGGCGGCTGTGCCCATCATGGCGTGGTGCAGTTTCCCCATCGACAGGGCCCGCACCAGCAGATCAACCTCGGCGGCACCAATATCCTTGCCGCTGGACGAGGTGTAGTCGGCAGGCCCGGCAACAAACGCCACCTTAGGGGTATGCTGGCGTCTGGCGGCCTCCCCGATCTCCTTGATCAATCCCATGCGCAATGCACCCTGGGCGCGGATAACCTCGAACATCGCCAACGTTTTCAGGTCACCGTTGATGGCGTCCTGCAGCTCCGTACCGGTGAAGCCTATGTCCTGTGCATTTACGAACACTGTCGGAATACCGGCATTGATCAGGGTCGCCTTGAGGGCGCCGACACCCGGCACGTCCAGTTCGTCCACCAGATTACCTGTGGGAAACATGGCGCTGCCGCCCTCGCCTTCGTCTGCCGGGTCAAGGAATTCCAGAACGATTTCCGCAGCGGGAAAGGTGACGCCGTCCAGTTCGAAGTCCCCGGTTTCCTGTACCTGGCCGCCGGTAACCGGCACGTGGGCGATGATCGTCTTCCCTATGTTGGCTTGCCATATACGGACACTGCAGACGCCATCTTCGGGAATCCGATGGGGATCGACCAGCCCAGCATGCAGCGCAAACGCCCCGGCTGCCGTCGAAAGATTTCCGCAATTGCCGCTCCAGTCGACAAAGGCACTGTCGATCGAAACCTGGCCATAGAGGTACTCGACGTCATGGTCCGGACGATCGCTTCGGGACAGGATCACGCATTTGCTGGTACTGGACGTCGCGCCACCCATGCCATCGGTGTGCTTGCCATAAGGATCGGGACTGCCGATCACCCGCAGGAACAGCCGGTCCCGTGCCTCGCCAGGGACCTGGGCTTCAGGCGGAAGGTCCTGCAGGCGAAAGAACACACCCTTGCTGGTGCCGCCACGCATGTAGGTGGCGGGAATTTTCAATTGCGGTGGATAAGCCATGGTGAACCTTACCTTGTCGAATGCCGCGACCAGCAGGCCGCCGCGAAATCATCCGTATGGCCAACAGCCCTTCAGCGATGCCAGAGGCCGCTGGCCATGCCCTCAGGATGCCTGGTTGAGGAAATCCTTCGCGAAACGCTGCAGCACGCCACCGGCGTCGTAGATCGAAACCTCCTCGGCTGTATCCAGACGGCAGGTAACCGGCACTTCGAGCCGCTCACCGTTCTTTCGCGTGATCACCAGCGTCAGGGTGGCTCGCGGCGTCCGCTCGCCAAGCACGTCAAAGGTTTCACTGCCATCAATACCCAGCGTCAGGCGCGTGGTGCCTGGCATGAATTCCAACGGCAGTACACCCATGCCCACCAAGTTAGTCCGGTGGATCCGCTCGAAGCCTTCAGCGGCGATCGCCTCGACGCCGGCCAGCCGAACGCCCTTGGCCGCCCAGTCGCGGGAGGAACCCTGGCCGTAGTCGGCACCGGCAATGATGATCAGCGGTTGCTTGCGGTTCATGTAGGTCTCGATAGCCTCCCACATGCGCATCACCTTGCCTTCCGGCTCGACGCGGGTCAGCGAACCCCTCTTCACCTGTCCGTCGACCACAGCCATCTCGTTGACCAGCTGGGGGTTGGCAAAGGTTGCGCGCTGAGCGGTCAGATGGTCGCCGCGGTGCGTGGCGTAGGAGTTGAAGTCCTCTTCCGGCAGACCCATCTTGGCCAGGTACTCGCCCGCGGCGCTGTCCAGCATGATAGCGTTTGACGGCGACAGGTGGTCAGTGGTGATGTTGTCCGGCAGCACCGCCAGCGGGCGCATTCCCCTGAGCGACCGCTCGCCGGCCAGCGCACCTTCCCAATAGGGTGGTCGGCGAATGTACGTCGACATGGGCCGCCAGTCATAAAGCGGGCTTTCCGCCTCTTCCACCGAGCCTAGGTCGAACATCGGGATGTAGATCTGCTTGAACTGCTCTGGCTTCACCGACTCGGCGACGATGCGGTCGATCTCCTCGTCGCTCGGCCAGAGGTCCTTGAGCGTGACGGGGTTGCCCAACTGATCGTGCCCCAGAACATCCTGTTCTATGTCGAATCGCACGGTCCCGGCGATGGCGTAGGCGACCACCAGCGGCGGCGAAGCGAGAAATGCCTGTTTCGCGTAGGGATGGATGCGCCCGTCGAAGTTGCGATTGCCGGACAGGACAGCGGTCGCGTAGAGGTCGCGGTCGATGATCTCCTGCTGTATCTGTGGGTCCAGCGCGCCGGACATGCCGTTACAGGTGGTACAGGCGTACGCGACGATGCCAAAGCCAAGCTTTTCCAGCTCGGTCAGCAGGCCGGCATCCTGCAGATACAGCTTGGCCACCTTCGAGCCCGGCGCGAAGGAGGTCTTAACCCACGGCTTGCGAATCAGGCCCAACTCGTTGGCCTTCTTCGCCAGCAGACCGGCGGCCACCACGTTGCGCGGGTTCGAGGTGTTGGTGCAGCTCGTGATGGCGGCAATGATCACCGCGCCATCCGGCATCAGGCCATCGCGCTCTTCGGCTTGCGCCTTGTCTAGGTCAACCGCGATGCCGCGCTCGTGAAGCGCCGAGGTCGGCAGACGACGATGCGGATTGGACGGGCCAGCCATGGTGCGCACTACGCTCGACAAGTCGAACTCGAGCACGCGCTCGTACTGCGCGTCCACCAGCGCATCGGCCCAGAGACCTGTGGTCCTGGCGTAATGCTCCACCAGAGTCACCTGCTCCGGTTCACGTCCGGTCAACTTCAGGTAATCGATGGTCTGCTGGTCTATGTAGAACATCGAGGCGGTCGCGCCATACTCCGGGCACATGTTGGAGATGGTGGCGCGGTCACCGATGGTCAGGCTGGCGGCCCCATCGCCGAAGAATTCAACATAGGCGCCGACCACGCGCTCCTTGCGCAGGAATTCGGTCAAGGCCAGCACAATATCGGTCGCCGTTATCCCGGGCTGACGCTTACCGGTCAACTTCACGCCGACGATGTCGGGCAGCCGCATCATCGAGGCACGGCCAAGCATCACGGTTTCAGCCTCGAGCCCCCCGACGCCGACGGCGATAACACCGAGCGCATCCACATGCGGCGTGTGGCTGTCAGTACCGACGCAGGTATCAGGGAAGGCGACGCCATCTCGCGCCTGAATGACCGGCGACATCTTCTCGAGGTTGATCTGGTGCATGATCCCGTTGCCGGCGGGAATCACATCGACGTTCTTGAAGGCCGTCTTGGTCCACTCGATGAAGTGAAAACGATCCTCGTTGCGGCGCTCTTCAACGGCTCGGTTCTTCTCGAACGCGTCCGGATCGAATCCCGCAAATTCGACTGCCAGGGAATGGTCTACGATCAGCTGCGTCGGCACGACCGGGTTGACTTTAGACGGATCACCGCCCTGCTCGGCGATGGCATCGCGCAGTCCCGCAAGATCCACCAGCGCCGTCTGGCCAAGGATGTCATGGCAGACCACGCGCGCCGGGTACCAGGGGAAGTCGAGGTCGCGCTTGCGCTCGATGACCTGCTTCAGCGAGTCGGTCAGCATCGACGGATCGCAACGACGCACCAACTGCTCGGCCAGCACGCGTGAGGTGTAGGGCAACTTGTCGTAACTGCCTGGCTGGATTGCCTCGACTGCTCCACGGGTGTCGAAGTAGTCCAGCCCGGTGCCGGGCAAGGGTTTGCGATGTTCTGTGTTCATGCCGGAAGGACTCAATCCAGTAGGTGTACAAAAAAAGCGAGAGGGGCGACCAATGTCACGGTCTCCCCTCCCATCGATCAGCGCTCGGCGACAGGCACGACCTTGCGCTGTTCCGGTCCGACATAGTCGGCGCTCGGGCGGATGATGCGGTTATTGGCGCGCTGCTCGATGACGTGGGAGGCCCAGCCGGTCACGCGCGAACATACAAAGATCGGTGTGAACAGCTTGGTCGGGATGCCCATGAAGTGGTAGGCCGAGGCATGGTAGAAGTCCGCATTGGGAAAGAGTTTTTTCTGTTCCCACATGGTTTCGTCAACGGCGACGGAGACCGAATAGAGAACGGTGTCGCCCACCTCGTCAGCCAGCTTGCTGGCCCACACCTTGATGACCTCGTTGCGCGGATCGGACTCCTTATAGATCGCATGGCCAAAGCCCATGATCTTGTCCTTGCGCTCAAGCATGCCGAGAATGCCCTGCACGGCAGCCTCCGGCGAATCCCACTGCTGGATCATGTCCATCGCAGCCTCGTTGGCGCCACCGTGCAACGGACCACGCAACGAACCGATGGCACCGGTGACGCATGAATACATGTCCGACAGGGTCGATGCACAGACACGCGCCGTGAAGGTCGAGGCGTTGAACTCATGCTCGGCGTAAAGAATCAACGAGACGTTCATGACCTTGACATGCAGGTCGCTTGGCTTCTTGCCATGCAGCAGCGCCAGGAAATGACCGCCCAGGGTGTCTTCTTCGCTGGTGCATTCGATCCGCTTCTGCTGATGCGTGAAGTGGTACCAGTAGCACATGACCGCCGGAAATGCGGCCATCAGGCGCTCAGCGACATCGCGCTGCTGCTCGAACGAGCGCTCAGGCTCCAGCGTGCCTAGCATCGATGCACCGGTACGCATGACGTCCATGGGGTGTGCATCGGCTGGGATTCGCTCCAGCACTTCCTTCAACGCGGCGGGCAGGTCCCGCAGAGTTTTTAGCCGCACCTTATAGTCGGCCAGCTGCTGGGCAGTCGGCAGTTCGCCATAGAACAGCAGGTAGGCGACTTCCTCGAACTCAGCGTGTTCCGCCAGTTCGCGTACGTCGTAGCCCCGGTAGGTCAGGCCGGCCCCGGTCTTGCCGACGGTGCACAGCGCTGTCTGCCCGGCAACCTGGCCACGCAGACCGGCACCGCCTAATACTTTTGCTTCAGCCATTGCTCTCTCCTTATTGGATTTGTTCTGGATACTGCAAAGTTGCTCATCAGTACCGGCAAACAGCCCGGCTACCTGCTGCCTCGCGGCTCAACTCTTCTTCTGTGCGAACAGCGCATCGAGGCTCTGCTCGAATGCGTGGTAGTTGATACGTTCGTACAGCTCCATGCGGGTCTGCATGGTGTCGACCACGTTCTTTTGAGTGCCGTCGCGACGGATAGCGTTATAGACATTCTCCGCCGCCTTGTTCATCGCGCGGAACGCCGAAAGCGGGTACAGCACCAGCGATACGTCAGCGCTGGCGAGTTCATCAGTGGTGTAGAGCGGCGTAGCACCAAACTCGGTGATGTTCGCCAGGATGGGCGCGCCGACCTTTTCGGCGAACAGCTTGTACATAGACAGTTCGGTAATCGCCTCGGGGAAGACCATGTCCGCTCCGGCTTCCACGCAGGCCTGTGCACGCTCCAGGGCCGCATCGAGCCCTTCGACCGCCAGTGCATCGGTGCGCGCCATGATCACGAAACTGTCATCGGTACGGGCATCCACCGCCGCCTTGATCCGATCGACCATCTCCTGCTGGGAAACGATTTCCTTGTTCGGGCGATGACCGCAGCGCTTGGCTCCGACCTGATCTTCGATATGGATCGCAGCAGCACCGAACTTGATCATGGACTTGACCGTGCGCGCCACGTTGAATGCAGACGAGCCGAATCCGGTATCGACGTCGACCAGTAGCGGCAGGTCGCAGACATCCGTGATGCGGCGCACATCGGTCAACACATCATCGAGGCCGGTGATCCCGAGGTCTGGCAAGCCGAGCGAGCCAGCCGCGACGCCGCCACCAGAAAGATAGATCGCCTTGAATCCGGCGCGTTTCGCAAGCAATGCGTGATTGGCGTTGATGGCACCGACCACTTGCAGGGGATGTTCATTGGCGACCGCGTCACGGAAACGCTGGCCAGGGGTAGGAAGTGTCATGCCTCACCTCGTGTTTGTGGTGTCTGTTGCTGTGCTGCCAGGTAATGGCGCTCGATGTTGCGCTTGGATGCGCAGATGTGACGCCGCATCAGCAACTCGGCCAACTCGCCGTCACGGTCGGCAATGGCATCGAGGATCCGATGGTGTTCGGCGAATGCCTGACGCGGACGATTCGGCGTGGTGGAAAACTGGATTCGGTACATGCGCACGAGCTGATACAACTCGCCACAGAGCATCTGAGTGAGGGTGCGGTTACCACTGCCCTGGATGATCCGGTAGTGAAAGTCGAAATCGCCCTCTTGCTGGTAATAGCCGACGCCAGCCTGAAACGCCTCGTCGCGCTCGTGGGTCTCCAGCACGCGGCGCAACTCATCCACTTCACTCTCGCTCATGCGCTCGGCAGCCAGTCGGCAGGCCATGCCTTCAAGCGACTCACGAATCTCATAGAGCTCGATCAGCTCGGCGTGGCTGAGCGACACCACACGGGCCCCGACATGGGGCACTCGAACCAGCAGCTTCTGACCTTCTAGCCGATGGATCGCCTCGCGCAACGGGCCGCGACTGATGCCGTAGGTTCGTGCCAGCTCGGGTTCGGAAATCTTGCTACCCGGCGCAATATCTCCCTTGATGATGGCGGCCTGGATCAACCGGAAAACGTGCTCGGAAAGCGTACCGGGGTCAACCTGAGCAGATGGAGTTGAAAGCATGGCTTCAAGCATGATTGTCGACACTTTACGTTTTGACCGCTGCAATCTACGCCCCGTCTAGCCGGTACGTCAACCGATACAAAAGTCGATTGTCGACAGTTTGGCATTGCGGGAACGATCATTTCTCACAGGATGGCAACCATAGGCCAGTCGCGACCCTTTGAGGGGCCATGCTAGAATGCGGCCCTGTATCCCGCGATCGTCTCTTGATTAGCCGCCGTAATAGCCCATGGGCCGCAGCTTCGCCCATGCTTCCTCCGACTCGAACCTGCCCGGATTTATGAGCGTCAAACCCTATCTGCTAATGCTGTGCCTGCTGTCCTCCATAGCTGCCCACGCCAAAGACAAGACTGTCTATGGCCTGAACGAGCATGTCGCGCTTCCGGAGTTTGACCTGGAAGTGCCGGCCAAGCTGGACACTGGCGCCCAAACTGCCTCACTCAGCGCACGTGACATCGAGCGCTTCAAGCGGGACGGGAAGAACTGGGTGCGTTTCTACCTGGCCATCGACGAAGCACACAGCCGGCCGATAGAACTGCCGCTGCAGCGCATCAGCAAGATCAAGCGCCGCGCCGGGGACTTCGATCCTGAAGAGGAAAAGACCTACACACCCCGCCCGGTTGTTGAGCTGAAACTATGCATGGGCGAGGCCAAGCGCAGCATCGAAGTGAACCTCACGGACCGAAGCGCTTTCCAATACCCACTTTTGATTGGCTCCGATGCGCTGACACGATTTGGCGCCCTGGTTGACCCAAGCCTTACTTACGCTGCTGGCAAGCCCGGCTGCATCACCGAATCCGACGCTGACGAGTGACCCTATGCGCGCGCTTACCCTGCATCTGAAAATTCTGATCCTGCTGCTCGTCTCGCTGGGCATCGCGATCACGGCATACCAGATCTTCATTCTCGGCATTCCTGTGACCGAAGACGAAACCGACGATCTGTGGAACATCGATGCGAAGGTCGAATTCCAGGCCAACGCACGTGAGCCGGTCAAACTGCAGATGTACGTGCCGCCCCTGAATCAGGAGTTTGTCAGCCTCAACGAAAGCTTCATCTCCAACAATTATGGCGTCAGCATCAACCGAGCAGACGGCAATCGCCGGGTGACCTGGTCCGCGCGTCGTGTGAACGGCAACCAGACTCTCTATTACCGCCTGGTGCTGACGCGCCGCTACAGCGGCGAGCAGACCAAAGCGAATGGCCCGATCTTCCGCGACAGCATCCCCGTGGAAGGGGCCGAGAAGATCGCCGCCGAAGCATTGTTGTCTCCAATCCGCCAGCATTCGGCTGACGTGGAGACTTTTATCAGCGAGGCCATCAAGCGCGTCAACAACGCCAATGACGATAACGTGAAACTCCTGCTCGGCGGCGATTCCGCGACGGCAAACAAGGCGCGGGTCATCGAGCTGCTACTGTCAATTGCCCACGTGCCGATGGAGCGCGTGCACACCGTACGGTTGGCAGCGGATACGGCGCAGACCCCGGAGCTCTGGCTGCGCAGCTTCAATGGCGACAAATGGCTGTATTTCAATCCGGAAACTGGCGAGCAGGGTCTGCCAAAGGACCGACTGGTCTGGTGGACCGGCGATGAACCGTTACTCAGCCTGGAGGGCGGTCGCAATTCTCAGGTCACCTTTACCCTCAATAGCAGCGAGATGAATGCAATCCGTCTGGCCAAGCTGACCGACGAAAACACTGACGCCGACTTCCTCGAATATTCGCTCTATGGGTTGCCGCTGCAAACCCAGCAGACCTACCAGATCATGATCATGATTCCGATAGGGGTTTTGGTGATCCTGATCCTGCGTAACCTTGGCGGCCTGCAGACCCTCGGCACCTTTACTCCCGTACTGATCGCCCTGGCCTTTCGTGAAACCCAGCTCGGCTTTGGCATCATCCTGTTCACCGTGATTACCGCGCTGGGCCTCTCGCTCCGTTCCTATCTCGAACACCTGAAGTTGCAGATGCTGCCGCGCCTGTCGGTCGTACTGACCTTCGTGGTCGTGCTGATCGCGGTTATCAGTTTGTTCAGCCACAAGCTTGGCCTGGAGCGAGGATTGTCGGTTGCCCTGTTCCCCATGGTGATCCTGACCATGACCATTGAACGCCTTTCCATCACCTGGGAAGAGCGCGGCGCGGGTCATGCATTCAAGGTCGCGGTCGGAACGCTGATCGCAGCCACCCTGGCGCATATGCTGATGAGCGTGCCGGAACTGGTCTACTTCATGTTCACCTTCCCGGCGGTACTCCTGATCATGGTTGGCTTCATGCTCGCGATGGGACGCTATCGCGGCTACCGCCTGACCGAGCTGTTTCGATTCAAAGCCTTTCTGAAGGATTGAGCCATGTTCGGTCTGATCAAAACGTGGAAGGCCCTTGAAGCCAAGGGCATCATGGGCATCAACCGCCGTAACGCGGACTACGTTCTCAAGTACAACAAGCGAAACCTCTACCCGATCGTGGATGACAAGATCATCACCAAGGAACGGGCCATCGAGGCCGGAATCCATGTGCCGGAGATGTACGGCATCATCGAAACCGAAAAGGACATCGACAAGCTAAAGGACATCGTCAAGGACCACCCCGACTTCGTGGTCAAGCCTGCCCAGGGGGCCGGCGGCGATGGCATTCTGGTTATTGCTGACCGCTTCGAAGGCCGCTACCGCACGGTATCGGGCAAGATCATGACCCATGAAGAGATCGAACATCAGATCTCCAACATACTGACAGGTCTCTATTCGCTCGGCGGTCACCGCGACCGAGCGTTGATCGAGTACCGGGTGACCCCCGATCCTATTTTCAAGAGCATCAGTTACGAAGGCGTGCCCGACATCCGCATTATCGTATTGATGGGTTACCCGGTCATGGCCATGCTGCGCCTGCCGACCCGCCAATCCGGGGGCAAGGCCAACCTGCACCAGGGCGCTATCGGTGTCGGTGTGGACCTGGCGACCGGCATCACCCTGCGCGGCACCTGGCTGAACAACAAGATCACCAAGCACCCTGACACCACCAACGCGGTTGATGGCGTGCAGCTGCCGAACTGGGATGGCTTCATGAAGCTCGCCGCTGGCTGCTACGAGCTGTGCGGTCTGGGCTACATCGGGGTCGACATGGTGCTCGATCAGGATAAAGGCCCGTTGATTCTCGAGCTGAACGCCCGCCCGGGCCTGAATATCCAGATAGCCAACGATTGCGGACTTACCCATCGTGCCCATGCGGTGGAAAATCGGATCGAGGAGCTGAAAGAAAAAGGCATTCAGGAAACGCCGGAGGAGCGGGTTCGATTTGCCCAGGACCTGTTCGGCCATATCCCGACGAACGCGTGAGTCAAGGCCCAGCCTAGAGGCGGGCGATCATCGGACCGAATACCTCATGCCTGTCTGCACCCTACATGCCCTTCCCTACCAGCCGGACCCGGCCTCCTGGTTCGACCTCGTACGCCATGCTCCAGGCGCAATTTTGCTTGACTCTGGAAGGCCGCAGGCCGACCGCGGGCGCTACGACCTGATCAGCGCCTGGCCAATGCAAGTCCTCGAGCCCGTTGCGACAGAAACAGGCGATGCCTTCTTTGCCAGGCTTCGCGACGCTCTGCGATCACTGGGTGATGCCGAGGCGCCGGGCGGCATCGACCTGCCCTTTACCGGCGGTTTGCTGGGCTACCTCAGTTATGATTTCGGCACCCGACTGGAGCGTTTGCCCAGCAATGCCATCGACGATCTGGGCCTGCCCCTGGCCAGATTCGGGCTCTATGGATGGGCGCTGATCAGCGATCATCATCATCGGGTCACGCATCTGGTCTTTCATCCTGCAATGGACGAGTCTGAGCGCGCCCGCCTGCTTACCCTGTTCGAAACGGACCGGCAACCTGCTCAGATGGCGTTCGAGCTGACCTCGGCATTCAAAGCGGACCTGCAACACGACGATTACCGTCACGCCATCGAGCGCATTCAGCGCTACATCCAGGCGGGCGACTGCTATCAGGTGAATTTTGCCCAACGCTTCCAGGCCTCCTGCGATGGCGATGCATGGCAGGCGTTCTGCGACCTGCGTAGCGCCTGCCCGACGCCATTCGCCGGCTTCATGGCTCTGGATGACGCATCCATAGTCAGCCTCTCTCCCGAACGCTTCATGCGCCTGACCAAGGGCACCGTTGAAACGCGCCCGATCAAAGGCACCCGCCCCAGGCAGCTCGATACGCAGTCCGATCTGGCCGAGGCCGAGGCGCTGCTGGCCAGCAAGAAGGACCGAGCCGAAAACCTGATGATCGTAGATCTGTTACGCAATGATCTTGGCCGCAGTTGCGAGATCGGCAGCGTGCGGGTTCCCGAGCTGTTTTCACTGGAAACCTACCCCAACGTCCATCATTTGGTCAGCAGCGTCAGCGGTCGCCTCGCGGCAGGCAAGGATGCGCTGGATCTGTTGAGCGGCAGCTTTCCAGGAGGCTCGATAACCGGCGCGCCGAAGATCCGCTCGATGCAAATCATCGACGAACTGGAGCCCACTCGGCGCTCGATCTACTGCGGCTCATTGCTTTATCTGGACGTACGCGGCGAAATGGACAGCTCGATCGCTATCCGCACCCTGCTGATCAAGGGCGACCAGGTCTATTGCTGGGGAGGGGGCGGCATCGTCGCGGACTCGGATTGGCAAGCCGAATACCAGGAAACGATGGACAAGGTGAGTGTGCTGCTTAGAACCCTGGAGAAAACCCTGCACCGATGACAACCACGGCAGAGGTCGCTGCCGTGGAGGCTGCCCTTTCATCTACAGCGTGAGCTTACGATTGGACGCCCTGATGAACTCCTGCTTGAGCTCCTCAAAGGTATGCACCGCTGGGAACTGAGGAAATTCACGGATCACGTTGTCTGGCGCATGGAACAGGATTCCCGCGTGCGCTTCGGAAAGCATCGTGGTGTCGTTATAGGAGTCGCCCGCCGCGATGACCCGGTAATAGAGGCTCTTCAGCGCGATAACCGACTGGCGCTTGGGGTCTTTCTGACGCAGCTGATAATCAACGACGCGATCTGAATCATCGGTGATCAGGCGATGGCATAGCAGTGTCGGAAAGCCCAGCTGGCGCATCAACGGCTGCGAGAACTCGTAGAACGTATCGGACAGGATGACGACCTGAAAACGCTCACGCAACCAATCGACGAACTCGACGGCTCCATCGAGCGGCTTCAATGTGGCAATGACCTTCTGGATGTCAGTGAGTTTCAGGTTGTGCTCATCGAGAATGCGCAGCCGCTGCTTCATCAATACGTCGTAGTCAGGAATGTCGCGCGTAGTGGCCCGGAGTGATTCGATTCCGGTGGCCTCGGCGAAGGCGATCCAGATTTCGGGAACCAGAACACCTTCCAGATCGAGACAGGCTATTTCCACGGGCGCGCTCCTTACAGCACAAAAAATTGAAGCGGCACTCTAACGGCAAGGGTCAAGCGAAGCAACGCGATGCTTATTCCACAAACGGTGGTCCCTCAGCCTCAAAGGTTATTTAGCGTAATAAAGAGTGTTTGCTAAGATCCGCGGCCAGCAGAGCGCGCCAAGCGCCAACAAAGGAAGCCGCCTGATGAGTGAAACAATCGACGTAGCCGGACTGGCTGCTGCCTACGCTGAGAAATCCCCGCAAGATATCCTCAAGCTTGCCTTCGACCTCTTTGGCGACGACTTGTGGATCTCCTTCAGTGGGGCCGAAGACGTGGTCCTGGTCGATATGGCCTGGAAGCTGAACAAGAACCTCAAGGTGTTCAGCCTCGATACCGGTCGCTTGCACAGCGAGACCTACCGATTCATAGAGCAGGTCCGGGAGCACTACGGCATCCCCATCGAGATCATGACACCCGACCCTGCACTGTTACAGCCAATGGTCAACGAGAAGGGTTTGTTCAGCTTCTACCGTGACGGCCATGGCGAATGCTGTGGAATACGCAAGATAGAACCGCTGCGCCGCAAGCTTTCTACGGTCCGCGCCTGGGCGACGGGCCAACGACGTGATCAGAGCCCGGGCACACGCAGCCAGGTAGCCACCTTGGAAATCGACACGGCCTTCTCGACTCCCGACCACAAGCTCTACAAGTTCAACCCCTTGGCGCAGATGACCAGCGAAGAGGTCTGGACCTATATCCGCATGCTCGAAGTGCCTTACAACAGCTTGCATGAGCGCGGCTTCATCAGCATTGGCTGTGAACCCTGCACCCGTCCTGTGCTGCCCAATCAGCATGAGCGGGAAGGACGCTGGTGGTGGGAAGAAGCAACGCAGAAAGAATGCGGTTTGCACGCCGGCAATCTCATCGCCAAAAGCTGACAGGTCCAAAAGACGGTGGCCGCGAACCGAACTCCGGTTCGCAGCCGAGATTCGAAACTGCCTCGTTCATCAAAATGTCGGCAGTTCGACATCACGAAAAAGTTCGTCCACTTCAACCTTGTTGCGGCACTGTACGGCTTTTTCGATCATTTCCCGGTCCAGATGCGGCGCGAAGGTTTCGATGAAGTCACACATGAAACCGCGCAAGAACGTACCGCGCCGGAAGCCAATCTTGGTCACGCTGGACTCGAACAGCTCGCTTGCATCCAGCACAACAAGATCGGGGTCGAGCTTGGCGTCCACCGCCATGCGCGCGACGATTCCTACGCCCAGGCCCAGGCGAACGTAGGTCTTGATGACATCGGCGTCCGCCGCGGTGAAGACGACCTTCGGCGAGAGCCCGCGATGGCTGAATGCCTCATCCAGCTTGGAGCGCCCGGTGAAGCCGAACACATAGGTAACGAGGGGTTGTTCCGCCAGCGCCTCAAGGGTCAGCTTTTCAAGCCTGGTCAGTGGGTGACCCTGCGGAACCACAACGCAGCGGTTCCAGCGGTAGCACGGCATCATGACCAGATCGCCAAACAACTCCAGGCCTTCGGTGGCAATGGCGAAATCCACGGTTCCGTCAGCGGCCATCTCGGCGATCTGCATCGGGGTGCCCTGGTGCATGTGCAGCGATACGTCCGGGTAACGCTTGATGAAAGCGCTGATGACCTGCGGAAGTGCATAACGGGCCTGCGTATGGGTCGTCGCTATACTCAGCGTGCCACGCTTCTCGTTGGAAAACTCCTGTGCGATCTGCTTGATGCTTTCACACTTGCGAAGGATTTCCCCAGCCGTGGTGATGATTCTCTCCCCGGCTGGTGTCACCCGGGTCAGGTGCTTGCCGCTGCGTGCGAACACCTCTACTCCAAGCTCATCCTCCAATAGCCTTATTTGCTTGCTGATTCCAGGTTGCGAGGTGAACAGGCTTTGCGCTGTTGCAGAAACATTGAGGTCATGATGCGCCACTTCCCAGATGTAACGCAGTTGCTGAAGCTTCATAGACGTTCCTCAAAGGCCAATGGCGCCCGAACAGTGCTTTCTTATAGCTGTTTGCACCAGAAGGTCAGGATTCTAGGTCAATTTCTTATGTGCCGCCTGTCGGCGAACGCTGGCTCATCAGGCACGCTATTAAAGTCGCTCTCATTCCCAGTAGTCATTGTGCACTTCTCCAAACACGAGACGGGGTCCTCTACCGCCGGGCCAGCCCGCGCACTCAAACCAACCTCTGTTTGAGCTTAGCAGCCGGCATCGAGCTGCAGCGAGGGGCCGCTCGGCGGCCACTCAGAAAGACCTCAGCGGGCGGAAAGAAACTTGAGCGACTGGTAAAGCGCTTCGGTCCTGGGCATGGCATAGCCAACCTTTTCGGCCGCTGCCAGCGGAGCGGCATAGATGGCTTCAAGCTCCATAGGGCGCCCCCGCGCATGGTCGTGGTACATGCTCGGCAGGTAGTCTGGCATGCGGTCCGTCATAGCCAGCATGCGGTCGGCCAGGATTTCCGGCAGGGCATAGCCACAGGCTGCGGCGGCACCGCAGGCTTCCAGCATGATCGCCTTGACCATCGCTCGACTGTCTGGGTTGGCCATCAGTGACGCCGTGCCGGCGTCGAGCAGAACCGACAGGCCGTTGTAAGGCATATTCCAGACCAGCTTCTGCCAACGCGCCATGGCCAGATCGGGTGCTGCATTGGAATCCACGCCAGCCGCACGAAACATTTCTACGCCCTGCTCGACCCACGCCGCCTGGCTCTCGGTAGTGGCAACCGGACCTGAGTGATACGCGATATTCACCCCGCCGAGGGCCTGATGCTCGATAACGCCCAGGGCGGCGCGATGAACGCAGATGAAGCAGAGCCCCCCTAGCAGGTGCAACCCTGAAGGCAAAATCTCACGCAGATCATCCTCTACCGCCAGTCCGTTCTGCAGCACCACGACTTTTGCGTCGTCGGCGGCTGCCTCGATGATCAACGGTGCCAGCTCTCGATTGCTGGTACTTTTGGCACCAACCAGCACCCAGTCACACTTGGGCATGTCGGCCGGGTTGCGATACGCATTTATCTCGTTCAGGTGCAGCGCGCCGTGCACCGCGCTGTTTATCTGTAAGCCGTTTTCCTTAACGACGTCATAGTCGCTGCGCAAAAGAAAATGGACGTCGTAACCCGCACGGGCAAGCATTACGCCATAGAACCCACCGATCGCGCCGGCGCCTATGACCGCTATTCGAGGCCGGGATGTATTCATGCAGATCTCACTTAAAGCGATACGGGATGATGGCCTGACCCAGGCCGGAAATCAGCACCTTAGCAGCGTCACGATATCCCGCACAGCCGAGCTTGCAGTACTGGATCCGAAGCGGCCCCAATACCTGTGATCATTGCGGCCCCTATGGACCTTCAAGGTCGTTGTCGAGGCGGCGAAGACGCGATAAGGTTCCGCATCCCCGCTGCGATCTCACGCCTTGCTCCGCCGCACCGGGATGGCTGGCGGACGGCATCCGTGACCCTGATGAGAACACGATGGCTGATTTACCGATCGATGACCTTAACGTTGCCTCCAACGAGACCCTGATTACACCGGAGCAATTGAAGCGTGAAATTCCGCTGACCGCGTCCGCACTGAAAACCGTTTCTCATGGTCGTCAGGTGGTTCGCGATATCCTGGATGGCCGGGATCATCGACTTTTCGTCGTGATAGGCCCCTGCTCGATCCATGACCTCAAGGCCGCACATGAATACGCCGAGCGTCTGAAGGGGTTGGCTGAAAAGGTGGCGGACAGCCTGTTTCTTGTCATGCGCGTCTATTTCGAAAAGCCTCGCACCACAGTGGGCTGGAAAGGCCTGATCAACGATCCCTACATGGACGACTCGTTCAAGATTCAGGATGGCCTGCACATTGGCCGCAAACTGCTTCTGGACCTGGCTGAAATGGGTCTGCCCACAGCGACCGAGGCGCTCGATCCGATCTCCCCGCAGTATCTGCAGGACCTGATCAGCTGGTCTGCAATCGGCGCTCGCACCACCGAATCCCAGACCCATCGCGAAATGGCGTCCGGCCTTTCCTCCGCGGTGGGCTTCAAGAACGGTACGGATGGCAGCCTGACCGTTGCGATCAACGCGTTGCAGTCGGTCTCCAGCCCGCACCGTTTCCTGGGTATCAATCAGTCAGGCGGCGTGTCCATCGTCACCACCAAGGGCAACGCCTACGGGCACGTGGTATTGCGTGGTGGTAATGGCAAGCCAAACTACGATTCGGTCAGCGTCGCTGTTTGCGAGCAGGAACTGCACAAGGCCGGGATCAGCCCCAACATCATGGTTGACTGCAGCCACGCCAATTCCAACAAGGATCCGGCGCTGCAGCCACTGGTCATGGATAACGTGGCCAATCAGATCCTCGAGGGCAACAACTCGATTGTGGGCCTGATGGTTGAAAGCCACCTGGGCTGGGGCAATCAATCAATCCCCAAGGACCTGGCAGACCTCAAGTACGGCGTCTCCATTACCGACGCCTGCATCGACTGGGACGCCACGGAAAAGGCCGTACTCGGCATGCATGCCAAGCTCAGGGACATCCTTCCGAAGCGTAACCGCGGTTAAACACGTCGATATGGCCAAAACGCCGCTTGCCGGCGTTTGTCATTCGCTGTCCATCCCGTCATCGGGTTTTCCCTGGCGTTCGATATAGCGCTCCACATAGGAGCATGACGGGATAACGGTGTATCCCTCTCGGTCTGCATATTCGAGCGCATGCCGGGTCAGCACAGCGGCAATGCCGCGACCTCTCAGAGCATCTGGCACAAAAGTTCTGTAGATATCCAGAGTCTGCTTGCCGAGGTCCATGTAAGACAGATAAGCGCGAAAGCCATCCACGGTTGTCACGAACTGATGTTCCGTCTGGTCATGATGGATGGTCAGTTTATCGCTCATCTTGCCTCCTAAGCAGGCTTGCCCTGCCCATCATTTCGAGTCGGGCCATGCGTAACCCGCGCGCAGGCCGCTCGGTATTATTGTTTGTTGGACAGCGCATGCTACCGTTATGCGAGACACCGCTACAATTGGTTTGAAGTCTTGCGCTTAGCCAACAGAGGACGTGGCAACAGATCGCCTCTCCAACACACCTTCGAAGTGCAACTTTTCCGGCATTTCATCGGTCCACTCAGCGAGTGCGATAGCTTGCTCTGGTTGGTTTTCAGCCAACCGGGGCAGCAAGCGCCAAAATGAAATGAGCTTGCAGAAAAAATGTGGTAGCACACTGCTTGCCTCAGTTTACTTAGCGCAACTTATAGGTAGTATGTGCGCGCCAACTTTCCATAACGGAAGTTGCCATGGATTACATCCTTAAGGGGAACATGATGAACAACGCTCTGAAATTTTCTGCTCTGGCTTTCGCTGCAGTTCTGGCTACTGGTTGCAGCAACAGCATGACCAAGGAAAGCGAAGCACGTCTGACGGCAACCGAAGACTCTGCTGCTCGCGCCCAGGCTCGTGCTGACGAAGCGTACAGCAAAGCCGACCAGGCAATGCAGGCTGCTCAGAAGGCTCAGCAGACTGCTGACGAAGCCAACGAGCGCGCCCTGCGCATGCTGGAACGCGCCAGCCGCAAGTAAGCTTCAGACAAAAAAAAGCCGACCTTTTCAGGTCGGCTTTTTGTTGCCCGCCTAAAAGCGGATCAGAATATGTGTTCCTCTTGAACAGCCAGGGCCTGCCCCTGCTCGGCAATCTGGATCGGAAGGCCGTCTTCACCGGCAATGACGTCTCTGACCATTTCCCAATCCAGCTGCAGCACGCCTGCCGTCTCGTCACGTTTCAGTAGCGTATTGATTACTACCGCATGCTTGTCCATCAGCGTCATGTGCTTGTCCTCGTCCTGCAGCGGGGTATGCGCTTCCAGATAGACCTTGCCCTGACTTACCCCAAACTTGTACGGCTCATCGATGATGCGCACCGGTGTGCCGACCTTCACCAGTCCGGCCAGCTCCAGCACGTTGTGATTGAGCATACGGAAGCAGCCATGGCTGACACGCATGCCGATGCCGAATTTCTTGTTGGACCCATGGATAAGGTAGCCGGGCAGCGCCAGGCTCATCTTGTACGGACCGAGCGGATTGTCAGGCCCCGGCGGCACGACTTTCGGCAGGGGGTCACCTTCGGCAGCATGCTCGGCCCGGATCGACTGGGGCGGGTACCAGGCTGGATTGCTGGTCATCGCTGAAATTCGTGTCTTACCGACCGGCGAGCCCCAGCCTTCGCGTCCAATGCCGAGCGGAAAGGTATGAACGACGTTCCTTCCTTCGGGATAGTAATAGAGGCGGTACTCGGCAAGATTGATGACGATGCCTTCGCGCGGTCCGGGCGGGAGTATGAAGCGTGTCGGCAGTATGACGTCTGTACCTTCGCCCGGCAGCCACGGGTCGACACCCGGATTGGCCGCGACGAGCTCGAGGTAACCGAGGTCATGGGTTTCGCCCAAGGCCGCGAAAGTGTCTTCGTACTTGGCTTTGATGACCTGGATTTCACCTACGACATCTTCGCCCACCGGAGGGAGCGGCAACTCTAGTGCCGCCACCGGTCCGGCCAACAGCGAGGCAGCAAGTGACAAACAGGAAGCGACTGCAGACGCACGCGAGAGCATTCAGGGTTTCCTTGGGATCGAGGTACGGTTGTTGGCGCCGATTGTACTCGAAGTGCGAGCAGCCGCCGAGCTACCAGGCACTGATGAAGGACAGAAGGCCACGCCGTTGAGCACTGAGAGCTTGACGACAGGCTGGACAGAGCCTTCGATCCTTGAGGGCGGTGCGTTCCAGGTCCTGCCAACGCGGCTTGGACGGCAGGAAGCCTCCACAGAGGGTACGATCAACCTGCCCGCTCAACTCCAGTTGCCGCAACGCCAGATGAAGGCGGTTCTCGCGGCAGGCAAACAGGTCGAACTGTTCGTCGGGGACGATAAGGCGGTAGGCAAAAAGGGTCCAGGCTGGGCGCGGCATCTGATGCTCCGATCGAGGGGCGCGACAGTAGCCGCGTGCACCGCTCAAAGCAAGGGTTCTAAAGCCGGCCAGACGTTATCCAGCAAACGCTGCTGAGCACCCGCTGCGGGATGAATGCCATCGCTTTGCATCATGCCCGGCACCCCACCTACTCCCTCCAGAAAGAAGGAGACAAAGGCAGGCTCCTTCTCGTCGGCAAGCGATTCGAAAGCCTGAGCGAATGCCGTGGTGTAGCGCTGCCCGAGATTCGGTGGCATCAGCATGCCGAGCACCAGGACGCGAGCCCCCGCCTCGCGGGACTGGTCAATCATGTCGGCAAGATTCTGTTTCAATTGGACGGGCGACTGGCCACGCAGCCCATCATTGCCACCAAGCTCCAGAATGACCACGTCAGGGTCATGCTCACTGAGCAGTCCTGGCAGCCTGGAGCGCCCGCCAGCCGTGGTGTCTCCGCTGATGGAGGCATTGACCACCTTGTAGTCCGGCGCATGTGAATCCAGGCGTTCCTGCAGCAGTTGCACCCAACCCTGGCTTGTTTCCAGGCCGAAAGCGGCGCTGATACTATCGCCGACTACCAGTATCGTCCCGGCCAGGGCTCCTTGAGCCCAGCACAGCAGCACCAATGCCACACCTCTCAGCCACTTTCCCATCGGACTCTCCATGACTGCCAGCATTCTTGATGCGCGGAACCTTAGCAAAGTGGTACCCAGCACGGAAGGCGAATTGGCCATACTCGACCAGGTGTCACTTAGCCTGAACAAAGGTGACAGCCTGGCCATTGTCGGCACTTCAGGCTCGGGCAAGTCGACCCTGCTCGGCCTGCTTGCCGGCCTGGATCTGCCCAGTTCCGGTCAGGTGCACCTGGCGGGCCATGATCTGGGCGCGCTGGACGAGGACCGGCGCGCCCGGGTGCGGGCCGAACATGTCGGTTTTGTCTTTCAGTCCTTCCAATTGCTGGACAGTCTCAACGCGCTGGAAAACGTGATGTTGCCACTGGAGCTACATGGCCGTCGCAACGCCCAGGCCAAGGCCAGCGAATTGCTGAAGCGAGTCGGCCTTGGCGCTCGGCTGCATCACTATCCTCGGCAACTGTCCGGAGGGGAGCAGCAACGGGTCGCTGTGGCGCGCGCCTTCGCTGCCGAACCGGAGGTGCTGTTTGCCGACGAACCGACCGGCAACCTGGATAGTCACACCGGAGCGACCGTCATCGAGTTGTTGTTCGAGCTGAACCGGGAACGCGGTACCACCCTGGTATTGGTGACACACGATGAAAGGCTGGCCCAGCGATGCCAGCGCCTGCTGAGGCTCGAAGGGGGGCGCCAGCTCCCAAGCGAGCAGTTGGGATGAGGCGTGTTCCCGCCAGCCGGCTGGCCTCCCTTGCACTTCGTCAGCTGATGCGCGATGCCCGCGCCGGTGAGCTGCGGGTATTGTTCTTTGCCCTTCTGATCGCCGTCGCAGCGAGCACGGCCATCGGCTACTTCGGTGCGCGACTGAATGATGCGATGTTGCTGCGCGCTACCGAGTTCCTCGGCGCCGACCTGGTGTTGCGCGGCAGCGCACCTGCTGAACCCGGACAGATCGAAGCGGGTACGCGCCTGGCACTTGCTCACGCACAGGCGGTGGAGTTCTCCAGTGTCATAGCCACCGACGACGACCTTCAATTGGCCAGCGTCAAGGCCGTCGACGATGCCTACCCGTTACGCGGCGAGCTGCGCAGTGCGCCAGCCCCCTACAGCCCTGAAGAGCCGGGCCGGGGCCCAGCCCCGGGTGAAGCCTGGGCGGAGGCCCGGCTGTTCGCTGCCCTGAATCTGATGATTGGCGACCGCATTGACGTCGGCAACCAGTCGTTGCAGTTGACCCGGGTTCTGACCTACGAGCCCGACCGGGTCGGCGACTTTTACAGCCTGACGCCACGTGTACTGATGCACCTGGATGATCTCGGCGCGACCGGCGTCGTCCAGCCGGGCAGTCGCGTGCGCTATCGGGAACTCTGGCGTGGCGAGACGGCACAGCTTGAGGCATATGAGCAGGCCATCAAACCGGAACTCCAGCCGCACCAGCGTATCGAGACCGCAAAGGACGGGAACCGCCAGATTGGCGGAGCGCTGAATCGTGCCGAGCGGTACTTGAACCTCGCCAGCCTGGCCGCGGTCTTGCTGGCCGGCGTCGCTGTCGCCCTGTCGGCGGCTCGCTTTGCGGCCCGCCGCTTCGACAGCAGTGCCTTGCTTCGCTGCCTGGGGCTGTCACGACAGGAAGCACTGACGCTCTATACCCTGCAGCTGGCTTATCTGGGCGTCGTCGCCAGCGCTACGGGTGCCCTGCTGGGCTGGGCGGCACAACACGGCCTGTTCTTTCTATTGCGGGAGCTGGTGGTCAGCGAAGTGCCTCCAGCGACACTCTGGCCGGCCCTGGCAGGCATCGCCACCGGTCTCGTTGCTCTGGCCGGTTTTGCACTGCCGCCGCTGGCAGCGCTTGGAAGAGTCCCGCCGTTGCGGGTCTTACGACGCGACATGCTGCCTGTTCCGCCCAGTTCCTGGCTCGTTTATGGCGCTGCGATCCTTGCCCTTGGACTCATCATGTGGCGCCTGAGTCTGGATCTGCAGATAACCCTCGCGCTGCTGGGCGGCGGTCTGCTGGCCACCCTGGTCCTCGGGGGTCTCCTGCTGCTCGCTTTGCAAGGGCTGCGCCGCGCATTGTCTGGTGCATCGCTGCCCTGGCGCCTGGGCCTCGGCCAGTTGCTTCGTCACCCGTTGGCGGCCGCCGGGCAATCGCTGGCCTTCGGTCTCATACTGCTTGCCATGGCGCTGATTGCACTGCTGCGCGGTGAGCTGCTGGACACCTGGCAAAACCAGCTACCCGACGATGCGCCGAATCATTTCGTCTTGAACGTCCTGCCAGCCGACCGTGATGACTTCGCCATACGCATGGCGGCCCTGTCTGACCATTCCGCACCGCTCTATCCCGTCGTACCCGGTCGCCTGATCGCCATAAACGGTGAGCCGGTGCGCGAGCTGGTCAGCAAGGAAAGCCAGGGCGAGCGCGCCATCCGCCGGGACCTTAGCCTGACCTGGGCACAGGAGCTGCCTTCGGACAACCGCATCACGGCTGGTCATTGGTGGGATGGCACACAAGGAGAGCTACCAGGCGTCTCGGTCGAGGCGGAGCTGGCCGCAAGCCTGAACCTGACCCTGGGTGACCGCCTGAGCTTTTCAGTGGGCGGAATAACCCGTGATGTCAGCGTGACGAGCCTGCGCGAAGTCAACTGGGACAGCTTCCAGCCCAATTTCTACATGATCTTCGAGCCAGAAACGCTGCAAGACGTGCCGGCTACCTACATGACCAGCTTCCATCTGCCGGAGGGCAAGGAGCGCGAACTGGTGCAGCTGGCGAGGGATTTTCCGTCCGCCACCATTCTTCAGGTAGAGGCACTGCTCAGCCAGCTTCGCAGTATTCTGGCCCAGGTCTCCCTGGCCGTAGAATACGTGCTGATGTTCGTCCTGGCGGCCGGTCTGGCCGTACTCTTCGCTGGGTTGCAGGCGACCCTCGACGAGCGTATTCGCCAAGGCGCGCTGCTACGGGCGTTGGGCGCCGAGCGTCGCCTGCTACTCAAGGCCAGGCGTGCCGAGTTCGGTGTCCTAGGCGCCGCCAGCGGTCTGCTCGCTGCCGTGGGATGCGAACTGGTAAGCGCCCTGCTCTATCACTTCGTCTTCGATCTGCGCTGGCAGCCGCACCCCTGGCTGCTGCTGTTGCCAGTCATCGGTGCCCTGCTGGTAGGTGCCGCCGGCGTGCTGGGTACGCGTCGAGCGCTGAATGCCAGTCCACTCGACGTATTGCGGGACAACTGATGACTGTAGCAACCGACCCGACCGGCTATAGAATGCTCGACCCTGCGCCTGATCCGGACCGAACATGAGCCGTTACCGCCCGCCCCGCCCCGCTGGAACACCGCTTATCACGCCCGAAGGCGAGGCGCGGCTGCGAGCCGAACTGCACGAGCTGTGGCATGTGAAAAGACCGCAGGTCACCCAGTCGGTCAGTGAAGCCGCTGCGCAAGGTGACCGCTCGGAGAACGCCGAATACACCTACGGTAAAAAGATGCTTCGCGAAATCGACAGCCGCGTCCGCTTCCTTACCAAACGGCTTGAAAAGCTCAAGGTTGTCAGTGAGGGACCAAGTGACCCCGGCAAGGTGTATTTCGGCGCCTGGGTGACAGTCGAAGACGAAGACGGTGAGCAAGCTCGCTATCGGATTGTCGGGCCTGATGAACTGGACCTGCGCCAGGGCTTGATCAGTATCGACTCGCCGCTGGCACGAGCACTGGTGGGCAAGACCCTCGATGCCGAAGTGCAGGTGCAGACCCCGACAGGAACGAAGCTGTGGTACATCGTGGCGATCAACTATCCCTGAGCGAACAGTTTGTACATCAAGGGTCGACGCTCCAGCATGGTCTCGCGTACCGGGCACAACGCAGTGAGCCTCAACTCCGTTCATTGACCCATCAGTTGGAAGCGCTTTGCGGGCCGCCTTCGAGCAGATAACGCTCCCGGGCGTAGGCCAGGTAGTACTTGTTCACGGCGTTGACGTAGCTCACTACACCCATGCCAACGGTTTCCATTGCGATCCGCTCGACCTGAAAGAACCACTGATCAGGGTTCAAGCCGCGGCGACGCGCCTCGGCACGCATGCTTTGCACCCGCTGCGGCCCCATGTTGTAGGCGGCAAGAACGAACGCCATGCGCTCACGCTCGTTCAATCGCGGGCTGGAAAAGAACTGTCGGCGGAGGCTGGCCAGATACTTCGCGCTGGCCAGCACGTTGTTGTCGAGCTTGCCTACATCGGCGATGCCCACTGATCGAGCCGTGGCGGGCATCATCTGCATCAAGCCGGTGGCGCCTGATGCTCCCCTTGCGGAGGGATCCAGTGTCGATTCCTTGAACGCCAGCGCTGCAAGATTGAGCCAGTCGATCGCCTGCTGCTCTGCATGCCGCTGCAGAGTCGGACGCACCTTCTCCAGACGCTGGCGCCCAAGACGATCCAGCGGATACTGCACGCGATAGAGCCGGCGATACACCCGGACGAAGGCCGCGTCCTGGTTCTCTGGTGCGCTGTAGCTTTTGAGAAAACGGTCCGTGCTGGCGCGTAACATGGTCGCCTCCTTTCGCAGAAACCAGTGCATTGCAGCGCTTTCACCCAGCGAAAGCCGGGATTCGATGTGGAGCTTTGGCAGTACCTTGGCCCAGCGTTCGGCGATGGGCCGTTCGACAATGGTCACTGGATAGATACCTGCCTGAACCATTTCCAGCACATCTTCCACCGCAAGGGTCGGATCGACCCACTCGACAGCGATCGGTGCGCGGCCGGCGTCCATCAGTTCGCGATTGATTCGCTCCAGCACCGGGCCTGCTGCGCTCCCGGCAGACAATGCGAGGCTGCGCCCGGACAGCTGGTCGAGCCGTGTGTAGCGACGGCTGCCCTTGGTACTGACCAGCACCAGCGGCACGTCTCGCACCACCGCCCGACTGCGACTTAGCCGTGCCATCTTCCCGTCATCGAGCAGCTCACCGGGCGCAACGAGGTCACCTTCGCCTCGCTGCAGCGCCGCGAGCAGCTGGTCCTTGGCCTTGGGAATGATCTCCAGCTTGATAGGGCGGCCTCGTGAGTCACGGTTGAGAAACTGCTCGAATGCACGCAGGCGCACGTATTCCACACCAATCGGCTCGCCCTTGACCTCTCCGGAACTGTTGCGGCTCTGATTGACCAGCACGCGCAGTACACCGCTGCGGCGAATCTCGGCAAGATCACGTACCGTGTCTGCCGATTGCCAGGCGACGGGACCGACAACCCGGGCGAACGCCGGCATCGGTACTGTCACCAGCAAGCACAGAAACAGTAGCAGTCGGATCATTGATGGGTTCGACTCAACGGGACAGATGCAAGCGGCAGATCCGCCGCAGGCGCGAAAGGTTCTCACAGCCTTGGACAAGCCGCCAGCCAGACATGTCAAAGAGGCTTAGATAATCCAAATAAGGCTTTGATAAATATGGTTATATTTTCATGTGATAAGCGAGGGTCGTTATGCAGCTGATCGATATCGGGGTCAACCTCACCCACCCAACCTTTCGTGACCCTCGCGCCGTCCTGGATCGCGCCCATGCGGCTGGGGTCGTACAAGTGGTACTGACCGGCACCAGCATAGACGAGAGCGAAGCGGCCATAAGACTCTGCCGCGAATTGGGCGACAGTCGTGTGGGGCTGTTCTGTACTGCAGGTATCCACCCTCACGACGCGAGCCAGTGGACATCCGAGTCTGCTTCCCAGCTCCGATCGCTGCTGAGCGAAGCCGAAGTACGTGCGGTCGGTGAGTGCGGACTGGACTTCAATCGAGATCACTCTCCCCGTCCGCAGCAGGAACGCGTCCTCGAGGAACACTTGCAGCTCGCTGTCGATACTGGCCTGCCGGTTTTCCTCCATGAACGCGACGCCGATCAGCGCCTGGTCGAGATCATTCGGCCGTTCCGCGACAGGCTTAGCGACGCGGTAGTGCACTGCTTCACTGGCGAGAAACAAGCCCTCTACCGCTATCTGGATCTGGACCTGCACATAGGCATTACCGGCTGGATCTGCGACGAGCGCCGCGGCACGCACCTGCACCCGCTTGTTCGCGACATCCCGTCGAGCCGCTTGATGCTTGAAAGCGATGCGCCCTATCTGCTGCCTCGCACGTTGCGCCCCAAGCCCAAGGGCGGCCAGAACGAACCGGCATTTCTGCCGGAAGTCCTTCGCGAGGTGGCGCGCCATCGCGCCCAGAGCGAGGAAGAGCTGGCGGAGACCACAACGCGTTGCGCCCAGGCCTTTTTTCGCATCTCGCCTGAATAATCTCTGAGCAGCTCAAGCCAGGCGCATTTCTGCCGTTAACTGAACGGGTCGCGAGCCACGCGACACCGTCGCCCTTGCGGGCCGTACAGGCCACCGACAGAAGAAGAACTCCCATGGTTTTGTGGATTCGCGATCTTTCCCTGAAGTACAAATTCTGGGCCTTGAACATGGTGGCCTTTGCCACCACGCTGTTGCTAGTCCTGTTCGCCTTGCAGCTAGAGCAGCACTCGCGCAGCCAGGATGCCCAGCGCTCGGCGCAGCAGCTCGGCAGCTTGCTTCAGGCCTGGCCGGACGACGCCCCATTGCCGCAGTTTCAGGACCTTCAGGTGTTTGCAGCAGGTCAGGCCATCGTCATCGCCGGCCGTCCGGTAGCGGCTACCTCGGGTTGGGTCGCCTTCGATCATGATCGTTTGTTCGGCACGACCCCCGTCATGGGTGCCCAGCTCGTAGCCAGGCCGAACGGTGAGAATCTGGCCGTTCTGGCGCGCTCGCCGAGCGTCTGGCAGCTCCTGGGCGAGCATTTTTTCAGCTATGCCATTGCCGTCGCCGTGCTGATGTTCATCCTGCTGGCGGCCTCGCAGCTGCTCATCCGTTTCCTGCTCAGCCACCTCAACACCCTGAAGGACGTCATGGTGCATGTGGAGCGCAGTGGCGACCTTGCCGTTCGGGTGCCATTGGACAGCGACGACGAAGTGGGCCAGATGGCCGCTGCGTTCAACGCCATGCAGGCCGGCTATCAGCGCATTGTCGGCACCGTGGCCCAGGCGGCTACTCAACTGGACGAAGGGGCGGCTCGACTGGCGTCGAGCATGGATGAGGTGCGCCAGGGCATGCTCGGCCAGCAGAGCGAAACCGACCAGGCCGCCACGGCGATCAACGAGATGACAGCCACAGTCCATCACATCGCCGAACACGCCCGAGAAACCCGCGATCAATCGCAGAGCGCTGACCGCCTGGCCGGCGACGGTCATCAGGTGGTGTCGCGGGTGGAACGCTCCATTGCGAGCCTGTCACAAGGAGTCCAGCAGACTGCCGAGACGATTGGTCAACTTGCCTCTGACAGTCAGAAAATCAACGGGGTTGTCAGCGTCATTCACGGGATTGCCGAGCAAACCAACCTGCTCGCGCTGAATGCTGCCATTGAAGCGGCACGGGCCGGCGAGATGGGCCGTGGCTTCGCGGTGGTGGCCGACGAGGTGCGCAGCCTGGCCAAACGTGTCCAGGTGTCGACCGACGAAATTACGCAGATGGTGGCGGGATTGCAGTCAATGACCCGCGACGCCGTGGAATTCATGCAGGAGAGCTCGCTGAAGGCCGACGACTGTGTGCGTGAAGCACGCGAAGCGGGGCTCGCCTTGGAAGCCATTACAGCGGCAGTTGCGCAGATGCGCGAAAGCAACACGCAGATCGCCGTGGCAGCCGAACAACAGAGCGACGTCGCCGAGGACCTGAATCGGTCAGTCACCGGCATCCGCGACGTCACGGAGCAGACCGTCCAGCAGACGGTCGCTTCGGCGTCCACCAGCGCGGAACTGGCAGCCCTTTCGGGCGAGTTGAGCAAAGCCATTCGTCAACTCAAACTCTGACAGGAATCTGTAAGCAGAGCCTAAGGGCTCTGCGAAGTTGCCAGATGGTCTTGGCGCAGACAGCCCTGCGTCGTATTGCTCAGCCAAACACCGTTACCGTCTGCCGGCTCAGGGCAATCAGCTCTCCATTACCCGTCCACAAGGCTGCAGCGCAATGGCCATAGCCATCCTGCGCGTGCTCGATCACGGCACGGTAGCGGCACCACTCATGGGTATCGAGCACGGGCAATGGCTGCACGAACTCGATTGTCCAGGTCAGCGAGCTGCCCGGTGCGAAGCTGTTCAGATGCGGCAGAACCGCAGGCGGCCAGGCGTCCACAAGCGCCAGCAGATGCGAAGCGGTGACCGTCTCCCGAACCTCTTCTTCGCGAAGTCGAACCCAACCGCCCATCTCACGGGACCTGCTTCCGGAAAATGGCAACCCACCGATGCCCCAGCGCATGGCCAGGTGACGACTGAACTCTGGGGTAGCGCCTTTGATGTAGGGCAACTCCTGGCAGCTATCCACAGGGGGCAACTGAGGCGCTGGCTCGGCCGCCACCCGAACGGTCGAGGATCGCGGAGCGCCAAAGCTGCCCTGGACCAGGGTCACGACCTGGCCATCCTGGATAGCCCGCCCGAGCACCTGGCTGACCGCCTTGCCTTCACGCAACACTTCGGCCTCGAAGCTGACCGGGGTATCGACCATCAGCGGCCCCACAAAGGTTATGGCGAGCGACCGTACGGGACGCCCCTCGGCGACCTCAGCCTGCATGGCCTCGTAGACCAGCGCCGCCGCCAGCCCGCCGAAACCGGCCCGCCCCTGGCCCCAGCTGCCAGGAACGACTACTTGTCCAGGATTCACCCGCACGGCTTGTATCAGTTCGGATAGGGTCATGCCCACCTCGGCTAGTTATTGTCAGAAACATCTTAGCGATGAGAAAAGCACAAAGCTGGATGCTGGGCGGCGTTGATAGCGCGCCATTGCGCAGAACTATGAGCCGTCTGTTGCCCTGTTACGGCGTCCGACGCTCGACCGCCAGCGCAATTGGCGCCTCAGCTTGCCCAGCACAGCTCGCATCGCCGCCTTGTCGGTTGGCTGGCCCGCGTAGCGTGCCTGCTCGTAAAGGCGAGCAAAATCGCGGACCAGACCAGCCACATCGGGAAGCTGCGTTGCCGCTCGCTCGGCAAAGTCTCTTGCTCCCTCTCCGGCCTGCCGTACGAAACCCTGACGAACCAGCATCCGCTCGAAGCGCTGGAACTGGCGCAGCTGGGCATCGCGATGGCGCTGCCAGGGCTTGAGTAGAAAAAGCGCCAGCAGCGTTACCAACAGCGCGCCGGCACCCACCATCAGCATACCGAGCTTGTGAGCGTCGGCCTTGCCGAACAGACCTCGCAGCACCGCAAGCTGCCGGTCGCCCTGGTAATCGAGCACCCAGCGCTGCCAGCCATAGTTGAGGCTGTCCCAGCCAAACCGCAATCCGTTCAGCCAGCCAATGTCGCGATAGCGGCGGAGCCCCATCAGCGAATCTTCCAGCAGATCCTGTTCACCCGTGAGCGCCTCTTCCAACCCCTGCTCGATGCGTTCAGGCGCAACCTGAAAGGTCGGGTCCACCCTGACCCAACCCCGGCCTGCCTCCCAGTATTCCACCCACGCATGGGCATCAAGCTGGCGGACAGACAGGTAGTTGCCCGACGGGTTGATCTCACCGCCCTGGTAGCCGGCAACGACGCGCGCCGGGATGCCGGCTGCGCGCAGCACGAATGTCATCGCACCCGCGTAGTGGATACAGAAGCCGTTGAGCGTATCGAACAGGAAACCGTCGACGATATCGGCACCCACCGGCGGCGGGCGCAGGGTGTAGCCATAGGGCTGCTGGTTGAAATGCCGCAGCAGGGCCTGCACGGTCGCGTCGGTTGTCTGGTGCTGGCGGCGCAGCTGCACGGCCCACGCCCGGCTTCGGGGATTGCCAGCCGCGGGAAGCTGCAGCGAACGCTGCAGTGTGGCAGGTCCTGCGTCGGGCTCACGCAGGGCATCTGTCCAGGATGTTGCCTGGTACAGCAGCGGCTTTACCACGGCGCTCGGCCGTTCCAGATGGAAGTCGGCCATCAGCCGTACGTCCTGCGCCTCGACCTGTGCCACATCCAGCGCATACAGCCAGGGTCGTCCGCTGGGCTGCATCACGATGCTGTACACGAGCGGCGTGCCTCTGGGCGTCCAGGCTGGAGCCAGCGGCTGCTGGGATGCACTGGACTGGGACCAGCGCCGCCCATCGAAGCGCTCGAAGGTCACCGCCCGCCAATACAACCGATCCCGGTCGGGAATAGGACCATCGAAGCTCGCCCGGAAGGCCAGCGCGCTCGAGCGGCTGAGCTCGGCGATATCTCCTGGCGACATGCTGTCAGCCAGCCCCGTAACCCCGCGCTCCCCTGGCTGCGGCAATGACCAGAGCGGCCCCAGGCGGGGAAACAGCACGAAGAGCACCAGCATCAGCGGGACTGCCTGCAGCACCAGTGCACCCGCCAAACGCAGCGTAGGCCAGGGATGCGTGCCCATGGTGCTTTGTTGCAGGCCGATCATGGCGGCAAGCAGAGCAGTGATCGGCGCCAGGCTGTAGAGCCCGGCGAGCAGGCTGTCATTGAACAGGTAGCTGGTGACCACCGCGAAGAAACCGAGGAATACCAGTACCAGCGCATCGCGACGACTGCGCATCTCCACCAGCTTCAGGATGAACGCCGCGATCAGCAGCACCACCCCGGCATCGAGGCCGACCAGACTGCCGCGCGACAGATACACGCCTAGCGCAGCACCCACCATCAATAGCGCCTTCGCCCAGCTGCGCGGATAGCTGGCCCGCATGCGGAAAATCTGCACGCGCCAGGCAGCGCAACCGATCCAGAGACCGATGATCCATACCGGCAAATGGCCCAGGTGCGGCAGGATCACCAGCACCTGTGCCACCAGCAGCCAGACGAGTCCGTTGCGCGGAATGGGCTGTACGCCGCTCATCGATCCGCCTCCGGTGGCTGACCGAACAGTGCCAGCTCCCGCAGGCAGCGGCTGCGATGTTCGAGGCCGGTTCCGGCATCGATGGTCGTTTCCGCAACGTGCAGCGCGAATGGCTGCTGCTGCGCCGACAGCTCGACCACCCAGTGGCAGAGCAGCGACAAGCGGGACTCGATATCCCCTTCGAGCCGGTCGAGATCCAGCAACGGGTCATTTCCGGCCAGTTCGGTAAAGTCTTTCACCAACAATCCCTGGCCTCGCGAATAGGCTTTCCAGTTCAGCCGCTTGCGCGAGTCGCCCGGCTGCCAGGGCCGCAAGCCATGGTAATCATCGATACCGGCGCCGCCTGCACGAACGCCGTCGCTCTCGTCTTCGGCCAGGCCATTGGCCGTCGGCAGATCTCCTTCCAGGGGACGGGGGTAGACCAACGGGCACAGCTGCAGGTCAACCCAGCTCCATGCCACGAGGATGCCCAGTGGAAATCGGCTTTCCACCCGCAATCGTCCAGGCTTCAACCAGCCACGACGCTCGGTGGGCAGGCTCAGTTCGATCTCGCAGGTGCCGCCCGCCGGCACGTCGACCTTTTGCAGACCGCTTGCTGGCCACCCGATCGACACGGCCTGATACACCCGCCCCCGGCTCTCCAGGCGCACCCGCGAGCGCGCCTGCTCGCCGACAAACACGGCTTCCGAGCCGCCCGCCTGGACGATCAGACCCGCCAGGTTTCGCCAGGTATGCAGTATCGCGACGATAAATACCGAGCCAAGCAGAAAGGTAAGTGCATACGCCAGGCTGTTCTGGTAGTTGATCCCGGCAATCAGCATCAGCAGCAGCGACAAAAGATAGGTCATGCCCACCGCGGTTGGCATGATGAATATTCGTCGCTGGTCCAGCTGCACACTGGGGCCCGGCGGAATGCGCTTGAGCAGCCAGCGATCGCGAATCCGTGGGAGCACTCGCATGGGCGTCTTCCTTCAAGCCTGGCGAGGCGGCATCAGAGCGCCGGAACTTCACGTAGCAGCCATTGCACCAACGCACCGCCCCCATGCCCTGTGGCATCGGCACGCTCACGCAATCGATGGCCCACCACTGCCGGCAATACCGCCTGGACGTCTTCAGGGATCACGTATTCGCGCCCATCCAGGAATGCCCATGCACGTGCCGCCGCCAGAAGTGCGAGGCTGCCACGCGGTGACAACCCCCAGGCGAACTGCGGCTGCGTGCGTGTGGCCTCCACCAGGCGCAACACGTAATCCACCAGCGCATCGCTGACGCGCACCGCAGCCACCGCTTGCTGAATGGCTGAGAGCCCGGTCCGATCCAACTCTGGCTGCAGCCGGGCAAGCAGGTCACGCCGCGAGTCGCCCAGCAACAGCGCTTTTTCAGCCGCCTTGGCCGGGTAACCCAACGACAGCCGCATGAGAAAGCGGTCCAGCTGGGATTCAGGCAAGGCGAAGGTACCGCCAGAGTTGACCGGGTTCTGCGTAGCGACCACGAAGAACGGCTCCGGCAATGGTCGCGTCGCCCCCTCGATAGTGACCTGCCCCTCCTCCATGGCCTCGAGCAGCGCGCTCTGGCTTTTCGGCGTGGCCCGGTTGATTTCATCGGCCAGCACCAGTTCGGCGAAGATCGGCCCGGGATGGAACACGAACTGACCGCTGTCCTTATCGAAAACCGAGGTGCCGAGAATATCGCCGGGCAGCAAGTCCGAGGTGAACTGAATGCGCTGGAATTCCAGCCCCATCACCTTGGCCAGCGCATGACTGAGGGTCGTCTTGCCCATGCCCGGCAGGTCTTCGACCAGCAGATGCCCCTTTGCCAGAAGGCAGGCCATGGCCAGGCGAACCTGTGACTGCTTGCCGAGTAGAACTTCGTTTACCGCACCTAGGCAGACATCTAATCGGGCACGCATGCGACTCTCCTGTGTTCGTTTGTCGATCCTACTGGCCGGCCCGCCTCAGGCATAGCGATGGAAACCTGCCGTGACGAAGTCGTGACCTGACGCCGATCCTTGGGTGCCTGTTGGTGATGAGGTCAATCGCTGATCCGAGCGAAGCAGTGGCCTGCTAGGGCCGCTGCATGTCGAAACGCTCGCGGGTGTAACTGTAGGCTGCGCCGCCAAGCCGCCCAACCAGATCGAGCCGGGCCGGATCGATACGCCCACGTTCGTCAAGGACGCGATCCTCGACATGGGCCAGCAGCACTTCGGCAAATATGAGTTCGCAACTGGGCGACTCGGCCGGGTAAGGCAGTATCTGCGCGACGCGACACTCGAAAGCGACCGGCGCGCCGGCGACGCGCTGCACCTTGACGATGCAGGCAGGCTCGCTGGGTATCCCGCAATGTTCGAATTCACTGAGGCCGTGAGGCAAGGCTGCGGCAGATGCATTCATCGCCTCGGCTTGCTCAGCACTGACGAGTTGGATGACTAGCTCTCCAGTGTCGCGGGCGTTTCGAGCCGTGTCCTTGGACAGGCCGTCTTTGAGACCGACATTGATGAGCAGGGTTGGTGGTTCGCTGCTGATGACCTGGAAGAAACTGAAGGGCGCAAGGTTACTGACGCCCGCCATCGAGCATGTCGAGACCCAGGCAATCGGGCGCGGCGTGACGGTCGAAGTCAGCCAGCGATAAGCCTCGACGGGCGTCAGCTTGGAAAAGTCGAGTTGCATGGAATTCCTGCCGATTCGGTCTGGCCGGAGACCAGGGACGGGGATGGGGCCGAAGGATCAAGAAGTGGCAGCCAGCGCGGCTGCCACAGATCGCGGGGCCTCAGCGGCCTGCGCGCGACTCACGAAGATAGAAGCGAGCCTTCTTGGCCTTTTCGACGCACCCCTGATAGGCCTCGAATTGCTGCTGGGTCTTGGCTCCCGTCAACAATGCGATTGCCTTCGAGTAGCTTACGGTGCCTGCGAACCCTTCCGCCTCCGCCAGGCTCTGCTCTTCCCAGGCAGCGTTCAGCTGGGACGCGCAGCTGTCACGATAGGCGGTCTTACCGGCGCAGCCAGCCAACGCCAGCGCCATCAGCGACAAACAGATCATGTTCTTCATCGATACATCCTCGTTTTCGATAATTGCTCGGTGCTACTTGGTTGACGCTCGCTCGCGCAGAAATTCGACTACGGCATCCTGCTCGCCCGAGAACTCGATTCGAGACGCCTTGCTCTCCCGCTGGTAGGCATACATCGGATCGTAGTACTGCTTGAGCAGCGCCTCGATCCAGCCACGGTGCAGGTCCACCGCCCCTGTGCTCGCCTGCTCGGCAAGCGCCTGATCCATTATCGCGGCCAGACGCTTGTAGGCTTCGCCGCCGAGCCGCTTGCTGATATTGACCAGGCTTTGCTGCAAACGCTCGCTGAACGCTGCAAATCCTTCGTCACCCAGCTCAACGATAAACTCGGCGCAAAGGTCTGTGACGTAATCCTTCAGAATCCGGTCGATACGCCCTTCCAGACTGTCTTCAAGCCACACCAGCGGATAACGCTGCATGCCTTGGAACAAGGCCAACGGGATCGAACAGCGCCCGACGAGGCGCGCTTCGTCTTCAAGAACGAATTGCCTGGCCCCGGCGGCCTGCATCTTGAGCAACCGGATGGCAAGCATGTTTTCGAAATCGATCTGCACCGGCTGCGCAGTGGCGCGTTTGCCGAAACTTGAACCGCGGTGGTTGGCGATCCCTTCCAGGTCGACACTGTCGTTCAGGCGCGCCAGCACTTCGGTCTTGCCGGTCCCGGTCATACCGCCGACAAGCACGAAGTCGTCTTGCACGGCAGACTGATCGATGGTTTCCAGCAGAAACTGACGCATCGCCTTGTAGCCGCCGGTGATGCGCGGGTAGTCGATGCCGGCCTCGGTTTTCAGCCATTGCTGTACCAGCTGCGAGCGCAAACCGCCACGAAAGCAGTAGATATACCCCTGCGGGTTGCGCTGCGCGAAATCGGCCCAGGCTTCGATTCGCTCGGCCTTTATCTTGCCGTTCACCAGGCGGTGACCCAGCTCGATCGCTGCCTGCTGACCATGCTGCTTGTAGCAGGTGCCAACCTTCTGCCGTTCGATGTCGTTCATCAGCGGCAGGTTGACGACGCCCGGGAAAGCACCCTTGTCAAATTCCACCGGGGCACGGGCGTCCATCATCGGAACGTCGTTCAGGAACAGCTCGCGGTAATTATCGGTATCGCCACGCATCAACGAACCTCGACGGCAAAAGCGCCGGCTTCGACCAGTTCGCCGATGGGCTCAAGCGCCAGGCCGAGCTCTCTGGCGACGGCGACGAATTCCGCCTCGCCTTCGGACGCGACCGCAACCAGCAGGCCGCCGCTGGTCTGCGGGTCGCACAGCAGCTGCTTTTCTCGCTCGCCGAGCGGAGCGATGCGTTCGCCGTAGCTATCGAAATTCCGCCCGGTGCCACCGGGCACGCACCCCTGTTCCAGGTAGTACGCGACGCTCTCCAGGCGAGGCACGCGGGCATAATCGATACGCGCCGTCACACCGCTGCCGTCAGCCATCTCCACCAGATGTCCGAGAAGACCGAAGCCGGTGACATCAGTCATCGCGCGCACGCCTGCAAGCCTGCCGAAACGACTGCCGGGCGTATTGAGGGTGCACATCCAGTCACGTGCCAGCCCGACGTCTTCAGGGCGCAACTTGGCCTGCTTTTCGGCAGTGGTAAGGATGCCGATACCGAGCGGTTTGGTCAGGTACAGCTTGCAGCCGACCGATGCCGTGTCGTTGCGCTTCATCTGGCTCCTGTTGACCAGGCCAGTCACGGCCAGGCCGAAGATCGGCTCCGGCGCATCGATCGAATGGCCGCCCGCCAGCGGAATACCGGCCGCATCGCACACGGCGCGCCCCCCTGCGATGACCTCACGGGCCACTTCGGGGGGCAGGACATTGACCGGCCAGCCGAGGATGGCGATGGCCATCAGCGGGTCGCCGCCCATGGCATAGATGTCGCTTATGGCGTTGGTGGCGGCAATGCGCCCGAAGTCGAAAGGATCGTCGACGATGGGCATGAAGAAGTCGGTGGTCGACACCACGCCGCGCTCTTCATCGATGCCGTACACGGCCGCATCATCGCGAGAGGCGTTGCCGACCCACAACCGCGGGTCCAGATGCTGGGCGCCGCTGCCGGCGAGGATCACATCCAGCACCTTGGGCGAAATCTTGCAGCCGCAGCCGGCGCCGTGACTGTATTGGGTAAGGCGGATCGGTTCGCTCATCTGATGGTCTCGTGACGCTGGCAAAACGGGCGCCGATTGTAGCAAAGGCTGATGGCGGCATCGCTGCGCCGAAGCGTCGACGGTTGCGCTCTGGTTTTTAGCTTGATGCCTGCCGCTCGAAGCTCGAAGCTACCACCGAACGCCACAGGGAGAAGCAAATGGGCAACAAGGTCGCATTGGTACTGGGATCAGGAGGTGCGCGGGGCTACGCGCACATCGGCGTCATCGAAGAACTGACGGCGCGTGGCTACGAGATCAGCTGCATCGCCGGCTGCTCGATGGGTGCCGTGGTGGGTGGTATCTATGCTGCGGGCAAACTGGAGGAGTATCGCGAGTGGATCGAGAGCCTGGATTATCTCGACATGCTGCGCCTGGTCGATCCGAGCTTCAGCCTCGGGGCGATTCGCGGCGAGAAGATTTTCGGGCGCATCCGCGACATGGTCGGCTCCGTGAACATCGAAGATCTCCAGATTCCCTACACGGCGGTTGCGGCCGACCTGACCAATCAGCAGGAAATCTGGTTTCAGGAGGGCAACCTGGAATTGGCGATGCGCGCGTCTGCGGCCATTCCTAGCCTGTTCACGCCGGTGATTCAGGGCAATCGCATGCTGGTCGATGGCGGGATCCTCAATCCACTGCCCATCGTGCCGGTTGTGTCGAGTCACAGCGACATCATTATCGCAGTCAACCTCAACGCCAATAATCACCGCCAGTACCCCTTGCCGGAGATTCTGAGGCCCGGCCGGTTCGATGCCATGTTCAGCACCATCAGCTCGCATATTCCGTTCTGGCGTCGAGACAATGATGCCCTGGAACAGCACATTGCCGAACTCCAGGCTGGCGAAGTCGCCCGCGACGGTCAGCCGCCGGCTGCGCCCACCGGCCAGGGTGCGCCAAAGTCGGCAGAAGGGTCGATGGTAGTGGACGTAGGCGGCCCGGCATCGCTACTTGAGCTGATCAACCAGAGCTTCGAAGTGATGCAGTCTTCCCTGACGCAGTACAAGATCGCCGGCTACCCGCCCAACGTGCTGGTCAACATCCCCAAAAGGGCGTGCCGCTTCTACGAGTTCTACAAGGCACCCGAGCTGATCCAGCTGGGCCGGACAGTTGCCCGTGACGCGATGGACAAGTACGAGCAGGAGCAGCGTTAGACCGCCAGAACGATCAGTACCGCTCGACCCGCCCTGCCGTCAGGTTCTCGGTGTCGGCAGCTGCCGGCACTTCCTTGATGAGCCAGTCACCCAGGAGGCTATAGGCAACCGCCAACAGCGTCGGCCCGAGGAACAGCCCCATGAAGCCGAACGCCAGAACGCCGCCAAACACACCCAGCAGCACGACCACCAGCGGCAGGTTACCGCCGCGACTGATCAAGTAGGGTTTCAACACGTTGTCGACACCGCTGATGATGAACATGCCCCAGATTCCAAGGAACACGGCCATGCCGTACTGGCCTTGCCAGGCAAGCCAGGCCACTGCCGGTCCCCAGATCAATGGCGGGACCATCAGGAAGCTGAACGCGAAAGTCAGCAAGCCCAGGATCAGAGCACCGGGGACCCCGGCGATGCTGAACCCCACATACGCCAGGATCGCCTGGGCAGCGGCAGTCCCGATCACCCCATTGACAACGCGCTGGACCGTTCCGGCCACAAGCTCAAGGTAGTGGTCGGCGCGATCACCAATCAGTCGATGCAGCAGGCTGTGGACGAAGGCGGCGAGTTTCGGACCGTCACGATAGAAGAAAAACACCAGCACCAGGCTTAGCGCCAACTCCAGCATGCCGCCACCAATCCGGGCGCTGCGCACCAGCAACCAATTGCCCACCTGGCCGATATAGGGACGAATCGTCGCGAAGAACGCGGTGCCCTGCTCGTCGAGGGTGTTCCAGATATCAAGCAGCTTGTCGCCGATCAGCGGCAGCTCGCCCAGCCAGGCCGGTGGTGCCGGCAGGCCTTGAACCTGCAAGTTGTGCACCAGCACGTTCACTTCGCGAATCTGATCGGCAATGTTGAATCCCAGCCAGACCAGGGGAACTGCCACCAGTACCATCCAGCCGACCGTGAGCACGGTTGCTGCAAGGGTCGAATTGCCGTTCATCAAGCGCGTCAGTACCCGCATCACCGGCCAGCTGGCAAATGCCAGTACCGCTGCCCAGAAAAGCGCCGAAACAAAGGGCGCAAGTACCCACACACAGGCACCCAGCAACACCAGGAGCAGAATCTGCACCAGCAGACGATCGTTGTTCAGCATCGGGATACCTATCGAAGAGATGCGGCGCGCCTTGAACAAGGCGCGAAGGCAATCGCGTATTGCAGTCTGAAACCGCCCTCAGCGCAACAGTCGGATGCGCAGACCGGGATCTTCAGAAACCTGGGCTTCCAGCCGGCGAGCCTTGATCCGCTCTGCCGTCAGGGCCTCATACCAGGCCGCCGCACCCTTGCCCAGCAGTTCCACCCGCACCGTGCTGTCAAGCCGCAGCACGTTTGCCAGCAGAGCGCCCCACTCCGCTGTTGGCTCATCCGGCAAGCGTGGAAGCCACAACTCGCCCGTGCTTTTCAGCTGACGAAGCAAGGTAGCCG
Source organism: Stutzerimonas stutzeri (assembly GCA_002387205.1). Taxonomy (GTDB): domain Bacteria; phylum Pseudomonadota; class Gammaproteobacteria; order Pseudomonadales; family Pseudomonadaceae; genus Stutzerimonas; species Stutzerimonas stutzeri_N. The sequence continues at coordinate 250,028 of DGLA01000012.1, read as the reverse complement.
GGTTGGGCAGAATCACACCGAGCGGAGCGTCCGGTGTGAATTGCTCAACCTGAAGATAAGGTCTGCCGTTACCCCTGGTGATGCCATAGAGGGCGATGAGCCGGTCCGACTCGCCCGGCAGGCGTGCCAGCAGATAGGCCTGCCGAGCCTCGGGGCCATAAAGTGACGACACTTCGAAAATCTCGTTTGCCCAGAGGCTGCTTGAACCGCAATCACGACCTTCGCACCAGAACAACAGCTCGGCACCCTCTTCCAGCAACTGGCTGCGTGCCCGTTCGAATGCTTCTATCCCGGAATGCACGCTGGGAAGCTGATAGGTAATGGCGGTGAGCTGTCCGGCTGCGCTGACCTGGTCACTCATCCGCAAACGCCCGCTGATGCGCCGAATCGAGTCGAGTGGATAGGTCCGCTCGAGCACCGCTCGATCCTTGAACGCGACGATCTGCGCCTGCGGATAGCGCGGCAACGCATCGAAATCCTGGCTGCCCGGTACGTCTGCAGCCTGGGCCAGGCCCGCCGTCAGTCCAAGGGCGACGCCCAAGATAACCGCAATACGGCCCATCACCGGGTCACCATCGCCTTCAGCTGGCACCGGAAAGCGCCACTATCGGCTTTACCCGGAGGCAGATCGCTCGACCTTGCTGCGCTGTACTTATCGATCATCTCAAGGTTCCCTGCTGGAGCAAGCGCCCAGCCTCACCACTTGGCAAATGCAAGTCAAGCAAGGGTTTGCGACAGATTCTTGCGAAACGCCCAGCGCCCTTCAGCTGGAAAAGAACGGATTGAAGACAGCTGCCACGGCCCTGGCACCGGTTTCATCGTCCAGATGCAGGTGATGGCCACCGGCAAGCCGGTGCAACGCGAAGGGCAGGCCTTCGGCGAGCTGCAACATGGCAGGTTCGGTCATCAGGCCCTGCTCTGCCAGGATCAGGCTCGTCGGGCACGCTACCCGGTCAACGAACGCCAGGGCATGTGCACGGCTCAACCGCATCGGTGATGGCAACATCAGACGGGCATCGGTACGCCAGGTGAAACCACCCGGAACCGGCATGAGGCCACGTTGGGCGAGTCGCTCGGCGGCGTCATGACTGACTGCACCAACGCCCTTCATTCGAGCGGCAACAGCCTGCTCGAATGTCTTGTAGACCGGCTTTCGCTTGGCATCTACCTCAAGCAGCGCCTGCAAGGATTCACCGAGCTTTTGCGGGGCGGTTTCCGCTTCGCCGGTGAAGGGAATCACCCCGTCGATCAGGGCCAGTCGTCCGACTCGGTCAGGCATCGCGCCGGCCAGCAACACCGAGACGATGGCGCCCATGGAGTGCCCGAGCAGTGAAAAACGCTGCCAGCCGAACTGCTCGGCAACCTGCAGCACGTCATGGGCATAGTCCCAGATGTTATAGGGGGCTCCGACCGGACGATGATCCGAATGGCCATGGCCTGGCAGATCCAGCGCAACGATACGCAGCCCTTCGAGCAACGGCGCCAGGCGGCTGAACGTGGCCGCGTTGTCCAGCCAGCCGTGCAGAGCGATCACCGGCTGCCCATCTTCCGGGCCGTACAGGTGTGCCGCAACTTCGATATGCGGCAGGCTCAGGCGAATCTCTTCGAACGCGATCGTCATGCAGCACCTCTTTGATTCAGCCCGCTCCAGCGACTGAACAATTGCCGCAGCAACAGCGCGGTCTCACCTGGGTGCTCCAGCGGAAACATATGCCCGCCGGAGAGGGTATGTGCTTCGCCATGCGCGACCAGCCGCAGCAGATAGGCATGATGCGGCATGACCACACGGCTCTGACGGCCACGCACCACCGCCAGCGGGATCTTCAGCGCGTGAGGCCAGCCTGGCGTCACGTGAGGCACGCTGCGGTAGATACGGATTTCGGTGTCGGGGTCAAAGCGCAGGCGGACCCCGTTTTCGCTGGGCTGCAGGCCATGCTCGATATAAGCGTCCAGGCAGTCCGGGTCGAATGCCTTGAACAAGGACTTGCTTGCGAAATACCGGCGCGCATCCTCGATGCTGTCGAACGCTTCGCGCCGGCCAAGGGTTCGGCCTGCAGGCGTCAGCCGGTCGATGAAGCCAAAGCGTTTCGCGGCCCAGATAACCGTCTGGTCGAACCAGGTGGGCATCGGCGAATCGAGCATGACCACCCCACGGTACAGCTCGGGCCGTTGCAAGGCGGCGTGATAGTGCAGGATTCCGCCCAGAGAATGCCCTACTCCCCAGACAGGCTCCCGCAGGGCCTGGAGTTGTTCGAGCAGCTCCTGCACCAGATTCTGCCAGTTGTCGTCCACCGGAAAGCGCGGGTCATGACCATGCTGTTCAAGGTGCGTCACGCTGTAATCCGGCGCCAGGGCGCTGAACAGCTTGCGATAGGTTCCCGAGGGGAAGCCGTTGGCATGGGCGAAAAAAATGCGCTGCGTCATGAGTTCGATGCGACTGGGAAGGGCCACCATTGTCTGGCCCCCTTCCCTTTGCGGCAATCGGCCACAGCGGCATATCCGAAGGCAGTCCTGCCAAACAACACGCCAGGGCCGCCGGTTTCAGGCCCCAGGGCTGTTCTGGCTGATGGGTACAACCGCCACCGTGAGCCGGGAGATGCAACTCACCTTGCCATCGTCGCCGCTCAGGCGGATGTCCCACACATGGCTGGAACGTCCGAGGTGTACGGGCCGGCACTGTGCCGTAACCCGCCCGCTTCGCAGCGCACGCAGGTGGTTGGCGTTCACCTCCAGCCCAACGCAGTAGAAACGGCTCGAATCGATGCAGTGGTAACTCGCCATTGAGCCCACAGTCTCGGCCAACACCACGGACGCGCCGCCATGCAGCAAGCCGTAGGGCTGATGGGTACGCGAATCGACCACCATGCTAGCCGTGAGGGAGTCGTCGTCTACCGCTTCGAAACGGATGTCGAGCAGTTCGACGATGGTATTGGCGCGGCTGGCGTTCAGTTGTTCAAGCTCAGGTCGTCGATGCCAGATAGTCAAAGGACACTCCCATTCTTATTGTTGTGATCCAACTCGGACCATGCGGCGCCTAGCCGGGGTGCCATAGCCCTGCGAGACGCAACAGCCCCGCTGCCAGGTGCTCGCCGTCGAGCTCTGCGAGACTGGCGGTGGCCATCGGTAATGGCGTATCGCGATGGCCATTCACCAACCAGCCGCCCAACACACCGACGAAAGGCTGATGTGTAACCAGCAAGAGATTCTGTTCGCTGCGGCGATCGAGATAGAGCATCGCGTCCTTCGGATCGGATTCCGGCGTCAACCAGGGCACGGTTTCGACCACCCCCGAGAAGCCGAGCACCTGACGAACGATTTCCGCGGTCTGCTGGGCGCGCTGGTAAGGGCTGACCAGGATAGCGTCCAGAGGCTGTCCCTGGAGATGACTGGCGCTGGACCGAACCTCGAGCCGCCCTGCCTCGGTCAAGTTACGTTCCGCGTCGGTGCGGGCCCGGGGCTCGGCTTCGCCATGACGGAGCAACCATAATTTCATGCCTGGCTCTCCTGCCTGGGCTCGGCAGGCCTGGCTGGCGCAGCCGTTTCCAGATCTGCCGGGCGTGGCTTGGGCCAATCCGACATGGGCCAGGGTTTGCGGTCGGTATTAAAGGTGCCGAAGCGACCGATTTGCGCCACATACTGACTAAGGCTGTCGCCAAAGCCCTGCAAGCCTTCATGGGGCCTGCCATTGGCGGCGCTGACGACCAATTGCCCGACCACGACAAGCAACAAGGCCAGCTCGGCCAGTTGCCAGACGAAAAAGAAAACCAGCATCCAGACCGCTCGCAGGATCAGTGATTCGCGATCGGTATCGCTTCGTAACGTGCTCATCGATATCTCCGGTATCGTTTGTTCAGAAACCATCTGTGGAAATGAAGTCCACGTCAGTCTTCGGCTCGCCGCGCATCAGCAGCGCTATGACCTGTTCGAGCGTACGCCCCTCGAACAGGATGGCATGCAGCCCTGCGACAAGCGGCATATATACCTGGAGTTCTTCGGCCTTGGACTTGAGCACCTTGATGGTGTTGACCCCTTCAGCCACTTCTCCCAACCGGGACACTGCCTCGTCGAGGCTCAGCCCTTCGCCAAGCGCGTAACCGACCTGGAAATTGCGGCTTTTTGGAGAGGTGCAGGTCACGATCAGGTCACCCACTCCTGCCAGCCCCAGAAACGTCATCGGGTTGGCGCCCAGCCTGACCGCAAAGCGAGTCATCTCTGCCAGAGCCCGGGTAATCAACATGCTGCGGGTGTTTTCCCCCATCATCAGCGCTGCTGCCATGCCGGCCATGATCGCGTAGACGTTTTTCAAGGCGCCGCCGAGTTCCACGCCAAAGCGGTCCGAACTGGCATACACCCGAAAGGTCCGGCCATGCAGCGCCTGCTGCACACGTTCGCACAGGACCTCGTCATGACTCGCCACGACAGTTGCCGTCAGGGCGTGCTCTGCCACTTCCCTCGCCAGGTTCGGGCCGGAAATAACGCCTATGCGTGCATGCGGAGCGATCTCCTCGAGAATCTGGCTCATCAGCATGAAACCCTGGGCTTCTATGCCCTTGGTCGTGCTCACCAGCATTTTTCCGACCAGCTGTGAAGCAAACGGGGAAAGCGCCTGACGCAGCGCACTGGACGGCAGCGCCACGAATATCAACTCACAGTCCGCCAGGGTCCGCGCGAGATCCGTGACCGGCTCTACCGACGCAAGCAGGGTAACGCCCTTTAGATAGCGGGGATTTTGCCGCAGGGTTCGGATGCTCTCTGCCTGCTCCGGGTCGCGCATCCATAGGCGCACGTCATGGCCATTCTCGGCCAGCAGATTCGCGATAGCGGTACCAAAGCTGCCGCCACCAAGCACCGCGATGGGTTGCTGTTCAGTCATGGGTGTTCCGTTTTGAGCCACCTGGGGTATTGGCCGGCATTATACGTAGGGCGCCTCACACAGCCAGCACGCTGACCGATGGAGCGACCGTCATTAACGGGCGCCTGCCCTGCTGCAGACGATCCCCTTGTGAAACCGGCATTCCCCTATGGTCTATACAGGGCAAAGAGCCATAAGGTCGTTGTCTCTCGACAGGAGTGTTAAAGTAACGGCCCGTTTCTGCCGTGGTCCTCCCGTGGGCGGGTCGAAACGAACATAATCCGTGTCCTTGGGCTGTGACTTTAGGCGCAAGGTGGCAGTCTATGACTAGTCTTTTATGATCGGACTCTCGATTTGGGTCGGATGAAAGCAGCAAGCCCTCCATAAAGGGACCATTGAGGAATACGCATGACCAAACAACAGGCCTTTACTCGGGAAGATCTGCTTCGTTGCAGCCGCGGCGAGCTTTTCGGGCCCGGTAATGCGCAACTGCCCGCGCCAGACATGCTGATGGTCGATCGCATCGTTCATATAAGCGAAGTGGGCGGAAAGTACGGCAAGGGCGAGCTGGTCGCCGAGCTGGATATCAACCCTGATCTCTGGTTCTTTGCCTGCCATTTCGAAGGCGACCCGGTCATGCCAGGCTGCCTGGGTCTCGATGCCATGTGGCAGCTGGTGGGCTTCTACCTGGGCTGGCAGGGCAATCCGGGCCGTGGTCGCGCCCTGGGCTCTGGCGAGGTGAAGTTCTTCGGCCAGGTGCTGCCGACCGCCAAGAAGGTCACCTATAACATTCATATCAAGCGCACCATCAACCGCTCGCTGATTCTCGGCATTGCCGATGGCACCGTTAGTGTTGACGGTCGCGAGATCTACAGTGCCGAAGGTTTGCGTGTCGGCCTGTTTACCTCTACCGATAGCTTCTGAAGGACTTCCGCATGCGTCGCGTCGTGATCACCGGCCTGGGTATCGTTTCCTGCCTCGGCAATGACAAAGACACCGTTTCCGCCAACCTGCGGGCCAGTCGCCCCGGCACTCGCTTCAACCAGGCCTATGCCGACATGGGCCTGCGTAGCCAGGTCTCGGGTTCGGTCGACCTGAACCTCGAAGAGCTGATCGATCGCAAGGTGCTTCGTTTCATGGGCGATGCGGCGGCTTATGCCTACCTGGCCATGCAACAGGCCCTCGAAGATTCGGGCCTCAGCGCAGAAGATATCTCCAACCCAAGGATCGGCCTGATCGCCGGTTCCGGTGGCGCTTCGACCATCAACCAGATGGAAGCCATCGATATCCTGCGCGACAAGGGTGTCAAGCGCATCGGCCCATATCGCGTACCGCGCACCATGAGCAGCACGGTATCGGCATGCCTGGCCACGCCTTTCCGTATCAAGGGCATCAACTATTCCATCGCATCGGCCTGCGCCACCAGCGCGCACTGCATCGGGCACGCGATGGAGCAGATCCAGATGGGCAAGCAGGACGTTGTCTTTGCCGGCGGCGGTGAGGAAGAGCATTGGAGCCAGAGCTGCCTTTTCGATGCCATGGGCGCCCTCTCCAGCCAGTACAACCAGACGCCGGAAAAGGCCTCCCGAGCCTATGACGCCAAGCGTGACGGTTTTGTCATCGCGGGCGGCGGCGGCATGGTCGTGGTCGAAGAGCTGGAGCATGCGCTCAAGCGCGGCGCCAAGATCTACGCGGAAATCGTTGGCTATGGCGCTACCTCCGATGGCTACGACATGGTTGCGCCAAGCGGTGAAGGCGCGCTGCGTTGCATGCAACAGGCAATGGCCACGGTTGAAGGTGAGATCGATTACCTGAACACCCACGGCACTTCGACTCCGGTAGGCGACGTTGCCGAGTGCAAGGCCGTACGCAACATGTTCGGGGACAAGATCCCAGCCATCAGCTCGACCAAGAGCCTGTCGGGCCATTCCCTCGGTGCTGCCGGCGTGCATGAGGCGATCTATTGCATGCTGATGATGCAGGGTAACTTCATCGCAGGCTCGGCCAACATTGACGAGCTGGATCCGGAAGTAGCCGACATGCCGATCGTTCGCGAAACCCGCGAAGATGCGAAGATCGACACGGTCATGAGCAACAGCTTCGGCTTTGGCGGTACCAACGCGACGCTGGTACTCAAGCGCTGGAAGGGCTGACCTCGCAGCATAAACAACAACGGCGCCCAAGGGCGCCGTTTTTGTTTGTCACCGCAGCGCGGCCCACGAGCATGGAAAGCCTGCGGTCAATCCCGATCAGAGGCCAGGCTCTCCCCGTCGATATCGCCATGCGCCAGGCATGATGCCGCGGTGAAAAGCGCATCGGTCGACGAGTTGAGCGCGGTTTCGGCCGAGTCCTGGACAACACCAATGATGAATCCGACGGCTACCACCTGCATCGCCAGGTCGTTGGAAATGCCAAACAGGCTGCACGCCAACGGAATCAGCAGCAGCGAGCCGCCAGCGACGCCAGACGCCCCACAGGCACAAATGGCGGCCAGCAGACTGAGCAGGATGGCGGTCGGGATATCCACGACGATTCCCAGCGTATTCACGGCCGCCAGGGTCAGTACGGTGATGGTAATGGCCGCGCCGCCCATGTTGATGGTAGCGCCCAGCGGGATCGACACCGAATAGGTGTCCTTGTGCAGCCCGAGCCGCTCGCATAGCTGCATGTTGACCGGAATGTTGGCGGCGGAACTGCGCGTAAAGAATGCCGTGATGCCGCTTTCCCGCAGGCATGTCAGCACCAGCGGATAAGGGTTGCGGCGAATCTGCCAGAACACGATGAGAGGGTTCACCACCAGAGCCATGAACAGCATGCTGCCGACCAGCACCAGCAGCAGCCGGAGGTAGCCTGCCAGCGTGGCAAACCCGGACTCGGCAAGCGTTCCGGCCACCAGCCCGAAAATACCCAGCGGCGCGAAGCGGATCACGACCTTGACGATAAGGGTTACCCCTTCCGAGATATCGGCAACAAGGTCGCGCGTGCTTTCGCGCGCATGTCGAAATGCGAATCCAAGCCCGACGGCCCAGGCCAGGATGCCGATGAAATTGCCATCAATGAGCGCGTGCACCGGATTGTCCACGACATTGAACAGCAGCGTCTGTAGTACGGCGCCAACGCCTGCAGGCGGTACGACATCGCTCGCCTGGCTGACCAGCGTTAGACCAGTAGGGAACAGGAAACTGGCGATGACAGCAACCGCAGCAGCACTCACCGTACCCAGGGCATAGAGCAGTAGGATCGGGCGGATATGCGTCGGCTGCCCACGTTTGTGGTTGGCAAGCGAGGCGGTCACCAGCACGAACACCAGGATCGGTGCGACAGCCTTCAGACCGGCAACGAACAGGTTGCCCAGCAGACTGACCGACCGGGCCACCTCTGGCCATAGCCAGGCCAGCAAACAACCGGCTACGAGCCCGACCACAATCTGGCTGACCAGGCCGACACGGTTGTAAGCGCGGAAAAGATGGGTTGAGAGGTTGGACATGGCGAGTTCTCGGCGTATGCGGCTGGACCGGACAAGCCTGTCGCCCTCAAGCGAACGGCATGCCCGGTGAAAAACGCCGAATGGTACGCATCTCGACGCGGTCTGCACAGCTCCGAGGCACAGCGGCCGCTGCAGCGCGACCTTTCGCCACTGCGCGGTACGGCGACATCCTACTGGCCATCGCCGGCCAGGTCAGATGCGGAACCGGGAGACCAGCTCGTTGAGGTTGATTGCCAGCGATGCCAGTTCCTGGCTTGCCGCACTCGTCTGGTTGGCGCCCGCTGAGGACTGCAGCGAGAGATCGCGTATGTTAATCAGGTTGCGGTCCACTTCACGCGCGACCTGAGCCTGCTCTTCCGACGCGCTGGCAATCACCAGGTTGCGCTCGCTGATCTGGCTTATAGCACGAGCGATGCCGTCCAGCGCCTCACCGGCAGCCCGCGCCACATCTAGGGTCGAGCGCGCACGCTCGTTGCTGGACTGCATGGCCTGCACCGCTTTGTCGGTACCCTGGTGGACATCGCCTATCATCTGCTCGATTTCCTGGGTCGATTGCTGGGTTCGGTGGGCCAGCGCCCTGACCTCGTCAGCAACCACGGCAAAGCCTCGCCCTGCATCGCCGGCACGGGCAGCCTCGATCGCAGCATTAAGGGCCAGTAGATTGGTCTGCTCGGCAATCGAACGGATCACATCCAGCACCTTGCTGATGTCCCGCACTTGCCCCGCAAGCTGTTCCACCTGGTTCGAGGTGGTGGTGACATCGCCCGCCAGCAGCCCAATCGACTCAACGGTCCTGATGACCTGTTGCCGACCGTGCTGCGCCGTAGCATCCGATTCACGCGACGCTTCGGAGGTAGCGACTGCATTGCGAGCGACCTCGTCCACCGCTGCGGTCATCTGGTTCACCGCCGTCGCAGCCTGCTCAATCTCATGGTTCTGCTGGTGCAGCCCGCGGGTCGAGTCCTCGGTTACGGCATTCAGTTCTTCGGCAGCCGAAGCCAGCTGATTGGAGGAGTCCGATATGCCCTGGATGGTGCTGCGCAGGCTTTGCTGCATGGCTCTCAACGCAGCCAACAGCCGTGCAGGTTCGTCTTTCCCCTCAACCACGAACTCGAGCGTCAGGTCGCCAGAGGCTACCTTCTCAGCGACCTCAAGTGCCTGTTTCAACGGCTGAACGATGCTGCGCGTAAACAGCAATGCCAGAACTACCGTAATTATCGCAGCCAGGCCAATAGTGACGGTTACCCAGATAACAGCCGTTTCATACGCAGCCAAGGCGCGGCCTGCTGCATTGCTGGCCTGTTCACTGTTTATGAGTTGAAGATCAAGTAGAGCGCGAGTCATCTCGTCCGCATGTGTATTGATCGGTCCGCTCATAACCTCAGTTGCCTGATCTCTTGCACCTTGCGTAACGAAATCAACGATCCTGCGCTGTTCGCTGAAATATTGAGACTGGGCGCTCACGAACCGCTCGTAAGTAGCTTTTTCATTGGCGGTCGTGAGTCTCTTTGCGTACGCGGCATTGAGCGCGCCGACATCTTCAGCGAGCTTAGTCAGGGACTGCTTGGTTGAAACCAGCGCTTCGCCTTGAACCAACATCGACCGCATGGTTAAGGCACGAATGCGTAACATCGCTGCGTTTAGCTCGCTCAAGCTGACAATGCTGGGCAACCAGTTCTGGTCCACCTCACTTGATTCCCTACGCATATCCTTCATCTGATTCAAAGCGAACAGACCGAGCAAAAGGACGATGAGTCCTATCAGGCCAAACCCTATGACAGAGCGGGTAGAGACATTTAAATTGCGAATCGACATGGGAATTCCTGCTCCATAATGCGCTGCAGAATCGCAGCGACTCTGCAACCAACTATCGGAGCAAGAACGTCAACCTTGAACTTTTGACGCCATAAAAAAGGCGATTTTAGGTGGAGTCCGACGGATGGTTTCGTGCTCGAAACGCGACTCCCTGCTAACGCACCGCCGCCTGTCCGCTACGTGGCAATAAACCGAGAAAATTATCTCTTGCCACCTTCGTTGCAACCGACTCCGGCAACGCATCGAGGAACGGATCGAACGCACGCATTCCCTCGCCCAGTGAATCGAAACGACCAACGACATCGGATCCAATCATAAAGCGTGTCGGGTGACGCTTGACCAGGGCGACCCAGTCCGCATCCGGCGTGCCCGCCTCGTCAAGCAGATAGGGCCGAAGCATGGTCCACGACAGGTCGATATAGAGGTTTGGGTAGTCATCAAGCAGTCGTTTTACCGTGGGCAGCAGGAAATCGAGCTTCTCCTGGTGGCGATGCAGCTCCATGCTCGTTCCTGCATGCGCCCAGATGAACCGCGTATGGGGATGGTTGCGTAGTGGCTCTTCCAGCTCTGTCAGATAGAGCGGATTTCGCTCGCGCTTGGAAGTGATGTTCGAGTGCAGCATCACCGGCAGATCGAACTCAGCCGCAAGATGGTAGACGCGGGTAAGCGCTTCGTTATTGGCGCGCGGCGTATCGCCCTGGGTCAGAGCGGTCACGTCATCATGCCGGGTAAAGACCTCGCCAATCCCCTGCCAGAGGCCGGGGTCAAGATCGAGCATGCGCCTGATATGCGCGTCGGCATTCTTGTCGTTGGGATTGAAACCAGACAGAAACGGATGGAAGCGCTTGCGCTGCTGCTGATCGAGCTCCTTGAGCGCCGCTGCGACGACTACATCGGTCGCGCTATACCAATAGACCGGCGCGTCGTCACCGGCGTAATAGCGGGGGCGCTTGGGCTCGTTCTCGTGCCATTTTTTCGCAACAGGGATGCCGCTGATCATCACATGGTCAATGTCACCCTTGTCCATGGCCTTCAGCAGCTGATCCATGCCGTCGCTTTCCTGGAAAAAATCGACGTAGTGCAGGTGCGCGTCGCTGTAGTGATAGTCCCGTGCCTGCAATGGGGTAACAGCAACAAGCAGGCACAACGCAGTGAAACAGTTACGAATGTTGAACAATCCAAGTCCTCCTGGCGACCAAGCGGATAGACCGCCCCACCGCCTGACGGTTCGCAACGGTATCGCTTCGATACCAGCGAGACCCTGCAGCTTCCGGGTGCCCAGCACCGAACAAAAAAAAGGCCCGTCTGGGACGGGCCTCTGGAGCACTCAGGACGATGTGGTCAGGCGGACAATTCAACCAGCAGCCTGTTCAGCCGCTGCACATAGGCTGCAGGGTCTTTCAGGCTGTCGCCTGCGGCCAGCGCGGCCTGATCGAAGAGGATGTGCGACAGGTCCGCAAAGCGGTCCTCATCCGGCTCTGCATCAAGCTTCTCGATCAGCGGGTGCGCCGGGTTGATCTCGAAGATCGGCTTGGACTCCGGCACCTTCTGCCCGCTGGCTTCGAGAATCTGGCGCATCTGCAGACCCAGATCCTGTTCACCGATGGCGAGGATGGCTGGAGAATCAGTCAACCGATGCGATACACGTACTTCAGCGACCTCGTCACCCAGCGCCGCCTTGAGGCGCTCGACCAGCCCTTCCTTGGCCTTGGCGATTTCTTCCTGGGCCTTCTTGTCCTCTTCCGAGTCCAGCTTGCCCAGGTCGAGATCGCCGCGAGCGACGTCCACGAACTGTTTGCCGTCGAACTCGGTCAGGTAGCTCATCAGCCACTCGTCGATACGGTCGGTCAGCAACAGTACTTCGATGCCTTTCTTGCGGAACACTTCCAGATGCGGGCTGTTCTTGACCTGTGCGTAGGATTCGCCGGTGAGGTAGTAGACCTTGTCCTGCCCTTCCTTGACGCGACCCAGGTAGTCGGCCAGCGAAACGCTTTGCTCGCCAGAGGTGTCGCTGGTGGAGGCGAAACGCAACAGACCCGCAATCTTCTCCTTGTTGGCGAAGTCCTCTGCCGGCCCTTCCTTGAGCACCTGGCCGAATTGCTTCCAGAAGCTCTTGTAGTCGTCGGGTTTGTCCTTCGCCAGTTTGTCGAGCATGTCCAGCACACGCTTGGTCAGCGCCGACTTCATCGAATCGATCACCGGATCCTTCTGCAGGATTTCGCGCGATACGTTCAGCGACAGGTCGTTGGAATCGATGACCCCTTTGATAAAGCGCAGGTATAGCGGCAGGAATTCGTCTGCCTGATCCATGATGAACACACGCTGTACATAGAGCTTCAGGCCCTTGGGCGCTTCACGCTGGTAAAGATCGTAGGGGGCACGCCCGGGCACGAACAGCAGCGATGTGTATTCAAGCTTGCCTTCGACCTTGTTGTGGCTCCAGGCCAGCGGATTTTCAAAATCATGGCCGACGTGCTTGTAGAACTCCTGATATTCCTCGTCCTTGATCTCGGTACGCGGCCGGGTCCAGAGCGCACTGGCGCGGTTGACCGTCTCCCACTCGGGTTCAGCCGGCTTGTCTTTTTCTTCACCGTGGAATTCTTTAGGCAGCTCGATCGGCAGCGCGATGTGGTCCGAGTACTTCTTGATAATGTTGCGCAGACGCCAGCCATCGGCGAATTCATCCTCGCCCGACTTGAGGTGAAGCACGATACGCGTGCCGCGCTCCGGCTTGTCGATGTTCGCAACCTCGAACTCGCCCTCGCCTTTTGAAGACCAGTACACACCTTCTTCCGCTGAGGTCCCGGCGCGACGGCTGAAGACCTCGACCTGGTCGGCGACAATGAAGGCAGAATAAAAGCCAACACCGAACTGACCGATCAGATGCGAATCCTTTTTCTGATCTCCGGTCAGGTGCTTCATGAAATCAGCCGTCCCGGACTTGGCGATGGTACCGAGGTGAGTGATCACATCCTCGCGATTCATGCCGATGCCGTTGTCCTCGAGCGTTACCGTCTTGGCGTCCTTATCGAAGCTCACGCGGATCTTCAGATCGGCGCCACCTTCGAGCAGCTCGGGCTTGGCCAGCGCCTCGAAGCGCAGCTTGTCAGCGGCATCGGAGGCGTTGGAAATCAATTCACGGAGAAAGATTTCCTTGTTCGAATACAGGGAATGGATCATCAGGTGAAGCAACTGCTTCACTTCGGTCTGGAAGCCCAGGGTTTCTTTGTTTTGAGTCTCCACACTCATCGTCTTGCAAACTCCACTTCGTCAATGGCACGGGCCGCAGCTGCGGCAATGACAAGCAGATGGGGGCTACAAGGTCGATTTCAAGGGCGCTGACCAGGTGTAAGAGCTGCCGTTGCGCGTCAGGGCTCGAGCAGCTCAAGCAGGACGATGTCGGCTGGCGCGAGGTTATAGGTCACCTGCCCAGGACCCTTGACCATCCGGCGGATCGCGAGATTGCCGTCGCGATCGATACCGATGAACCGGCCTTCTGCCGCACCACCGCGCTCGGTATATGCCCTCATCTGCAGCTGCTCATAGCGCGCAGGGTTGGTCAGCAACCGCTCAAGAGAGAACCGCGTGCGGCGATCGACCTGAGCGCGAGCGGCCACCAACTGAGGCTGATTCGGTCCCGCATCCGGCTCGGCCGGTTCGGCTTGGGTGCCAAGGGGCGGATAGTTGTCATCCTTGACCGTCCAGCCCTGGTCGCCCTTGCGTAAAGCGAGCTGGAACCGATCGGCGCGTTCCTTGATTCGGGCCTCTGCCGAGATGTTCAGCTCGGTCGCCGGGAATGCCACCGGTGAGACTGAAAGAACCTCAACCGCGGCTGTACCGAAGCGGCGCTGCAGATAGTCCTTGGCGACATGGGCAAGCGTATCTAGGGAATCATGATTACGGTCCACCTGACCCGCCTCATAGCGCAACTCATCGGTAAATACTTCCACCGAACCGCTGATACTGGTGCGCAAGTGAGCGGGCAGAACCAGGTGAAAGTCCCCGGCAAGCTTGTTTGGCGGCACCGGCAGCAAATCCAGATGCAAGGTGTAGCCGCGCTCGACTCGCCGGGCTTCTGGAAGAGACTGGTCTGGTTCCATCCAGCTGATTTCGATGTTCGGTACGGGATCGATGTCCTGGGGTAGCACGTCTATTCGCACCGGACCTTGCGGGTCGATGCCCAGCGTCACTTTCAACTCCCGGCTGGCGAACAATGCATCACCTTCGCTGAGGGTGAGAACCCCATCGACAAGAGTGCCACTGCGAGGGCTGAAAGACCGGCCATCAAGCTCGCCGTGCAGGTTGAATGACAGCTGGCCGCTCTCCGATCCTTCTTCGGGCTCCAGCCACTCCATGCTGAGGATTGCGCCAATACGCTCAGGGTCGTGGCTGGCCAGCAACGAAAGCCCTACTACCAGCGGAATGAAACCCAGCGATGAAAGCCCGACCGCCTTGCGCGACGTCTTCCAGTGCCTGGCCACGTAAGCGAGCGTCACAGGGAAAAGCAGGCTGCCGACGCCCCAGAACAGGCTGGTGCCAAACGCCATGACAACCAACCAGACCAGACCTGCCACTATCAGCAGCAAGCCACCCAATATCAGCAATGCATCCATTCAACACCCTTGTGACATCAGCGTTTACAGCAGAAAGGCGCATCAGGGCTCATCGACCTTGAAATGACAACGTGCAGTAGCGATGGGCTCGGCCTGATTTGTCTGCCATGCCGTGACCGCCACGTTGGCGACACGGCGCCCCTGGCGCCAGACCTGGCAGGCAGCAAAGGTGTCACGATAGTGGCCCGCCCGAAGATAATCTATCGAGAAGTCGATGATTTTGGGCAAATGTGGCGAGCCCATGAACATCAACAGATGAAGCATGGCGGCGTGTTCCATGAACCCCGCAATTACGCCTCCATGCAGAGCAGGGAGCGTCGGGTTGCCGATGTTGTCCTGGTTTTTCGGCAGGCGAAACACCATATCGTCACCCAGGCGCAGGCACTCAATGCCGATGAGCCGGGCGTAGGGCACCATCTTCAGGAGTGCGTCGTAGTCGTTGCTGGCGTGTGCGTCGCGCACCATCGCGTCGAGATCAAGCTTGCTCAACCGGAACCTCCTGTTCATCGGGAGTGGCCGGTACAGGGGCATTCTTTCCCATGCGCATGAAGGCACCTACGACGTGGGCAATTGGCTGGTTGATGTCTCGCTGGTACGCGACTCCACGCGTAAAGATCACTGTAGGTGTGACGCGATAACACTCGGCGAAACCGAACACGTCATGGTTTGGCTCCGCCGGGTGCATGTAGTCGATGCGCAGGTCCAGCGTCGGGCAGATCTCCAGTTCAGGCAGGGCGCAGGCCGTGGAAATGCCGCAGGTCGTGTCCATCAGCGTCGTGATCGCTCCACCGTGCACGAATCCGCTGTCGGGGTTGCTCACGATCATCTCGCTGTAGGGAAGGCGCAGCGTCAACCCTGTCGAAGCAGCATGTTCGACAGTCATGCCGAGCACCTGGCAGTGGCGTAACAGGGAAAGAAAGCGCTGGGTGCGCTCGAGTATCAGGTTATCGCTCATCGGGATTCTCTCAAGCGAGGGGGCAGAGCCACGCTGGCTGGCGTTATTGCGCTGTCGCTCATTCCTTGGGCGGCTCGACCGGCAGGGTCGGGGTAAACACCATGACCTGGAGCACATCTGAGTGGAACTCCCGACGATATAGCACCAGCACCACGCCGGTCGTCACGAGCATGAAGAACCAGGGGTGGATGAACCAGGACAGAGTCGCCATGCCGAAATAGTACGCCCGCAGACCAAAGTTGAACTGGTTGGCAGCCATCGAAATCACCCTTGCCGCACGCTCGGCGAAGGATTTGCGCTCAAGATCGTTGACGTTGCGTTCGCCTGCCATCGGCGCCGAGGCCACCAGCACTGCCGCGAAGTTGTACTGCCGCATGCACCAGCTGAACGTGAAAAACGCATAGACAAAGACTACCGCCAACGCCAACAGCTTGATTTCCGACAGCCCTCGGCTGACCGGCTGAGCGAAAGGCAGGTCCGCCAGGAGCGAAACCGCACGCTCGGAAGCACCCAGCGCAGTAAGAATACCGGCGAGGATGATCAGGGTACTGGAGGCGAAGAACGCCGCGTTTCGCTCCAGATTGCCAATGACGTTGGCGTCAGCAATACGATTGTCTCGAAGCAGCATTCGGCGCATCCAATCTTGTCGATACAGATGCAGAACGCTGGCCAGGCAAGCGGTATCCCTGCCCCGCCAGCTGGCATAGCGGGTATATCCAGCCCAACACAGTACGAACCAGGCGACGGCGATCAGGTGTGGAAGCAGATGACTGGGAATGAACATGAGGACCCCTTGGAACGCTTCGCTTGATTATAGCCAGCGAAACCCTTCGATAGGCGTCCGAACCGCATCCTGCTGCCCGGACGCCTCGGCTTCAGCTAGCGAGTCGACGCGTACCAAGCAGCCGATCCAGTGATGAAGCAAGCACTAGCGTTATCAGCACCGGTACCAGCCATCCCATGCTTTGCTCCGCCAGTGGTAACCGGGTGAAGAATCCGGGTACCAGACCGGTGAAACCAGCCGCCGACAACCCGTCGGCGATGCCGAATATCAGGGTCACAGCCATCACCGGCACAAACACCCGGCTGGGAGACACCCACAGGCGGTCCAGCAGACTCAACGCCACCAGCATGATTGCCAGCGGATAGAGCCCCACCAGGACGGGTACCGATACGCTGATGAGCTGCGTCAGCCCCTGATTCGAGACCAGCAGGCTGAACAGGGTGAACACCGCCACCACCGAGCGATAACCGACCGGAAGCAAGCTGCTGAAGAACTCGCCGCAGGCAGTTGTCAGCCCCACAGCCGTGGTCAGACAGGCCAGGGTGATGACAATCGCAAGCAGCAAGCTGCCTGTTGTGCCAAAGGTGTGCTGAACGTAGGTAGTCAGGATTTGCACGCCGTTCTGAGCCTCACCTGCAATGCCCTGGCTGGTTGCGCCAAGGTAAAAGAGCGCCAGATAGACCAACGACAGGCCAGCTGCAGCAATCGCCCCGGCTATCACTGAATAGCGGGTCACCAGCGCAGGCTCCGATACGCCGCGGTCACGTATGGCTGTCGCAATCACGATCCCGAACACCAGGGCGCCCAGCGTATCCATGGTCAGATAGCCTTCGAGAAACCCTTTGAGCAGCGGAGCACTGCGGTAGCTCTCAGCCGTGTTGCCTATTTCCCCAGCGGGCGCAAAGAGTGCAGCGCCACCCAACACCAGCAACGCTGCCAGCAAAACCGGAGTAATGAACTTTCCGACCCGGTTCACCAGCTGACCTGGATTGAGCACCAGAAACAGCGTCGCGCTGAAAAACAGCACCGTGTAGACCAGCAGCGGAATGGCGGAATTGCCGGTAAAAGGCGCAACCCCCATTTCGAACGAAACGACAGCTGTCCGGGGTGTCGCGAATAATGGCCCGATCGCAAGGTAGACGGCCACCGCCAGCAAGGTGCCAGCGGCACGCCCCAAGGGCGCGGTCAACCTATCCATGCCGCCGCCAACCCGGGCCAGCGCGACCACGGTCAGCAAGGGCAAGCCGACTCCCGTTAGCAAAAAGCCGATCGCAGCAAGCCAGATCGCCTGCCCAGCAGCCAGCCCGGCACTGGGTGGGAAAATGATATTGCCCGCGCCAAGAAAGAGCGCAAAGGTCATGAAGCCAAGGGCCAACAGATCAGGGCCTTTTAGTCGAATCATTGATCAAACACCACTGCAGGCTTGGCAGCTGCCTGCCAAGCGATCGAATTGCGGATACGAGTCGTCTCGAACCGCCGGGAAAAAGCACGCACCTTAATCGAAATCGCCCGCATGGGCGAGACATGGCGTCAGCCAACGGTTAGCGGCGAGCTCGATGCCGTGGTTGGCATGGCGCCGCAACGGGTGCCCTACAGAAACGAAAAATGCCAGTCAGGCGAACTGACTGGCATCTTTGTACCGCAGGCAGGCGTCAGGCCTGCTTGACTTCCCAGCCCGTCACTTCAGCCAGTGCCTTGCCGATGTCGGCCAGCGAGCGGACGGTCTTGACGCCGGCGTCCTGCAGAGCCGCGAACTTCTCGTCCGCTGTGCCCTTGCCGCCGGAAATGATCGCACCGGCATGGCCCATGCGCTTGCCGGCAGGAGCGGTCACACCGGCGATGTAGGATACAACCGGCTTGGTGACGCTGGCCTTGATGTAGGCAGCCGCTTCTTCCTCGGCAGAACCGCCAATCTCACCGATCATGACGATCGCCTCGGTCTGCGGGTCTTCCTGGAACAGCTTGAGGATGTCGATGAAAGTCGAGCCCGGAATCGGGTCGCCACCGATCCCTACACAAGTGGACTGACCAAAACCGGCGTCGGTAGTCTGCTTGACCGCTTCGTAGGTCAGGGTACCCGAGCGGGACACGATGCCAACCTTGCCCGGCATATGGATGTGTCCAGGCTGAATGCCAATCTTGCATTCGCCGGGTGTGATGACGCCCGGGCAGTTCGGGCCGATCAGGCGAACGCCCATTTCGTCGCACTTGACCTTCACTTCCAGCATGTCGAGAGTCGGAATGCCCTCGGTAATGCAGACGATCAGCTTGATCCCACCGAATACCGCCTCGAGGATCGAATCCTTGCAGAAAGGTGCCGGTACGTAGATCACTGATGCATCAGCACCCGTCGCCTCGACCGCTTCCTTGACGGTATTGAACACCGGCAGGCCAAGGTGAGTGGTGCCACCCTTGCCCGGCGTGACGCCACCGACCATCTTGGTGCCGTATTCAATGGCCTGCTCGGAGTGAAACGTACCCTGCGAGCCGGTAAAGCCCTGGCAGATGACCTTGGTGTCTTTATTGATCAGGACGCTCATTACTTGCCCTCCGCGGCTTTGACGACTTGAATGGCCGCATCGGTCAGGCTGGTCGCCCCGATGATGTTCAGACCACTTTCACCCAGCATCTTGGCGCCGAGTTCGGCGTTGTTGCCTTCCAGGCGGACAACCACCGGGACTTTTACACCTACTTCCTTGACCGCACCGATGATGCCTTCGGCGATCATGTCGCAGCGAACGATGCCGCCGAAGATGTTGACCAGAACGGCCGCAACGTTCTCATCCGACAGGATGATCTTGAACGCCTCGGTTACCCGCTCTTCCGTCGCGCCACCGCCAACATCGAGGAAGTTGGCCGGCTTGCCGCCGTGCAGATTGACGATGTCCATGGTGCCCATGGCCAGACCGGCACCGTTGACCATGCAGCCGATGTTGCCTTCCAGCGCAACATAGTTCAGCTCCCACTTTGCGGCGTGCGCTTCGCGCGGGTCGTCCTGAGAGGGGTCCTGCATGCCGCGCAGCTTGGGCTGACGGTAGATGGCATTGCTGTCAATGTTCAGCTTGGCATCCAGGCAGTGCAGGTTGCCATCCTTCTTGATGACCAGCGGATTGACTTCGAGCAGGGCCAGATCATAGTCGACGAACAGCTTGGCCAGGCCTACGAAGATATGAACGAACTGCTTGACCTGATCGCCTTTGAGACCAAGCTGGAACGCCAGCTCACGGCCTTGGAACGGCTGAGCGCCCACCAGCGGATCGATGGTCGCCTTGAGGATTTTTTCCGGGGTGTCGTGAGCGACCTTCTCGATGTCCACGCCACCTTCGGTGGAGGCCATGAATACCACTCGGCGAGTAGCGCGGTCGACCACGGCGCCCAGATAGAGCTCCTTGTCGATGTCGGTGCAGGCTTCGACAAGGATCCGGCTGACCGGCTGGCCATTGGCGTCGGTCTGATAGGTCACCAGACGCTTGTCCAGCCACTGCTCCGCGAATGCACGGGCTTCATCCTTGCTACGGACCAGCTTCACACCGCCCGCCTTGCCGCGGCCGCCAGCATGTACCTGGGCCTTGACTACCCACTCGGTACCGCCAATCTGGTCGCAGGCTTCTGCCGCTTCCTTGGGGCTGTCAACTGCGTAGCCCTTGGAAACGGGCAATCCGTACTCGGCAAACAGTTGCTTACCCTGATATTCGTGAAGATTCATCTTAGCTACCGTTCGGTTTGATGTGCATCAGACGCCACCGCGTGGGGCGTCACCTCAAGTCGCTGAAAACTATCGCAGATACCTTTCAGAGACCTGTCATACCTTGCTCGAAGGTATTCGACAGCTTGCACCGAGCCCCGGGAGAGCGGGAGCAAGCCGTCTTTTCCTGCAGCGCTGTTAGCGCTTCTTGCGGTTGGCGATGTGGATGGCGTGACCATTCACCGCCAAGGCAGCTTCATGCAACGCTTCGGACATGGTCGGGTGCGAGAAGACCATCATGCCCAGGTCTTCGGCGCTGGTACCGAATTCCATGCCAATGGCGCCCTGCTGAACCAGCTCGGCAGCCGCCGGGCCCATGACATGCACGCCCAGTACGCGGTCGGTCTTGGCATCGGCGATGACCTTGACCAGGCCCGCGGTGTCGTTGGCCGCCATGGCGCGACCACTGGCAGCGAACGGGAAGGTGCCGACATTGATTTCGACGCCTTCGCTCTTCAGAGCCTGCTCGGTCTTGCCAACCCATGCGATTTCCGGGTGGGTATAGATGACCGACGGAACCAGGTCGTAGTTCATTTGCGATTTGTGACCGGCAATGCGCTCAGCAACCATGACGCCCTCTTCGGAGGCCTTGTGAGCGAGCATCGCACCCCTTACCACGTCACCGATGGCATATACGCCCGGAACGCTGGTCGCGCAGTAATCGTCGACAAAGATGAAGCCACGTTCGTCCATGTCGACACCGGCGTCGGCGGCCAGCAGGTCAGTAGTAACGGGACGGCGACCAACGGCAACGATCAGCTTGTCGAAAGTCTGCTGCTGCTCGCCTTCGGCGTTGGTGAAGTTGACGGTAACCTGATCGCCCTTTACTTCCGAACCGGTCACACGGGCGCCCAGCAGAATCTTCAGGCCCTGCTTGCTCAGCACCTTGAAGGCTTCCTTGGAAATTTGTTCGTCGGCGGCCGGCAGGAACTTGTCCATTGCTTCCAGTACGGTGACTTCTGCGCCCAGACGAGCCCAGACCGAACCCAGCTCCAGCCCGATAACGCCAGCACCGATCACGCCGAGCTTGGCGGGAACGCTCTGGAAATCGAGCGCACCGGTGGAGTCGACGATGATCTTCTGGTCGACCGGCGCAGGCGGGATGTCGACCGGCTTGGAACCGGACGCCAGGATCACGCTCTCGGCTCCCAGCACCTGGGTGTTGCCGTCGAGACCGGTTACTTCGACCTGCTTGCCGCTAAGCAGCTTGCCATGACCTTCGAACACAGTTACGCCGTTTGCCTTCATCAGTCCAGCAACACCGCCGGTGAGGTTTTTGACGATCTGGTCTTTGCGGGCCACCATGGTCGGAACGTCCATGGCCACTTCGCCCGTGCTGATGCCGTGAACCTTGAAGCTCTCATGGGCTTCATGGAATTTGTAGGAGCTGTCGAGCAGTGCCTTGGATGGAATGCAACCAACGTTGAGGCAGGTGCCGCCGAGGGCAGTCTTGCCCTCTTTGCCCTGATATTTTTCGATACAGGCGGTCTTGAGACCCAGTTGGGCTGCGCGAATGGCTGCTACATAACCGCCGGGGCCGGCACCGATGACGACAACGTCGAATTTCTGGCTCATTGCGAATCCTCTTGAGTGCAGCTAAAAAATCAAAGGCCACAGGCAGCAGGCCTGGCAATTGCCTGGCGTGCCGACTGCAGCCCGTGAGGCTTGTTAGATGTCCAGCAACAGACGGGCCGGATCTTCAAGCAAGTTCTTGATGGTCACCAGGAAGCTTACCGCTTCCTTGCCGTCGATCAGGCGGTGATCGTAGGACAGCGCCAGGTACATCATCGGCCGGATCACGACCTGTCCATTAACAGCCATTGGACGCTGGAGAATGTTGTGCATGCCCAGGATGGCGGCTTGCGGCGGGTTGACGATAGGAGTGGACATCATCGAACCGAAGGTACCGCCATTGGTGATGGTAAAGGTGCCGCCAGTCATCTCGTCGATGGACAGCTTGCCGTCGCGGGCCTTCTTGCCAAAGGTGGCGATGCCGCTCTCGACTTCTGCCAGGCTCATCAGCTCGGCATTGCGCAACACCGGAACGACAAGACCACGGTCGCTGGACACAGCAACACCGATGTCCTGGTAGCCGTGATAAACGATGTCGGTGCCGTCGATCGAGGCATTGACAGCCGGGAAGCGCTTCAGCGCCTCGACCGAGGCCTTGACGAAGAAGGACATGAAGCCCAGGCGAACGCCGTTATGGGTCTTCTCGAACAGGTCCTTGTACTTCGAACGCAGCGCCATGACTTCGGTCATGTCGACTTCGTTGAAGGTGGTCAGCATAGCCATGTTGGACTGGGCTTCGACCAGACGCTCGGCGACCTTGGCCCGCAGGCGAGTCATCGGCACACGCTTCTCGGTGCGATCACCACCGGCAGTGACAACAGGTGCAGCCGCAGCGCTTGCAGCAGGCTTGGCAGCAGCCGGAGCCGACTTCTTCGCTTCGATGGCAGCGACCAGATCTTCCTTGGTTACGCGACCATCCTTGCCAGTGCCCTTGACGCTGTTCGGGTCGATGCCGTTCTCTTCGGCCAGCTTGCGTGCCGCTGGCGCAAGGATGGCATCTTCACCGCTGGAAGCCGGTGACGACGCAGGAGCAGAGGCAGGCGCGGCGGATTCGGCAGGGGCAGCAGCCGGAGCAGATGCAGTGGCGCCTGCTTCCAGCTTGCCGAGCAGCTCGCCGCTGAGCACGGTGTCGCCCTCGTTCTTGACGATTTCGGTCAGTACACCATCCGCTTCGGCCAGCACTTCCATGACGACCTTGTCGGTCTCGATGTCGACGATGAGCTCGTCACGCTTTACCGCTTCGCCTGGCTGCTTGTGCCAGGTGGCAACGGTGCCATCAGCAACCGATTCCGGAAATTGGGGGGCTTTGATCTCGATAGCCATTAGCTGGGGTCCTATTGATCTTGGTTTTACATCGAGGCCGCGGTATTCGCGGTCTCTTGCAAAGAATGATTAAACAGTGAAAGCGTCCTGCAGCAGTTTCTCCTGCTGTTCGGCGTGCATGGAGGCATAACCGACAGCGGGCGCGGCTGAAGCCTCACGACCCGCGTATTGCAGGAACAGCTCCTTCTTGTGCGCGACGGCGACGCGACGCATATGGTGCTGACTGCAATACCAGGCGCCCTGGTTCATCGGCTCTTCCTGACACCAGACGATGCTCCTGAGGTTCTGATACGGTGCCAGCACTTCGGCCAGGTCGTCTTCCGGGAACGGATACAGCTGCTCCAGGCGAACGATGGCAATGTCTTCGCGACCTTCGTTGCGACGCTTTTCAAGCAGATCGTAGTAGACCTTGCCACTGCACATGATCAGGCGTTCGACCTTGCTCGGCTCGATCTGATCGATCTCCGGGATAACCGTCAGGAATGACCCCTGAGTCAGCTCTTCGAGCGTCGAGGTTGCCAGCTTGTGGCGCAGCAGCGACTTGGGCGTCAATGCAACCAGCGGCTTGCGCAGCGGCCGAATCGCCTGGCGACGCAGCATGTGGTAGACCTGCGCTGGGGTCGTCGGAACGCATACCTGGATGTTGTGCTCGGCACACAGTTGCAGATAGCGCTCCAGGCGGGCCGACGAGTGCTCCGGCCCCTGCCCTTCGTAGCCGTGCGGCAACAGCATGGTCAGACCGCACAGACGGCCCCACTTGTGCTCGCCACTGGTGATGAACTGGTCGATCACGACCTGAGCACCGTTGGCGAAGTCGCCGAACTGGGCTTCCCAGACCACCAGTGCATTGGGCATGGTCGTAGCGTAGCCATACTCGAACGCAAGCACGGCCTCTTCCGAAAGGAAGGAATCGTACAGATCGAAGCGCGGCTGTCCTTCATACAGGTGCTGCAGCGGAATGTAGGTGCTGCCATCTTTCTGGTTGTGCAGCGCTGCATGACGGTGCGAGAAGGTGCCACGGCCCACGTCCTGACCGCTGATACGGACCGGATGACCTTCGAACAGCAGCGTTGCGTACGCCAGCGTCTCTGCGTAACCCCAGTTGATGGCCAGTGCGCCTGCACCCATCTTCTGGCGGTCTTCGAGAATCTTCGAAACCTGGCGCTGCACGACGAACCCTTCGGGAACCGCCAGCATCTTGGTAGACAGCTCCTGCAGCGCTTTCAGCTCGAAGCGGGTGTCGTAGCGAGCCGTCCAGGCATGGCCCAGGTACGGACGCCAATCAACGAACAATTCCTTGTTCGGCTCCTTGACCAGGCTCTTGACCACATGCAGGCCGTTGTCCAGCGCAGCGCGGTACTCATCGACCTTGGCCTGGACCTGATCGTTGTCCAGCACGTTGGACTGGGTCAGCGAATCGGCATACAGCTCGCGGGTGGTGCGCTGCTTGGCGATCTTCTGGTACATCAGCGGCTGAGTACCGCTCGGCTCGTCCGCTTCGTTGTGACCACGGCGACGGTAGCAGATCAGATCGATGACGATGTCGCGCTTGAACTGCATCCGGTAATCAACGGCCAGCTGGGTGACGAACAGCACAGCTTCCGGATCATCGGCATTCACATGGAAGATCGGCGCCTGGATCATCTTGGCGACGTCGGTAGCGTACTCGGTGGAGCGCGCATCTTCCTGCTTGTTGGTGGTGAAACCGACCTGGTTGTTGATCACGATCCTGATGGTGCCGCCCGTGCGATAGGCCCGGGTCTGAGACATCTGGAAGGTTTCCATGACCACGCCCTGCCCCGCCACAGCGGCATCACCATGGATGGTGACCGGCAGAACCTTGCTGCCGACGGCATCGCAGCGGCGATCCTGACGGGCACGTACAGACCCTTCAACCACCGGGGAAACGATTTCCAGGTGCGAAGGGTTGAATGCCATGGCCAGATGGATTTCGCCGCCCGGGGTCATCACGTTCGAGGAAAAGCCCTGGTGATATTTGACGTCCCCCGAACTCAGGCCTTCGACCTTCTTGCCTTCGAACTCGTCGAAGAGGTCGCGCGGGTTCTTGCCGAAGGTGTTGACCAGCACGTTGAGACGGCCACGGTGGGCCATGCCGATCACGATTTCCTTGGTACCGTAGGAACCGGAGCGCTGAATGATCTCGTCCAGCAGCGGGATGAGCGTTTCACCGCCTTCCAGACCAAAGCGCTTGGTACCCGGATATTTGGTGCCGAGATACTTTTCGAGGCCCTCTGCGGCGGTGAGACGCTCAAGCAGATGACTCTTGATTTCCGGTGAAAACGACGGGCGCCCACGAACGCTCTCCAGGCGCTGGATAAACCAGTTGCGCTGTTCGGAGTCGACGATATGGGTGAACTCGGCACCGATGGTGCGACAGTAGGTCTCTTGCAGAGCCTGGTGAATCTCCCGCAAGGTCGCCTGATCCTTGCCCATGGCAAGGTCGCCGGTACGGAACACCGTATCGAGATCGGCATCGGTCAACGCATAGTTGTTGATCGACAGATCAGCCGGGGCTACACGCTGCTGCAAGCCAAGCGGATCGAGTTGTGCAGCCTGGTGGCCACGCATCCGGTAAGCCTGGATAAGACGCAGGACTTCAACCTGCTTCTTTTCGTGCTCGCTGCTGACGCTGCCTGCCGATACAGGCTGAGCGCGCCGCTGGTTCTTGGCCAGCAGGACGAAGTGATCGCGAATCGTCGAATGCGATACATCGGTCGCAGTGCCACCGCTGACGGGTAGCTTCTGGAAGTAGGTGCGCCACTCTTCGGGCACAGCGTTGGGATCGTGCAGGTAGAGCTCATAAAGCTCTTCCACATAGGCAGCATTACCACCGGATAGGTGGGCGCTGTCCCACATGCGCTGCATTACGCTTTCTTGCATGTCTGGTCACCTTCGATAAGGAGACACCACCAGCGTGGAGACCGCAGCATGACTTCCCAAGCTCTGTAGCAGCGACTCAGGTAAAGCCACTACGGACCGCGCAGATAGTTTCCGAGAACCACCCCGGATGCTCCTGCTGGTCTTCATATTTTCAAAGTGAAATCCCGACTTTTTGGGCCGGAATTTCTACTAAAACTAAGGCGCCGAGTGCGAACTTCGGCGCCGTAGGTGTTGCAGTGAAACAATGCGTGCCAACCACCAGGCAAAAGCGGCTGGCGTGCAGCCTATCAGGTTGCGCTCTGCAGCAGCATGTTCCTGACGTGACCGATTGCCTTGGTGGGATTCAATCCTTTAGGGCAGACGCTCACGCAGTTCATGATGCCGCGGCAGCGAAACACGCTGAACGGATCGTCCATCGCAGTCAGACGGCTCTCGGTCTCGGTATCGCGGCTATCGGCCAGGAAACGGTAGGCCTGCAGCAGCGCAGCCGGGCCCAGGAACTTGTCCGGGTTCCACCAGAAGGACGGGCAGCTGGTCGAGCAGCAAGCGCACAGAATGCACTCGTACAGACCATCCAGCTTTTCGCGATCTTCCGGGCTCTGCAGACGTTCGATGGCCGGAGCCGGCGTATCGTTCATCAGATATGGACGAACCTTCTCATACTGCTTGTAGAAGATGCCCATATCGACGGCCAGGTCACGAATAACAGGCAAACCAGGCAACGGGCGGACAACCAGCTTGTTCCCCTTGACGACAGAAGAGAGTGGCGTGATACAGGCCAGACCGTTCTTGCCGTTCAGGTTCATGCCGTCGGAGCCGCATACACCTTCACGGCAGGAGCGACGGTAAGAGAAGCCTTCATCCTGTTCCTTGATGAGTGCCAGCACGTCCAGCACCATCAGGTCCTTACCATCGGTATTGACCTGGAAGTCCTGCATGTAGGGCTTTTCGTCTTTGTCCGGGTTGTAGCGATAAACGCTCACTTGCAACATATCGGCGACCTCAATAAGTCCGAACCTTGGGTTCGAAAGTCGGAACAGTCTTCGGAGAGAAGTTCACAGCACGCTTGGCTACGCGCTTTTCACCCGGGAAGTACAGGGTGTGGCACAGCCAGTTTTCATCGTCACGCTCTTCGTAGTCTTCACGGGCATGAGCACCACGAGACTCCTTGCGGTTTTCAGCAGCAACGGCGGTTGCCTCGGCCACTTCCAGCAGGTTCTGCAGTTCCAGAGCCTCGATACGCGCCGTGTTGAACGCCTGACTCTTGTCGGAGATCTTGACGGTGGAAATCCGCTGGCGCAAATCGGCCAGCTGGGCGATACCCTTCTGCATGTATTCGCCGGTACGGAACACGCCGAAGTAGTTCTGCATGCAGCTCTGCAGTTCCTTGCGCAGCGGTGCAACATCTTCACCGGTGGTGCGCTCGTTGAGGCTGGCAAGGCGGTTCAGCGCAACATCCAGATCGGTTTCGGTCGCACCGCGGTGCTCGATACCGTCCTTCAGCGCTTTCTCCAGGTGCAGACCCGCGGCGCGGCCAAACACAACCAGGTCGAGCAGAGAGTTACCGCCCAGACGGTTCGCACCGTGTACAGATACGCAAGCCACTTCACCTACGGCGAACAGCCCGTCGATGATCTTGTCATTGCCGCTGGCGTCCTGAGTGATGGCCTGTCCATGAATGTTGGTGGCGACACCACCCATCATGTAGTGGCACGTCGGGACCACCGGAACCGGAGCGGTGACCGGATCAACGTGAGCAAAGGTCTTGGACAGCTCGCAGATACCAGGCAGGCGGCTGTGCAGCACCTCCTCACCCAGGTGATCCAGCTTCAGCATCACATGATCGCCATCCGGGCCACAGCCGTTACCAGCCAGGATTTCCTTGACCATGGAGCGCGCAACGACGTCACGACCCGCCAGGTCTTTCGCGTTCGGAGCATAGCGCTCCATGAAACGCTCGCCGTGCTTGTTGATCAGGTAGCCACCTTCACCACGGCAACCTTCGGTTACCAGCACGCCGGCGCCCGCGATACCCGTCGGGTGGAACTGCCACATCTCGATGTCCTGCACCGGCACGCCTGCACGCAGGGCCATGCCGATGCCGTCACCAGTGTTGATCAGTGCGTTGGTGGTCGAGGCATAGATACGACCCGCACCGCCAGTGGCCAGCACGACCGCCTTGGAGCGGATGTACACGGTTTCGCCATTCTCGATGCAGATGGCGATGATGCCGACGACTGCGCCGTCCTGGTTCTTCACCAGATCAACGCCGTACCACTCGTTGAGGAAAGAGGTACCGGCCTTCAGGTTCGCCTGGTAGAGGGTGTGCAGCAATGCGTGACCGGTACGGTCGGCAGCGGCACAGGTACGGGCGGCCTGGCCACCCTTACCGTAATCCTTGGACTGACCACCGAAGGGGCGCTGATAGATGCGACCCTGCTCGGTACGGGAAAACGGCAGACCCATGTGCTCGAGCTCGAAAACCGCTTCCGGTCCCACGGAGCACATGTATTCGATCGCGTCTTGGTCACCGATGTAGTCGGAACCCTTGACGGTGTCATACATATGCCAGCGCCAGTCATCGTTCGGGTCGGCCGAAGCAATGGCACAGGTAATGCCGCCCTGGGCGGAGACGGTGTGCGAACGGGTCGGGAACACCTTGGTGACGACCGCTGTCTTGTGGCCACCCTGCGCCAACTGCAGCGCAGCGCGCATGCCGGCACCGCCGCCACCAATGATGATGGCGTCATAAGAAAGAGTACGAATGCTAGCCATGGATCAGATACCCCAAAGAATCTGCACACCCCAGACGAAGAATGTGAACATGACGATGCCACACACTGCCTGGAAGAGAAAACGCACGCCGGTAGCCCACTTACCGATCGCCATGTTGGTCAGGTAATCGGTGGAGATCGTCCACATACCAACCCACGCATGAACACTGAGGGCGACGAGTGCAAGGAGGCTGAAGATGCGCATCCAGTTGGTTGAGAACAGCGCGTGCCACTGAGCGTAATCAAGCCCTGGATTGAAGAGCAGATATCCGATCAGGAACAGGAAATAAGCGGCAAGCACCACCGCGGAGACACGCTGCGCCATCCAGTCATAAAGACCCGAGCGAGAAAAGTTCGTGACGTTGGTTACCATATCCAGACTCCCGCCAGAACGATCAGCACGGCCGACACGGCCAGAACGATTTTCGAGCCAAGCTTGCCGCCTTCCAGCGTCTCGCCATGCCCGGTGTCCATGACCAGGTGACGCACACCGGCCACAAGGTGATACAGCAGCGCAGACAGAAGCGCCCAGATCACAAGCTTGGCCAGCGGACTACCGAGAGACGCGTTTACCTCTTCGAAGCCTTCGGCAGAAGAAAGCGAGGTATCGAGCGCAAGCAGCAGAATGGCCACACCGACGAACAGGACTACGCCGGAAACACGATGAAGGATCGACGTGTAGGCAGTGATTGGGAGTTTTATTGTCCTAAGATCTAGGTTTACAGGTCGTTGGCTTTTCACGGGTTTTTTTCACACTTGAGAGCCCTGAAGACGCAGGGCAAAGTTGTTGGGAAGAGTACACAAGGTACCCGCCACCCACGAGTGACAACCCGCAGGAAACTGCCTGTTAGGCCCCTGCCGGTCGGTTTCCGAGTATAAACAGTTAGGTGGCTAATGACAATGTGGTGAAGTGCCACTAAAGGCTGATGGCGACCCCTGGATAAATGCCGTAAACAGGCTATCTGTGTAACGAATTCAACCCTAAACCCCCTCTATTGCAGGGGTCCGCGCAAATTGACTTTGTGATTTATCTCACTATAGTGATGCGGGCCCTGCGTGGGGGGCCATGATGATTCCAAGCATAAAACAGGAGGCCGTACATGGCTGACAAAAAAGCGCAGTTGATCATCGAAGGCGCAGACGCCATCGAACTGCCCGTTCTATCCGGTACCGTAGGGCCCGACGTTGTAGATGTACGAGGCCTGACCTCCACGGGTCGCTTTACCTTCGATCCTGGCTTCATGTCCACCGCCTCTTGCGAATCCAAGATCACCTATATTGATGGTGACAAGGGTATCCTCCTGCATCGCGGCTACCCGATCGAGCAGCTGGCCGAAAAGGCCGACTACCTCGAAACCTGCTATCTGCTTCTGAACGGTGAGCTGCCTACTGCCGAAGAAAAGGCGAAGTTCATCAGCACCGTTAAGAACCACACCATGGTTCATGAGCAGCTGAAGTCCTTCCTCAATGGCTTCCGTCGTGATGCGCATCCGATGGCGATCATGTGCGGCGTAGTCGGCGCCCTCTCCGCCTTCTACCACGACTCGCTGGACATCAACGACCCGCACCACCGCGAGATTTCCGCCGTGCGTCTTGTCGCGAAAATGCCAACCCTGGCAGCCATGGTCTACAAGTACTCCATGGGTCAGCCGATGATGTATCCGCGCAACGACCTGAATTACGCCGAAAACTTCCTGCACATGATGTTCAACACGCCTTGTGAAGTGAAGCCGATCAGCCCTGTGCTGGCCAAGGCGATGGACCGCATCTTCATTCTTCACGCCGATCACGAACAGAATGCTTCGACCTCCACTGTTCGCCTGGCCGGCTCCACCGGTGCCAACCCCTTCGCCTGTATCGCCGCAGGTATCGCCGCCCTTTGGGGCCCGGCACACGGCGGCGCGAACGAAGCCGTGCTCACCATGCTGGACGAAATCGGCGATGTCTCGAATATCGAGAAATTCCTAGAGAAGGCCAAGGACAAGAATGACCCATTCAAGCTGATGGGCTTCGGTCACCGCGTCTACAAGAACTTCGACCCGCGCGCCAAGGTTATGAAGCAGACCTGCGACGAAGTACTGAGCGAACTGGGCATCAACGATCCGCAGCTCGAGCTGGCAATGAAGCTGGAAGAGATCGCGCTGAACGACCCCTACTTCGCCGAGCGCAACCTATACCCGAACGTAGACTTCTACTCCGGTATCATCCTCAAGGCCATTGGCATTCCAACCAGCATGTTCACCGTGATCTTCGCCCTGGCGCGGACTGTCGGCTGGATTTCGCACTGGAAAGAGATGATCTCGATGGGCCAGAAGATCGGTCGGCCACGCCAGCTGTACACCGGCCATCCGAAGCGCGACCTGGAACGCCGATCCGACAAGGGTTAGCAGCTGACCAGGCCCGCTATGGCCGAGCGACACACAATGCCCGCATCCATCGATGCGGGCATTGTCGTTTCTGGGTCGCTGAAATGGGACGTCGCCCCAATCCTTCACCCAAGGGCCTGTCGTCGGCTAAGCGATTCGTGCAGTGGCTGCAGCAATACACACAGGCTTCCATTGCCCTGGTTGGTTGGCCAGGTGACTGCTCCGCCCTTCTCTGTATCAAACGACACGGCGTTATCTTCACAGGGCTAAGGCTACATTGCTGCGATTATCAGCCGGCAGTCAGGCGGTCGCCTGTTCCAGCCAGCCAATCAACTGAATCGCCTGCTCGCGGCTGTCGCCACAAACTGCCGGGTCCGCCTGGAAATCGCTGCAGACCGCAGGGCGCGAGGCCTGACCGAAGAGCCCGCACAGGTTGGCCTCGGAAAGATGCAGGCAGCGTTCTCCCGCCGGCTTGCCGTGCGGCATGCCAGGAATCGGTGAGCTGATCGAAGGGGCGACACAACAGGCACCACAACCAGGACGGCAGTTCATCCGGGCACTCCAGACGAGAAAAAACGGCTGGCGATAATAATGAAAGCAGGTTCAAAAGGCATCAGGCCAGCAAGTCGCGCCGACCGTCTGCCCAGGGCGCCACTTCGGGTCCCGGTTGCGTCGGCCAAGCCAACCAGTCCATCAAAATTGACTTACGTGTTTGCGCGATTCGCCACTGCTTGTCTACATCCTCCAGAGACCTGGCGCCACGCAAGTGGCGGGTTCATATGCCCTCACTGACCAGCCAGGACGAATCAGTCACTACATCGCTGGGAGAGATGACGCTTCACGGGCGCTTCGGCATACTGGCCACCCTTTTTTCCAACTCCTGAAGGTATCCAGATGTTCAAGGTCAACGAGTACTTTGAAGGCACTGTCAAATCCATCGCTTTCGACATGGCGGCGGGCCCGGCCACCATTGGCGTCATGGCGCCAGGCGAATACGAATTCGGCACTAGCCAACTGG
The DNA here is from genome assembly GCA_002387205.1 of Stutzerimonas stutzeri. GTDB lineage: Bacteria > Pseudomonadota > Gammaproteobacteria > Pseudomonadales > Pseudomonadaceae > Stutzerimonas > Stutzerimonas stutzeri_N. The sequence goes on along the minus strand of DGLA01000012.1, from coordinate 217,823 downwards.
AAGTGATGCACGTAGTCGCCGGCAGCCTGGATGTGAAGCTGCCGGGAAGCGAGGGCTATGAAACCTACGGTGCCGGCACCCAGTTCACCGTACCGGCAAACAGCAAGTTTCAGCTGAAGGTAGGCGAGGCCACTGCCTACTTGTGTGAGTACCGCTAAACGGTACTCGAACGCGGCAATCCAGACCGTCGTTGCGGTGGATGGATAAAACGCCATCCACCAAACCACAGCACGCTGGATGCTCTGCGCAGGATGGAATCGCCAGGGCGCTTCCGTCGTTTACCGCAAAGGGGCCAGGTTCTCGGCGCAACAGCGCAGCCGCACCAACCCACCGGCCGCCGGATTACGCCTTCGGCTAATCCAGCCTACGTCAACTCTAGGATTGGCTCCTGCCTATCACAGCGGCTTACGAACGACGGCTTCAACGTGTTACTCCACAGCGGCACACCGGACCGGTCTGCGCAGGATGGAATCGCCAGAGGCGACTTCCGTCGTTTACCGCGAAGGGGCCAAATTCTCGGCGCGACAGCGCAGCCGCGCCAACCCACCCGACCGCCGGATTACGCCTTCGGCTAATCCAGCCTACGTCAACTTCAGGGTTGGCTCTTGCCCATCACAGCTGCTTACGAACGACGATTTCATCCGTCTTAATCCACAGCGGCACGCTGGACCGCTCTGCGTAGGATGGAATCGCCAGAGGCGCTTCCGTCGTTTACCGCGAAGGGGCCAGCCCATTACGGTCGCAAGCGAATCCGCAGGCCTCTGCACCGGGCACCGTCACCAGGCCATCGTGCAAATGCCGATCTAAGCCTTGGGCGCGATCTGATCCCAGGCCAGCTTGATCTCACCCAGCAGCTTGCCCACTTCGTTCAGCTTGTCGACATCGTTATGCCGGCTGGCTTCGAACAGACGCATCGTCATGTATTCATAGAGACGGTCGAGGTTTTCCGCCAGTTCGCCACCGACGCTCTTGTCGAGCGCTTCGCGCAGCCCGCCGATGATATTGATGGCCTTGCCGACCAGCACGCCTTTCTCAGCGAAGGCATCTCGCTCCATGGCGCCTTTGGCCTGAGCGATGCGGTCCAGGCCGCCCTGCATCAACATCTGGATCAGGCGGTGCGGATCGGCCTCGGTCACCTGAGCCTTAACGCCTACCTGCTGGTACTGCTTCATTGCTGTCATCGCGTACATGTGGATAAGCCCCTTGCTACATCACCTTTGCATGTACAGCTTATCGGTCAGGGGCGGCCAAGCTTGATAGCGTTGATCCGTTCTAGAACAAAAAAACCGCCTTGTCGGCGGTCTGTTTCGTGCAGCTGGTCAATTCTTCGAGTTGTTGGCAGCCCATGGCAGATTCTCTAGCGACGCCAACAGGCTGGAAGACGTGTTCGACAGCTGCCCGACCAACAGGTCCATGGCATTGAATTGCTTATATAGCCGCTCCTGCAGCGACGTGATACGGCGGGTGAGGTCTTCCTTTTGTTCATCGATCTTGGAAATGGTCTCGGTCATCGCCTTGTTGCGCTGCTCGAGGATGCCGCCGGTTTCGGTATAGGGCTTGAGCTTGCCATCGAGTCGGGCGGCAAGGCCGGTGTCGCCTGTGAAGAAACCGGACAGTTGCCCGAAGTTGTTCGCCAATGTCTTGTCTAGCTTGGTGCTGTCGATGGCTAGAGTGCCGTCTTTCTGGGTCGTGACACCCATATCAGTCAGGGCACGAATGGCACCGTCGCCCTGTGTGTTAACCAGCTCATTGCGGATCGTGCCAAGCAGCGTGCGGGCCGTTGCGTCGCCCACAAGCGCGCCGGTTACAGGCGTCTTGCCATCCCCTACAGGAGTTACCTTCGTCTGCGCGTTGACCACGCCAATAAGCTTGTTGTACGCATCAACAAACGATTGGACCTGCTTCTTAACGCCGGCTTTGTCCTCCGCGACAGTAATGGTCAGTGGCTCGCTGGCGACAGTCTTGGCCTTTAGATCGAGCGTAACGCCTTCGATTGCGCCGTCGACCTTGTTGCTCTCACTGATGACCTTCAAGCCATCGACGTACAGCTCGGCGCTTTGGGCCTGTGAAAGCACTCGCGCTCCGCCCCCAGTGCTGGAAGAACTACCGTCGAAGGCAAGCGCAGACAGTGCGGTCTGGCCAGTTGTGGCTGCCGTCTCATTCGCAACCGCGACGGTGATATCGCGACCAGCACCAGTCTTGTTGCTAGTCAATACGAGTCGAGAGCCAAACTCATCAGTCACAATCGTGGCGCTAACGCCTTTGTCTTTCCCGGCCTCATTGATCGCGTCGCGCATGCCGGCAAGGCTGTTATTGCTCTCGTCGATCGTGACGGAAAAGGCGTCTTTTGAGGGCGGAGTTCCAGGTACGCCTAGGGAAATATCAAGCGTGCCGCTAGCAAAGGCAGCGGGCGCTTCGGCGGAATTCTGAACCGCGGCAAGTGCTACCTTGCTATTGGTTGCGAGGCTTTTAACTTCAATCTGATACGTGCCGGCACCGGCAGTCGTGCTGGCAGTTACCCCGACTAGATCCGACTTGCTGGAAGTCGCCGAACGCGCCTGGAATAACTCCGGCTTATTCAGGGTTTCGAGAGCCGTCTGAAAGTCGCTGATGGCGCTTTTCAAGGCACCGACAGCGGTAATCTGCGTCGTTGTTTTCTTTTCCAGATTGGCGAGCTGCGTTTCCTTGGGGGCACGCTCAGCCGCGACCATGCTGGATACGATACTGTCGATATCAATACCGGAACCGATGCCTGTTACGCCTGCCATAGCCCACCCCGTCAAAAAATTGTTAGCCCTACGCTGAATACAAGAACCGTACCGTTTACGCCTTGGCTTCGAACATCAAACTACGCATCTCATCCAGCCGCTCGGTAAGCCGGAGAATCTCTTCCGATGGTATCTGCCGCACAACCTTGCCTGAATCACCATCAATCACCTGCACAACGACATCGCCAGTCGAATCATCGACGCTGAAGTTCAGGTCTCGCTGGATGCTTTGTACTTGCGAACGAAACCGCTCGACCAGATCGGTCATGTCCACCGGCTTCTCTGCATCTGCCGCTTTCTCTGATTTAGCCTGCTCTTCAGACGCAGAAAACCCAACCTCCCTGGGGAGGCTGGGTGAAGAGCCAGCTGTGGTGGGCAATACAGATCCGCCCGCTATATTTCCGACGTCCATTGATTCACCTCTCATGAATCAATGGGGGCAGAGCTAACTCTGCCCCCATCGTTAACGCCTTTTGTTTGTTACTGCAGCAGGCTCAGAACTGCCTGCGGCAGCTGCTTGGCCTGGGCCAGGATCGCAGTACCAGCCTGTTGCAGGATCTGGTTCTTGCTCAGGTTGGCGGTTTCGGCAGCGAAGTCGGTGTCCTGGATACGGCCTCGAGCGGCGGATACGTTTTCAGAAATGCTCTGCAGGTTAGCTATGGTGTTGTCAAAGCGGTTCTGTACGGCGCCCAGATCTGAACGCTGAGAATCGATGAAAGCGATTGCGGCATCAATTACGTCGACTGCATTCTGAGCACCATAAGCCGTACTAACATCAACGTCGCTGATCTTTGCCAATGTGCCCGCTGATTCACCAGTAATTTTTGCTGCGGCCGTTCCAGAGAGCGAAAAAGCCGCAGATGAACTCAGCTTGAGAGCACCATTAGCGAAAGCGCCCGTTGTAACGCTTCCAATATCGACCGCACTGCTAAGGTCGCCGACGTTATCGCCATCATCATCTTCTGCTGTACGAGTTTGCAGCTGAATCGAAGCTGCAGCAGTGGCCTGCGCAGGATCAGCATTATCCTTCCCGCTAGCAGTAAACTTTAAAGCTGCGCCATCAGCTGAGCTCACCTCCAGGGTGCCATCCCCGTTGACCTTCGCCGAAAGCCCTGACCCACTGGAGTTAACGGCGGTAACGACCTCTTCAAACGAACTTAGGCCTTTGAGTTCGATCGTCGAATCGACTTCCGTGTTATCGCTTTTGGAAACTTCTATTTTCAAGTCAAACGTCGCGACAGCGGAGGACTTAGTCAGGACTGCATCAGTTCTAGCTGAGGCTTTAACAGGCGAGCCAGTTTCATTAATCTTCTTTGCAACTTCAGACGCTGTGTCAGTAGCGACAATATCTTTTGCGTCAAATTCTTTGCCGTTCGCAGAAACGGTCAGCGTACCATCGGCCTGGTAATTGGTAGCTGTTGCAGCCAAAACGGCCAAACCTAGTTTGGAACCGCTCGCGTCGGAAGTATATGCTCCGATCTTAGTCGCGCTTGCACTTCCAATAGCTACATCTATGGTCTCGTTAGCATTGGCCCCAACTTGGAATGAAGTTGAGCCAAAAGACCCATCCAGGAGCTTGCGACCACCGAAGGTAGTGGTTTCAGCAATTCGACTTAGCTCATTTTGGAGAGCGCCAACTTCTTTTTGCAGAGCAGAACGGTCAACTGCATCATTGCTGCCGTTTGCAGCTTGCAAAGAGAGGTCACGCATACGTTGCAGGATGTTAGTGGACTGCTGAAGGGCACCCTCAGCAGTTTGCGCAAGGGATATACCATCATTAGCGTTGCGGACTGCAACGCTCAGACCGCTGATCTGGCTAGTCAGGCGGTTAGAAATCTGCAAACCAGCAGCGTCATCTTTAGCGCTGTTGATGCGGCTACCAGTAGACAGGCGCTGCATGGAGGTGCTGAGGGCATTGGACGAAGATTGCAGGTTGCGCTGAGTATTGAGCGATGCGATGTTTGTGTTGACTGTAAGAGCCATGATGTGCCTCCAAGGGCGCTGGTTACTTTGGTTGCCTGAGCTTGCGACTCCGGGCCGGCTTGTGCCCAGGCACCCATTGAGTTCGCATTCGATTAGCTTATCGGCGTCGTTTCGGTGAGCTTTAGGAGGCGGTTGAAAATATTTGCAAGCCCCGAGAACAACCTGTACGACACCGGCGAATTCGCAACGGAGCGAGCCGCCTGCAAAGGGTTTCGGACGGGGGGTGAAAAACTTTAGCGGGAGAGGGTGTAAAGGAGATGGGCGCCGCGCAGACCGATGAAGCCACAAGCGAGGACGGGGGCCGCTGGATTGGGGTCGCGCGCGCGAGCAGCTAGCGAGGGTGGTCGCAAGTTGCGCAGAGCGAGGCCGGGGCTAGCTGCGCAGAGCGTTCGCCAGCAAGCTGACTCCTACGGGTGGGTTTGGCGTAGGCCGCTGAGGCTGGGTCATGGATACCCAGCCGTACTGCGCTTTAAGCGCCCAGGATTGAGAGGCGCTTGAGGAACTCGTCTTCGTCCGCCACGGTGAGTCCCAACTCATTAGCTTTCGCCAGCTTCGAGCCCGCCCCTGGTCCCGCCACCACAACGCTGGTCTTGGCAGACACTGAACCCGAGACCTTTGCTCCCAGCGCCTCCAGTCTTGCCTTGGCCTCGTCGCGGCTCATGCTTTCCAGGGTGCCGGTGAGTACCCAGGTCTGGTCGGCCAGCGGGAGTCCTTGCGCCGCCTTGCGCTCGCTTTGCCAGTGCATGCCGAATTCCTGCAGCTGGGCTTCGATGGCCCGGGCGCGTTCGGCGTTGGTCGGGTTGTCGAAGTAGTCGCGAAGTGCGCGGGCTGCCTTTTCATTGAGGCGTTCGACCTGGCGCAGATCCAGCCAGTCGGCACCGATAATGCCTTCGAGACTGCCGAAGCGATCGGCGAGGCGCTGGGCGCCGGTGGCGGCGATATAGGGAATGTTCAGCTTGTCGAGCAGACCGGCCAGCGTCGCGCAGGCGGCGAACTCTGGATGCACGTCGCACTCTTCCTGCAAGGTCACGCCGCGCTCGCGCAGTTGCTTGATGACCTTCTGGTTATGCTCGTCCTCGAAAAAGCTGTGGATCTCATGGGCGACTTCCAGCCCGATATCCGGCAGATAGACCAGCACATCCGGCAAAGCCCGGCTGATGCGATCGAGCGAACCCAGGGCGCGCGCCAGCAGCTTGGCGGTGCCCTCGCCCACATCCGGAATGCCCAGGGCATAGATGAAGCGCGCCAGGGACGGGCTGCGGCTGGCTTCGATGGATTTGATCAGGTTGCGGCTCGATATTTCAGCGAAACCTTCCAGCGCCAGCACCTGCTCGAACGTCAGGCTATAGAGGTCAGCCGGTGAACTGACCAGCCCGGTGTCGACCAGCTGCTCGACAATCTTGTCGCCCAACCCGTCGATATCCATGGCCCGGCGGGAGACGAAGTGGATGATCGCCTGCTTGAGCTGCGCCTGGCAGGCCAGCCGGCCCACACAGCGGTAGATCGAGCCCTCGCTGACCAACTCCCTGCCCTTGCTGCGCTTGATCAGCTGGGTGCGCTCAACGGCGGAGCCGCACACCGGGCATTGCTCGGGCACATGGACTTCACGAGCGTTTTCGGGGCGGCGCTCGGGGATTACCCCAAGTATCTGCGGAATAACGTCACCTGCGCGGCGCACGATCACCGTGTCGCCGATCATCACACCAAGGCGTGCAACTTCGTCCATGTTGTGCAGCGTGGCATTGGAGACGGTCACGCCAGCGACCTGCACGGGCTTCAGCCGGGCGACCGGAGTGATGGCCCCGGTACGGCCAACCTGGAATTCCACGTCGAGCAGCTCGGTGACCTCTTCACGGGCAGGAAACTTGTGTGCGATGGCCCAGCGCGGCTCCCGGGCGCGAAAGCCTAGTTCCCTTTGCTGCGCGGTCGAGTTGACCTTGAACACCACGCCGTCGATCTCGTAGGGCAGCGCGTCGCGCTTCTCCCCAATGTCGTGAAAATAGTCGCGGCATTCCTGCACACCCCTGGCGAGCCTGAGTTCGCGACTGATGGGCAGGCCCCAGCCTTTCAGTGCTTCAAGGATGCCGATGTGGGTGCCTGGCAGGTCGCCGTCACTGCGGCCCACGCCATAGGCGCACAGCTCAAGCGGCCGGCTGGCGGTTATCTTCGAATCCAGCTGGCGCAGGCTGCCGGCGGCGGCATTGCGCGGATTGGCGAAGGGCTTCGCGCCGGCTTCAAGCTGACGCGCATTGAGCGCCTCGAAGCCTGCCTTGGGCATGTAGATTTCGCCCCGCACTTCCAGCACGGCGGGCCAGCCGCTGCCATGCAGTTTCAAGGGGATGTTGCGCACGGTACGCACGTTGGCACTGATGTCTTCGCCGGTGCTGCCGTCGCCGCGCGTGGCGCCACGTACCAGCCTGCCATTCTCATAGAGCAGGCTTACTGCCAGACCGTCGAGCTTCGGCTCGCAGCTGTACTCCAGCGCGGAGCCATCGCCCAGCAGGTCGGCTGCTGGCAGGTCCAGCCCCTCGCGGGCGCGCCTGTCGAAGTCAATCAAGTCCTGCTCTTCGAAGGCATTGCCCAGGCTCAACATGGGCACTTCATGGCGGACCTGGCCGAAGGCAGCCAATGCCGCACCGCCGACCCGCTGCGTGGGCGAATCCGGCGTGACCAGCTCGGGGTGTTCGGCTTCGAGCGACTTGAGCTCGTTGAACAAGCGGTCGTACTCGGCATCCGGGACGCTGGGCTCGTCGAGCACGTAGTAACGGTAGTTGTGGGCGTCGATTTCGCTGCGCAGGTTGGCGATACGTTCGGCGGCGGTCTGGGCGGACGTCATGGTATGCGGGGCCATATCAGCAGGTCGGACCGAGCGCGTCGGCCAGCCTTAAGTTGGTGTTCTGGCCGGGATTTTAGCCTGTTTGCAGGGCGGGATGGGGGTTGGCGCAGGCAGCTGGGCTGGTTCGAAGAGCAATGGCCGGTTCTGTCTGGGGAACGGACGGAACGTACGGCCTGCATTCCCACGCGGGAGCGTGGGAACATCAGAAGGCTTCAAGCTTCAAGCTTCAAGCTTCATCGGCTTCCTAACGCCTGACCGTCATCTGCCGGCGCTCGTATTCGACGATGCGCTGACGGTAGTGTTCGATGGTTTGAGCGGTAAGGACGCTGCGCTGGTCGTCTTTCAGTTCGCCGTTGAGCTCCTGGGACAACTTGCGAGCGGCGGCGACCATGACGTCAAAGGCCTGCTTGGGGTAGCGGGGCCCAGGCAAGCCGAGAAAGAAGCTGACCGCTGGCGTGGTGAAATGGTCGATGTCGTCCAGGTCGAAGGTTCCGGGCTTGACTGCGTTGGCCATGGAAAACAGCACTTCGCCGTTGCCTGCCATGCTTTCGTGACGGTGGAAGATGTCCATCTCGCCGAAGCGCAGACCGCTTTCGAGGATGTTCTGCAACAGCGCCGGGCCCCGAAAGCCGGACGGGTCCCGGGAGATCACGTTGATGACCAGGACTTCCTCCACGGGGGGCAGATCAGTCTGCGAGTCGGCCGCCTCGGTCTCATCATCTTCGCCGAGCACCGGGTCGAGCAGTGTCGGGACGGGTTCGTCATTACTGAAGCGCAGATCACCCTGTTGAGGCTGTTCGGGAGTGCGACGTTTTCCGGAGGTCTCACGAGCACTCATGGAGGGCAGGTCCGACTCATCCAGGGTGGGGTCGCTGTCGCGGCTGACCACCCTTGGCGGACCCAAGAGCTCATTACTGCTGTCGTCATCCGGGAAGCTACTGGCGATATTACGATCCAGCTTGAGCTTCAACTTGCCCTTGCTACCGCGCATCCGCCGCCAGCCATCAAACAGGATGCCAGCGATAACTATGATGCCGATGAGGATCAGCCACTCGCGCAGACCGATATCCATTAATGCGTAAACCCCTGAATTCGATGATAAAGACGCAGTTTGAAAGCCGCTGAACAGGCTTATCTGCGCATCGTAAAAATTGCGCCCTAAACTAGCACGACGAACGGTCTGTGTGCACCGCCCCGCCCTGCTCTTTTATTGGTCTTCGCGCCGCCTGGAGGCCGCGCTTTTCGTTTCTCATGTCTCCACCAGAGCCACCGCCTGTTCGACATCGACCGCTACCAGCCGCGAACATCCGGGCTCGTGCATGGTGACTCCCATCAACTGGTCGGCCATCTCCATGGCGATCTTGTTGTGCGTGATGTAGATGAACTGCACCTTCTCTGACATCTCCTTTACCAATCGCGCATAGCGCCCTACGTTGGCGTCATCCAGCGGGGCATCGACCTCATCCAGCATGCAGAAAGGAGCCGGGTTCAGCTGGAAGATCGCAAACACCAGCGCCAAGGCCGTCAAAGCCTTTTCGCCGCCGGACAAGAGATGAATGGTGCTGTTCTTCTTGCCTGGCGGGCGCGCCATGATCGCCACCCCGGTATCGAGTAAATCTTCTCCGGTAAGTTCCAGATAAGCATTGCCGCCACCGAAAACCTTTGGAAATAGCGCCTGCAGGCCGCTGTTGATCTGGTCGAAGGTTTCCTTGAAACGGTTGCGGGTTTCCTTGTCGATCTTGCGAATCACGTTTTCCAGCGTATCCAGGGCCTCCGCAAGGTCGTCGTTCTGGGCGTCGAGGTAGCGCTTGCGCTCGGACTGCTGCTGGTATTCATCAATCGCGGCGAGGTTGATCGGCCCCAGGCGCTGGATTCGTACGGACAGACGTTCGAGCTCGGCTTCCCACTCCGCCTCGCTGGCCTCGGCCGGGAGGATCGCGAGTACAGCATGTATATCGAAACCCTCGTCATGCAGCTGGTCCTGCAGGGCCTTGCGCCGAACGCTGAGGGCCTGCCAGTCCATGCGCTGCTGTTCGAGCTGGCCGCGCAGCAGTTGCGCCTGCTGCTCGGCCTGGGTCCGGCGCTTTTCCGCATCGCGCAGCTCGCGATCAGCATCTTCCAGCGCCAGCCGCGCATGCTTGAGTTCTTCATCCACGCCCATGCGCCGCTCAAGTAGTTCTTCGAGCTTCGTGCGCAGTTCTTCCAGTGGTGCTTCGCCTTCCTCGAGGTTGAGCGTGAGCTGCTCGCGGCGCTCCACCGCGCGCTCGAACTGCTGCTCGAGACGCTCCAATGCCTGACGAGTCGAATCGTGCTGCGCCTGCAGCGAGCCCATGCGCACTGCCAATTGATGGGCTCGGTCCTTGTGCTGGCGTGCCTCCTGGCGGATGCGGTCGAGTCTTTCGCGGGTCACATCACGGTCCGCCAACAAGCGCTCGCGCTGCTCGGTATCCAGCGCCATGGCGTCAAGCGCATCCTGAAGCTGCAGTCGCGCCTCGCCCAGTTGTTCGGTTTCAAGCGCACGCTGTTCGGCCTGTTCCGACAGCTCGCTCTCGAGACGGCGACGGCGCAGGCCAAGCTGCTCCAGCTTGGCCTGGCTCGCGGAGAGCCGTGCCTTCAATTCGCCGAGCTGCCGGGCCTCATCTTGCTGGCGTCGCCGGTGCTGCTCGCGATTCTCCTCGAGCTGACGCTGTGTATCTCTCAGTTGATCGAGCCTTGCGTTCAGCTGATCGAGCCTCGCCTCACCCTCTTCCCTCGCCTGCTGCAGACGCTCCAGTTCCAGCCCTCGCGCCAACACCCCGGACTCGGCTTCACTTGCGCGAATCACACGCAGGAAATGCTGGCCGACCCAGTAGCCGTCACGGCTGATGAGGCTTTGGCCATCAGCCAGCGATGTGCGCGCCGCCAGGGCATCGCCGAGCGTTTCGACCGGCCGTATCGTCCCGAGCCAGGGCGCCAGATCGTGCGCCGCCTCGACCTTGTCCAGCAGGCTCCCGGCGATGCGTGCCCCGCCCTTGGATGGCGCTGCGAGACGCAGGTCGCCCTGATCGAAGCCGCCCAGATCAAGCCCATCGAAGCCTTCCACCAGCACCGCCTGAAGGTCGGCGCCAAGCACGGTTTCGACCGCCAGTTCCCAACCGGGCTCGACCCGTAGTCCCTCGGCCAAGCGGGGCCGGCGATCGAGGCCCTGATGGCTCAGCCATTCGGCGACGCCCTTGTCAGGGTCCATCGCGGCCTGCTGCAGTGCTTCAAGCGACGCGATGCGGCCATTGAGCTGCTGCAGTTCACCTTGCGCCTGCTGCTGAGCCTGGCTGGTCTCCTGCAGAGCCTCGCGCAATTCGTCGAGTCGCTGATCGGTATCCTGCAGGTCAGCCGCCAGCGACTCCAGGCTCATATCCTTGATCGCCAGCTGCTCGGTCAGCTCGCTAATGGCTGCGTCCTCCGGATCTGACGTCAGCAAGACGCGTTCATCCTCCAGGCGTCGCTGACGCTCGGCCAGCCGCTCCAGGCTCTGTTCAAGCTGCTGGATACGCGATTGCTGGACCTCGGCAGCACGGCGTGGCTCGGTGCTTTGCTGGTTAAAAGCCTCCCACTGTTCCTGCCATTCCTGCATGGCGCTTTCGGACGCTTCCAGCTGGGCAGCCGCTTCCTCCGCCGTGGCAGCGGCCAGCTCCTGCTCGGGTTCAAGCATGGTCAGCTCTTCACCCAGCGTGGCCAGCAGGGTACGGTCGTGGCCCAGATGGGACTCGGTTTCCAGCCGGGCCTGCTCCGCTTCACGCAGGTCATCCTGCAGCTGGCGCAGACGCTGCTGGCCATGCTGAATGCTCTGTTCAACGCGAGCAATGTCGCCACCGACCGAATAGAAACGGCCCTGGACGAGGTTGAACCGTTCGGACAGCTCGTGATGGCCATCGCGCAGGCGCTCGATGCTGGCGTCGGCATTGCGTTGCTCAGCAACCAGGGCCTGGAAACCGATCTCCTGATCACCGATCGCCTGCTCGCGCTGCCCAACCTGAGCATTCAGCGCCTGCCAGCGCAGGGCTGACAGCTGCGCCCTCAGCTGTCGCTCCTGGGCCTTGTACTCCTGATATTTTTCCGCCGACTGGGCCTGGCGGTGCAATCGCTCGAGCTGACGTTCCAGCTCTTCACGCAGGTCGGACAGGCGCGCCAGGTTCTCATGGGTACGGCGGATGCGATTCTCGGTTTCGCGACGACGCTCCTTGTATTTGGAGATGCCGGCGGCTTCCTCGATGAAGTTGCGCAGGTCTTCCGGCTTGGCCTCGATCAGCTTGGAGATCATCCCTTGCTCGATGATCGAATAGCTGCGGGGCCCAAGCCCGGTTCCGAGAAAGATGTCGGTGATATCGCGCCGGCGGCACTTCACCCCATTGAGGAGATAGGTGTTCTGAGCGTCACGTGTGACGCGGCGGCGAATCGATATCTCCGCATAGGCGGCGTATTCGCCCAGCAAGGTGCCGTCGGAGTTGTCGAAGATCAGCTCGATGCTGGCCTGGGTGACCGGCTTGCGGGTATTGGAGCCGTTGAAGATGACATCTGTCATCGACTCGCCACGCAGGTTCTTTGCCGAGCTTTCGCCCATCACCCAACGTACGGCATCGATGATGTTGGATTTGCCACAGCCGTTCGGCCCCACAACCGCGGCCATGTTGCTTGGAAAGCTGACGGTCGTGGGGTCGACGAAGGATTTGAAGCCCGCAAGCTTGATGCTTTTCAGGCGCATGGACGCCTGTCCATGGCGAGCGGCGCGTGAGCCGGAGCGTTGTATCCGCTGTGGGCTTGATGGGTTTCCCGGGGCATTGCTGGAGTCGTATTGGCGATCGGCCGCGGAGTTTATCACGGCGCCAAGTCGGCCTCTCAGGGCCTGGAGCACAAAGCGGGACGCGCCAACATGCGCGAGCAATCGTGACTCAACCAGGCGAGCGGGACGTGGAAGGTTCGGTGGATGAGAAAAGCGTCATCCACCCTACGCATGGGCCATCAACATCCAGGCCTCAGATTCAAGCTTCAAGCTTCAAGCTACGAACTGACTAGCCTCCTGTCATGCTCATGAAGCGCACCACCTGCACCTGTTCGTCGGTACGGAATTCGTGTTTCTCGGGCTTTAGCTGCAACGCGTCGACCAGTGCCTGGCGCAGCCGATCGCGGTCGCCCGGGTAGCGGCGCATCAGCCCCTTGAGGTCAAGGGCGCCCTCGTGTCCCAGGCAAAGCACCAGCTTGCCTTCGGCGGTGACCCGGACACGGTTGCAGCTGCCGCAGAAATTATTGCTGTGGGGCGAGATGAAGCCCACCTGGGTTTCGCTTCCGGCTACTTGCCAATAGCGTGACGGGCCGCCGGTGGTGTGGCTGCTGCGCACCAGCTGATGGCCCACCTCGATGCGCTCACGCACTTCGTCACTTGAGCAGAAGGTGATCTCGCGCTCGTGGCTGGAAACGTTGCCCAGGGGCATCTCCTCTATGAAGCTGATGTCCAGTCCGCGCTCGACGGCATAATCCACCAGATCAAGCACCTCGTCGTCGTTGCGGCCTTTCTGGATCACACTGTTGAGCTTGATACGCTGGAATCCGGCTTTGCGCGCCGCCTCGATGCCGTCCATGACCTGATCGAGCTTGTCGCGGCGGGTAAGCTCGGCGAAACGGTCTCGCTTGAGCGAATCCAGGCTGATGTTCAGCCGCTTGACGCCCGCGTCCCGAAGCACCGGCGCCAGAGATGGCAGCTGTGAGCCGTTGGTGGTGATGGCCAGATCCTCAAGCTCCTCACGCTCGCCCAGACGCGCCAGCAACCCCGGCAACCCCTTGCGCACCAGCGGCTCGCCACCGGTTACCCGGATACGCCTGACACCGAGGCTGATGAACGCATCGGCAACGGCGTAGAGTTCCTCCAGCGTCAGGATCTGGGCACGCGGCGCGAAGACCATGTCTTCGCTCATGCAATAGGTGCAGCGAAAATCACAGCGGTCGGTGACCGATAGTCTCAGGTAGGTGATGCGCCGGCCGAAAGGATCGACCAGCTTCGAATCAGGCATGCGGCTCTCCAACGGCTTGATGGCGCAGGGCTAAGACTATGCCGGAACGTGCCCCGAGGCAAAGCCGGCGGGCCGAGTGGCAAGTGTCCCAGCACTGCCGGCAGGTGCAATGACCGTTCATCAACGCGCGCCACGCAACGCCCTGTGTCATTGTTTGGAGGGCGAGTCGAACATTCCGTTCGCAACCTTGCGCCGAAAGCGCGAGTCGTAGCCGGAGATAGACGGTCATCAATGCACAACCGGGAGCCAAGCAATGGATAACGATGCCCTTCGATCGATGGGCTGGCGTGAGCGGCTTTACGTCATCATCTTCTTTACCAACACCTCGGCGGGAAAACGCTTCGACACCTGGCTGCTGATCTTTATCTTTGCCAGCCTCGTGGTTGTGATGTTCGACAGCATCGCCTACTACCGGCTGGAATACGGCACGTTGCTGACCGGCCTCGAGTGGTTTTTCACCGCAGTGTTCGCCATGGAATACCTGGTGCGGATCTACACCCACCCGGAGCCACGCAAGTACATCTTCAGCTTCTACGGGGCCATCGACCTGTTGTCGGTCCTGCCGGCCTTTATCGCGCTGTTGTTGCCTGATGCGCAGTATTTGTTGGTGGTGCGTGCGATTCGCATGCTGCGGGTGTTCCGCGTACTCAAGCTGACGCAGTACCTGAGTCAGGCCAACTTCCTCATGGTCGCCCTTCGCGGCAGCAAGCAGAAGATCGTGGTTTTCCTGCTGACGGTGACCACCATGGTGCTGCTCTTCGGCACCCTGATGTATGTCGTCGAAGGGCCTGCCCATGGCTTCACCAGCATTCCGATGAGCATCTACTGGGCGGTGGTTACCATCACGACGGTCGGATTCGGTGATATCACACCGCAAACGCCATTGGGCAAGGCGCTGTCGACCCTGGTGATGATCACCGGCTATTCGATCATTGCCGTCCCGACCGGCATCTTTACCGCTGAACTGGCTACGGCGATGCGCGCAGACAGTCTTCAGCATCGTTGTCCCACCTGCGAAAAGCTGAGTCACGAACCGAACGCCGCATTCTGCAGCCGCTGTGGTACGCAGTTGTTCAAGCGTGAGGCGCCCGATCAAGACATTTCACCCGCGTCCGACAGGCGCGACAGCTGAGCAGAGCGCCTGGCCCAGGCGCCGCCTGTTCTGTCGCTACAAGGCAGGCATTTGCTCCGAACCGCTCCGGCACGAGGCTGTCACAAGCCTTGACCTGCCGCGGGCTGGATGGAGACACGAATGCCCTTGCTCAAACTGCTGCACTTCGCCGCCTTGCTGTGCTGGTGCGGCACCTTGCTCTACCTGCCCGCCCTGATTGCGGCCGGCACTCGGCGCAGTGACCCGCTGTTCTACCGCGACCACGCCCATCTGACGCGCATGGTGTTCAACCTGATCGGTACGCCGGCGGCCCTCGTTGCAATCGGGTCGGGCACCGCCCTGTTCCTGAGCGAAGGGCTGGTAGCCGGTTGGCTGATCGTCAAGCTCAGTACCGTCGCAGGCATGGTCATCTGCCACACGCTCTGTGGCGTGCTTGTATTGCATGTGGAGCGGGCCCCCGAGCAGAGCGTAAGCATTCGTTGTCGATTTCTTGGCGCAATCGCCGCGACCTTCATTACCGCGACGCTTTGGCTGGTGCTGGCGAAACCCTTCTAGCCCATGACCCGAACCGCTCGATCAACCTGAAGATGCCCATGACCGAACGATCCGAATTACCGCTTCTTTCCGGCTCAGACCTTATCCAGGTCAACTCCGACGGCATGCTCATAGACCAGCCGTCCGCCGAGATAAGCGGCCAGGGAAATCAGCACAGCGGTGATAGCCGACAGGTACAGCGCCCAGAGCTGCATGCTCTGCGCGTCGTTCTGGTAGCGCAGCAGCCAGTTCAGGGAAGCCAGCGACAGCATCATCACCGCCAGGATTGCATGACACCACGCGGTGATCTTCTGGCGGATCTCGCGCACGGTCGCAAGATCGATCAGGCCGAAGATGCTGGCGATCCAGCCGCCCAGCGCACCGACACCAGACAACCACAGGCCGGCACGCCACCAGAAATCGTCCAGCGTCCAGAGATGGGCCAGGTCGACTGGCAGCAGACCGGTCAAGGCAGCCACGGGAAAATGAATCAACATCGGGTGCAGCGGGTGACCGGCTATCGCAGCACGGCTATGGATGGAGTCTCGGTATCGGGCCATTCGGCGCTCCGGCAGCGTGTTCGGGGAGTGCGTCGCCGCTCGGAACGAACCGGCGATCTCTTGAAATGGACCACACTGGCGCTGGCAGTTCCTTTACTGAGCGCTTGTGGCGGGCCGCTGTCCTCGCTCAACCCGGCCAGTCACATGGCCCGCCAGATTTCCAACGTCTGGTGGGGCATGTTCGCCTTCGCCACCCTGGTGCTGGTTGTAGTGAGCGCGCTGTGGATCTATGCGCTGGCACGCAAGCCGCGCGAAACCAGCAAGGAACAGGCGATCAGGATCAACCGCCGATGGGTCATTGGCGGGGGCATCGTGCTGCCAAGCCTGAGCATCGTCGTCCTGTTGATCTTCGGCATTCCCACCGGCCGCAGCATGATGCCGCTACCGGTCGAGGGGGAGCAGCCATTGAAAGTGGTGGTCACCGGCCATCAATGGTGGTGGGAAGTACACTACCCCGACAGCGGCGTCACTACTGCCAACCAGCTGATCATTCCTGCCGGTCGCCTGATCGACGTGAATGTCACCAGCGCCGATGTGATCCATTCGTTCTGGATTCCGCGGCTTGGCGGAAAAATGGACATGATCCCGGGCCGGACCAACGTGATTCGCCTCCAAGCCGGCCACACCGGCGTTTTCCATGGGCAGTGTTCGGAGTTCTGTGGCCTTCAGCACGCCCACATGAAACTGCATGTCGAAGCGCTCGACGAGACGGGCTTCGCCGAGTGGATCGCCGCGCGTGAAAACCTCACCGTCACGCAGCGTGCGCCAGGCGATGCCGGCCGGGTATTCGATGAACGCTGCGGCCAATGCCACCGGGTCGCCGGCATCAGCGAGGGCAACCGTGCCCCGGACCTCACCGATCTCGCGACACGGCCGAGCCTTGGTGCCGGGGTGATCGAAAATGATCACGATGGCCTGCGCCGCTGGCTACGCGAACACAAGACGCTCAAGTTCGGCAACGGCATGCCCGCGCATGACGACGTTCCGCCGCAAACACTCGATCAGATTGCCGACTGGCTGGAGACGCTCGCTCCATGACAAAACTCGATAGTGCGCCCTGCACGGACCCGGAACAGCTGCACGACCAGTTCAACGACGTCTGGGGGAATCCGCGCGGATGGCGTGCGCTGACCATCGTCAACCACACCAGTATCGGCCTGCGCTTTCTCGTCACGGGCGCCGTGTTCTTCCTCATCGGTGGGCTGATGGCGATGCTGATCCGCACCCAGCTCGCGCTGCCGGGCTATGTGCTGATGGAGCCGGAGGTCTATAACCAGGTCTTCACAATGCACGGCTCGGTAATGATGTTCCTGTTCGCCGTGCCGATGATGGAGGGCCTGGCGGTCTACCTGATTCCAAAGATGATCGGTGCCCGCGACCTGATCTTTCCGCGGCTGTCCTCGCTTGGCTACTTCTGCTATCTCTTCGGCGGCATCATCCTGTTGTCCAGCGTGTTTCTCGGCGTCGCGCCGAAGGCGGGCTGGTTCATGTACACGCCGCTGTCGAGCACCGCGCACATGCCGGGCGTCAATTCGGACTTCTGGCTGCTGGGCATCACCTTCGTGGAAATCTCGGCGGTAAGCGCCGGCGTCGAGCTGGTGGTTTCTATCCTGCGCACGCGCACCAACGGCATGGCGCTGCACAAGATGCCGCTGTATGCGTGGTACATCCTGGTCATGGCCATGATGATCGTTTTCGGCTTCCCGCCGCTGATCCTGGGCAGCATCCTGCTGGAGCTTGAGCGCGCGGCTGGCCTGCCCTTCTTCGATCCGGCGAAGGGCGGTGATCCAGTCCTCTGGCAGCATCTGTTCTGGCTGTTCGGCCATCCCGAGGTGTACATCATCTTCCTGCCGGGCGCCGGCATCGTCTCGACGCTGTTGCCGGTGTTCTGTCAGCGTCCGCTGGTGGGTTACCGGTGGGTGGTGCTCGGCGTCCTGACTACCGGCTTCCTGAGCTTCGGGCTGTGGGTACACCACATGTTTACCGTCGGGATCCCTGCCCTGGCGCTGGGGTTCTTTTCGGCGGCCAGCATGCTGGTGGCCATCCCAACCGGGGTACAGATTTTTGCCTGGCTGGCGACCCTGTGGCTCGGCAAGCCCGTGTTTCACGTGCCGATGCTGTGGCTGGTGGGTTTTCTCATCGTTTTTGTCTGTGGCGGGCTGACCGGCGTGATGGTGGCACTGGTGCCCTTCGACTGGCAGGTGCACGACACTCATTTCGTCGTGGCGCACATGCATTACGTGCTGGTTGGCGGGATGTTCTTCCCGTTGATGGCAGGCCTGTATTACTGGCTGCCCCATTTTTCGGGCCGCATGCCTTCGGTGCGCTTGGGCCGCTGGGGCTTCTGGCTGGTGTTCATCGGCTTTAACACCACCTTTCTGATCATGCACTGGACGGGGCTGATCGGCATGCCTCGGCGGGTCTATACCTATGACACCGGCCTGGGCTGGGACCTGCCCAATCTGATCTCCTCGATCGGCAGCTTCATCATGGCCATCGGCATCGGCACCATCCTGCTGGACATCGTGCTGCACTTCCGCTTCGGTCAACCGGCAAAGACCAACCCGTGGAATGCCGACACGCTTGAATGGGCGACCAGCCTGCCACCGAGCCCCTATAACTTCGTCAGCCTGCCGGATGTGACGGATCGGCACCCGCTGTGGAAGGACCCCGATCTGCCAAACAGCATTGCCCGTGCCGAGCACGCCTTGAAAGCCATCGACCATGGCCGACGGGAAACCTGGGGCTCGGACCCGCTGAGCGGCAAGGTGCGCGAGGTGATACACCTGCCAGGAAACAGCTGGTGGCCATTCGTGGCCTCGGTGTTTCTCGCCGTGCTCTGCCTGAGCCTGCTGAACAAGTTCTACTGGGTCGCGCTGATCGCTACGGTCGCCACGTTGATCGTGCTGTTCCGCTGGTCATGGGAGAACGGTGCCCACCCCGCCGCTGCGCCAGATGCGCAAACACAACCTGGCGAGCCACCGCTGCACTCGCGGACCTTTGACGGACCCGGCCTCTGGGGAATGGGTGTCACCCTACTGGCCAACGGCACCCTTTACTTGTCGTTGCTGTTTGGCTGGTTCTACCTGTGGACAGTCTCACCCGAATGGATGGTGCCGGAGCATTCCGACCTGAACGGCTGGCTGATGCTCGCAAGTGCCGTGCTGCTGACGATCGGGACGCTGTGGATGCGGCTTGTGCCCGGCCGGCTGCGGCGAGGCAACGGCGGGAGACTGATGCTCAACCTGGGCGCAATAACCGTGATCGGGGCAGTGCAATGGGCAATGTTGCTCTGGCTCTTGCTGACAGCCGATCTGAAGGTTACGGAGACGGCGCACGATGCAGTGGTCTTCGTGATCCTGGCATACAGCCTGATCCACTGTGGCCTGGCGACGATCCTCACGCTGCTGCAGACCTTGCGGGTCATGTACGGCTACGTGGGGGACAAGGCGCCGTACGAGGTCGTGGTGGTCGAGCAGCTCTGGTACTACAACCTCGGCGTGGTCTGGAGCGCCTACGCCGCGATCGTCCTGTTCCCGAATGCCTGGGGAGGCGCCTGATGAAGTACAACCGCACTTCGGTCTTTCATCCGATCCAGATCCCCTTCGGCCTGACGATCTGGAGCCTCTGGTTTGCCACCATGTATGCCTCGCACGCGGTAGTGTGCGGGATTGCCCCACCGGACCCGCACAAGGGCGTCTTCAACTGGCTGAACGCCGGATTCGGGCTGTTCACCGTGCTGGTGATAGCGCTGTTGCTATGGCTGGGGCGCAGGACATGGAAGCTGTCACGCGAGCCACATGAGCTCAACGAGCGGCAGGTGTTCGTGCTCAAGGTTTCGACCGGCATCCACTTCATCGCGGCGCTGGCCACCGTCTTTGTCGGGATGCAACTGGTGTTCCTGCCGCCCTGCATCTGACTGTCTCACAACGAGATGGCCGGCCCGGTTTGCGGAGTCTTCGCTCAGTCGAGCTTCTTGCGGATCCAGTACAGATAGGTGCCGTCTTCGGCCTGCTGGTCGACCAGCTCATGGCCCAGGAATACGCAGAACTTGGGGATATCCCGCTGAGTCGACGGGTCAGTGGCGATGACCTTGAGCAGTTCGCCACCACCCAGGCCGCGCACCTTGTTGTGCAGCATCATGACCGGTTCAGGGCAGTTGAGGCCGCTGGCATCGAGCAATGCATCGCTGGGCAGCTCACTGGATTGAGGCATAACAGGCTCCACGGAAACGGGTTGGCAAAATCAGGTGAATCGGGGCTGGGCGACGGGCGCCTTATTACAGTCGGCGCAGGTGACAGGTGACTTCCTCGCGGTCATGGTAGAGCTGCTTGCAGCCAATGCTCGCTTTGACCCCCCTTTCGGCAAGCCCGTCGGCGATGCGTTCCAGTAACCGCTTGACCTCGGCATAGCGCTGCTTCATTGGCAGCTTCAGGTTGACCACGGCCTCACGACACAGGCCTTCCCCTATCCAGGTTTCCAGCAGCGCCGCGTTTTTCGCAGGTTTTTCGACGATATCGCAAACCATCCAGTTCACCGGGCGCTTGGGGCGGAAGGCAAAGCCATCGGCGCGGTAATGGCCAACCAGGCCGGATTCGAGCAGTTCCTCGTTCATGGGCCCGTTGTCGACCGCCATCACCTCTATCTCGCGGTTGACCAGCTGCCAGGTCCAGCCCCCCGGTGAGGCACCGAGGTCGACGGCCGTCATGCCGGGCGCAAGGCGATCGTCCCATTGCTCGCGCGGTATGAAGTGATGCCAGGCTTCTTCGAGTTTCAGCGTGGAGCGGCTCGGCGCTTGGCGCGGGAACTTCAGCCGCGGTATGCCCATGGGCCACATGGCGCTGTTGTCTGCCTCGGCCAGACCAACGAAAACCTCCCTGCCGCTCCTGAACGTCAGCAGCAGCCGTGGTCCCTGGCTGCCCTCCTTCAATCGCCCGGCCTTCTCCAAGGCCTTGCGCAAGGGGGCTTCGAACTTGCGGCAGAAGTTCGACAGCTCTTTGCCATCGTTGGTATCCAACACTTCCAGCCACAGACTGCCGAACACTGGCATGGCTTTCAGCCGATCGAGCAGTACGCCGATCCGGTCGGTTTCCGGAAGCGCCAGCCATTCGCCACGCGCCCACTGGCGGGGAAATATGAGCCGTGAAAAACGCACCCCGCGCATCAGGCGCTCCGGCCCAGATGCGTCGCTACAGATGAATTCGGCACAAGCACTGTCAGCTTTCGCCTTGGCGTAGCCGGACACATCGAGGCGAGCCGCCTGGTCGCTGATTTCCGAACAAACTTCGCTCTCGAAACCGGGACGGCAATGCAGCAGCAATGTATTCATGGTACGAACCCTGTAGGCGGCGCAAAGCGCATCGGTGCAGGTGGGCCTGCGACAAAAGCCGCACATGATAGCCGACTGGGGAACCACGGGCTTGCTGGTTCGGTCCAGTGAAGAGTTGCAGGAATCGTTTGCACCGCGGCAAGCAGCGCCTTTGCGCCGCTGCAAAACAGCTGCCGCGGTCCGACTCTCGCACTTCGCCATTTCGATTGGCGGCCAGTTTCGTGGCGAATCATTTCGCCAGGGGCTAGGTTCAAAGAACGCTCCCTACTCATTCAGCCCGACCGTGCGGGCACAAGGAGAGACGAATGCCATCCCTGGACAGCCTGAATTGCCGTCGCAGCCTCGACGTGAACGGCAAGACCTACCACTACTACAGCCTCCCCGAAGCCGCGAAGCAGCTGGGCGACATCAGCCGTTTGCCGACCTCACTCAAGGTGCTGCTGGAAAACCTGCTGCGCTGGGAAGACGACGTCACGGTTCGCGCCGATGACTTCAACTCGCTGGCGGTGTGGCTCAAGACGCACACCTCCGAGCGCGAGATCCAGTACCGCCCGGCGCGGGTACTGATGCAGGACTTCACCGGCGTACCTGCGGTCGTCGACCTCACCGCCATGCGTGACGCGGTCTCCCGCGCGGGCGCTGATCCACAGCGGATCAACCCGCTGTCGCCGGTCGACCTGGTCATCGACCACTCCGTGATGGTCGACCGCTTTGGCACTGACAGCGCGTTCGAGCAAAACGTGGACATCGAGATGCAGCGCAACGGTGAACGGTATGAGTTCCTGCGCTGGGGCCAGCAGGCCTTCGACAATTTCCGTGTGGTACCGCCGGGCACCGGCATCTGCCACCAGGTGAACCTGGAATATCTGGGCCAGGTCGTCTGGACCAAAGAGGAGAACGGCGAAACCATCGCCTATCCCGACACCCTGGTCGGCACCGACTCGCACACGACGATGATCAACGGCCTTGGCGTGCTGGGCTGGGGTGTAGGGGGTATCGAGGCGGAAGCGGCGATGCTCGGCCAGCCGGTCTCGATGCTGATCCCGGAAGTGATCGGCATGCGCCTGACCGGAAGGCTCAACGAAGGCGTGACTGCCACCGATCTGGTGCTGACCGTGACGCAGATTCTTCGCAAGCATGGCGTGGTGGGTAAATTCGTCGAGTTCTTTGGTCCCGGTCTGGATCATCTCCCGCTCGCCGACCGCGCCACCATTGGCAACATGGCACCCGAATACGGCGCGACCTGCGGTTTCTTCCCGGTGGACCAGGTCACCATCGACTACCTGCGCCTGACCGGTCGTGACGAAGATCGCATTGCGCTGGTCGAGGCCTATAGCAAGGCCCAGGGCATGTGGCGCGACAGCAACTCGCCGGACCCGGTCTTCACCGCCACGCTGGAACTGGATCTGGCCGACGTCAAACCATCGCTGGCCGGTCCGAAGCGTCCGCAGGACAGGGTAACGCTCGGCGACATCGGCGCGAATTTCGATCTGCTCCTGGAAACCAGCGGCAAGACGCAGCAGATCGACTCATCATTCCCGGTTACCGGCGAAGAGTACGGCCTCAAGCATGGGGCCGTGGTGATTGCAGCCATCACCTCCTGCACCAACACCTCCAACCCGAACGTGCTCATGGCCGCAGGCCTGGTGGCCAAGAAAGCGCTGGAGCGTGGCCTCAAGCGTGCACCCTGGGTGAAGTCCTCGCTGGCCCCCGGCTCCAAGGTCGTCACCGATTACCTTGAACGCGCCGGGTTGACCACCTACCTCGACCAGCTCGGCTTCAATCTGGTCGGCTACGGGTGTACCACCTGCATCGGCAACTCCGGCCCTCTCCCAGAGGCCATTGGCCAGGCCATCACCGACAACGATCTGGTGGTGTCCTCGGTGCTGTCCGGCAATCGTAACTTCGAAGGCCGTGTACATCCGCTGGTCAAGGCCAACTGGCTGGCTTCGCCGCCGCTGGTCGTGGCGTTCGCCCTGGCCGGCACCACGCGAATCAACATGGACAAGGATCCGATCGGCTACGACGAACAGAACCAGCCGGTCTATCTCAAGGACATCTGGCCGACCAGCGCTGAAGTGGACGAAGCGGTCAGCAAGATTGACGGGGAGATGTTCCGTACGCGCTACGCTGACGTTTTCAGTGGCGACGAGCACTGGCAGTCCATCGAATTCACCGAAGGCGATACTTACACATGGAATAACAATTCCAGCTATGTACAGAACCCGCCGTTCTTCGAAGACATCGGGCAACCCCTGACGCCGCCGGTGGATGTCGAGAACGCGCGCATCCTGGCGCTGTTCGGCGATTCCATTACCACTGACCACATCTCCCCGGCGGGCAACATCAAGGCCAGCTCCCCGGCCGGTGTCTACCTGCAGGAGCTGGGCGTGCAACCGGAGGACTTCAACTCCTACGGTTCCCGTCGTGGCAACCATGAAGTGATGATGCGCGGTACATTCGCCAACATCCGCATCAAGAACGTGATGCTCGGCGGCGAGGAAGGCGGCGACACGCTGTACCAGCCCAGCGGTGAGCGTATGTCGATCTATGACGCTGCCATGCGTTATCAGAACGAAGGCGTGCCGCTGGTGGTCATTGCCGGCAAGGAATACGGCACCGGGTCCAGCCGCGACTGGGCTGCGAAGGGCACCAACCTGCTCGGCGTCAAGGCTGTCATCGCCGAGAGCTTCGAGCGAATCCATCGTTCGAACCTGATCGGCATGGGTGTTCTGGCGTTGCAGTTCGTAGGCGACCAGACTCGGCAATCACTGGGCCTGACCGGCAACGAAAAACTGTCGATCCGCGGCCTGAGCGCCGACATCAAGCCCCGCGAGCTGCTGACCGTCGAGGTCGAACGCGCCGACGGCGAACGCGACAGCTTCCAGGTGCTCTGCCGCATCGACACCCTCAATGAGGTTCAATACTTCAAGGCCGGCGGCATCCTGCACTATGTACTTCGCCAGCTGATCGAAGGCTGACAGAGGAGCATCAAGCGTTGCTACCAAGCCCGTTGCAGCGGACCTGCAACGGGCTTTCTTGTGCCGCGCGGGCGAGCCAGCGGTAAGCTGCTTTCTCTGTGTATGGAGCAGACCCAGCGAAGCTGGAGACTCTGGTGGTTGCGGCTTCAGCTATATGAGTCGATCGCTCTGCAGAAACGCCGCGATGGCATCTGCTGTGCTGTCGAGATGTTGCTTGTGGGTCAGCCCTGAGCGTTTCAAGGGTTTGAGGTCGTGGTCCGCGGCAGTCAGCCACTCAAGCCTGATCGTCGGAGACAAGTCATAGCTGGCGACGGTCTCGCGATTGCCCAGCGCATCACGCTCACCTTGGACAATTAGGGTAGGCGTGCGCAGTCCGGCCAGATGCGCCACCCGGGGTTTCTCGGGTTTGCCTGCCGCATAAAAGGGATAGCCGAGGCAGATCAGCGCGTCAGCCGCCAGTTCGTCGGCGAGCAGACTTGCCATTCTTCCGCCCATGGACTTGCCCCCGATCGCCAGACGCCCTGCGGCTTGCTGTCGCACCAGTGCGTACGCGTCCCGCCATTGCTGCAACAGCTGGGCCTGGGGGTTGGGTGGGCGCCTGCGTCCGCTAATCCGGCGCTCGACCATGTAGGCGAACTCGAAGCGAAACACTGCAACAGCCCGCGCCACAAGGCGTTCTGTCATCTCCTGCATGAACGAGCTGTCCATCGGCGCCCCCGCTCCATGCGCCAGAATCAGGCTTGCGAGAGTCACGCCTTCCGGCCGATCGGCCCGGACGAATGGAATTTCACCGGACCGTACGCATTGATCAGCGTCAATACCGGCCATTTGCCCTTTCCCCATGCTTGCTCCCGCTTTCTATCGAAAGATCTGACTGCTTACGCGCGACAAAAAAACTGCTCATTACCCGTGGATGGAAGCCCATACATGAACACAGCAACCAGTACCGCCTACGACTACAAGGTGGTCCGCCAATTCGCCATCATGACGGTGGTGTGGGGAATCGTCGGGATGGGGCTCGGCGTTTTCATCGCAGCACAATTGGCCTGGCCTTTCCTGAACTTTGACCTGCCCTGGACCAGTTTCGGTCGTCTACGCCCCCTGCACACCAACGCGGTGATCTTCGCCTTTGGTGGTTGTGCATTGTTCGCGACGTCCTACTACTCGGTACAGCGCACCTGTCAGACCACCCTGTTCGCACCCAAACTGGCTGCGTTCACCTTCTGGGGCTGGCAGCTGGTCATCCTGCTCGCCGCGATTTCCCTGCCGCTGGGTTTCACCAGTTCCAAGGAATATGCCGAACTGGAATGGCCGATCGACCTGTTGATCACAGTCGTCTGGGTCGGCTACGCCATCGTCTTCTTTGGCACCCTGGCCACCCGCAAGGTCAAGCACATCTATGTCGGCAACTGGTTCTTCGGTGGCTTTATCCTGACCGTGGCGATCCTGCATATCGTCAACAACCTGGAGATTCCGGTCACGGCGATGAAGTCCTATTCGCTGTACTCGGGCGCGACCGACGCCATGGTTCAGTGGTGGTACGGCCACAACGCGGTAGGTTTCTTCCTGACCGCGGGCTTCCTCGGGATCATGTACTACTTCGTGCCGAAGCAGGCCGAGCGTCCGGTGTATTCCTATCGCCTGTCGATCGTCCACTTCTGGGCGCTGATCACCGTCTACATCTGGGCCGGCCCGCACCACCTGCACTACACCGCCCTGCCGGATTGGGCGCAGAGCCTGGGAATGGTGATGTCGCTGATTCTGCTGGCACCAAGCTGGGGCGGCATGATCAACGGCATGATGACCCTGTCGGGCGCCTGGCATAAGCTGCGCAGCGACCCGATCCTGCGCTTCCTGGTGGTATCGCTGGCGTTCTACGGCATGTCGACCTTCGAAGGTCCGATGATGGCGATCAAGACCGTCAACGCCCTGTCCCACTACACCGACTGGACCATCGGCCACGTACACGCCGGCGCCCTCGGCTGGGTGGCGATGGTTTCTATCGGCGCGCTGTATCACCTGATCCCAAAAGTTTTTGGCCGCGCCCAGATGCACAGCATTGGCCTGATCAACGCGCATTTCTGGCTGGCGACCATCGGCACCGTGCTCTACATCGCCTCGATGTGGGTCAACGGCATCGCCCAGGGCCTGATGTGGCGCGCTATCAACGAAGACGGCACCCTCACCTACTCCTTTGTCGAAGCGCTTGAAGCGAGTCATCCAGGCTTCGTGGTGCGGATGATCGGCGGTGCGATCTTCTTCACCGGCATGCTGCTGATGGCCTACAACACCTGGCGCACCGTGAGTGCTGCCAAACCGGCCGAATACGACGCCGCCGCGCAGATCGCCTGAGGAACCGAGAGATGAAGAAGCACGAGATACTCGAAAAGAACGTCGGTCTGCTGACCCTGTTCATGATCCTCGCGGTGAGCATCGGCGGCCTGACCCAGATCGTTCCGCTGTTCTTCCAGGATGCGGTCAACGAACCGGTCGAGGGCATGAAGCCCTACACCGCGCTGCAACTTGAAGGCCGTGACCTGTACATCCGTGAAGGCTGCGTGGGCTGCCACTCGCAGATGATCCGCCCGTTCCGCGCCGAAACAGAGCGCTATGGCCACTACTCTGTTGCAGGTGAAAGCGTCTACGACCACCCCTTCCTGTGGGGCTCCAAGCGCACCGGTCCGGACCTGGCCCGCGTCGGTGGTCGCTACTCGGATGACTGGCATCGCGCGCACCTGTACAACCCGCGCAACGTGGTGCCCGAGTCGAAGATGCCGTCCTACCCCTGGCTGGTAGAGAGCACCCTCGATGGCAAGGACACCGCCAAGAAGATGTCGGCTCTTCGCGCAGTGGGCGTTCCGTACAGCGACGAGGAAATCGCTGCCGCAGGCGAAAGTGTCAAGGGAAAAACCGAGATGGACGCCCTGGTCGCCTATCTGCAGGTACTGGGCACGGCGCTGCAGAACAAGCGCTGAGCCGGGCACTGTCACTGAAAACGGCGCGATCGACGCGCCTGGGATCAAATCGCGGACAGCCCGGAGAAAGTCGGGCTGCCCAGGAGTAGCACATGAGTACGTTCTGGAGTGGATACATCGCCCTGCTGACGCTGGGCACCATTGTCGCTCTGTTCTGGTTGATCTTCGCCACGCGCAAGGGCGAAGCAGCCGGCATGACCGATAAAACCATGGGGCATTCCTTCGACGGCATCGAGGAGTACGACAACCCCCTGCCGAAGTGGTGGTTCATGCTGTTCATCGGCACCCTCCTGTTCGGCATTCTGTACCTGGTGCTCTATCCCGGTCTGGGTAACTGGAAAGGCGTGCTGCCGGGCTACGAGGACGGCTGGACCCAAACCAAGGAATGGCAGCGCGAGGTTGACCAGGCGGAGGCCAAGTTCGGCCCGATCTTTGCCAAATATGCCGCCATGAGCGTGGCACAGGTTGCGCAGGATGAACGGGCCCTGAAAATCGGCGGCCGGCTGTTTGCGAACAATTGCGCCGTCTGCCACGGCTCCGACGCCAAGGGCGCAAATGGCTTCCCGAATCTGGCTGACAATGAATGGCGCTGGGGCGGCGACGCTGAAACTATCAAGACCACCATTCTTCACGGCCGTGTAGCCGCCATGCCGGCCTGGGGGCCGGTGATCGGCGAAGAAGGCGTGAAAAACGTGGCGGCCTACGTACGCAACGGGCTGGCCGGGCTGCCTCTGCCGGAAGGCAACGATGCGGACGTGGCGGCTGGAGCGCAGGTGTTCGCGCAGAACTGCGCTGTCTGTCACGGTGCCAATGGTCAGGGAACAGCTGCCATGGGCGCTCCGCAACTGACCAGCGCAGCGGGCTGGATCTACGGATCGAGCCTGCCGCAGCTGCAGCAGACTATCCGTCATGGCCGCAATGGACAGATGCCTGCGCAGGAACCCTACCTGGGCAACGACAAGGTGCACTTGCTCGCCGCCTATGTATACAGTCTGTCGCAGAAGCCCGAACATCTCGCCAAGCAATAAAGCCATGCAGGGCGGTGCAACGCGCCGCCCTGTTCTGAATCAAAAAATGCCCCAAAAAGCCGCAGTGCGACGCTCTGTCGCACACCGGTCGAGCGATCATCGCTTGGCCTGTAAAGGCTGACCCTTCTATATTTCCCCCCACTCGCCGAACTACGCAGAATTACAAGGCGAAACTCTCGATTCGACACATCGGCCTGATGTGTAAAACGACCCTGCAAAAAGCATGGAAAACGCTTGGGATCAGGGTCCGAACGGCACGAGATGGCCTGGGCCTTGATTGCATTGCCCCCCTCCTTTCTCCATACTTGCCGCCGTTTTTGCCCCCTGAAATGCCATTAGCGTGGAAGCCTTGCATGAGCACAGCAATAAGTGAGACTGCATATAACTATAAGGTGGTTCGCCAATTCGCCATCATGACGGTGGTGTGGGGAATTATCGGGATGGGTCTGGGCGTTTTCATCGCCGCACAGCTTGTGTGGCCTGAACTCAACTTCGACCTGCCGTGGACAAGCTTCGGCCGTCTGCGTCCGCTGCATACCAACGCGGTCATTTTCGCCTTTGGCGGATGCGCATTGTTTGCCACCTCCTACTACGTCGTTCAGCGCACCTCGCAGGCGCGGCTGTTCTCCGACGGCCTTGCCGCCTTTACCTTCTGGGGTTGGCAGGCAGTCATCGTACTCGCGGTGATTACCCTTCCGCAGGGCTTCACCAGCTCCAAGGAATACGCCGAACTGGAATGGCCGATCGATATTCTGATCACCCTCGTCTGGGTCAGCTATATCGCGGTGTTCTTCGGCACCATCCTGAAGCGCAAGGCACGTCACATCTATGTGGGCAACTGGTTCTTCGGCGCCTTTATCCTGGTGACGGCGATGCTGCATATCGTCAACAACCTTGAAGTGCCGGTGACCCTGTTCAAGTCATACTCGATCTACTCGGGCGCGACCGACGCCATGGTTCAGTGGTGGTACGGCCACAACGCGGTAGGCTTCTTCCTGACCACCGGCTTCCTCGGAATGATGTATTACTTCGTCCCGAAGCAGGCAGGTCGCCCGGTCTATTCGTACCGTCTGTCCATCGTGCACTTCTGGGCGCTGATCACCCTGTACATCTGGGCCGGTCCGCACCACCTGCACTACACCGCACTGCCTGAATGGGCTCAGAGCCTGGGCATGGTGATGTCGATCATTCTCCTTGCGCCAAGCTGGGGCGGCATGATCAACGGCATGATGACCCTGTCTGGCGCCTGGCATAAGCTGCGCACCGATCCGATCCTGCGCTTCCTCGTGGTCTCGCTGGCGTTCTACGGCATGTCGACCTTCGAAGGTCCGATGATGGCCATCAAGACCGTCAACGCCCTGTCCCACTACACCGACTGGACCATCGGCCACGTTCACGCCGGCGCCCTCGGTTGGGTCGCGATGATCACCATCGGCTCCATGTACCACCTGATTCCTAAGGTGTTTGCCCGCGAGCAGATGTTCAGCATTGGTTTGATCAATGCGCATTTCTGGCTGGCGACCATCGGCACCGTGCTCTACATCGCCTCGATGTGGGTCAACGGCATCACCCAGGGTTTGATGTGGCGCGCGATCAACGAAGACGGCACCCTCACCTACTCCTTTGTCGAGGCACTGGAAGCCAGCCACCCAGGCTTCATTGTCCGGGCACTGGGCGGTGCATTCTTCCTCACCGGCATGCTGCTGATGGCCTACAACACCTGGCGCACCGTTCGTGTATCCAAGGCGTCCGAACTCGACGCTGCGGCACAGATCGCCTGAGGAAACGGATAGATGAAGAATCACGAAATACTCGAAAAGAACGTCGGTCTGCTGACCCTGTTCATGATCCTTGCGGTAAGCATCGGCGGCCTGACCCAGATCGTTCCGCTGTTCTTCCAGGACGCCGTCAACGAGCCGGTCGAGGGCATGAAGCCCTACACCGCGCTGCAGCTCGAAGGCCGCGACCTGTACATCCGTGAAGGCTGCGTGGGCTGCCACTCGCAGATGATCCGTCCGTTCCGCGCCGAAACCGAGCGTTATGGTCACTACTCGGTCGCAGGTGAAAGCGTCTACGACCACCCCTTCCTGTGGGGCTCCAAGCGCACCGGTCCGGACC
This sequence comes from Stutzerimonas stutzeri, assembly GCA_002387205.1. GTDB lineage: Bacteria > Pseudomonadota > Gammaproteobacteria > Pseudomonadales > Pseudomonadaceae > Stutzerimonas > Stutzerimonas stutzeri_N. The sequence goes on along the minus strand of DGLA01000012.1, from coordinate 187,559 downwards.
TGGCCCGCGTCGGTGGACGCTACTCGGATGACTGGCATCGCGCGCACCTGTACAACCCGCGCAACGTGGTGCCCGAGTCAAAGATGCCGTCCTATCCCTGGCTGGTGGAGCACAGTCTTGATGGCAAGAACACAGCCAAGAAGATGGAAGCCTTGCGTAGCGTAGGTGTGCCTTACACCGAGGAAGACATCGCCGGTGCCAAGGATGCGGTAAAGGGCAAGACCGAGATGGACGCCCTCGTCGCCTACCTGCAAGTACTTGGCACTGCACTCACCAACAAACGGTAACGCACCATGGAAATCGGGACTCTTCGCGGTCTGGGCACCATTCTGGTTTTCGTCGCTTTCATTGGCGTCGTGCTCTGGGCCTACAGCAGCAAGCGCAAGAAAAGTTTTGACGAAGCAGCCAACCTGCCCTTTGCGGATGAGCCCGAGGCCAAGAAGCGTGATGAAGAAGCTTCCAGGAGTAAGAAATAAATGACCTCGTTTTGGAGTTGGTACATCACCCTGCTGAGCCTGGGCACCATTGCTGCCCTGGTCTGGCTGCTGCTCGCAACTCGCAAGGGACAACGCCACGACAGCACCGAAGAAACCGTCGGCCATTCCTATGACGGCATCGAGGAATACGACAACCCGCTTCCGCGCTGGTGGTTCATGCTGTTCGTCGCCACAGTGATCTTTGCCCTCGGCTATCTGGCGCTCTACCCTGGCCTGGGCAACTGGAAAGGCATGCTGCCCGGCTATGAAGGCGGGTGGACCCAGGTCAAGGAATGGCAGCGTGAAGTGGACAAGGCCAACGAACTGTATGGACCGCTTTACGCGAAGTTCGCCTCGATGCCGGTCGAGGAAGTCGCTCAGGATCCGCAGGCGCTGAAGATGGGTGGACGACTGTTTGCTTCCAACTGCTCCGTCTGCCACGGCTCCGATGCCAAAGGCGCCTATGGCTTCCCCAACCTGACCGACCATGACTGGCTGTGGGGCGGTGAGCCGGAAACCATCAAGACGACCATCCTTGGCGGGCGCCAGGCAGCAATGCCGGCATGGCGTGACGTGATTGGCGAAGAAGGCATCCGTAACGTTGCCGGCTATGTGCGCAGCCTGTCCGGTCGCGATACCCCTGAGGGTATAAGCGTCGACATTGAGCAGGGTCAAAAAATCTTCGCAGCCAACTGTGTAGCCTGTCATGGACCTGAAGGGAAAGGCACCCAGGCCATGGGCGCACCGAACCTGACCGATAACGTCTGGCTTTACGGCTCGAGCTTCGGACAGATTCAGCAGACCCTGCGTTATGGTCGCAACGGTCGTATGCCAGCGCAGGAAGCGAACCTTGGCAACGACAAGGTGCACCTGCTGGCAGCCTATGTGTACAGCCTTTCACAAAAGGCGGAGAACTGATCGGCGAGCATCGGGAGCGACCCTCGGTCGCACCTGACGCCAAACATCGGGGCGTACCATTCGCAGCAGGTCTGAAATCGATCCCGGTAGGCACGCACCGCCGGGACACTCACCCAACGCCGTGGTACACACTCGATGACTGAGCAAATCCCCGTTCATGATGTAACTCCTCCGGCCAAGGTCAACGCGTCAGCCGATCTCTACGCGGCGCGTGAAAAGATCTACACCCGCGCCTTTACCGGCCTGTTTCGCAACCTGCGACGGGTTGGTGGTGCACTCCTGTTCGTCCTCTACTTCGGCACCGTTTGGCTTAACTGGAACGGGCGGCAGGCTGTCTGGTGGGACTTGCCCGAGCGCAAGTTCTATATCTTCGGCGCCACGTTCTGGCCGCAGGACTTCATTCTGCTGTCTGCACTGCTGATCATCTGCGCCTTCGGACTGTTCTTCATCACGGTATTCGCCGGGCGTGTCTGGTGCGGCTATACCTGTCCGCAGAGCGTATTCACCTGGGTGTTCATGTGGGCCGAAAAGATCACCGAAGGTGACCGCAACCAGCGTATGAAGCTGGACAAGGCGCCAATGAGCCGCAACAAGTTTTTTCGCAAGCTTGCCAAGCACGCTATCTGGCTGGCGGTTTCCCTCGCGATCGGCATCACGTTCGTCGGTTACTTCACCCCGATCCGCGAGCTCGTGCCGGATCTGCTGACTTTCCAGGTCGGCGGCTGGGCGGCGTTCTGGGTCGCTTTCTTTACATTGGCGACCTATGGCAACGCCGGCTATTTGCGCGAGCAGGTGTGCATCTATATGTGCCCCTACGCACGGTTCCAGAGCGTTATGTTCGACAAGGACACACTGATCGTTTCCTACGATCCGCGCCGTGGTGAGCGGCGTGGTCCTCGCAAGAAGGATGCAGACTACAAGGCCATGGGCCTCGGGGACTGCATCGATTGCACGATGTGCGTACAGGTCTGCCCCACAGGCATCGACATCCGCGACGGCCTGCAGATCGAATGCATCGGTTGCGCTGCCTGCATCGACGCCTGTGACACCATCATGGATAAGATGAACTACCCACGCGGACTCATCAGCTACACCACCGAGCACAACCTGTCTGGTCAGAAAACTCATCTGGTCCGGCCCCGCCTGATCGGCTACGCCGTCGCGCTGGTCGCCATGATGGGCGTCTTCACCTACGCCGTGAGCGATCGCGCACTGGTCAAGCTCGACGTGCTCAAGGACCGCGTGCTCTACAGGGAAAACGAGCAGGGCCGGATCGAAAACGTCTATACGTTGAAAGTCATGAACAAGGCGCAGAACGAGCAGACGTTTGTCATAGAAGCGTCTGGTCTGGATGGCCTGAAGTACGAAGGGCGCAGCGAAGTTCAGGCGGCAGCAGGTGAGCTGGTCACCATACCCGTCGAGCTTTCGGTTGCACCCGAAAAGCTCCCATCGAGTACGAACGAAATCGTCTTTCATATCCGTTCGGCTGATGACCCCACCATCGAGGACGAATCGGAAAGCCGCTTCATCGGCCCCAGCATTCGTTGAACAGGTAGTACATGAACGCATCTTCCGATAGTGAAAACAGCCGTTGGTACAAACAGTTCTGGGCCTGGTTCGTAATCGGCATCCTGTTGATGTCGGTGGTTCTCGGCACCACCATGCTAACCATCGCGATCCGCAACGCCGATTCGCTGGTCGCCGACAACTACTACGACGCTGGCAAGGGAATCAACCAGTCGCTGGATCGTGAAAAGCTCGCTGAGCGTCTGCAGGTCCAGGCAACGCTTGTGCTCAACGATGAGCGCGGGCTCGCCGAGCTTCAGTTGTCTGGCGATACGCGCCCACAACAATTGGTGCTCAACCTGCTTTCCCCTACCCAGCCCGAGCGTGACCGCCGTATCGTGCTGCAGCCGAAGGGCGACGGCTTCTATCAGGGACAGATGCAGGAGCCAGTCAGCGGGCGGCGCTTTGTCGAGCTGCTCGGGCGCGAAGGCGAGCAGGACTGGCGGCTTTTCGAGGAAATGGATGTCACCGGTGGGCAGACCCTCGATCTGAACTACTGATTCTCGATGTCGAGCCCCCTCCCCTGTTATCACTGCGGTCTTCCTGTTCCGGCCGGGAGCAACTATCACGCGCGCGTGCTCAATGAGACGCGTGCGATGTGCTGCCCTGGATGCCAGGCAGTCACCGAAGCGATAGTCAAGAGCGGGCTGGAAAGCTACTACTTGCACCGCAGCGAGGCGTCGACCAACCCGGACGCCCTGCCGCAGGCCCTCAACGAGGAACTGGCGCTGCTTGACCGCAAGGATGTCCAGCAGCCCTTCGTTGACCATCAAGGAGAACTGGCCAGCACAGCACTGATGATCGATGGCATCAGTTGCGCCGCTTGCGGCTGGCTGATCGAACGACATCTGCGCACCCTCGACGGAGTGGTCGAGGCAAGCCTGAACCTTTCCAACCATCGCTTGCGGGTACGCTGGAGCGACGCCACTTTACCCTTGAGCGAGCTGCTTGCTGAGCTGCGACGCATTGGTTATGCCGCCCATCCTTATCAGGCTGATCAGGCTGCTGAACGGCTGGCCCGGGAGAACCGCCGGAGCATGCGGCAGCTTGGTGTGGCAGGCCTGCTCTGGATGCAGGTAATGATGGCCACAATGGCGACCTGGCCAGAGTTCAACATCGACCTTTCGCCTGGCATGGCCAGTATTCTGCGCTGGACCGCGCTGCTGCTGACCACGCCCATCGTCTTCTATTGCTGCACGGATTTTTTCAGGGGCGCCCTGCGCGACGTGCGAACGCGCCACCTGACCATGGACGTCTCGGTCTCGCTGGCCATTGGTGGTGCTTATCTGGCCGGCATCTGGTCAACCGTGACCGGGCAAGGCGAGCTCTACTTCGATGCGGTGGGGATGTTCGCACTGTTCCTGCTGGCCGGACGGTTTCTCGAACGGCGTGCACGGGAACGTACGGCTGCTGCGACAGCGCAGCTGGTCAACCTTCTGCCCGCATCCTGTTTAAGACTCGACAGCCACGGCCACACCTCGCGAATCTTGCTCAGCGAGCTGCGGCTTGGTGATCGTGTGCTGGTCCAGCCTGGCTCGCTGATCCCCGCCGACGGCATGATTCTGGACGGGCAGTCCAGTATCGATGAATCCGTACTCACGGGAGAATACCTCCCGCGGGCCAGAAGCGCCGGTGACAGCGTAACAGCGGGAACCCTTAACGTTGAGGGTACGCTCACGCTGCAAGTACAGGCGCTCGGCGACGATACGCGCCTATCCGCTATTGTTCGCCTGCTCGAGCGCGCCCAGTCGGACAAGCCGCGCCTCGCCGAGCTTGCCGACCGTGTCGCCCAATGGTTCCTGCTGGTGGTGCTGATCACTGCCGCCGTGGTGGGAATCGTCTGGTGGCAGATCGACCCACAGCGCGCTTTCTGGATCGTTCTGGCCTTGCTGGTCGCTACCTGCCCTTGCGCCTTGTCCCTTGCGACCCCTACTGCACTGACCACAGCCACGGGCACACTGCACAAGCTCGGTCTGCTGCTGACCCGGGGTCACGTTCTGGAGGGCCTCAACCATATCGACACGGTGATATTCGACAAGACCGGCACGCTTACCGAAGGTCGCCTTACGCTCAGGGACATCATCCCGCTGTCCGACCTGAACGCGGACAGCTGCCTCGAGCTGGCGGCGGCGCTGGAGAACCGCTCCGAGCACCCGATTGCCAAGGCGTTCGGTCGTGCGCCCCTGGCAGCAGAGGCGGTCGAGAGCGTGCCCGGGCTCGGCCTGCAGGGCTCGGTAGCAGGACGAGCGCTTCGCATCGGCCAGCCAGACTTCGTTGCGGCCGGCTATGCAGGTGCAGCGCCTAGCATCCCGGGTGATCAAGGGCAGTGGCTGCTGCTTGGCGATGCCAATGGCCCACTGGCCTGGCTGGTCCTGAACGATCGTCTGCGTGCCGATGCCGCTGCCCTGGTGCAGGCCTGCCAACGCCGCGGCTGGCGTACGCTGCTGCTGTCCGGGGACAGCTCACCGATGGTGGCCGACATTGCACGGCAACTGGGTATCCAGGAGGCCCTGGGCGGCCTTACGCCCGCAGACAAGCTCGCCCATCTGCAGCGGCTTCAGGGCAAAGGCCACCGGGTCCTGATGCTTGGCGACGGGGTGAACGACGTTCCCGTCCTGGCCGCCGCTGACATCAGCGTGGCCATGGGTTCCGCGACCGATCTGGCAAAGACCAGCGCCGACGCGGTGCTATTGTCCAACCGCCTCGACAGCGTGGTTCAACTGTTTGGCGTCGCTCGCCGCAGCCGACGCATCATTATCGAGAACCTCGCCTGGGCGACACTCTACAACGGCCTGGTGTTGCCCTTTGCGGCCATTGGCTGGGTAACCCCGCTATGGGCCGCACTCGGCATGTCGGCCAGCTCGTTGCTTGTGGTGTTGAACGCGTTAAGGTTGACGCGCTTACCATCGCCCGGAAAAGCCGACAGCTCCAACAGTCTGGCCTAGGACGATCGACAGACCCTCGCCTGGCAGCCCCTTTGCTGATGCACCACCGGAGGTTACATGGCCGCACTCTATATCTTGATTCCCGTCGCCGTCGTGCTGGTGGCGCTGGCGATCTGGGTGTTTTTCTGGGCAGTGGACAGCGGCCAGTACGATGACCTCGACGGTCCCGCGCACAGCATCCTGTTCGATGATGAAGACCCGAAGCATAAAGCGGGAATCGAGGAAGCCGACCAGGAAAAAGACGGGGAGAAACCGCATCGTGATTGATCTGTTGCCCTTGCTGGTCTCCGCCCTGGTGCTTGGCTTGCTGGGCGGCGGACATTGTCTGGGCATGTGTGGCGGCCTGATGGGGGCGCTGACCATGGCAATTCCGGCAGAACAGCGGAGCAGGCGCTTGCGCCTTCTGGTCGCCTACAACCTCGGGCGTGTCCTCAGCTATGCAACCGCCGGGCTTGTTCTTGGTCTGGCCGGGTGGGCGGTGGCCAACAGCCCCGCAGCCATGGCGTTGAGGGTCATCGCAGCGCTGCTGCTCATCAGCATGGGGCTTTATCTGGCCGGCTGGTGGAGCGGACTGACACGGGTTGAGGCGCTGGGCCGGGGCTTGTGGCGGCGTATACAACCTTTCGCCAGCCGGCTGATGCCTGTCAGGACCGTACCGCGGGCGTTGTTGCTCGGCGCGTTGTGGGGTTGGCTACCTTGCGGCCTGGTATATAGCACCTTGCTCTGGGCAGCCAGTCAGGGCGACGCCACCGACAGCGCGCTGCTGATGCTGGCGTTTGGCATAGGTACCTGGCCGGTACTGTTGGCGACCGGCCTGGCCGCCGAACACCTGACCGCCCTGCTGCGCAAACGTGGCGTGCGGACACTGGGCGGCATCACGGTGATGCTGTTCGGCTTGTGGACCTTGCCAGGCCCCCACCAGCAATGGCTGATGGGCCACAGCGCTTCATCGACCGCCCAACAGCAGTCTGCCGGCGAGCACCAGCATCAGCACCACTGATCTAATCTCAAGCCGGGCTGCGGCGAAAGGTCGAAAGCAGCCCAAGCCTGGATGCGGGGTTCAAAGTCCGGGTTCTTTCGGCAGCTGACGCTTGTGCTCTGACTTGTCATAGGTATCGATGATGATACGAGCCGCCTCTTCGGGTATCTCGCGCCCCTGCAGGAAAGCGTCGATGTTTGCGTAGGTGACCCCATGCGCCGCCTCATCCGGCTTGCCTGGGGAGAGCTCCTCTAGATCGGCAGTGGGTACTTTCTTCACCAGCTGCTCAGGTGCGCCCAGTGCAGCTGCGATTTCTCGCACCTGGCTCTTGACCAGGCCTGCCAACGGGGTGAGATCGCAGGCACCATCGCCAAACTTGGTAAAGAAGCCCATCACGGCTTCGGCTGCATGATCGGTCCCGATGACAAGGCCCTGACGCGCATTGGCGATGGTGTATTGCGCCACCATGCGCATCCGCGCCTTGGTGTTGCCGAGTACAAAATCACGTTTTTCCGGTGTCAGCGCATCGAGCGCCTCGGTCGCTCGCGACAGGCCCTGCACGGCTGCACCGATGTTCACGGTGTGGCATTCGTCCGGCTTGATCGTGTCGACGGCCAGCTGCGCCTCGTCTTCATCATGTTGCACCTGGTAAGGCAGGCGTACCGCAATGAAACGATAGTCGTCCCCCTCGCCCGCGGCGCGCATGCCCTCGACGGCTCGCTGTGCAAGCAGGCCCGCGGTTGTCGAATCGACTCCGCCACTGATGCCCAGCACGAGGGTTTTCAGCCCCGACTCACGCAAGCAGTTCTGGATGAAAGTGATGCGCCGGTCGATTTCGGCCTGGACGGATGCTGGCCCGTCAAAAGGCGGCCGGACGTTGAGGGCGGCAGCGATTTCTTGCTGGCGGCTTTGCATGGGTTTCTCCTATCCGATTAACGATGCGGTTCAGGGCTTGGACTCGCCATCCGACCACAATTCGCCAAATAAATCTCCCCCCGCGTGCCGCTGGTCTGCGGCAGGGGCGCAGGGGCCCGACTGGTTTGATACAGGTCAAGTCCGCGCGCCAACCCGCCGCCTAGAATCCGGTCACTGCAGTCAACCCGAGAACACCCGATGCTCGACGTCATCCGCTGGAACGCTGATCTGATCAATCGCTACGATCTGGCCGGACCGCGCTACACCTCGTACCCGACTGCACTTCAGTTCAACGGTAGCGTGGGCTCGTTCGACCTGCTGCATGCCCTGCGTAGCAGTCGCCAAACCGTTCGCCCTCTCTCGCTGTACGTCCATGTGCCGTTCTGCGCAAACGTCTGCTATCACTGCGGTTGCAACAAGGTGATCACCAAGGATCGAGGCCGGTCCCTTCCTTATCTGGAGCGTCTGGAAAAGGAAATCGAAATGGTCGCCTGCCACCTCGGGCCGGACCAGATTGTCGAGCAACTTCATCTGGGCGGCGGCACGCCCACCTTCCTGAGCCACGACGAGTTGCGACGGCTCATGGCGCACCTGCGCAAGCACTTCCACCTGCAGGACGATGACCACGGAGATATCAGCATCGAGATCGATCCCCGCGAGGCAGACTGGCCGACCATGGGCCTGTTGCGCGAGCTTGGTTTCAATCGCGTAAGCATCGGCGTACAGGACCTGGATCCAGACGTGCAGCGCGCGATCAATCGCATGCAAACCCTTGAACAGACACAGACGATCATAGAGGCGGCACGCACGCTCCAGTATCGCTCCATCAATATCGATCTGATCTATGGGCTGCCGCGGCAAACCCCGGCAGGCTTCACAAGGACGATCCAGGAAGTGATTGCCCTGCAACCCGACCGCGTCTCCGTGTTCGGTTATGCTCACCTTCCTGAGCGATTCATGCCGCAGCGACGCATAAATGTCGCAGACCTGCCGACCCCAGCCGACAGGCTGGCAATCCTGCAAAACAGCGTGGAACAGCTAACCGATGCTGGCTATCGCTATATCGGCATGGACCATTTCGCTCTCCCCGACGACGAGCTGGCCATGGCGCAGGAAGACGGGACCCTGCAACGCAACTTCCAGGGTTATACGACCCATGGCCATTGCGACCTGATCGGCCTGGGTGTGTCTGCGATCAGCCAGATCGGCGGGGTCTATTGTCAGAACAACAGCGATATAACCCTCTACCAGCAATCGCTGGACCAGGGCCAGCTTGCGACGGTACGCGGCTTGCGCTGCAACGAGGACGACAGGATCCGGCGTGAAGTAATCCAGAGGCTGATCTGCGATTTCGAGTTGCAGTTCGAACCCATCGAACACCGCTTCAAGATCGACTTCCGGCATTACTTCAATACGGCATGGCCTGCGCTGCAACAGATGGCCGACGACGGGCTGATTCTGCTGGGCGACGCTGGGATCACCATATTGCCAGCGGGACGACTATTGGTACGCGCTGTGTGCATGCAGTTCGATCATTACCTGCCCGAACACAGACACCAGCAACTTTCTCGGGTCATCTGAGCGCCCGGTATCTGCTATTTGATCAACTGCGACGCCAGTGCAATTGGCTGAGCGGCTTGCCTGGGTTAACCTTGCACATCCAGTAAGGTTTTTCCGGGAACCCCTAATGTCCGAGTCGATCAAGGTCCGCACGCAGCGGCAAGCGCACTGCAAGGATTGCAGTCTTTCCGGCCTGTGCCTGCCTCTTTCGCTGAACATGCAAGACATGGAAGCCCTTGACGACATCGTCAAGCGTGGTCGCCCGCTAAAGAAAGGCGAAATGCTGTTTCGCCAGGGCGACGCCTTCAGTTCGGTATTTGCCATTCGTTCCGGCGCCTTGCGTACATTCAGCGTCACTGATGCCGGTGAAGAACAGATCACCGGCTTCCATCTTCCCAGCGAGATGGTGGGGCTTTCGGGCATGGATACCGAGGCCTACCCGGTTTCGGCGCAGGCGCTGGAAACCACGTCCGTTTGCGAAATCCCGTTCGAACGTCTTGATGAATTGAGCGTGTTGCTGCCGCAGCTGCGCCGCCAGCTGATGCGCATCATGAGCCGTGAGATTCGCGACGATCAGCAGATGATGCTGTTGCTGTCCAAGAAGACCGCAGACGAGCGAATTGCTACCTTTCTGATCAACCTGTCGGCGCGTTTCAGTGCGCGCGGTTTCTCGGCCAACCAGTTCCGCCTGCCAATGTCACGCAATGAGATCGGCAGTTTTCTGGGGCTGGCCGTGGAGACCGTTTCGCGAGTCTTCACACGTTTCCAGGCAAACGGGCTGATCGAGGCCGAGGGAAAGGAAGTTCGTATCCTCGACTCCATCCAACTATGCGCCCTGGCGGGCGGCAACATGGACGCCTGACGCAGATGATTTTCGACGAGTTCTCGATCAAGACATTGATTCGTCCGGTGCCGGACTTTCCCAGTAAGGGCGTGGTTTTTCGCGATATCACTCCCTTGCTGCAGTCACCCAAGGCACTGCGCATGGTTGCAGACAGCCTCATTCAGCGCTATGTCGAAACCGACTTTACCCATGTCGGCGCCCTGGATGCGCGCGGCTTCATCATCGGATCGATCATTGCCTACGAGTTGAATCGTCCGCTGATCCTGTTCCGCAAGAAAGGCAAGCTGCCTGCCGATGTGCTTGCCCAGGCCTATCGCACCGAGTACGGCGAAGCCTTCCTGGAAGTCCACGCCGACAGCTTGTGCGAGGGCGATTCCGTGCTGCTGCTCGACGATCTCATCGCCACTGGCGGCACCTTGATCGCCGCCGCTCAGCTCGTTCGACGCATGGGCGCGCAGATATACGAAGCTGCGGCCATTATCGATCTTCCGGAACTTGGCGGATCGCGCAAGCTTCAGGATATGGGAATCCCCACCTTCACCCTCACTGCGTTCGGGCTGAACGAGCGCTAGGATGCGCTTCGGTCTAGCCCGTCCTGCAGCTTGGCTTGTCATGCTGCTCTTTTGCTCGTCGGCCATGGCTTTGGACCGCAATTCACTGCTCGACGACGCCAACCTGCTGCTTTTTCCACGCGAGCGGGCCTTACCTAGCCTGCAGCTCGTAGATGAAAAAGGCGCGACCTTCTATACCGATTCGCTTCACGGTCGATGGCACCTAATGTTCTTCGGCTTTACCGCCTGTCCAGATATCTGCCCTACGACCCTCAGTGACATGCGCCGCCTCTTCGCCGACCTTCCGGGGGACATTCGCAAGCAGTTGCAACTTGTGCTGATCAGCGCCGATCCGGCCCGCGATACGCCCGAAGCGCTGCGGAACTACCTGGCTTATTACCGCGCAGGGTTCATGGGACTGACCGGTGATATGGCGCAGCTGCTTGCCTTGTCCAAAGCACTGGGGCTACCGATTGTTCCGCCACAGCCGACCAGCGGGAACTATACCGTCGCTCACAGCGGCAATATTGCGATCGTCGCGCCCAACGGCAAGTTACGAGGCTACATCCGCAGCCCATTGAAACTGGATGCGCTCAGCCAGGCGTTGCCACAGCTGATCGAGGCTGACTGATACCCGCTTAATGGCAGTCGAGAGAATCAGCCAAAACATAGGCTTGAAACGCAACCTCGTCGATCCAGTGCTGCACGACTTCGGCAAGCCGTGCCCGCCCCTCTTCACCGGCCAGTACGCTCTCGATTTGCTTGCGCAGTGCAGGATCGATGGCGTCGAGCCGCAGTGTCACAGCAGAATTCTCAAGCGCAGGCAGTAGCCGGCTGTAGCGTTGCCATTCAGGCAATTCGGCGATCTGCTCCAACAGCACTCGATCAGCTACCACCGCCTCGCATTCGCCGAGCTTCAGGCCTATCAAGGCCTGCGCCGCACTTGGGTAACGGCGAACCAACCCGCCGAAGCGGGACATGGATGTCTCATGAGGACTGCCCGCCTCCAGGCAAACCGCTTGGCCTGCAAGATCGGACCAACTTTCCGGACCTGCTTGGGCTGAAGTCAACGCAGCCGCTTCACTGCTGTAGTAAACAACCCCAGACGAGACAGCACCCAGTCGTAGATCAGGAGCGACACTGCCCGCCTCTTCCAGGGCGGATTCGCGGCCCAGCGCGTCGCCGAGCCGATAGAGCACGGACGCCTCGAACCCTTCTGTTACCAGTTCGGTTTCAGAAGCCTTGAGGGGCCGATACTCGCCGACAAGCACTGCAGACAAGGGCGCTGCCAACGAGCCCAGCGGCATTGCCAGCAACATCGCTAGTAGATGCGTCGCTAAGCGCTTCACGGCCTGACCTGTCAGACGTACTGGTAGCGAAGCATGCGCTGCTTGAATTTTTCCAGCACCACCTGATCGATCAAGGTAGCCAGGATCGCAATGACCAGTATGTTCATCATCACCCCGGCCATGTCTGCGATTTCGCCGGAGTAGGCCAGCGAGCGCCCCAAACCCTGTCCGAAGCCGATCAGCATTTCTGCCGAGATCAAGGCGCGCCAGGCGTTACCGAATGCCAGCTGGGCGCCGGTAATCAATTCCGGCATCACTGCAGGCAGGTATACGCGCTTGAGCAACTGCCAGCGAGACGCGCCCATCACCCGCGCCGCTGCGACATGGACAGGCTGGACACTTTCGGTGGCGTTCATCACCGAGAGCGCCATGGGAAAGAACGCGGCCAGCGCGACGACGACGATGATCGGCAGGTTGCCAAAGCCCATCACAATGAGAAACAGCGGAACCCAGGCAATGGATGGGATGGACTGGAGGATGACAATGGCCGAGCGCAGGATCTCGCGAAAGAAGAACAAGACTCCGCCGACCAGGCCAAAACCGATCCCAAAAAGCAGCGCGAAGCTGTACCCGCTTCCCAGCCGGCTCATGCTGCCGTAAAGGCCATCGCGGAACTCGGGCTCTTGCACCGTGGCGAACAGGCGCTCGAAAACAGCCGGCACACCTGGCATCAGGAACGCAGGCAGGCTCCATGCAGCGGCCTGCCAGATCAGCAGGATGAACAATACCGCCAGTGCCACGGCGAGGTATTTTTTCGGCCCGGCAAGACGACGTCCCTGGCTCATCAGTGGCCTACCTCGGTCTTGATGCCCAGCAGTCGCAGAATCTCGCGACGCTCGGCGGCGAATTCGGACAGGTCATGACTCTTCTCGCAATGTGTCATGTTGAAGGTCTTCAGTACGCGCGCGGGCCGTGCGCTGAACACCAGGATGTGGTCAGCCAGGTAAAGCGCCTCGTCGACGTCATGGGTTACCAGCAGAACAGTTGGCTGATGTTCGGCGATCAGCTCGCGCAATACATCCTGCAATGCCATTCGCGTCAGTGCATCCAGCGCGCCAAAGGGCTCATCCAGCAGCAACACCTCGGGCTTGGCAATGAATGCCCGAGCCAAAGCGGTGCGCTGACGCATGCCGCCCGAGACCTGGTGCGGATAGTAGTGCTCGAAGCCATCGAGGCTGACCCGCTCGAGCCAAACCTTCGATTGCTCGAAAGCGCTCGCCTTGTCGACGCCCTGAAGTTCGAGTGCCATGGCAACGTTCGCCTGCAGCGACAGCCACGGGTATAGGGCATGCTCCTGAAACACCAATGTTCGGCGAGGGCTCGGCCCTGGAATCTTCTTGCCATCAGCAAGCACACGGCCCGCAGTAGGGTTTTCCAGACCGGCAACCAGATGCAACAGTGTGGACTTGCCACAGCCAGAGGGTCCAACCAGGGCTACCAGCTCGCCCTGGGCGAACTCGCCGTTGAAGCCTTTTATGACTTCCAGCTGGCCGAAATGCTTGTCTACTTCTTCAAACCTGAGCTGCATAACGCTTTGAAGACCTCGTGAACAACCCCTTTAGCGGGCGGAATGACTGCCCGGCACTTTGGCCGGGCGGTCTGTTGCGGGTTAGCCGACGCGCTTAGAGTTCACGGGCCTGCTGCCAGGACAGATCGAGAATCGCACTGGTATCGAAGGGCTTGCCGTCGCGAGTCTTCAAGGAACCGAGCTCCTGGAGGATGTTCGCCAGCTCCTGGATACGTGCCAGGTCTTCGCTGCCGAGCTTCGAGCTGAACGTCTGGGTGGCAATGGCTTCTTCGATCACCACTTCACGAGCAAGCTCGCCGCGATTGAGGGTCTTGAGCGTCGGCTCGGCGATAAAGTAGTCGGCAATCAGCTTGGCCGCTTCAGCTGGCTGGTTTTCCAGCAGATCGATCGCCTCGCGCTGGGCATCAAGGGACTTCCAGACAGCATCCTTGCGGGTTTCAAGGGTTTTGCCCGAAGTAATCACCACCATGCAGGGGAATGGCCAGACCTCACCAATCTCGTAGACCTGCTTCACCGGAGCCACCAGTTGCGCGATCCGATCATAGGGCTCGAAGAGAAACGCTGCGTCCGCACGGCCGGACACCAGTGATTGCACGGCCACAGCCGGGCTGGTACCCATGATGTTCACCTCGCTGGGTGCCAGGCCGGCTGCCTTGAGCGTCACTCCACGCAACACGGCATCGGCCGTACTGCCTTCCTTTTGCGATACCAGCACATGGCCCTTCAGGTCCGCCACCTTCTCGATACCCGTTCCCTCGCGCGCAACGATGGAGTGATAACCCTGCTGAGCACCGCCGACCACCTTGAGGTCCGCCCCCTTGGATGCCCATGCGACTGCGTTGGTGAACCCGAGTACGCCTGTATCCAGCTGCCCGCCAACGATGGCCTTGATCAGGTCAGTGCCGGAACTGAACTCGACCAACTCGACATCAAGGCCGTGCTTCTTATACATCTCGCCTTCATACGCGACCATCGCCTGTGCATCGTCCATCACTCGGATGTAGCCGACTTTGAATTTCTCCTGTGCCTGCGCGAAAGCGCTGACCAACAACAGGGCGGGAACCAGCCAGAGTTTTACTTTCATCATTACCTCACGCTATCTAGGCATGCAGAAGACCAGCCATATAACCCAATAAACGGGGTATATGTGCATTGGTTATTGATCATTAGTGGCTTAGAACTTTACACGAATATCTCGAGCGCCGGCACTTGTTAGCAGCGATAAGCTGCTAACTGCTGGCTATAAAGGCATCGTTAGCGAGGCTGGCGGCAGCATCAAAGCGTGATTGTTTTGCGTCCGGCAAAGGCGTGAGCCAGGGTGCCGCCGTCGACCAGATCGAGCTCACCGCCCAAGGGCACCCCATGAGCAATACGGCTAAGGGTCAGCCCCTTGGGAATCAACAGTTGGGCGATGTAGTGCGCGGTGGCCTCGCCCTCAACGGTCGGATTCGTCGCAAGAATGGCCTCGCTGAAACTGCCTTCAGCGACTCGCACCAGCAACTCCGGGATGCCGATGGCTTCCGGGCCGAGGCCGTCCAGCGGCGAAAGATGACCCTTCAAGACAAAATAACGCCCGCGAAAGCCGGTCTGCTCCACCGCAAACACATCCACCGGACTCTGTACGATACACAGCAGCGAGTCATCCCTGCGGGGATCGGCACACTGTGGACAGAGCTCGTCCTCGCTCAAGGTTCGACATTGCCGACAATAGCCCACCTCTTCCATTGCGCGGGTAAGCGACTGTGCCAACCGCAAGCCACCGCTGCGGTCGCGCTCGAGCATTTGCAGCGCCATCCGTTGAGCGGTTTTCTGACCGACGCCAGGCAGGACGCGCAGCGCATCGATAAGTTGGCGAATAAGGGGGCTGAAAGACATCAAGTCACCGAAAAATACGGAATGCGCAACGTTGCGAGGAGAGACGCCGCCTACTGGCTGACCACCACGCCTGCCCAGAAGAAACCTCTGGCAGAGCCAGTCGGGAAGGAGCGCGTGGCGGCGCTCCGGGTGAATCAGAACGGCATCTTGAAGCCAGGTGGAAGCTGCATGCCATCGGTCATGCCGGCCATCTTCTCCTTGCTGTTCTGTTCGATCTTGCGAACGGCATCATTGACGGCTGCCGCGATCAGGTCTTCCAGGATTTCCTTGTCTTCCTGCATCAGGCTGTCATCCAGGCTGACACGCTTGACGTCGTGGCGACCGTTCATCACAACGCTGACCAGCCCGGCCCCGGACTGCCCGGTAACCTCGGCGTTCGCCAGTTCTTCCTGCATCTTCTGCATTTTTTCCTGCATCTGCTGCGCCTGCTTCATCAGGCCTGCCATGCCACCTTTCATCATGGGGATCACCTCTGGTAGATCAGGATACGGGTTGCTCTATGGGTTCGATGGTGCCGTCGCGAATCACCGCGGCGAATTGCTGCATCAGTTGTTGCACCAGCGGATCGGTCTGAATCGATTGTTCAGCTGCCCGCTGACGCTCCCCACGACGGCGGGCCGCCGCTTGGGCGGGAGTTTCCTGTTGCGGGGTCTGCAACTCGATATCGAGCTGCAGCGTACGCCCGTGGAACTGACTCAACGCTTCGGTCAGACGACGATGCTGGGTCGCGTTGAACAGTGCGCTCTGGGCAGGATCGAGATGCATCAGCCAGCGATCGCCTTCTACAGCGATCAGCGTACAGTTCGCCGCGATGCTACCAGTCAGTCCAGTCAGTCCCAGTTTGAGATAGAGGTCCAGCCACTCCGCCGCAAGCCCGGTGGCAGGTTGTATGGCAGGCGCAGGCTCAGCCACTGCAGGCTTCTCCACCGGGTCATCCAGCCCATCGAGAAAGGCCTCGGCCTGGGTTTCGACCTCGAAGTAGTCCTCGTCGGTCAATGGCGGTTCATCGTCGTCCGGCTCGTTGACCTCGACGACCGCTGCCTGATGCTCCCGCTCTTGGGGTTGTCCGACCGGCCGCTGCTCGAGGGCTTCGCTTTCCACTGCCACGGGCGGCGTGGACGGCGGCTCATTCCAGGGCAAGTCAACGATGGGCGGCGCAACGGGCTGAGGCTCGTGCGCAGGTTTTGCTGCCGGCTGCGCCTGATGCACAGCAAGTGAATCGGCCGCTGTTGGCGCATCGGCCGGCTGTGGCGGTTCCAGCGGAGCCGCTGCGATGGGCTGCACCGCAGCGGCTGGCTTGGGTTGCAGGTCGGGTACCGGCGAAGCCTGTGCGGCCGGACCGGCCACTGCGCTTGGTTGGGAATCAGTCGTGGCCGGACTGATTCCAATCGTCTTTAGTGATGTTCGCGGCGCGTCTTCACTGCCGGCGGGGCGAAACGCGAGCATCCGCAACAGCACCATCTCGAAGCCGCTACGCGGATCGGGCGCCAGGGGCAGGTCACGCCGGCCAATCAAACCCATCTGGTAGTAGAACTGCACGTCTTCGGCAGGCAATGCCTGAGCCAGGGCGAGCACACGGTCGCGGTCGCCCTGCCCGTTATCGACCGCATCGGGTAGTGCCTGTGCGACGGCAACACGATGCAGCACGTTGAGGATCTCGGCCAGGACGCCGCCCCAGTCCGGCCCCTGCTCGGCTAGATGGCGAACCGCCTCGAGCAGTGCACGGGCGTCGCCCTCCAGCAACGCCTGCAACACACCGTACACCTGGCCATGATCCAGGGTGCCCAGCATGCTGCGCACATCGGCTGCGAGTACCTTGCCCTCACCAAAGGCGATAGCCTGGTCGGTCAGGCTCATGGCGTCACGCATCGACCCGTCGGCCGCGCGGCCAAGCAGCCAGAGCGCATCTTCCTCGAAGGGCACCTGCTCGACACCCAACACGTGGGTCAGATGCTCGACCACCCGCTCCGGCGGCATGTTTTTCAGGGAGAACTGCAAGCAGCGCGAAAGAATCGTGACCGGCAGCTTTTGCGGGTCGGTCGTTGCCAGCAGAAACTTGACGTGTGGCGGCGGCTCTTCAAGCGTTTTGAGCAATGCATTGAACGAGTGCGACGAAAGCATGTGCACTTCGTCGATCAGGTAGACCTTGTAGCGTCCACGGCTCGGGGCGTATTGCACGTTGTCGAGCAACTCGCGGGTATCTTCGACCTTGGTACGGCTGGCAGCGTCGACTTCGATAAGGTCAACGAAACGCCCCTCGTCGATTTCACGGCAGACCGAGCACTGTCCGCAGGGCGTCGAGCTGATACCGGTTTCGCAGTTGAGGCACTTGGCGATAATCCGTGCGATGGTGGTCTTGCCCACGCCGCGGGTGCCGGTAAACAGATAGGCGTGGTGCAGGCGTTGGCTGTCCAGCGCGTTGATCAGAGCCTTGAGCACATGCGTCTGGCCGACCATTTCGCGGAACGTGCGCGGACGCCATTTACGGGCTAGGACCTGATAACTCATAACACCATCGCGGGATAAAGCAGAGGATGGGCAATGCTAGCGGAGCAAGCCACAAATTGCATCCGGCCTGTGCTCCGGGACAACGAACCGTAGCCTTGGCAGGTCATGCTTTCAAGATCGCGCCAAGGGCCCTCACGATCTGCTCCAGGCGTGGCTGACCCGCGCCAAGGCTGACCTGCAACCCATCAATCTCTCGACGGGCAGGATAGTCCTTGCGCAGCCGATCGAAACCGGCTCGGCGCTGAACCTCGTCGCCAACCAGGCTCCGACGAAAGGCCGCATCGTCGCGACGCGGGTCATAGACGGAGCGGCAGAGGGTACTGAGCATTTGTGCAGGATCGGCCGAAGGATCGAAGACAAGCCCACGCAACGGTGCCTTCGGCATGAGGTCAGCCAGCTCCACCGTCGGCTCCAACCCTTTCGCCGCACAGAACGCTCGATAGACCTGGGCGGTCCCCCGGAGCTTGCCGTCCAGGCTGTAGCCGGCGATATGCGGGGTGGCAATCCAGCACAGTTCCGCCAGCTCGACGTCTACCTGTGGTTCCCCTTCCCAGACGTCGAGCACAGCCTGAACGTCCGGGCGCTGGGCAAGCTGGACGCGTAAAGCCGAGTTATCGACGATCGCTCCCCGAGCTGCGTTGATCAGCCAGGCCCCGGGACGTAGCTGCCCCAGACGATCCTCATTGAAAAGATGGAAGGTGGCGTGATTGCCTTCAAGGATCAACGGAGTGTGCAGGCTGATGACATCGCATTCGGACAGGATCTCGTCAAGGTCGACGAACTCTCCCAGTTCCCGAGCCTGACGAGGCGGATCGCACACCCGAACATCCCACCCCAGGCCACGCAGCACTTCCACAAGCCGTCCGCCGACCTCGCCCGCACCCACCACGCCGTAACGGCGTTTTGACAGGTCCACACCTTCGCCTTCTGCCAGGGCCAGCAGGCTACCCAGGACGTAGTCCACGACACCGCGGGCATTGCACCCAGGCGCGCTGGCCCAGTCGATCCCGGCTTCGTCTAGGTAATCGAGGTCGAGATGATCGGTGCCGATCGTGCAGGTACCGACGAATCGCACCGCGCTGCCTTCGAGCAACTCCTGATCCACACGGGTTACCGAGCGCACCAGCAGGACATCCGCCTGCTCCAACGCAGCCCGGTTTATGCTGCGACCGGGCATGCGGCGGATCTGTCCATGCTCTGCGAAAAACGCGTCGACCAATGGGATGTTTTCGTCAGCAAGAATGCGCATGAGCGAGCTCCATTTATGATCGGCACATTCTAGACTGCCCGGCCCGTCCCTGCCGCCTTCCCCAGAACGATCGCCGCGGCGTAGACTAGCTGTCTTCCTGTATACAATCGGATAGCCCAGCAATGCCCACTGAGTTGAAACTCAGGCGAGTTCGCGACGAACTCCGCACCCTCTTTGCCCTTGCCCTGCCCATGATGATCGCCCAGCTGGCAAACACCGCCATGGGCTTTGTCGACACCCTGATGGCCGGACGCGTCAGCCCTGCGGACCTGGCCGCCGTGGCACTGGGCAATTCCATCTGGGTCCCTGTGTTTCTCCTGGTCACAGGCGTCATCCTTGCCACCACGCCAAATGTTGCCCAGCGTTTCGGCAGTAACCAGCACGAGCAGATCGGACCCCTGGTGCGCCAGGCCCTGTGGATGGGGCTGGGGATCGGCTCGCTGTTCGCGCTGCTGATGTGGAACGCCGAGCCGGTACTGCATCTGATGCAAGTGGAGGAGGCCCTTATCGCCCCCACCATGGCGTACCTGCGCGCGGTTGCCTGCGGGTTTCCGGCGGTCGCTCTGTACCAGGTGCTGCGCTGTTACAGCGATGGGCTCGGGCATACCCGCCCCAGCATGGTGGTGGGCATTCTCGCGCTGATGCTGAATATCCCGCTTAACTATATTTTCATCTACGGTAAGTTCGGCCTGCCTGCCATGGGCGGTGTCGGCTGCGGCTGGGCCACGGCAACAGTGATGGGTTTCATGCTTGTCGCAATGTTGTTCTGGGTTCGCCGCGCCAGTTATTACCAGCCAAGCAAGCTGTTCAGCCATTTTGAATGGCCGCAGTGGCCGATACTCAAGCGCCTGCTCTCGGTGGGCGTGCCAATAGGGGTCGCGGTGTTTGCCGAGGCCAGTATCTTCTCGGTGATCGCGCTGCTTATCGGCGGCCTGGGCGCGACTGTGGTTGCAGGCCACCAGATTGCGCTGAATTTCACCTCACTGATTTTCATGATTCCTCTTTCCCTGGGCATGGCGATCACCATCCGTATCGGTCAGGCGCTGGGGCGCAGCGCACCACGAGACGCTCGCTTCGTCGCAGGGGTGGGCATCGTCTCGAGCCTGGTGTACGCCTGTTTCTCGGCTGGCAGCATGCTGCTGTTCAGCGAGCAGATCGCACGCATCTACACCCCCGACCCTGCCGTGATCGCAGTGGCGGCCAGCCTGTTCTTCTATGCAGCCCTGTTTCAGTTCTCGGACGTTGTGCAGGTCACTGCCGCGGGCGCGCTGCGGGGTTATCAGGACACGCGCATGACCATGGTCTTTACGCTGTTCGCTTACTGGGGCATTGGCTTGCCCGTCGGCTATCTGCTGGGCCTGACGGATCGGTTGGGTGAGCCCAGCGGACCAGCCGGCCTGTGGCAGGGCCTGATCGCCGGTCTGAGTTGCGCCGCGGTGTTGCTGAGCATCCGGCTGATACGCAGCGCCCGCCGTGAGATACGCCAGCAGGCACGGCGGCAGCGAGTCGCCTGATTCCCCGCCTAGACTTCCAATGCCAGCATCACCGCACTCAACAACAGGAAGCCGCTGAAAAGAAGACGCAGCAGCCGCTCAGGCAAGGCATGGGCCAGTTTCACGCCCAGGCTGATACTCAACAGGCCACCGACCGCGAGCGGCAATCCCAGCGCCCAGTCAACCTGTCCATGCGAAGCGTAAGTCGCCAGGGTCACCGCCGTACTGGGCGCCGCGAGAGACAGGGAAAGGCCCTGGGCGACAACCTGGGACGTGCCGAATACCGTCGTCAGTATCGGTGTAGCCAGTACCGCTCCACCTACTCCAAAAAGACCACCCAGCGCGCCCGCCCCCGCACCGAGAGCCCCAAGCCATGGCCAGGGGTGACGCAGGTCGGTGCCGCCCGGCTGCGGACGGAGAAACACACGAAGCAGGGTGTAAGCGGCAAGCGCCAGCAGAAAACCGACAAAGCCGATTCGCATGCGCTCGGCGTCCAGTGACACAGCGACAGCCGCACCGCCGATGGCAAAACAGAAACTGGTGATACCCAGCGCAGCCGCATGCCTGATGTCGATCCGATTACGTTGGTGGTAGCGCCAGATGGCCAACATCACATTGGGCACCACCATCACCAGCGCTGTGCCCTGCGCCAGTTGCTGGTCGAGGTTGAACAGCACACCCAGCACCGGTATTGCGATCAGCCCTCCTCCGATACCGAAAAGCCCACCGAGCGTGCCCAGGGCCATGCCCAGGACGATGTTCAACACAATTGAAAGCAGGTCCATCGGTCACTTCCAGCCACGAAAACGGTGATGCTACTGCCCGCAAGCTGGCACGGATACGCAAAGCCACGCACAATGCTTTTGCGCTTAACGCAAAGGCATGGATCGATATGCAGCCCGATGTTCTAACCGGCCAGCTCAAGCTGTTTCTCGATGTGCTCGACACCGGTAGTTTCTCCGGAGCGGCACGGGTGCACGGCCTCACCCCTTCGGCCGTCGCCAGACGCATAGACGCGCTGGAGCGCTCCGTCGGTTGCCAGCTGGTCAGTCGGAGCACCCATGCGATTCGCGCCACGACGGCTGGCCAGGCCTTTGCCGAGCGAGCCAGGCGCATCGTGCAGGAGCTTCATCTGGCGCGTGCGGAGATGGCCTCGTTGCAGACCGCGCCCGAAGGTCGCATCCGTATTGATGCGCCAGCGCCTTTCGGACGTCGGCATCTGGCGCCTGCACTTGCCGAATTTCTTCAGGCGTACCCCGGCGTGGACATCCAGCTGCGCCTGATCGACAGTTTCACGGATCTGCATGGCGAGCACCTGGGCGAGGTTGACCTTGTGCTGCGCATTGGTGAATTGGCCGATACGCGACTGGTCGCAACAGCGCTCGCGCCGATGACACGCATCGTCTGCGCCAGCCCTGGCTATCTTCAACGCAGGGGGATGCCACGCAACGTGGCGGAGCTGCCTGATCATGACGGACTGGACTGGGACGCCCTGGCGCCACCCTACGCCTGGCGTTTCGAATACGAAGGAAAGTGGCAACTGTTACGCCCGAAACGGCTCCGGATGCTGGCCAATAATGCTGAAGCATTGCTCAGCGGCACCCTGGCGGGCCTCGGGCTGGCACATCTTCCAACCTGGCTGATCAGCGACCACCTTCTTCGAGGGGAGCTGCTGCCGCTGTTCTGCGAGCAGGGCCTTCCTCTGCCGGAACCAAGCGGCATCTATGCGTTGCGTCTGACCAGGGAGGCTGACTCGAGAACCAGGTTGTTGCTGGAGTTTCTCAGGAACCGCTTCGGCCCGATCCCGCCGTGGGATCAGGCGCTGCAAAGCGGATTGAGGACAGGTTGACGGGCTGAAATTACATCGCGCAGGCGGAGAGTTCCTGAGTAACCCCCCAGCCGTCCACTACGCCGCCCAAGGGCTCGACCAGATTTTCAAGATCCTGTTCGAAATCGCCAATGCCATCGAAGGTGGCGTACATGACTTTGCTTACCTGAAGATCCCAGGCCCCGTCGTCACGCGATGATATCTGGGTGTTGACGCACTCGCCGCGAAAATTGCTGGCCGCTGCAATCGCCTGCTCCTTGTCAGGAAAAACGGCATAAAACTCGATGGGATGGACACGGGCAAAGTCGAAACCGCCCTCTTTCATACGCATCAGAACGTTGCTGCTGACATCTTCATGGAAGGTGGTACTCATAAAAAACAACCTCCTCTCAAGCGTGGATGGTATTGGCCAGCCCCGAGCCCACTCAAACGTCCCGGAAAGACCAAATGATCACGATCGCTACATGAAACGGCGCGGCATCTGCATGCTCACGATGACAAGCTAGCAGGCTGAACGCCCGGCTGCATCAACAGAATCAGACGCAGCGCATGGCAACTCAAAAAAAAGAAGCTGTCAGTGAGATAGAACCGCGCAGATTGCGGCAGTTCAACCCCGCTCCAGCGCGGGCACCTTGGATCCTTGATTTCGGTGGACGCAAAAAGACCTGCGCCGGAAACCGGGCAGGCCTTCACCCATCAGCAACATCGCACGTCTGGATGATGGTCGCTCAGTCGTTACTGGGCTTGCAGATCGCCTGAAGCAGATACTGCGGAAGCGCGAACGCCCCGATATGCACATGAGGATTGTAGTAACGCGTGACGATTCCACTGCCGGCAAAACGTTGGCAGAGCGTCTCCAGTGGCAGCTTGCGGCTGCCAGCGTCGCAGGCGCCCCAAGCGAAAGTCATCGAGCCGCCGATATAGGTGGGTATTGCCGCCTGGTAGAAATGCCAGTCGGGAAAGAGCCCCGCCATCCGCTTCGCCGTTGTCTGCACTTCGGCCAGTTGCATGAATGGCGTGCCGTTCTGCGTAACCAGAATGCCGCCATGCTCGAGGCACCGGCGACAGGCCTGATAGAACTCCTCGGAAAACAACGCTTCGCCCGGCCCGATGGGGTCCGGCGAATCGGAGATGATCACGTCGAACTTCTCTTCGGTGGTGGCGACGAAGCGCATACCGTCATCGATCACAAGGTTCAGCCGGGCGTCCGCGAAAGCCCCTTTCGAATGCTCGGGTAGGTACTCCTGGCAGATGTCCACCACAGTGCCGTCGCGCTCGACCATGGTGATGCTTTCCACATCCGGGTGCTTGGCCACCTCCCGCAACAAGCCGCCGTCGCCGCCGCCAATGATCAGGACGCGCCGCGCCAGCCCATGCGCCAGGATCGGCACATGGGCGAGCATCTCGTGATAGATGAATTCATCGGCTTCGGCCGTCTGGATCACCCCATCCAGCGCCATGACACGCCCCATGCGTGCGTTCTCGAAGATGGTCAGCTGCTGATGTTCGGTACGCGCCTCGTACAGCATCCGATCGACCGAGAATCGTTGGCCGTACCCCTCGTAGAGAGTTTCCTGATAGTCGCTCATGGGCTATCTCCATGATGGATGGCGTAGAGGGTCGGCCGCGCAAAGCGCAAATGACCCAAGGCAAGAACAGGCATTCTACTTTGGTCGTATGACAGCGGGATACCAAGCGGCGGTCAACGTCTGCCTTGTGAAGACATGCCTATCCATGGTCGTTATAGCGCTCGCTTGGTGAAGCCTTGGCGGCCAGGCGATATGCAGTCCCGAGCTACGGCTTGGTCGTCTGACCGCAGAGGACCGGCGGATGCCAGTGCGCACCACCGGTACTGAGCGGTCCCTGATGAACCGCTAGCCTGCCAATTGGCTACCGGTACCTGCAACCAAGAGAAAACGGCAGCAGGGCCCCGCTGCCGTCTCGGCATTACTCGGTGGTACTCAGCACGCCACGCTGAATCTGATCCCGCTCGATGGATTCGAACAAGGCCTTGAAGTTGCCTTCGCCAAAGCCGCTATCGCCCTTGCGCTGGATGAATTCGAAGAACACCGGCCCCAGCACAGTGCCGGAGAAGATCTGCAGCAACAGGCGCTGCTCGCCGTTTTCCTCCGCCCCGTCGAGCAGGATGCCGCGGGACTGAAGTTCCTCCACCGGCTCGCCGTGGTTGGGCAGCCGCCCTTCGAGCATCTCGTAGTAGGTCTGCGGTGGCGCCGTCATGAAGACCGTGCCGCGGGCTTTCAGCTTGTCCCAGGTTTCGATCAGATTGTCGGTGAGAAAGGCCACGTGCTGGATCCCCTCGCCGTTGAACTGCATGAGGAACTCCTCGATCTGTCCGGCGCCCTTCGATGACTCCTCGTTCAGCGGGATGCGGATCATGCCGTCCGGGGCAGTCATGGCCTTGGATGTGAGCCCTGTGTACTCCCCCTTGATGTCGAAATAGCGGATCTCACGGAAGTTGAACAGCTTCTCGTAGAAATCAGCCCAGTAGGCCATGCGCCCTCGATACACGTTATGGGTCAGGTGGTCGATGAGCTTCAGGCCAGCGCCGACCGGATGACGATCGACGCCGTCCAGGAACACGAAGTCAATGTCATAGATCGAGCTGCCCTCGCCAAAGCGGTCGATCAGATACAGCGGCGCACCACCGATGCCCTTGATCGCGGGCAGGCGCAATTCCATCGGCCCGGTGGGCAACTCCATGGCCTGCGCGCCCAGTTCCAGCGCCCGGGCGTAGGCCTTTTGCGCGTCCTTGACGCGAAACGCCATACCGCACACCGAGGGTCCATGCTCGGCGGCGAAATAGGCCGGGATTCCCGTCGCCTCACGGTTGACGATGGCATTGATCTGGCCTTGGCGGTAAAGCGCGACGTCCTTGGAGCGGTGGTTGGCAACGTGGGAGAAGCCCATGCTTTCCAGTACCGGCTCGATGACGTTCGGGGTGGGGGAGGCAAATTCGATGAATTCGAAGCCCATGAGGCCCATGGGGTTTTCAAACAGGTCGGCCATGATTGGCTCCTTGACTGGCTGTGCATTGGATGGAATGACGAGAACAACCGTCAGCCCGGCGGTGCACAGGAAATACCCCGAACGCTGCGACCAAGGTGGTCGCCAAGGGTCAGTCGAAAGCCGAGGATTTTCATCTCAGGGCCTGTCCGGCTGCTCTACAGACGCAAGCGGATGCCCCGCCGCAACGCGCTGTTCTGGCTTGCCGAAGCGGAGATCGTGATCTCTGGACAGGACTGCGCACGGCTTGAAGCCTACATTCGCCATCTGACCAACCCACGCCGGCACCGGATCTACAGCCACCGGCAGCCCGCGCAGGCGCTTGACTGGAACCGAACGACAATGCAACTCGTGCAATGCCGCCGCGAGAGAAGTGCAATGGTGTTGCGCGTGCGATTCCATGATCAAGGCCTGCAAGGTCGCGCTTTGTCAGCGCTCTATTATTTTTTTTGCGTAATCAAATTACGTTAAGCGGAATCTGCGTGAGTCGCGCGCCAGTGTCAAGCCTCACCCGCCGTCAGCGCGGCCGGGAGCCGACGCTCGCTTCAGGGTAGCGCCGATCCACGGCCAACCTTTGCTTGATTGCTCGAGGCAAGCCCCGAGAGGCTCAGGGCCTGGAGGGACACCAGACCTTCCAGCGGCGTCAGACGAGGATCTCGACCCGCTCACCTTGCCTCACAAGAAGACCTCTCTGCGCGCTCAACACTGGTCATGTCAGTGGCGTCATCACCGCGGCCTGATAGGCCGGACGCTGTTGCAACTGCTCGTACCAGCGGCACAAGTGATGCAGATCTGGCCGTTCGATGGGCATCTCGAACCAGGCATAGGCGAAGCAGCCCAGCGGAATGTCGCCATGCCAAAAGAGTCGCCGGACAGATAAGGCTGCGTCGCCAGCGTCTGGTCGGCGATGGCGAGCAGCCTGCCACACTCATCCAACGCCGCCTGCACCGCGGCAGTGTCGCGCTGCTCTGGTGCGGTACGCACGATGTTCCAGAACAGCGGCCGGAACGGTGCTGCCAGCGTAGATGTCGTCCAGTCCATCCACTTTTCGCCATGGGCACGTTGGGCGATATCCGGATTCCACAGCACGCCTTGGCCGTACCGAGCCGCGAGATACCGTACGATGGCGTTGGATTCCCACAAGACCAGCTCGCCATCTTCCAGACAGGGGACGAGCTTGTTGGGATTCCTGGCGGCATAGTCCGCCTCGCCAACCACGCCAAAGGCTCCGCCGGCGTCAATGCGCGTATAGGGAACCTGCAATTCTTCGAGGGCCCAGAAAACCTTTTTCACATTGGTCGAGTTGCTGCGTCCCCAGAGTTTCAGCATGGCGATTGCGCTCCTGTGCGGCATCGATGACGACTCCCTTCACCCTAGCCTTAAAGCTTTACCGTCCGCCACCGCTGAGCGCCTATCGAGACCTGCCCTTGTCCGCCAGCAGTCGCGTCGCGCCCTGAGCCTTTTGCGTGTACCAGATGACCCGACTGACACCACGGGTGATCGCCACGTAGGCCAGACGCAGGCTTTCATCGGCCATGGCCTGATCGTAGCTGTTGCGAAAGAACCCACAGTAGGCGTAGAGCGCGTTGCGCAAGGGGTGGCGTTCAGGCGGCAGGCAGTCATCGACAATGATTGCGACCTCGGCCTGCAGCCCCTTGGCGCGGTGGATCGTGTAGGTCCGGACCGGCCATTTGCGGTCAAGCTGCGCCTCGATTGCGCGCAGGGGTTCGTTGCGCCGACTGAGGACCAGGACCGCGTTGCGATCGGCATTCGGCCGACCGGCAACGTGTTCGCACTGAGCCTGGATTTCCTTAATCAGATCAGGCAGGCGGGACTTCACATCGAAACGGGTTACCAGCTTGACGCCGTGATCGCCCTTTTGCGTGGTCCTGGCGGCCTTGCTGACCTTCGCCTGCTTGAACGCCACGCCAGCGAGCACCGATTCGCCGTCGCGAATGACGGGTTCGATGGAGCGGTAATTGGTTTCAAGCATCAGCACCCTGCTCTTTTTCGACGCGCCACGACCGGGGAAGTACTTGTCGAAATCCATGAACAGCTCCGGCGAGCTGCCACGCCAGCCGTAGATCGACTGCCAGTCATCTCCGATGGCCATCAGGCTTACCGCCTCGCCCCGGCGTGCCAATGCGCTGTGCATCGCCTGCAGCCATTGGACGATCTGCGGTGAGATGTCCTGAAACTCATCGATCAGCAGATGACTGAACGGCGCCAGAGCGGTGGAGGACACGTCACGCTCCGATGCGGCCAATCGTTGTGTCAGCGCCTGAAAGGCGCCGTTGAAGGTGATCAGCTCCTGGCTTTCCAGCAGCGTCTGGAAATGCTTCCAGAACAGGATCAACGCCTCGACGAATGACCGTTCACGTGCCTGGCAATCCATTCGGGCAGGTTGCATCTGATCGATTCGAATACCGATGCTTTCGATGAAACCGGCCTGGGTGTAGAACGCCTCGAACAAAGGCATCGGCGCAAATTCGCCGGACAGCTTGAAGGCGTCCAGCGGCGCCTTGGCGACGCGGTCGCCTGGCGGTGGCAGCTGCAACAGCTCGTGCACCAGGGCTCGGAAGGCTTCGACTTCGGCGTAGCAACTCTGGTAGGCCTGTTTCAGCAGGCGCTGCTGTGCGGGCCGCAAACGCGAGGAAGTCAGCGGATTGTCCAGTTCGGTAGGCGACGCGCCCTTCTCGTCCAGCTGCTCGAACCAGACCGGCTTGCCCAGCATCTCCCGGGCCAGCAGCGCCATGGCGGAATGGAAGGTCCGTACGCACTGGCGCGCATCGGCCGGGTCGAAATCGACATTCCAGAAGCCCAGCACACGGACCAGCTGCTCGCGCAGTTGCCCACAGGAAGCGTTGGTAAAGGAAATCACCGTCAGCCGCTCCGGCGCGATGTTCATGTGGCACATCATGAACACGACGCGCAGCACCAGCGTGGTGGACTTGCCAGAACCGGCACCGGCGAAGATCCGCGTCACCGGGCTGTCGCTGAGGATCATGGCCCACTGTTCGTCCGATGGCGCGCAGACCACACCCGCCTCGACAGCCCGACCAACCCGCAGGCGCATGGCCTGAATGTGCGACTCGCTGACTGGCAGTTTCGCCGGCCCATAGATGCCCTCGCTGGCGGCCTGGCGGGGCTTGGCTTTCGCCTTGACGGCATTCGGGTCCCCGGATAGTCGCTTGGGCGTGCGGCTGGCCTTGGTCTTGGCACGACCGGCCGGTTTTACGGGACGTTTGCCGGTCTGTTTTGCAATCTGCTGCACGCTGGCGCCGGGCCAGCGACGCAGGAGCAGTTCTTCTTGCGATTTCACATGGGCCGACGTACGGGGAAAACAACGCGCCAGGGCTCCGGACAGCAGGAGTTTGTAGCGCTTGACGGCAGACAACATCAGGAAACCAACCAGAGCATCAACAGGTGATTGATATGGTAAGGGTTTTCCGGCGTCACCTGTTGGCCGTACGAGCAGTGGCGTGCCGAAGAGCGCCGGCGTCATGCAGCCGGTTAACGCCTGCGGATTCCGTATTTGTGCAGCTTGCGATACAGCGTGTTGCGGCTGATTCCGAGCTCCTGGGCGACGCGACTCATGTGCCATTGCCGCGTCTCCAGCATGGTCAAGATCGTATCGCGCTCGGCAGCGCCAAGCGGATCCGCCACCGGCTCGAGCACCGTTGTCGCAGGCGGCAGCACCGCGTTCACATCCGAGGTCAGGATGCGCCCGTCCTCGGACAGCGCGATCAGGGTACGCAGCAGGTTGCGCATCTGCCGCGCATTGCCCGGCCAGGCATAGGAAAGCAGCCGTTGCCGCGCACCCGGCTCCAGCTGCACGCTTTCGCCGCTCGCTTCCTCGGCCACCAGATGGTCGAGCAAGGCGTCGAGGTCGCTGCGCTCGCGCAGCGGGAGCAGGTTCACCACCAGGCCATTGAGGCGATAGAACAGGTCCTCACGAAACGTACCTTGCGCGACCATCGCCTGGAGATCACGGTGGCTGGCGCTGATCAGACGTATATCCAGAGGGGTCGGTGACGCTGCGCCGAGCGCCACGACTTCGCGTTCCTCCAGCACACGAAGCAGCCGGGTCTGCAGGGCCAGCGGCATGTCGCCGATCTCATCGAGAAACAGGATGCCGCCATTGGCCTGTTGCAGCTTGCCGGTCATGCCCTCCTTGCGTGCACCGGTAAAGCTGCCCCCGCGATAGCCGAACAGCTCGCTTTCGATCAGCGTGTCTGGGATGGCTGCGCAGTTGAGCGCGACGAAAGGCTTGTCCGCCCGAGAGCTGCCGCGATGCAGGGCCGCGGCGAAAGCCTCCTTGCCAGTACCGGTCTCGCCGTGCAGGAGTACCGGCACATCTCGCTCCAGCACTTTCAGCGCACGCTCGAAGCCGGCGCGCATGGACCGGTCATGAAGACACAGCCCCACCGGGATAGGCGCCACATGCCGCCGGGCCGGCTGAACCTCGCGCATCGTCGGGCCGCGCAGCTGTCCGTGCAGCAGCTGACCGCCAGCGGTACGAAGCGGCCAGCATGCGCCCGGCTGGGGTGATGCGCGTTGCAGCAACTCATCCAGCCGAATGTCCAGTATCTGTTCCAGCGACCGGCCCAGCAGCGCATCACGGCGGCTGCCGAGCAGATTCAGCGCGGCGTCGTTGGCAGCGCTGATCTGGCCGCCACCATCGAACGCCAACAAGCCCTCGCTGAGCAGGCCGATGTATTCGGGTTGGGCATGAAAGCGCAGCAGGTAGGCGCCTTCGCAGTGTTGCAGGAAGAAGCAGCTTTCGATCAGCTTGGCCGACAGGTTGGTCAGCGCCATGGTGTGAAAGCGCCGCTGGTGCGACAGCTCCTCACGAGCCGAAGATACGTTCAGCACCGCCAGCAGTTCGCCCTGCGGATCGAAAACCGGACTCGCCGAGCAGGTCAGCGTCGCATGGCGGCCGCGGAAATGCTCGTCGCGGCAGATCGTCAGCGCCTGGCGTTCCAACAGGCATAGACCTACACCATTGGTGCCCTCCACGGCCTCGTCCCACACTGCACCGAGCCATAGCCCTGCGCGCTGGAACTCCGGCCGCTCCGCCTCGCTGGACACGCTATCGATCACCACACCTCGGGCGTCGGTCAAGAGGATGGCGTGACCACCTCCACCCAGCTGCTGGTGCAGGCTGTTCATCTGCCAATGGGCCACGCTGGCCACCTGCTCAAGTTGCTGGCGATGCTCTCGCAAGCGCGTCTGCTCGACTACGCAGGTGGCCCGGGCGCTGCCTGGGTCGAGCCGGTGCTGGTCCAGACACCGACGCCAGGACCGGGCGATGGCGGGGTCAGAAGCTGGCCCATGGGTTATGTCCAGCCCCTCGCCGAAACTGAGAACCTGATGGGCATGCCGAGCGATCTGCGGTGACGTCATTGTTGTTGTTCTCCGCGCTGTTTCTGGAGCGGTCTGCGCCAGCATAGGCCAATCGACGGCGCACCGCATGCCGTCTCGGACAGGGGACAGACTGTCACGCCTGACTGTGTCAGATCTGAAACAGCCGCTACCTGGTCGACGGACCGACCTGGCCGCTCACCCCGCTCAGGCTCGGGCATCGCATGCGAATGGCCCGGCCTTTGCTCTGATCACTGGGCAACGCGATGTAGATAACGCTGTGCACAGGCGCACCGCGTGCATAACAAGAACTTCACTGAAGGACGTGCGGATGAACATCAGTATCGACACCATGGCGCCTACCCAGACCCCGACCGCCCAGCTCGCGGCCTGGGTCGACCGTCTCGGTCAGCGCCTCGCCCAGCGGGATGTGGACGGCACCCTCGAGCTCTTCGCCGAGGACTGTCATTGGCGTGATCTGGTCCTGTTCAGCTGGAATCTGGTCACTCTGGAAGGCAAGGCCGGTATTCGCGACATGCTCGAGACCCGCCTCGAAGCTACCCAACCGGAAAACTGGAAGCTCGAAGGCGAAGCGACCCTGGCCGACGGCGTACTCGAGGGCTGGATCAGCCTGGAAACCGAGGTAGCACGTGGCAAGGGCTACGTGCGCCTGAAGGACGGCCTGTGCTGGACGCTATTGACCACCATGCGCGAGCTCAAGGGATTCGAAGAGCCTCTCGGCCGCCGCCGGCCGCTGGGCGCCGAGCATGGCCATGGTCGCGAGGACAAGCGCAACTGGCTGGAAAAACGCCGTGATGAAGAGGCGGCACTGGGCATCACCGAACAGCCCTACTGCCTGGTGATTGGCGGCGGTCAGGGAGGGCTGGGGCTGGGAGCCCGACTGAAGCGTCTTGGCGTACCCTCGCTGATCATCGACAAGGCCGAGCGCCCCGGCGATCAGTGGCGCGGACGCTACAAGTCGCTGTGTCTGCATGATCCGGTCTGGTATGACCATATGCCCTACCTGCCCTTTCCCGAACACTGGCCGGTGTTCACCCCGAAAGACCAGATCGGCGACTGGCTGGAGATGTACGCAAAGGTCATGGAGCTCAACTACTGGGCGAAGACCGAGTGCGTTAAGGCGAGCTTCGACGAAGCGGAAGGCCGCTGGACCGTCGAAGTGATGCGCGACGGCAAGCCGATGACGCTCAGGCCAACGCAGCTGATCCTCGCCACCGGCATGTCCGGCGTGCCCAATGTGCCGGTCTATCCCGGTGCCGAAACATTCGCCGGACAGCAGCACCATTCCAGCCAGCATCCGGGCGGTGATGCCTGGCGCGGCAAACGAGCGGTGGTCATCGGGGCCAACAACTCGGCCCATGACATCTGTGCCGACCTGGTGGAAAACGGCGCCGAGGTCACCATGGTGCAGCGCTCCAGCACCCACATCGTGCGCTCCGACTCGCTGATGGAGATCGTCTTCGGCCCACTGTATTCGGAAGAGGCCCTTGAGAGCGGCCTGACCACGGACAAGGCCGACATGCTTTTCGCATCGATTCCCTACAAGGTGATGCCCGAGTTTCATCGCCAGGCATTCGAGCAGGTCAAGGAGCGCGACAAGGCGTTCTACGATCGGTTGAGCGCAGCGGGATTCATGCTCGACTTCGGTGACGACGAGTCTGGCCTGTTCATGAAGTATGTCCGCCGCGGCTCGGGCTACTACATCGATGTCGGGGCATCGGAGCTGATCGCCAATGGCACCATCCGGCTCAAAAGTGGGTCAGGCCTCAACGTCGAGCGGATCGAGCCGGATGCGGTGATCCTGAGCGACGGCAGCCGCCTGCCGGCAGACCTGATCGTCTACGCCACAGGCTATGGCTCGATGAACGGCTGGGCAGCCAGACTGATTTCACAAGAAGTTGCCGACAAGGTCGGTCGCTGCTGGGGGCTGGGTTCCGGTACGACCAAGGACCCGGCGCCCTACGAGGGCGAACTGCGAAACATGTGGAAACCAACCCAGCAGCAGAACCTCTGGTTTCATGGAGGAAACCTGCACCAGTCGCGGCATTATTCCCTGTACCTGGCGCTGCAGCTAAAGGCGCGTTTCGAGGGGCTGGATACGCCTGTGTACAAGCTCGCACCAAGCTTCCATTGCGGTTGAACTAAGAGAGCCATGGGGCCTTCGCAGCCTGCGCAGGCCCCTTTTGCTAACAGGTATCCAGCCGAGCCTTCGCCTCGTCCGGATACTTTTGCAGTCGCCCCGCCACATCGAATAGCCTGCAGCTCCGACTTTCCGGTTACCGCTACGAAGTAGGTGTTCATGTCCCGAATCGGTTTTGCCTGCATGTACCGCCATCCCGGCCACAGCGAGTCGCTGAAGGAACTGGAAACCATCGAGCGGGCCTTCAATCCGCGCTCCACTACGCTGCGCTGGCTCAACAGCGTTACGCAGGATGTCGCTCGGGAAAAGCTGAATAGCATCATCAAGCACAACCTGGCTGCGCAATTACGGCTTCTGAACTACGTCGGAACGCTACCGGGCGAGTTGCGCATGCTGCGCCTGAGCAGTGATCTGCTGCCGTTCTACAGCCACCCGGAGGCCGCTGACTTCTATCGCCAGACCGATGTGCGCGGCCTGATCGAGCGGCACTTCGCCCGTATCGGCGATCGCGCCCGGGAGCTCGACATCCGCCTGTCCTTCCACCCGGGACAGTACTGCGTGCTCGGCTCGGACAAGCCCCAGGTGGTCGAAAACAGCCTGGCAGAGTTCGAGTATCACGCCGACATGATCCGCATGATGGGCTTCGGTCAGAGGTTTCAGGATTTCAAATGCAACGTCCACATCGCCGGCCGACTGGGCGCCGAAGGGGTCCGTGCGATCTGGCCGCGACTGTCCCGGGAAGCGCAAAACTGCATTACCTTCGAGAACGAGGAAAAGACCTACGGCGTCGATGACTGCCTGCAACTGGCCGACCTGGCGCCGGTGGTGCTCGACATCCATCACTGCTGGATCAACGAGGACGACTACATCGATCCCCACGCCTCCCGCGTGGCACGGATCATCGACAGCTGGCGGGGCGTGCGGCCCACGATGCACTACTCGCAGCCACCGGAGAGCCTGATGGAGTCCGGCTTTTCGCCAGACGACAAGCTGGAGATGCCGGCCTTGCTGGCGAAAGTAAACAAGCGCGAACTCTATAGCCACAGCAAGCGCATGTGGAATCGCTGGACCAACCTCTACGCTCGAGAATTTCTCGATCGTTTCGACATCATGTTCGAAGCCAAGGACAAGAACCTGGCGACGCTCGATTTCCACCGGGACTACATGGGATAGGCGCCCCAGTCATTTGAACCACTCGAACCAGACCCACACGGCAAACAACACCAGGCCGATGATGCCGATGGGCTTGGCGTGCCGATTCCAGAGATCCAGCGCCGCCTTTCCGGCAACCTTTATCAGCAGCGCAAGCCCGAAGTAGCGAAGGCCGCGGGCAGCGCAGGCGGCAGCCAGGAACAGTGCGATCGGATACCCGCTGGCTCCGGCGACGAGCATGGCGATCTGGAAAGGTATCGGAATGATCCCGATCGCCAGAATCGCCTTGAACCCCTCTTGGCGAAACTGCTGGTCGAAAGCGTCGTACGCTTCCTGACCACCGAACATGGCGACCAGGGTGTCGCCCCACTGATCCATTGCAAACACGCCGAGGTAATAGCCCAGGGTCGCCGCAGCAAGGTTTCCAGCGAGAGCGACAGCTGCGATACGCCATTTGCGATGAGGGTGACAGAGCATCCAGGGGATCAGGATCACCTCGATCGGTATCGGGATGAGCAAGGTTTCCATCATGGATGCCAGGAACAGCAGCAGCATGGCGTGGCGGGATCGGTCCAGTCGGTCGAGCCAGGCACGTGCGGAAGTCAGATGGGGTTGAGGCATGAGTGGGTCCAGTTGATGAGTCAGCGGCACGCTGTACCTATCCCATCGGAGTTGCCCCCAAGCGACGCGTTCCACCTGTTTGCGCAGGAACCAAGCTTAATCCGCGTTGACGCTGCACTTTTGCGGCCCCACCGAGTCAGTATTAACCCAAAGGGGCCGTGATGATTTAGAGCCCATAAGCGTCGCTTTGCGTGGTTTAGCCAATGACTGACGACAAATACCGGACTGCCGTGGACGCTGCTGCGATCTACTCGGAGACGGACCTGCGCGGGACGATCACCCATATCAACGATCAGTTCTGCACCATTTCCGGCTACAGCCGAGACGAACTCATCGGTGCCAATCACCGAATCCTCAATTCAGGACAGCATCCGCCAGAGTTCTTCCGCGATCTCTGGCGAACCATTTCCAGCGGTGGAATCTGGAAAGGCGAGATCTGCAACCGCCGCAAGGATGGGTCGCTGTACTGGGTAAACAGCACCATCTTGCCGATCAGCGACGACCGGGGGGAGCGGGTCGAAAAATACATCTCCATTCGTTTCGATGTCACCGAGAAGCAGGAATTGCTCGAAGCACTGCAGTGGCGCGCTTCCCATGATGTGCTCACCGCACTGCCCAACCGGGTCTACCTCCACGATCGTCTGCACCAGGCCATCTCCGCGGCCCAGCGGCATGGTCGATCACTTGCGGTATGCATCCTTGACCTCGATGGGTTCAAGGCCGTGAACGACCATTACGGCCATGCGATGGGCGACCTGCTGCTGGTTGAAGTGGCCAACCGGCTCACGCGGGAGTTGCGTGCCGAAGATTTGCTAGCCCGTCTGGGTGGGGACGAGTTCGTACTCCTGCTGGATCAGATCGACGAAGCCCTGCTGCCCTCGGCACTGCAGCGGATTCTCGACGTAATCGCCGTGCCCTTTCACATCGACGGGCATCTGCTGAAGGTCGCCGGTTCGCTCGGGGTCACCCTGTATCCGAAAGATGACGAGGGCCCGGACACCCTGTTGCGTCATGCCGATCAGGCGATGTACGAGGCCAAGCAGACCGGCCGCAATCGTTTCCGTTTCTTTGACGTATCGATCAACAACCAGACCCAAGCCGCGTTCAGGACGATCGACGGCGTGCAACGCGCACTGAAGAATGATGAACTGCGCCTGCACTACCAGCCCAAGGTGAATCTGCGCAGCGGCAAGGTCATCGGTTTCGAAGCCCTGCTGCGCTGGCAGCACCCGCAGATGGGATTGGTGCCACCTGCCGCCTTTCTTCCGTCGGTCGAGCGGACCGATGTCATCATCCAGATCGGCGATTGGGTCATGGAACAGGCGCTGAGGCAGATACGCGAGTGGTCAGGCGAGGGGCATAACTGGCCCATCAGCGTGAATATCGCAGCGCGGCATTTCCAGCTGCCTGACTTTGTCGCTCGGCTGCAGCGCCTGCTGGCGATGCACCCGGACGTTGCGCCATGCATGCTCGATCTGGAAATCGTCGAATCCACGGCTATCGATAACCTCGAGCATGTCAGCCAATGCCTGATCGATTGCCAGAGGATTGGAGTGACCTTTTCCCTCGATGATTTTGGTACCGGCTTTTCGTCTCTCAACTACCTGAAACGCCTGCCAGCCCAGACCATCAAGATCGACAAGTCCTTCGTGCGCGACATCCTGCACGACAAGGACGACCTTGCCCTATGCGAGGCAATCATCAATCTCTCCCGCACGTTTCACCGGGAGGTAATTGCCGAAGGGGTCGAGACTGATCTTCAGGGGCATATGTTGCTGGGAATGGGGTGCCACCTGGCGCAAGGCTATGGCATTGCCTCGCCCATGCCAGCTGTGCAGGTCGTCGATTGGGTTGCGCGCTATGAGTTGTCACATCAGTAGCCGAGCCTGGCGAGCCCTTCTACGGTGTCGAGCAGGAATGCCCTGCGCCAACCCCACCGGTCAGCGCAGGATAGGTGGTCAGGAATTCCTTAGTTGAATGTCATGCTCCCGGCGTTTGGCCACCAGATCGGCGGCTATCAATGCCAGCAACGGCAAGACGCCGACCTTGAGTCCCAGCTCCCATGATCCAAGGAACCCAATCAGTACCGCTCCTACAACAACAATGGCAGCAACGCAGTGAGCGCAAAAGCGCCACAACTCGAGTGCAACGACCTGAGCATTCTGGTTGTTGATCATAGTTAGCCCCTCTTTCTTGTTGTAATAAGCCTGTACACCTTGAGAGTAGTCACCCTGGCCACTCGTGCAAACACATTTTTGTTTCAAGGATGTGTCTATCTCGCAGGTTCCAGCAGTATCTGCCGGTTCAGGAGCCGCGCGTCGGGGGTCTGGCGTGTTGGAGCGACGCGATATCCGGTTCGCTAACCGCTGGAGACGGGCTCCAGCGGACGACGAGTGGTACCTCTGCAAACCTCCGCATGTCTAGCTCGCGCGAATCTGGTCCAACGCGCGCCGCAGCAGGTCAAGGGTGCGATCCAGATTCTTCAGTTTTTCCAGTCCGAACAGACCGATGCGAAACGTCTGGAAATCGGCCGGCTCATCACACTGCAATGGAACACCGGCAGCGACTTGCAAGCCCTGCGCCGCGAACTTGCTGCCATTCTTGATTCCGGCGTCATCCGTATAGCAAACCACAACGCCAGGCGCCTCGAAGCCTTCGGCTGCAACACTGGCAAAGCCTCTTTCAGCCAGGAGCGTGCGCACGCGGTGCCCCAGTTCCAACTGCCGCGCGCGGACGGTTTCGAAGCCGCAATCCCGGGTTTCAAGCATCACATCGCGGAACCGCGCCAGTGCATCGCTGGGCATGGTTGCATGGTAGGCATGACCGCCCTGCTCGTAGGCCTGCATGATCTGCAACCATTTTTTCAGGTCACAGGCAAAGCTGCTGCTCTGAGTGGCTTCGACCCTGGATCGTGCAGCCTCGCTGAGCATCACCAGCGCACAACAGGGCGAAGCACTCCAACCCTTCTGTGGTGCACTGATCAGCACGTCCACGCCGGTTGCGCGCATATCGACCCAAAGCGCACCGGAGGCGATGCAATCAAGCACGAACAGCCCTCCGACCTCATGCACCGCATCCGCCACGGCCCTCAGGTACTCGTCCGGCAAAACGATTCCGGATGAGGTTTCCACATGCGGTGCAAATACCAGGTCTGGCTTCTCCGAGGCGATCGCAGCAACCACTTCTTCCACGAGTGGCGGGGCGAATGGCGACTGCGGTTCCTGGTCCAGCGCGCGCGCCTTGAGCACAGTGGATCTCGCCGGAATGCGCCCCATCTCGAATATCTGCGTCCAGCGATAACTGAACCAGCCATTGCGAACGACCAAACAGTTCGCACCGTGCGCCAACTGACGCGCCACCGCCTCCATGCCAAAGGTGCCACTGCCCGGGACCACAGCAACCGAATCGGCGTTGTAGACGTTTTTGAGCGTGCCTGAGATGTCGTGCATGACGGTCTGAAACGACCGGGACATGTGGTTGAGCGACCGATCGGTATACACCACCGAATATTCGATCAAGCCGTCGGGATCGACGCTGGGATAAAGATTCGACATGGGTGACTCCGCTGACTGGACAGAGGTTCGACCCTGCCCGAACGCATTCCGCTTTACAAGGCGCTGCGCTGTTCCCAGTGATGCACGCAATTAATGACCCGCCCGGATGCGCACACCGAACCTTCCCCGGAAAGTTCCCTTTCCAGCCAGCCGTCTGTCGGCAATAGAAGATTATCGACAGGGAGCCGACCAGCGGTCTATTCAAAAATATGGCGCCAAATACTGCTTTAGCCTTGTGAACAGCGTGCTACAGCCCTTCCCGACCAAGCAGATTGCGCAAGAAACAGCCAAACCAACAGGAAAGACATTTAATTGGCGCCAGATAACGGTCTGCTCATATGTCACCTATAAGCGAAACGGCTTATAACGGCGGCCGAGACGAGGCATCGGCTAGCCGTATGCCCTGTCGCACAGGTTCGTTCCGTTTGTAGGTCAGCGCCTTTCCAGGCCACACCGCTTATCGATCAACCTCCCCCTGCCGCTGCATCCGGCGGCTGAACGCCGGATGTGAAACTAGTCATGGTGAGATCAATGCCGGCTAACATCCTTTCGCCTTTCCGGCGAGCGTTAATACCCTTCATCACTGCTGCCGCCTTGCTGGGAGCAATAGTGCCGACCGCAGCCGCGCAACCGGTGCAACTGGTGGGTGTCAATCTGTCTGGAGCCGCGTTTGGCTCCTCAGTACTCCCGGGCAAGCATGGCACCAACTACATCTACCCCTCGGAGTCGTACTACAAAAAATACGCAGCCCAGGGCCTCACGCTTGTACGGCTGCCGTTTCTCTGGGAGCGCATCCAGCCGAAACTCGGCGCCGAGCTCGATGTCGCTCAAGTGGCGCTGCTCAAGCAGTCCTTGGATTACGCCAAAAAGCATGGCGTGAAGGTAATCCTCGACAT
Organism: Stutzerimonas stutzeri; assembly: GCA_002387205.1. GTDB lineage: Bacteria > Pseudomonadota > Gammaproteobacteria > Pseudomonadales > Pseudomonadaceae > Stutzerimonas > Stutzerimonas stutzeri_N. The sequence continues at coordinate 148,203 of DGLA01000012.1, read as the reverse complement.
GCACAACTATTACCGCTACTACAAACAGCCGATTGGCTCGGAAGCGGTACCGATCCAATCATTCGCTGATACCTGGCAGCGGATCGCGAAGACGGTTGGCAAACATCCGGCGCTGGACGGCTACGGCCTGATGAACGAGCCAAACACCAAGGGACTCTGGCCTGCAGCAGCGCTGGCGGCGTCAAAGGCCATCCGGCAGGTGGACAAGGCTCACTGGATCTACGTGGCAGGCGACCGCTATTCCAGCGCCTGGCATTGGCCGCAGTCCAACTCGCAGCTGATCGCCGATCCCTGGATGCGTGATCCGAAGAACAACCTGATCTATGAAGCTCACATGTATCTCGATCGCGACACCTCGGGCATGTACGCGGACAAGACCGAAACCTTCGCTCCGGAACTGGGGATCAATCGCGCCAAACCTTTCGTAGAGTGGCTCAACGCCAACAAGCTACGCGGTTTTATCGGCGAAATGGGCGTACCGAACTATGCGCCCGACGCGATCCTGGCCATGGACAACCTGCTTGGTTATCTGCGTGAAAACTGTGTACCGCTCACCTACTGGGCCGCTGGCCCCTGGTGGGGCAAATACATCCTCTCGCTGGATGTCACTGGCGGCGCCGAGCAACCGCAGCTCGCCGTATTGAGAAAGCACGCCGCCATGCCAAACCGCTGCGCCGCCCTTCGCGCACCGATGTAACCCAGCCGACGCCTGGACAAAGGCCTGACACCGCTTGCGGTGTCAGGTTTTTTTCATTCTGAGCTCCTGAAAACAGACGGAACCTGCGATCGGCGGGCTTGCAAGCGGAACCAATGGGGCAACAACCGGGACGAAACCTGAGCGCTTGCTCTCACGACGCATCAACGGCCCACACGAAGATGGCCGCCCTCAGTCCCGGAGATGGATATGAAAGAAGGGATATTGTTGGCACTGACCTTTCTGATGGTCCTGCTGACATTCTTGCCGCTATGGAAGAACCCGCACTGGTCGATACGCGGGCTCGACTTTCCTCGACTGCAGCTTTGTGTACTCGCGTTTGCCCTTCTCCTGGCGCAAGCACTGCTGCTGTCATATTCCGAGCCGTTACAGATGTTCATTTCCGGCGTGGCGATAGTCTGCCTCGCCTACCAGGCGTGGTGGATCATTCCCTACACCTGGCTGTGGCCGAAAGAGGTCAAGTCAGCAGGGACAAACGACGACAAGCCGCGCATCAAGGTGATGGCTGCCAATGTACTGACCCCCAATCGCCAGGCCGATCGGCTCAAGGCCCTGGTCCGCGAATTCGAGCCGGACATACTGGTCACGCTCGAAACCGACAGCTGGTGGGAGGAGCAACTCGAAGAGCTCACCGACGCCTACCCTCACTCCATACGCTGTCCACTGGACAACCTCTACGGCATGCATGTGTATTCCAGGCTGCCGCTGGAAAATGCCGAAACCCGCTTTCTGGTAGAGGACGACGTGCCTTCGATGCATGCCAAGGTCTGGCTCACCCGCCAGATTGCGATCCGTATGCATTTCCTGCACCCCGCCCCGCCCAGCCCGACCGAAAACGATGAGTCGACGGAGCGCGACGTCGAATTGCTCGTGGTTGCCAAAAGCGTGCGTGACGACAAGGACGACATCCCCATCATCGTCACTGGCGACCTCAACGATGTCGCCTGGTCATTCAACACCCGTTTGTTCCGCAAGATCAGCGGGCTGCTGGACCCACGCGTAGGGCGCTGCATGGTCAACAGTTTTCATGCGCAGCACTGGTTCCTGCGCTGGCCGCTGGACCACCTGTTTCACAGCCACCACTTCCGCCTGGTCAGGATTCAGCGGCTGCGTGAGTTTGGGTCCGACCACTTTCCGGTTCTGGTCGAACTGCAATACGACCCCGCGCCCGAACAGCAAAGCCTGCAAGGCGACGCCGAAGACGAACAGGAGGCCAACGAGAAGATCGCCAAGGAGCAGGTTGACGAGTCCGATGTACCTGAACCGGAAAAAGGTCGGGACCTCCATGCAGGACAGGTGTTTGGCTGAATCCTGCTGCGCCCGGCAATGAAATTACCTGCGGTTGCCGGCTTGCGAGTGAGAGGAACACTGACAGAGCTGCCGGGCGCTGTAGCCGCCAACGCGCATCGTTGCCGTAACCACGCGGCGTCTGGCCTGGCGTTTCTCAACCGTACGCAACCAGCGGCGTTTTTACCTAAGTTTCGAAAGGCCGGTCCTGCAAGGCTCGGCCAAGGGCTGTCGCCAGCCTGGCGACCATCAACTGGCCGCAACGGTCAGGAATGATACAGGACCCGCTAATCGCCGCCTCTAATACGAAACAGTCTCCTTTGATAATTATTATCATCTGATTTAAGATGCTGCCCGTCTGGCAGCCGGATGCGTGACAACCATCTATTGCTGATCAGCCGAAGTCGCCACGTCTCCCTCGCCAAAACTAAGCAACAGGCGGGATGAACTCGCCAGACCCCGTGATGAGCCGATTCCAACCAGAACAGCAGCAACGGAACTTGCAATGAGCTTTAGAAATCGCGGTATCGGCCGCCCTCATCACCTGTCATCAACCCTACTTGCGAGCTTTCTGCCATTGAGCTGCTTCGCTACTGAACCAGTCGCATTGGAGCATCAAGTCATTACCGCAACCCAGACTGCGCATAGTGAACTGAGCGCTCCGGCCAGCGTCTCGGTCATAACCCGTGAAGAGCTGGAGAGGCGACCGGTCTACAACCTGGCGGATGCGGTGAAGTATCTCCCCGGCGTGCATCTCTATCCGTCGTCTACCTATGGACGTCAGGAAATCAAGCTGCGCGGAATGGATTCGGATTACACACTGCTTCTTGTCAATGGGCGGCGCGTCAACTCTCGCGAAGCCCTGACATCCAACTACGCGAACGATTTCGATCTATCCTCGATTCCAATGGCCGCCATCGAGCGCATCGAGGTTATACGCGGACCAATGTCGTCGCTTTACGGTGCCGATGCGCTGGGCGGCGTCATCAACGTCATTCTGCGCTTGCCTAGCGAAGAGACCAGAACAGGCATCAGCTATACCTATGAACACCCGACCGAGGGCGACTCGGGCGACAGACATAAAGCGAGCGGCTACGTAAGCGGCTCGCTGATAGACAACAAGCTGCGCGGCACGCTGATTCTGGAGAAGACCGACCACGCCGCCTGGCTCAGCGAACAAACGGTCAATCCGAACACTGATGCAGTCGAACAGCGCCAGAACAGCAGCAGCTACGGCTCGCTGAGCTGGTTGATTAACGAGCGCCAGACCATTGATCTGGACATCAGCCATCGCAACGATGATCGGGAAGCCGAATGGAACAACTACGGCGCGGTCGTCCTGAACACCCAGGAAATGGAGCGCTGGACGTTCGGGCTAGGCCACACCGGTGACTGGCAGGGGTTCAACACCCGGATTCGCTATTACCACGAGCACGTTGACCTGATGGACGACTCGCAGATCATGACCCTGCTGCGTGGAGCCAAGGGCAACGTTCAGCAAAGAAATCACACTGTCGATGGTCAAGTCACAGCATTTCTTGGCGATCATCTTATGACCGTCGGCAGCGAGTTCCGTCGCACCGAACTGACCCACAACCAGAACCTCAGCAGCGAGACCGAGGTGGAGCAGAAAGCGGTTTATCTACAGGACGAATTTTCTGTCGGCGAGCTGGATGTCACGCTGAGTGCGCGACTGGATGACCATGCCGATTTTGACAGCGAGTTCAGCCCGCGTGTCTACGGCGTCTACAACCTTACCGGCAATTGGGTGATCAAGGGTGGTGCAGGCCGCTCGTTCAAGGCACCAAGCATCTATCAGTCCGATGTAACCTATGGCGTATTAGCCTGCCGGGGCATGTGCACACTGGTGGGCAATCCGGACCTAAAGCCGGAAACCGCGACAAGTTATGAACTCGGCACGCATTTCCAGAACGAGCGCCTGGAAGCCGGCATCATGGTCTACAGCAATTACATCGATGACATGATCATCACCGACACTTGGCGTGCCGGATACAGGCCAGCAGTGATGACCTATAGCAATGTCAGCAAAGCCCGGGTACGAGGCTATGAGCTGACCGGTCGCTACAACCTGAGTGACACCATGGGCCTGCGCGCCAATTACACCTATTCCGATGCAGAGGACCGTGATACCGATACGCAACTGCGCAACACGCCTCGGCATGTTGCCAACCTCGGTTTCGACTGGCAGGCCACGACTACGCTGGGGTTGAACCTGGACTATCAATATACCGGCAGCCAGCTGCTGTACGTTTCGGCGGCTGAACCCTATGTGGAAAGCGGCGCGTTTCATCAGCTGAATCTAGGCGCGAGGTATCGGGCCACCCGCGAACTGTCACTCAAGGCTGGAATGAACAATCTGATGAACGAAAAGCGCGACGACGTGGCCCGGTCGATCGACAACATTCTCATGGGACGCACCCTATTCGTCGGCTTTAGCTACGACATCTGATCCGCCATGCTGCCCGGCAGGCCGCCTGCCGGGCTATCAATAAAAATGACGGCGTTACTACCTATGGGGCCGCTGGACCTGAAGCTCACGCAACCGTTAGGTTAGCGAGCCTTGACCAGAATGCAGGATGCCCTGATGAGCTTCACGACCCGCTGCGTTAGCTTCGACGACATTCCGGAAATCTGTCGATGGCCGGCCAACGAGGACGAGCTGTATTACTGCTTTCCCAAAGCCGACTATCCCCTTACAGAGCGCCAGATGGCAGAGGTGATCGAACAGCGTACTGAGTCGACCGTGGTATGCCTGGCTGAACGTGCCGTGGCGTTCGCTAATTTCTATCGATGGGAACAAGGCGGCACATGCGCCATCGGCAATGTGCTTGTCTCTCCAAAAGCCCGGCAGTTGGGTGCTGCGGCCTTTCTGGTAGAACACCTGTGCGGTTCAGCATTTACAAAATACGACGCAACGGAAGTGCTTGTATCCTGCTTCAACCACAACACCGCGGGCCTGTTGCTTTACCCAAAGCTCGGATTCGAACCCTTTGCGGTAGAGGAAAGACAGGATCGAAAAGGCCAACGAGTTGCATTGATTCACCTGAGACTACGCCGCGCTAGCGTTAAATGACCGAAATGGAACCCCTCATGCTCAGCCCAATTGCTTGCACCTCGATTGAAGATGTCCGCGAGAACATTGATCGTATCGACCGAACCATCGTGAAGCTGCTGGCTGAACGCGGCAGCTATGTTAAACGCGCAGCTGTGTTCAAAAAAACAACCGAGGATGTTCGATCGCCTCAAAGAGTCGAGCAGGTCATTGCCAAGGTCGGTGCCTTGGCTGACGAGCTGAACGCCAACCGCGACGTTACCGAACAGGTCTACCGATCGATGATCGCAGCATTCATCGAGGCGGAGCTGGCCGAGCACGCCCTGAATCAGCCGACCTGAACGAGAGCAAGCAACATCAGCCTGATGCCGCACCGCGCCTCAGCAACAATGCGATTGCGATCGCCACCAACAGGCTGCCCGGCAGCCATTGCCACCCGATCACCTGTGGCTGCTCGATGAATAGCAGCAGCATCGATACGAACGGCACCAGGTAGCTGTAAGCGGTTACCGCCGCGGGGGTCAGTACCGAAGTTGCACGCTGTTGCAGAAAGAAGGTCATGCCGCTGGAGAACACGCCCAGATAGGCAACCAGGGCGACGTCACTGGTGGTCATGTAGGCGAGCGAACCGGGGCGCTCCCAGAACAAACCCAGCGTACCGATCAGCAGCGCCCCGATCAGCAGACTCCAGAACGTTCGCAAAACAGCCTGGGGCGCCAACCAGCCGCGATGCAGTCCCCACTTGCTCAGAACCGGATACAGAGCCGAGGCCACGCAACCCAGAAAGAACACCACTTCGCCCCGGCCAAGCTGCAACCCGGTGAAGTCTCCACCGTTCTCCGCCCATGCCAGCCCCAGCGCACCCGAGGCGCCCAGGGCCAGGATGGCCAGCAGACGCCCGGCCGGCTGCTCGACACCGAGCCCCCGCCCGATGCAATAGGCCAGCAGCGGCACGCTGACAAACAGTGTCGCCATCGACAGCGCGCTGATCCGGTGAGCTGCCCAGAACATGGTGCCAAAGAACCCCGCCAGACTGAGCCCCATCAGCCCGTAGAGCAGCAGGCCCCGCAGACTGGGCAGGCGTTCGGCGTGGCGCCATAACAAGGGAAACAGCGCCAGCGCCGCGATAGTGAAGCGGATCGCCGTCAGCAGCAGCGGCGGCAGGCCTTCGGTCACCAAACCTACCGCTGGAAAGGACAACCCTACGAAGAGCGCCCAGAGCAGCATGCCCAGGTGTGCCAGCGAAACGCGCCGCCGCGGGTCAGTCATCACCCCGTTCCTCCAAGGCCAGAAGCAGAGTGCGCAGTGCGCCTGCCAACAGCTCCTTCTGCCCGGCATCGAGCGGGGCCTGCATCTGTTGCAGCGCCGCCAGGTACTCGTCGAGACAACCCAGCAGCACCGACTGCCCTTCACCGCTCAGACGGATCAGCAAGCTGCGCCGGTCCTCCGGGTTGGGCACGCGCTTGATCAGTCCCGCTGACTCGAGTCGGTCGAGCCGATTGGTCATCGCGCCCGAGCTGAGCACTGCCGCGCGACGCAGCGCGTTAGGCGTAAGCCCCTGTGGCTGACCGCTGCGGTACAGGGTGGCCAGCAGATCGAACTCGCCATCGTGCAGGCCGTGCCGGCGAAACACTGTGGCTACGTTGCGGTTGAGGTATTTGGATAGGCGGTACAGGCGGGTGAAGACCGCCATTGGGGAGGCATCGAGGTCAGGTCGCACCTTGCGCCATTGTGCGAGCACAAGGTCCACATGGTCGTCCGGCTGCGGATCTACGGATTGCAATCTGGGCATGGATAGCTTCAGAGAAAGAATCTCTATATGAAGCTATCCGACGCGCCCTGGCAGGTGCAGGTTCAGCGATCCGCCAGCCCGCCGACCGACGGATCGCCGCCCTCGGGGGCAGCCAGGGGCAACCCCGTCCGACTCAACGGAGCTCGGAGGGCGAGTTGCGCACGATCTTGATCGAGTGGGTCAAGGCTGGCTTGCGCGTTACGCTGATGGCCTTACGGGTCACAGTGTCGATGGTGATGTTCCAGAATCCCGTGTTAGGCACCTTGATCCGTGCGGGAAACTTGTCGAATGCTCCGCCGTGATAGGCGTGTCGGCCGCCATTCTTGAAGCTGCGGAAATTCTTGTCGTTCATCAGACGAATGTTGCAGGGCTGCGAGCATTCGATGATCACGAAGTCGTCTTCATTGAGGTGTTCGCGCTGGTGAATGAACTTCATGTACCGCTCCGGGCCGCGTGTTGGCAAACGCGAAGATTATCATGGAGCCTGCATGGCTGGCTGCGCTGCACCGGGCAACCGGTCGAGGCTCTCTCGCATCGAAGGATCGGCTCCGCTGGGGTTCTTTGACACAATGCGCCCCTTGGCTTCACCACGGTCCGCCACTGCCAATCTGAACCCCCTCTTCAAGCAAGGACATCCGAACATGCCCGCGGTCACGCCGCCCCTCGATGCTGCTTCGCCGATTGCACGCCGGGCCACCCGTGTGGGCTTTTTCATGGCCGGGTTCGGCCTGTCGATATGGGCACCGCTGGTCCCCTACGTACGTGCGCGCATCGAGATGAGCGATGCGATGTTCGGTACCTTGCTGTTGTGCATTGGCCTGGGTTCGCTGACCTGGATGCCCTTGTCAGGTCTGCTGGTGACGCGGCGTGGCATTCGCCCTGTCGTGCTGAGCAGTGTCGCGCTGCTACTCCTGGCACTGCTCGGAGTGGCCTTCACCGAATCCATTGCCGTGCTCGCGCTCGCACTGTTCTGTTTTGGCGGAAGCCTGGGCGTGATCGATGTGGTGCTCAACATTCAGGGCGTACTGATCGAGCGTGATACCGGCAAGCGGCATATGTCGAATTTCCATGGCATGTTCAGCCTTGGCTCCATCAGCGGCGCGCTGGCGCTCACCGGCGCACTGATCCTCGGCCTCGCACCCGCTACAGGCACCCTGCTGATGATGGGCCTGATCGCGCTGGCCTACGTGGCCGTCACGCCCGGCTTCCTGCGAGACCGGGCGCCCGGCGGCGGAGTCGCCTTTGTCCGGCCGACCGGGATGGTCCTTCTTGTCGGCGCGATGACCTTTATCGTCTATCTGGCCGAAGGGGCCGTGCTGGACTGGAGTGCGCTGTACCTCACCGAGCAGAAGGCGCTGGAAACAGCCAAAGGCGGCCTCGGATACGCAAGTTTCGCCATGATGGTGACCATTGGTCGTTTCGCCGGAGCGCCGGTGGTCAACAGCCTTGGCACTGCCAGGGTCATCGGTCTGGGCGGGCTGCTCGCCGCGTTCGGTATCGGCCTGAGCATCCTGACCGAACACTGGTTACTTGCCCTGATCGGCTATGGGCTCTGTGGTCTTGGTTGCGCGAATGTTTCGCCGGTATTGATTTCCTCGTTGAGTCGACAGCGCGCCATGCCTGTGCACCAGGCGATCACGGCCGCAACGACAATCGGTTTTGCCGGTGTTCTGGCAGGCCCGGCCTTGATCGGCGTGATCGCCCATTACGCCTCGCTGACCCTGGCGTTCGGCCTGCTGGCACTGTTGCTGGTCGTTCTGGCGTTGGGCAGCCATCGGTTCCGTGAGTGACGGTCGTGCAAATGCGCTCATCGGCCGCTGTGCTCATGCATTGAGCTACAGACCCAACAGGGGCGTTTGGCTAGAATGCGCGCCCTATGCGCATCCAAGACATTCATCAGCAGCTCGCCACCCTTGGCGCCAAGCCTGTCCATATCGGCAGGATGACCCGCGCCTGGCTGAACGGCCTGCCGCTTGACGCTGGCACTCGCCATCAGAAAACCGAAGACTTCCTGCCGTTCTCGGTACGCAACGGACTGCCCGCCGTGAGCCAGGCCATAGAGGGTCTGGTCAGCCTGCGCTCCGAACATCCGGGAGCCGACGGGTCCGCACGGCTGTTGGTGGCGCTTGCAGACGGCCAGATGGTCGAAAGCGTGCTGCTACCCCGCGCAGGGTTGTGCGTGTCGAGCCAGGTGGGCTGTGCGGTGGGTTGCGTGTTCTGCATGACCGGCAAAAGCGGCCTGCTGCGCCAGCTGGGTAGCGCCGAGATCGTCGCCCAGGTCGCCCTGGCCCGGCGGTTTCGCCCGGTCCGGAAAGTCGTGTTCATGGGCATGGGCGAGCCGGCCCACAATCTGGACAACGTTCTCGATGCCATCGACCTGCTGGGCACCGATGGCGGCATCGGTCACAAGAATCTGGTGTTTTCCACCGTGGGCGATCCAAGGGTGTTCGAGCGCTTGCCCAGGCAAAAGGTCAAGCCAGCTCTGGCCCTCTCCCTGCACAGCACCGACGCGGCACTGCGCCGCGAGCTGCTGCCCCGTGCGCCGGTGTTCGATCCTGCCGAGCTGGTCGAGCTGGGTGAAGCCTATGCGCGCCTGGTCGACTACCCGATCCAGTACCAGTGGACGCTACTCAAGGGCATCAACGATGGTCCGGACGAAATGGATGGGATCATCCGGCTGCTTCGCGGCAAGTTCGCGATCATGAACCTGATCCCCTACAACAGCCTGGACGACGACGAATTCCGGCGCCCCGACGCGGATCGTATCCACCAGATCATGCGTTACCTGCACGAAAACGGCGTGCTGACAAAGGTGCGCAACTCGGCGGGACAGGACATCGACGGCGGCTGCGGACAGCTACGCGCCCGCGCCGAGCGAGTGGTGCGCCAGCGCTCCACGAGCAAGGCGATGCCTGAGCAGGCCGAATGAACGGGACGTCATGGGCACTGTCCGAGCGCATTGACCAGCCCCTTGGGCAAATGAGCGCGGCTGCCGCCCGGTGTCCGATCCATTCCCCTTGATCACCGATAAGTGACCCGCCCATGCACACACTGGCGCAACTTGAACGCGGCGAACTCGCCGGAGCCACCCGCCTCGACCTGTCCGAGCAGCTCGAGGCCTTTCCGCAGGCGATCTTCGAGCTGGCCGACAGCCTGGAAGTGCTCAATCTGTCAGGCAACCGGCTCAGCAGCCTGCCGGACGACCTGTCACGCTTGCACAGGCTGCGCATCCTGTTCTGTTCGGACAACCTCTTCACCGTGGTCCCCGCCTCGATCGGCCGCTGTGCCAATCTGGAGATGGTCGGGTTCAAGGCCAACCGCATTCAGCGACTCCCCGCCGAAGCACTGCCACCGAAGCTGCGCTGGCTGATCCTCACTGACAACAGGCTCGAAGCCCTGCCGGAGGAGATCGGCCGCTGCGGAAACCTGCAGAAGCTGATGCTGGCGGGCAACCAGCTGGAGGCACTGCCTGAATCGCTTGCCAACTGCAGTCGGCTGGAATTGCTGCGCATTGCTGCCAACCGGTTGCCTGCCCTCCCGCATTGGTTGCTGCGCATGCCCCGGCTGAGCTGGCTGGCATTTGCCGGCAACCCGTTCAGCGATGCGCTGGAAGCACAAACCCTGGCGCAGCACCCGCTGGCTCCGGTCGAGCGCAAGCAGATCAGCCTGGGTGAAGTGCTGGGCCAGGGCGCATCCGGGGTGATCCACCAAGCGCAGTGGCAGCAGCCCGGCAAGGCAACACAGCCGATGGCGGTCAAGCTGTTCAAGGGCAACCTGACCAGCGACGGCCTGCCACATAGCGAGATGGCGGCCTGCATCGCCGCAGGCGAACATCCCAACCTGATCAGCGTCACTGGACCGCTGGCCGAGCAGTCCGATGCTTTGCCCGGGCTGCTCATGGAGCTTATCGATCCGGCGTTCCGGGTGCTGGCCGGCCCACCATCGCTGGTCAGCTGTACACGCGATTGCTATGAACCGATGCGCCGGTTTTCTGCCGATGAGGCGCTGCAGATCGCGACAGGTGCGGCCTGCGCCATCGGCCATCTGCACCAGCGCGGTATTCTCCATGGCGACCTCTACGCGCATAACCTGCTGGTCGATGCAGGTGGCCAGACGCTACTCAGCGATTTCGGTGCCGCCTCGTTTTTCGACCCGGACACGTCCACTGCACTGGCCCTGCAACGCCTCGAAGCCCGCGCGTTCGGCTGCCTGGTGGAGGAATTGCTGGAGCGCTGCGATCCGGCACAGGAAGACGCTCGCATCGAGCGGCTATCTGCGCTGCGGCATCAATGTCTGATGGACGATCCTGCACAGCGTCCCGATTTCGCCCGTCTGGCGGCTGAACTGGAAAATCTTGGCAGATAAGGCTTTTCGGCCAGGTAGTTGCATAGCCTTTGTCTCCCACGATTTCCGACGGCTACCTGACGCTATGCTCGCTCCTGAATCAAACGTTGAAGACGCGCAATCCACAGACACCAACGATGTCATCGCGCTGGAATACGATCCGTTTGTCCTTGGCCTCAAACAACGCCTCCCCAGAGATCTACGGGACAGCTTCACCCCGCAGCAACTGGATGCGTTGCGCAATGCCTTTGCGACCCGCTCGTGGGCCAGGCACAAGCTGGATCTGCGCGGCACCTTCAGGCTGTGGAGCAACCAGTACTATTTCGTCCTGGTGGGTGGGCGCAACAAGCGCAACCTGTCTCGCGCCCAGCGCAACCTGTCGCTGGCCGCCAAGGCCGGTGTGCTTACCCTGTTTCTGTTCTTCTCGATTCTGGTGGGCCTGGTCGCGTTGTACCTGGCCAAGTCGGCCCTCGGAATCAACCTCTTTCCAAACTATTCGCTGGGCCTGTGGGATTGGTTCAAAGGCCGTTGAGCGTGCCCGCACCGTTAGGGGTTGCCGAGAATCAACCCGCGATACTGCCCCGGATTGGTCCCGGTCCATTTACGAAACGCCTTGTAGAACGAGCTGACGTCGGCGAAACCCAGGCGCTCGGCTATTTCGGCGTAGGTGATCGAAGGGTCAGCCAGCCACAGCGTGGCCATCTCCTGGCGCACCTGGTCCTTGATGGCCTGGTACGTCTGCCCGACTTCAGCCAGCCGACGGCGCAAGGTCGAGGGCGAGACACACAAGGTCTGAGCAAGCATTTCGCTGGTTGGCCACTGCTCGGCCGGCAATTCGCGTAGCTGGGCCTTGATGCGGCTGGCAAGACTGGTGGTGTCGCGGTATTTGACCAGGATGTTGGCCGGCGCCTGGGCCAGGAATCCGTGCAGTTCCTGCTCGCTGCGGCGCACCGGCAGGTCGAGCACCTCGGCAGCGAAGATGATCCGCGTTCCAGGCCGCGCGAAGCGCAGGTTGCGCGAGAACATAATGCGGTAGTCGTCAGTATAGGCCGGCTCGTCGCAACGCAGCTCTACCGCCAGCAGCGGAATGCGCCGCCCCACCAGCCAGCAGGCCAGGCCGTGCAGCAGCATCCAGAAAGTGAAGTAGCTGAAGGCTCTGAGCGGCGGCGCATCTCCCGGCTCCGACAGCATGACTTCCGCCAGGCTTTCGCTGCGAAACAGCTCACCGCGAAAGCCTTCGAAGGTCAGCCTGAAGAACTCCAGCGCCACACGAAGCGCAGTCTCGAGTGTCGGCTGGGCCATGGCCGCGCGGCAGACGAAGGCGAAACTGCCGGTACGCATACGCCGCGCGTCCATGCCGAAGAATTCATCGTCAAACGTCCGCGCCAGGCGTCGCCAGAGCTTGCTGAAGTCAGCCACATCGACACGCGCTTCGCTATCAGCCAGGTCAATGGTGGTGAGCCCGAGCTGAAGCAGCAGCTGTTCGGCTGATCGCGAAGAGGCGGTAAAGCCCTGCAGCGCCTCCTCCACCAGCCTGACGGAAATGGTCCCCTTGCCGTCGCGGTTCATGCGCGCCCCATCATCACGTCATGGCTGGTGGCGGCCACGTCCCGCAGGAAGTCCCAGCACACCCGCATTCGCGCCAGGTCCTTGTTCTCCACCGGCATCAGCATCCAGAAGGTTCGGGTGAATTCGATCTCTTCGAGCAGCACTTCCTTGAGCCGCGGCTCCTTGCGTGCCGAGAACGCCGGCAGGATCGCCAGCCCAGCCCCGGCGGCGACGGCTTCCTGCTGGGCCATGATGCTGGTGCTGCGCAGCGAGTGCTGGCGCGGGCGGACGATCTCGTCGAGAAAGTACAGCTCCTTGCTATAGAGCAGATCCTCGATGTAGCTGACAAACACATGGCCGACCAGATCTTCGCGGCTGCGGATAGGCGGATGAGAGGCGAGGTAGGCTTCGGACGCGTAGAGGCGCAGCACGTAGTCGGTGAGTTTGGTGATGACGTAGGGTCCCCGTTCGGGCCGCTCCAGGGTTATGACGATGTCCGCCTCATGCCGCGCCAGCCGTACCGAGCGCGGCACCGCCAGCAGATCCACGCCCAGGTGCGGATAATCGCGGGTCAGGTTGGCCAGTTGGCTTGCCAGCATGACGGTGCCATACCCCTCGGTGGCGCCAATGCGAACCTGGCCGGACAGCTTGTCAGCGGTCAGGCTCGGCTGTTCGATGGAAGCAATGGCGCTTTCCATCGCCTCGGCCTGGGCCAGCAGTTCGCGGCCCGCTTCGGACAGTCGATATCCCGCCTTGGCACGAATGAAAAGTTGCCGGTCCAGGCTTTTCTCCAGCGCCTGCACCCGTCGCGCCACCGTGGTGTGGTCTACGGCCAACCGCCTTGCGGCGACCGTCAGCTTGCCCGCACGCGAAAGTTCGAGAAAAAAACGCAGGTTGTCCCAGTCCACTACAAGCTCCAGATCCATCAGTTGCCGCGTGCCGTCCGCGGCTCGCTGTGCAAAAACACAGAATACCTCTGCGTTTCGCACCATGGGTTTACTGTTTTTACGCTGCTAGGCTCGTCTATCGAACCCGTTGTGCCTCACGGCACCCGCATCATTCCAAGAAGAAGGAACCGACATGAGCGAGAAGATTCAGCTCGAAATGCGCGACCACACGGCCCTGCTGACCATCTCCAACCCACCTGCCAACACCTGGGACCGCGAGTCGCTGGCTTCGCTGGAACAGATGATCGGCCAGCTCAACGACAATCCCGAGGTCTACGCGCTGGTCGTAACCGGCCAGGGAGAAAAATTCTTCTCGGCAGGGGCGGACCTCAAGCAGTTCGCTGACGGCGACAAGGATGGCGCACGCGAGGTGGCGGAGCTCTTCGGTCGTGCCTTCGATGCACTGACGCGCTTTCGCGGTGTGTCCATCGCCGCCATCAACGGGTACGCCATGGGCGGTGGGTTGGAGTGCGCGCTGGCCTGCGACATCCGCATTGCTGAAGAACACGCCCAGATGGCGCTCCCCGAAGCCAGCGTCGGCTTGCTGCCCTGCGCCGGTGGTACCCAGAATCTGCCCTGGCTGGTAGGCGAAGGCTGGGCCAAGCGCATGATCCTCTGTGGCGAGCGCATCGACGCCCAGCGCGCCGAAAAGATCGGCCTGGTCGAGGAAGTGGTCCCACGCGGCGAGGCTCTCGCCACGGCGCTCAAGCTTGCCGAAGGCGCAAGCAAGCAAAGCCCCTCCTCCGTCAGCCGCTGCAAACGCCTGGTGATGAATGCCCGTCACAACGACCATGCCACCGGCTGGGGCGCCGAGCGCGAACTCTTCGCCGAACTCTTCGACACCCAGGACCAGAAGGAAGGCGTCAATGCCTTCCTGGAAAAACGCAGCCCTACCTGGAAAAACGCCTGACCACGCCGCCTGAAGCCTGAAGCTTTGACTTCCGGCTTCGAGCTTCCAGCTGCTTTTTTACTTGAAATTCCGCCTGACCAATCGCTCCACCCATCCCACGATTCCCGAGCGAAACAGCAGCACGCAGAGCACAAAGATCACCCCGAGGATCACATGCACCCATTCGCCCAGCGGGCCGTTGGAGAGCGAGCTCTGCAGCGTGACCACGACCGTCGCACCCACGACCGGGCCGAGGATGGTGCCAACGCCGCCAAGCAACGTCATCAGGATCACCTCACCGGACATGTGCCAGTGGGCGTCGGTCAGCGACGCGAGCTGAAACACCACCGTCTTCGTAGAGCCGGCCAACCCTGTCAGCGCGGCGGAAATCACGAACGCCAACAGTTTGTGCGCGTCGACGTTGTAGCCCAGCGAGATAGCCCGCGGCTCGTTCTCGCGAATCGCCTTAAGCACCTGTCCATAGGGCGAATGAATCGTTCGTTGGATGATCACGAAACCCAACACGAACACAGCGAGCACGAAGTAATACAGGGACATGTTGTTCTGCATGTCGAACAGACCGAACAGGTGCCCTCGCGGTACGCCCTGCATGCCGTTTTCGCCGCCGGTGAACGGCGCCTGGACGAAGACGAAGAACACCATCTGCGCCAGTGCGAGGGTGATCATCGCGAAGTAGATGCCTTGCCTGCGAATCGCCAGCAAGCCGAAGACAAACCCCAGCACAGTCGAAGCCAATGTACCGGCGACGATGCCTAGCTCGGTGCTCAGGCCCGTATAGGTACTCAACATATAGCCGGTGATATAGCCGCCACAGGCGAAGAATGCCGCATGCCCGAACGACAGCAACCCAGCGTACCCCAGCAGCAGATTGAACGCACAGGCGAACAGGGCGAAGCACAGCAGCTTCATCAGGAACACCGGGTACACCATCAGCGGCGCCACCATCGCCACGCCCAACAGCGCCAGGTAGAACAGATGCTGCCGTCGCCGCGCCGCCCGGCGGCGCTCGCGTTCGGCATTGGCCCTGACCTGTATGGCCGATGCCTGCATGGGAGACGCTTGAACGCTTTCTCGAGTCGACATGTTCATGCCTCCTTTCCGAACAGACCGGCCGGCCGCAACAGCAGTACCAGCACCATGATCACGAAGATCACCGTGTTGGCCGCCTCCGGATAGAACACCTTGGTGAGCCCTTCGATCAGCCCCATCGCAAGGCCGGTGACAATCGCGCCCATGATCGAGCCCATCCCGCCGATCACCACGACGGCAAAAACCACGATCAGCAGATTCGAGCCCATCCCAGGCGTGACGGCGTAGATAGGCGCGGCAAGCACGCCAGCAAACGCGGCCAGTGCAACGCCATAGCCGTAGGTCAGCGTGACCAGCAGCGGAACGTTGATACCGAACGCCTGCATCAGCTTCGGGTTCTCCGTGCCGGCGCGCAGGTACGATCCCAGCCGGGTCCGTTCAATCATGTACCAGGTCGCGAAGCACACCGTCAGCGCCGCGACGATCACCCAGCCGCGATAGGTCGGCAGGAACATGAAGCCCAGGTTATGCCCGCCCTTGAGCAGCTCAGGCATGGGATAAGGGGACCCGGACACACCGAACAACTTGACGAAGCTGCCCTCGACGATCAGCGCCAGCCCGAAGGTCAGTAGCAGGCCGTACAGATGATCCTCCCCGGCGATACGACGCAGGAGGCCGCGCTCGATGCCCATGCCCAGCAGGCCGATCAGCAGCGGCGACAGCAGCAATGCCATCCAGTAATTGACGCCCAGGTAATTCAAACCAATGAAGGCAGCAAAGGCGCCGAGCATGTATTGCGCGCCGTGGGCGAAATTGATGATGCGCAGCAAGCCGAAGATGATCGCCAGGCCAAGGCTCAGCAGCGCATAGAACGACCCATTGATCAGGCCGAGCAGCAGCTGCCCGAACAGTACGCTCAGGGGAACGCCGAATACGAGAGTCATGATTCACTACCCAAAGGATTCCGGAACACCCGGCCAGAGCAACATCACTGCTGACCGGGTAGCGGTACGCCAGTGTGGTCAGCCCTTCGGAGCCATCTGCTGGCACTGGCTCTCACCGATGGGGCGGAAGGCCTCATCGCCTGGAATGGTGCTGACGATCTTGTACAGATCCCATTCGCCCTTGGATTCTTCCGGTGTCTTGACCTGGACCAGATACATGTCGTGCACCATGCGGCCGTCCTCGCGGATCTTGCCGTTCTTGGCAAACATGTCGTTGACCGGTGTCTTGGCCATTTGCGCGCGAACGACCTGGGCGTCGTCGCTGCCCGTTTCCTTCACGGCGTTGAGATAGTGCATGGTCGCCGAGTAGATGCCGGCGGGCACCATGCCCGGCATGCGGCCGACGCGGTCCTGGTACCGCTTGGCCCAGGCGCGGGTTTCCTCGTTCATGTCCCAGTACCAACCGGTGGTCAGCATCAGCCCCTGGGTGACGTCCAGCCCCATGGCATGGATGTCGTTCAGGAAAACCACCATGCCGGCAAGCTTCTGCCCGGACTGGGTGACGCCGAATTCACTCGCGGTCTTCAGCGAGTTCACAGTGTCTGCGCCGGCGTTGGCCAGCGCGACCACGTCAGCGCCCGAGCCCTGAGCCTGAAGGATGTAGGACGAGAAATCGCTGCTCGGGAACGGATGGCGCACCGTGCCGACCACGCTGCCGCCTTCGGCTTCGACGACCTTCTTGATGTCGTTTTCCATGGCGTGGCCGAACGCGTAGTCGGCAGTGAGGATGAACCAGCTCTTGCCGCCATCCTTGAGCACGGCGTTGGCGGTGCCGTTTGCCAGAGCGAAGGTGTCGTAGGTCCAGTGGATATGGCTGGGCGCGCAGTACTCGTTGGTGATGCTCGAGGCCGCTGCACCGGAGATGAGCGCGAGCTTACCGCCCTGCTCCACTACCTTGGCGGCCGCGAGGACCACGGAGCTTGCGACCATACCGGTCACCATGTCGACGTTGCGCTCGTCGATCCACTGGCGAACCGTGTTGGCACCGACGTCGGGCTTGTTCAGATCATCGGCATTGAAGGTAACGATCTTCTTGCCGTTGACCGTGCCGCCGAAATCCTCGATCGCCATTTGCAGGGCTTCCAGCCCGCCGGGGCCGGACAGGTCACGGTAGGTTCCTGACATATCGGCCAGGTACCCGATTCGGATTTCGTCATTGCTGATCTCGGCCTGTGCGGCACCCATGATGACGCTGGACACGAGCGCGGCGGCTGCGGTTTTCCGTAGAGATTTCATATTCACCCACTGTGGTTGTTTTTGTTGGTGGTTGATGAAATGCCGGTGTACTGCAGACCGGCAGGTCCTTCTGACCGGGCTTCAGACCCCGAGACAGCTATTCAGGAATTCCTTTTTCGAATCCAGATCGACCGCATGGATCTCTTCGATGATCTGCCCGTGCTCCATCACGTAGTGACGGTCAGCCAGGGGTGCGGCAAAGCGGAAGTTCTGCTCGACCAGGACGATGGTCAGCCCGCGTTTCTTCAGCTTGATCAACACTTCGGCAAGCTTCTGGACGATCACCGGGGCCAGCCCTTCCGTGATTTCATCGAGCAACAGGAGGTTGGCGCCGGTGCGAAGGATCCGCGCCATCGCCAGCATCTGCTGCTCGCCGCCAGACAGCCGGGTGCCCTGGCTGAAGCGCCGCTCATAGAGGTTGGGGAACATCTCGTAGATTTCGTCCAGGCCCATCCCGCCGCTGCGCACGGTTGGGGGTAGCAGCAGATTTTCCTCGACGTTGAGGCTAGAAAAGATGCCGCGCTCTTCAGGGCAATAGCCGACGCCGAGCCTGGGAATCTGGTGGGCAGGTATGCCCATGGTTTCGTTGCCGTTGACGATGATGGAGCCTGTGCGTCGACCCACCATGTTCATGATTGCCCGCAGTGTGGTGCTGCGGCCTGAGCCGTTGCGCCCGAGCAGCGTGACCAGCTCGCCACGGCCGACCACCATGTCGACGCCATGCAAAATGTGGGACTCGCCATAAAAGGCATGCAGGTCATCGACCCGCAACTGATCACGATCGGCCATGGGCGTCATGCGTGAGCCTCCTCTGCATCGGCTTCGCTGCCCATGTAGGCCTCGCGCACTTCAGGGTTGGCCGAAACGCTGTCATAGTCGCCCTCGGCCAGAACGGAGCCGCGCGCCAGAACGGTAATTCGATCGCAGAGGCGGCTGACGACGCTGAGGTTGTGTTCGACCATCAGCACCGTTCGATTTTCCGCCGCGCGCCGTACCAGCGCCACGACCATGTCGACGTCCTCGCCGCCCATGCCCTGGGTCGGCTCGTCGAGCAGCAGCACTACGGGGTCCAGCGCGAGAGTCGTAGCCAGTTCCAGCGCGCGCTTGCGCCCGTAAGGCAATTCTATGGCGAGCGTCTGGGCATAACTCTCCAGCTCGACCTCGGCGAGTAGCTGCAGGGCACGCTCATCGAGTTCCCGCAGGGTGCGCTCCGACTTCCAGAAGTGGAACGAATTGCCCAGTTTCTGTTGGAGTGCGACGCGCACGTTTTCCAGCACGCTCATATGACCGAACACAGCAGAGATCTGGAACGAGCGAACCAGGCCGAGACGCGCGATCTGGTTCGCCTTCATCGCCGTGATGGCTTTGCCGCGATAGAGGATTTCGCCACGCGTGGGCGTGAGGAATTTGGTAAGGAGATTGAATACCGTGGTCTTGCCGGCACCGTTGGGGCCGATCAAGGCATGGATGTGTCCTTTCTGTACACGTAGATCGACGGAATCCACCGCGGTGAAGCCGCGAAATTCCTTGGTCAGGCCGCGCGTTTCCAGCACGAACTCTGGTTCCATGGGATGCCCTCTAACCTTGATTATTCTTGTTGGTTAATGGCGCAGGTCGTTGGGTGACCTTTACGTAAACGATAACAAGCGTTTGCAACACGAGGCAAGCCTCGTTTTCAAACGCATGACTGACCCGGCAGGTACCTCAGCAATGCCTTGGTGCGATTGGACTTCATGGAAAAAACCGGGCCCGGAGGCCCGGAAAGGGATCAACGAGGAGCTGTCTCAGTGTGTTCCGGCAGTGGTTACCACAGCGCCAGGGAGTAGCTGAGGATGACCCGGGTTTCGTTCATGTCTGGCCCGAAGTTGCTACGCACCGTCGCGTTGCGGACTTTCAATCCCAGGTTCTTCAGCGGCCCTTGCTGCACGACATAGGCGATATCGGTATCGCGCTCCCATTCCTCGCCCTCCCCACCAGCGGCCAGGTTGACGTTGTCGCCACTGACATAACGGGTCATTAGGCTCAGTCCGGGTATGCCCATCGCGGCAAAATCGTAGTCATAGCGGACCTGCCACGATTTCTCGTCTTCGTTGCCGAAGTCATTGATCTGCAAGAGATTGATCAGCATGTTGTCGCCGCCACTGACATACGCGAAGCCAGTGTCGCCGCTCATTTTCTGATAACCCCCGGTGAAGCCGTGACCACCGAGCTTGTAGGTGAACAGTGCTCCGAAGGCGTTGTTGTCAACATTGCTGCCGCCATCATCGGTGGACCGCACATAGCGCAGGTCCGTCTTGAAGCTCTGGCTCTCACCAAGCGCCATGACGTGCACCAGTTGCATGTTGTGCTGCTTATAGATGCCGTCCAGGCCACCGTAGTAATAGCTGCCGGTCAGCTCGGGCATTATCTGGTAGCGGCCACCGGCGAACAGGAACTCGTCGCTGGTAGCGTTGCTACCCAGCGTGATGTTCCTGGCGCCACCATTGAATACAGTCATCTCCTCATAGTCCGAAGAGTCGCGATAGCTGATGCGGTCGAGCATCCCCACATCGAGCGTAAGCCCATCGACTTCCTTGCTCTGCAGCCAGGCTCCTCGATAGACATTGGGCAGCAAGCGACTGTCGTTGCGCATCACAACCGGAATGATTGGCTGCAGCGTGCCGACATGCAGAGTGGTATCGGACATCTTAGCTTTGGCCGTCAGGCCTGCTGTCCCGTAGTCATCCTGGGCTCGGCCGGGTGCGTTGCGGTCACGCTGGAGCAGCCCGGTGCCGGCCCGATCCGAGCTGGAGTCCAGCTTGAGCCCCAGCAGACCGATGGCGTCCAGGCCAAAGCCCACCGGACCCTCGGTGTAACCCGATTCGATCTTCAGAATGAAGCCCTGAGCCCATTCCTCGGCCTTGGACTGAGGCGCACCGCTCTGGCGGAAATCACGGTTCATGTAGAAGTTGCGCAGCTCGACGCCAGCCTTGCTGTCATCGAGAAACGCGGCGGACGCCATCGTCGAGGTACCCAGCGCACTGGCTGCCAGACTGCTGAAGACGAAGAAACGGCTTAGGGGTTTCAGGTGCATAGTCATCTCTCTTGTTATTGTCTTGGTTGATGCAGCTGTCCGGCCGACTTGTACAGCCGGCCCGTATTACCGCGGCGTGCGGTAAATCTTCTGCTTCCGCTCAGTTGGCGGCAGCCCTGGGCACCCGGCCCAGCAAATAGAACTCGTCGTTGGGAGGTGTTCGCGCCATCGATACCAGGCGGTTTGACAAGCCGAACAGCGCCGCAATCGACCCGATATCCCAGATGTCGTCGAGAGTAAAGCCCACTTCTTCCAAACGCGCCTGCCAGGTGTCATCCAGCACACCTCGCTCAGCAGCCACATTCAACGCAAAATCCAGCATCACCCGCTGGCGCTCGCCGATCGGCGCGGTGTGGTAGTTGACCGCAATCTGATCAGAGATGAACGGGTCCTTGGCCAGGATCCGCAGAATCGCCCCATGGGCTACCACGCAATACAGGCAACCATGATCAGCGCTCACTGCCACAACGATCATCTCCTTCTCGGCCTTGGTCAGGCTCGCGGATTCTCGTTCCATCAAAGCATCGTGATAGCCGAAGAAGGCGCGAAATTCATCAGGTCGATGGGCCAACATAAGAAAGACGTTAGGTATGAAGCCGGCCTTCTCCTGCACCGCGACGATACGTTCGCGCACATCGGACGGCAGCTCGTCGAGGTTGTCGACCAGCGGAAAACGACTGATGGCCTGGGTCATGCTGTGCTCCTCAAGAAACCCGGTACGGTGGGATGGCAGTTACAGATCAGCAAGCCCCAGCTCGGCCACGCTTACCTCGCGCATCTTGAATTTCTGCACCTTGCCACTGATGGTCATGGGGAAGTCGTCAACGAACCTGATATGTCGCGGCGTCTTGAAGTGCGCGATGCGGCCCTTGCAGAAGGCCCGCAGCTCTTCGGCACCAGCCTGGTGCCCCGGATGCAACTTGACCCAGGCGACGATCTCTTCTCCATAGGTCTTGTCCGGCACACCGATGACCTGCACATCCGCGACGGCCGGGTGGGTAAACAGAAACTCCTCGATCTCGCGCGGATACACGTTTTCACCGCCGCGAATGATCATGTCCTTGTTGCGGCCGACGATCTTCACGTAGCCCTCCTCGTCCATGATCGCCAGGTCGCCGGTGTGCATCCAGCGCGCCCCGTCGATGGCGCCGGCGGTCGCTTCCGGGTTGTTCCAGTAGCCCAGCATGACGCTGTAGCCACGGGTACAGAGCTCGCCGATCTGCCCGCGCGGCACGATACGGTTGTGCTCGTCCACCACCTTGCTTTCCAGGTGGGGCTGGGTACGACCGACGCTGGTCACGCGCCGCTCGAGGTCGTCATCCGGGCCAGTCTGGGTGGACACCGGGCTGGTCTCGGTCATGCCGTAGGCGATCTGCATCTCGGCCAGATGCATGTCATCGATGACGCGCTTCATGACTTCGATCGGACAGGTTGAGCCGGCCATGATGCCGGTGCGCAGGCTGGTGAGGTCCAGCGACTGGCGCTCCGGGTGATCGAGCATGGCGATGAACATGGTCGGCACGCCATACATACCGGTGGCCTTCTCTTCGGCAGCCGCCTGCAGTGCCGCCAGCGGCTCGAAAGCGGCGCTCGGATAGATCATGGTGGTGCCATGGGTGACGCAGCCCAGGTTGCCCATCACCATGCCGAAGCAGTGGTACAGCGGCACCGGAATGACCAGTCGATCATGTTCGGTGAGCTTGAGGCTTTCGCCTACCATGTAGCCGTTATTGAGAATGTTGTAGTGACTTAGGGTGGCCCCCTTGGGGAAGCCGGTGGTGCCCGAGGTGTACTGGATGTTGATGGGGTCATCGAACTGCAACTGCTCTCCGCACTGGCGCAGCTGTTCCGGGCCAACCTGCTCGGCCATATCCATCAGCCCGTTCCACAGCAGCATGCCATCCACCGGCTTGTCGCACAGGCTGATGATGCCGCGCAGTTCTGGAAGCATATGACTTTGCAGCGCGCCCACGGCGGAGCGTTCCAGCTCGGGTAACAGCTCGTTGAGCATCGCGTGGTAGTCGGACGTCTTGAACGCATCGGCGCAGATCAGCCAGCGGCAGCCGGACTGTTTAAGTGCGTATTCGAGCTCGCTCAGGCGATACGCCGGGTTGATGTTCACCAGCACCACGCCGATCTTGGCGGTGGCGAACTGTGTGATGCACCACTGGGCATTGTTCGGTGACCAGATGCCCACCCGCTCGCCCGGTTGCAAACCCAGCGCGAGCAATCCGCGTGCGCAACGATCCACTTCATCGGCGAGCTGCGCCCAGGTAAAGCGCAGGTTCTGATGTCGCACGACCAGGGCCTCACGGTCTGAGAATCGCTCGACCGTCCGGTCGAACGCCGCACCAATTGTCATCGGCAACAGGGGTTTGGTCTGCGGTCCGCAGGTGTAGCTCGGAAGACTCATGTCGAAATTCCTCAGTCTTATGTTTGTTATGAGGCCTTGCTGCCCGGTTTTCCGCTGTTGACAGCCATTCGGGACATGGTTACGTTAACGTAAAGGTAACAGCGTGACAACCCACCGCATCCTGCTTCGAGGAACCGGGCTGGATCGCAGAAAACACAGGCTGATCGGGGGCGTCGACGTTCTCCCTCGGCTGGCAGTCGAACAGAACAACTACAAGACAGACAGGTGGCACATGAACTATTCAGGCCTCAACTTCGCTCTCGGCGAGACCGTCGACATGCTCCGCGACCAGGTGCGCGGTTTCGTGGCCGACGAAGTGGCGCCCCGCGCCGAAGCCATCGACCGCGACAACCTCTTCCCCGGCGACATGTGGCGCAAGTTCGGCGACATGGGCCTGCTCGGTATCACCATAGACGAGGAATACGGCGGCGCTGGCATGGGTTACCTGGCGCATGTCATCGCCATCGAGGAAATCAGCCGCGGTTCGGCCTCCGTGGGGTTGTCCTACGGCGCGCATTCCAACCTCTGCGTCAACCAGATCAACCGCAATGGCACGCCAGAACAGAAAGCGAAATACCTGCCCAAACTGATCTCCGGCGAGCACGTCGGCGCACTGGCAATGAGCGAGCCGAATGCCGGTTCCGACGTGGTATCGATGAAGCTGCGCGCGGACCGCAAGGGCGACCGCTTCGTCCTCAACGGCAGCAAGACCTGGATCACCAACGGCCCGGACGCCAACACCTACGTGATTTATGCCAAGACCGACCTGGACAAGGGCCCCCATGGCATCACCGCGTTCATCGTCGAGCGCGACTGGAAGGGTTTCTCCCGCGGCAACAAGTTCGACAAGCTCGGCATGCGCGGCTCCAACACCTGCGAGCTGTTCTTCGACGACGTCGAGGTGCCGGAAGAGAACGTCCTGGGCGTCGAGAACGGTGGCGTCAAGGTGCTGATGAGCGGCCTGGATTACGAACGCGTGGTACTGGCCGGTGGCCCGGTCGGGATCATGCAGGCGTGCCTGGACGTGGTCGTTCCCTATATCCACGACCGCAAGCAGTTCGGCCAGAGCATCGGCGAGTTTCAGTTCATCCAGGGCAAGGTGGCCGACATGTACACCCAGCTCAACGCCAGCCGCGCCTATCTCTACACCGTCGCCCAGGCCTGCGACCGTGGCGAAACCACCCGCAAGGACGCAGCCGGGGTCATCCTCTACACCGCAGAGGCCGCCACTCAGATGGCACTTCAGGCCATCCAGATTCTCGGCGGCAACGGCTACATCAACGAATTCCCCACGGGCCGCCTCTTGCGCGATGCCAAGCTCTACGAAATCGGCGCCGGCACCAGCGAGATCCGCCGGATGCTGATTGGGCGCGAGCTGTTTAACGAAACGAAGTGAGCTCAAAGCCGGAAAGCCAGAAGCTGGAAGCGGCTTGAGTTGCTCCTACTTCCAGCTTCCGGCTTCCAGCTCACGGCTCACGGCTCACGGCTCACGGCTCACGGCTCTCGGCTCACGGCTCACGGCTCGCCCAGTATCGAATGGAGATCATAGATGGCCGTCCTACACACCCAAGTCAATCCCCGTTCCCCCGAGTTCGTTGCCAACAGCGCAGCAATGCTCGACCAGGTGAACGACCTCCGCGCCCTGCTTGGTCGCGTCAGCGAAGGCGGTGGTGAAAAAGCCCAGCAGCGCCATGTCTCACGCGGCAAGCTGCTGGTGCGCGACCGCATCGACGCGCTGCTCGATCCGGGCTCAGCCTTTCTGGAAATAGCGCCGCTGGCGGCACATGAGGTCTACGGCGAAGACGTCGCCGCAGCGGGCGTGGTCGCCGGCATCGGGCGGGTCGAGGGTGTCGAATGCATGATCATCGCCAACGACGCCACGGTAAAAGGCGGCAGCTACTACCCACTCACGGTGAAAAAACACCTGCGCGCGCAATCCATCGCCCAGCAGAATCGTTTGCCGTGCATCTATCTGGTGGATTCAGGCGGGGCCAATTTGCCACGTCAGGACGAGGTCTTTCCGGACCGCGAACACTTCGGTCGCATCTTTTTCAACCAGGCCAACATGAGCGCCATGGGCATCCCGCAGATCGCCGTGGTAATGGGCTCCTGCACCGCTGGTGGCGCCTATGTGCCGGCCATGGCCGACGAGACCATCATGGTGCGCAATCAGGCAACCATCTTTCTCGCCGGTCCGCCGCTGGTAAAAGCCGCCACTGGTGAAGTCGTGACCGCCGAGGACCTGGGCGGTGCGGATGTGCACTGCAAAACGTCCGGTGTAGCTGACCATTACGCTGAACACGACGAACACGCGCTGGCCATCGCCCGCCGCTGCGTCGCCAATCTCAACTGGAAGAAGCTCGGCCAGGTGCAAGTCCGTCAGCCACGCCAGCCGTTGTACCCAGCGGAGGAGCTCTACGGCGTCATCCCGGCGCAGGCCAAGCAGCCCTATGACGTGCGCGAAGTCATCGCGCGGTTGGTGGACGGCAGCGAGTTCGATGAATTCAAGGCGCTGTTCGGTACCACTCTGGTGTGCGGCTTCGCCACCTTGCATGGCTACCCCATCGCGATTCTGGCGAACAACGGCATCCTCTTTGCCGAAGCCGCGCAGAAAGGCGCGCATTTCATCGAACTGGCCTGCCAGCGCGGCATCCCGCTGCTGTTCCTGCAGAACATCACCGGCTTCATGGTCGGGCAGAAATACGAGACCGGCGGCATCGCCAAGCACGGCGCCAAGCTGGTCACGGCTGTCGCTTGCGCCCAGGTACCGAAATTCACGGTTGTCATCGGCGGCAGCTTCGGCGCTGGCAACTACGGTATGTGCGGTCGTGCCTATGATCCACGCTTTCTGTGGATGTGGCCGAATGCGCGCATCGGTGTGATGGGCGGCGAGCAGGCTGCCGGTGTACT
Source organism: Stutzerimonas stutzeri (assembly GCA_002387205.1). Taxonomy (GTDB): domain Bacteria; phylum Pseudomonadota; class Gammaproteobacteria; order Pseudomonadales; family Pseudomonadaceae; genus Stutzerimonas; species Stutzerimonas stutzeri_N. The sequence continues at coordinate 121,922 of DGLA01000012.1, read as the reverse complement.
GGTACAGGTCAAGCGCGAGCAGGCCGAGCGCAGCGGGCAGACCTTCTCTGAGCAGGACGAGGCGCAACTCAAACAACCGATCCTCGAGCAATACGAGCACCAGGGGCATCCCTACTACTCCAGCGCCAGACTATGGGATGACGGGGTTATTGACCCCGCGCAGACGCGGGACCTACTGGGCCTGGCACTCTCGGCGAGTCTCAACGCGCCGATCGAACCGACCCGGTTCGGCGTATTCCGGATGTAAGGGAAAAACCGATAACGGCGCTAGAGGCTGGACGTACTGCTTTCAACCGCTAGCCAAGGGCTGAAGACCGTAGGGTGGATGACGCTTCACCCATCCACCAACTGGATGCGCCACGGTGGAAGAAAAGAGCGTCTTCCACCCTACATGAGGACAGATTGATGACGACTTTCAGCACCATCGAGCTGAACAAAGACCCCCGCGGTTTCGCCACGCTCTGGCTAAACCGTCCGGAAAAGAACAACGCCTTCAACGCCGAGATGATCCGCGAGCTGGTCTCGGCCATCGACCTGGTACAGGCGGACAAGACCCTGCGCTTCCTCGTACTGCGGGGGCGCGGCAAGCACTTTTCGGCCGGTGCCGATCTGACCTGGATGCAGCAATCGGCAAAGCTGGATTTCGAAGCCAACCTCACTGACGCCCGCGAGCTGGCCGAGCTCATGTACAGCCTCTATCACCTGAAGCTGCCGACACTGGCGGTCGTGCAGGGTGCGGCCTTTGGCGGTGCGGTCGGGTTGGTCGCCTGCTGCGACATGGCTATCGGTGCGCATGATGCACTGTTCTCCCTGTCCGAGGTCCGCATCGGCCTCGCGCCTGCGGTGATCAGTCCCTTCGTGGTCAAGGCCATGGGGGAGCGCGCCACGCGTCGTTACGCCATAAGCGGCGAGCGCTTCAGTGGCGAGCGCGCCCGCGACCTTGGCCTGTTGTCGGAGACTTATGCCGCGGCCGAACTGGATGACGCCCTGCAGGCCTGGCTCGACAACCTCATGCTCAACAGCCCACAGGCGATGCGAGCCAGCAAGGACCTGCTGCGCGAAGCTGCCAGCGTCTCGCTGAACCCCGCGCTGCGCCGCTACACAGAAAATGCCATTGCGCGGATCCGAGTCAGTCCCGAAGGGCAGGAAGGACTCAGCGCCTTTCTGGAAAAGCGCAAACCGAATTGGATGCAGGAGCCAGAACAATGATAACCACCCTGCTGGTTGCCAACCGCGGCGAGATCGCCTGCCGCGTGATGCGCACCGCCAAGGCCATGGGCCTGACTACCGTTGCCGTGCACAGCGCCATCGACCGCGACGCACGCCACGCACAGGAAGCCGACGTTCGAGTCGACCTTGGCGGGGCCAAGCCAGCCGACAGCTACCTCATGATCGACAAGTTGATCGCTGCGGCCAAAGCCAGCGGCGCTCAGGCAATCCACCCCGGCTATGGCTTTCTTTCGGAGAACGCCGAATTCGCCCGCGCCATCGAGGATGCCGGGCTGATCTTTCTCGGCCCGCCCGCCTCGGCCATCGACGCCATGGGCAGCAAGTCCGCCGCCAAGGCGCTGATGGACAAAGCCGGCGTGCCGCTGGTGCCGGGCTATCACGGCGAAGCACAGGACCTGGAAACCTTCCGCGTCGCGGCAGAAAAGATTGGCTATCCAGTCTTGCTCAAAGCAACTGCCGGCGGTGGCGGCAAAGGCATGAAGGTGGTCGAGCGCGAGGCGGATCTGGCCGAAGCGCTGCAATCGGCTCAGCGTGAGGCGCAGTCGTCGTTTGGCGACTCGCGGATGCTGGTCGAGAAATACGTGCTCAAACCGCGGCACGTGGAGATTCAGGTATTCGCCGATCAGCACGGCAACTGCCTGTACCTCAACGAGCGCGACTGCTCGATCCAGCGCCGCCACCAGAAGGTCGTCGAGGAAGCGCCTGCGCCAGGGCTTTCGCCCGAACTGCGCCGCGCCATGGGCGAAGCGGCCGTCAAGGCGGCGCAGGCGATCGGCTATGTCGGGGCCGGCACCGTAGAGTTCCTGCTCGACGCGCGCGGCGAGTTCTTCTTCATGGAAATGAACACCCGCCTGCAGGTCGAGCACCCGGTCACCGAAGCCATCACCGGCCTGGATCTGGTGGCCTGGCAGATTCGCGTCGCCCGGGGCGAGTCGCTGCCGATCACTCAGGATCAGGTGCCGCTCAACGGTCACGCCATCGAAGTGCGGCTGTACGCGGAAGACCCGGACAACGACTTCCTGCCCGCCACCGGCACGCTCGATCTGTATCGCGAGTCGGCGTCAGGGCCGGGTCGTCGGGTCGATAGCGGCGTGGCTGAAGGCGACACGGTCTCGCCGTTTTACGATCCCATGCTCGGCAAGCTGATCGCCTGGGGCGAAAACCGTGAAGAAGCACGTCTTCGCCTGCTGGCCATGCTCGATGAAACCAGCGTCGGCGGCGTACGCACCAACCTCGCCTTTCTGCGCCGTGTGATCGCCCATCCCGCCTTCGCCGCCGCCGAACTCGACACGGGCTTCATCCCGCGCCACGAAGCCGAGCTCATGCGCACACCCGGCCAGCTGGGTGATGGGTTCTGGCAGTTGGCGGGCGAGCTCTATGTGCAGACCGAACCGGCGAAGATTCGCGACGACGATGCTCAATCGCCCTGGGCGAAGTGTGATGGGCTGCGTTTCGGCATGCCGACACGCATAGGCGTGCACCTTATGTGCAACGGTGAAGACCGCCTGGTGCGTATCGGCAGCACGTCTCATCCTCGTGATCGTCAGCCGAAATCCATCCGCCAGGGCAACACGCTGTATCTGGAGTGGAATGGTGAACTGCAAGCCGTCACCGCGTTCGACCCCATCGCCGAAGCCGAAGCCAGCCATCAGCACCATGGAGGCCTGACTGCACCCATGAACGGCAGCATCGTGCGCGTGCTGGTCGAGCAGGGGCAACATGTCGAAGCCGGTGCCACACTGGTGGTGCTGGAAGCGATGAAGATGGAGCACAGCATCCGCGCACAACAGGGAGGAGTGGTAGGCAAGCTGTTCTGCGCCGAGGGCGACATGGTCGACGAAGGCGCAGTACTGTTGGAAATGGAAGACGCTTGATGCCTCGACCCGATAGAGGATCGGGTACAGAGCGAAAACGTGCGACACAGCTTCCAGCAACGCAACGCAGCGGTGACACGCACCGAAGCCATAACCGTACGGAGCATCGATATGTCCCTGCCCAAACATGTGCGCCTGGTCGAAGTTGGCCCCCGCGACGGCCTGCAGAACGAGAAGCAACCCATCAGCGTGGCCGACAAGGTACGTCTGGTGGATGACCTGAGCGCTGCCGGCCTTCACTACATCGAGGTAGGCAGCTTCGTCTCGCCCAAATGGGTGCCGCAGATGGCGGGATCGGCCGATGTCTTCGCACAGATCAGGCAGAAGCCCGGCGTTACCTACGCGGCGCTGACGCCGAACCTGAAGGGGCTCGAAGCGGCCATCGACGCAGGTGTCAGCGAAGTGGCCGTGTTCGGGGCCGCGTCTGAAGCCTTCTCGCAGAAGAACATCAACTGCTCGATAGATGAAAGCCTGGCGCGCTTCGCCCCGCTGATGGCTGCGGCGCGTGAGAACGGGGTTCAGGTACGTGGTTATGTCTCCTGCGTGCTGGGCTGCCCCTATGAAGGTGAAGTCGATCCGAAACGGGTCGCCCACATCGCCCACGAGCTGTTCGCCATGGGTTGCTACGAGGTGTCCCTGGGCGACACCATCGGTACCGGCACGCCGGGCAAGACGCGTCAGCTGATCGAAGTGGTGAGTCGCGAGGTCCCGCGGGACAAGCTCGCCGGGCATTTCCACGACACCTACGGCCAGGCGTTGGCGAATATCTATGCCAGCCTCCTGGAAGGCCTCTGCACCTTCGACAGCTCGGTCGCCGGACTTGGTGGCTGCCCCTATGCCAAGGGTGCCAGTGGCAACGTCGCCAGCGAGGACGTGCTCTACATGCTCGACGGGCTGGGCATCCAGACCGGAATCGATCTGGACATGCTGATCGAAGCCGGACAACGCATCAGCGATGTGCTGGGTCGCCCCAACGGATCACGCGTCGCCCGGGCGCGGCTGAGCGCGCAGTGACCTCGCCGCCCATCCATGGATAACGAGAGACTTTCATGAACAAGATCTACCCCAACGCACAGGAAGCGCTTGACGGTATCGTCGAAGACGGCATGACCCTCGCCGTCGGCGGTTTCGGCCTGTGCGGCATTCCCGAGGCGCTGATCGCGGCGCTGCGAGACACCGGCAAGAAGGACCTCACGGTGATCAGCAACAATGCCGGCGTTGATGGCTTCGGCCTCGGCCTGCTGCTGGAAACGCGCCAGGTGCGCAAGATGGTTTCCTCCTACGTGGGCGAGAACAAGGAGTTCGAGCGCCAGTATCTGGCGGGCGAGCTTGAACTGGAGTTCACCCCGCAGGGCACGCTGGCCGAGAAGCTGCGCGCGGCCGGCTCCGGTATTCCGGCGTTCTACACCCGCACCGGCTACGGCACGCTGATCGCCGAGGGCAAGGAAACCCGCCAATTCAACGGCGAGTGGTACGTGATGGAAGAATCGTTGCCAGCCGATGTCTCGCTTGTCAAGGCGTTCAAGGCGGACAAGGCCGGCAACCTGGTCTTCAACAAGACCGCACGCAACTTCAACCCGCTCGCCGCCATGGCCGGCAGGGTCTGCGTGGTGGAGGTCGATCACCTCGTGGAAACCGGTGAGCTGGACCCGGACCAGATCCACCTTCCCGGCATCTACGTACAGCGCATCATCCACAACCCGAACGCCGAGAAGCGCATCGAAAAACGCACGGTGAGGAGCTGATCATGGCCTGGACACGCGAGCAGATGGCGCAACGCGCCGCGCAGGAGTTACAGGACGGCTTCTATGTCAACCTGGGCATCGGCCTGCCGACACTGGTCGCCAACTACATCCCCGAGGGGATGGACGTCTGGCTGCAGAGCGAGAATGGCTTGCTCGGGATCGGCCCCTTTCCCACGGAAGACGAGATCGACCCGGATCTGATCAACGCCGGCAAGCAGACCGTCACCGCCCTGCCCGGAAGCGCCTTCTTCGACAACGCCATGAGCTTCGGCATGATCCGCGGTGGCCATATCAACCTGGCCATTCTCGGCGCCATGCAGGTGTCCGAGAAGGGTGACCTGGCGAACTGGATGATCCCCGGCAAGATGGTCAAGGGGATGGGCGGCGCGATGGACCTGGTCGCGGGCGTCAAGCGCGTCGTGGTGCTGATGGAGCACACCGCCAAGGGCGCCCACAAGATCATGGAGCACTGCGACCTGCCGCTGACGGGTGTCGGTGTGGTCGACCGGATCATCACCGACCTCGGCGTGCTGGACGTGACGGAGCAAGGGCTGACACTGGTCGAACTGGCCGATGGGGTGAGCTTCGAGCAGATACAGGACGCCACGGGCTGCACGATCCGGCGCTGAGTCGGGAGCATGGCCCGATGCCACTGTGCATCGACCCCATCCGCGTGTAGCCTTGGCGCACGCCGATGACCAACGCCCGGCTCATCGCGAGCCGCGGCTGATCAAGCAGGACTGGATACCTCCATGGCAAAGCAGACGTACAGCATTTCCGATCTGGCCAACGAACTTGACATCACCACCCGTGCGATTCGTTTCTACGAAGAACAAGGCATGCTCTCGCCGACACGCCGCGGCCAGGAACGGATCTACACCCCCAAGGATCGCGTGGCTCTGAAGCTGATCCTGCGCGGCAAACGCATCGGTTTCTCGCTGGCCGAATGCAAGACCCTGATCGAGCTCTACGATCCCAAGGCCGGCAACCAGAAGCAGCTCAACATCATGCTTGGCATGATCGCCGAGCGCCGCCAGCAGCTCGAGCAGCAACTGCTCGATATCCAGCAGATGCAGCTGGAACTGGACACCGCCGAAGAGCGCTGCCTCTCGGCACTGAAAACGACCATGGGCAAGGAAGCCAGCTGAGCTCAGCCCTGCATCCGCATCCGCATGGGCGGGACTCCCTGAAGAGACGCAGCCCCCCGTTCGCCATGCGAAGCGAGGGGTCATCACCCGCCGACCAGACAAACGAATCCTTCAGGTTCAGCCTGGCCAGCTGTGCCTGCGCCCGCCGACCCGCCCGAACAAAATCCAGCGAGCCGGACACTAGTCCAGCATTCTGGACAGCTGCGCAACCTGCGCCTCGCTGTGTCCACCCCGTTGGACACCGGTGCATCATCGGACGCCCTGAAGCCCTCTGGATCGGCTGTTACAGGAGTATCCGAACTCAGGCACAGAACCTGCTAAGCAATACCCGTCACGCAGCAGAGCACCCGACAGGGCGAAAACACCTGCGGCTGGTTCATCCCGCTTCCCGGTTGCAGCGCCGGGTTTGAACACCAGAACAACAACAAGAAGGAATCTCCTGATGTCGATCATGCAAAAGCTCTCCCGTCTCGCCTGTGCCATCGGCGCCACCACGGTACTCAGTGCCAGCCTGCACAGCGGCACCGCCCTGGCCGCGGAGAAGATCCGCTGGCAGGTGCCGCTGGCCTTTCCATCTCACCTGGTGGGCCTGACCACTCCGATCAAGCACCTGTCCGAATCGCTCAAGACGATTTCCGGCGGCGACGTTCAACTGCGCTACTACGAACCCGGCGAACTGGTGCCGCCATTCGAGATCATGGATGCCGTCAGCAATGGAAAGTACCCGGCCGGCTACACCTGGATCGGCTACGACCAGGGCACCATCGCCGCCCTGCCGTTGTATTCCGGCGCGCCCTTCAACATGGAACCCCCGGCTTACCTGGCCTGGTACTACGAGGGCGACGGCAGGAAGCTGCTCGAGGAAATCTACGCCGAGCGCAACATCCACCCGATGCTGTGCAGCATCATCGGGCCGGAAGGTGCCGGCTGGTTCGCCAAACCCATCGAAAAGCTCGAGGACATCGACGGCCTGCGCATCCGCTTTGCGGGCATCGGCGGCAAGGTACTGGAAAAGCTGGGAGCTTCGGTCACCATGATCCCGGGCGGCGAGATCTACCAGGCGCTGGAACGCAAGACCATAGACGCGACGGAGTTCTCGCAGCCTGCGGTCGACAAGATGCTGGGCCTGGACCAGATCATCAAGAACTACATCATGCCCGGCTGGCACCAGACGCTGACCACCTCGCACCTGCTGGTCAACAAGGATGTCTGGGACAAGCTCGAGCCCCAGAGCCGCGCGCTGATCGAAATGGGTTGCGAATCCGCCACGCTCAAGGGTTTTGCCGAAAGCGAGTGGGCCCAGCCGACGGCCCTGCGCGACTACGAGAAACAGGGCGTGAAGGCGCAGGTTCTGCCCGAGGAAGTTTTGCGGGAACTGGAACGAGTGACCAACGAAGTGCTGGACGAAATCGCCGCTGGCGATGAGATGTTCAACCGCGTCCTCACCAGCCAGCGCGAGTTCATGAAGCACCACTCGATCTGGCACAGCAAGGGCTACCTGCCGCGCACCTACTACCAGTACGACTGAGAGCCTGACCCTGGGCGCGCGGGCAAGGCGCGCCCATCCCTCTTCCCGTCCGCACTGTCGAGGTGAAACCGTGTCCGTTCCTCCTGTTTCCGATTCTGCCGGCAGCGTCTCGCCCGGCGATCCGCTGCCGCACAACCGCCTGTCCCTCTGGCTGGACAGGGTACTGATCGCCATTGGCGAAGCCAGCGCCTGGATCTGGCTGCTGGTGCTGGCCGTGGTGCTGACCAACGTGTTCAGCCGCTTCGTTCTGGCGCGCGGCTCGATTGCGCTGGAAGAGTTGTCCTGGCATCTGTTCGGCGCCGCTCTGATGCTGGCCCTCGCCTATGCGGTGGTACGGGATGACCATGTGCGGGTCGATGTGCTGCGGGAAAAGTTCAGCCTGCGCAGCCAGGCCATCATCGAGCTGCTGGCGATCCTGTTCCTGGCATTGCCGATCGTGGTGCTGATGGTCGACGCACTGGTGCCGTTCGCCTATCAGGCTTTCATCTACGACGAGCGCTCGCAGGCGCCAAGCGGCCTGCCGCACCGTTTCATTTTCAAGAGCGTGTTACCCATTGGCCTGACTCTGGTAGCGCTGGCACTGCTTTCAAGGGCCACGCGCTGCAGCACGCTGCTGTTCGATTTCCCCCGGGCCTATATCGGCCCGACGCATGACCGCGACCGCGGCCATCTGCAGCCCTGACGGAGTAGCCGTAATCATGGGTCTGGAACAAATCCTCGTCATCAGCATGTTCGCCACCTTCATGGGGCTGCTGCTGCTTGGCTTCCCGGTCGCCTGGTCGCTGGCCGGCATCGGGCTGCTGTTTGCCGTACTCGGCCATGTGATGGTCGAACACTTCGATGCCGATCTCTGGTTCACCTGGGACGGCACCATTGGTGTGCTCGACGCGCGTATCTACGGCATCGTCGCCAACGAACTGATGGTCGCCCTGCCGCTGTTCATTTTCATGGGCATCATGCTCGACCGCTCCGGCATCGCCGAGCGGCTGATGCACAGCCTGGTTCGGGTGCTCGGCCCGCTGCGCGGGGGATACGCCGTTACCGTCGTGCTGGTGGGCATCCTGCTCGCTGCCTCCACCGGCATCGTCGGCGCCTCGGTGGCCTTGCTCGGCATGCTGTCCATCGGGCCGATGCTGCAGGCCAAGTACAACAAGAGCCTGGCCGTCGGCACGGCCTGTTCGGTGGGGACCCTGGGCATCCTTATTCCACCCAGCATCATGCTGGTGTTGATGGCCGACCGACTCGGTACGTCCGAAGCCTCGGTGGGCAAGCTGTTCATGGGCGCGCTGGTTCCGGGGATGATGCTGGCACTGATGTACATCCTCTACATCGTGGTGGTGGCCTGGCTGAAGAAGGACTTCGCGCCTGCTCCGGCCAACCGCCAGAAGCTTGATGCAAAGGCGTTGATCGATGTGTTCTGGGCGGTGGTGCCACCCTTCGTCCTGATTCTGGCCGTGCTGGGTTCGATCTTCTTCGGCATTGCGACCACCACCGAGGCCTCGGCGGTAGGTGCGTTCGGTGCAGTCATCATGGCAGCCTGCAGCCGCAAGCTGGACATGGCGGTGCTCAAGGATGCGCTCTACCAGACCAGCCGCACCTCGGCCTTCATCTTCGGCATCTTCATCGGCGCGACGGTGTTCGCCGCGGTGTTGCGTGGACTGGGCGGTGATGACGTGATCCGCGCAGCGCTAACCGGCCTGCCGTTCGGCCAGACCGGTGTGCTGCTGACCGTTCTGCTGATCACCTTCCTGCTGGGCTTCTTCCTCGACTGGGTGGAGATCACGCTGATCATCCTGCCGCTGGTGGCCCCGGTGCTGTTCTCCATGGGCGTCGACCCGCTGTGGTTCGCGATTCTCTTTGCGCTCTGCCTGCAAACGTCCTTCCTCACCCCGCCGGTGGGCTTCGCGCTGTTCTACATCAAAGGCGTCTGCCCGCCCGAAGTCACCACCAGGGATGTCTACCTCGGCGTATTGCCCTACATCCTGATCCAGTTGCTGGGGCTGGCGCTGGTGTTCTTCTTCGCGCCGCTGGCGACCTGGCTGCCCAACGAGGTGTATTCGCAGTAAAACCACCTGCGTTGACCATACTGCCTTGAAACCGGCTGCCTTGCCCCTGGCAGCCGGCGCCTTCCATAATCGGCCGAACCTCACCGGACAGCTCGAACCCATGGCAATCGCCCGCAATGACCTCGACAGCAACGGCCTGACCATCGGCGTCTCGCCCGAACGTTTCCGTGCGGTGGCCATGCCGCTGCTGTTCGATCACCTCAATGCTCAGTGCGAAGGCACCATTGCGGTGAACCGGCAGGCGCGCATCGTCTGGATCAATGACAAGTACGCCGAGAAGATCGGTATCAGCGATCCGCGCAGCGTACTCGGCAAGGAAGTCGAGGACGTACTGCCCGCCAGCCGTCTGCGCGAGGTAGTTGAAAGCGGTCAGCCCAGCATGCTCGACCTCATGGCCTTCGGCAGCGAACATTTCGTTGTCACCCGCATTCCGCTGCGCGACGAAGACGGCACCCTGGTGGGTGCGCTGGGCTTCGTGCTGTTCGACCGGGCCCGGCACCTCAAGCCGTTGATGGCAAAATTCACCACCCTGCAGACGCAACTGGTCGCGACCCAGAACGAGCTGGCCAAGGCGCGCCGCGCGCGCTATACCATTGCCGGTTTCATCGGCACCAGCCCTGCCGCCAGCGAAGTGAAGCGCCAGGCCCGCCGTGCCGCGCAACTCGATGCCACGGTGCTGATTCGCGGTGAGACCGGCACCGGCAAGGAGTTGCTCGCGCAGGGCATCCACAACCTGTCGCCGCGCGCCAACGGGCCTTTTGTGGCGGTGAATGTCGCCGCGATCCCTGAGACGCTGGTCGAGGCCGAACTCTTCGGCACCGCCCCCGGCGCCTTCACCGGTGCGGACCGCAAGGCGCGCATCGGCAAGTTCGAAGTCGCCAATGGCGGCACCCTGTTTCTCGACGAGATCGGCGACCTGCCGTTGGCACTGCAGGCCAAGCTGCTTCGCGTATTGCAGGAGCAGGAAATCGAGCCGCTGGGCTCCAACCAGGTCAAGCCGCTCAATGTGCGGGTCATCGCCGCCACGCATATCGATCTGGAAGCCAGGGTCGCTGCCGGGCAGTTTCGCGACGACCTGTACTACCGTCTGAACGTACTGGCGCTTAACGTTCCCCCGCTTCGCGAACGTGCCAGCGACATTCCGGCAGTCATCGAACACCTGCTCGATGACATCGCCAATCGTTCCGGCCATGCGCCGATGGAACTCACCCCGGGCGCGATAGCGCTGCTCTGCAACCAGCCCTGGCGGGGTAACGTCCGCGAGCTGGGCAATTTGCTCGAGCGCGCGCAACTGAGCACCGATGGCGCACCGCTGGAAGCGAGACATTTCCTGCCGCTGCTGGGCGAGCAGACCATGAGAACCACTCAGCCAGCGCCGGTGCCCCACCCTTTCACGATGGTGGAGCCAACCCCTGCAGAAGATGTTCCGCTGCAACGCCTTGCCGAAAGCATCGCTCAGGCCGAACGTCGCGCCCTGCAAAGCGCGCTCCTCGCCTGCAAAGGCAACCGGCGCCGCGCCGCCACCGAACTTGGCATTTCCCGCGCGAGCCTGTACTCGAAGTTGCAGCTGCACGGGCTGAGCGAGCGATAGACTCGCGCCTCATCAGCGCGCAGCCCATCGACTCATACAGACTATGGGCGCTATTGGGCCACCCAGCCGCCATCCATGTTCCAGGCCACGCCACGAACCTGTTTCGCCGCCTCGCTACAGAGAAACAGAGCCAGTTCACCCAGCTGTTCCGGTGTCACGAAATCCAGGGAGGGCTGTTTCTCCATGAGCAACTCCCGGGTTGCGCGCTGAGCGTCGCCATGCACCTGGGCGAGATGATCAATCTGCTGCTGGACCAAGGGCGTCAGCACCCAGCCGGGACAGAGCGCGTTGCAGGTGATGCCGGTAGTGGCAGTTTCCAGGGCAACGCTCTTCGTCAACCCGATCAGCCCATGCTTGGCCGCCACATAGGCCGACTTCTGCGCCGAGGCCACCAGCCCGTGCACAGACGAGACGTTAATGATCCGTCCCCAGTTGCGCTCGCGCATGCCTGGCAAGGCCAGGCGAATGCTATGAAAGGCCGAGGACAGGTTGATCGCGAGGATGCTGTCCCAGCGCTCTACCGAAAAGGCCTCGACGGGCGCCACATGCTGGATGCCGGCGTTATTGACCAGCACGTCCAAAGCACCGAATTCGCGCTCTGTCTGACTGACCATCTCGGCGATCTGATCGGGATCGGAGACATCCGCCCGATGGTGAAGTACTCGCGTGCCATAAGCCGAAACCCGTGAAATGGCCGCATCCACTTCGCCGAACCCGTTGAGCATCACATGGGCACCCGCCTCGGCCAGCTTGCAGGCAATGCCCAGGCCTATACCGCTGGTCGAGCCCGTTACCAGGGCAATCTTGCCGTCGAGACTCATGGCTTGCTCCGTGCGCATCGGACCACCGGCGTCGCAGGGCACATAGGGGCATGACAATGGTGGGCAGCGCGTGTGCGGCCGACCATGGATGAACGGCTCGAAGCAGCAGTCTCACCGCTGCCCTGGTGGCGCCGCATGGGTTTGCGGATCGGATTCATACAGGTATTCCTTGTTGTTATACGCCTCGCCTGGATGGGCGTTACGCCTGTGACTAATTGATCGATCGGAACCAAACGGTAGCGAAAGCCATGCCAAACCGGCGGATGACACCCGATACCCTTCTGCGCGGGCCATATACAGCGGGTTCCGGACACTGCTCCGTTCATTTAAGCGGCTATCGCGCAACGATGCATGTCCAGATTTCCGTACATGTCTGCCGAATTACAGCGATGCATGTCTGTTTAACGGGACCTGCCCACAGGGATTGCTGCTTGATATAACGCCAGAGAGATATATCTCTACGCCAGCATACCGATCCGCTTCTGTTTTTCCCGTTTCGGCTGATTGGCCATTCATCCGACCAGGCTCTATTACCAGAACTCTGATCCTGCAAGTTCCTCTTACCAGTTAGGAAGCGCTGCTCATGTTGTCTTTCATGGTCGGGTCGTCTCGTTTGAATAACGTAGACAGACAGGAGCCATATCATGGCTGATAAAAAAGAAGGCATGAGCGTAAACGAAGCGGGTCGTAAAGGCGGTTAAGCGACCTCGGCGTCTCACGACAAGGAGTTCTACCAGGAAATAGGTAGCAAGGGCGGCCAGAATAGTGGCGGCAACTTCGCCAACGATCCGGAACGTGCTTCCGAAGCCGGCAGCAAAGGTGGCCAGAACAGCGGCGGCAATTTTGCCAATGACCGCGAAAGGCGTCCGAAGCCGGCAAGAAAGGTGGCCAGAACAGCCACGGCGGCCGGAACAGCTAAGCGTTCGGTCAAGCGATGCGAGGGTGGGAGCTTGGCTCCCACCCCCCACCCATCGAGAGGAATGCAGACATGACACGAGGCGTCGGCGGTGAATCACCCGCAAACGTGGCAACTTATTTGAAAGGCATCGACTACCCCGCCAACAAGGAACATTTGGTGCAGCACGCCCAGAAGAACGGGGCTGAATCCGAAGTCGTGGATGTTCTGAACAATATGCCCGACCATGAATACGGAAACATGGCAGATGTAATGAAAGGCTACGGCGAAGCTAAATGATCGACGACTCCGATAATCAGCATCCACAACTTGATAGCTGCGTTTCAATTAGTTGATGTGCAGGGCTAGATATATAGAGACAGCCAATGGGCTTAAAAAACCTTGTGAGCAGTTACAACAAGGTTTTTTGCAGTGTGATAGGTCCCGGCTGCAGCCGACCCGTCATCAGCCATGCGAGGCAGCCACAGGCAAAAAGAGGCGACCATGCAGAACTATCACGTATCCAAAGGCGACAATGGCTGGGAAATGCGCGAAGAAGGAGGCGATACCCCGGTTCTCACCGAGCCTACCAAGGAGCAGATCGTTGCCGGGCTGTCGACATTCATGGCCGGCAAGACTGGCTCGGTAAAGATCCACAAGATGGACGGAACCTTCGAGGAGGAACGAACCTACCCCCGCTCAGCCGATCCGTCGGCCTCGCCGGGTTGAAAGCAAGCGTCATCGTGGCGGCTCCAAGCCGCATCGTAGCCGTGGCTGAAGGGCGGTCTTGTTGCCGGCTTAGCCAATGCTCAACAGGTATTCAGTCAGGGTGCGTGCGCACGCCTGCATGCCGTCCCTGGTAATCAGTTCGTATCCGTGAGTGTTTTCCGTAGGAATCGCCAGGCATCCTGCGCGGGGTGATGATCCGGAACCAAGCACAGCGCTCGCGTCCGACGCAAACCCTGGCATCAACGCCGGCTGGGGCGTGTAACCGCAGCGGACAGCTGCCTTCAACAACTCGTCGGAAACCGACTTGGTATAAAGCCCCTTCTCGTCGCCGGTAAGGATGATCGGGTCGGCACACAGCCGCGTGCTGTATTCATCAGCGATCGGACCTACCTCCAGCGCAACACAGACCGTGCCCGGTAGCGTCCGTGCAGCATATTGCGCGCCTGAATTGGTTTCTTCCTCGTTGGTCGTCAACACGTAATACACGTCCTGCTGCAGTTCGCGTTTGCGTCCCGCCACGTCTTCGGCACTGCGCAGAGCAGCCACCACCGGCGCTCGATCATCGAGGAAATGGGCAGCGATTGCATCGTGGACCCGGAATGGCCTTCGCCAATGCTGGCTGAGGACCACTCGGGAGCCAGGCCTGATGCCGGATTCAGCGAGCTCCTCGGCAGTACGGCGGGTAATCACATGAACGTCCGGCCACTTGACGTTGCCGCTGAGAATATCGGCCGACTGCGGCGATTCGCTGGTACCGTGCATGGTGCCGAATGACAGCACCCCTGGCAGGACCTGTGTTTCACCCATCACATCGACGGGGCACATGCCGAAGTTGACCGGAAATGCCCCGCCCAGCGCAACGACATGCAGCCGGCCGTCATTGCCGATGCGTTTGACGACCATCGCGATTTCATCCTGATGAGCCATGACGCGAATGGCGCGAGCCTGCGCATCTTCGTGTGGGACGTCAGCTGCCCGTATCACGCCGATCAGGTTGTTGGCGGCGTCCTGCCAGACTTCGTCGCAGCTCGCTTCGAGTGCTGTACGGCACAGTGTCCGAACCTCTTCTTCCTGCCCACCAGGCCCTCGGGCCAGCAGCAATGATTCGAGCAATGAGAAATCCGCTTCAATCGACATGAGGCCTCCTGTTCTGAGTGTCGACGGTGTGACAGCTCAGTGCCCGCCGCGTGCCCCTGTCTGGCCGCGATGGGACAGCTATTAAAGGACGTGAGCCAGGTTGACCGCATTAACCGCACGCAACCTGGTGCGGGTACAGACCGGCTCAGCCCGGCGTGGGTGCATCTTCATGCAGCAGCCCCTGCGATTTGGCCGCCTTCCAGAAGGCGCTCGGAACACGAGCCTCGACCATCGAGGCGACGTTTTCGCGGACCTGCTCGGGGCTGCTCGCTCCGGGGATTACCGCGGCGACGACGTCCGGTGCGTTGCAGAATTGCAGCGCTGCGGTGCGCAGGTCGACGCCATGTTCCTGCGCCAGGGCCCGGTAGCGCTCGCGCCTCTGTGCGATGTCCTGTGGCGCGCCGCGGTTGTAGTTGTAGTACTCGCCTCCGGCCAGGTAGCCGGAATTGAGCGGCGCTCCGAGCACCAGCGAGACGTTGCGCTCCCGGCACGCAGGGAATGCACGCGTCAGGGCGTCCTCATGCTTGAGCAGCGAGTACTGAGTGGCCAGCAGACTGATATCCGGGTCGGAGACTTCCAGCGTCTTGAGCAGGGGTTCGAGCGTATTGACGCCCAGGCCCCAGCCCTTGATCAAACCTTCTTCGCGCATTTTCACCAGCTCGGGCATGGCACCCTTGCGCGCGACTTCGAAGTGCTCGCGCCATTGCTCGCCCATGTGGTCGGGCGAGAGGTCATGAATGAACACCATATCCAGTCGCGGTACACCCATGCGCTGCAAGCTGTCTTCGATCGAGCGCCGTGTCGCCGATGCGGAGAAATCCCATTCGGGACGGAAATTATCGATGCCCTTCCAGCCCGGATGGTCGTAGCCGGGGTCCGGTTCGAGCAGCCGGCCGATCTTCGAAGACAGCACGAAACTGTCGCGCTCGCGAGGGTAAAGCAGCTGGCCGACCCGCCGCTCACTGAGGCCCAGCCCGTACCAGGGCGAGGTGTCGTAGTAGCGGATTCCCTGCTCCCAGGCCGCGGTGAGAATGGCCCGGGCCTGCTCTTCGGAGATCTGCCGACGCATGTCGCCCAGCGCAATGGCGCCGCCGAGGCCGAAACGCTGCTGGGGCCTGTAACGCGGATGATCACCCTCGTTGCGAGGCAACGCCTCGGGGGATCGATTCGCTGATTGCCCAGTGCCAGTCTGGGCCAGAAGGTGCGGAGCGCCAAGCACGAGGGCGCTACCGGCCGCGAGGGTGGAGAGAAATGATCGTCGTTGCATAACGGCTCCTGAGTCGGGTGGGCCTGACGGCCTGCGCTGAACGAACGGTCGTGTCGGCAGGCTCTGCTCTCTTCAGCTGCTTACCACAGCGGTTACTGATGACTGGCGCTTCGAATCTGCAGCGCATAGGGCTAAAGAAGGGACTGTCGACGCGGCATGGCATTCCCGCAGTGGGACGGGCGGACATGAATGTGCCGTTACACGGAGTTGCCGCTTGCAATACGACCCGGCGAAGCTGCCCTTTGCTGACTGCGCGTGAGCAGCCACTCAGGGCTGCGGCACATCCGACTTGCTGGCCGGTTCCTGCTCGACCTTGTGCTGGGCACGGGCGCGGCCTTTTGCATCAAGCTCCGGACTGTGCTGCTCGCTGCTCTGGCGGCAGTCGTACTGGAGTTCGATGAACATAGGAAAATGGTCCGAGCCAATGCTTGGCAGGCGTTCGATACGCGCCACCCGAAAATGTGCGCTATGGAAGAAGTGATCCAGCGGCCAGCGCAGGAAACGGTATTGGGCATGGAAGGTGTTGTACATGCCGCGACCGATACGCGGATCGAGCAGACCGCTGACCTTGCGGAACAGCCGCGTGGTCGGCGACCAGGCCACGTCATTGAGGTCACCCGTGACGATGACCGGACCGCCGGCCTGCCTGACACTGCGCCCGACAATCAGCAGTTCGACGTCGCGCTCGGTGGATTCGTCGTTTTCCGTCGGGCTCGGTGGCGCGGGGTGAAGAAAATGCATGCGCACCGACACCTCGTCGTTGACCCGCAGCCGCGCGTGCATCGAGGGGATGTTGTCCTGCACCAGAAAGCTCAGCCGCTGATGTTCCAGCGGCAGCCGCGAGAACACGTGCATGCCGTAGAGGTTATCCAGCGGGCATCGCATACAGTGCGGGTACTGGTCGGTGAGCACCTGCAGCTGATCCTCCCACCACTGGTCGGTCTCGAGCGTTACCAGCACGTCCGGACGATACTGCTGGACCAGTTCGACAAGGCGGCCGGCGTGCCGATTCGGGGTCAGCACATTGGAGGAAAGGATGCGGATCCGCGGCGCATCATCGTCGGGATCGGCCCAAGCGGTCTCGCAGCGCGCCAGACGCGTATAAGGCCGGATCCACCACCATTGGTAGGCCAGGCAGCACAGCGTCAGCGGTGGCAGGATCAGGTTCCAATGGTTCGAAAAATCCAACAGCACCCCCTGCGCCAGCAGCAGGAGCAGCAAGAGCGCGCCGATCTGCAGCTTGGGAAAGTCCCAGCCCCGGTCCCACCAGCTCGGCTGGCTCCAGTACTGGATGAGGGTGATCGCGACGAACGCCACGGTCACGCCGACAAGGATGCCTTCGATCATGCTGCTTCGTTTATGCAGTGGGTGAGGTCCATAGAGAGTTCGGCTGCCAGCTCATGCCGATTGTTCCGCCGCGCTGTCAGCCCGGGCAGGCGGGGCCTGGGCATCGGTGCCCTCGCCTTTCGCCTCCCCCTCCGCTGCGCAGGATGACCCAACCATGGCCCCGGCGATAAGTGAAGCCGCCATGGAGGAGATGACGGCTTGCCCATGGGCGGTGGCGTCACAGGCAAAGGTCCCTTTGGCTTCGGTCACATCGGTCGGCACAGGGCAGGCCGCCACTCACAGGCGTGAATGGCGGTGTCAGCCGCTGCGTCATTTATCGTCCTTGTGGTGCCCTGGCATCACGGAGCCGAGCACCTGCTTGGCGGTCTGCCTGATGATGCCGCCCTGATCCGGGTCGCCTTGCAGCAACACCGAGGCATAGGCCTTTGCCTGCGCCAGCTTGAGGTGCGGAGGCAGCGGCGGCACGTTCGGATCGGTCTTGAATTCCAGCAAAACCGGCCGGTCGGCTGCCAGCGCTTCTTCCCAGGCGGCGGCGACGCCCTCTTCGCGGTCGCAGAAGATGCCTTTCAGGCCGATCGACTCGGCAAACCTGTGGTATGGCACGTCCGGGATGTTCTGCGAGGCCTCGAACTTCGGATCGCCTTCCATCACTCGCTGTTCCCAGGTCACCTGGTTGAGGTCTTCGTTGTTGAACACGCAGCAGATCCATTTCGGGCTGGGCCATTCCTTCCAGTATTTGGCGACGGTGATCAGCTCGGCCATGTTGTTCATCTGCATGGCGCCATCGCCGACCAGCGCCACCACGGGGCGCTCCGGATAGGCGAACTTGGCGGCAATGGCATAGGGCACGGCAGCGCCCATCGAGGCCAGCCCGCCCGATAGTGAGCACATCATCCCGCGACGGATCTTGATGTCACGTGCGAACCAGTTGGCGCAGGAACCCGAGTCGCTGGTGATGATGGCCTGGTCCGGCAGGCGCGGCGACAGTTCCCAGGCCACCCGCTGCGGGTTGATCGGGTTGGCGCTGGCCATGGCCCGGTCTTCCAGCTCTTCCTCCCATTTACCGCGCCACTTCTCGACCTGCTGACGCCAGCTGCGGTCGGTTTTTTCCTTGAGCAAGGGCAGCAGCGCACGCAGCGTTTCCGAGGACTGTCCCTGGAGATTTACCTCCATCGGGTAGCGAATGCTCAGCATGTCGGCCTTGATGTCGATCTGCACGCCACGCGCCTGCCCTTCCTCCGGCAGAAACTCGGAATAGGGAAAGCCCGAGCCGATCATCAGGAAGGTGTCGCACTCGGTCATCAGCTTGTAGCTGGGCTCGGTTCCGAGCAGGCCGATGGAGCCGGTGACCCAGGGCAGGTCGTCCGGCAGCACCGCCTTGCCCAGCAGCGCCTTAGCGACACCGGCACCCAGTCGTTCAGCCACAGCGATGACCTCGTCGGTGGCGTCCAGCGCCCCCGCACCAACCAGGATCGCAACCTTCTTGCCGGCGTTGAGCACCTCGGCCGCGCGTTGCAGGTCGGCTTCGTAGGGCACCATCTTCGGCCGGGTATAGCCGACGCCGGAAAGCACCGCACCATGAGCACGCGGCGGCTCGCTGTATTCGGCTTCCTGCAGGTCGTTGGGCAGGATGATGGCCGTTACCTTGCGCTCGCCATAAGCGGTGCGGATCGCCCGATCAACCAGATGACGCACCTGCGCCGGCGCGGCCGCCTGCTGGACGAAGGCGCCGGCAACATCCTTGAACATCGCCTGCAGATCGATTTCCTGCTGATAGTGGGCGCCCATCGCCGTGCGCGCCTGCTGCCCACAGATGGCAAGCACGGGCATGTGATCGAGACGCGCATCGTAGAGGCCGGTGAGCAGGTGCGAGGCGCCAGGGCCCGATGTCGACAGGCAGACACCGAGACCGCCGCTGAACTTGGCGTCAGCCGAGGCCATGAAAGCCGCCATCTCTTCATGGCGTGCCTGGATGAAGCGGATCTTACCGTTGGCCCGGTTCAGCGCGCCGAGCACGCCGTTGATGCCGTCGCCCGGATAACCGTAGATGCGGCGCACGCCCCATTGATAAAGCCGTTCGACGAAGTAATCACCAACAGTCATTGCGCTCATGTGTATTCCTTCAAAAGTTGATGCGTTATCGAACGGGGCGGGCCCCCAGGATTCATCGCGAATAGCGGCCCACCACCTCATCGGCCGCCAGAACATGGCCCCGCATGGCCTTCAGCAACTCGGCGCGACTGGCGCCATGGGGCACATCCAGCATGCGATCCAGCGCAAACACCTGGAAGTGGTAGTGATGGGGGGAATCGCCCTTCGGTGGGCGTGGTCCGTAGTAGCCGAGGCTGCCCCGGTCATTACGCCCCTGGAGCGCGCCCTCGGGCGTTTCCAACGCAGCCGCGCCTGGTACTGCGGCTGTAAGCTCGGTGGTATCAGCCGGAAGGTTGTAGAGCAGCCAGTGGACAAATGGCGGCTCGCTGGACACGTCCGGGTCTTCCATGATCACCACGTAACTCCGGGTGCCGTCTGGTCCCGCCTTCCATTGCAACGGTGGCGAAATATTGTCCTGTTCGGCGGCATGCTCGTCGGGCAGCGTGGTGCCATCCCGAAACGCCGAAGACTGCAGCTCCAGTGAGGAGCCCTGGGTTCCAAGGATGGCCCGGCTGAGCTCTGCGGGCTTGTCCGGCTGCGCTTCTCGCGTCGTTTGCGGGCCTTGCAGCATCCCTACCCGCGAGCCCTCGGCATGGGTCGGTTGGCGGCTCGCGTCGCTGCCTTCTGCGCCATTGTCACCGGTGCCCGTGTAGCTGACGCGATAGATCACACCGTTGTCGTCATCGGAAACCAGCAGGGCGCCATCGCGGGTTTGCGCCAGACCGGCGAGCCGTGCCGAGCGCGCCCAGCCCTCGCCGTCCTGAACGAGAAACCCACTGACCAGCGGCTCGAAGCCTACCGGCTTGCCCTCATCGAAGCGGATCCGCAATACCTCGTAACCCGACGGAGGACGGCGGTTCCATGAGCCGCGCATGGCCACGAACGCATCCCCCCGATACTCCTCGGGAAACCGGTCGCCGGTGTAGAACGCCATCTGCATGGGCGCCGAGTGCGGCACATAGAGCCCCACCGGCGCCACGCTGCGTGCGGCCCATTGCTGATGGGTGATCTTGCCTGGCGGTTGATCGGCCGGATTGATGCCGTCTTCTTCGTAGATATAGGGCCAACCGTAGCTCTTGCCCTTCTGGATCAGGTTCAGCTCTTCGTGCTGGACGTTGTCACCGAGCCAGTCCATGCCGTGATCCATGCCGTAGAGCGCGCCGGTCTCCGGCTCGAAGGCAAAGCCGATGGTATTGCGCAGACCGCTGGCAAATATCTTCCGACTCGACCCATCGGGCTTGACCTGCAGCAGCGTCGCGTTTTCCGGGTTGTCATCTGCACAGGCATTACAGGTCGAGCCGACCGACAGATAGAGCTGTTTGTCCGGCCCGACGACCAGGGTGCGATTGGGATGCTGCCCGGCATCGGGCAGATCGCTGATCAGGCGTTCCAGCGGAGCCAGGCTGCCATCGGTCTGGATGCTGGTCTTGTAGAGTTCCTTGATGGTGACCAGATAGAGCGTATCGCCATCGATGGCGATGCCATGGGCGTTTGTCCGGTTGGCCACGACCCGGCGCTCGTCCGCCCTACCGTCGCCATCGGTATCGCGCAGCATGAGCACGTCGCCCAGCTTGCGCCGAGTGACGTAAACGGTGCCGCTGTCATGCACAGCGAGCATGCGCGGATTGACCAGATCATCGGCAAAGACCTGCACCTCGAAGCCCGGCGGTACATCAAGCTCTGACGCCGGTATGGCCTTTGGCTTCGGCCGGACGATATGGCCGGTGATCTTCACGTCAGGCGTTTTGGCGTCCTTCAGTTGAGCCGGCAGGGGTTCAGCCAGGGCTACGCCCGGCATAAGGGTCAGAGCAAGGAAAAACGGGACGGGTCGCATGAGGGATCCTTGTCAAAGGCGGACGGGCCTAACAGCGGGCGTGTTCTTTTGCGAGTCCGCAGCGGTTGACTGAGTTCCACCGCCGGTCGGGAGAGATGTAGCGGCACGCAATCTGCCACGCCGGCACCCCAGGAAACGGCCCGATGATCTCCGGGCGCGAGGTGACTGCATGCACCCACCCAAACGCTGGGCTACCGTGATAGGACATTCAGCAACCCTTAGGCTAGATAGGACGGGACACATGACTGACGACATCGGAAAGCTTGTTCTGAGAGTGAGCGTCGCCTTGCTCATCCTCCTGCACGGAATTGCCAAGCTGCAAAGCGGCGTCGGCGGGATTGCCGGCATGCTGGCCGGGTACGGGCTGCCCACCTTTCTCGCCTACGGGGTCTACCTCGGTGAAGTGGTCGGCCCCGTCCTGGTCATCATCGGTCTGTTCACCCGAATCGGTGCGCTGCTGATGGTCGGCAACATGCTGGTGGCTTTTGCCCTTGCGCACATGTCGGAGCTGTTCTCGCTCGGCAATATGGGCGGCTGGGCGCTGGAAACCCAGGGCCTGTTCCTGTTCGGCTCGATCGCTATCGCATTGCTGGGCGCCGGCCGTCTGAGCGTGGGTGGCCTGAACGGCCGCTACAACTAGCGCATGGCGCGGCCTGCCCGTGCCGGGTGACCGCCCCATGGCCTGGGCAAAACTAGCGCACCGCCCGCTGGGCGGCTTGCGCAATCACCGGTTGGCATGGCTATGATCTGAACCCATGAGCCCAACCGCCCCAATTCGCTCCCCCTGCCCGCCCGGTGCCTGCATCTGCGGGCGCGACCAGTTGCTCGAAGCGCCCGACAGCAATGACCTGCGCATCCTGCGGCTGACCCGCCAGGAGGAGAACCGCCTCCTGTCTCGCCTGGAAAGCCTGCAGAGCCTGGCTGACCTGGAGCACATGCAGCAACGTCTCTACGAACAGCTGGGGATTCGCCTGTCCATCGCACCGGGTTTGAACGAAGTGCGCAGCATGCGCGGCATCCGCATCGACATCGCCGACCTGCCCGGCTTGTGCCGCAAGACCCGCCAGTCGATCCCCGCTGCGATCCGCCGCGGCCTGGAAAAGCGCCCGGATATTGCCTTCAGCCTGCTCAATGCCCACGACCTGTTGCGTGATGCCTGACGAACGATGCCGAGCCGGGATGCCCGGCAATGGCACTCGCTGCCGCCATCTGCGATAGTTGCCCGACCGGCCAGACGGCTGGACTGCTGTCAGCCCACAAGGCTGACAGCGCTTGTGACGCCTTGCGAGTCTCGCTGCTCTCTACCCGCCCGCAGCCTGCCGCGTCCTTCGCGCAACCCCGCGCGTTTCGATGGCCCACCTGCCATCGCCGAGCCGACGCTGTTTTCAGTGCCCGGCCGATCTCCGATAACAACCAAAAGACCGATCCGAACAAGGACGCCCCATGAAACTGACCCGCTGCTTGACCGCGCTGGCTGCTGCCGCCGCGCTCTCTGCCACCTTTGCCGCTTCGGCCCGTGAATACTCCGTCTCCACTGTGCTGTCCGACGCCTTCCCGTGGGGCCAGGCTGCCCAGAAGTGGGCTGATCTGGTCGAGGAGCGTTCCAATGGCGAGATCACCCTGCGCGTGTACCCCAATGCGCAACTGGTCGCCGGTGACCAGACCAAGGAATTTTCCGCCATGCGCTCCGGCCTGATCGACATGGCTGTCGGCTCGACCATCAACTGGTCGCCGCAGGTACCGGAGCTGAATCTGTTCTCCCTGCCCTTCCTGATGGCCGATAGCGCCGATCTCGACGCCATCACCCAGGGCGACGCTGGCGAGCAGGCATTCGCCGCCATCGAGAAGCGCGGCATCGTCCCGCTGGCATGGGGCGAGAACGGCTTCCGCGAGATATCAAACTCGGTCAAGCCGGTGAAAACCCCCGCCGACCTGAAAGGCCTGAAGATTCGCGTCGTCGGTTCGCCTTTGTTCCAGGACACCTTTACAGCACTGGGTGCCAACCCCACCCAGATGAGCTGGGCCGACGCCAAACCGGCGCTGACCACCGGCGCGGTGGATGGCCAGGAAAACCCGCTGTCGGTATTCGACGTGGCGCGGGTCGATCAGGTCGGGCAGAAACACCTGACACTCTGGCACTACATGGCGGACCCGCTGATCTTTGCCGTCAACCAGCGCGTCTGGAAGGAACTACCGGAAGCCGACCGCGAGCTGCTGCGCCAGGCCGCCATCGACGCCGGCAAATGGGAGATCGAGCTGTCGCGCAACGCCGAAGCCAAGCGCCTGGAAGACATTCGCGCCCGCGGCGTCGAGGTCACCGAACTGAGCGAGGCCGAGCATCAGGCTTTCGTGGATGCGACTCGCAGCGTGCACGAGAAATGGACGTCGAAAATCGGCGCCGACCTGGTCGAAGCGGCCCGCACGGCCGTTGCAAAGTAAAAAAACGTTCTACCCGGCGGCGCGACGCCGCCGGGATTCGAGGAAACCCATGAACAATCGACAGGACGCGCGCCTTGAGCGCGTGCTGGCTACCCTGGCGCTGATGATCATCAGCCTGATCAGCCTGGCCAACGTGGTGGTGCGCTATTTCACCGATGCCTCCTTTGCCTTTACCGAAGAAATCTCCGTATTTCTCCTTGTGATCCTGACCTTCGCCGGTGCCTCGGTGGCCATGCGCAGCAACCGCCACATCCGCATCGGCTTCGCCGAGCGGATGTTTCCGCGCCTGCGTACGCCGCTGATCCTGTTGCAGTGGCTGGCCAGCGTATTGGTGCTCGGCATGGTGCTCTGGTACGGCGGGCAGTTCGCACTGGAGGAATACCAGTGGGAATCCGAATCGCCCGGCCTGGGACTGCCCAATTGGTGGTACGTGGTATGGCTGCCGCTGCTGGCACTGCTGATGCTGGTACGCCTGACGCAGATGACCATCGACCGCCTGCGCGGGAGGCTCACCGATGAGCCCTGATCTCTGGATGCTCGCCAGCTTTCTGCTGTTATTGCTGATTGGCGTGCCGGTGGCGTTTTCTCTCGCGCTCTCCGGCGCCATTGGCATCGTTGCCGGCCTGTCGCCCGACATGCTCGCCACGCTCGGCACCAACACCTACAACGGGGTCGCCAAATACCCCCTGATTGCCATTCCGCTGTTCATCCTCACCGGCTTGGTATTCGAGAAATCCGGTGTGGCGCTGCGCCTGGTGCGCTTCGCCCAGGCATTGATCGGCCCACGGCATGGCGGACTGGCGATGGTCGCCATTCTGGTCTGCCTGATCATGGGTGGCATGAGTGGCTCCGGCCCGGCCGACGCTGCCGCGGTTGCCATGGTGATGCTGCCGAGCATGACCCGCGCCGGCTATCCCAAGCCTTTCTCGGCCACGCTGATAGCCGCATCCGCTTCCACCGCGATTCTGATTCCGCCATCGATTGCGCTGATCCTCTATTCCATCGTGGTGCCTGGCGTCGACCTGCGAGCCTTGTTCGCAGCGGGTCTGTTCCCGGGGATCATCGCTGGGCTTGTGTTGCTGCTGCCGGCCTGGCTGCTGGCACGCCGCCACGGCTGGGAAAACCCGGAAGGCGCCGAACGCCCGCCACTGGGTGAAAGTTTCCGCCAGGCACTACCGGCGCTCTTTGCCCCCGTGCTGATTCTTGGCGGCCTGCGCAGCGGCCTGTTCACGCCGACCGAGGCAGCAGTGGCCGGAGTGACCTATGGCGTGGTTATCGGCATCTTCGTCACTCGTGAACTGGACTGGCGCAGCCTCTGGCGACTTTGCGGCGAGGCGGCAGTCATTTCCGGCGTGGTGATGCTGATCATCGCGCTGGCAGGCATCTTTGCCTGGGCCGGCACCATGCTCGGCACCTTCCGCCACCTCGCCGAATGGCTGATCTCGCTCTCCGATAACGGCGCCGTGCTGCTGATCCTGGTAATGATCGCGGTGCTGCTGGCCGGCATGCTGCTCGATGCGATTTCCATCTACCTGATCCTGATGCCGATCCTGATTCCAGTCATGCAGCACTTCGGCTGGAATCCGGTGTGGTTCGGCATTCTGCTGGCGATGAACATCGCCATCGGCCAGTTCACCCCACCGGTGGCGATCAACCTGATGGTCACCGCTGAAGTCGCCAAGATCCGGCTGGAACAGACGGTTGGTTGGGCCTTGCTGTTCGTCCTGGTGATGGGCAGTGCGCTGGTGCTGGTGGCGGTGTTCCCCGAGATTGCGCTGTGGCTGCCACGCCTGCTGGGGTATGGGGTCTGAGAATAGGTGGCCGCTTCTGTCCGAATGACTACAGCTGCCGGTGCACCGCGTCAGGAGCGGCACCGGCCGATGACCCAGCTCACCTGAGCTACTGAGCCAGCAGGTCCCGGACTCGCAGCGCAAGCGCATCGATGGCGAAGGGTTTCGTCAGCACCTGCATCCCCGGCCCAAGTGAATGGTTGCCGAGGGCGGCGCTCTCGGCATAGCCGGTGATAAACAGGGTCTTGAGGTCCGGACGTACCTCCCGACCGGCATCGGCCATCTGTCGTCCGTTCATGCCACCCGGCAAGCCGACGTCGGTGATCAGCAGGTCGATGGCTACATCCGATTGCAGCACCTTCAGCCCGCTGAGACTGTCGGCAGCCTCGATCAGCGTATAGCCCTGGTCGCCCAGCACATCCATGAGCAGCAGGCGCACGCTCGGCTCGTCGTCCACAATCAGGATCGTGCCAACGCCCGCTCCAAGGGCTGTATCCGCCCTTGCTGCGGTCGCTGCGCCCTCGGTCGATTTCCCGATATGGCGCGGCAGAAAGATGGAAACCCGGGTGCCCCGCCCTACCTCTGAATCAATGCGGACCTGGCCACCGGATTGCTTGGCAAAGCCATAGATCATCGAAAGCCCAAGGCCAGTGCCCTGGCCGATGGGTTTGGTGGTGAAGAAGGGGTCGAATGCCTTGGCGATGACGGCAGCTGACATGCCTGTTCCGGTGTCCGTTACGCTCAGCGACAGGTACTGCCCTTCGGGTACCTCGTATGCACGGGCCGTATCGCCTACCAGCCACCGGTTGGCCGTTTCGATGGTGATACGTCCGCCGTCCGGCATGGCATCGCGTGCATTGAGACACAGGTTGAGGATGGCATTCTCGAGCTGGCTGGCATCGACGGACGCCGACCAGAGGTTCTGGGCGCTGAGGGTCTCTACCCGGATACCCGGACCGACGGTGCGCTGGATCAGCTCCGTCATGCCTTCCATCAGTACATTGGCGTCGACCGGGCGCGGGTCGAGCGTCTGGCGCCGCGAAAACGCAAGGAGGCGGTGCGTCAGCGCTGCGGCGCGTTTTGCCGCACCCTGGGCAGAGGTCACGTATCTGTCGATATCGTCCAGACGCCCCTGGGACACCCTTAGACTCATCAGTTCCAACGCGCCCGATATCCCGGCGAGCAGATTGTTGAAGTCGTGGGCTAGCCCGCCGGTGAGTTGGCCGACGGCTTCCATCTTTTGCGACTGTCGCAGCTTGTCTTCGGTCTGGATCAGCGCTGCCGTCCGCTCGGCTACGCGCTGTTCCAGGGTGTCGTTGAGCGCTCTCAAGGCGGCAGTTGCCCGGTCGCGTTCCGCCTCGATGGAGCGCCTGTGCTCGACGTCAATCAGAACGCCTGGGAAGCGTTGAGGCGTGCCGTCTGCCGAATGCTCAACACGTCCGTTCGCCTCGATCCAGTAGTACCTACCGTCAGCGCGGCGTACCCGGTACTGGTGGGCAAAAGCGCCACCGCGGGAGATCACTTCTGCTATCGCAGCCTTCAGCCCCTCCCGGTCTTCGGCATGCACGCTGGCGATCACCTGCTCGAGGCTGAGCCCGTCGCGGCCGAGGGCCGGATCCAGATCGAAGACGTGTGCGAAGCCTTGGTCGACCGTGAACTGGTCGGTTGGCAGATGCCAGTTCCAGGTGCCAATGATCGCGCCGGCCGCGAGCGCCAGTTGGACGCGCTGGATGTTTTCCCGAGCAAGCGATTCGCTGACGCGCAGGCGCTCTTCGGCATGTCGCCGTTGGGTGACATCACTGAAGAGGATCGCAATCTTCCGTTCGGCAGGGTCGCCGACACGAACGGCCCGCACATCGAACCACCGTTCGAACGCTTCAGCGTAACTCTCGAAACTGGCCGGCTCCCCGGTCTTGGCGACGTGGCCGTAGGTCTTGAACCAGAACTGTTCCAGGTCCGGGGCGAATTCGGTAACCCACTTGCCGCGCAGATCGACACCTGCCTGACACTCGAAAGCAGGATTGGCTTCGACGAAGAGGTAATCCACCGGCTGGTCGTCAGCGTCGAACTTGACCTGAACGATAGCGAAGGCCACTTCGATCGTCTCCAGAATGGTTCGGAACCGCTCTTCGCTCTGACGCAACGCTATCTCGACAGCGCGCAGGCGGGTCAGGTCAAGCATTGCGCCGATCATGCGCACGGCCCGGCCTTCGGCGTTGCGGATTACCTGGCCGCGGTCGAGCACATCAGCGTATGAGCCATCCTGACGGCGGAAACGGTATTCATCCGTCCAGGTGGTGCCGCTGCCATCGATAACAGCGTGAATCGAGGAGTGGATACGTGAACGGTCGTCTGGATGGATGTGGTTAATCCACCAGTCACCGGAGTTTTCGACATCCGCCATCGGATGGCCATAAGCCTGCTCCAGCGCATCGTTCCAGAGCACATGGTTGGTACTCAGATCCCAATCCCAGACGGCGTCGTTTGTCGCTTTGGCAGCCAGACGATAGCGCTGCTGGGTGTCCTCGATGGCGTGGCTCGCCAGGTGCTCACTGGTGCGGTCGTGCAGGATTTTCACGTAGCCAAGATGGCTACGGTCATCACCGAAAAGCGGTGACATCGACCCCGACGCCCAGAACGGCTGACCGTCCTTGCGCAGATGCCAGCGCTCGCTTGTCACGCGCCCCTGACGCAGGGCTTCGTCCATCTCCTGCTTGGCCCGTCCACTGGCTCGGTCCGCCACCGTGAAGATCAGATCGCTGCGCTGGCCAAGCATGTCCCGGGCGCTCCACCCCATCACCTGCTCGGCCCCCGCGTTCCATCCGGTAATCAAACCGGCCGGATCAGTCAGGATAATGGCGAATTCCGTGACACTGTCGAACACTGCTCGCTGGAACGCCTCGCTGCGGGCCAGAGCGGCCTGGCTGGCCGAGAGCTCTGCCGTCAGCGCCTGCAGCGTTGCGGGATCGGCTGTCGTTGCCGGCTGGCATGTTGGTGAGGGAGCCGGCTGTTGCACCGCGCGCCAAGCCTGATGCTCAGCGCCGATCCCGGCCTTCTCGAGGACCGTGCGCAAGCGCACGACCTCCGCCTCAAGCGCTTCTCGGGTAAGGTCTTTCAGGGCGATACCTATCTCGGGATCTGATGACGATAGCGGGCCGTCAGCCATGGTTCACGGGGCTGGACTACGAATACAACGCAATTGTCGAGGTTTGCACCGCGCCAGCACAACCACAGGATCTCTCCCCCGAAACTCGGCGGAACACGTAGCGGTAGCCAAATCACCGTGCAACTGCCAACGCCTGACCAGACCTGCAGGGCTGAGGTTGGCGCGGCCTGTAGCGGCTGCGCCAATGGCCATTCAGCCTGCCAGTACGCTATCCACCAGCGCCTTGGCCTCGTCCTGGATACGCTTGAGGTGCGTCTCGCCTTCGAAGCTTTCGGCGTAGATCTTGTAGACGTCCTCGGTGCCCGATGGCCGCGCGGCGAACCAGCCGTTTTCGGTCACGACCTTGAGCCCGCCGATAGCCGCGCCATTACCGGGCGCCTCGGTGAGGATCTGGGTGATCGGCTGACCGGCCAGTTCGCCCGCGGTGACCTGCGAGGCGGAGAGTTTGCCGAGCTTTGCCTTCTGCTCACGGTTCGCCGGGGCATCGATACGCTGGTACACCGGCGCGCCGAAACGTTCAGTGAGCGCCTTGTAGCGCTCGCCCGGGTCCTTGCCGGTGACGGCAGTGATTTCCGCGGCCAGCAGCCCGAGGATAAGGCCGTCCTTGTCGGTGGACCAGGCACTGCCCTGCTTACGCAGGAAGGACGCGCCCGCGGATTCCTCGCCGCCGAAGCCGAGGCTGCCATCCATCAAACCGTCAACGAACCACTTGAAGCCCACCGGCACCTCGACCACCCGGCGATCGATGCCGGCCGCGACGCGATCGATCATCGAGGACGACACGAGGGTCTTGCCGATGCCAGCACCCGCGCTCCATTCCGGGCGGTGGGTGAACAGGTATTCGATGGCGACGGCCAGGTAATGATTGGGGTTCAGCAGGCCAACCGACCGCGCGACGATGCCGTGGCGGTCGTGGTCGGTGTCGCAGGCGAAGGAGACGTCGAAGCGGTCCTTGTTCTCGATCAGCCCGGCCATGGCGTGCGGCGAGCTGCAATCCATGCGGATCTTGCCGTCCCAGTCCAGGCGCATGAAGCGGAAGGTGGGGTCGACGCGGGTCGAGAGCACCTCCAGCGGCAGGCCGTAGCGTTCGGCAATGCGCGTCCAGTAATGCACGCCAGCGCCGCCCAGTGGATCGACACCGAATTTGAGACCCGAGCCGCGAATCGCCTCGAGATCGATTACCTGCTCCAGACCCCCCACATAGTTTTCGATGAAATCGAAGCGCTGTGTCGTCGGCGCCTTTAGCGCCTGCGAATAATCCATCCGCTTGACGCCTTTGAGCCCATCGGCCAGCAACGCATTGGCGCGCTCCTGGATCCACTTGGTCACGCCCGTGTCAGCCGGGCCGCCATTGGTGGGGTTGTACTTGAAGCCGCCGTCCGCCGGAGGATTGTGCGACGGCGTGATCACGATGCCATCGGCCAGGCCATGGCTGCGGCCGGCGTTGTATTCGAGGATGGCGTTGGAGATCGCCGGGGTCGGCGTGTAGCCGGGCTCGCCGTTGGTTTCGGAGCAACCGGCGTCGATGCGCGTCTCGACACCATTGGCCGCGAGCACCTCCAGCGCCGAAACGAACGCCGGCTCGGACAGCGCGTGAGTGTCCATGCCGACAAAAATAGGGCCGTCGATGCCCTGCTGTTGGCGGTAATCGCAGATCGCCTGGGTAGTGGCGAGGATATGCCACTCGTTGAAGCTGACCTTGAGCGAGGAGCCTCGATGACCGGAAGTACCGAACGACACCTGCTGCGCCGGATCGGATGGGTCCGGCCGCTCGCTGTAATAGCGCGAGATCAGGCGCGGAATGTTGGTCAGGGTGTGTTCGTCCGGCAGGCGTCCTGCGTTGAGGTCGGTGCTCATCTGTCGTTCCTTTGAATGTTGAATAGGTCGCCTCGGGTAAGGGGCGATGAAGAACCAAGACGGGTCAAGGTGGTCGTCTAGGCGCTTCGACCCCCGATCCTCGGGCTTTGGTTCCCCAGCAGTCGAGGTTATTCCGCAGGCTCGTCGGCGGCATCATACGAGGCGCCGAAGGACTTGGCTAAGCGCATGCGAACGTCTGTCCCGCGCACTCAGGCGGGCATGTGCCTCTCTTGCCCAACGCTCGTAGCAGCGATGAACGGATGATGGGCCGGGATCAGTTCAATCGTTCTGGAACTTCGTGCACGCCGAACGATCGGCACGCAGAGCGTGCGGCTGGCAGCACAGGTCTCCGCTATTGCGCCCAGACGCCAGAAGGTCGCTCGCTCGGCACATGCCAACCAAAGCCCATCAAAGCCGGACAGAGGCTGCAGGCAAGGATCATGCCCCCAGCAGACCAGCCACTTGTCGGATCAGGTCGTACAAGCCCAACGCATTCACTCGTCCGGCCGATACAGGTCATGCAGTCAGCCACTTGGCTTCACTCCTGTCGAACCCGGCGATTATCGATGACCTCTCATTGTTCAACGAACCTTCATGACCAGGCGGTGCAATACACCGCCATTACCCGCAAGACGTCACTCGGCTTCATCTACCTTGTTGCCATGCTGTTTGTCTCGGCTGGCCTGGCACTGGCTTATCTGTGCCTTTCGCTGGATCAGCAGCAGGTGCGTCACAGTGAAACGGATGCCGCCAAGGCCATCGAAAGCAGGCAAGACAAGATCGGCACAGCGTTGGCCGATTACGCCTTCTGGAATGACGCCTACCATCACATGAGCCCTGACGTCGACGCGACCTGGGCCTACGAAGGGGACAACATAGGCCCCTCGCTGTTTTCCACCTACGGCCTGGACGGTGTATTTGTTCTGGGGCCGGACGCGACGACCCGCTACGGCATCGTCGACGGCGAGCTCAGCGACATGGCGGCCAGTGACTGGATTACCGGAAACCTCGGCGCGCTACTGGCCGACGCGCGACTCAAGTCAGCCGACGACGGCGTGTCGCAGGTCTATTTTTCCGTCGCTGGGGTGCCTGCCATTGTCTCCGCAGCGGTAATGCGCCCCGACAGTTCCTACACCGACTTCAGCCGCCTGTCGTATCTCATCTTTGTCGACGTGCTGACCGAGGCGAAGCTGAAGGTCATCGACGAAGCGTTCGACCTTCGCGGGCTCCGGGCAGCCTCAGGCAACCTAAGCCTCGCTCCGGCGCCGAAACTCACTCTGCAATCCGATATCGGGATCACCGTAACCTTGCAATGGCAGAGCGAGGAACGGGGCATGACCCTGCTGAAGAAATTCCTCCCGATGCTGTTCGCGCTCGGCCTGCTGGTATCCGTACTTGTGGTCTGGCTACGTCGGCGGGTAATCCATGCCACGGACATGATCGAGACTGCTCAGCGAGCCCTGCACATCAGCGAGCAGCGATTCAGGAATATCTGCGAAGCCTCATCGGACTGGATATGGGAAACCGACTCAAAGCAGAACCTGACTTACCTGTCCGAGCGCTTCAGCCAGGTCACCGGCCTGCCTGGTCATGCCTGGCTGGGCCGGCCGCTAAAGGACTTGCTGAACTATGACACCCAAGCGCTGGCCACCATCGCCGAGCCAGGCGTCAGTGCGCGTCAGCCGATTCGCTGTGAAATGCGCGACAACGACGAAACGCGGCGCTATTGCCAGCTATCCGCCCGCGCTGTTCGGATCGATGGCACGCTCCAGGGGTACCTGGGCACCGTTTGCGACATTACCGAGGAAATCGAAGCCAAGGCGCGCATCGAGCACATCAGCCAGCACGATGCCCTGACCGGGCTGGCCAACCGGCATCGTCTGAATCACTTCCTCAACGCCCGCCTCGACGACGGCTTGAGCGGCGAGCGACCCATGTTCGTCCTGGCGCTGGATCTCGATCGATTCAAACCCGTCAATGATGCGTTCGGTCACGCCGCCGGCGACCTGGTCTTGCGTGAGATCGCCAACGCACTGACCGGCAGCACTCGCGGCACGGATCTGGTCGCCAGGCTGGGGGGGGACGAATTTATCGTCGTGACCACCGATTGCCGGACTCACGAACAAGCGGAACGCCTGTGCCAGCGGTTGATCGAACAGATCAACCAGCCGATCCGGATTGCCGGCAACGAGATCAGCGTCGGTGCCAGCATCGGCGTTGTCGCTGCCCCCTATGACGGACTGACCGCAGAAGACTTGCTGCGCTATGCCGATATCGCCCTCTACGAGGCCAAATCCAGCGGCCGGAATCTGTTCAGGTTCTACGAGCCAGCGATGAACGAGCGAATCATGGCGCGCCGGCAGCTGGAAATGGATATGCGCCAAGCCTTGCAACGGCATGAGTTCCGCCTCGATTTCCAGCCACGCTACGACGCAGCCTCGCAGCGCATTGTCGGCGCCGAAGCGCTGGTGCGTTGGCTGCATCCGGCCCGGGGCCTGCTCAGTCCCGCCAGTTTCATCCCGTTGGCCGAGGAAACCGGGTTGATCGTCGAACTCAGCGACTGGGTCCTCGGCGAGGCCTGCGCGAGCGCGCTGGAATGGGGGGACGGGTTGATGGTTTCGGTGAACCTGTCGCCGGTTGAATTCCAACGCGATGATCTGGTGGAGCGCATCGCTGCGGTGCTGAATCGCACCGGGATTGCACCGCAGCGTCTTGAACTGGAAATCACTGAAAGCGTGATGCTTGAAGATGCCGCAGCAGCGCTGATCACGATGAATCAGCTCAAGACACTGGGTATCCGGTTGTCCATGGATGATTTCGGGACGGGCTACTCCTCCCTGAGCTATCTACGCAGCTATCCGTTCGATGGCATCAAGATTGACCGCAGCTTTATCGCGGGGCTCGACCAGTCGCAGAGCAGCGAGGCAATCGTTCACGCGATCGTCAGTATGGGCCACGCCCTCTCCCTCACCGTCACCGCTGAAGGCATCGAGACCGTGGCACAACTTGGCAAATTGACAGAGCTCGCCTGTGACCAGGCCCAGGGTTTCTATCTGGGCCGCCCCATGGCACAGACACTGTTCAAGCAGAATGTCTCGGACATGCAGGGGGCGCCGACACCCGTCGGGGGCGGGTTGGACTGACCGGCGAGGGTCCGAGTCGACAGGCCAATGCAACCGGTGCGTTGTCCCGGTTGCGGTCTGGCGACAGCGGCTGCAGCTCAGTGGATCACCTCGGCCTGAAACGCCCTCGCTACAGTCTGCGCCAGACAATCGAGGGTGAATGGCTTGGTCATCATGTTCATTCCGGGGCCAAGGAATTCAGAGCGAATCGCGGCGTTTTCGGCGTAACCGCTGATAAACAGCACAGGCAGGTCAGGTCGCTGGTGCTGAGCGATTTCCGCCAGCTGGCGGCCGTTCAGCCCCGGCAGACCAACGTCGGTGATCAACAGGTCGAGACGCTCTATTCGGCTGAGCAAGCCTAACGCCTGCTGAGCGTCTTCAGCGAGGTGAACGTGGTAGCCGATGTCTCGAAGCGCGCTGTCGAGCAGCAGGCGTACGGAGTCGTCATCTTCCACCACGAGAATGCTCTGCCCATCGCCCGAAGTGACCGTTGCGCCTTTATTGACCCGCGGCTCCTCTACTGACTCGGACTGTGCCAGCGGAATGTAGAGGAAGAAGGTTGTTCCGGCCCCCTCTCGACTGGTCACGGTTACAAAGCCGCCACTCTGCTGGGCAAAGCCGTAGACCATCGACAGGCCAAGCCCCGTGCCCTGCCCGAGCGGCTTGGTGGTAAAGAACGGCTCGAAGATCTTCGGCAGCAACGGCTCCGCTATCCCTACGCCTGAATCCGCTACGGCGATGCGCAGGTAGTGGCCCGCGCTGCCGCCAACTCGAGCCGCCTCAGCAGTTTCGACCACGGTACGCTGCGTCGTGATGGTCAGGACCCCGCCATCCGGCATCGCATCACGCGCGTTGATACTCAGGTTCAGCAGCGCGTTTTCGAGCTGGTTGGGATCGACCTGGGCAAAACCTGCCTCGTCATCCAGCAGGATTTCCAGCCTGATGCGCTCGGTCAGGGTGCGCTTGAGCAGGTCACCCAGCGAGAGGATCAGGGTGTTTACCGCAACCGAGCGGGTTTCCAGTGATTGGCGTCGGGAGAATGCCAGCAACCGCTGGGTCAAGGCGGCTGCCCGGCTGGCGGAGCTATGCGCCGCGGTCATGTAGCGATCAAGATCAGCATACTGCTGGCGGTCGATGCGAAGGCGCATGAGATCCAGCGCGCCGATGACACCGGTGAGCATGTTGTTGAAATCATGCGCGATACCGCCGGTAAGCTGGCCAACCGCGTCCATCTTCATCGACTGACGCAGCTGCTCCTCGGCTCGGGCACGCTCCTGACTTTCAAGCGTCAGTTTGTCCAGCGCCTCTTCCAGTGCGCGGGTGCGTGCCTTGACCTGGAGCTCGAGATCGCCGTTGAAGCGACGCAACATCTCTTCATTCTGCTTTTCTGCGTCGACATCGATGACCGCCAGCGCCGCGCCCTTCACACGGTGCCGACTGTCATACAGAGGCACTGCGCTGATGCGCGTCCAGGTCTCGCTGCCCTCTTCGGAGCAATAACGGAAATCCAGCCCCGAAACCTGTTCGCCGCGCAGGGCACGCGCACCGGCAAACTGTTCACGCGGCAGGGGCCGCCCGTCATCATCGAACGCGACCCATTGGCCGGCACGGCTGCTGTCGGCCGACGGAATCAGCCGATTCGGCACGTAGCGTTCATGGATCGGGTTGCTGAGCACGGTGGCGCCGTTTATATCGATCAGGCAGACACCTACCGGAAGGTGCTCAACCAGGCTTTCGAGTGTGGCACGTTGCTCGGCCAGTTCGATGAGGCGGTCGCGTATCTCGAACTGGCGTTGGCGCGAACGCCAGACGGTGGCCACCGTACTGAGCAGCGACGCCGAACCAAGAGGCTGTTCGAGAATGACCAGATCGGTCAGCGACGCAGGCAGCCTCCCCTTGAGCGCCAGGAAGTCCGCACGTGATTCGCTCTGCTGCCGGGTGATCAGAATGAACGGAATGTTCGACCACCCATGCCGCTCGACTAGCGCAGCCGGGAGATCTTCAATGGCAGGCAGGAGGCTGTCCATGACGATCACTGCCCCCACGCTGGGACTCAGCTGATCTGCCAGCTCCGCCGCGTCAGTGCAAAGCCTGAGCACATAGCCTTCCTGCTCGAGCAACTGCATCATGGCGGCGCACTCGCCGTCGCGTTCCGCCCCGATCAACAGGCGTTTTCCTTCGGATGAAACCTGGGCTGTCACGTCAGTGCTCTGTTCTGTTGGTCAAAGGAAAGCAACTCTTTCGCCGATTCCCCAAGCGAAAGGCCATGGGGGTCCATCGGTGCGGTCAGGAAAGGAATGCGCTGGGGTGGCGACGCAGCCGCAGCCAACCGGATCGAAGCGTCAACAGCAAGTGCGGCGGATGGTACAGACGATCGCCCTCGGGCAGAAGAAGGTTGCGAGGGGATGGTCCGGCCATCAACCCGCCCGACGCTCGGTAATGTAGTGTGCCAGTTTCGCCAACGGCATCGGTTTGGCAAACAGATAGCCTTGCGCCTCGTCGCAGGCCGACCGGACAAGCTGTGTCAGCATGTCCGCATCCTCCACTCCCTCGGCCACGACGCGCATGCCAAGCGAATGGCACATCTCGGTGACCGCCTTGATGAAATCGAGGCAGCTATCGGCCCTGGCGGTCGGGCAGAGAAAGGTCCGGTCCAGCTTCACGACGTTGATCGGATATTGACGCAGGTAGGCAATGCCAGCGTAACCGGTGCCGAAATCATCGATCGCGAGCCTGACGCCGATATCACCGAGATCTCGCAACAGCTGGTGTGAGCTATCGGTATCCTCGATCAGTCCGGACTCGGTAAGCTCAAGCTCGAGCCGGTGTGTATCCATGCCGGCCCCCTCCAGTGCCTGCCTCACGTCGCGGCACAACGTCGGTGATTTGAGCTGCACGGGTGACACATTCACCGACAGTATCAGCTCGGTTCCGATGCGCTCGGCCAGACCCTGAATATCCCGGCACGCCTGCTGCAAGACCCAGGTGCCAATCTTGCAGATCAGCCCCGTGGCTTCGGCGATGGGGATGAAGGCGTTCGGCGGAATCAGCCCCTTGCTTGGGTGGTTCCACCGAATCAAGGCTTCCACACCGCATGCCGTGTCGTTATCCAGGCAAATGCGCGGCTGGTAATGCAGCACGAATTCGTCCCGTTCCAGGGCTTCGCGCAGGTCGAGCTCCAGAGCCATGCGGTTCTTGGTCTCGACGCTCATCTCCGCGGAAAAGAACCGCATGCCGGTACCGCCGGCATCCTTGGCGCGATACATGGCGATATCGGCGTGCTGCAGCAGCTCGTCGATACTGGTGTCGGGGTTCGGGTAGAGACACATCCCCATCGAGGCAGACGGATAGTAGCGCGTGCCAAGCACGTCACAGGGCTGCTGGATCGCGCGCAACAGGTCAGTGGCCAGCTGTTCGGCAGTTTTCAGCCCGTCGGGCAGGTGCGCCACCACGACGAACTCGTCACCCCCCAGCCGGGCCACCAGGTCGCCCGAGGGCAACACCTCGCGCAACCGATGGGCAATCTGCACCAACAACACGTCACCGTAGCCATGCCCCAGGGAATCGTTCACTTCCTTGAAGCGATCCAGGTCGATCAGCATGATCATCAGCTGCTGGCCGTCGGGTATGAAGTTGACCAGCTCACGGAGGTGGTCGTTGAGGTAGATTCGGTTGGGCAATCCGGTCAGCGCATCATGAGTCGCCATGTGATGGAGCCGATGTTCGACCTGCTTGCGGTCGGTGATGTCCGTCAGCCCGCCGGACCACTCTCGCATGATGCCCAGGTCATCGAAGATCGGCACGGCATGGCCTGCCATATAGCGATACTGCCCGTCGGCACGACGAACCCGGTACTCGGCGCGCCTGTTGGAAATGTTCAGGCACATGTCTTCGACCACCGCTTCCAGTTCGGGTCGGTCTTCGGGATGGACCGCGTCAAGCCATCCGCGTCCGCGCGACTGCTCGAAGCTCTGCCCGGTGAATTCGATCCACTCAGGCTGTGGCTCTATCAGGTTCAGATTGCGGTCGGCACACCAGGTCAGGCTGTTGGTGGCTTTGACCAACCCCTTGAACCGGCGCTCATTGGCCAGGATTTTCTGCTCGGCCCTGGCGCGCGCCTGGTTGGCGCGCTCGCGCTGGACTACCAACGCCGCGGTATTGGCGAGCAGTGTGATGCCCTCCTGCTCCTGGCCCGAAGGCGCAGCGCGCACGGTGTTGTAGCAGGCAAGGGTCCCCATCACCTCGCCAGCGGTCGAACGGATCGGTGTTGACCAGCACGCATGCAGGCCATGCTCCAGCGCCTTGGCGCGGTGCTTGGTCCAGTTCGGGTCGCTGCTGATATCGACCGCGATGCTGGGCTCGCCAGTGCGAACCGATACGCTGCATGTCGTTTCATTCGCATCGGTACCCATGCCGTCCAGAGCCTCGACGAAATCCTGCGGCAGACTGGAAGACTCGACGAAACGCAGCCTGCCGTCTTCATCCAGGCGCATGATCGCGGCGCGGATGAGCCCCGACGACTGACGCTGCGCAGACCGGGTCAGCTCGAGCAGCACCTCCTGTAGAGGCGCACCGGCGACACCGAGCTCCAGGGCGCGCATCTGCCCTTCCGCAATCGCTTCGGCACGGCGGCAGTCGGTCACGTCCTGGCTGACAAAATGCAGCGCCCTCAGCTCGGGATGCGCGGTCGAACGGCCATTGACGCTGATCCGCTGAACACCCGTTTCGCCGATGAGTATCCGGCACTCGAAGCGGACCTCGTCGCCCGTCGACAAGGCAATTGCCACCTGCTCGGCAACCGTATCGCGATCGTCTGGATGGATATGCTCCAGGAACTCAGTGAGCGAGGTGCTACCCAGGGAACAGGCGTCAAGCGCGTGGGTGACCGCTTCCACGGCTGCCTGCGAGTTATTCAGTGAATCGTCGAGTTCGACGTACCACTCCAGCAAGCCAGCCGATTGCAATGTAAAAGCAAGGCGGGATTGGAGATCCGGATGTGCCATGCAAGTTCTCCAACTTAACGATAGCGGCTTCAGGCGTTGGACTGCTTCAGCCGCTTGCCGTTCTAGGCAATGCCTGGCGTAGGTGCGGCGCTGTCTGCTTGCTCTCCACAGGGTAGTGCAGGATGGATGTGCGGCTGCACCGCCGACACGGGTAAACCGTTCTTGCCGCCCGGCGGTAGCCTCAATCGGCTGTCAGGCCGAGCGCCTGCTGCAGGCAGCGTCTGAACAACTGCTGCATCGGTAGCTGCCTGTTGCTGTGCCGGCTGAGAAGCACCAGCTCGCGGTGAAATGTCGCGCCACCCAGGGACAGAATCCGAACCCTGGGCGCCTGCTCGAGCCAAAGCCCTGCTCTGGGCACAAGCGCAACGCCCAGGCCGCTCTCCACCATCTTCACGATCGCATCGAGTTCGTCGAGTTCAAGTCCGGGCCGCACATCGAGGCGATGTCTGCGCAAAAACCGGCTGACCTGCCGACCGCCGAAGGAGCTGCGGTCGTAGCGCACCAACGGCTGCTCCAGCAGCAACTGCAGAGGGTCATCGCCCGGCACGCCAGGCGGCGCAATCAGCACGAATGGCTCCCTCTGGATCAGCTCGGCATGCAGCTCCTTGGGCAACGCAAAGGGTGGTCGGATCACCACAGCCAGGTCGATCTCGCCAGCATCCACCTGCGATAACAGGTTCAGCGAAACCCCCGGCACCAGTTTGGGGGTGACACCCGGCGCCTGTTCGCGCAGTCGAACCAGTACCGCAGGTAGCAGCCCGGTTTGCACCGTGCCGATGGCGCCGATACGCAGCTCTCCGCGGTAATCGTCCAGCGACTCCGGTTGGCCCATCAGTGCAAATGTTTCCAGGATCTGTTCAGCCAGCGGCAGCGCTCGAAGACCTGCCGCGTTCAGATGAGCCGAACGCCCGGTTCGATCGAACAGACGAAGGCCCAGTGCTTCTTCCAGATTTCTGATCTGGGCACTGACCGCCGATTGGGTCAGCCCGATAGCGTTGCCCGCCGCGGCAAAGCTGCCGCAGCGGGCAATGGCCAGGAACGTCCTCAGTTCGCGAATCATTGGGCCCTTCACTGATCGAAATTTTGATGGCTCGACACGAAAGATATCCGTTGTTGGTAGGCGCGACAAATCGGCAAGAATGCCGGACGGCCCCAAACCAAAAGGAAGCCCTGATGAGCCTTTCACCGTTTCACCTTGCGATCCCCGTGTACGACCTTCCTGCAGCACGCGCCTTTTATGGCGAGGTTTTTGGTCTCGCCGAGGGCCGCTCCTCCGACCACTGGGTGGACTTTGATTTCTATGGCCACCAGCTGGTGATCCACGAACACCCGCGAACCGCGTCCCAGGAAGCCGCCCACACCAATGCGGTGGATGGGCACGACGTACCGGTGCCGCATTTCGGCATCGTGCTGAGCTGGCCCGAATGGGAGACACTGGCCGAGCGCCTGCGCGCGCGCAACACCAGATTCGTGATCGAGCCCTATGTACGCTTCGAGGGCCAGGTGGGCGAGCAAGCCACCATGTTTCTCTTCGATCCCTGCGGCAATGCACTGGAATTCAAAGCCTTCAAGGACATGAGCCAGCTGTTTGCCAAGTGATCACGCGGCCGCCAGCCGGGCTCGATGTGCCCTACTCCAGCAGCGCGCCACCGCAGCTCGATCCCTGGCCGGCCGTGCAGGCATAGCAGTGGTCGCGCGTCACGATGGGATTGCCTTCGAAGCCGGTTGCGCTCAGCAGATCGCGCAGGTGTGCACGGTCCCGTTTCAGCAGCCCCGGCAGCGGCATGGTCAGCCCGAGCATCTGATTGAAGTCGCAGTCATACAGGTAGCCTTGCCAGTCGACACTCACAAGCGAGCGGCACATCACCGCATTCAGATTTTCAGGCCGGTAGCTGTCACGGAGAAGCTGCATGTAGTCGCTGAACTGTCCCTTGGACACCAGCGTGCTGCCGAACCGGGCGATGGGCTGGTTGGTGATCGTCAGAAGATGATTGAAGCGGATGCCGAAGTCCTCGGCCAGGTGGGCCTTGTATGCCGCCTCCAGCTCGGCCTGTGGTGGCGGCAGCGAGGCACCCTGCGGGTTGTAGACCAGGTTGAGGATGAGTCCGCTGCCCCCCTGCGCGTAGCCGCGCTCGTTGAGCTGCCGCAGCCCCGCGATGCTGGCCTCGAACACCCCATCTCCGCGTTGCTGATCGACGTTCTCCCGTGAATAGCAGGGCAGCGAAGCCGTCACTTCGACCCCCTGTCCGGCAAGGAAATCGGCAAGCCCCTCGTAGCCAGGCTCACCGAGGATGGTCAGGTTGCAGCGGTCGATCACACGTAGCCCTTCGCCACGCGCATATACCACCAGCTCGCGGAACCGCGGGTGCATTTCCGGCGCCCCGCCGGTCAGGTCAAGGGTTTGCACCTGATGCCTGTCGATCACCTGATGCAGCAGGGCCAGACTCTCGTCAGTCATCGCCTCGGTGCGCGTCGGCCCGGCATTCACGTGGCAGTGCAGGCAACGCTGGTTGCAACGGTAGGTCAGGTTAATCTGCAATGCTTCGAGACGGCCGCGACGAACCGCAGGAAAGCTCAAGGCATCGAGCAAAGGTAAGGTGTCACGCATGCTGGGCTCCCGCTTCGATGGCCCGTTTTGGATGATGTCCTGGCCAGCCCTGCCAGGTGCTCCCCTCGCCAGATCGGCACCGCTCAAGCATAGTCGACCCTGCCGACCGATCCTGCGGTCGTGCCAGTAAGGGAGTGCAGCCGTGTCGCAGATGCCGTCTCAAGCCCAAGCCGCCACCCTGCCCGGGCTGGTCCTGCTGTGCAAGCGTCCCTCGCTGGGCCACGCCAAGCAGCGACTGGCGGCGAGCCTGGGCCAGCAACACGGGCTGATCCTGGCGCAGGCGCTACTCGACTGTGCCCTCGAAGATCTGCGTGACTGGCCTGGCCCGCGATTCATCGCGCCGGATGCAGCCGCACATCTGCTGTGGGCAGAATCGCTGGGCACCGAAGCGCACTGTGTGGCGCAGGTCGAAGGCAACCTGGGCCAACGTCTGAACGCACTGGATCGTCGTCTACGGGAACAGGGTCTGCGCCAGCTGATCTTTATCGGCAGCGATTGCCCCGCGCTGCGTCCAGACGACTACAGACAGGTCCGCATGCTGCTGCAGGAGCACGATACCGTGCTGCTCGACGCGAGCGATGGCGGCGTGGTGCTGATGGCCTCGAACCTGCCCTGGCCCAACCTCATGGCCCTGCCCTGGAGTACAGAGCGCCTCGGTGAAGCACTGGCGCAGCGTTGTCGGCAGGCTGGCCAGCGGGTCGCCAGCGCCGGTAGGTCATTCGATATCGATCACGCCTCAGACCTGCCGCTGCTCCAGCAGGCGCTTCAGGACGACCCACGCCCGGCACGCCATCAGCTGCTGGCGATACTCAACCGGCCGGAGATACAGGTCGATGCCTGAACGCCAGGGCATCAGCGTGATCATCCCCTGCTGGCGGGACGAGCAGCCCCTGGCACGGCTGCTGGACAGGCTTGTGCAACTGTTCATCACGGCCGCGATACCCGGCGAAATCATCGTCGTGGACGGCGCCCGCAGCGAGACATGCCAGGCCCTCTGCGAGCGCTTCGCCGCGCACTGGCTGCCAGCCGATCCCTGCCGCGGCGAGCAATTGCGCCTCGGTGCCAGTCGGGCCAGGTATCGGCTGCTGTGGTTTGTTCATGCTGACGCCAGGCTGCCTGGCGAGCCTCTACAGGCGATGCTGGATGCGTTGAGCAGCGGCGCGGCGGGCGGCTATTTCCGTTTTCGCTTCGCTGGCCAGGTCGGCTGGCAAGGGCAACTGTTGGAAACCCTGATCAACTGGCGCTGCCGTTTCGGCGTGCCCTACGGCGATCAGGGTCTGTTCGTGGACGCCAGCCATTATCGGAGTTGCGGTCAACACAGCCCCTGGCCGCTGTTCGAGGAAGTCGAGCTGGTGAAGCGCCTGCGCAGATGTGGCCCCTTTATCCGCCTGGATGATGGCGTGCGCGTCGATCCCAGACGCTGGCAGCGCGACGGCTGGTGGCGCCGCTCCCTGCGTAACCGCCTGCTTGCGCTCAAGTTCGCCTGTGGCGTGCCAGCACAACGCCTGGCGCAGCAATACACCAACCGCAAAGGCTGATGGACTACCGTCGATAATGTTCGGAAGCGTTTCATTTCGACGGAGCGGCGTGCATGCATGGCTGATCCACAAAACCAATGCCGGTGACCTTCATGCGAGCTGAACCCCTGGCCGCACTTGTCGCTCTACCCATCACTCCCTGCATCAGCACAGCCCCCCGGAGAGTCAATTGTTAGATCTTCAAGCCATGGGTTTGCCAGTAAGCGTCGGCGTGTTGATCGTATGCGCCGTGGTCATCGGCGCAGTGGGAACCCGCCTGACGCGCGTGGTGGATGAACTCGCCGATCGCACCGGTATGGGTGAGGCCATGGCCGGTGCGGTTTTACTGGGCATGGCAACGTCGTTGTCCGGGATCGTGCTCTCTGTTACTGCGGCGTGGCGAGGGCAGCCTGAGTTGGCAATGAGCAATGCGCTAGGCGGCATTGCGGTGCAAACGCTGTTTCTGACGGTCGCCGACCTCTGCCTGCGCCGAGTCAATCTCGAACACGCTGCCGCGTCGATCGGCAACCTCATGCAGGGCGCGCTGGTGTTATGCCTGCTTTCACTGATCATGGTGGGCAGCTATTCCCCGGATTTCACCGTATGGAGCATTCATCCAGTCACCCTGCTGCTGCTGCTGGGCTACTTCTACGGCTTGCGGGTGATTTCTACGGGCCAACACGAAGCCATGTGGCAGCCAACACTGACACAAGAAACCCGCGAGGACACACCTGACGACCAATCAGGTGATCATTCGCTCACGTCGCTTTGGGTGCAGTTCGTAATCATGGCGGCCATTCTTGGCGTTAGCGGCTGGGTACTTCAGGCCTCGGCCAGTGAAATCGCCGCGCGCACCTGGCTCAGCGAGGCGGCCGTTGGCGTGCTGCTGACGGCCGTGGTCACCTCCCTGCCTGAACTGGTGACTTCGGTCGCCGCGGTCAAACGTGGTGCGCTGACCTTAGCGGTTGGCGGCATCATTGGCGGCAACGCGTTCGATACCCTGTTCGTCGCCGCTTCGGATATCGCCTACCGGGACGGCTCTATCTATCACCACACCTCCAGTAGCGTGCTGCTGTGGGTGGCCTTGTCGATTTTGATGACAGGAGTGCTGCTGATGGGTCTGCTACGGCGTGAAAAACATGGCCTGGGCCGGATCGGCTTCGAGAGCGTGGCAATGATCGGGCTCTACTTCGCAGGCGTCCTGATGGTGCTCACCAGAAGCGAGCTTGGCTGACACTGGGCTAGAACAGCCCAAGCTGCTCGTCGATCAGCGCGCTGAAACTGTCATTCACGAACGGCAGGATGGCATCAGCGATGGGTTGCAGCTGGCGGCTGACATAGTGGTCGTAGTCGATCGGCGCGCGCCTCACCTCGAGCGGTTCCGGGCCGGCCACCGTGATCAGGTAGCTGATCCAGCCGCCATTCTGGTATTGCCGCTGCCGGCCCTGCTGCAGATTGTAATCATCGGCGATCCGCGCGGCGCGTACGTGGGGTGGCACGTTGCGTTCGTAGTCATCCAGGCGCCGCCGCAGCCGCTTGCGGAAGATCAACAGCTCGTCCAGCTCGCCCGCCAGGGTGCGCTGGACATAATCTCGCACGTAGTCCTGATAGGGTTGCCGGTTGAA
Organism: Stutzerimonas stutzeri; assembly: GCA_002387205.1. Taxonomy (GTDB): domain Bacteria; phylum Pseudomonadota; class Gammaproteobacteria; order Pseudomonadales; family Pseudomonadaceae; genus Stutzerimonas; species Stutzerimonas stutzeri_N. The sequence goes on along the minus strand of DGLA01000012.1, from coordinate 77,432 downwards.
GATGCGTCGGTACAGCTCCTGCTGGAACTGCTGGGCCAGCGGCGACCAGTCGGTGCGCACCGTTTCCAGCCCCTTGAACACCAGGCCATCGCTGCCATCCGGGCGGGTGACCAGCCCGGCATAGCGCTTCTTGCTGCCCTCCTCCGCGCCGCGAATGGTCGGCATCAGGAAGCGCCTGAAGTGGCTCTCGAACTGCAGCTCCAGCGCGCTCTGCAGCCCGTAGTCACGCTGCAGATGATCGCGCCACCACACATTGACCTGCTGCACCAGTTGCTTGCCGATACGCGCCGCGTCCTCATCGCTGTGGGCGCGCTTGAGCCAGACAAAGGTGGAATCGGTATCGCCATAGATCACGCTATAGCCTTCGGCCTCGATCAGCGCCCGGGTCCGGCGCATGATTTCGTGGCCGCGCAGGGTGATGGACGAGGCCAGCCGCGGATCGAAGAACCGACAGCCGCTGGAACCGAGCACGCCGTAGAAGGCATTCATGATGATCTTCAGCGCCTGGGACAACGGTTTGTTGTCCTCGCGCTTGGCCGACTCGCGGCCTTCCCAGACGCGCTCGACGATAGCCGGCAGGCAATGCCGCGTACGCGAGAAGCGTGCACCCCGAAAGCCGGGCACCGAGTCGCTGTCTTCCGGTTGGCGCATGCCCTCGACCAGCCCTACCGGGTCGATGAGAAAGGTGCGGATGATCGAGGGGTAGAGGCTCTTGTAATCCAGCACCAGCACCGATTCGTACAGGCCCGGCTGCGAATTCATCACGAAGCCGCCGGGGCTGGCCTCCGGCGGCCGCTCGCCAAGATTCGGCGCGACGAAGCCCTGTCGATGCATGAGGGGAATGTATAGATGCTCGAACGCCGCCACCGAGCCGCCCATGCGGTCAGCGGGAAGCCCGGTGACCGTGGCGCGTTCGAGCAGAAAGGTCAGCAGCTCGGTCCTGTGGAAGATTCGCGTGACCAGCTCGCAATCCTTGAGGTTGTAGCGCGCCAGGGCCGGCTTGTCCTCCGCGAACATGCGGTTGATTTCGTCCATGCGCTGGTACGGCGTGTCGATGGCCTTGCCTTCACCGAGCAGTGTCTGCGCGACGTTTTCCAGGCTGAACGAGTTGAAGCTCCAACTCGCCGAACGCAGCGCCTCGATGCCGTCGATGATCAGGCGGCCCGCTGCGGCGGCGAAGAAGTGATTGCCGCGACCACCATGCTCACGCCACGCCATCTCCTCCCCACCCCGGCCCAGGCGCAGCGGCACCTGATAGCGCTGGGCCTGATCACGCAAGACGCGCAGATCGAACTGCACGAGATTCCAACCGATGATGGCGTCGGGATCATGCAGCGCCATCCAGTCGTTGAGCCGCTCGATGAGCTGCTTGCGGCTGTCGCAATAATCCAGCTGAAAATCCACCGAAGCACTGTCGCCATTGGCCGGGCCGAGCATGTAGACCTGACGCTGCCCACAGCCTTCCAGGCCTATGGAATACAGCTCGCCACGCATGGTCGTTTCGATGTCCAGCGAAACAAGCCTGAGCTGCGGCCGGTAGTCCGGAGCAGGCTTGATCTGCGCCTCCAGCAGCACGCCGCCCGCATTCGGCTGGCCGGTAAAACTCACCGGTGCGGTGATAAAGCGCTCCATCAGGTAGCGCTCCGGCGGGCGGATGTCGCCCTCGTACACATCCAGTCCTGCACCGCGCAGGCGCTTCTCCAGATTCATCAACTGCCGATGCTGATTGCAGTAGAGGCCGAGTACCGGGCGATGGCGGAAATCGGTCAGCTTCAACGGTCGCAACTCCACGTCGCGCTCGCCCTCTAGCAGCAGCTCGACCTTGCGCTGCTGCTCTGCCGGGATGAACGCCACCGACGGCTGGTTCGGCACACGGACCCGACGCGGCCCGGAATCGGTCGCCAGCCAGAACTCCACCTCGGTACCCGCCGCGGTGTCGCGCCAGTGCCGGGTCAGGACGAAGCCCTGCTCTAGTTCCACCGTCCGCCTCTCTGGTGTCTGTCTCTGAGCGGACCATTCTACGTGTCATTGCTCTGCCAGACTCGGACAGCAAAGCGGAAGCGGTGACCGCCTGTGCATGGCCAGCAGCCATTCGCTGTATGCGCTCTACGTCAACACGCGCGACGCGAGCTTCGGCAGGTACGGCAGCTAAGCAGGCGCTGTGCCTTTCGCACCGACCTCGCTCCTACAGGTTGGCGTACGAACCAAACGCCCCGATCGTCAGGCGACCGATGCATCCTCGCCCAGGTGAATCACCCGTGCAGCGCGCAGCATGCACCTGGCCATCTCCGGTGGCGAGAACTTGGTGAGGATGTCATTGGCCCCGGCGGCCTTGGCTTTGTCGGTACTGATGGTGCTGTCCAGCGAGGTGTGCAACAGCACATAGATGGAGGCGTAATCGGGATGCTTGCGCAGGGACTGGGTAAATGAATAGCCATCCATTTCCGGCATCTCGATGTCGGAGACAACCATGTTGATGGCGTTGTAGCCCCCCTTGAGGCTGTCCAGCTTCTCGAATGCTTCGCGGGCGCTGCGGACTGCATGGCAGGTGACACCCATTTTGCTCAGGGCCGACACGGACATGTGCAGCGCCACCTGGCTGTCATCGAGGACCAGCGCCCGGGTCTCGGTGAGTAGCTGTGCGTCCTGGTCATCCAGCTCCGAAATGTCCGCATCGACCGGAGCCGGCGCAATGTTGTGAATGACCTTTTCCACGTCGAGAATCTGGATCAGCTCGCCATCCACTTCGGCAGTTCCGGTGATGAAGGAGTTGGACCGTGCGCCATAGGGCGGCGGCAGGATTTTCGAGGACTGGATGTGTACGATCCTGACCACGGCCTGAACATGCAGGCCCTGCTTCGAGCGGCTGATTTCGGTGACGATCAGGCAACCGCCCTTGGGGTCCTGCAACGGCGCCATGCCGATGGCCATGCTGAGATCGATCACCGACAGCGGATGCCCGCGCAGCGTGGCTACACCTCTTACATGCGGGTGTGATTCGGGCAGACGAGTCAGCGAAGGGGTCGGGATGATCTCGCTGACTTTCAACAGGTTGATCGCCATCTGCTTGCCGCTGCGCAGCGTGAACAGCAGAAGCGATAAGGAATCGGTGGCGGATAGGTTGTTCATGTTTCGTCCTGATGGGAAAGCCGGTCTCGTGCCGAGATATCACCTCGCTCCTGTCTTGTCGGCAGGCCCGGCGGTTTCTTCAATCGGTTATGTCTGCCTCCGACGAGATGGCTGCGCGGCGCGGTCAGACGCGCTCAAAGATCGCTGCGATCCCTTGCCCTCCGCCGATGCACATGGTCACCAGCGCGTAACGCCCACCTGTCCTTTGCAGTTCATGCACCGCCTTGACGGTAATGATCGCCCCGGTTGCGCCGACCGGATGCCCAAGGGCGATGCCCGATCCGTTGGGGTTGACGCGCGCCGGGTCCATGCCAAGTTCCTGCATCACCGCGCACGCCTGGGCGGCGAAGGCTTCGTTGGCCTCGATCACGTCCATATCGTCAAGACTGAGACCGGCGCGTTCCAGCACCTTGCGCACCGCCGGCACCGGACCAATACCCATGTATGCCGGATCCACGCCGGCATGGGCGTAACTGACAAGTCGCGCCATGGGCGTGAGGCCCAACGCTCGCGCACGTCCGGCTTCAGCCAGGACCAGTGCCGCAGCGCCGTCATTGAGGCCCGAGGCATTGCCCGCTGTCACCGTGCCGTTGTCCGTGCGGAAGGCCGGCTTCAGCGCAGCAAGCCGTTCGATGGTCAGGTCAGGACGCAGATGCTCGTCGGTTTCGAATAGCGTATGGCCCTTGTGCGCCGCAACCTGGACCGGAACGATCTGGTCGCGAAAATAGCCATTTTCCACGGCGCGTGCCGCGCGCCTCTGGCTCTCCAGCGCCAGGGCATCCTGCTGCTCGCGGCTGATGCCATAGCGCTCGGCCACGTTTTCGGCCGTCACCCCCATATGAAACTTGCCCCAGGGATCGTGCAGCAGGGTGTTCATATAATCGACCGCCTGGCTATCACCCAGCCTCGCACCCCAACGCAGGTTCGGCAGGATGAAAGGGCCACGGCTCATGCTTTCCGCCCCGCCGCCAATGGCCAGGTCGGTATCACCCAACAGGATCGACTGCGCCGCCGAAATGACCGCCTGAAGCCCCGAGCCGCAGAGCCGATTGACGTTGTAGGCAGGCGTCTCCAACGGAATGCCGGCATCCACCGCGGCAACGCGCGCCAGGTAGCCGTCCCGTGGTTCCGTGGGTATCACATTGCCTATCACCACATGGCCGACGGCGTCCGGCGGCGTACTGGATCGTTCCAGCACGCCACGGCAGACGGTCGTGGCGAGGGAGATCAGGTCCACATTCTTCAGCGCACCGCCAAAGGAACCGATCGGGGTTCGCACTGCGCCAACAATCATGATTTCACGTTCAGCCATGCAGTCCTCATCTCGGAAAGAGCCAGACACGCCGATGGGTCCGGCGACAGAATCGCCCGATCCTAGCCGAGTGAGGCAAATGAACAATACGCACAGGTGCAGAACGGCTCTGCATCCTTGCAGAACCGGGCAGTCGGGTCGCAGGCGCCATCCTTGATGAGCCGCAGGCCATCGCCTACGGATCGAGAGGGCTGTTGGCGGTCAGGGCGCGGACGCCGGCTGAGGCATCATGGCATCTGTCGCGATCAGCTCGCCCCCTGTATGCCGCGCCGCCTTCTCCGCCTTTTTCCGGGCACTGATGGTAGCGACACACTGGTCGTCGTTATTGAGAATGACGATGCACTCCAGGCACTGGATGCACTCGTCATAGTCGATGCGCCCGTCGCGCCTGATCGCGCCGATTTCGCAGCTGTTCTTGCAGTGCTGGCAGGGTTGCCCACAGGCGTCGATGCGCTTGAGCCATGCGAACAGGCGAAACCTGCCGAGGATCGCCAGCCCGGCCCCGAGCGGGCAAACGTATCGGCAGTAGAACTTGTGCACAAACAGGCCGAGCCCTAGCAGGATTGCCGCGTAGAGCACGAACGGCCAGGAACGCATGAAGAACAGGGTAATGCTGGTCTTGAACGGTTCCACCTCTGCAAGCCGTTCGGCCAGCGTCAATGAATAAAAGGCCACCGGCACCAGTCCGATCAAGATCAGGTACTTCAGCCACTGCAGACGCAAGTGAAGGCGGTCGGATACTTTCCACTGACGGATGCGCAGTCGCTTGGCAAGCCAGCCGAGCATCTCCTGCAGCGCGCCGAACGGACACAGCCAGCCGCAGAATACCCCGCGGCCCCAGACGAATAGACTGACAAAGGTGAAGCTCCAGAGGATGAAGATCACCGGGTCCATCAGGAATACGCGGATATCGAAGTCCTGCCACAGCGCCAGGAGCAGTGTGAAGATGTTGACCACCGATAGCTGGCCCTGGGCGTACAGGCCCACGAACACCAGCGTGAATATCAGAAAGCCGGCGCGAAACAGATGAAAGCCCCGGCTATGCCGACTGATGCGGTGCTGCCAGACGAACACCCCGGTCAACAGGACGAGCGCCACGCCGAGCACGCCGATCTGCCACCAGCGCTCCTGCCACATGCGCAGCCAGATAGGCGTCGGCTCCACGACTGCCTCTGCCTCGGCGATGTCGAACAGCTCGCCATCGAGCTGGAAATCCCGGGTGAAAGGGGTGCTGCTTTCCACCAGATGGTTGCGCCGCAGGCTCACATTCAAACGCAATCCGGCCGGTTCAGCCGGGTTGAAGGCGTTATGCGTCTTGATGCGAAAGACATTGGCCTCGAATCCATCCAGCGGCGCATCGAGCAGCTCCATCACCGCGCCGTTGTTGAAGTTCATGTCGTGCAGTTCGATGGCATGCTCGTTCTGCATCAACACCAGGCGACTCGGCGAAGTGGCGGGAACGAAGTCGTCCGGTACGTGGCGGTACATGCCGGAAGACAGCACCAGCAAGGCCTGCTCGCCAGGCTTGAGCTCTTCGTTGAGCCGGGCGAAACCGGCCTCGCCGAGCAGGTTGCGGCCAATGCTCGGCGCATTCAGATAGGCGAAATAGAGCTCGCTGAATGGCTGCGCGTCGCCTTCCGGATCGATCTCGAGGTATCCCTCGAGGGACCCGAGCACCTGCTCGACCTCTTCGCGACTGACCGTCCAATGCTGCAGATAGTCTCGCTCGAGCAGTTGCGCCCAGGTGAGGGGCTCGTACAGATCGGGCCTGGCGGTCGCCAAGGGACCACTGGCGAACCCTTCGAGCAACTTCCGCGCAACTTCCAATGCCGAGAGCAGAACGGTTTCGTTGAGGATCACCACCGACACGGTCGCCTTGCTCACTCCGTCGAGTCGGGTCACCGAATCACCTTCACTGGCGGCGCCCTGCCCGCTCCCAACCACGATCGGTTTGCCTATCGATTGCTGCCGGTACTGCTCGACGAAGTCGAACAGTGACTGTTCGCCAAGGCCATGCAGGAACACAGGCTCGTGATGCTCCAGCACCCTTACACCAGCAAGCACACCCGCGGTGTCCATGCCAATCAACAGCCGGATCGGCTTGCCGGAGAAACCCTGCAGATTGGAATAGTCAGCGGATTCGAAGGCGTAGCCGAGCAGCTCGTCGAGCTGGAAGACGCTGTATACGGGCGGATTATCCTGCTTAGGCTCGATGCGCGTTGCCTTGGGAAACAACTGCTGGATCTGCTCGTCCAGCGCCTGGGCAAAAAGCGCCGGGCTGGCCAGTGCGCACAACAGCAGTAGCATGCGCGATACGAGGCTGACGCTGCGTGCCATGACTGCCTCTGGAGTTGTTGTTATATCTGCATGCTAACCATCGCTCATCGCACCGCTATGCGACTTGCGGGCCGGGAGGGCAGTACTTCGGTCTAATGGCTTCGCCTACCGTTAGCGGTCGTCCATCGTCGTCCGCCGTGATGCGCCCGTCGCGAGCGCTCTTCACGACGGAACGATGCACGCTGGTATCGGGCCCAAGCTAGACAACCCAGCGGAGGCCCAGCGATGACCAAGGCAGTCAAACCGGACGCCGAAAAACCCTACTTCGACACGCCGGCACACATACCCAGCGGTAGCGATCACCAGATTCCGCACAGTCATCGACTGGTTTATCGGGACCACGATGTGATCGTCCATCTCACCGGGTATGAATACGAGACCTTTGGCGAAACCCTCTGGGCCGTCGGCGCCGAAGTAGTAAAGCAACTCGAGATCGTCGTCCCGGTAACCGTCGATGAGACACGGCACTACCACAGCTATGACGACGCCCTCCAGCGCGGTACGGAGCTGGGCAAACAGCTGGTAGACGCACTCTAGAAAATCATTTCAGCGGTCTCGCACCGCACAAGAACCGGAGGCACCTCATGAACAACAGCAACGCAACCGTGCGTCACGACGAGTCACAGCAGCGTTATATCCTCGAAGTCGAGGGCAAGGAGCTTGGCGTCGCCAGCTATCAGGACGACGGCGAGCGCCAGGTGTTTACCCATACGGAAGTCGATCCAAGCCTGGAGGGCCAGGGCATGGGAAGCAAGCTCGTCCGCGACGCACTGGACGACGCCCGCCAGCGCGGCAAGCGCGTCGTGCCGGTATGCGAATTCGTTGCGGCCTATGTGAAGAAGCACCATGACTGGGACGACATCATCGCGACTGAATAAAATCTCGGCGGGGCAGGCAGACACCGCAAGGCCGGGTACCATGCCGGCCCCCGAGTCGAAGGCAGCGCATGACCCGTACCAACCGAAAGATCGATAGTCTTCGCCGCCAGATTCCAGGTTTTGCCTGTGAGCCTGGCTGTCACGACTGCTGTGGCCCGGTCACCGCCTCGTCCGAAGAGATGGCCCGCTTGCCATATAAAAGCGCCGCCGAACACGACGCTGCGCTGGCACACTGGAACTGTGTGCACCTCGGTCCCAACGGTTGCGAGGCCTACGGCGAGCGACCCCTGATCTGCCGACTGTTTGGCACGACAGCAAGCCTGCCATGCCCCCGCGGCAGGGGTCCGGCTGCACCCACGACTGCACAGGTGGAAAAGCAGGTACACAATCTGATCGCCAGCACGCGGCAGGTGCTGGTCTAGCATCCCAACGAGGATCCGAGATAAATGCTGAGCAACGAACTGCGGAGCGAAGACATCCTGGTCGGCGACGGCAAAGCCGTGGTCAAGGGCGCCCTGATCACGACCCAGTACCGGGGTACGCTCGAAGACGGCACCACCTTCGACTCCTCATACGATCGTGGCAAGCCCTTTCAATGCGTGATCGGCACCGGCCGGGTGATCAAGGGATGGGACTTAGGCCTGATGGGCATGAAGGTGGGCGGCAAGCGCAAGCTCTTCGTCCCGGCGCACCTTGCCTATGGTGATCGCCAGATTGGCGAACACATCAAACCGAACTCGAACCTTTTGTTCGTAATCGAGCTGCTGGAAGTGCTGACCCGCGACGAGTGATTGTGACGCACCAGGCAGGGCACCAGAGATACAGGCTGCGGCCGTTCTGTTGTCATCACCATCGTCGTGACCTGCTTCCGCCGCCCGGACACGGCTGCCGAGCAGCTTCCGCTGCTCGGCAGGCCGTTATTGGGAGATCTGTCGCAGGCCATCGGTTGGAGATAGCCGAACTCCTGATCCATACCTCAGGCGTGAGCGGGCCGTCCAACCGAGGCCGACGAGGCGGTCGAGCCCATCGACTCGGCCACCACACCTGCCACCATGTCCGCTGTGATGGCGCTGAGCGTCCAGCCCAGATGCCCATGTCCCGTGTTGTAGAACACACAGGCTGAGCTGCCGCGACCGACCTTGGGCATCATGTTCGGCATCATCGGGCGCAAGCCCGCCCAGGGCACCACGTTCCGGGTGTTGACCCCAGGAAAGCACTCGGCGACCCAGTCCACCAGAGGCCGAATCCGGTCAGCGCGAATATCGCGGTTGTAACCGTTGAACTCGGCGGTGCCCGCCACCCGCAAGCGACTATCGCCAAGGCGGCTGGTCACCAGCTTGGTTTCGTCATCCAGCAGGCTGACGGTGGGCGCAGCGGCGCGGCTCGCCTCGTCGTCGAGATTGACGGTGATGGAATAGCCTTTCACCGGATAGATGTTCACCCGGTCTCCCAGCTGCGAGGCCAGGGCCCGGCTGGCAGTGCCGGCGCAGACGACGATGCCATCGAACCGCAGGCATTCTTCGCCGTCACGCATTCCAACGGTCACGCTGGCAGCTCTGCCATCGGTCGAGACACGCCGGACATCCTGACCATAGCGGCAATCGACACCCAGCCGAATGGCGGCTGCGGCCAGGCCATTGGTGAACTTATGAATGTCGCCGGTGGAATCGCATTCGGTGTAGTAGCCGCCGTAATACTGGCCGGCCAGGGTCGGCTCGATGGAGCGCATCTCGTCCGGCGTCACGCTGCGTCGTGGCAGCCCACCCTGGGCCAGCAAGGCAGAGACCTTGCCCGCATGGTCGAAACCCGCCTTGTCGCGGTAGATATGCAGGATGCCGACCTTCTTCAGGTCGAAGTCAATCCCCTCCTCCTCTGACCAGGCGAACAGATGCTCGCGCGCTGCGATTGCCAGTCGTGCGGTTTCGATGGTGTTCCGCTGGTAGTGCGGGATGGAACCGATGAATTCGGCAAACCAGGACAGCTTGTGCCAGCTGGGCTTGGGGTTGACCAGCAAGGGCGCATCACTCTTGAGCATCCATTTGATGCCCTTGAGAATGGTTGACCAGTGGTTCCAGACTTCGGCATTGGAGGCCGACAGCTGGCCGCCGTTGGCGAAGGAAGTCTCCATTGCCGCATAGCGATGCTTTTCGAAAAGGGTGACGGAAAAGCCGCGCTTGGCCAGCGCATAGGCCGTGGTGATGCCGGTGATACCGCCACCCACGACAGCGATCTTCTTCATGGTGCTACTCCAGATACGTCAGGGGTCAGGGCCTGCCGCGACATGCGGATCAGGTGCCCCCTCTGTTCTGGACCTGAGAGTTTCACGAGCGACGCTCGCTTGCTCCTTCGGTGCGGCGGGCGACGACTGCCCGGCGGCTCTTCAGAGATCAACAGTGAAATCGGTCCTTCTGCCTGAGAGTTTCCGGGGCGGTTGCTCCTTCGGCGCTGCACAGGGAAAAGCCGTTGCAGTCTCTCCCGATTTCACTCAACTGCCGCAAGCATGGGCTTCGGCAGAAGCTTAGGCGCGGAGTATGACAGAAACGCCTCGAGCCTGAGCAACCGAATCCACAGCAGACAACGTACCTGTCCGTTTTCGACCATGCTCAGGCGCCAACCACCTCGAGAAGGCGAGCGACATCCACCGGCTTGGTCATATGAATGTCGAACCCTGCTGCCAGTGCATTCTGCTTGTCGCTCGGCTGCCCCCAACCGGTAATGGCCACCAGGCGAACATCGGCATTGGTGGGATGGGCACGAATCAGCCGTGCGACTTCATCTCCCCGCAGCCCCGGCATGCCGATATCCAGCAGCACGAGCTCTGGATCGAGCTGCTGATAGCGCTCGTATGCCTCGATACCATCGAACGCCAGGTGGACCTCATGCCCCTCGAGCCGCAGGATTTCGCCCATGGTTTCGGCAATGTCACGGTTGTCGTCGGCAACCAGAATGCGCCGCTTGGACACTGTGGCGCTTTTCAACGCTTCGCCCGGCGCCCCGCTCGGGACCGCGGCCAGGGCCGGCAGCGTCAGGCTGAACTGCGCACCCTGCCCCAACCCCTCGCTGCTCACGCGAACATCAGCGTCATGCAGTCGCGCCAACCCCCGGGCTAGCGCCAGCCCGATTCCGAGCCCTGAGTTGACCTGGGCGCTGGCACTGGGCACCTGGGCAAAACGCTCGAAAATCAGCTTCTGGTTCTCCCGGGCAATGCCCAGGCCATTGTCAGTCACCGATACCGTTGCGTTCTCGCCATCATGCTCGACGAGAACCTGTATACGCCCGCCGTTGGGAGTGAACTTCGCCGCGTTGTTCAGCAGGTTGGTCAGTATCTGCTCGAGTCGAAGCGGGTCAGCGTCCAGCATCACCGGCTCCGTAGGCATCGCCACGTCCAGTGCATGCTGCTTGCTCTCGATCTTCGCTCTCGTGGTCTCGATGGCAGCCTCGACTATCGCGCGCAGGTCCAGCCGCTCCTTGCGCAGTGCCAGCTTGCCGAGGGTAATGCGGGAAATGTCGAACAGGTCATCCAGCAGCAGCGCCATATGCCGGACCTGGCGCTCGATGATCTGTTGGCTGCGTTGTTTCTGCGCATCGGATGCCAAGGGAGAACCGAAGAGGCCGGCTGCCAGGCGGATCGGTGCCAGCGGGTTGCGTAGCTCATGGGCCAGGGTAGCGAGGAATTCATCCTTGCGCCGGTCCGATTCGCGAATCGACTGCTCCTGCTGCTTGGCCTGGGTGACGTCGGCAAACCAGACGGCCAGGCTCTGATCGAACGGCGTAGCCACCAGGCGGATCCAACGTTCGCTGTCAAACGCGGTGCTGCGCAATTCCAGATCGCAAGGCTGCTGGAAGCGATACACATCCAGCAAAGTCGCCAGCGCTTGCGGATTGGCAGTCGGACCCAGCACCTCACGCAAGCGCCGCCCGGTGATTTCGGCAACCGAGCCACGCAGGCTTGATGCGCCCGTTGGGTTGATGAAATCAAAGCTGAAATCGCCGGTGTCGCCCGACTCAACTCGACATGGCGAAAGAATCGCGAACGGCACGGTTGAGGAGGCCAGCGCCACCTGCAGACGCTGTTCGAACAACCCCGCCTTGCGCTGTGCGCGGGCTCTGTCGATGAATACCGCAGCCAGGCCAGCAGTGAGATCGGCGAGATGAATCTCCCGCTCGGTCGGCGGCCGTGCCTCAGCCAGCTGCACCGTCAAGGTACCCAGCACTCCGTTGTCGCTGTGCCGGATCGGCGTGCTGTGCACCGAGCGGAACCCTTCGGTGCGCGAGATTGACACGAGGTCAGCAAAGCAGGGGTCGGTCTCGGTATCGACCACCACCACGCGCCCACCGCTTTTGGCCGCGGCGCCGCAGGCCCCGAGGCCGGGACGGATGTTATCCAGAAGGGCCAGCGAGTCGGCGGAAAAACCTCTGGAGGCGTGTATACGCAAAGGAGAAGAACCGTCGCTGAGTGCCAACAGGCCATGCGCAGCACCATGAAGGGTGCAGAGCGTATCGACGATCGCCTGCAGCTGGTCATTCAGCGCAGGCATCTGCAACAGCCGATTGCTCAGTGCCTGAAGGCGTTCCAGATCGCTTACCTGCTGAGTAAGATCCTGCTGCGCCAACTCCAGCCGGGACAACATACTGTCGCGCTCGGCCTCGCTGGCCAGACGAGCCTGTGCTGCGCCGGCAAGCGCGCGGCCAACCTCGCAGATTTCCTCGATCTCGCTCTCGGGGACCTGTACCGATTGGCCCTGGCCCAACGCCTGGGCGGCACGGCGCAGATGCCGCATCGGCGTATTGATCCGCCGCGTCGCGAACAGTGCCGCCGACACAGCCAGTGCAAGCGATAGCAATAGGCCGCCACCATAGAGCGTGAACGCCCGGACAGCGCCGGCTTCCACCACTTCAGTGGGGACGCCGGTGGCAATTACCCAGTCGGACGGCTGCAGACGCACAAACGCGGTGTAGACCTGCGCACCTTCCATGGTATTGGCGAGCCCGATGCCTTCCTCACTCGGATCATCCTGCAGCAGCTGCGCCAGCGAAGGAGAAGCCGGCAGTCCCATGGTCTCCTGATGGCGCAGCGAACGGGCGATACGCAGGCCGTCGGCATCCAGCACGGTGTTGACCCAGCCAGGCGGCAGCCTGCGGTTGCCGATCACATCAGCGATGGCCTGGGGTCTGAGCACTGCAGTCAGGATGTAGCGAGGCTCGCCGTCCTCGGGCACTACCACGCGCAAAGGGATGCCCCATACCCCGCCGGGCCCCTGGCTCATGCTGCCGACTTGCGGTTTACCTGTGCGTTTGAGCTCAGCAAAACTGGCGGGCTCGGCGATGGTGCTGGAGGCCGGTACGTCATCCAGGGAGACACGGGTGAGCACCTCTCCATCGGGACTGATGATCAGCAAGGCATACCAACTAGGTACGGAAGGCAGTACACGACGAACCAGGTCGGCAAAGGCTTCGATCTCACCGACGTCGAGCAAGGGCGATTGCGAAAGCGCCTGCAACAGGTTCAATGAACGGCTCAGCTCGACTTCGATTGCCGTCGCGGCAAGACGGGTGGCTTCGAGGCTGCGCTGCTCGGCCAGCTGCTTTTGTTCATTGACGATCAGGAGCAGGCCAAGCCCGGCAACCAGGGCAAGCGGCAGGATGCCGGCCAGCGCAATCATCAGTAGACGACTTCGCAACGGTACTGACCGGACTGGCTTCGCCCCTCTCGTCTGCATCAATCATTCCTACCGGATGCCCTGTCGGGCAGGGGACTTAAAAAAAGGTGCGGCACCAAGCAGGACGCCTTACTTTATGCGTCCTGTACCAGACGCACGCAAACAGTTGGAAAGCATCAGCCGTGCGCGGTTCAGTCCCGCATTAAGCCAGTTATTCCGAGATTAGTCCCAGTTAACGTTTCTATGGTGGACAAGCCCATGCTAGAGCTCAGACCCGGTTGCGAATGCTGTGACACCGACCTGCCGCCAGACTCACCGAACGCGCTGATCTGCTCCTTCGAGTGCACGTTCTGCTCGACCTGCGCCTCCTCGAAACTGGGCTTCATCTGCCCGAACTGTGGCGGTGAACTGATCCGCCGACCGCGACGCCCGGCCGCCAGGCTCGCCGGCAACCCGCCCTCGACTAACCGTGTATTCAAGCCGCAGGGATGTAGCCACTAGCCCTGTTCATCACCCCCTGGGACAAGCGACTCCGTCGATTCGCTGTCACTCGTCCCGGATGCAGGTTAGCAGCGCGTTGAGCGTAGAATCGCCATATTCACCGCTCATCGTCAGGGCGCGGCGCCCTTCCGGCGCGATGATGGTGATGGGCGTGCTATCAAGACCAGGAGAAGCTTCGGTCTCCCCTGGATGAAGCTGGCATGCGACCTTGAATCGCTCATGATTGGTCAGCAGCAGCTGCACTCGCCCGGACTCGATCCCGGCTCCGGTGCTGGTATCCAGTTCGTTCACTTCAACATCGATTTGCAGGTCGTTGAGTTCACGCTCCAGCTCCAGCGGAGCGGCGACTGCAAAGGTCGGCAGCATCAGCAATCCCAGCATCGGATACAGGTTCATCGACAGCCCTCCAGAAGTTCGGTTGCTATTTGGAGCTGCCGGAGGACGGTGAGTTCGCCCAGCTTCTGCCCACCCAGACAGAAGAAGGCCCGCACGCGGCGGGCCTTCTGGTGTTGCGTTTCGCCCCCTTACTTCGGAAGCCTGAAGGTAATGAAGCTGGCGCGACCTTCACGCAGTACACGCATCGATACGGAACGGTTCTTCGGCAGGTCCTTCACGACCTGGCTGAATTCCTTTACCGACTCGATCGCTTCGTTGTTCAGGTGAGTGATTACATCACCCGGACGCAGGCCGATCATTGCTGCAGGGCCCTGGCTGACCTCCCGGATCACGACGCCGCCAGAGATTTCCAGCGCCTGACGCTGAGCATCGGTCAGTTCGGTTACCGAAACGCCCAGCCGATTGTTGCTGAGAGTCGTGCCGTCCGGGCCGCCGGCAGAGGCCAACACATCGCCATCTTCCGGCAGCGCACCGATCTCGATGGTCAATGTCTTGCGCTGGCCATCACGCACTACTTCGAGCTTGGCCTTGGCGCCCGGCTTCATCGCACCGACTAGGTGCGGCAGATCGCCTGACATGTCGATGGATTTGCCGTTGACGCTGAGGATCACGTCCCCGACCTTCAGGCCGCCCTTGGCTGCTGGGCCGCCATCCATCACCTGCGCCACCAGGGCACCTGCGGGACGATCGAGGCCGAAGGATTCGGCCAGGTCCTTGTTCACTTCCTGGATGACCACACCAAGCCAACCGCGGCTGACCTTGCCGTCTTCACGCAGCTGGTTGGCCACGTCCATGGCGACATCGATCGGGATGGCGAACGACAGGCCCATGAACCCACCGGAACGGGTGAATATCTGCGAGTTGATACCCACCACCTCGCCTTCCAGGTTGAACAGCGGGCCGCCGGAGTTGCCCGGGTTGATCGCCACGTCCGTCTGGATGAACGGCACGTAGCTCTCGTTCGGCAGGCTGCGGCCGGTAGCACTGACCACGCCAGCCGTCACCGTATGGTCGAAGCCGAACGGAGAGCCGATGGCCACCACCCACTCGCCGGCTTTCAGCTCTTCGGAGCTGCCGATCTTGACGGTCGGCAGGCCGTCACCCTCGATCTTCAGCAGGGCCACGTCACTGCGCGGGTCGGCTCCGACCAGCTTGGCCTGCATTTCGCTGCGATCAGGCAGGCGCACCATGATTTCGTCAGCGTCGGCGACGACGTGGTTGTTGGTCAGTACATAGCCGTCTTCGGAGATGATGAAGCCTGACCCCAGCGACTGGGCTTCACGGCGACGTTCCGGTTGTTGAGGCATGCCGCGCTCGAAGAACTCGCGGAACATCGGCGGTATGCCTTCGAGATCAGGCATCTGCGCCTGGGCGCCACGTACCGGTTGGTTCTGCTTGGTGCTGATGTTGACCACCGCTGGCGATGCATCCTCGACCAAAGGAGTGAAATCCGGCAGGTCGGCATGAGCAACGAGCGTCTGACCGAACAGCGCTACGCCGGCCATAACAGCCAGGAAGTTTCTGCGAAGAATCATGGTGACGGGTCTCTCCACGATGAACGAATAAAGGTTAAGGCAACCGGTCTCGGCAAGCATGACCGGCCAAAAAAAGCAGCGGGTTGCCGCATGCACAGCTGCTGACTCTAAGCCGACAGCCGGCTCGCGGCAAACCCACCCAAGGGAGCTGGCCATTCCATCAGCCTGGACCAGACTTTACGCCGAACAGGGTCAGCTTCGTGTGTAGCGGGCGTAAAGGAAAAGTAAGGTTTACCGCAGCCGGATCCTGATCACCCTCTTCCTGCAAGCCATGACGCTGTCTAGCCAGCGGGCCCGGGCTCGCTGCCCTGCTCCTTCGCCGATCGCACGCGCTGGAGGTCTTCGGGCAATGTCAACGCTGCTTCAGCCCGTTTGAGTGCCATGTCTGCGTGTCGGTTCGCCGCCAAGGTGACCGCTGCGTCGCCCAGTCGGGCCAGTACCGCCAGTGCCTGCTGCAAACACACCCCCACCTCAACGATGGAAGCGCCGTCTCGCGCAATGGGCGTAAAGAAGTCATCGAGCATGTCTGCGACGCTCAGTCCCGGCGCGAATACCCGCTCGAATTCCGGTTCCTCGGCAGGCGTCGGCCGGGACAGATGCGACAACACCCGAACACCGCGCCCAATCACATCGATTGCAGTGCCCTGATCATTGATACCCGGCGACAGGCCCCTGGAGGCGATCTCCGCCATGACGGTGATGCCGAAGCGCGGGTCACGCTCGAAGGTACGTTGCGCACCGATGACAAAGGCATCGCGAAGGGCCTTATCGCAGTCTGCCTTCAAACCGACGGACCAGGCCATCGGCTGGGTCGGCTCGACGAAAACACCCGGCAACACGGTGATATAGACCGAACTGTTCTCTGAGCGGGTCAGCTCACCGAGTGCCGGCATGTCGATGTGCTGCACGAAACCGACCTTGCCTGCATACAGCGGCCGTGCACCCGGCAGCGCCCTGGGGTCGACCTCGAGCGGACGGCCACCCAGAAACGGGAACTCCATGCGCTGACATAACGCCTGCGTCGCCGCTTTTTCCACCCTTGCCGTGGTTTCCGCGACCCGGCCCAATCCGGACAATTGATCGATCCAGCGCAACAGGGCGTAGACCACCAAGACGACCACCACGATGGTAGCGGCGAACAGGACAACCCGGCCGTTATCCCCATAGAGGCCCGTGCTCAGGGCAATGATGCCGACCAGGCTGAAGATGAACGACCCGATAAAGGTCGACAGCGTGTTTTGCGTGGTTGGGTCTTCGACCAACAGTGAAATCGCGCGTGGCGTCACATTGTTTGTCGCCGATCCGTAGGCCGCCACCATGATGCTCAGGGAAAAGGTGGTGACCGCCAGCATGCTTGAGGCCAGTACCCCGAGGATGTTGTCCACCGCGTCGGAGCCTATCTTGGTGGGTACAGCGTCGGGGATGTAAGGTGCTACTACCAGCGCCAGCAATGCAGTCGCCACTCCCATGACCGAATACAGGCTGGCCCTGAACCAGGGGCGTTTGCTGATACGGATGAGAAACCACTTCCAGCGCTCGACCATCTCTTACTCACAATCCGTTCGTTTCAGTACAGACAAGAGCGCTGCGGCACCGTTGCGCAAGCCTTGTTGTTTCTTCCCTCGTCTTTTAGCGAGCCAGGAACGTCGCGACCGTTGCGGGCAGCTCGCGCATGTCGTTGATCACCGCCGCCACGCCCATTTCACGCAAAGCCTGGTCATGCCCGGCCGGGATATGACTGGCACCGGTAAAGCCAATCACCTGCATCCCCGCACTGCGCGCCGCCAGCACGCCGGTCGGGCTGTCCTCGATTACCAGGCAGTGCCCCGGCGCGACGCCCATGCGCTCGGCTGCCAGCAGATAGACATCCGGGGCGGGTTTGGGGGATGGCACCATCTCGGCACAGAAGATGTTGCCCGCAACCCGCTCGGTCAGCCCGGCACGCTGCAGCGACGACTCGACGTTATGCAGCCGGCTGTTGGATGCCACCGCCAGGGGCAGATCGATCGCCATCAAGGCTTCTCGAACGCCAGGGATCGCCTGCACCTCTTCCGCCACGACTTTCTCGCTCTGCCGGCGCAAGTCGGCATCGAAAGTCTCCGGCATGGTCAGGTCGAAGCGTTTTTCGATCAGATCGATGATGCTCGGTACGGTCAGGCCGAAGGTACCTTCCAACGCCGCATGCAGTTGCTCGGCGGGAACATGCAGGCTCAGCGCCTCGAACAGTACGCGGTGGCTGATGATTTCGCTGTCGACGATCACGCCGTCGCAGTCGCTGATCAGCAGATCGATAGTGGTCATCGGGTCTCCCTGAAGTGAAACGCACGCCTGGCGCGCACTGCCTCCGAAACGGAGACAGGCCTTGGACTGCAACAAACCGGGCGAGTTTTACCGCATCAACCAAGGCCCTGCGCCACACCGTCAGCAAATCCCCAACAGCAGGTCGAGCAACCACAACCGGCACCATGCTGATGGAGGCTTTCCAGCCGGTGCACGACGCAACGCGTATGTCGTTCAATACAGGCGCTACGACGGCTCCTATGTTCACGCAGCCTTCTCTG
Source organism: Stutzerimonas stutzeri (assembly GCA_002387205.1). GTDB lineage: Bacteria > Pseudomonadota > Gammaproteobacteria > Pseudomonadales > Pseudomonadaceae > Stutzerimonas > Stutzerimonas stutzeri_N. The sequence continues at coordinate 59,123 of DGLA01000012.1, read as the reverse complement.
CATGAATTCAGGAGTTTCCATGAGCCTGCTGCTTTCCATGGCCGCCTTTGCGCTGGCCTCTTCCATCTCGCCCGGCCCGGTCAATATCGTCGCGCTCAGCGCGGGGGCGCAGTTCGGTCTGGGACCGGCCCTGCGCCATGTCAGCGGCGCGACCATCGGCTTTACCCTGTTGCTCGTGACGATCGGCCTGGGCCTGAGCAAGCTGCTGGAGCGCTGGCCCTGGTTGACCGAGTTCATCCGTCTGGCTGGCGTGGCGTTTCTTCTTTATATGGCGTTTCGGCTGGCGGCCGATAACGGCCGACTCAACACCGATAAACCTGCGATGCAACCGACGATGCTCTATGGCGCAGCCATGCAGTGGCTGAACCCCAAGGCCTGGCTGGCCTCCGTTGCGGGCATGGGGCTGTTCGCATCAGCGGGCGACGCGCTGTCAGTGTGGCGCTTCGCAGCGATCTACTTCGTGATCTGCTATGCCTCGCTGGCCTGCTGGGCCTATGCCGGCACCTTTCTGCGGCATTACCTGAACGAACCGGCGCGGGTTCGGCTGTTCAACCGATTGATGGCGGGGTTGCTGGTCGCCTGCGCGTTCTACCTGCTGCTGAACTGAACCCTGCTGTCGCGGCTCGCATCCGTGTTCGCGTCACGGTAATGCCCCGGCGTGGCCGCCAGTAGCTGCTTGAATGAACGCTGCAGGTGCGCCTGGTCGGCGAAACCTGCATCCAGCGCGACATCAGCAATAGGCCGCCCGCGACGCAGCTCGGTTCGGGCGAACTGTACACGGCGGTTGGTCAGGTAAGCATGGGGCGTCATCCCGAACTGCTTCTTGAAGGCGCGGATGAGACTTGACGGCGATAGGCCCGCCATCCGGCTGATTTCTTCCAGCTTGAGCGAACGCTGATAGTTGTCAGCAATGAATGCGGCCGCCCGCTGCAGCTTGGCGGCGCTGACTGCACCCGTCGCGTCCAGAACCAGCCGCTCATGCAGCTCGCTGAAGAAAGCTACGGCGGCGCCCTGCTTGGTCAGCGGGTCGACGTGGGGGTCGACCAGCACGGCATGGAACCGGCGGAACCCGGCCTGCAGCCGGGGATCGCGCGTCAGGATCGGAGCGAAGCGGCGCAAACCGCTACCGTCGATGCCCAACTCATCCTGCAGAGCGCTCAGCCAGGCGGCGTCCACGTACAACATGCGATACGCCCAGGGCTGGTTCTGGATCGGATTGCAGGCATGCACATCGCCGGGGTTCATCAGCACCAGCGTGCCCGCCTCGATGCGGCACCGCTGTTCACCGTTGTGGTAGGTGCTGGCACCGCTGTCGATCAGCCCGATGGAGAACGTCTCGTGGCTGTGACGCGCATAGCAGACGCGACGCCCGTCGGCGACCGTGCGCGATTCGATGAACGGCAGCGCCGCGTCGCGCCAGAAACTGGAACAGGCCTGGCGGCGCTGATTGCTGGGTTCTGCCTGGCGCATGATTGGACCTTGGCGGCTTTTGATCGGGACAGGTTAGCCGAATCTGGCGATGCCCTACAGGTGCCTGATCAGAGGATCTCCAACCCCTCGCATTTGTAGTCGCCGATGAAGATATCGTCCTGCAACACCTCACCGTCGAGGTTGAAGCAAAACAGGTAGCTTTCCGTTCGTTCGCCGATTTCCACACTCTTCAGGCCAACGCATTCATCCGGATGGCCCGGCAGGATCTTGAACGAAGAAACGCCACGCTCCGGAATACGCGCCCCGACCTCCAGCGTCCGGATCTGGCTGAAGTCCTCGCTGGCGATGACCAGCCTGTTGCCGCCGCGCTCGCGCTCGTCCACCGCTTCGTCGAACGGCACGTTGGAGATCTTGCGGGGGAAAAACAGCCACTCACGGCGATACGGGTGCCACTCCACCGCCTCATGAATCACGTAGCCATCCGGCCCTACGCCCAGCGCATCGCGGATGCGCTGGTAGCGGTCGGCCCAGTCGAGACTTTGTACGCCGTAATGGCGATTGAGCAGCTTCACCCATTCCTCGGCGGGTTTCTTGGCGTGGCTGCCAACCACCAGGTGATCATGGTAGAGCGTTGCCCACTCGCTCTTGAAGCCTTTGAAGGCCTCGTCGCCACTGCCGGTCATGAGGATGTTGCGAGGGATCAGCTGGTTCTGGTCGCGGATTTCACACACCAGCCCGGTACGGTCATCGAAAGTCACCAGCCGCTTGCCGAACATCACCAGCTCCGAGAACTCGGCGCCGCGCCCGCCTTCGGCGATAAGGCTGACCAGCTGGAATTCGCCGCCGTCCTGCTCGGGGATGTCCTCGAACCGGTAACGTGGCCGGCCGGTCTGCTGGTCCTTCTCGCGATACAGGCGATCGTGACGCAAGGTCGACTGCCAACCGATCTGACCACCTTCCAGCTCGACCTGCGAGGCATGATCCTCGTCAGTGATGATGGCCAGCAGGTATTCGCCGGTGTTGCCGTCGTAACGTTCCAAACGCCGGATGTCGAAATGCGGTTCGCTCATGAGTTCGCTGCTCGTTCAGGGGGTTGCGTCGCTGACGCAACGGGGTGGCTCGTCTGGATTCGGACAGCGCCAGCCTCGGGAGTTCACCGGTCGGGCCATGTCCGGGCCAGCACAGCAGAACGGCTCTGTCTGTTTTACTGTCCGAACCTTAATTGCTCTTCTCATTCGGGACCGCATGACTTTTTACACTCCGATACGCCGTCGCTCTGACGAAACCCCCGCTGCCGCGCAAGGCGGGGCTCGCCGACTCGCTGGAGGCATCGCCGCGGCCCTGCTGCTGGGCCTGGCCGGCTGCGGCACCCAGCAACCGGAAACACCGGCACCACGGCCGGACGAGGTCAAAGCAAAGATCGTCCGGCTGATACCCGGCAACATTCCGGATCGCCAGGGTTGGGCCAGCGACATCTATATGGCCTTCGATGCGCTGGATATCCCGCCGAACAGCGAAAACATCTGCTCAGTTCTTGCCGTGACCGTGCAGGAATCCACTTTTCAAGCGACACCACCGGTGCCCGGCCTGGCGAAAATCGCCCGCGAAGAGATCTATCGCCGCGCATCGCGACTGCACGTCCCGCGCTTCGTGGTGGATGCGGCGCTGGACGTCAAATCACCCAACGGCAAAACCTATAGCCAACGGCTCGCCGCAGTCCGCACCGAGGAACAGCTGAGCGCGATCTTCGACGACTTTCTCGGCATCATGCCGCTCGGCAAACAGCTGTTCGGCACGCTTAACCCGGTCAAGACAGGCGGCCCGATGCAGGTCAGCATCGCCTTTGCCGAGGATCGGCGCTGGGACTACCCGTACGAGCGCAAGGGCTCGATCCGCGACGAGGTGTTTACCCGGCGCGGCGGCATGTATTTCGGCATTGCCCACCTGCTCGACTATCCGGCCAGCTACACCCAGCCGCTGTACCGTTTTGCCGATTTCAACGCCGGCTGGTACGCCAGCCGCAACGCGGCGTTTCAGAACGCAGTGGCCAGGGCCAGCGGCACGAAGCTGGCCCTCGATGGCGACCTGATCATTCATGGCAGCAGCAAGGCCGGCCAGACCGAACGCGCAGTCCGCTCATTGGCGACAAGGCTGGACCTGGACGAAACCGCCATTCGCAACGCGCTTGAACGCGGTGATACCCATGGTTTCGAGAAGACACGCCTGTACGAGCGCGTCTTCGAGTTGGCCGAAAAGCGAGCCGGCAAGCCGCTACCACGTGCGGTGCTGCCGGGAATCCGTCTGGAAAGCCCGAAGATCACCCGCAACCTGACCACCGCCTGGTTCGCCAACCGAGTCAATGATCGTCACCTGGCCTGCATGAAGCGCGCGGGGAAGTAGCAAGGGCAAGATGAGGGGGAACGTTCAGGAATGCCACCGCTCGCAGTAGGGGTACGGCGAATTTCGGAGCCTTCATGACCCAGCTCAACATTGCACTTGCCATCATGGGCGGCGTTGCCCTCTGTGTCGCCCTGCTGTCAGCCCTTATCAAGCGCAATCCGGTCTCGGAACCGGCGATCGCAGTGTTGATCGGCCTGGCGGTCGGCCCCTACGGCCTGGGTTGGCTGGATCTAGCTCGATGGGGTGACAGCTACGTCATCCTGGAGCAGGCCGCTCGACTGACACTGGCAATCGGGCTGATGGGCGTTGCCCTGCGCCTGGAACGCGCTGCGCTGAAAGCCATGCTCAAGCCCGTAGCGCTATTGTTGACCCTGGCCATGCTAGGCATGTGGCTGGTGTCTTCGCTGCTGGCCGGCTGGCTGTTGGGCTTGTCCCTGTGGGCGGCGCTGCTGTTGGGCGCCGTGGTCACGCCAACCGACCCGGTGGTCGCCAGCTCTATCGTTACCGGCAACTTCGCCAAGAGACACCTGCCCCTGCGGCTACGCGATACCCTCTCGGCGGAGTCCGGTGCAAATGACGGACTAGCCTATGCCTTCGTCATGTTGCCGATCCTGATGCTCAGCCACTTGCCAGATGAAGCACTGTCAAGGTGGCTGGTCGAATCGGTACTTATCGGGATTGGCGGCGCGGCGCTCATGGGTGCACTGGTAGGTTTTGCAGCAGCGAAGCTGCTGGCCCTTTCCGAACGCCACAAGCTGGTCGCCAGCACCTCCTTGCTGGGCTACACCGTGGCGTTTTCGCTGCTCACCCTCGGCCTCGCCAAACTGTTGCACACCGATGGAGTGCTGGCTGTGTTCGCCGCCGGGCTGGCATTCAATCTGTGCAGCGACAAGCGCGAGGAACATGAGGAAGAAAATATTCAGGAAGCAGTGGCAAAGCTGTTCACCCTGCCGATGTTCGTCATCTTCGGCATTGCCCTGCCGTTAGCCCATTGGGCGAGCCTGGGTTGGCCCCTTGTGGCGCTGGCAGTCCTGATACTGCTGCTGAGGCGGCCGCCGGTGGTGATGCTGCTGTCCAAGGCATGGCGGCCCAGGCTCAACCACCGGGATTCGCTCTACCTCGGCTGGTTCGGCCCGCTGGGGATCGCCGCGATCTACTATTCAGCGCTTGCTCATAGCCATCTGCACGATCCGCTCTACTGGCATGCGGCGAGCGCTCTGATCTTCGCCTCGATCATGATCCATGGCGTTTCCGCGGCGCCGCTTTCTCGGCTGTATGCCAGGCATCCCGGCTCCATACCGCGGTGCAGCGCTCACCTCGATAAGCAACCGGACTAGGGCACAACGGAGCCACTCAGCCGATCAGACCCATCCCCGCCAGGACGAAGGCGCCGACGGCGACAATCAGCCCCAGCACGATAGCGGCCCCGTCTCGCGTGGTAATGCCCAAACCAAACAGGCAGATGGCCGAGAACGGCGCGGTACTGGCGAAGGGCAAGAGTTCCAGCGGAGGCACGGACGTCGCCAGCACCACGCAAAGCACGGCTATGACCCGCAGGAAGCTGCTGCTGGTAGCCCAGGGCAGACGACTGCGGCTGATCTTGTCCAACCAGCGCACAGCGGGCCGTATCTTGTTCAGGCCTTTCTCGAGCTTCTTGCCGCTGACCGAACGATGGGCAAGGAATCCCGGTATCCAGAAGTGATCGCGACCAAACAGCATCTGCAGTGCAAAGAGCGCGACGATCAGCGCCAGCATGGTCGGCACGCCGGGGATACCGCCGACCGGGCTGATCTCGATGATGGCCGGAACGAACAGAAAAGGACCGAAGCTGCGCTGCCCGATCTTTCGCTGGATGTCGCCGACCGACACCTTTGACTGGTCGTCGCCCAGCTCAACCACGCCATCTATCACTTGCTCGAGACAATCATGCTCATGCTCGTTGTGGTCGGCCATTTCGTCCTCCTCGTTGCGGGTGGGAGAGCGCCGGCGCTCCGGCCTGACCGGACCTGGTCGCCATGACGCTCATGATTGGGACCGTGGCCTGCCGGGATGATTCTTCAAAAAAAGGCGGGAGCCGCCTGCCGTTTTGCTGCGATTCAGGTCAGAACCCCGCTTCACGCGTCAGCAGGTCGACGAGTGTCAAGGTAAACAGCAGCAGCAGCCAGAACCCCGCACCCAGCGCGAAGAAACGCACCAGCGCCGAGTGCTGGCCCAACTGCATAAAGCCGAACAACACCAGGGCCGCCTGCCCCGCCGCACCGAGCAAGGCCCAGTCGGACCAGACCGGGAACCACAGAGTCAGCGAGACGTTAGCAGTCAACAGGGCAAGCAGGCCCAGGTAGGTGAGCAAGAGGTTTCGCAGGCTCATGCAGGCCTCCCGATCAGATAGAGAGCGGGGTAAAGCAGGATCCAGATGACGTCCACCAGATGCCAGTAGAGGCCGACCATTTCCAGCGTAATGGCCCGCTCGGGCAGTTTCATATGCCCCAGATGGATGCGCACCGCCATGCCCAGTGCCAGCACCACGGCGATCGACACATGCAGGGCGTGAAGCGCGGTGGAGAACAGGTAGATCACCATGTACAGCCGCGACCCGGGGTTTGTCAGCGGCGATTCGTTGGGCGAGCCCGGTAGCAACCCTTCCCGGTATTCCCAGGCATACTCGAAGCCCTTGAGGCCGAGAAAGCCAAGCCCCAGCAGCGCCGCCAATACCAGCCACAGCTGCACGTGCCGGTGGTAGTGCTGCCGCGAGGCCTTGACCACCAGGCTCATGCACAGGCTGCCGGTCAGCAGCAGCGCACTGTTGAAGCCAGCCAGCACGAAATGCAGGTGATGCACCGCCTCGGCGACAGGCTGCGGGTAATGCAGGCGGTAATAGCCGATCACCAGAAACAAGGCGCCGAACATCATGATTTCCGTGGCAAGGAACAGCCACATGCCCAGGTAAGTCGCCTCGCGTTGCTGCGACGCCGTCTGGAAATGCTCGGCGAGGTAGTCCTTACGAACGCCCATGGGTTGCCTCGGGCGGATATTCATAGGCTTCGAAATCGACAATCGGGGTTTCGGTGAAGTTGTGCGTGGGCGGCGGCGACGAGGTGCGCCACTCCAGCCCGGCCGCGTCCCAGGGATCGTCGTCGGCGATCGGCCCGTAGCGCAGCGACCAGAGCAGGTAGAAGAACGGCAGGATATAGGCCACCGCCAAGATCGCCGCGCCAGCCGAGGACAGCACATGGAGAAACTGGAAGTCCTCGCCGTAGCTGTGATACCGACGCGGCATGCCGAGATAACCCAGCAGAAATTGCGGGAAGAAGGTCAGGTTGAAGCCGAGGAAGATCATCACCGCCGCGATCTTGCCCCACAGCTGCGAATACATCCGGCCGGTCATCTTCGGCCACCAGAAATGCAGGGCGCCGAAGAAGCCCGCCACCGCCGCGCCGACCATGATGTAGTGGAAGTGCGCGACCACGAAGTAGGTGTCATGAACGTGCACGTCTGCGGCCAGCAGCGCCAGGAACAGGCCGGTCACGCCTCCCACGACGAACAGTCCGATGAAGGTCACCGCGTAGAGAAAGGGAGCGTTGATGGTGAGGTTGCTTTTGTAGAGGGTCGCGGTCCAGTTGTAGACCTTGATCGCCGACGGGATGGCCACCAGGAAGCTGAGCAGCGAAAACACCATGCTCGCGTACATGGACTGGCCGGCAACGAACATGTGATGTCCCCAGACCATGAAGCCGATCACTGCGATCGCCAGGCTGGAATAGGCGACGAAGTTGTAGCCGAAGATGCGCTTGTGCGCCGCCGCCGTCACCAGCTCGCTCATCACGCCCATGGCCGGCAGGATCATGATGTACACCGCCGGATGGCTGTAGAACCAGAACAGATGCTGGAACAGCAGCGGGTCGCCGCCCAGGGCCGGGTCGAACACACCGATGTGGAACAGGTGTTCGGCGGCCACCAGGATCAGCGTGATCGCCAGCACCGGTGTTGCCAGCACCAGAATCACCGAGGTGGCGTACAGCGACCAGCAGAACAGCGGCATGCGAAACCAGGTCATCCCCGGTGCGCGCAGGGTATGAATGGTGACGATGATGTTCAGCCCCGTGAGGATCGACGAGAAACCGGTGATGAACACTCCTAGGATCACCGCCACCACATGGCCGTTGGTGAACATGGTCGAAAGCGGCGTGTAGAAGGTCCAACCGGTATCCACGCCGCCAGCCAGCAAGGCGAAGATGGTGAACGCCCCGCCGCCGACCAGCAGGTACCAGCTGAACAGGTTCAGCTTGGGAAAGGCCATGTCCTTCGCACCGATCATGATCGGAATGAGGAAGTTGCCGAATACCGCGGGAATCGAAGGGATCAGAAAGAACCAGACCATCACGACGCCGTGCAGGGTGAAGGCGCGGTTGTAGCCATCGGCGGTCAGCAGATCGCCGTCCGGGGTGATCAGCTCGATGCGGATCGCACTGGCCGCCAGCCCACCGAGAAAAAAGAAGGCGGTCACGGCGATCAGGTACATGATGCCGATGCGCTTGTGGTCGGTGGTCATGAACCAGGTGCGCAGGCCATGCTCGTCGGCAAGGTAGCTGGGCCGCTGATTCGCGGCGGGGTTCTTCTGGCTCAACGGGTCTCACTCCTGTGCCTTGGCAGGCCTGATTCAGGGTTGGTCGGGGTCATCCTGCCCTCCTTCGCCGGTATGTCCGAGGGACTTGATATAGGCGGTCAGGCGCAGCACCGCTTCCTCATCCAGCACGTTGTCGAAACTGGGCATGATGGGTTCGAAGCCAGCCACCACATGCTTGTTCGGTAGCAGGATGCTGTCGCGGATATAGCCGTCGTCGGCGACCACTGAGCCACCGTTCTGCAGCGCCACGCGGCGACCGTAGAGCCCCGCGAGATTCGGAGCGTGCGCGACGTTGGCTTGGCCATGACAACCGCTGCAACCGAACTGACGGAACAAGGCCCCGCCCTGGTCGGGAAGGCTTTCGGATGTGCCGGCCTGCTCCAGCCAGGCGGCGTATTCCTGAGCAGGCAGAATCACCAGGTCCGCCAGCATGCGCGAATGGTCGGTGCCGCAGTATTCGGCGCAATAGGCCTGGAAGCGCCCGGTCTTGGTGGCCTTGAACCACAGCTGGGTGTAACGCCCAGGCAACAGGTCCTGCTTTACCCGCAACGCCGGGAAATACAGGCTGTGGATGACGTCCTGGGAAATCATGTTGAGCTTGATCGGCTGGTCGACCGGCACATGCAACGTATTGATTTCCCGTTGGCCGCCTGGATGCTGGAATTTCCACATCCATTGCTTGCCGACCACCTGGATTTCCATGGCATCCGGCGGTGGCGTGCGCACCTCGTAGTAGAGCCTGGCGGATATCAGGTAGATGACCATGGCGCCAACGAAGGGCAGCGCGATCCAGGTCATTTCGACCTTCATGCTGCCCCGTGGGCGGTGATCGCGTGGCACCTTGGTGCCCTTGCGATAGCGAAACGAGAACAGCACCAGCAGCACGAACACAGGCACCACGAAGAACATCATCATCCCGGTGAAGGAGAAGACCAGCCAGTCCACGCTACTGGCATAGCTCGACGCGGTCTGTGGCCAGAAGCGGATGAACTCCTCGTTCATGGGGTGCCCTCGCGCTTGCGTCGTTCACGCCAGAGCGTGACGCCGATGAAGCCGCCCAATACCAGGGTAGTGCCGATGCCCCCTACCTGCAGGGCGCCAATCACCAGGTTGTCATAGCCCCCCGTGCGCGGGTTGTAGTGGTAACAGAGCAACAAGAGCTGGTCGCCCAGCGAACCGACGCGACCTTCGCCGGCATCGGTCAGCGCCAGGCGCATGTCATCGGGCTGATAACCAAGGCCATACAGCCAGCGCACCAGTGTGCCGTCCGGGCTGAGCGTGGCGATCGCAGAGGCATGGGCGAACTCGCCGATCTCAGGGTCCCAGCTGGATCGGAACCCCACCGCTTCGGCCAGCATGTTTCCAGCGGCGGGGTGCGCCGGGTTCGGCTCCGGTCGGGTGGCCGGCGCTACCTCGCTGAGAAAATGCACGTGGGGCGAATCCACCAGCTGCGGCCAGCGTTCGCGCAGCTTGGCGCGTTCGGCCTCGGCATCTTGCGGCGTCTCGCGCGGATCGATGCTGAAGGCGATCACCTCGTAGTCCTTGCCGAGTTCGAAGGACAACGCCGAGAGGAGGTTGAAGAGGCTGGCCAGCTGGGCGCCGCAGACGTTCGGGCAGCGGTAGTAGACCGGCGCGAGAATGACCGGGCGCTGGCCAAACAGCTCACCGAGGGTAATGTGGTTGCCGTTCACTTCGGCGAAGCGCAACTCCAGCGGCACCTGGGCGCCGGGTTTCTGTTCGATCCCGGCGGCGGCAAAGGGATCGAAGGGCGCATCGGCCCGCACGGGTGCTATCACTACCAGTAGCAGCCCAGGCAGTAGCGACGCGCCAACAAGACGCATCAACCAGCGCAGAACATGGCCGGACCATTGGCAGAGCCTGGCACATTCCCATCGCATCATCAGGGTGGCCGCAATCTTCACGGATGCGCCCTCCCCCTGGCCTGCTGCTCGCGTGGCGTCGTCTGGCCCGGTTCGGGTTCTGCGCGCGACGGCCAGCCGCGTTCGGCCAGTAACAGGATGCCGCGATCGACCGGTATCCGTGCCAGGCCGGCATCCCGATCCACCCAGCCGTAGTGTTCGATCAGTTCGCGTCCTGCCGCCAGGACCTCGTTCCCCCCCGCCCGCGGGTCGCTTTCCAGGCGCGGTTGAGGTGGCTTCTCCACCCTTCTCTCCAGCGCCGTAACCGGCTTGTCTGGCTTCAGGTCATACCACCACAGCAGGCCAGCCACACCGATACCGGCCACCAGCAAGGTTGCGAAGATGCCGAAGCCGATTATCAAGAGCACCTTGACGTTGGCGTCCTGATGCTCGAAACCGTCTTCCTTGGAAACCGGATCTACCGGCACACTCATGTCGTTCTCCTCGACAACAAGGCTAGGGCTAACAGGCCGATCCCGGCCAGCCAGGCACTGATCAGCGCCAACGCCAGCAGCATGGGCTGTATTGCACTCAAGCCCGGCAGGCTCAGCCAGACGCCTTCGGCGAGGCCCAGCGCCAGCGTCGACGCCGCCAGCGCTATCAATGAAATACGGTGCTGGCTGGCCGGCCAGAGCAATAGCAGGAAGACCAGCGACTGACCGGCGCCCAGCACCCAGGTCAGCCACAGCCAGCCACCCTCAGCGCGGTGCTGGTACCAGCGAATCTCCTCGGGCAGGTTGCCGTACCAGATCACCAGGTACTGCATGAAGTGAAGGTACAGCCAGGCCAGCACGGCGGCTGCGAGCATGCCGCGCAGCACGCCCGGCCGATCGCTCCTGCGCGCCGCTGCCAGCAGGCAGCAGAAGGCGACACCGCTGAGCATCAGCCGGCCAAACCAGACCATGCCGAACAGGCTCGACTTGAAGTGCGGGTCCAGCGACATGGCCCAGTCGAACGCCGCCAGGGAGGTCGTCAGTACCACGGCGATCAAGCCCAAGCCTGCCGCTGCGGGCCGCCGGATGCTGGCCGGCAACACCCACACGGCCAGGGCCCACCAGATCGTCAGGTACAGCACGCCGCGTATGGCAAAGTTTGGCCAGTCGAGCCAGAAGCCACGAAAGCCGCCTTCTTCATGGCCGATCCACTCATACAGCACACCGGCTCCGGCGAGCACCGGCAGCGCGATCAATGCCAGCATCGGCAAGGCGCGTGCACTGAACACTGCCCATGGCCACAACTGGTCCCGTGCGTTGCCGCTGACCAGCGCCACGCCGAGACCCAGGCACAGGCCGCCGAGGGGAATCCCGGCCAGCCCCAGCAGGCTGGCCAGGCTCGCCGCGACCGCCTCACGGCTGGCAAACAGCAGGCACGCCAATAGTCCGAGGGCGCCAAGGCCAGCGCTGGCCAGTGCCGCTCTATGCATCTTCATGGCAGGCGCTCCAGCGTGTTGCGGTCGATCTCTGGCAGATCGGCAACCTCGGCGCGACGGCTGAACTGCAGGGCGCGGATATAGGCAACGATGGCCCAGCGGTCGGCCGGTAGCACGCGTGCGGCATAGCTGTACATCTGGCCGTAGCCATGGCCGATGACGTTCATGATGTGCCGGTCAGGTGCGGTAACCAGCCGGGGTATTGAGAGATCGGGAGGCTTCGGAAAGCCGCGATTGACCACCGTCCCGTTGCCGTCGCCCGCCACGCCGTGGCATGGCACGCAATAGATATCGAATCGCTCACGGCCACGCTGCATGAGGCTTGTGGTCAGCGGCGGTCGCTCGGCCAGGACCGCCTCCCACGCGAGGTCGCCGCGGGCCACCGTACCCGCTGGCGGTCTCTGGTTGACCTTCCCGTCCGGGAAGAACTTGCTCACTTCCTGCGCATCGGCACGCGGCTGCTGGGCCATGTCGTCACAGCCGGCAAGGCCGAGCAACAGGCCGATCGGCAGCAGCCAGCGCATCATGCCGGCACCTCGCTGACCGACACCGCGCGCTCGGCCAGCCATACCGCCGTGCCGGTGCGATCGAACAGCGGATCATCGGCGCGAATGCAGAGCAGGAAACGGTCATCGGTGGCGCGATCGAACGCGCTCGTTTCATGCAGGGGGTGCCACAGCAGGGGCAAGCGACACAGCAGGAGCAGGCCAAAAACGGCGAACAGCGTCGCGAAGCTGACCATCAGCAGAAAGGTCACGATGCTGAAGCTCTGCAACGCGATCAGCGGCCTTCCGCCGATTTCCAGCGGATAGCTGAGGTTGGCGTAGATCTGCATGCCCAGCCCGGCAACGATGCCTACCAGTGCACCGAGGATGCCGATCCAGTAGGCGCGATTGCTGGTGTGCTCTAGCACGTCCTCGATGCCTTCCACCGGGAACGGGCTGTAGGCCTCAAGCCGCCGATAGCCCGCCGCCCGGGCCTCTCGCGCCGCGTCAAGCAACGCATCAGGATGAGCGAAATCGGCCAGCAGGCCGTAATGGCGCTCACTCATCGGCACCTCCACGGTAGCGATGCAGCACTTCCTTGAGTTCGAACGTCGAGATCATCGGCAGGAAGCGCATGAACAGCGAAAACGGCACCATGAACAGGCCGAAGGTGCCGATGAACAGTGACCAGTCCCAGAACGACGGGCTATAGGGCTGCCAGCTGGACACCAGAAAGTCCCGCGTCGGCGGCTGGATGATCAGCATGTAACGCTCGCACCACATGCCCACCAGCACACCCAGGGCGATGAACAGCATGGCCCGGCCATTGCGCCGCACCGCCGGCCACCAGAGCGCCTGGGTTACCAGCAGGTTGAAAAAAATTGCGGCCCAGAAGCTCCAGGCGGTCGGCCCCGCAATGCGGTTCATGGTCACCAGGATTTCGTGCTCCTTGCCCGAGTAGAAGGCAATGAAGGGTTCGGCGAAGTAGCCGTAGCTGGTCATCCAGGCGGTTGCCAGCAAGAGCAACCCGAGTTTGTCCAGGTGCCGATCGGTGATCAGGTCGTGCCAGCCAAAGAATCGCCGCAAGCCGAGCGCAATGACGATCACCATGGCGAACCCGGAAAACACTGCACCGGCCACGAAATAAGGCGGGAATACCGTGGAGTGCCAGCCGGTTTCGACTGACAGATCGAGCAGGAACGAGTAGCCGCTGGACACGGCGAACACCAGCGGCACAGCCAGCAACGCAATGAAACGGGAGACTCGCCGCCAGTGGCTCCAGTGCGAAGCGGCGCCCCGCCAGCCCAGGGCGAGCAGCCCGTAGAAGAACTGGTAGTGGCGCTTGGTGGCGCGGTCACGCGCCGAGGCGAAATCGGGAATGGAACCCACGTAGAGAAACAGCAGCGACACGCCGAGGTAACCCAGCACGGCGAAGAAATCCCAGGCGGTGGGGCTCTTGAACTGCGGCCACAGCTCCATGGTGTTCGGGTAAGGCGCCGTCCAGTAGAACAGCCAGGGCCGTCCGAGGTGCAGGACCGGATAGATGCCCGCGCAGACCACGGCCATCAGCGTCATCAGTTCGGCGAGTCGGTTCAGCGAGTTACGCCAGGGACGGTTGAGCAACAGCAACAGGGCCGAGATGAAGGTGCCGGCATGGCCGATACCGAGCCACCACATGTAGTTGAGAATGGCGAACCCCCAGTTCACCGGGATGTTATTGCCCCACACGCCGACGCCCTTCCACAGGACAACGGCTGCCGAGGCGATGAACACGCCGAGCAGCAGGCAGCTTACGGTGAACAACATCCACCAGGCCCGACGATGGCGGTTGAAGTCGGTGGGCAGGTCCAGGATCCGCTCCGACACCACACCAAGCGGCATATCCCGCGGCAGGAAGTGAGGCGTGTCAGACATCGCGCTCCCCCTTGGTCGACTGCAGATTGAGGGGCTCGGCGTCGCCCGGCAGTGCTGCTGGCTCCTCTACCAGACCCAGGTAGGTGGTCTTCGGCCGGGTGTTGAGTTCTTCGAGCAAGGCATAGTGGCGCTTGGTGTGCCGCTCGCGATTGACCCTGGCATCCGGGTCCTGAAGGTTGCCAAAGACGATCGCCTGGGTCGGGCAGGTCTGCTGGCAGGCGGTTTTCACCTCACCGTCGGCGATGTCGCGGTTCTCGATGCGAGCGGTGATGCGCGCCTCGCTGATCCGCTGCACGCAGTAGGTGCATTTTTCCATGACACCGCGCGAGCGCACCGTGACGTTGGGGTTGCGTTGATGCTGGATCGAGGGCGGGTCGTCCTGGGTGAGATCGAACCAGTTGAAACGACGTACCTTGTACGGACAGTAGGAGGAGCAGGTGCGTGTGCCGATGCAGCGGTTGTAGATCTGCTCGTTCAAACCGTCCGGCCCGTGAACAGTGGCATTGACCGGGCAGCCAACCTCGCACGGCGCCTGATCACAATGCATGCAGGGCACTGGCTGGAAAGCGGACGTCGGCTCCTTCGGGTCACCGCCGTAGTAGTGATCGACTCGCAACCAGTGCATGTTGCGCCCCATCTCGACCTGTTCCTTGCCCACAACGGGTATGTTGTTTTCGGCCTGACAAGCCACTACACAGGCGTTGCAGCCGATGCACTGGTCCAGGTCGATGACCATCCCCCAGGCGGTGTCACCCTGCTCAGGCCGCGGATACAGCGTGATCTGCTCGGGCTTGGGTGGAACTTCACGGAAGGCTTCGTCACGTGGATGGCTGCGGATCAGGTCCTTGCCATGCAGGACGTGATGAGGTTGGGTGGAAGCCAGCTTGACGTGACGTTCCAGCCGGGTCAGCACCGCGCCGTGACGCATCCATGGCTGCTGGACCGTGCGCAGCGGCGAAACGTCGTAGCCTAGCTCGTCGCCAACGCGGCCGGCACGCTCCCGACCATAGCCACCGAACAGACTCAGGGTGTCATCGGTCTGCCCCGGCATGATCCAGGCCGGCCCCTCGACCACGGCGCGGCCGAGCGTGACGCGCAGCCGGTCGCCGCTGGCGATGCCCTCGCGCTCGGCCAAGGCCGGCGAAAGCCCGATGACGTTGTCCCAGGTGAGCTTGCTGATCGGCTTGGGCAGCTCCTGGAGCCAGCCCAGGTTGGCGAAACGCCCGTCCCAGACGCTGGGGTCTGGCCTGAACAGCGCCGCCAACCCGACCTCCCCAACTTCGCGATCATCCCAACGGGGCGCAATAGCGCCGGCATCGATCGGTCTGAATGCAGTGCCGGGGATGAAGCCGAGTTCAAGCGCCTGCCGCCACTCAGAATCGCCCAGCTCTGACCAGGTTTCGCGCACCAGCACCGGTGCTTGAGGTGAGATATCTCCCTGCAGAAGCGCCAGCACTTCGGATGCAGTGCGGCTGCTATAGAAGGGTCGGACCAGTGGCTGAGTCAGGCAGACACTGCCATCGGCGGCCCGGCTGTCGCACCAGCCATCCAGCGCGTGGGTCAGTGGCAGGTGCCAATGGCTGTGCGCCGCCGTTTCGTCGTAATAGAGGCCGGCATGAATGCGCAGGGGAACCCGGCTCAGGGCATCGGTAAATGCGAGGTCGCCGGGCGCGGTGTGCGCCGGGTTGCAGTCGAGCATCAGCAGCGTTTGCACCCCGCCGTCCTGCATCGCCGTGACCAGATCGGCGAGACCGGACAGAGGCTGGCCCCCGGCCTCGAGCCAGGTTACCGGCTCGGTGTAGGCCAGGGTCTGGCCGACATTGCCGAGCTGCAGGTTTATCCAGTGCGCCGCGGCCTGAACGTCCAGCGGCGCGAACTCACCCGCTGTGACTAGGCAACGCCCGCGCCGGGCCTGCAGGCCGTTAGCGAGCTCATCCACCCATCGCTGAGCGTCGAGCGCAAGCTTAGGCGCCGCGTCACCCCCGAGCGCAGCCACTAGCGCTTGCATATAGGCCCTGAGCTGAGAAGGCTCGACCCGGCGCCGATTGGCCGCCTTCGCGCCGGTGACGGTGCTCAGCGACTCGACCACGATCAGCCGCGCCTCGCCCTCGCCGCGCGCTGCCCGCCGCTTGCGCTCGCCCCAGGCAATCGCCTGCGGCAGTTCACGCGGCCCGGGACCCAGCCAGTCATGCTCGAAACTCACCACCCAGTCGGCGCGCTCGAAGCGGTAGTGGCTTTCCAGCGGTCGACCCAGCGCTCTCTCGCTGGCGGCGTAGACCTGGCCTTCCCAGGGTTCGAAGCGGTAAAGCCTCGCCTCTGGCCAACGCTCGATCATCGCGGCCAGCTGCCTCTGCAAGGTAGGTGAGCTATTGGCGCCCATCAGCACGTGCAGCCCGCGACCCTGCTCTGCATCGGCACGGCTCGCCTGCTCTACCGCGATGCGCTGAAATGCATTCCAGGTACTGCTGTGTCCCTGATGTTTCGGTGCCTGCGAGCGATCCGGATCGTACAGCTGGAGTATCGCTGCCTGGGTAAAGGCGGTCGCAGCGCCCTGGCTGGCAGGATGGTCGGGATTGCCCTCCAGCTTGGTCGGCCGGCCGACGTGGGTCCGCCCCAGCACCGGCTGTGCGTAACCGGCAAACGGAACCGCAGTGGCGTACCAGCGCGCCTCGCCGGGAATTTCCTTCTCCGGCTGGACCACGTAAGGCACGCCCTTCTCCGGTTCCTGGCCACAGCCTGCAAGCCCGGCCAGAGCCATAGACGCGCCCATCAACTGCAGGAATCGGCGCCGGTCCATCTCCGGTGCGATGCCGGGAAACTCGGCATCGACGAAGGCCGCAAATGCCGGTTCGTCGGCCAGCTGCTCGAGACAGCGCCAGTAGTGCGGCCCGTGCTGACCTTCGAGGCGTTGGCGGATAGCGGCGTAGTCGAGCGGCGTGCGATCCATGGGCTACCTGTGGCAGATGTAACAGTGGGTCAGGTTGTCAGTCTCGATGTGATGCTCCCGGATCAATTTCTCTCCCACCGCGCGGCGATCATGCTCGGTAGTCCAGCCCATTTCGGTGACCGCATCGCGCGGTCGCAGGCGTGGTGCCGGGTCCTGGTGACAGTCCAGGCACCAGCTCATGGTGAAGGTCTCCGCGCGATACATCAGTGGCATGGTGTCGACCTGGCCATGACAGGTCTCGCAGCCCACGCCCGCATTGACGTGAACGTTGTGCTGGAAATAGACGTAGTCGGGCACCTCGGCTACCCGGTTCCAACGCAAGGGCTTATGGTCGACCAGACTCTGGCGGACCGGGGCAAGCATCTCGGCGCCTGTCCACAACTGCGAGTGGCAGGTCATGCATGTGTCTGTGGGGGGCAGACCTGCCACTGCGCTGACTTCAACGCTGTCATGGCAGTACCGGCAATCGATTTTCAAGGCTCCGGCATGGTGCTCATGGCTGAACGGAACCGGTTGGCGGACCACCCATCCTTTTCCGGTGTTGTAATCCGAACGATCCAGAATCACGAGCGCAACGAACAGCCACACCACTCCACCAAACAGGATGAGCAAGGCCAGACGCAGCCACATGTCAGCCGAACGGGGAAAAATCTGGGCCATGTCCTTCCAGGGTCGTTTGTATCTGTCTGTTTCGGCCCCGCCCGGTCCGATGAGTTCAGCGAAGGTTCGAAACTCTCATGCCAAGCCGGGCTAATCGCAGAAAGAGTCGTGAATGGTTATTGGTGGAGCACCGCATATATATGCGAAACGGCGCAGGCGTAATGAACCCTGAACGGAATCAAGCGACCCCAAGCAGATGGCCGACAGAAACTTATGGATTGCACTATTCACTCGCCAGACAAAGCAACTTTTCAGACATAAAAAAGCGGGACCTACTTTCGTAGGTCCCGCCTGTAACCGCTGGCGCTTGTTAATACACTACGCCTTAGGAGTTACGACCACCGCCGTGGCTGTTCTGGCCGCCTTTCTTGCCTGCCTCGGAAGCCTTTTCACGGTCATTGGCAAAGTTGCCACCGCTATTCTGACCGCCTTTCTGGCCCGCTTCGGAAGCGCGTTCCGGATCGTTGGCGAAGTTGCCGCCGCTGTTCTGGCCACCCTTGTGGCCCGCTTCGGAGGCGCGCTGCGGATCATTGGCAAAATTGCCGCCGCTGTTGTGCCCGCCCTTTTGTCCTGCCTCGGAGGCTTTCTCGCGGTCGTTTGCAAAGTTACCCGGATTACCGTTCTTATCATTCGACATGAGATATCTCCACTTACTTGATGGTACTTGGAAAAGTAGCGACTGCCATGCAGCCGCCTCACTATGTCCGAGGGCAGTTGCACTTCATTAGTTCTATTAAATTCATTTCGGGTCGATGAACGGTTTTTTCTGACGATCTGATACAAAGTGCTATTACCGGCGGGAAGTGAGATATCGATAATTGCAATTCGATGGCAACGAAACGGCTACTGCGTAGGGCAACAAACACAGTATCGCCTACCGCTGAGATTAACTATTCGGATCGCTCGGCGTAGTGAGTGGGCCGTTCGTCGCCTCTGGGAAACCCGGCGCATCTGTCAACAAGCTGTAACTGCATCTCGGCATTCTCTTAGCCATGGAAAGCCGCGACGGCTGGCGCAGGGAAGCGACTTTTCACAGCCACTCGACCGAGACATTGGAGGCCGCATGAGCAGCAAAACCCTCGAAAACCTGGTCAGGCAGTCCGACATCAGCGCCAAGCAGCCGCTGGAATTCTGGAAGCAGCTCAATCGCAGCAGGCGCGACTACCGCCCCAGCGCGGCGGCTCTCGTCAAGCGCGCATCGCTGGATCTTGGCATGTGCAGGACCGCACACTGAGCCAACACAGCGGTGCCCTGCATCGGTCACCCTTCAGCTTTCGGCCGTGCGCTCGCGTCGCAGCAGTAGCCAGACGATCGACAGGCCAGCCAGAGCCATGAAGGCCGCACCAAGGAAGATGCTCTGCATGCCGATGTATGTGGCCAGCGCTCCCATGATTGCCCCGGACAGGCCCAGCGACAGGTCGAAAAACATGGCGAACACGCTGAGGCCCGAACTGCGATTGGCCACACCGACACGGGATACCACGCCAACTCCCAAGGCTGGATAAAGCAACGACAGCCCGCAGCCAGTCAACGCCGAACCTGCCAGGGCAACGCCTGGCGCCTCGGCCAGCCAGAGCATCAGCAGCCCCAGGATTTCCACCGCCAGGCACACCATCGCCACGGAATAGCCGCCGACGCGGTTGATCAGATTGGGGAACAACAAACGCGTCCCGATAAAGGCAAACGCAAATGCGGTTAGGCACCAGGCTGCGCCATCCCAACCTCGGGCGCTGTAATACAGTGCGATGAAGGCCGTAAGCGTGCCGTAGCCGATGGTGGCCAGCGCCAGACTGATGCCGGGCGGCGCGACCTTCCACAGCACCTTGCCGAACGGCAAACGCTTACCTGGGTTCAGCGGCGCATCACCGCGTCGCCAAGCCAGTGCCAGGCCCGTTGTGGCCAACAGCATCGTCACCACGCCCAGGCTCCAGAGCCCCAGCGATTGGGCCAGAAAAACCCCTAGCGGTGCACCGATGCCGACTCCGCCATAGGCCGCCACACCGTTCCAGGAAATCATGCGCGCCGTGCTTTCAGCGCCCAAGCGGCTGATACCCCAGGTGATCGCGGAGATGCCGATCAAACTTTGCGCAAAGCCCAGGATCAACCGACTCCCGAGCATTACGCTGATGCTTGCCATTGGCCAGGACTCAAGCAACGCAGAGGCAAGGAGCAATAAACCGCTCAGCAGGCCTGAGGCCATGCCGATCAATACAGTCTTCTTGGCGCCCCGCTCGTCTGCCAGCCGCCCGGCAAGGGGACGACACAGTAAGGTGGTGAGATATTGCGCACCGATCACCACACCCGCAATGGTGGTGCTGAATCCCAGGTTTTCATGGATGTAACCCGGCAACGAAGCCAGCGGGATGCCGATGGATATGAACGAGATGAAGTTGAATACCACCAGCGACAGGATGAAAAAGGTGTCGTTGGACGTCGGTGTTTTCGTAGCGGGCATCGGGTCGCCTGTGAATGAGGGAAACGATGGATGGATGCGCCTTGTTCATTGCGCGACGCGCTCGAAGCTCAGACCTCGAGGCGAACGGTTTGATCATCCATGAGGGCAGTCATCATACAACCCGAATCACTCCTTGCCCTCCGGTTTAAACCGGTTTCGCCGCGGCAACGGTTTTCGGTCGGCGCCATTGTGGCAGGCCGATCAATACCACGGCGCTGAGGATCACCATCATCGCCAGCCATTCCTCCGCGCCGATATGCTCGCCAGCAAAGGTGATGCCCAGCAGCACCGCCACCACCGGATTGACGTAGGCATAGCTGGTGGCCGCTGCCGGGCGCACGTGCTTGAGCAGGTAAAGGTAGGCGCTGAACGCCACGATGGAGCCGAGAAATATCAGGTAGAGCAACGCAAGCCAGCCGGCTACGTCCGGCATCTGCTGCAGACGTTCGCCACCGAGCAGGCTGCCAGACAAGAGCACAGCCCCACCGACGAGCATCTGCGCGGCGCTCGCCATCGCACCACTGGGCAGGCTGAGGTGACGGCTCCACATCGAACCAAACGCCCAACTCGCCGCCGCGAGGAGCACGATCACCGCGCCTAGCGGGCTGGCCTGGAGGTTGTGGCCAAGGTTGAGCAAGCCGATGCCGATCAGCCCCAGCAGGATCCCGCCCCACTCCAGTCCCGTGGTCCGCTGTCCCCAGATCAAGCCGAACAGCAGCGCGAACAAGGGCACCGTCGCGATCGCCAATGCCGCAACTGCAGACGCCACGCCAAGATGTTCGGCAATGGTTACGCCACCATTACCGCAGCTGAGCAGAAGGAAACCGACAATCGCGCAGGACCGCCATTCCCGGGCGGTGGGCATCGGGGCACCACGCCAGCGCAACCAGGCGAACATCAAACTGCCAGCAATGACGAAACGCAGCCCGGCCAACAACATCGGCGGCCAGGACTGAACGCCGATACGGATCACGAAATAGGTCGAGCCCCAGATCAGGTACAAGGCTAGAAATGCACCCACGAGCAGCAGCGGGAAGCGAGGCAAAGGCATAAGACGCGCCCAGACGGTAGTGGATGGATCATCCTAGTTAGCCGGCACCGGAGAGACTACACACAGCTGGCTATTCATTTGCCGGTGCAGTTCGTTGTACTGCAGCCGAAAGCTCCGCATTCATTGGCCTGCCGCTCCGTACCCAACCAACCCTGCCACAATCGCCAGCTTGTCGGCATCAGGCGGAATCGCGGCCTTTTACCTGGGGTTCGTCGTACCGTACTCCCTCTGCTGGGAACCAACGTGGGACGATCGAATTCGCACTTTCCTGCCCCAAAAACGAAAAAGGCCCCGAGATTCGGGGCCTTTTCCTTGATATGGCGGAGGAGGTGAGATTCGAACTCACGGAAGAGTTTCCCCTTCGACGGTTTTCAAGACCGTTGCATTCAACCGCTCTGCCACTCCTCCGCAGAGAGCGGGCGCAATAGTACCCGAACGAAACACACTGTCAAACTCTGTTGTGAGGACGAAACAAAAGCTCTGCTATGATCCGGGGCAATTCACCTCTGGCTGAATACATCTACAGGAGTGTCGCCATGCTCAAGCAACAGTACGCACCTACGCATACGCAGGTTGAACAGAAGGAAGTCAGCCGCGTCCTGCGCAATACCTACGGCCTTCTGGCCATCACCCTGGGCTTCAGCGCCCTGGTCGCCTACATGGCGATGCAGGCCAACGCCGCCTACCCGAACATCTTCGTGGTGCTGATCGGCTTCTATGGCCTGTTCTTCCTGACCGTCAAGCTGCGCAATTCCGCGTGGGGTCTGCTTTCGACTTTCGCCTTGACCGGTTTCATGGGTTACACGCTGGGGCCGATCCTCAACATGTACCTGGGCACTGCAAACGGTGGTGAACTGATTGCCTCGGCGCTGTCGATGACGGCTCTGGTGTTCTTTGGCTTGTCGGCTTTCGTGCTGATCACCCGTAAGGACATGAGCTTTCTCAGCGGTTTCATCACCGCCGGTTTCTTTGTCCTGCTGGGCGCGATGGTCGCTGGGTTCTTCTTCGAGATCAGTGGCCTGCAGCTGGCGATCAGCGCGGGCTTCGTGCTGTTCTCTTCGGTGTGCATCCTCTATCAGACCAGTGCGATCATCCATGGCGGTGAGCGTAACTACATCATGGCCACCATCGGCCTGTACGTTTCGCTGTACAACCTGTTCATCAGCCTGCTGCAGCTGATGGGAATCATGGGTGGCGACGACTGATCAGTCCCCATCGAATCAGCCCGCTTCGGCGGGCTTTTTCGTTTCTAAAGCTGGCGTATCATGTCAGGCAGTCATGCAACGGTGGCCCATGAAATTCGCAATTGCCCTGTTTTCCCCCGCCCACTCCCCCGCCTCACGCCGCGCCTTGCGCTTCACCGAAGCGGTGCTGGCGGGCGGGCACGAGGTTGTCCGGCTGTTTCTCTATCAGGACGGTGTGCATAGCGCCTCGGCAAACACCGTGACCGCGCAGGACGAACTGGACATCGCAGAGCAATGGCGTCAGCTCGTCAGGCGCCACGGGCTCGATGGTGTGGTCTGCATCGCCGCGGGTCTGCGCCGTGGCGTACTGGATGAACAGGAAGCCAAACGCCACCAGCGCCCTGCAGCGAACCTTGCAACGGGTTGGGAACTGTCCGGTCTGGGGCAGTTGCACGAAGCCAGCCAGCAGGCCGACCGCCTGGTCTGCTTTGGAGGTAACTGATGGCTCGCTCGATGCTCATAATCTCGCGGCAATCGCCCTGGTCCGGCCCCAGCGCACGCGAAGCCCTGGATATCGTCCTGGCTGGCGGCGCGTTCGAATTGCCGCTCGGACTGTTGTTTCTTGATGACGGAGTGTTTCAACTGGCTCCCGCTCAGCAGGCCGCTCAGCTGCAGCAAAAGGACCTGACTGCCAACCTGCAGGCGCTACCCATGTTTGGCATCGACGCGCTGTACGCGGCCAAACGCAGCCTCAGCGAGCGCGGGCTGGAGGAAGCCGCATTGTCCCTGCCAGTAGAAGTGCTGGACGATGCCGGCCTGCACGCCCTTATCAACCGCTACGACCATGTGATCACGCTCTGATGGCAACTCTGCACCTGCTTTCCCACTCCCCTTTTTCAGACGGTCGTCTGGCCAGTTGTCTGCATCTCGCCGGTGCGGGCGATGCATTGCTGCTCTGTGGTGATGGGGTATATGCGCTGCAGAGCGGCACCGCCCAGCGACACGCATTGGACCTGATGCCCGAGAGCATCGCATTGTTTGCGCTGGATGAAGACCTGGCCGCCCGTGGCATCAGCTCCCTGCCGTCGCGCCTGCAGCAGATCGACTACGACGGCTTCGTCAAACTTTGCTGTCTGTATGACCGGACCAATTCCTGGCTATGAACGGGCTGATCATCAATGGCACAAGCGTTGCTGTGGATCAGGAAGGCTTCCTGGTTGATCTCAACGATTGGAGCGAGCCGGTCGCAGAAGCACTGGCAGACGCTGAAGGGATCACCCTGCAGGCCGAACACTGGGAAATTCTCCGGGTGCTGCGAGAGTTTTATCGGGAGTTTCAGCTGTCGCCCGCAACGCGTCCGCTGATCAAGTACAGCGCATTGAAACTTGGCCCGGAAAAGGGCAACAGCATGCATCTGAACCGCCTATTCAAAGGCACCCCTGCCAAGCTGGCTGCAAAGCTGGCAGGCCTGCCGAAACCGAGCAATTGCATATGAGCCTGGTCACCCCCGCCGAACATCCTTTCGCCGTCTTCGTCCGCATTCTCGGCAAAGGCAAGCGCGGCGCCCGCGACCTGACCCGAGAGGAAGCGCGCGAAGCCATGGGCATGCTGCTCGACGGCAAAGCTGAAGACACCCAACTCGGCGCCTTTCTCATGCTGCTACGGCACAAGGAGGAAAGTGCCGAAGAGCTGGCAGGATTCACCGAAGCCGTGCGTGAACGCCTGCAAGCGCCAGCAATCGCGGTGGATATTGACTGGCCAACCTATGCCGGCAAGAAACGCCATCTGCCCTGGTATCTGCTTGCCGCTAAATGCCTGGCAAACAATGGCGTACGGATACTCATGCACGGCGGTGGTGCGCACACCGCAGGGCGCATCTATACCGAACAGCAGCTCGAGCTTCTGGGTATCGCTCGTTGCAGCGACTGGGCTGAAACAGGCTACGCTCTGGATCAGGCCAATCTTGCCTTCATGCCCCTCGGCGCCTGGATGCCGGGGCTCCAGCGAATGATCGATCAACGTAACGTGCTGGGTCTCCGCTCGCCAATCCACTCGCTGGCACGCATCCTTAACCCACTGCAGGCACGCTGCGGCCTGCAAAGCATTTTCCATCCCGGCTACCAGGCCAATCACCGGGAAGCCAGCCGGCTCCTGGGCGACACCTCAATCGTGATCAAGGGCGAAGGTGGCGAAATCGAGGTCAACCCCGATGGCGTTGCGCACCTTTACGGTACCCAGGCGGGCCAGTCCTGGGACGAGGACTGGCCCGCGCTCTCGCCGCAGCGCCACGTCAAGCCGGCACAGTTGGATCCGCAGCAGCTGCTGAACGTCTGGCACGGCGCAGAAGATGCGTATGGCGAACTGGCTGTGGTGGCGACCATGGCGCTTGCGCTTAGAGGCCTGGGCCATTCGCGTGAAACCGCCTTCGACCAGGCACAACGATTCTGGACCGGGCGCAATCCATCGAACTAGGCGATCGAATTGACCGACCATTACGACTGATTCATCAAAACATGCCGCCTACACTATTTTCATTCGAGAACATTGGAGGTGGACATGGGGCTATTGGTCGATGGGCAGTGGCAGGATCGCTGGTACGAGAACAGCAAAGACGGCGAATTCCAACGTGAACAGGCGCAGCGGCGTGGCTGGATTACCCCGGACGGTTCGCCTGGCCCGGATGGGCGACCAGCTGTCCAGGCCCAAGCCGGCCGCTACCATCTGTATGTGTCACTCGCCTGCCCCTGGGCCCATCGCGCGCTGATCTATCGCAAACTGAAACAGCTCGAGCCGTTGATTGACGTATCGGTGGTCGGCTGGCTGATGGCAGAACACGGCTGGACGTTCGACCAGGACACGGGCTCGACAGGCGATGCGCTGGATGACCTGAGCTACCTGCACCAGCGCTATACCGCTGACGATACCCAGTACACCGGCCGCGTGACGGTTCCGGTGCTTTGGGACAAGCAGGAGCATCGCATCGTCAACAACGAGTCGGCAGAACTCATCCGCATCTTCAACACTGCGTTCGACGAGCTGACCGGATCGAGGCTGGATCTCTGCCCGGAGCCGCTCCGCGCCGAGATCGATTCGCTGAACGAACGCATCTATCCGAACGTCAACAATGGCGTCTATCGTGCGGGCTTTGCGTCGACCCAGAAGGCCTACGAGGCGGCATTCGACCAGTTGTTTACCGAGCTCGACTGGCTCGAGCAACGCCTCGGCGAGCGCCGCTATCTCGCCGGTGAGTACCTGACGGAGGCGGACTGGCGCCTGTTTACTACCATTGTTCGCTTCGATGCCGTCTACCACGGTCACTTCAAGTGCAACCTGCGGCGGATCGAGGACTATCCCAACCTATCGAACTGGCTACGTGAGCTTTATCAATGGCCGGGGATTGCCGAGACCGTAGACCTTACCCACATCAAGCACCATTACTACGCCAGCCATCGCCATATAAATGCCAACGGCATCGTACCCAAGGGGCCGCAGCTGTCTCTTGCCCGCGAGCATGATCGCGGGCGACTGCCGGGCAAAGGCATCTGGTCCAGGTGACCGCAAGCCTGCCTGGGACGCAGGCGCAACAGGTCATCTGTCGCGGTGCTGAGCGCCTTCGAACCAGGCGAGTTTCTCCCGCAACTGCACCACCTCGCCAATGATGACAAGCGTGGGCGCCTGCACCTGCTCGCTGGCTACTCGCTCGGGCAGGTTGGCAAGAGTCCCGGTGAACACCCGTTGATTGACCGTCGTGCCTTGCTGAACCAGCGCGGCGGGCGTATCGGCGGAGCGTCCGTGTGCGATCAGCTGTTGGCAGATGATGGGCAGGCCGACCAGCCCCATGTAGAACACCAGGGTCTGGCTGGGCGCGACCAGCTCTGACCAGGGCAGATCACAGCTGCCGTCCTTCAGATGCCCGGTAACGAAACGTACCGATTGGGCATGGTCGCGGTGCGTCAACGGAATTCCGGCATAGGCCGCACAGCCGCTGGCCGCGGTGATACCAGGCACCACCTGAAATGGCACGTCGTGCGCCGCCAGTTCTTCAATTTCCTCCCCGCCTCGGCCGAAGATGAACGGATCGCCGCCTTTGAGCCGCAACACGCGCTTGCCTTCCTTGGCCAGGGTCACCAACAGCTGGTTGATCTGATCCTGCGGCACGGCATGGGCCGAGCGCTGCTTGCCAACGTAGATACGATCGGCATCCCGTCGGCAAAGATCAAGAATAGCCGGCGCTACCAGGCGGTCATACAGGACCACATCGGCCTGCTGCATCAGACGCAGCGCGCGGAAAGTCAGCAGATCAGGATCACCCGGCCCAGCGCCGACCAGATAGACCTCACCCAGCGCCTTCGGCTGAGCACCCGACAGTTTTTCCACCAGTAACCGCTCGGCCTCTGCCTGTTGGCCAGCCAGAGCACGCTCGGCGACGCTGCCCTGGAAGACTTCTTCCCAGAACACACGCCGCTGCTGTACGTCTGCAAATTTGGCCTTGACCTGGCTGCGGAATTTCTTCGCCAGGCCTGCCAGTTCGCCATAGACCGCTGGCACCCAGGTCTCGATGCGCGCGCGCATGAGGCGCGCCAGCACGGGAGCATCACCGCCGCTGGAAACAGCGATCATCAGCGGCGAGCGGTCAACAATGGCCGGAAAAATCACCGTACACAGCTGCGGCGAATCCACCACATTAACCGGCATGCCAAGCGCCTGAGCGTCTTTGGATACCTGCTCATTCAGCGGCTCGTCATCGGTCGCAGCGATCGCCAACACGCAGCCTGACAAGTCGCCAGCGAGATAACCACGAATGATTGTCTGTCCGCCGCCTTGCGCTACTAGTTCGCTCAACTGCGCCTCTACTTCCGGGGCGACAACGCGCAGCACGGCGCCCGCTTCTGACAACAAGCGAGCCTTGCGTAGCGCAATCTCCCCACCGCCGACGACCAGTACCGGACGGCCCTTCAGATTGTGGAAAAGCGGCAAAAAATCCATGGACCAGTCCTGGTGACAATATGAGATATAGCCATCTCAAACTTTACGGCTGTGATGGCCCTTGTCGAGAATCAAGAGAGCCCGGATGGTCGTTCGGCCATTTCCCTGCGAAGCACATCACCCGGCTCTCTGCACCTGCGTCGGCACGCTATCGCAGGGTCAACCGATCACTTCGATACCGCCCATGTAGGGCTTGAGTGCCGCCGGCACGCGGACGCTGCCATCGGCCTGCTGGTAGTTTTCCAGCACTGCGACCAGCGTACGCCCTACGGCCAGCCCGGAGCCATTCAGCGTATGGACCAGTTCGGGCTTGCCCGTTTCCGGATTGCGGTAGCGTGCCTGCATACGGCGCGCCTGAAAGTCGCCGCAGTTGGAGCAGGAGGAGATTTCACGATACTTGTCCTGACTCGGCACCCAGACTTCGAGATCGTAGGTCTTAGTCGCACCGAAGCCCATGTCACCCGTGCACAGCGCCAAAACGCGATATGGCAGTTCCAGCAGCTGCAGTACCTTCTCGGCGTTCGCCGTCAAGCCTTCCAGCGCTTCGAACGACTGACTCGGCTCGACGATCTGAACCATCTCGACCTTGTCGAACTGGTGCTGACGGATCATCCCGCGGGTGTCACGGCCAGAAGCGCCCGCTTCGCTGCGGAAACACGGCGTATGCGCGACGAATTTCAACGGCAGCTGCTTGGCATCCAGAATTTCGCCGGCAACGATGTTGGTCAGAGAGACCTCGGCGGTGGGAATCAGATAAAGGTCAGCTTCGTTCTCACGGCTGATCTTGAACAGATCCTCTTCGAACTTCGGAAGCTGGCCGGTGCCTTGCAGCGCCGGGGCCTGGACCAGATACGGCGTGTACGCCTCTTCGTATCCGTGCTCGCGGGTGTGCAGATCCAGCATGAACTGCGCCAAGGCGCGATGCAGACGGGCGATCGGCCCGCGCATCAGCGCAAAGCGCGCACCGGATAGCTTGGCCGCGGTCTCGAAGTCGAGCCAGCCGTGCTGCTCGCCCAATGCGACGTGGTCTTTCACTTCGAAGTCGAAGGCCTTGGGCGCACCCCAGCGACGAACTTCGACGTTCTCATCTTCATCTTTGCCCACTGGAACCGATTCGTGCGGCAGGTTCGGCAGGCTCAGCATCAACTGATCCAGCTCGCTCTGGATGCCTTCCAGCTCGACCTTTCCGGCTTCGAGTTCTGAGCCCATACGGTCGACATCGGCGAGCAACGGCGCAATGTCCTCACCACGCTGTTTGGCCTGACCGATGGATTTGGAGCGAGCGTTGCGCTCGGCCTGAAGTTGCTCGGTACGGGTCTGCACGGTCTTGCGCTGGGCTTCAAGCGCCTCGATACGCGCCACATCCAGCTGGTAGCCGCGGGTCGCGAGGCGGTCGGCCACGTCTTGCAGCTGTGTGCGTACCAGTTTCGAATCAAGCATGGTGGGTCTCGTCTATGGAAGCTTTGAGGAAAGGCGAAGAAGCGAAGTTTACTGTGATCCAGGCCAGGTTCATAACCTGCCAAGCGTAAGTCCGAGCCAGGCGGCCAACAGACCACCGAGCACACTCACGCCTATGTAACCGAAGGCTGTCGCGGGCTGGCCGCTTTCCAGCAGTCGCAAACCGTCCAGCGAGAAGCTGGAAAACGTCGTTAACGCACCGAGAAAGCCAACGATCAACCCGCTGCGCATCTCCGGGGACAGTTCGGGACGGTGCAGGAAAGAGGCGTACAGATAGCCAATAAGCAGACAGCCAAGCAGATTCACTGCGAGGGTTGCGAAGAAAAAGTGCCTAGGCCACTGAGTGGAGACCCATGTCGAGACGCCGAATCTGATCAGCGTACCTACAACACCGCCGGCGGCCACGGCCAGAACCATGCGAATCATGTTTTTCTCCGCTGCCGCGGGCTTTGCTGATCGAGACGTGCCAGATGCTCAAGTTTGTCGCGGATTTTGCTCTCCAGACCACGCGGTACGGGGTCGTAATAGTGGCGCGGCTCTACTGCTTCTGGAAAATAGTCCTCACCCGCAGCGTAGGCGTCAGGCTCATCATGGGCGTAGCGATATTCGTTGCCGTAACCCAGCTCTTTCATCAGCCGGGTCGGCGCATTACGCAGGTGCAACGGAACCTCCGCCGAGCCGTTTTCCCGAACGTCCCGCATCGCTGCATTGAAGGCGCTGTAGACCGCGTTGCTCTTCGGCGCGCAAGCAAGGTAGACGATCGCCTGGGCGACGGCCAATTCGCCCTCCGGACTTCCCAGCCGCTCCTGCACATCCCAAGCCGACAGACACAGGCTCAGCGCCCTAGGGTCGGCATTGCCAACTTCTTCACTGGCCATGCGGACCACACGCCTGGCGATATACAGCGGATCGCAACCACCGTCGATCATTCGGGCAAACCAGTACAACGAGGCATCCGGATTCGATCCGCGAACCGACTTATGCAAAGCCGATATCTGGTCGTAAAAGGCCTCCCCCCCCTTGTCGAAGCGCCGCCGGCTGTCGCCCAGTAGATCCTGAAGCAGCTCGACGCTGATCTCGCCGCCCTCTTCGGCCAGGTCCGAGGCGTTTTCCAGCAGGTTCAATAGCCGTCGTCCATCACCATCAGCAGCTGCCATGAGGATCTGAAAACTCTCATCCGGCAGGCTCAGATGGAGGTCGCCCAGTCCCTTAGACTCGGTCAATGCGCGCGTGACCAGCCTGCGTAGCGCAGCCTCGTCGAGGCTCTTGAGCACATAGACCCGGGCACGCGACAACAACGCATTGTTAAGCTCGAACGACGGGTTTTCGGTGGTGGCACCGATGAAAATCAGCGTGCCATCTTCAACATAGGGTAAAAAAGCGTCCTGCTGAGACTTGTTGAAGCGATGCACCTCATCAACGAACAAGATAGTACGCCGTCCGTATTGGGCCGCTTGCTGCTTTGCAATCTCCACGGCCTGGCGAATCTCCTTGACGCCAGCCAGCACCGCCGAGACGGTCTCGAAGTGCGCATCAGATACTTTGGCCAACAGGCGCGCCAGGGTGGTCTTGCCGACTCCCGGAGGCCCCCAGAAGACCATCGAGTGCAACGCACCCTGCTCTAGCGCCTCACGCAACGGTTTGCCGCGCGCCAACAGGTGCTCTTGCCCGACATACTCGTCAAGGCTGGCGGCGCGTAAACGTGCGGCTAGTGGTTGAGCAACTGGATCGCGGCTGAACAGGTCCATCGGCGACGGAAGCCTCTGATGCAAACGGCCTGCAGTTACGCAGGCCGTTTCGGTGAACGGAAGAGCAAAGGTTGGTTATTCGGAAATGACGTCGGCGCCTTCGGGGATCTCAAAGGTGAACAGATCAGCCTTGAGCGGCTTGTTCAACTGGACACCTTGAAACAGGATATTGGTGCGCTGCCCTACGCCATCGATCATCTGCATATCGTTGATCACACCACCACGGAAGGACAGGCGAAGGCTGTCGAACAGCGTGTCCTTGGCTTTCGGCCTGAGCGTGAAATCTACAACTTCACCGGCTTCCTGATGCGAGACCTCGAAGTTCTCGCTGATTGCAGAGACGTCGCCTGAAAGCAGCAAGGCGGGCGTATGCGTCAGACGCTGATCCAGGGTCTGGATGGTGACCTGCTCGAGATCCGGGTCATATAACCAGACCTTCTTACCATTGGAAACCAGCAGCTGCTCCATGGGCTCATCGGTATGCCAGCGAAACTGGCCCGGGCGTTTGAGCGCCATCTCGCCAGAGGTTTCCTGCAGCTGGGTTCCGGTGCCATCCAGAGACAGCTGGGAAAAGCGGCCAGTCAAGGTTTCAGCCTTCTGCAACAGGCCGGTAAGGCGCTGCACGGAGGAGGCCTGGTCAGCCTGGGCTGGGACCAGCAAGAACAGCAGAGCGGATGCAAACAACGCACGAATCAATTGCATGAAGCCCTCGGCGAACTAGTCGCGGGTAGGTGGCGGCGCGAGTACTTCGCGCGAGCCGTTGGTGTTCATTGACGTCACGACGCCCGCCATTTCCATGGATTCGATCATCCGAGCGGCGCGGTTGTAGCCGATCTTGAGTTTGCGCTGAACGGCAGAGATTGAAGCCCGGCGACTTTCAGTGACGAAGCGTACCGCCTCATCGTAAAGCGGATCGTCCTCACTGTCCTCTCCACTGCCGCCCTCGCCTGCGCCACCATCGAAGCCACCACCAGACTCTTCCACACCGACCAGAATCTCTTCGATGTAATCAGGCGCCCCGCGAGCCTTCCAGGCCTCGACAACACGATGCACCTCTTCATCGGAAACGAATGCACCATGAACACGAATCGGCAGGCCTGTACCTGGAGGCAGATACAGCATGTCGCCGTGACCTAGCAGCTGCTCGGCGCCGCCCTGATCGAGAATGGTCCGCGAGTCGATCTTGCTTGAGACCTGAAATGCCATACGGGTCGGAATATTGGCCTTGATCAGCCCGGTAATCACGTCCACCGAAGGCCGCTGGGTCGCCAGGATCAAGTGGATGCCTGCCGCCCGTGCTTTTTGGGCGATACGCGCAATAAGCTCTTCGACCTTCTTGCCGACGATCATCATCATGTCGGCAAATTCGTCCACCACGACCACAATGGTCGGCAGCTTCTTCAGCAGCGGCGCTTCATCGTCCATGCTCTCGCGACGATAAAGCGGGTCGGTCAGCGGGGTGCCGGCCTCCTCTGCGTCCTTCACCTTGCGGTTGAAGCCCGCCAGGTTACGTACGCCCATGGCCGCCATCAGCTTGTAGCGTCGCTCCATTTCGGCGACGCTCCAGCGCAGCGCGTTGGCTGCTTCCTTCATGTCGGTCACAACCGGACATAACAAGTGCGGAATGCCTTCATAGATCGACAGTTCGAGCATCTTCGGATCGATCATGATCAAACGCGCGTCTTCCGGCGTGGACTTGAACAGAATCGACAAGATCATCGCATTCACGCCGACCGACTTACCCGAACCGGTGGTACCGGCAACCAGTAAGTGGGGCATCTTCGCCAGGTCGGCGATGACCGGTTTGCCACCGATATCGTGACCCAGCGCAATGGTGACCGGGGATTTCGCATCGTCATAGGGCGCCGATGACAATACCTCCGAGAACCGCACGATCTGGCGATCTTCGTTCGGGATTTCGATACCGACGGTGGTCTTGCCCGGAATCACCTCGACCACCCGAACGCTGATGACCGCCAGCGAACGCGCCAGGTCTTTGGCCAGGTTTGAAATGCGACTGACCTTGACGCCAGCAGCCGGCTGGATTTCGAAACGTGTAATGACCGGGCCCGGGTGAACCGACTCGACGATCACCTCGACGCCGAATTCCTTGAGCTTGATCTCCAGCAGCCGCGACATCGCCTCCAGCGACTCGGGTGAATACTGCTTCTGCTGTTTTTCCGCGAGGTCCAGCAGGGAAAGAGGCGGCACACTGCCTTCGATCAGCGGGTCGACGAACAGGTTCGCCTGCTTTTCCTTAAGTACCCGCTTGCTTTGCTCGACCGGTTTGGGTGGTGCTGGTGGCGGAATCATAGGGGCCGGACGTTTGTCACGTTCGGTCATGTGTTTGCTCAGCGACTCCTCTCGCTCGAGCAGGCGCTCCCTGACCTTCGCGCGCTCCTTGTTATCTGGCAGAGATCCCGCTACGTCGTTGACAACGTCATCCGCTTCGCGAAGCTGGGCGACAAGCTGCTTGCGCTCACTGCGTGCTGACCACCAACGGGCGAATGCACTCTGGATCAACTCGATCAGGTCGAGCGTGATCTTTCCGGTCAGGTCCATCACCTTGAACCAGGACAGGTCGGTGAAGATCGTCAGGCCAAACAGGAAAAATGCCAATAGCAATAAGGTACTGCCCTGAACATTGAGGGCTGCCTCAGCCAGTTGGCCAAGGCTCTCTCCCAGCGCACCGCCAGCAGAGGCAGGCAGGCTGTGGTCGAACTGGAAGTGAATATAAGCAAGCGCCGAACCGGACAAGATGAGAAACACCAGCCCTATCAGCCGCCAGGAAAAAAGCCAGCCATTCCAGCTCCAGGGCTGATGTCGCGCGCGGAAAACCTGCCACGTCTTGATACCCAGCAGTAACGGAAACAGAAAGGCAAAGTAGCCGAGCGCCATGAACAAGACGTCAGCGAACCAGGCACCGGCGCGGCCGGCAGCGTTCTGCACTTGCTCCACGTTGCTGGTGTGCGTCCAGCCCGGATCAGCTGGATCGTACGTGAGCAACGCCATCCACAAATAGGCGCATAGCGCGCCTAGCGCGATCAATGCACCTTCTTTGAGACGGTACTGCAGTTGTTGCCGCCAGACGGAAGCCGGCGCGGTAGAGGACGTATTCTTCAAAACGCTTTATTTCCTGCGCCCACGGCGCTGCTCTATGAACCGTAATCAGCCAGAACCTCGGCATTGTACGGGTTTGTCGATTCGATGGCATGCCGGTTCCGTGCCGGCTTGGGCTTTTCTCGATGCTTCGGTGTAGCATAAACGCCAGTTTTTAAAGCGTGACTCGACTGGAGCACGCTTCTCCATTGGCAACAAAGGCTTATGAGGGCTTTTTATGAATGAAGTCAAGCATTCACGTCTGATCATCCTCGGCTCAGGCCCGGCCGGCTATACCGCGGCCGTCTACGCGGCGCGTGCCAACCTGAAACCGGTGATGATTACGGGTATTCAGCCCGGCGGCCAGCTCACCACCACCACCGAAGTGGATAACTGGCCGGGCGATGTCGAAGGCCTGACAGGCCCGGCCCTCATGGAGCGGATGCAGAAACACGCAGAGCGCTTCGATACCGAGGTGGTGTTCGACCATATCCATACCGCCGAACTGCAGCAACGCCCGTTCATCCTCAAGGGAGACAGTGCTACTTACAGCTGCGACGCACTGATCATCGCAACCGGTGCTTCAGCTCAGTATCTGGGCCTGCCCTCCGAAGAAGCGTTCGCGGGACGGGGTGTTTCCGCATGCGCGACTTGCGACGGTTTCTTTTACCGAAACCAGGTCGTAGCTGTAATCGGTGGCGGCAATACCGCTGTCGAGGAAGCGCTGTACCTGTCCAACATTGCCAAAGAGGTGCACCTGATCCACCGCCGTGACAAGTTGCGTTCGGAGAAGATTCTCCAGGACAAGATCATGGAAAAGGCGACGAGCGGGAATATTCGACTGCACTGGAACCACACCCTGGAAGAAGTGCTCGGCGATGCCTCCGGCGTTACCGGCGTGCGCCTGAAGAGCACGATGTCGGGCGAAGAGCGGCAACTTGACCTGGCAGGCGTATTCATCGCCATAGGTCACAAGCCCAACACTGACCTCTTCAAGGGACAGCTGGAGATGAAGGACGGCTATCTGAAGATCAAGGGCGGCGGTGAAGGCGACGCGACCTGTACCAGCGTCCCTGGTGTCTTTGCGGCCGGAGATGTGGCCGACCATGTCTACCGCCAGGCCATCACTTCGGCTGGGGCAGGCTGCATGGCAGCACTCGATGCTGAAAAATACCTGGACCTCTGATTCACTTGGCGGACACTGATCCGCCCTCTTCTGACCTGACGATATGCTGACCTGGCTGCAGCGCGACGACTTGACATTCCCTCCTTTGGAAAAGGCCATGCGCGACCCCAATGGTCTGCTGGCAGCTGGAGGTGACCTGACCCCCGAGCGCCTTCAGGCAGCGTATCGACATGGTTGTTTCCCCTGGTATCAGGATGGGCAGCCTTTATTGTGGTGGTCGCCTGATCCTCGAACCGTACTCTTCCCAGAAGAGCTGCATGTTTCTCGCAGCCTGCGCAAAACCTTACGCCAGGGCACTTTCGAGGTCAGTTTCGATCGGGCGTTCGCCGAGGTCATACGTGGCTGCGCCGCTCCGCGCAGCTACGCCGACGGCACCTGGATTACCACGCCGATGCAGGACGCCTACATGACGCTGCATAAAATGGGCATAGCCCATTCCGTCGAGGTCTGGAGTGATGGGCTTTTGGTCGGCGGCCTCTATGGCCTTGCCATGGGTCAGCTATTCTTTGGCGAATCGATGTTCAGCCGTACGACCGATGCTTCCAAAGTGGGATTTGTGACATTAGTGGAACGTCTCCGTGACTGGGACTTCAAATGGATTGACTGCCAAATGCCAACGCAGCACCTGGAGCGTTTCGGCGCACGGGGCATTTCGCGCGTGGCATTTGCCGAGGCGCTCGCCCTGTATCTGGACGAGCCCAGCTCAGCCCAATGGGAATCCGAGGCGACGGCACCACGCTGACCCATAACGACTCATGTTTTTCGAGAGCTGACCATGACCTCACTGGCTCGTCTCAAGTTCTACGCCACCCAGCCACATGCGTGCAGTTATTTGCCGGACGAACAGGCCACCACGCTGTTTCTCGACCCTAGCCAACCCATGGATGTACAGGTTTATGCCGAACTCTCCGAAATGGGATTTCGTCGCAGCGGTGACCACCTGTACCGTCCCCACTGCCAGCGCTGCACGGCATGCATACCTGCCCGTATCCCTGCCGCTGGTATCGAACTCAACCGCCAGCAAAAACGAATACTGAAGCGCAACTCGGACCTTACCGTCAAAGATGTCCGCCCCTCGTTTACCGAGGAATACTACGCGCTGTATGCAACCTATATCGAACAGCGGCATGCAGACGGTGACATGTACCCACCGAGCCGCGACCAGTTTCATACCTTTCTAGTTCGCGATCTGCCCTTTTCCCGATTCTATGAGTTTCGTCTGGACGGGCGCCTGCTTGCGCTGGCTGTGACCGACGCCCTCCCGAATGGACTGTCCGCGGTCTATACCTTCTATGATCCAGCTGAAGAGCGCCGAAGCCTGGGTCGCTTTGCCATCCTCTGGCAGGTCGGCGAGGCCGCACGGCTCGGACTGAATGCGGTGTACCTTGGTTACTGGATCAAGAACTGCCGCAAGATGAATTACAAGACTGAATACCGGCCCATCGAACTTCTGGTCAATCAGCGCTGGATAACACTGAGCTAAGGCCTTGGCTCTCCGGGCCCTTTCAGGCACAATACTTGCCGCTTTTACCCACGCATTCTTGCGCCGGGGCAATCACTGAACACCGAGGGTTTTACTGAATGTCGAAAGAAGACAGCTTCGAAATGGAAGGTACTGTCGTCGACACCCTGCCCAACACCATGTTTCGCGTGGAGTTGGAAAATGGGCACGTCGTTACTGCGCACATCTCCGGAAAGATGCGCAAGAACTACATCCGGATTCTTACCGGTGACAAGGTCCGCGTCGAATTGACGCCTTATGATTTGAGCAAAGGTCGCATCACCTACCGCGCCCGGTAACGGTACGCGAGAAAGAATGCCCGGTATGTCCGGGCTTTTTTGTTTGCGCAACCTGCAGCGCAGGCATCACGCACCTCTGTGATGCGCTTAACCCAGCCAAAAAAAAAATGCCCGGCATCGCCGGGCATCTGTACACCACTCCAGACTCAGGCCAGCTCAGCCGAAGTTTCAAAGTCAAAGAAAGGTTCACCGTCGCGAATATCGATGTGAACGACCCCTCCGTGTTCAGCTAGCTCACCAAACAGGATCTCTTCAGCAAGAGGACGCTTGATCTTGTCCTGAATCAGACGAGCCATTGGCCGTGCACCCATCTGCACGTCGTAACCGCGCTCGGCCAGCCAACCGCGAGCCGCATCAGACACCTCGAGCGTCACGTGCTTGTCCTCGAGCTGCGTTTGCAACTCGATCAGGAACTTGTCGACGATGCTCTTGATGACTTCATGACTGAGGCGACCGAACTGAATGATCGTATCCAGGCGATTGCGGAACTCTGGCGTAAAGCTCTTCTTGATCACCTCCATCGCATCCGACGCATGGTCCTGATGGGTAAAACCGATAGACGCTCGGGCCGCGGTCTCAGCGCCTGCGTTGGTTGTCATGATGATGATCACATTGCGGAAATCTGCCTTGCGCCCGTTGTTGTCGGTCAAGGTGCCGTGATCCATCACCTGCAGGAGCAGATTGAAGACCTCGGGGTGCGCTTTCTCAATCTCATCAAGCAAGAGCACGCAATGGGGCTGCTTGGTTATCGCCTCGGTCAGCAAGCCTCCCTGATCGAAACCGACGTACCCAGGGGGAGCACCGATCAGACGCGAAACGGTATGCCGCTCCATGTACTCGGACATATCGAACCGCACCAGCTCGATCCCCAGCGCGCGCGCCAGCTGACGAGCCGCTTCCGTCTTGCCGACGCCCGTCGGGCCAGCAAACAGGAACGACCCGACCGGCTTGTCAGGCGCTTTCAGGCCTGCACGGGATAGCTTGATAGCTGTTGCAAGCGAGTCGATAGCATCGTCCTGCCCAAAAACAGTCAGCTTGAGATCACGCTCCAGATTACGCAGCAACTCCTTGTCGGATGTACTGACATGCTTTGGCGGAATTCGCGCGATTTTCGCAACGATGTCTTCTACCTGCTCGACATCGATACGCAACGCACGCTTGTCCTCAGGCTGCAACCGCTGAAAGGCGCCAGCCTCGTCTATGACGTCGATGGCCTTGTCTGGCATATGCCGGTCATTGATATAACGCGATGCCAATTCAGCCGCAGCACGCAGCGATTCATCGCTGTACTCGATATTGTGATGCTGCTCGAAGCGACCTTTCAGCCCCCGCAGGATGCCAATCGTATCTTCGACCG
Organism: Stutzerimonas stutzeri; assembly: GCA_002387205.1. Taxonomy (GTDB): domain Bacteria; phylum Pseudomonadota; class Gammaproteobacteria; order Pseudomonadales; family Pseudomonadaceae; genus Stutzerimonas; species Stutzerimonas stutzeri_N. Next base: position 20,990 of record DGLA01000012.1, on the reverse strand, counting down.
AAGGCTCGGAAACGTCGACCTTCTGGAAGCGCCTGGCGAGTGCCCGATCTTTCTCGAAAATTCCGCGAAACTCCTGAAAGGTCGTTGACCCGATGCAGCGTATCTCCCCGGACGAAAGCAAAGGCTTGAGCAGGTTGGACGCATCCATGACGCCACCGGACGCAGCGCCCGCGCCAATGATCGTGTGGATTTCATCGATAAACAGGACCGCCTGCGGACGCTTGCGAAGTTCGTTCAGCAGCGCTTTGAAGCGCTTCTCGAAATCGCCCCGATATTTGGTGCCAGCCAGCAGCGCACCCAGATCCAGCGAGTACACGACACTGTTCGCCAGAAGCTCGGGCACCTGATTGTCCACGATACGTTTGGCCAGCCCTTCAGCGATAGCAGTCTTGCCAACACCTGCCTCACCGACCAGCAACGGATTGTTCTTGCGTCGACGCGCCAGAATTTGCGCCACACGCTCCACCTCGTGCTCGCGACCCACCAGCGGATCGATGCGGCCCTGGCGGGCTAGATCATTGAGATTGCTAGCATAGGCATCCAGCGGATTTCCAGCGGTTGAAGCGTCGCCACCTTCTTCGTCCTGCATCTCGGCATCCCCCTCGGGATTGCCGCTACTGCCTGGAACTTTCGATATGCCATGGGCGATGTAGTTGACTACGTCTATCCGGGCAACGTTTTGCTGCTTCAACAGGAATACAGCCTGGCTTTCCTGCTCGCTGAATATGGCAACGAGTACGTTTGCGCCCGTCACCTCACGCTTGCCGGAGCTCTGCACATGAAACACTGCACGCTGAAGAACGCGCTGGAAGCCGAGGGTCGGCTGGGTTTCCCGTTCTTCGTCGTGTTGAGGAATGAGTGGCGTCGTGGAGTCGATAAACTCCTGTAGGTCGTGCCGCAGTTTGTCGAGGCTGGCTCCACAGGCGCGCAACACCGTTGCGGCTGCCTCGTTGTCCAGCAAGGCTAGCAGGAGGTGTTCAACCGTCATGAACTCATGACGCTTGGTACGTGCCTCCTTGAAAGCCAGATTCAGAGTGACTTCGAGCTCACGGTTCAACATAGCTTTCACCTCTTACCCAGCAGTCGGGGTTTAACCGTCCTTCTCGATCTCACAAAGCAACGGATGCTGGCATTCCCTTGCATATTGATTGACCTGCATTGCTTTGGTTTCAGCGACGTCCCGTGTGTAGACGCCACAGACGGCCCGCCCTTCGGTATGAACCGCCAGCATGATTTTGGTGGCGAGCTCCCGATTATGGTTGAAGATACCCTCCAGCACCTCCACGACGAAATCCATCGGCGTGTAGTCATCATTAAACATGACAACTTTAAACATGGGTGGTGCCTTGAGCTGTGGCTTGGCTTCTTCCACCGCCAAGCCGGAGGAGTCATCGTCCAGTGGTTCCTGACGATCCTGGTTGGATATTAGTCGAATCTCGAAAGATGCACGCATGCGAATAACGGTTCTAGGTCGGGGCGCCGAGGCCGGGTAAGTGGAAAGGCTTCACAGCCACCTGACGAGTCGCCTTGACTATCGGCAAAACGATGATACAAACAGTAATTGCCACAACGGCAACAGGTTGCGCGCATGGGGCCTTATGCTGCGCCAGCGCGGAATAAAATGGATGTTACTCCAGTGATGGACTCCTTTGCAGAGGGATAACAGCATGCTAAGCGGTAAGGTCAAGTGGTTCAACAACGCCAAAGGCTATGGCTTCATCGTAGCAGACGGCGGCGATGAGGACCTGTTCGCCCACTACTCGGCCATTCAGATGGAAGGGTATAGGACACTCAAGGCTGGGCAGGCGGTCATGTTCGATATTCTGCAGGGTCCCAAGGGCCTGCACGCGACCAACATACGGTCTTTACAGGCCTCTACGGAAGCGGTAGCCCCTGCTTCCCAGAGCTCGACCGTAGACGCCTGATTACAGGCAGCAAAAAGGCCGATCGCTGATCGGCCTTTTTGTGTTTCGCCTGGTTACATGTGCGAAATCATCGCATCGCCGAACTCTGAGCAGGACATCAACGTTGCGCCGTCCATCAGCCGTTCGAAGTCATAGGTCACCGTCTTGGCTTCGATCGCGCCTTCAGTCGACTTGATGATCAAATCGGCGGCTTCGATCCAGCCCATATGGCGAAGCATCATCTCCGCCGAAAGGATCAGCGAGCCCGGGTTGACCTTGTCTTGCCCCGCATACTTCGGTGCGGTGCCGTGGGTCGCCTCGAACATGGCCACCGTATCCGACAGGTTGGCACCCGGCGCGATACCGATTCCGCCAACTTCTGCCGCCAGGGCGTCGGACAGATAGTCACCGTTCAGATTAAGCGTTGCGATCACGTCGTACTCGGCCGGACGTAGCAGAATCTGCTGCAGCATCGCGTCAGCGATCGCGTCCTTAACAACGATATTCTTACCGGTGCTCGGGTTCTTGAACTGCATCCATGGTCCACCATCCAGCAGCTCGGCGCCAAACTCGTCTCGCGCAACCTCGTAACCCCACTCCTTGAAGGCACCTTCGGTGAACTTCATGATGTTGCCCTTGTGAACCAGGGTAACGGAGCTGCGGTCGTTGTCGACGGCATACTGCAGCGCTTTGCGGACCAGGCGCTTGGTGCCCTCCTGCGAAACCGGCTTGATACCGATACCGCAGTTCTCAGTGAAGCGGATCTTCTTGACACCCATTTCCTCGGTGAGGAACTTGATCACTTTTTCGCATTCAGGCGAACCGGCCTTCCACTCGACACCGGCATAGATGTCCTCCGAGTTTTCCCGGAAAATGACCATGTCGACGTCGGCCGGCTTCTTGACGGGACTAGGCACACCAGTAAACCAGCGAACCGGACGCTGGCAGACATAAAGGTCCAGCTCCTGACGAAGGGCAACGTTCAGTGAACGGATACCACCACCTACCGGGGTAGTCAGCGGCCCCTTGATGGAGACCACGAAGTCACGCACAACCTCAAGCGTTTCCTTGGGCAGCCAGGTATCCTGATCGTAAACCTGCGTCGCCTTCTCGCCAGCGTAGATTTCCATCCAAGCAATCTTTCGCTTTCCGCCGTAGGCTTTTTCCACAGCCGCGTCGACAACCTTGATCATCACCGGACTGATATCGACTCCGATGCCGTCACCCTCAATGTAGGGAATGATCGGGTTATCGGGAACGTTCAGGGTGTTGTCGGCATTGACGGTGATTTTGTCACCGCTGGCAGGCACCTGGATCTTTTGGTATCCCATGCTTGACTCCGTTTTGGTGGTTGAACATTAAACAGTGGTCATCTCCGGAGAGTACCCCAGTTGAATCGGCCGAGACCATATGTGCATTCGTCGTACGGCTTGGGCATTCTTTGACAACAGTGCTCGGTGATATACTGCTTAGGTGACTAACGAGTCATGAGGAGCAAGCCGACCTTCCATCAGATCGCCCCTCCTGAATCCGCCCTTCTGCCAACCGCAGCCGGACGGCTCGAACGCGCAATACTAAGTGGTGCATTCCAAACATCATCGCGGCGAACCTCGAATTCTGACTCGACAAACGCAGCCAGAGCGCCTACCTGCGCACCTCGGGATTCAGTGCACGCTCAGCAAGAGAGAGACAACTCTACATGTCCACCCGATCGAAGATTATCTACACCTTCACCGACGAAGCCCCTGCCCTGGCCACCTACTCGCTTCTGCCGATCGTTGAAGCGTTCGCCGCCGCTGCGGACATTGACGTCGAAACCAGAGACATCTCTCTTGCAGGACGCATACTTGCAAGCTTTGCTGACCGACTGGATGCAGACAAGCAGATCGACGACGATCTCGCAAAACTGGCCGCTCTCGCTACCACGCCAGAGGCCAATATCATCAAGCTGCCGAACATCAGCGCCTCAGTACCTCAACTGCGCAACGCGATCGCCGAACTGCAGGCGCAGGGCTTCAATGTACCGAATTTCCCGGAAGACCCTCGCACCGACGAGGAAAAAGAGATCCGTGCCCGCTACGGCAAGGTGCTTGGCAGCGCTGTAAACCCTGTCCTGCGCGAAGGCAACTCCGATCGCCGGGCGCCGGCAGCGGTGAAAGCGTTCGCCCGCAAGCATCCGCATTCGATGGGTGCCTGGAGCATGGCTTCACAGTCCCACGCTGACTACATGCGCGGCGGCGATTTCTTCTCCAGCGAGCAATCGATCACCATGGCCCAGGCTGGTGACGTTCGTATTGAGTTCGTTGGCAAGGATGGCAAGGTCGAAGTCAAAAAACAGCTCACGCTTGAGGAAGGCGAAGTCTTCGACAGCATGTTCATGAGCTGCAATAAACTCCGCGAGTTCTTCGAGAAGACCCTGCAGGATTGCAAAGACACCGGTGTGATGTGGTCTCTGCATGTCAAGGCGACAATGATGAAGGTCTCTCACCCGATCGTTTTCGGTCATGCTGTCAGCGTCTACTACAAGGAGGTGTTCGAGAAGTACGCCGACCTGTTCAAGGAGCTGGGCGTCAATCCGAACAACGGGCTTTCCAGCGTTCATGACAAGATCAAGAGCCTGCCAGCCTCGCAGCAGGAAGAAATCCTGGACGACATTCATGCCTGCTATAGCCGCCGTCCGGAAATGGCCATGGTCGATTCCGTCAAAGGCATCACCAACCTGCATATTCCTAGCGATGTGATCGTTGACGCATCGATGCCTGCCATGATCCGTAGCTCCGGCAAGATGTGGGGTAAAGATGGCAACCTCAAGGACACCAAGGCCGTGATGCCCGAGAGCACCTATGCTCGCATCTATCAGGAGATGATCAACTTCTGCAAAACCAACGGTGCATTCGACCCGACCACCATGGGCACAGTGCCGAACGTAGGCCTGATGGCCCAGAAAGCCGAAGAGTACGGGTCGCACGACAAGACATTCGAGATGACCGCTGACGGCATCATGCGCGTCGTACTCGCTGACGGTACCGTCGTCATGCAGCACGAAGTGGAAGCCGGGGATATCTGGCGCGCCTGCCAGACCAAAGACGCCGCCATTCGTGACTGGGTCAAGCTGGCAGTGACACGCGCCCGTCAGTCGGCGACCCCGGCCATTTTCTGGCTGGATCCAGAGCGCGCTCATGACCGTGAACTGCAGAAAAAAGTCGAGAGCTACCTGCAGGATCACGACCTGACTGGTCTGGATATCCGCATGATGGGCTATAACGAAGCCATCCGCGTCAGCATGGAACGCCTCGTCCGCGGCCAGGATACGATCTCGGTGACTGGGAACGTCCTGCGCGACTACCTGACCGATCTGTTCCCGATCATGGAGCTGGGGACTTCGGCCAAGATGCTCTCCATCGTACCACTGATGGCGGGTGGCGGCATGTACGAAACTGGCGCGGGCGGCTCGGCACCCAAGCATGTACAGCAACTGATCGAAGAGAACCACCTGCGCTGGGATTCGCTCGGCGAGTTTCTTGCGCTGGCGGTTTCGTTGGAAGAAACAGGCATCAAGACAGGCAACCCAAAGGCAAAACTGCTCGGCAAGGCGCTAGACGCTGCAACTGGCAAGCTGCTAGATACCAACAAGTCACCATCACGTCGTACTGGTGAGCTGGACAACCGCGGTAGCCATTTCTACCTGGCACTTTACTGGGCCCAGGAGTTGGCAGCTCAGACCGAGGATCTGGAACTGCAGGCATACTTTGCTCCTCTGGCCAAGACCCTGACCGATAAGGAAGACGCTATCGTCGCAGAGCTGGCCGAGGTCCAAGGCAAGCCAGTGGACATTGGCGGCTACTATCGCTCCAACCCAAAGCTGACTGCTGAAGTGATGCGCCCCAGCGCAACCTTCAACGCAGCACTGGCCGCGCTGGCCTGATTACAGAGCATGAAAGCGTGAACTGAACCCCGGCCACTGGCCGGGGTTTCTTTTTTGTCTTTCACACTTGATGCATCCGAACCAAACCATATAGGTCGCCTGATGGACTGGAAACCTCATATCACCGTAGCCACCATCGTTGAAGCCGACGGCAAGTTCCTGATGGTTGAAGAATCAAAAGGGGGCCGCCTGGTTCTGAACCAGCCGGCTGGGCATCTCGAACCCAACGAAAGCCTGCGAGAGGCCGCGGTAAGGGAAACCCTCGAGGAAACCGGTTGGGATGTAGATCTGACGGGCGTCGTCGGAGTCTACCTCTATACCGCGCCTAGCAATGGCGTTACCTACCAACGCATCTGTTTCGCCGCCCAAGCGGTTCAGCACCATCCAGAGTTCAAGCTCGACAGTGGTATTGTCGCAGCGCCCTGGCTAAGCCGAGACGAGCTATTCGCCGTGCCCGAACGCTGGCGTAGCGAACTGGTTCCACGCTGCATCGACGACTACCTGAAAGGCCCTCTTTACGACCTCCAGGTGATACGTGACTGAGGGGCCTTTAGCACCTGAACGCCTCAGCCTGTTAGAATTTCGTCCTTTTTGGCAGCCCCCCCTGAGTCCTTATGCCTGTTTCAGCTTCAACTGCCCCCGAAAACACCCGCGTCATTGTTGGAATGTCCGGTGGCGTCGACTCGTCGGTATCCGCTTTGCTCCTGCTTGAACAGGGATATCAAGTTGAAGGCCTGTTCATGAAGAACTGGGAAGAAGACGACGGCACCGAATACTGCACCGCGCGTGAAGATCTTGCCGACGCTCAGGCCGTATGCGACAGGATCGGTATCAAGCTGCATACCGCCAATTTCGCTGCCGAATACTGGGACAACGTATTCGAGCATTTCCTTGCGGAGTACAAGGCTGGCCGCACGCCCAATCCGGACATCCTGTGCAACCGCGAAATCAAATTCAAAGCCTTTCTGGACTATGCGCTGACGCTCGGCGCCGACCTGATTGCCACGGGGCATTATGTTCGCCGCCGAGATGTCGATGGGCGCAGCGAACTGCTCAAGGGACTGGACCCGAACAAGGATCAGAGCTATTTCCTCCATGCAGTCGGAGGCGAGCAGCTTGCCAAGACCTTGTTCCCGGTAGGTGAACTTGAAAAGCCGGCGGTACGGGACATTGCCGAAAAGCATGGCCTGGCTACAGCCAAGAAAAAGGATTCCACCGGTATCTGTTTCATCGGGGAACGTCGTTTCAGCGATTTCCTCAAGCAGTACCTGCCAGCCCAGCCGGGAAATATAGAAACGGTAGATGGCGATGTCATCGGCCACCATCATGGATTGATGTACCACACCATCGGCCAACGTCAGGGATTGGGTATTGGCGGCCTGAAAGACGCAAGTGACGAACCCTGGTACGTGTTGAGCAAGGACCTTGAGCGCAACGTGCTGGTCGTAGGCCAGGGCAACGATCACCCCTGGCTGTTCTCCCGTGCCCTGCTCGCCTCCGAGATCTTCTGGGTCAACCCGCTGACGCTGTCAGCACCCCGTCGGTTGACCGCCAAGGTCCGTTATCGACAGGCCGATCAGACCTGCACGCTGGAGCAGACTGAAACGGGATACCGAGCCGTGTTCGATGAACCTCAGCGTGCGGTTACCCCTGGCCAGTCGGTAGTTTTCTACGATCGCGAGATATGCCTGGGGGGCGGGGTTATCGAGACTGCCGAACCCTGGTTTGCTGGAGGCCGGCCATGACACCAGTCCAGGAACAGCTCGTTGCCCTTGGTGCGGTATTCGAGGCGGCAACGCTGGTCGACCGTATAGCCCGCACTGGCCAGATTTCCAATGCAGCCCTCGGCTGTATGCTTGGCAGCCTGCTGGTCAGGGAAGAGAAACCACCTTTGGAAATCTATGGTGGCGACGATATCAACCTGCGAGATGGTTATCGCGCCCTGGTGGGTGCACTGGAGCGCGATACCAGCAGCCTGCAACGTGAACCGCTGCGCTACGCCTTGGCGATGATCGGCCTGGAGAGGCAGCTGGACAAGCGCAGCGACCTGCTTCAGGTCATCGGCAGCCGCCTGGATCAGATACAGCAACAGGTCGAGCACTTCGGGCCGACTCACGAGAACGTGGTGGCATCCTTTGGCGGCCTGTATCAGGACACGCTCAGTACCTTTCGTCAGCGCATTCAGGTGCAGGGTGACATGCGTCACCTTCAGCAAACAGACAACGCGGCCAAGATTCGCGCGCTGCTGCTGGCGGGAATTCGCGCTGCCCGGCTATGGCGCCAGCTCGGCGGGCACCGTTGGCAGATGATTTTCAGCCGACGAAAAATGCTCGACGCGCTCTATCCACTGTTACGCACAGAATAGGCGGCAGCCAAGGGTTCTTCGCCTCAGGCATTCCCCCGCTTTCATGTATAATCTGCGCCCTCTTTTCGTTGCTCGATTGCCGAGATGCCCCCTATGCAGCTTTCCTCGCTCACCGCGGTTTCCCCCGTCGATGGCCGCTACGCCGGCAAAACCAGCGCTTTGCGCCCCATCTTCAGTGAGTTCGGCCTGATTCGCTGCCGCGTCCAGGTCGAAGTGCGCTGGCTGCAGCGATTGGCCGCTCATAGCGGTGTTCCGGAAGTCGCACCCTTCTCGACCGAAGCCAATGCGCTACTCAACCAACTGGCAGAGAACTTCCAGCTGGAGCACGCCGAACGCGTCAAGGAATTCGAGCGCACCACCAACCACGATGTGAAGGCGGTCGAGTATCTGCTCAAGGAACAGGCCAAGCAGCTGCCAGAGCTGGCCAAGGTCAATGAGTTCATTCACTTCGCGTGCACCAGCGAGGACATCAACAACCTGTCCCACGCGCTGATGCTGCGCGAAGGTCGCAACGAGGTGTTGCTGCCACTGATGCGCCAGCTGGCCAATGCGATTCGGCAGCTGGCGGTCGAGCACGCCGACGTACCTATGCTGTCCCGCACGCATGGCCAGCCCGCCTCGCCGACAACACTCGGCAAGGAGCTGGCCAATGTGGTCTATCGTCTGGAGCGCCAGATCGCTCAGGTCGAGGCCGTACCGCTACTCGGCAAGATCAACGGTGCCGTGGGCAACTACAACGCCCATCTGTCCGCCTATCCGGATGTCGATTGGGAAGCCAACGCGCGCGAGTTCATCGAGAATGACCTGGGCCTGGCGTGGAACCCCTACACCACCCAGATCGAACCGCATGATTACATCGCCGAGCTGTTCGATGCCGTGGCGCGCTTCAATACGATCCTGATCGACTTCGATCGGGACATCTGGGGCTACATCTCGCTTGGCTACTTCAAGCAGCGTACCGTCGCCGGAGAAATCGGCTCGTCGACGATGCCGCACAAGGTCAACCCCATCGACTTCGAGAACTCCGAGGGCAACCTGGGTATCGCAAATGCCCTGCTCCAGCACCTGGCAAGCAAACTGCCGATCTCCCGCTGGCAGCGCGACCTGACCGACTCCACCGTGTTGCGCAATCTGGGTGTCGGCTTTGCGCACAGCATCATTGCCTATGAGGCGAGCCTGAAGGGAATCGGCAAGCTGGAGCTCAACCAGGCCCGTATCGCCGAGGACCTGGACGCATGCTGGGAAGTACTGGCTGAGCCGATCCAGACCGTCATGCGTCGCTACGCCATTGAGAATCCCTACGAGAAACTCAAGGAGCTGACTCGAGGCAAAGGCATCAGCCCCGAGGCCCTGCAGACGTTTATCGATAGCCTGGATATGCCAACCGATGCGAAAGAGGCGCTGCGTAAACTGACCCCGGCTGCCTACGCTGGCAACGCAGCCGCCCAGGCCAAGCGGATCTGATCGAATCATTCTATTTGCACGCCCGGCTGTGCCGGGCGTTTTTATTTGCAGCTCGCCAAGAGCAAGGTACCTGGCATGACTTCCGATACTCCTTTGCAAGTCCTCGGTGGCATCAGCGCACGAGAGTTTCTGCGCGACTACTGGCAGAAGAAACGACTGCTTGTCCGCCAAGCTGTCCCCTCATTCGAAAGCCCGGTATCGCCGGACGAGCTGGCCGGCCTGTCACTGGAAGAGGAAGTCGAATCCCGACTGGTTATCGAGCATGGCGAAAGCCCTTGGGAGCTTCGTCGCGGGCCATTCACCGAAGAAACCTACCAGAACCTACCGGAGCGGGACTGGACACTGCTTGTTCAGGCGGTCGATCAACTGGTGCCTGAGGTGGCCGAGCTCATCGAGCATTTTCGTTTTCTGCCAAACTGGCGTATCGACGACGTGATGGTCAGCTTTGCCGCACCAGGCGGCGGCGTCGGACCACATTTCGACAACTATGACGTTTTTCTCCTCCAGGCGCATGGTCAGCGCCGTTGGCGGATTGGCCAGATGTGCAATAGCGACAGCCCGATGCTGCCGCACCCGGATCTGCGCATACTTGACCAGTTCGAAGGCACCGACGAATGGGTTCTGGAACCGGGCGACATGCTTTATCTTCCGCCTCGACTAGCGCATTACGGCACTGCCGAAGACGCTTGCATGACCTACTCGCTGGGCTTCCGGGCACCAAGCGCAGCGGAAGTGCTGACCCATTTCACTGACTTTCTCGCGCAATTCCTGCCGGACGAGGAACGCTACAGCGACGCTGATCTTGTCCCGGCAGACGACCCTTATCAGATCCAGACCGACGCGCTCGATCGCTTGCGCGCAATGCTGACCGAACATATGGGCGACGAACGCCTGTTGCTGACCTGGTTTGGCCAGTTCATGACCGAACCCCGCTATCCGGAGCGAGTGCAGGGTCCTGAGATCGAAGAGCAAGCCATGCTTGCCGCACTGGACGATGGCGCCATACTGGTACGAAACCTCAGCGCACGTCTGGCCTGGAGCGAAGTGGATATTGGCCTGTTGCTATTTGCCAGCGGCCAGAGCCGACTGCTTCCCGCCCGCCTGAAAGAGCTCCTGAAGCTGGTCTGTTCGGCTGATGCGATGCACACCGCAAACCTCGCGCCGTGGCTGGATGATGAGGATGGGCGTAATCTGATATGGCAGTTGGTCAAACAGGGAAGTTTGGAGTTTGCAGATGAATGAGATAGAAGTTCGCATCGCCGACTGGCAACAGGATAACGCCGACCTGCGCAGGATTCGCGAAGCCGTATTCATCGCCGAACAATCGGTACCGCCAGAGCTGGAATGGGACGCAGACGACGCTGAGGCGGTGCATTTCCTCGCTCTGGAGAGCGGCTACCCTATCGGTACCGCGCGCCTGCTGAACGATGGACACATTGGGCGGGTTTCAGTGCTCCGCGATTGGCGCGGCATGAATGTAGGCGGCGTTTTGATGAAAGCGGTAATCGATGAGGCGGAACGTCGTGGCCTCAGAGAACAGCGCCTGACCGCACAGGTCCATGCCACGTCGTTTTATGAACGCCTTGGTTTCGAAGTGATCAGCGAAGAGTTTCTCGAAGCTGGCCTGCCTCACGTCGATATGCTTCGCAAGAGCCACTGACCCCTATGGCTCGCGACGATGCCGATAACGCCTTCAACCCAGTCGAGTTGTCGGCTATCGAATTCGAGTCGCCGGGTCGTTTCAAACTGGAGAACCCATCCGCGTTACCTGCCAGTCCTGAACAATGGAACACTGCGCCACTCACTCAAGGCGGAGCCCCAACCGTTCAAGCATTCTCGGGCATGAGTGAGGCGCGACAACACACGCTGGCCATGATCGAGCAGGCACGGCGAAGCCTGAGCATCTATACACAAGACCTGGAACCTTGGCTCTACAACCACAGCTGTATTCAACAAGCCTGCCTGCGCTTATTACTTGACCACCCGCGTAATCGCTTGCGCATTCTGGTAGGGGATTCCTCCCGTGCCATCAGGCAAGGCCATCGCCTGGTTAATCTGGCGCGCCGACTGACCAGCAACTTACACATCCGCAAAGTCAATCCCGACTATCCGGCACGAGTTGCCGCCTTCCTAGTTGCTGACGAATGTGGTGTGGTGATTCGCCCAGAGCCGGATCAGTTGGTTGGCCATGCGCTCTATCAGAGCCCCGGCCGCGCTCGCCAGCAACAACGCCTGTTTGATACCGCTTGGGACCATAGTCTGTCCGACCCCGACCTGCGGAGCTTTCTGTTATGACTCGCCGACTTCTCTCTGCTTCTGTGCTCCTGGTTAGCTTCTCTCTTCAGGCGGCAACGGAAGTCATTCCGCTGAACTTCCGCTTGGCGCAGGACGTCCTGCCGATCGCGCAATCGGTAGTAGGCGATCAAGGCAAGGTGGACGCATACGGTAATCAGCTGATCGTGAACGCGCCTGCCGCCGTGATTGCCGAGCTACATGCTGTGCTATCTGAGCTGGATACCGAGCCTCGTAAGTTGCTGATCAGCGTGGATACTCAGAGTTCGGCCGCCAGCAATGACAACGGTTATAGGCTCGATGGCTCCGCACGCATCGGTGACCTTGAAGTCCAGAGCGGGAAAGGCGAAACACGAAACCGAGATCAGGTCCGCATCATCCGTCGAAGCACAGACAGCCAAGGCGGAGGCACTCAACAGATCCAGACCACCGAGGGCTATCCCGCCCTGATCCAGATTGGCCAAAGCGTCCCGATTACCAGCACGGGGACCGACAGCTACGGTCAGCTTTATCAGCAGACCCAATACCGCGATATCACCCGAGGCTTCTATGCCACCGCTACGGTGCAAGGCGACCGGGTGCAGGTAACCATCAGCAGTCATAACGACCGCATGAGCGCATCCCGACCGGACAGGGTGGATATTCAGCAAACCGATACCCGAGTCAGCGGGCGCCTCGGTGAATGGATATCACTCGGCGGAATCGATGAATCGGCTCATTCAAGCGAGACAGGATTACTGCGCCGATACTCAACAGAAGGCCGCCAGAACCTTTCAATACGACTGAAGGTGGACACGCTCAACTGAGCGGAATGTGTGAAACCTGCGAGACCTCTAGAAACATGTAGTGCCTACTAAAGTTCACTACAAAACATTTGACGAACCTTTTTAGCCGGAGCATTATGGCTCCGCTCCCGCTAACCAGGGGCCCTGGCAAGGGCCTCCGGATCGCGCTCCGCCAACCAGCAGAGGCGCTCCGTGACTGTACTGCCCACAAGGCGGACTGACGAGGTTGCGACTGGAACGAGTCGTCCTGAGGGACGGGGAAGCGATTAACGCATCTGCTCGAGACGTCAGTTCTGCTGATCATTCACCGGTTTCACACCGCCGTGTATCGGAATGCCACGAATCATTCCGCAGCTGAACGAGCACCTTGGCGATCGTAAACTGCACACCTCCTCTCCTTGGCCCAATCCTCGTATCCGGTCGGCATTTCGACGCTCTGCCGCGTGTTGCACGCATGATCAGCGTAAGCACGTAGGTTTCAGTGGGAACAGTCGGTGCTCAACCAAACACGAATTTTTTCTGAAGGATTGACCATGTCCGCTTATCAAAACGACATCAAGGCCGTTGCCGCTCTGAAAGAAGCAGCTGGAAGCAGCTGGAGCGCTATCAACCCCGAATCCGTAGCTCGCATGCGTGCTCAGAACCGCTTCAAGACGGGCCTGGAAATCGCGCAGTACACCGCCGACATCATGCGCAAGGACATGGCCGAGTACGATGCCGATTCGTCCGTCTACACCCAGTCGCTGGGTTGCTGGCATGGCTTCATTGGCCAGCAGAAACTGATCTCCATCAAGAAGCACCTGAAGACTACCAACAAGCGCTATCTCTACCTGTCTGGCTGGATGGTCGCTGCTCTGCGCTCCGAGTTCGGTCCGCTGCCGGACCAGTCGATGCACGAGAAGACAGCTGTTTCCGACCTGATCGAAGAGCTTTACACCTTCCTGCGCCAGGCGGACAGCCGCGAGCTGGACCTGCTGTTCACAGCCCTCGATGCTGCTCGCGCAGCCGGCGATACAGCCAAAGCAAACGAAATCCAGAACCAGATCGACAATTACGAAACCCATATCGTCCCGATCATCGCCGACATCGACGCGGGCTTCGGTAATCCGGAAGCCACCTACCTGCTGGCCAAGCGCATGATCGAAGCCGGAGCCTGCTGCATCCAGATTGAAAACCAGGTTTCTGACGAGAAGCAGTGCGGCCACCAGGACGGCAAGGTTACCGTTCCGCACGCCGATTTCCTCGCCAAGATCGCTGCGGTTCGTTACGCCTTCCTTGAGCTTGGCATCGACAACGGAGTGATCGTTGCACGTACCGACTCGCTGGGCGCGGGCCTGACCAAGCAGATCGCGGTGACAAAAGAGCCGGGCGACCTCGGAGACCTGTACAACTCGTTCCTAGATTGCGAAGAGATCACCGAAGCCGAACTTGGTAACGGCGACGTCGTCATCAAGCGCGAAGGCAAGCTGCTGCGTCCCAAGCGCCTGCCATCCAACCTGTTTCAGTTCCGCAAGGGAACGGGTGAAGCGCGTTGCGTCCTGGACTGCATCACCTCCCTGCAGAACGGTGCTGACCTGCTGTGGATCGAAACCGAGAAGCCACACGTTGGCCAGATCGCAGCCATGGTTAACGAGATTCGCAAGACGATCCCGAATGCCAAGCTGGTCTATAACAACAGCCCGTCCTTCAACTGGACCTTGAATTTCCGCCAGCAGGTGTTCGACGCCTTTGTTGCAGAAGGCAAGGATGTTTCGGCTTACGATCGCGCCAAGCTGATGAGCGTCGAATACGACGAAACCGAGCTGGCTCAGGTGGCCGACGAGAAAATTCGTACCTTCCAGAAGGACGGGTCCGCTCATGCCGGTATATTCCATCACCTCATCACCTTGCCGACTTACCACACCGCCGCGCTGTCCACCGACAACCTGGCCAAAGGGTATTTCGCCGATCAGGGCATGCTGGCCTACGTCAAAGGCGTCCAGCGTGAAGAACTGCGCCAGGGTATCGCCTGCGTTAAGCACCAGAACATGGCCGGCTCCGACATCGGTGACAACCACAAGGAATACTTCGCGGGCGAAGCGGCGCTCAAGGCAAGTGGTAAAGACAACACCATGAACCAGTTCCACTAAGAAACTGGCTCGCAGGCCGGGGTTGCGCTCGGCCTGGCAAGTGTTGCTTAGCCCCGGTATTCACCGGGGCTTTTTGTTTCACGATTGAACACGCCGCTCGTCGTCAACACACGCACTGTCATTAAGTTGTCTCCAAAAGATCCTAGCGTCAGAGCTCCGTCGATTACCCTAATGGAGCTGCGTCGTGACTGACGATAATCAAAACATCATGTTCGGCAATGGCGATGAGCGCCCGAGCAATCACTCTGCCAATCCGCATATTCAGGACGTGATCGCCATGGGGCGCCGTCAGGTCCTGGCGGGAGGCGCTGCGCTAGGTGCGCTGGCCTTCCTCGGCGGCCTTCCCGCGGTTGCGAGCGCAGCCGAACCTCAAGGAAAAGGGATTCCGTTCCAGCGTCGCAGTCGCCTTCCGTTTGGCGCCGTTAGCGTCACCAGAGCCGACACCATCACGGTTCCGGCTGGTTATACCGCTAAAGCGTTCATCCCATGGGGCACGCCAATATGCGGCAGTTATCCCGCGTTTCTCGAAGATGCCAGTAACAGCGCAGAGGACCAAGCTCAGCAAACTGGGATGCACCATGATGGCATGCACTTTTTTCCAATGGACGCTAAGTTCAATGGACGCAAGAGCGATCATGGCCTCTTGGTTCTAAACCACGAATACATTGACGCCCCGTTGTTGCATCCAAATGGCCCGACCGTAGTAGGCGGCAAGCGCGTGAGTGCAGAAGAGGTGCGCAAGGAGATCAACGCACACGGCGTGTCCGTGGTGGAAATCAAGCGCAATGCTCGCGGCGAATGGGCGATGCTGCCGTCAGCTCGTAATCGCCGCGTCACCGGTGCGACGCCCATGCGCATCGAAGGGCCGGCCCGCGGCCATGATCTGATGAAGACTCGCTACAGTCCGAGCGGAACCTCAACCAGAGGCACCCTGAACAACTGCTCGAATGGCTACACGCCATGGGGCACCTATCTGACGTGCGAAGAAAACTGGGCGGGCTACTTCGCTAGCCGTGACACTGAGCTGCCTCGCCACCTTGATCGCTATGGTATCCGAGCCACCGGCCGTTACGGCTGGGAAACAGTCCAGGGCGATGAATTCCAGCGTTTTGACGCGACTACGAGCGGATCAGATGCCAGCTCCGACTACCGCAACGAACCCAACACCTTTGGCTGGATTGTCGAGATCGACCCCTTCGACCCGGATTCGACGCCTGTCAAACACACCTCGCTAGGGCGTTTCGGTCATGAAGGTCTGGTGTTCGCTCCGGTGAAAGCCGGCTGGCCTGTGGTTTGCTATTCTGGGGACGATTCCCAGAACGAATACATCTATAAGTACATCAGCCGTGACAAGTATCGCCCACTTCGAAGCGACAATCGCCTGCTAGACGATGGCACGCTGTACGTCGCTCGCTTCAACCCTGACGGCAGCGGTGACTGGCTTGCACTGGACATTGACGACCCGGACTTTCAACAGGCATGCCTGACGGCGGGCGTCCAATTCCGAGACCAGGGCGAAGTGCTGATCAATACACGTCTGGCGGCCGATATCGTCGGCGCAACGAAAATGGATCGACCGGAATGGGGCGCTGTCCACCCTGATACTGGCGAGGTGTATTTCACACTGACAAATAATTCTTCTCGCAAGGAAGCAGATGCCGCCAACCCGCGATCGCCAAATCCGTACGGCCACATCATTCGCTGGCGCGAACAAGGTCGAAACAATATTGGCAGCCAATTCAGCTGGGATCTGTATCTACTGGCAGGCCCCCAGACGGACAGCCGAGACCCGAAAGGCCGACCGCTGAATGATGACAATATTATCGCCAGCCCGGATGGCCTTTGGTTCGATGACGAAGGACGGCTTTGGATCCAAACGGACATGAGTGGCGGCCAGCTTAGCGACGGCCCGTTTGGCAATAACCAAATGGTGGTTTCGGATCCCCAAACAGGCGAAACCAAGCGATTCCTGGTCGGCCCAAAAGGAGCTGAAGTGACGGGTATTACGGCTACGCCGGACTTCCGGACGCTGTTCGTCAATATCCAGCATCCTGGTGAAGGCTCGACTTCCACGGACTACACAAGCACCTGGCCTGACGGCCCAGGCCGCCGCCCTCGCTCCGCAACAGTGATCATCAGCCGTGACGACGGAGGTCGCATTCTCTGATGCTTGCAGCAGCGTCCGGCACTGCCGGACGCGCGCTCTTTTAGTTAATCTCTGGCCTGATAAACAAGCCCCAGGCGGAAATAAACAAGGCCGCTATAAGGGGCCCGATGACGAAGCCATTCAGGCCGAACAGTGCCAAACCCCCTAACGTTGAGATCAACACAACGTAGTCAGGCATCTTGGTATCTTTGCCAACAAGAATAGGCCGCAACAGGTTATCGACCAGCCCGATCACGAGAACGCCGTAAAGCGTCAAGATAACCCCCTGAACAATCATTCCGTTGAGCAGGAAGTAGATCGCTACGGGCGTCCAAATCAAACCCGCTCCAATCGCGGGAAGCAGCGATAAAAACGCCATCAGCACTCCCCAGAGCAATGACCCGGGGATATCAAGAATCGCGAAAATCACACCGCCGAGGAAGCCCTGGGTGGCTGCGACCACAATGTTACCTTTCACCGTAGCTCTAACAACGCGTGTGAATTTGCTGAATAGCCTGCGCTTTTGGTTATCGCTCAGAGGAAGTGCACGCCGAATGCGTGCTACAAGCTCGCGCCCGTCTCGAATGAGAAAGAACAGCAGGTAAATCATCACAAAAAAACTGACGAGGAATTGAAATGTTCCCTGCCCAAAACTGAACGCCTTCGTGGCCAAAAACTGGCTTCCTTCCAGAGCTCCGCTTGCAAGCCTCTCGCGCACCTGCTCGATGTCGCCAAAACCAAAGCGCTGCAACTGCTGCTCTAGCGATGCAGGCAAAAGGTCCTTCGCGCTCTCCACGATGCTACCGACGTCCAGCTCTCCACTTTCTATCTGCTTGTAAAGCGACGTCCCTTCTTGTACCAGCAGGCCTGTAATCAGAATGACAGGCAGCACGGCTACGACCAGGCACACCAACAATGTCACCAGAGCAGCCAGATTCGGTCTTTCGCTGAAGCGGGCGTACAGCCGCCGCTGTAACGGAGCGAAAATTATCGCGAGAATCACCGCCCAAAAAACGGTCCCGTAAAAGGGGTACAGGATCCAGCCGAACGCGATGGTTACGGTGAGCAACAAAGCTAGAAACACTTTTTGCTCGAGAGTCGAATTCACGGATTGCTTCCTATCGCTGCGGTTGTATTGCTTAGTCAGCGATTGTTCTAAGGAGTGCAAAGCGTTCAGCGACCCATCCGTAACGCATCAACGTTGATGGCTACGGATACCAGCCGACGCAAGGTCACTTATCACAACGTCATGGCAGCAATCCAACCAAACCCCAGAAGAGGCAGGTTGTAGTGCAGAAACGTCGGTACTACGGTGTCCCAGATATGGTTATGTTGCCCATCCGCGTTCAACCCAGCGGTGGGACCCAAGGTCGAGTCTGACGCCGGCGACCCAGCGTCGCCCAGCGCGCCTGCTGTCCCCACCAAACTGACGATGGCCAACGGGCTGAAGCCGAGCTGCAATCCCAGCGGGACAAAAATTGCGGCGATTATCGGTACAGTGGAAAATGATGAGCCGATGCCGATGGTCACCAACAAGCCCACCAGTAACATCATCAACGCACCGATTGCCTTGCTGTTGCCGATCCATTCGGCAGACGCATCAACCAAAGTCTTCACCTCGCCCGTCTCACGCATAACCTCCGCAAACCCGGCTGCGGCTATCATGATGAAACCAATCATGGCCATCATCTTCATGCCTTCGGTGAAAAGATCATCTGCTTCCTTCCAGCGGACGACGCCGGAAGCAGAAAACATGACGAATCCGATGAGGGCACCAATGATCATCGAGTCCAGCCACAGCTGCACGAAAAAGGCTGCTGCAACAGCCAAAGCAGCTACGACGAGTGTGAGCCGACTGTAACCGGCACCGGTTACCTTGGACTGGTCGACCTTAGCGAGGTCATAGTTCCGCGGCTTTCGATAAGAAAACATAGCCACCAACAAGCCAGTCATCATTCCAAGAGCGGGAATAAGCATGGCATGGCTTACGCTGATACCGGAAATGTCTGCACCGCTTCTTTCAACGTTGGCTAGCAGAATCTCGTTTAGGAAGATGCTACCGAAGCCCACTGGTAAGAACATGTACGGCGTAACCAAACCAAACGCCAGGACACATGCAATGAGGCGCCTGTCTATCTGAAGCTTGCTTAGCACGAACAACAGCGGTGGAACCAACAGGGGGATGAACGCAAGATGGATAGGCAGGATATTTTGCGATGAAATCGCTACCACAAGGAGCAGCCCTATCATGATCCACTTGACCGAGCCACCTGTTTCAGCGTCCCGCTTATCTACCATTGCCAGCGCTCGGTCTGCGAGGGCATGCGCAAGACCGCTTTTGCCTATGGCTACGGCAAACGCGCCAAGCAGCGCATAGGACAGCGCAACAGTCGCGCCGCCGCCAAGCCCCTTGTTGAACGCAGCAAGGCTGCCCTCCAGCCCCAGCCCTCCCAGAACACCTCCGGCGATAGCTCCTGCAATCAGCGCCACCACGACATGGATCCTGCAGAGGCTCAAAATAAGCATTATCCCGACTGCCGCTACCACTGCATTCATTGTTTAGTTCCCCAGAAGCGGCCCATGCCGAAAAAACGGGCTACTTTGCCCCAAGCCCTAGGAAGTGTCAAAGATTCCAATAGCGATAGGTTTTAGGTGACTGCTAGCGGAAGCGAAGTTTGCGGAAAATCGGTAATATAGGTGTTAATTCTCTTATTTTTGGGAACTATTAATGGAAATATTCAAAGAGTTTACATTCGAGTCTGCACATCGCTTACCGCACGTGGCACCAGGCCATAAATGCGGGCGCCTGCACGGCCACTCCTTTCGTGTCGCCATCTATATAAAAGGTGAGGTAGATGCCCATACTGGCTGGATCCGAGATTTTGGCGATATCAAACAGATATTTAGTCCCATCTTTGAGCAACTTGATCACAATTACCTGAACGATTTGCCAAGACTGTACAACCCTACCAGCGAGAATCTGGCGAAATGGATCTGGAGTGAACTAAAGCCCTTATTGCCCGAACTTTCCCGTATTCGTGTACACGAAACCTGCACGAGCGGCTGCGAGTATGACGGAACGTAATTTTCTCATTAGGGCCTTGATGCGCTCGCGCTCTTTGGTGGTCGGTCCAGGACGTTGGCCGGCTTCAGTCTGGTAGCGACGAATCCAAGCATGCAGGGTCTGCGCTGCACAGCCAATCTTCGGGGGAATGGCCTGAATGGCAGCCCACTCGGAGTGCTAATCGTTCAGGTGCTCCAGAACCATGCGCACGGCATGTCACTGACTGAACCGCCCCGTGAATTCTGGAGGCTCTTTGGTGTGAGTCATGCCGCTTGGACAGACTCGATCAGTTGCTGATGGTTATTCGCTTCGGCCTCTGTCGGTGGCATGTTCCCGATGGGTTCCAGTAGTCGCCGGCGGTTGAACCAGTCCACCCATTCCAGCGTTGCCAGCTCCACTGCCTTCCGATTCTGCCAGGAACGTCGGTGGACCACCTCGGCCTTGTACAGGCCATTTATGGTTTCGGCCAAAGCATTGTCATGGGAGTCGCCCACGCTGCCCACCGAAGGCTCGACTCCAGCTTCGGCCAGACGCTTGGTATAGCGGATCGAAGCGTACTGCACAGTCACTGTGTTGGATGAGCCTGGTCGAACGGCCGACGGGCGTAGAGCGCCTGCTCCAGCGCATCGAGCACGAAGTCAGTACGGAACTGCCTCCCAGGTAGCCGGTGAATAGCCCTGGGTTCCAGCTACTCGATCTATCGATACGTCACCCAGCTCCCCCTCGTTTTGGTTGCTGTAAGCACTTGGCAGCAGCCAGTCCCAGTTCGCCAGTGTCACGCGCCGTTTCCTACTTCGCTTGCAGATGACGATATGCGATTCATGAAACAATAATACAAGCCGCGAGGCCGCTATTGTCGTGTTCAGAGCAACAGGTGTACGTCGGCGATGGTAATTTCCCGCCCAAAGACAAACCC